>CASDQM010000055.1 GCA_949282745.1 uncultured Sutterella sp. | reverse complement strand
CAAGGCCGAGCCTTGTGGCGATGGTCCAAGAGCGTGCGCCCTGCTGAAGCAACAACAAAACTTGGTGGCGAATTTCTGCTGAAATCTTCTTGCCCATAAAAGTGTCCCCAGAAAGTGTCTCGCTTTCTGGGGACAGTTCACTTCGGGCTTTGTCGCAGGGAGCTATGGATTAGCGCATCAGAGCTTCGCGAGGTACTTGCCCACGTGACGTCCGAACGTTACGGTGCGGCCGCAGGCCATACCCGTGGAGAGGTTCGGGTAGGTGTTGGCGAAGTAGGCGCCGCTGTCGTTGCCGATCACATAGAGACCCGGGATGGCGTTCCCTTCCGTATCGATGGCGTTCATGTTCGTGTCGATCACGATGCCGTCCATCGTGCAGAGGATGTCGCCCGTGTTCTTGGCACCGTAGAAGGGGCCCTGGTTCACCGGCGTCAGACGGAAGGCTTCCTTGCCGTAGTCAAGGTCGTTGCCGTTCTTCACGAAGCCGTTGTAGCGTTCCACCGTCGCCTTGAAGGCGTCAACCGGGAGATGCAGCTTCTCGGCGAGCTCTTCGATCGTGTCGGCCTTCATGAGGAAGCCCTTTTCGAGGAGGACCGGGAAGTACTTTTCCTGGAAGACCTGCCAGGGGATGTTGGGGTCCGCACCGTTTTCAAATGGATAGAGACGCGAGCAGCCGTGCATCTTGAACTGTTGTGCGTACTTCACCCAGTTGCTGTCGAAGATCGTGTAGTGGCAGTGGCCCTTGTTGTATTCGTCGGCGTGAAGGATCGCTTCGTAGGTGCCCGATTCGTTGATGAAGCGCTTGCCGTCGGCGTTCACCTTGAGCCAGGGCTGCGAAGCCATCCAGAACATGCCGACGTCGCCCGACTGCGCGGTCTTGGGACCGTTGGGCTGATCCGGACGCAGAGCGCAGCGGTCGAACTTCATCGACGCGTGCGTTTCGTCCATCTTGGCGCCGACCCAGAGGCAGGCCTTGATGCCGTCGCCGTGGGCGCCCGGCATCGAGCGGTTGCGGCCGATCACGCGAAGCGTATGCGGCTGCAGGGCTTCGAGCATCTTGTAGTTGAGTGCGTAGCCGCCCGTGGCGACGACGACGCCCTTCTTGGCGTTGTAGCGGACGTACTTGCCGTCGCCGTCCACGGCGATGCAACCCGTGACGCGGCCGTCCTTCTTCTCGAGCTTCACCATGCGCGTGTTGTAGTCGAAGCGTGCGCCCTTCTTCGTCGCATAGTCAAAGAGGATCTTGTTGCCGTTCAGGGGCTTGCCCGTGCCGTCGTCGGACGTGCGCCAGCGCGGCGAGTGACCGGTCGGGAAGTGATGGTGGTAGGCCGGGTCGACCGAGTCGCCCGATTCGTGCCAGAGTTCGACGCCGCGTTCGGCGAGGCGGTCGCCGTACCAGTTGATGGCTTCCGCAGATTCGTCGGCCCAAAGCTTGACGAGGTCCTGCTTGAGGTGGCCCGCGGCGTAGGTCGTCATGGCGCGGATGTATTCGAACTTGTCGATCTTCGTGCCCTGCTTCTTCTGATAACGAGAGTCGATGGCGGCGAGGTCGTCGCGGATGCCCGTGCCGGTCACGAAGCGGTCGATGCCGATCACCTTGGCGCCTTCTTCGGCGGCGGCCGCCACGGCGAACATGCCGCCCGTGCCGCAGCCGACGACGAGAATGTCGGTGTCGACGGTCTTGGCGATGTCCTTCTCGGCAATTTCAGGAGCCTTGCCGAGCCAATCGCCGTCGTCTTCGGCGGCTTCCTTCTTCGTGATCACTTCGACGGGGATTTCGCCCTTGGCCTGCGCGATGCACTTGGCGGCGGCCTGACGAACGGCCTTCGACGTGATGGTGGCGCCCGAGACGGCGTCGATTTCGGCCGTCTGGCCGGCGAGAAGCGACTTCTTGAGGGCTTCCGCAGCGGCCTGACCAATCGACGGGGTTTCATGCGAGAGGTCGAGCACGACGTCGGTGATCTTGTCGGAGTCGAAGGTCATCGTAACGATGACGTCACCGATCCCCGAGGCGCGGGCCGAGTAGGTACCGGGCGTGTAGAGGCCCTTGGGCGCGGCGTGAAGACCGACGGCGGCCAGCGAAGCGCCGCCCGCAACCGTCGTGCGCAGGAACGCGCGGCGGGAGAGAATTTGTTTGCTCATAAGTTCTCCAACGTGTTTTCGATGAGGGAGATGGAAAGCCTTCACTCTAGAGCTGAGGCCAGGCCGCAAGTCAAGGGGCGATTGCGCGTCGGTACGGACGGAAAACTTTCGGGATAACCAGAGGATGGCGCAAGGCAGAGCACAGGTTCGTGTCCTACGGGAAGTGACGGCGGGACGCATGCAAAAGAATGCTCGGACTCGCACCAAAACCGTCTACACTCAGGGAGAAGCTTTTCCTTCAGGCGGTTCGACGCCTTTTCACGGAGAAGAAAAACACACATGGCCGATCCCAACGAACGCAAACTCTACCGAATCGGCGACTACGCCCGCTACATGGGTGTAACGCCCGACTTTCTGAAGCATTACGAAGAAAACGGCCTCCTTGCGGTGCACTACACCTCGAGCGGCTACCGTTACTACGACTTCGATCAGTCGTCCCGCATTCTCGAATACATGCGGCTTCGCAACTACGGCGTGAACGTGCGGGACATGAATCGAATGCTGTGCGCGGAGGATAACGAGGCCCTGAGGCTCCTCGACGAAAAGGCGGAAAGTCTGCGCGCCGAGGTGCGGCGCATCGAGGCGGTGCTCGCCGAGCACGAGCGCGTGAAGGTCTGGTACGAGCGGCGCCTCCAACGTCCGGTCGACTGGGAGGTGCGCGACGTCGAGCCCTGCTGGTTCCTGCCGCACGCGAACGCGCGCGACTTCGAGCGCGACGAGCGCGTCTATCCGCTTCTCAAGCAGTGGGTCGAATGGATGCCGGTCGTGAAGTCGGCTCTGCGCGTCACGCCGAGCCCGGGCGAGAATCCCTACACCACGCAGTGGGGGCTCATTCTTCGCTCGTCCCTGGCGCGGCAGTTTGCCATTCCCTTGGGCGAGCCGCTCGTCGCCATGCCCGGGGGCAAGGCCTTCGTCTATCACTTTGTGGGGTTGGAACGCGAGTTCTCGATCGACGAAATCGCGCGCGGGCATCATCCGATGTTCGAGCAAATGAAGAAGCTCGGTCTTCGTGCGGCGAAGGACGCCTATCTGGTCGTTGAAATGAAGCTCACCAAGGCCGACGGCAACCGCCGCGGTGGAAGCGGACGCTTCATCGTGCCCCTTGCCGACTGAGGGGCAGGGCGCAAAAAGAAAGAGGAAGCGATTTCTCGCTTCCTCTTTCGGAATCTTTGGCTCCCCGAGCTGGGCTCGAACCAGCGACCTGCGGATTAACAGTCCGTCGCTCTACCGACTGAGCTATCGGGGAATCAAGAACACAAAGTATATCTCATCCATCAGAAAAAAGCAAGGGTGCGATGAAAAATAAATCGAAAATTTTTCGCCGGCCCTTTGAGATCCGCAAATCGTCCCCATATAGAGGAAATCTTGTCCCACTTCCGAGATCGAGGAGACGCCCTTGGCCGAAGTCGTTCGTTATCCGAATTCGCCGTTTACGCTCTACATGCCTTTTCCGCCCGCGGGCGATCAGCCGCAGGCGATCGAGAAGCTGTGCGCGGGGCTCGAGGCGGGCGTGGCCTGTCAGACGCTTCTCGGCGTAACGGGGTCGGGGAAGACCTATACGATGGCCCACGTCATTGCCCGAGCGGGCGTGCCCGCCATCATTCTCGCGCCGAACAAGACGCTCGCCGCGCAGACCTATTCGGAAATGCGCGAGTTCTTTCCCGAGAACGCCGTCGAGTACTTCGTCTCCTACTACGACTTCTATCAGCCCGAGGCCTACGTGCCCGCGCGCGACCTCTTCATCGAAAAGGACGCGGCGGTGAACGAGCACATCGAGCAGATGCGTCTGGCGGCGACGAAGTCGATTCTCGAGCGCCGCGACACGATCATCGTGGCGACGGTCTCTTCCATCTACGGCATCGGCGCGCCGGAAAGCTACACGGAAATGCGCTGCATTCTCCGGCGCGGCGACGAGCGCACGCAGCGGCAGCTCATCTCGCAACTTGTGCGCATGCAGTACCGCCGCACCGACACCGAGTTCGTGCGCGGAACCTTCCGCGTGCGGGGCGACACGATCGACGTCTTTCCGGCCGAGCACGCAGAGAGCGCCGTGCGGGTGGAGCTCTTTGACGACGAAATCGACGCGATTCTCCTTTTTGATCCGCTCACCGGGCGGATCGAACAGAAGGTGAACCGCTTCGTCGTCTATCCGGCGAGCCACTACGTGACGCCGCGCGAAGAAATTCTGCGCGCGATCGAATCGATCAAGGTCGAACTGAAGGAGCGCCGCGCGGAACTTCTCGAAGAAGGAAAGCTTCTCGAAGCCCAACGCCTCGAGGAGCGCACGCGCTTTGACCTAGAGATGCTCGATCAGGTGGGCTTTTGCAAGGGGATCGAAAACTACTCGCGGCACTTGACCGGGCTCGCTCCGGGCGTGGCGCCTCCGTGCCTCATCGACTATCTTCCCGCCGACGCGATCATGTTCTTTGACGAGTCGCACGTGATGATGGGGCAGTTGGGCGGCATGTACCGCGGCGACCGCGCGCGAAAGGAGACGCTCGTTCAGTACGGATTCCGTCTGCCTTCGGCGCTCGACAACCGTCCGCTTCGCTTCGACGAATTCGAGCGCAAGATGCGCCGCAGCATCTTCGTTTCCGCGACGCCCGCCGACTACGAGCTCGAACGCTCGGGCGGCGAAGTGGTCGAACAGGTCGTTCGTCCCACGGGGCTCGTGGACCCGGAAGTGGAGGTGCGGCCCGCCGTCTCGCAGGTGGACGACCTTCTCTCCGAAATCAGCGAGGTGACGAAGAAGGGCGAGCGCGTGCTCGTCACGACGCTCACGAAGCGCATGGCCGAGGATCTCACGGACTTTTTGTCCGAGCACGGCGTGAAGGTTCGGTATCTGCACTCCGACATCGACACGGTCGAGCGCGTGGAGATCATCCGCGACCTGCGTTCGGGCACCTTCGACGTCCTCGTCGGGATCAACCTCCTGCGCGAAGGCCTCGACATTCCGGAAGTGTCGCTTGTTGCGATTCTCGACGCGGACAAGGAAGGGTTTTTGCGAAGTGACCGCTCGCTCATTCAGACGATCGGCCGCGCCGCGCGCAATCTGCACGGCCGCGCGATCCTCTATGCCGACCGGATCACCGACAGCATGAAGCGCGCGCTCGAGGAGACGAATCGGCGCCGTGCCAAGCAGCAGGCCTTCAACGAGGAGCACGGGATCGTCCCGCGGGGCGTCAAGAAGGAGATCCGCGAAATCATCGACGGCGTCTACCGCGGTCCCGACGTGCCCGCGCCCGCGGTCGAGGCGCCGCGCGACGAAAAGGAACTCGCACGCCGTCTGCGCGCGCTCGAAGAGCAGATGATGGAGCACGCCAAGAACCTCGACTTCGAGAAGGCCGCGCGCCTTCGCGAGGAACTCATGGCGCTTCGTCGGGAGGCCTTCGGCGCGAGCGCGCCGAGCTGAGGACTTTTCTTTCGCGGTGTGCGCGAATCCCGCTCTAGGCAGAATGCGGCAAGTGCGGTAGGATATTGGGGATGTTTTTGGGACTTTTCGTTTGCCCAGGTTTGAGAACTGATTTTCCCTCAGAGAATAAGAGATTACAGTGATTAAGATTTTGTTTGTGTGTACCGGCAACATTTGCCGCAGTCCGACGGCCGAGGCGATTTTCCGTCGGATGGTCCGTGAAGCGGGTTTCAGCGACGTGATTGACTCGGACAGCGCGTCGACGACGGCTCATCATGAGGGAGAAACGCCGGATTCGCGCGCCCAGCTCGCCTGCCGCAAGCGCGGGCTCGACATTTCGCAGCACCGTGCGCGCCAGATCCGCCCGGAAGACTTCGAAGAGTTCGACCTCATCCTCGCGATGGACTGGGAAAACCTCACCGAACTCCAGCAGCGCTCGCCCGCCTGCTACCACCACAAGATTCAGCTTCTGATGCGCTACGCCAACGACTACGACGCGGCCGTGGTGCCCGATCCCTACTACGGCATCAACGAGGGCTTCAACCTCGTGATCGAGTACTGCACGGACGCCTGTAGCGGGCTCCTCGAGACCCTCGAAAAGAAGGCGAAGCAATTGCAGCGTCAGCGCGGCCTATGATTTTTTGGCGCCTCGGCGCGACAAGGAAGCCGGAACCTTTGTAAAGATCGGTTTCGGCTTCTTTTTTACGTCAAAAAATCCAATTCCTTACTTGCGCGGTCAAGAACTTTAGCGTAATATCCGAGCAATTCAATCGGGTTTTTCCGAAGATCAGCAGAAGGAGACGTTCGTGAAACTGACGACGAAAGGTCGCTTTGCCGTGACGGCCATGGTGGATTTGGCGCTGCATTTGAGCGAGGCGCCCGTGCGCATCGCGCTCATCGCCGAACGCCAGAACCTTTCGGTGGCGTATCTCGAGCAGATCTTCTGCAAGCTTCGCCGCGCCGGCCTCGTGACGAGCGCCCGCGGCCCCGGCGGCGGCTACCGCCTCGGGGACCTGCCCGAAAACATTTCCGTGGGACAGATCATCGAGGCCGTCGACGAGGACATCGACGCGACCCAGTGTCACGGAGGCGACACCTGCAAGGGCGGCGCCGCCTGTCTCACGCACCATCTTTGGGAAGATCTCAACCGCGTCACGTCGGAGTTTCTCTCGCGCGTGACGCTCGCCGACATGGTTCGCCGCAACGAGGAGCGCGCCGCCCGAAAGGAAGCGCACGTTTCCGCCGACATTCCGGTCCGGCGCCGCAGCTGAAGGTTTATTCGACCCCGATCATTTCTGATTCGACAGCGCCCGCTGACGCTGTCACCTCCTAAGGAGCATCGATACTCATGACTAAGCCCGTGTACTTGGACTACTCTGCCACGACCCCGGTGGATCCGCGCGTGGTGGAGAAAATGGTGCCGTACCTCTATGAACGTTTCGGCAATCCCGCGTCCCACAGCCATGCCTACGGCTGGGAAGCCGAAAAGGCCGTGGAAGAGGCCCGCGGTCACGTCGCCGCCCTGATCGGCGCCGATCCGCGCGAAATCGTCTGGACGTCGGGCGCGACCGAGGCCGACAACCTCGCCCTCAAGGGGATCGCGCACTTCTACAAGGAAAAGGGCCGTCACCTCATCACGGTGAAGACCGAACACAAGGCGATTCTCGATTCGATGCGCCACCTCGAGACGGAAGGCTTTGAAGTCACCTATCTCGACGTGGAGGAAAACGGGCTTCTCGACCTCGAAAAGCTCAAGGCCGCGATCCGTCCCGACACGATCCTCATCTCCGTCATGGCGGTGAACAATGAAATCGGCGTCGTGCAGGACCTCGTCGAAATCGGCCGCATCTGCCGCGAACACAAGATCTTCTTCCACTGCGACGCCACGCAGGCCCCGGGCCACATCAAGATCAACGTCGACGAATGGAACGTCGACCTGATGAGCCTTTCGGGCCACAAGGTCTACGGTCCGAAGGGGATCGGCGCCCTCTACGTGCGCCGCAAGCCCCGCGTCCGCCTCGAATGCCAGATGCACGGCGGCGGTCACGAACGCGGCATGCGTTCGGGCACGCTCCCCTCGCACCAGATCGTCGGCATGGGCGAAGCCTATCGCCTCGCCAAGGAAGAGTTCGACACGGAAGTGCCCCGCATCAAGGCGCTTCGCGACCGTCTCTGGGACGGCATCCGCAAGAACATTCCCGAGGTCTACCTCAACGGCGACTGGGAACACCGTTCGCCCCACAACCTCAACGTGAGCTTCGCCTACATCGAAGGCGAAAGCCTCATGCTTGCGCTCAAGGACATCGCGGTTTCGTCGGGCTCGGCCTGCACGTCCGCGTCGCTTGAACCCTCCTACGTTCTGCGAGCGCTCGGCCGCGACGACGAACTCGCCCACAGCTCGATCCGCTTTACGCTCGGCCGCTTCACGACCGAAGAGGACATCGACTTCGTCGTGAAGACCCTCACCGAAAAGGTGGCGCAGCTGCGCGAAATGAGCCCCCTCTG
Organism: uncultured Sutterella sp.; assembly: GCA_949282745.1. Classification (GTDB taxonomy): domain Bacteria; phylum Pseudomonadota; class Gammaproteobacteria; order Burkholderiales; family Burkholderiaceae_F; genus Sutterella. The sequence continues at coordinate 61,143 of CASDQM010000055.1, read as the reverse complement.
GGAAATGTTCAAGGAAGGGGTCGATCTCTCGAAGATCCAATGGACTGAACACTGATCACTTATGTCGGGCGCCCCCGGGGCGCCCCTCGGAGACCGCTATGGCTTACAGCGAAAAATTGATGGATCACTACGAGCACCCGCGCAACGTCGGAACGCTCGACAAGAACGCCGACAACGTCGGCACCGGCATGGTGGGCGCCCCCGCCTGCGGCGACGTCATGCGCCTGCAGATTCAGGTGAACGACGAAGGCGTCATCGAAGACGCCAAGTTCAAGACCTACGGCTGCGGCTCGGCGATCGCCTCGTCCTCGCTCGTGACCGAATGGGTCAAGGGCAAGACCCTCGACGAAGCCGGTCAGCTCACGAACAGCCAGATCGCCGAAGAGCTCGCGCTTCCGCCCGTGAAGATCCACTGCTCGATCCTCGCCGAAGACGCGATCAAGGCCGCGATCGAAGACTATCGTTCCAAGCAGAAGTAAGGAGTCACACATGGCCGTTACGCTTACGGAAGCCGCCGCCCGTCACGTTCAGAAGTACATCGACCGCCGCGGCAAGGGCCTCGGTCTGCGCCTCGGCGTCAAGACGTCGGGCTGCTCGGGCATGGCCTATAAGCTCGAATTCGCCGACGAAATTCACGACGACGACCAGGTCTACGAAAGCTTCAACGTGAAGGTGATCGTGGACGAAAAGAGCCTTCCCTACCTCGACGGGACGGAACTCGACTACACGCGCGAAGGCCTCAACGAGGGCTTCCGCTTCCACAACCCCAACGAAAAGTCGCATTGCGGCTGTGGGGAATCCTTCCATGTCTGACGTTCGGATGAGTCCCTACGAACTCTTCGGACTTCCCGAAACGTACGCGCTCGACGAGACGCTTCTCGCCGAGCGCCACCGTGCGGCGATGCAGAAGGTTCATCCCGACCGCTTCGCCGACCGCTCGGCCGCCGAGCGGCGCGTCGCCGAACAGTGGAGCGCCGTCATCAACGAAGCCTTCGAGACGCTGAAGAGTCCCGTCAAGCGCGCCGTGTGGCTCGCGAAAAAGCGCGGCGCCGAAGTGGAGACCGAGGGACAGGTGCGCATGCCCGCCGACTTCCTCATGAAGCAGCTCGACTGGCGCGAACGCCTCGAAGAGGCCGACGACGCCGAGCGAGAAGCGCTTCTCGGCGAAGTCGAATCCGAGGCAAAGGCGCTCGAAGCCGCGCTCGAAGCGGCTTTTGACCGGGAGAACGATCCCGTGCGCGGCGCCGACCTCGCCCGCCGCCTTCTCTTCATCGTCAAGTTTTTGCAGGATGCGCGCCGCGCATCGGCTTGAGGTTTTTTTCTGTCATGGCACTTTTTCAAATCGCGGAGCCCGGTGAGTCGGCCGCCCCGCACGAACACCGTTTGGCCGTGGGGATCGACCTCGGCACGACCAATTCGCTCGTGGCGAGCGTGATCAGCGCGAGCACCGAAGTGATCGCCGACGAAAAGGGCAGGAAGCTCCTTCCCTCCGTGGTCCGCTATCTCGCCGACGGAAGCGTCGTGACGGGAACGGAAGCTCTGGCGGCGGCCGAATCCGATCCGGCCAACACCATTTCCTCCGCCAAGCGTCTGATCGGCCGTCGTCTTGCCGACATCGAGCACGTCGAACATCTTCCCTATGAAATCGAAGACGCCGAAGGGATGCTCCGCATCCGCACGGCGGCGGGTCCCAAGACGCCGGTGGAGGTGAGCGCCGAGATTCTCAAGACGCTTCGCGACCGTGCTGAAGCGCGCTTCGGGGGCGAACCCCTCTCGGGCGCCGTCATCACGGTGCCGGCCTACTTCGACGACGCGCAGCGCCAGGCGACGAAGGACGCCGCGCGCCTTGCGAACCTCACGGTGCTGCGCCTTTTGAACGAACCCACCGCCGCGGCGCTCGCCTACGGGCTCGACAACGGCGCCGAAGGGCTCTATCTCATCTACGATTTGGGCGGCGGTACCTTCGACGTCTCGCTTCTCAAGCTCACGAAGGGCGTCTTTGAAGTGCTCGCGACGGGCGGCGACTCGGCCTTGGGCGGCGACGACTTCGACCACCGGGTCTTTTGCTGGGCGCTCGAAGAGGTTCGAAAGGAATTCGGTTCGATCGGCATCCTCTCGCAGGAAGAAAAGCGCCGCCTCCTCAACGCCGCCCGCGCGGCGAAGGAAGCGCTCACCGACGCCGAGGAAGCGCCCCTCACCGTGACGCTCGCCGACGGGAAGACGACGACCCTGACGCTCACGCGCAAGACCTTCGAAGACCTCACCTGCCACCTCGTTCGCAAGACGATCGACGCCGTGGGCCGGGTTCTTCACGACGCCGACGTCAAGACGGACGACATCCGCGGGATCGTTCTCGTGGGCGGCGCCACGCGCATGCCGGTCATCTCGCAGTGCGTCGAGCGCGCCTTCGGGCTCAAGCCCCTGAACGACATCGACCCCGATCAGGTCGTGGCGGTCGGGGCCGCGATGCAGGCCAACAAGCTCGTCGGCAACGCCTCGGGCGACGACTGGCTTCTTCTCGACGTGACGCCGCTCTCGCTCGGCCTCGAAACGATGGGCGGGCTCGTGGAAAAGGTGATTCCGCGCAACAGTCCGATTCCGATCGCGCGCGCTCAGGACTTCACGACCTTCCGCGACGGTCAGACCGCGATGGCGATCCACGTCGTGCAGGGCGAGCGCGAAGTGGTGGACGCCTGCCGTTCGCTCGCGCGCTTTGAACTGCGCGGCATTCCGCCGATGGCGGCGGGTGCGGCCCGCATCCGCGTTACCTTCGAAGTGGACGCGGACGGTCTTCTCTCGGTTTCCGCGCGCGAACAGCAGACGGGCGTCGAAGCCTCCGTCACGGTGAAGCCCTCCTACGGGCTTTCCGACGAGGAAATCGTTCGGATGCTGCGAGACGGCACGGGCTCCGCCGCGGCCGACATGGTCGCCCGCGAACTGCGCGAGCAGCAGGTCGAAGCGCGTCGTCTTCTCGAATCGACCCACAGCGCCCTCAAGGCCGACGGCGATCTTCTTTCGCCCGAAGAGCGCGCGAAGATCGACGGGCTTGTCGAGACGCTCTCGGGACTCGTCACGTCGGACGACACGGGCGCCATCCGCAACGCAATCGAAACGCTTTCCAAAGAAACTGAACCCTTTGCCGCCCGCCGCATGAACCGTTCGATTCTCGCGGCGCTCGCCGGCCATTCCGTGGATGATTTTGCTTCCGAAGGGAAGGAGTGAACCATGCCTCTCGTCAAAGTTTTGCCGCATGAAGAAATTTGCCCGCAGGGCGTCGAATTCGAAGCCGTCCCGGGCGACAATCTCGCCCGCGCGCTGCTTGCGCACGGCGTCGCGATCGAACACGCCTGCGAATTCTCCTGCGCCTGCTCGACCTGCCATGTCTACGTGCGCGAAGGGCTCGATTCTCTGAACGAGCCCTCCGACAACGAACTCGATCATCTCGACGCCGCCTGGGGCGCGGGGCTCTACTCGCGTCTCTCCTGCCAGACGACGGTGGGCGAGGAGGACATCACGATCGAAATCCCGAAGTACTCGCGCAATCACGCCAAAGAGCACTGAGGCGAGCGAACGGACCGGAAAAAAGGTCTCCGAACGGCGGTTCGGAGACCTTTGTTTTAGGTGGGTCCGCAAAGCGCCCGCCAGGAGCGGGCCGCGTCGGGAAGCATCCGTCCCGTGCGCACGAGCTCGGAGAGCGCTTCGCGCGTAAAGGCGGCGAAACGCTCCACTTCGCCGTCCCGAGCGGTGAGGCGGGGAGGGCGCTCGGTGCGAAGAACGTAGTTCACCGTGGTCTCGACAAGGCGCCCTTCGGGGACGAGACGGTCTTCGGAGAGCCGAGGGCCCTCCGTCAGGGGAAGGGACTGAAGGTCAAGCCCCGCCTCCTCGTACGCTTCGCGAAGAAGGGCCTCGCGCGGGGATTCTTCGCCCGCGAGGAGACCGCCGACGGGCGAATCCCAGAGGCCGGGACCGATGCGCTTTCGTGCGCTTCGTTTGCCGAGCCAGAAGCGGTCTCCTTCCAGAATCCAGAGACGCACGCAGACGGTCGGAAGGCCGAGCGGACGAAAGAGCCGCCGGTCGACGAGCGCGATCGTCTCGTCTCCCATCCGAAGGGGAAGCTTTTCGCCTAGCGGCGTGAGTTCCGGGAAAAGCGCGAGGAGTCCCGCAAACCACGCTTCCCGTTCAGCGCGCGTAGCCGGCAGAACGATGCGGCCGTCAGTGAGCAGTCCTGCGGATTGAAGGCGCTCGGCCGCCCGGTTGCTGGGACGGCCCGCGATGCGGTTTTGCCAGAGCAAAACGGCGCCCCGCCCGTCGGGCGGAAGCGCCGTTTCTGAAGAAACGAAGTTCGTCATCAGGCGAGGTTCGTTTCGGGACGCATGTGCGGGAAGAGCAGCACGTCGCGGATCGTCGAGGCGTTCGTGAGGAGCATCACGAAGCGGTCGATGCCGATGCCGCAGCCGCCCGTCGGGGGAAGGCCGTACTCGAGCGCGCGGATGTAGTCGGCGTCGTAGTACATGGCTTCGTCGTCGCCGTGGCTCTTCGCGTCGGCCTGGGCCTTGAAGCGGGCGGCCTGGTCTTCCGGATCGTTGAGTTCCGAGAAGCCGTTGGCCGTTTCGCGGCCGGCGATGTAGAGCTCGAAGCGTTCCGTCATCGTCGGATCCGTGTCGGAGGCGCGCGCCAGGGGCGAGACTTCGATCGGGAAGTTGATGATGAAGGTTGGCTGGATGAGCTTGGATTCGGCCGTTTCTTCAAAGAGCGCCATCTGCAGGGCGCCGAGGCCGGCAAATTCCGGCTGCGGTTCGCCGAGGCGGGCGAGTTCGGCGCGCAGGAAGTTTTCGTCCTGCAGCTCTTCGTCCGTGTAGTGCGGCGCGTAGGTCTTGATCGCTTCAAAGGGCGTCAGACGGGCAAAAGGCTTCGAGAGGTCGATCGTCATGCCCTGGTATTCGATCACGGCGGAACCGGTGGCCTCGATGGCGACGGTGCGCAGGAGGTTTTCCGTGAATTCCATCTGATCGAGATAGGTCCAGTACGTGCAGTAGAACTCCATCATCGTGAATTCGGGATTGTGACGAACCGACACGCCTTCGTTGCGGAAGTTGCGGTTGATCTCAAAGACCCGTTCGAAGCCGCCGACGACGAGGCGCTTCAGATAGAGTTCCGGCGCGATGCGCAGGTACATGTCCATGTCGAGCGCGTTGTGATGCGTCACGAAGGGCTTGGCGTTGGCGCCGCCCGGGATCGGGTGGAGCATCGGCGTTTCGACTTCGAGGAAGCGGTTCGCGAGCATGTAGTTGCGGATCGAGGCGATGGCCTTCGAGCGCGTGAGGAAGCGCTGGCGCGACTCTTCGTTCATGATGAGGTCGACGTAGCGCTGGCGATAGCACATTTCCGTGTCGCAGAGGCCCTTGTGCTTGTCGGGAAGCGGACGGATGTTCTTCGTCATCAGACGCAGTTCGCGCGCGCGGATCGAGAGTTCGCCGCGCTTCGTGCGAAAGAGCGTCCCCTTGATGGCGACGATGTCGCCGAGGTCCCAGGTTTTGAAGTCGGCGTAGGTTTCTTCGCCGACGTCGGCGGGCGTGATGAAGTACTGCATTTCGCCCGTGAAGTCGCGCACGGTGGCAAAGCTGGCCTTGCCCATGACGCGCTTGAGCATCATGCGGCCCGAGCAGGCGACTTCGGGAGCGGCCGCTTCGAGTTCTTCGGCGGTCATTTCGCCGTACTTGGCGCGCAGATCGCCGAAGAGGTCTTCGCGATGAAAGTCGTTCGGATAGGCGACGCCCTTTTCGCGCAGGCGAAGAAGCTTGGCGCGGCGTTCCGCGATGATGTGGTTTTCGTCTTCCGCCGCAAGGGCGGCGTTCTGAACTTGTTCTTCGGACATGGTTTCCAAATCCTTGGGCTAAATTGATCAGGAGGCGGCGCCGACGCCGAGCTTGAGGGAGGCTTCGATGAACTGATCGAGATCCCCGTCGAGAACGGCTCCGGTGTTGCCGGTTTCCACGTTGGTGCGCAAATCCTTGACGCGCGACTGGTCGAGCACGTAGCTGCGGATCTGGTGACCCCAACCGATGTCGGACTTCGACTCTTCGAGCTTCGTCTGTTCTTCCATGCGCTTGCGCATTTCGAGCTCGTAGAGCTTGGCCTTCAACTGCTGCATCGCCTTTTCGCGGTTGCGGTGCTGCGAGCGGTCGTCCTGGCAGATCGTGATGATGCCCGAAGGAACGTGGTGAATTCGAACGGCCGATTCCGTCTTCTGAATGTGCTGACCGCCCGCGCCCGAAGCGCGGAAGACGTCGATCTTGAGGTCGGCGGGATTGATCTCGATTTCGATCGAATCGTCGACTTCGGGATAGACGTAGACGGACGTGAACGACGTGTGACGGCGGGCGTTCGCATCAAACGGGCTCTTGCGCACGAGACGGTGAATCCCCGTTTCGGTACGCAGTGTCCCGTAGGCCCATTCGCCTTCGATAAAGAGCGTGGCGGATTTGATCCCGGCGACGTCGCCGGCGGATTCTTCTTCGAGCGTGACCTTGAAGCCCTTGCGTTCGGCGTAGCGCATGTACATGCGCTCGAGCATGCTCGCCCAGTCCTGGGCTTCGGTGCCGCCCGCGCCCGCCTGAATTTCAAGGTAGCAGTTCGACGAGTCCATCGGCTGGTTGAACATGCGCTTGAATTCGAGCTGAGCGACTTCGCGTTCGATCGCTTCGACGTCCTGACCGACGGCTTCGAGCGTTTCCCAGTCCTCTTCGGCCATGGAAAGTTCAAAGAGGTCGGCCGCGTCGTTCACACCGGCCGTGAGGCGGTTGAAGCTGCCGACGATGTCGTCCAAGAGCTTCTTTTCCTTGCTGATTTCCTGGGCGTGTTTCGGATCGTTCCAAAGATCCGGATTTTCCACTTCCCTGTTTACTTCTTCGAGTCGGCGCGCTTTGCGATCGACGTCAAAGATACCTCCGAAGTTCGATCAGGCGCTGGCGCAGATCTTCCGTCATGTTCTGAATCTGATTGATGCGTTCGACTTCCATGGAAAACTCTCTGGAAGGGGCCGACAAGAAACGTTCGGCTTCCTTCGGGAAAAAATGATGAAAAAAAAGAAAGGCCGCCCGGCGAACGGGCGGCCGCGGGAACCCCTCATTATAGATGGATGGGGGTTTACGGGTCCGCATTGGCCGCGATTTTCCGCGCGAAAGAGGGGATCGTCGCGCACCGCTCCCCGTCGGATTTTGTGAAAGCGGAATTATGTTAACAGATAGGTTGTTAGTGTTAACATCGACGGTCAGGACGGAGCGGATGAGACCGCCGTCTTCATTCTCATCGGGAGAGACTCATGACGTTTTCCGGAAAAGACTCCGACACGCAATGCCGGTGCGACAGCCTTGACGACGTCCGGGCATTTCACGAAATCGGCGGCGCTTCCTACGAAACGCAGGTTTCCGACGACCAGAATCTGACCTTCGAGTACGCCGCGGCCTACTTTCAGGCAAGGGGCGCCCCCTTTGAGGCCCAATGGAGGGCGATGAAACTCATCGATGCGGACGGTCTCTTCACCAACCTCGCGCTCCTTCTCTCGGATCAGTGCAGGCATTCCCTTCACGCGGCCGTTTTTCGGGGTACCGAGAAGATCGAATTCCTGGATCGCGTCGTCTTCACCGGCTCGCTTCTCAAGCAATTCGAGGAGGTCTTCGGTTACCTCCGGCGCTTCAACGGAAACCGCTCTTCCAAGGGGGAGGTCTCTGAACGGCCGCAGACGACGGACTACCCTTCCGCCGCCCTGCGGGAGGGCATCCTCAACGCGATCGTGCACCGCGACTACGAAGGCACCGGTCCGATTCTGGTCAGCCTTTTCGACGATCGATTGGAGATTCTCAACCAAGGGGGACTGCTTCCCAAGATGACGACGGAAGAAGTCCGCAAAGGCGTCGTCGAACAGCGCAACAAGGCGCTCGCCGCGGTCTTTCAGCGGTTAAAACTTGTGGATGCCTTCGGCACGGGCTGCGCCAGGATGAACGCGGGCTACGCCGAGTGCGCGGCGAAGCCGCAAATCGCCGTCACACCGAAGAGCTTCGAGCTGATCCTTCCGAACCGAAACGTGTCGAATACCTCTCGAGAAGACATCCGTGAAGCCGTGTCGTTCCGTCCGGACAATCAACGGCCGAGAGGTCGGCGTACAAACGGTCTTGGGATGTCGGCGGCGGATGCCGCGCGGTCGGAAGACGTATTGACGCTCTGCCGGGAAAAGGGAGAACTTTCCCGTCAGGATGTGCAGGTAGCCCTCGGTCTCTCTCAGACAGCGGCCATTTTGTTCTTGAACCGGATGTTGGCGAGCCGGCAAATCGTCAGGGTCAAGCACGGCCGCTCGTTTCGATACGAACTTCCACCGCTTTCCGTCGACCAAGAGGTGTGAGGATCGCCTAGTTTTAACCGGTTAAAACGGTACGACAAATTTCGGGGGCCGTGAGCCCCCGATTTTTCCGAGCGGATAGAAAGTTAAGATTCCACTGCTTCGACGAGTAGCTGAATGAGTCGACGTCCGTTGAACTCGTTGATCGTGGGACGGTAGGCCAGGCGCGAAGCGGTGAGAAGCGGGGCGTTGTGCCGAAAGAAGATCCCTTCGAAGCGCTGACCGCCGAGTTCAAGCGAAAGTTTGAGGTGCGCGTCCTTGAGAACGGTCTGCCGCACGACGCGGAAGTCGTTTGCAAAGAGCGGCGCTTCAAAGCCCTGCCCCCAGATGCCGTGCTCGAGCGTCTGGCAGAGGCGCTCGGAAATCTCGTCGGGGGCGAGTCCGCCGTCGATCAGAACGTTGCGCTCGAAGACGGCCGGATCGGCGTGCTCGGCGACCACCGCCTCGAACGCCCGGGCGAATCGGTTGTAATCCTTTTCGCGGATGGTGAGGCCCGCCGCCATGGCGTGTCCCCCGAAGCGAAGAATGAGGCCGGGCTCGGTCTTCGAGACGAGGTCGAGCATGTCGCGCAGATGAATGCCCGGAATCGAGCGCCCCGAACCCTTGAGTTCGCCATCGGCCGTGCGGGCGAAGGCGACGGTCGGGCGGTGCACCTTTTCCTTGATGCGCGAGGCGACGAGACCGACGACGCCCTCGCTGAAGCTGTCGTCAAGAAGCGAGAGCGCGTGCACGTGTTCGATGTCGGCGGCCGCGACCGCAAGGTCCGCGGCGTGCTGCATTTCCTCTTCGAGTTCGCGTCGTTCCTGATTGATCTGATTGAGCGCTTCGGCGTAGTGACGCGCCCGGTCGGGGTCGTCCGTGAGAAGACACTCGATGCCGTACTCCATCGTCGCGAGACGGCCGGCCGCGTTGATGCGCGGTCCGATGCGAAAGCCGAAGTCTCGCGCCGAGGCGTTGCCCATGCTGCAGCGCGCCACGTTGAAGAGCGCGGCGATGCCCGGATGCGTGCGTCCCTCGCGGATGCGCTTGAGCCCCTGTGAGACGAGAATGCGGTTGTTTTTGTCGAGCTTCACGACGTCGGCCACCGTGCCGAGGGCGACGAGGTCGACGAGTTCGTTGAGGCGCGGCTGCGTCTGCGCCGTAAAGGCGCCTTCGTCGCGCAGTCTCGCGCGAAGCGCAAGAAGCACGTAGAAGATGACGCCGACGCCGGCGAGCGACTTCGAAGGAAAGCCGCAGCCCCGCTGATTGGGGTTCACGATCGCGACGGCGGGCGGCGTGTCGTCCGCGGGGAGGTGGTGGTCGGTGATGACGACGTCGATTCCGAGCGACGCGGCGTGCCGCACGGCGTCGGCCGACGAAATGCCGTTGTCCACCGTGAGAATGACCTGCGGGGGATTCGGACGCGCGGCGAGCAGATCGACGATCGCGGCTGTGAGGCCGTAGCCGTGGCGAACGCGGTCGGGGACGAAGTAGTCGACCGAAAGGCCGAGCGCGCTCAGCCCCCGGATCCCGACGGCACAGGCCGTGGCGCCGTCGCAGTCGTAGTCGGCGACGATCGTGACGTGTTCACCGCGATTTCTAGCCGCGAGCAGACGTTCCGCGGCGCGGTCGATCCCCGTGAGAAGATTCGGCGGGAGCATCCCGCTCCAGGCTTCGTTGAGGTCTTCGGGCGAGCGGATGCCGCGCGCCGAGAGGGCGCGCGCCACGGGCGGGAGATAACCCGCCGTCGTCAAAACGTTTGCGGCGGTCGGGTCGTAAGGACGGGTGACGAAAGTCGTCATGCCGCCTCCGCGTCGTCGACGCACCAGGCTTCGGGCTGAACGTTCGGGCGCTTGAAGAGCGAAAGAAGGCCCGATTCGGGCGGCAGAAGCGTGGCCGACGCCGTACGCCCGAAGGCGATCGGAAGGAAGCGGTCAAAGCGCGACTTAAGTTTCAGCAGGTCGTCCCAACGCGAAAGCACCTTGGGGAGCGCTTCTTCCCAGGCTTTGATGTCGCCCGTGCGGGCCGGGGCGAAGAGATCGTCGAAGACGACGACCGCGTCGCCCGGAGGCGAAGGTGGCATCGGGCGCGAAAGCGGCCCGATCGTGTCGGGACGAAGACCCGCCGCGACGGCGAGGCCGCGCACGATCGGATCGTCCGTCCAGAGGGCGCGGATCGTCGAGGGACGAAGCCGGAAATTGGCGCGTCCCGCGTCGGAGAGATGCAGACGAACGTCGCGGATCGGACGAAGCGCTTCTTCGGCTGCCGAAAGGAAGGCCGCGGCCTTCTCGGCGCCTTCGCCCGCGATGCGTCGCTCCGCAGCCGGCAGGCCCGCGAGAACGGGAGCGGGCGTGGCTTCGAAGGAAAAGTCTTCGGCGCCCGTGAGGAAGAGTCGGCCGTCCCAGGTCTGAAGCCGCAGGCCCTTGGTGAGCGCGACGCCGCGCAGCACGTCGAAGACGCGCAGGAATTCGAGTTCCTCGAAGCGGACGGGTTCGATGCGGCCTTCCTTTTCCGTGAAGGGCGTGAGAAGCGCCATCGCTTCGCTCAGATGGGGCGCGTCGAAGCTTCGCCACAGAAGCGGGGCGATCGGCGGGAAATTGCTCTTCTGACCGAGCACGCGCCAGAGCCAGACGTAGTGGGCGGCGTGCGCGTGAACGTCGTCGACAAGCGTTTGAAACTTGACGGTTTCGATGCCCTTGCCGAGTCGTTCGACGAGGGCGCGGCTCTCGGGCGAGAGACGCTCGAAGGCCCCGCGCTCGAGTCGGGCGCCGGGCAGGAGTACGTAACAATTGGACATGCGTGTTTCTTGGATGGCTGTGTGTGGCGGAAAGTTTAGCGATCTTGCCGCCGACGTGCATCGTACAATGTCGGCTCTGACGATTACTCGGAATCTTTCCCGTGAAGACACCCTTTGAACTATTCATCAGCCTCACTTACACGAGAGCGGGGCGGCGGGGCCGCCGCAAAGACCGCTTCATGAGCTTCATCTCCGCGATGTCGGTGACCTCGATCGCGCTCGGCGTCGCGGCGCTCATCATCGTTCTGAGCGTCATGAACGGCTTTCAAAAGGAAGTGCGCGATCGCATGCTGAGCGTCGTGCCGCACATCGAGGTGATGGGGCCGAGGGGTGCCCTCAACGACTGGCATCCCCTTGCGGACGCCGTCCTTCAGGTGCCGGGCGTCGTCTCGGCCGCGCCTTACGTGACCGGACAGGGACTGCTGAGCTCCGGGCGAACGGTGAGAGGGGCCGTCGTGAAGGGGATCGATCCCTCGGCGGAAGGGGCGGTGAGCGACCTCGCTTCGCAGCTGCGGGGCGGCGCCGAACTCTCGGTGCTCGAACCCGGAAGCTTCCGCGTGATTCTCGGGCGGGATCTCGCCAACGCGCTTCGGGTGCGCCCGGGCGACAAGGTGGCGCTACTCGTGCCCGAAGGCAACATGACGCCGACGGGGCTCGTGCCGCGCATGAAGCAGTTCACCGTCGCGGCGCTCTTTCAGAGCGGGCACTACGAATACGACTCGAGCATGGCCGTCGTGCACGTCGACGACGCGGCCGCGCTCTTTCGAACGGGCGGACCGCAGGGCCTTCGCGTGAAGACCTCCGACATGAACGAGGCGCCCGTCATCGCGCAGCGCCTTCTCTCGGTCCTTCCTTCGGGATTCTGGGCCGTCGACTGGTCGCGGCAGAACCGCACGTGGTTCGCCGCCGTGCAGGTGGAAAAGCGCATGATGGGGATCATTCTCTTCCTCATCGTTCTGGTCGGGGCCTTCGGGCTCGTGTCGACCCTCGTGATGACGGTGAAGGAAAAGCGCTCCGACATCGCGATTCTTCGCACGCTCGGCGCCTCGAGCGGCTCGATCATGACGATCTTCGTCGTGCAGGGAGCGATCGTGGGCTTCCTCGGCGTCGCCGTCGGGACGGCGGCGGGGCTCGCCGTCGCCTACAACGTGGGCGCCATCGTCGAGACGATCGAAGCGCTGCTCGGCGTCGAATTCCTTCCCAAGGAGATCTACTTCATCTCGTCGATGCCGTCCGATCCGCGCATGAGCGACATCGTGCCGATCGCGGTCTTTTCCTTCCTCTTGAGCCTCGTCGCCACGGTCTATCCGAGCTGGCGCGCGGCGCAAACCCACCCTGCGGAGGCCTTGCGCTATGAATGAGAAAGATGTGGTGTTGGAGGCGCGGGGCGTCGAGAAGAGCTACCGCGACGACGCGACGGCGGTCCCCGTGCTCCGCGGCGTGAACCTCGCCGTGCACCGCGGTGAAACCGTGGCGATTCTCGGCACTTCGGGGTCGGGGAAATCCACCCTTTTGCACGCGCTCGGCGGACTCGACACGGTCGACGCGGGCGAAGTGACCGTGGCGGGCGAATCGATGACGGGACTCTCCTCGAACGCACGCGGAAGACTGCGCAACGCCCACCTCGGGTTCGTGTACCAGTTTCATCATCTTCTTCCCGAATTCACGGCGCTCGACAACGTGGCGATGCCGCTTTGGATTCGCCGTCTCCCGAAGGAGGAGGCGAGGGAGCGCGCCCGAAAGCTTCTCGCCGCCGTCGGGCTTTCGCACCGCGAGGATCACCTGCCTTCGCAGCTCTCGGGCGGCGAGCGGCAGCGCGTCGCCATCGCCCGCGCGGTCGTGACCGATCCCGACTGCATTCTCGCCGACGAACCGACGGGGAATCTCGACGAAGAGACGGCTTCGGCGGTGTTCGACCTCTTTTTGTCGCTCGCGCGCGAAAAGGGAACCGCGATCGTGATCGTGACGCACGACCGCTCGCTTGCGGCGCGCTGCGACCGCACGGTCACGCTGCTTTCGGGACGAATTCATGAGTGAAGTCGGTTGGATCGACACGCACAATCACCTGCAGGTCGACATCTTCGACGAGGACGTCGAGGCGCTGTGGGAGCGGGCGAAAAGCCTCGGCGTCACGGACGCCGTCATCACCGCGGGCTCTGCGGCGGATTGGGATCGGGTGGTGTCGCGGGCGCAAAAGTTGCAAATTCACTACACCTTGGGCATTCATCCGCTATATGTCGACCGATCGAAGGATGAAGACTTGGATCTCCTCTGGGAGAGGCTCAACCGAGCGTTGGGTGATCCGCTTTTCGTCGGCGTCGGTGAAATCGGACTCGAAGAGAACCCGCAAATACGGGATGAGGCGTTCTTTGCCCGACAGCTAGACTTCGCCGCGAAGCTTGCATTGCCGGTGTCCGTGCACGTGCGAAAGACCGCCTCCCGGGTGCTCAAGTATCTGCGGCGGCACCAAGGCGTCACGGGCGTCATCCACGCCTTCAACGGCTCCGACGTCGAGCGCGAGGCCTTCCTCGCGCTCGGTTTTCGACTGGGGTTCGGAGGCGCGGCGACCTATGAGGGAAGCCGACGCATTCGCCGACATCTCGCCGAGGTGCCGGACTGGGCCTGGGTGCTCGAAACGGATGCGCCCGACATGCCGTCCTCCGCCAGGCGGGATCGCGGCGAACTGCGCACAGAACCCGCGGATCTGGTCGAATACGGCCGGCTTGCCGCGGCGCTTCGGGGCATCAGTCTTGAGGAGGCCGCACGGCAGGGCACCGACAATGCACGAGCTGCTTTTCCGCGGCTGACCGGACCATAAACGAAATCAGGCGGCCGCTCTTTTCCAACGAAAAGGAGACCGTCGTGCCAACCGCACAACCATCTTTTACCGGGCATCCGCTCGCCCGGGCGCTTTCCTGCGTTCTTCTCACTTTCTGCGGCGTTTTCGCCGCCTCCGCCTCCGAAGCTTCTCCTCTCTTCCCGCTTCGGGAATTGCCGCCATCCTCCTTCCCGTCTCTCTTCTCCGTCGAGGGGGAAATCCCTTTTTCCGAGACCATCGAGTTTCCCGGGTACGACGATTGCTGGGAGGAAGGAACCTTCCTGACAGACCTTGTCGTAAAGATCTCCGGAACGAACGAGCTGATCCTGCAGGGTGCCCAGAATGGTGAAACGGACATCAGAGAAACTTTTGCGGAGATTCTGCAGATTTCGGGTGACAATCGATCATCCCTCAACGTGTCACTGAAGACGACGGGGCCGATGGCCGACGGCGGCTCGCCGCCGACGCAACTGTTATTCGATCGGCTTGCATTCAAGGATTTTTGCGGTGACATATTGGTTAACGCCGACACCTTCACGGCGATCATTGTGGCGGATGCGGGATTCAGCCCTCCGTTTGGGGACTGGAACCCTCCGGGGAGCCGCGTATTCTCCCGTCCGACCCTTTGGGTCGACGGCTCCTTTGAGGTGAAGGACAACGTTGTCTTCACTTTGGGAAATGCCTCGTCGGATGCAAACATCGCTGTGGGCGGCGATGCGCGCCTCATCTTTTCCGGAACCCCGTCCGAAGGATCCCATCTATACGGTTCGGGAACCGTCTCCTTTGAAGAGGGCGCTCTGCTTCTCGTCAATGAAGAGACCCTGACGGCAGCGGAGAAAAACTGGAACGTGCTCTTTGATAAAGGCCTATCGATCGAGGGGCTTGAAAACCTGACGGTCTTCCTTCCGGACCGGCATCTTTCGGGCAACTTTACCGTCTCGGGGGGCGACGTTACCTTCGAGACGTACGAGACCCGACATACGGGACCACTCGGGGATTTTGCGGGAAAGCTCGTCGATGCGATGGATGACGAGTGGATGCCCGCGGCCCTCAAAGATTTTCTTGAGGACGAACTTTTTGCGACCGCCGCCTACGGGGCGGACCTCGGTCCCGCCGTGGAATACATGGCGACCGCGCACTTGCGAACGGGACTGGAAGAAGACATGACGAACGACGTCTCGAGTCTCGCGCCGGCGCTTTGGCGAGTGGGAAAGGCCGCGAAGCCCGTTTTGCCGCTTTGGGTGAGTGAGGCCGACCGCAAGGCCTATGAAAAGGCTTGGGAGAAGGCGACGCCCGAGGAACGGAAGAAGCTTCACAATCCCGCGGATCCTCTGGGACTCTCGCTCTGGGTGGAGGTGACGGACGGCACGACCGAGTCGGAGACGTCCGCCCACAAGCGTCCGGCCGACCGGCGTGAAACCGACCGCACGGGCTTTCGCCTCGCGGGCGTCTGGTCTCGGGGCGACGATGCGTTCGGGGCGATGATGCGCTACGAAGACCGCACGACGACCGTGGGGACGCACTACGGCACCGAAGCCGATTCGACCGTGACGGGCGTTGCGTTTTGGTGGCAGCGTCCCGTGGGACGCGGGGACGCGCTTCTCTTTGCGGACTGGTCCGAGGCGACGGAAGACCTGCACTATTCGCCTTCTTCCGACGTCTATCTCTCGGCTCGGGACGTGAACCCGACGCTCTACACGCTCGGCGGTCTCTATTCGCTGCCCGTGGGGAAGGACGATGCCTGGCGGGTCTTCGGGGCGGCGTCGCTTCACCGGATGTCCGACTATTCCCACGAATGGGAGGCTTCGGGCGACACGATCGTGCGCGAAAAGACCGACGCGAGAATCTTCGCGAGTCTGGGATTGGGCGCTCGCTGGGAGGGCGGCCTTTTTCCGAACGTGAAGTGGCTCGAAGGCTGGACGGGCTTTGCCGAGGTGAGCGTCTGGGGTTATGCGGGAGAACTTCGCCGCGAGGGACGAATTGAAGCGCCCTGGGCCGAAAAAGAACTCTCCGACTCGTGGCGGGGCAGTGAAATGGCCCGCGTGCGCGGAGAGGGAAGTTTCGGCGTACGGGGTTCCTGGCGCAACTACCGCTTTACGGCGTCGGGACGCTTTGCGGGCGGCGCCGACGGGTATGAAAGCCGAAGCTGGATGATCACGGTCGGCCGTCAGTACTGAGCTTGGGACTTTCCCGAGCGGGGCGGGAGGACTTCCTTCCCGCCCTACGCTTTGAAACAACAGCGTGGAATGCGCCGTCTCTCTTCCCAAGAGAATCTTCTCTATACTTTTCGGACACGGTGAAGAAGAATGTATCGCCGAAAAAGGAAGGAGGGAGCTGTGACGACCGAAGCAGCAGCGCCGACGATCGATGTGAATCTGGCCCGCACCCTGGCGGAGCCTCTCTATAAAAACGTAACGCTTTCCACGGGCGAAAACGCCCTGGCGCATGCCGACGGCATCGCCGAAATCCTGCGGGGCTTTCGAAACGACCCCGAACTCGTGGCCGCGGCCTATCTCTTTTGCGTGCCCGCCATCGTGCAGAATTCGGGCGAATGGATTGAAAAGAGTTTCGGCGCGAACGTGAACCGTCTCGTGCAGGAGCTCGGCCGCATCAACGATCTCTCGAACCGCACGCGCGGCGAAGACGCCGCCCGCACCGATCCGGAAACGGCGCGCCGCATGCTCCTTGCCATGTGCAAGGATCTGCGCGTCGTGCTCCTGAAGCTTGCGAGCCGTCTGCAGACGCTCCGCTGGTTCGCGTCGAGCAAGGGAGAACAGAGCCGCGCCTACGGCGAGGACACGCTCGCGCTCTACGCGCCCCTCGCCAACCGCCTCGGTATCTGGCAGATCAAGTGGGAGCTCGAAGACCTGTCGCTTCGCTTCACGCGTCCCGAGGAGTATCACGCCATCGCGCGCGAACTCGAAGGAAACCGCGCCGAGCGCATCGAACTCATCAACAAGGCGGTCGCCCGCATTCAGGAGCTTCTGCGCCAAAACCACATCACGGCGGACGTATCGGGGCGCCCGAAGCACATCTATTCCATCTGGAAGAAGATGCAGCGAAAGCACCTACGCTTTGACCAGCTCTTTGACATCCGGGCCGTGCGCATCATCGTCGGGACGGTCGAGGAGTGCTACACGGTGCTCTCGATCGTGCAGGAAGAGTTCCCGATCCTCTCGAAGGAATACGACGACTACATCGCGAACCCGAAACCGAACGGCTATCAGTCGCTCCATACCGTCGTGACGGACGCGGCGGGCCGCCCCATCGAAATTCAGATCCGCACGCGCGCGATGCACGAATTCGCCGAACTCGGCGTGGCCGCCCACTGGCGCTACAAGGAGGCGGGGAATTCCCTCGGCGCCTCGGCCGCGGACGAACAGCGCGTCGCGTGGCTCCGACAGCTTCTTGCGTGGCGAAGCGACATGACCAAGCCCGAAGGGGGCGAAGCGGTGCAGGACGATCACGTCTACTGCCTCACGCCCCAGGGCCGCGTCGTGGAACTGCCGCAGGGAGCGACCCCCGTCGACTTCGCCTATCTCGTGCACACCGAACTCGGTCACCGCATGAAGGGCGCCAAGGTCGACGGCGTCATGGTGGCCCTCAACTACAAATTGCAGACGGGGCAGACCGTCGAAATCATCGCTGGCAAGGTCGGACAGCCGAGCCGCGACTGGCTTAATCCGGAACTCGGCTACGCGGCGAGTCCCCGCACGCGCAACAAGGTGCGTCAGTGGTTCAACGCGCAGCTCACGCAGCGGCAGATCGCCGAAGGGCGCGAACGCATCGACAAGGAGCTCGCCCGCCTCGGGAAGACCGCCGTCAAGCTTGACGCGCTCGCCAAGCGTCTGGGCTTCGATTCGGTCGACAACCTCTGCCTTTCCTTCGCGAAGGACGAATTGTCGCTCACGGCGCTGCAGCAGGCCGTGATGCCCGAAAAGGAGGCGCCCAAGGAGGAGGAACCGTCGCTTGTGAGCGCCGCGAAGCCCACGAAGGCCTCGGGACAGGTGCTCGTGGTCGGCGTTGACTCGCTTTTGACGCAGCTCGCGCGCTGCTGTCACCCGGTGCCGCCCGACGAAATCGTGGGCTATGTCACCCGCGGGCGCGGCGTCACGATTCACCGCGCGGACTGCCCGAACTTGAAGCAGCTCTCCGAAGAGGATCACGAACGCCTGATCGAAGTGAGCTGGGGCAAGGCCCGGGCCGACTCGGTCTATCCCGCGGAACTCCTCATCGTTGCCAACGAGCGGCTCGGCCTTCTCAAGGACCTCTCGGAAATCTTCGTGCGTGAAAAGCACCGCGTCACGGGGCTCAACACGCAGGTGATCAAGGGCGACACGCACATGCGCTTCAAGATCGAAACGCCTTCGACCGAGGGCTTGAAGCGCGTCCTCGCGCTCATCCGCGAAGTGCCCGGCGTCCTTTGGGCCAAGCGCATTTGACGGAAGGGGAGAAGGGGACTTGCAAATTTTTCTCGAAGACACTTGCTTTTTTCTTCGAGATGGTGCATAATTTCACTTCTCTCTTACAGGCACATAGCTCAGTTGGTTAGAGCATCACCTTGACATGGTGGGGGTCGTTGGTTCGAATCCAATTGTGCCTACCAGAATTCTCGTCGGGAGGACCGCCCTGGGCGGTCCTTTCTTGTGAGAGCGGCGCGGTGCGGCGCCGGGGAATGCAAAGCACGTTCAAAGACGTTCAGGCACGTAGCTCAGTTGGTTAGAGCATCACCTTGACATGGTGGGGGTCGTTGGTTCGAATCCAATCGTGCCTACCAATCGCCTTTGAAGCCTGCCGGAAAAGGACCGGCATCGGAAAAACCCTAGGTTGCGCGATTTTTCGCCCCAAACGGTTTCGGGTTCCGACATAATCAAACCTTGACAGGCACGTAGCTCAGTTGGTTAGAGCATCACCTTGACATGGTGGGGGTCGTTGGTTCGAATCCAATCGTGCCTACCAGAATTCATACGGAACGGTTGACTATGTGCATCGAAACGACGCTTCGCACAACAACACCCTCAACGGCAAGTTAAGGGCGTGGGCGGATCGTTGTCACAACAAAGTTGATCGGACAAAGAAGTGCGGCTCATGCCGCACTTTTTTTTTAACCGTACACCTTCTCTCATTGCATTCACCGAGGAAAAATCATGGTTTCGATTACTCTTCCCGACGGTTCGAAGCGTGAATTTGAAAATGCTCCGAGCGTACTGGACATCGCCAAGAACATCAGCGTGAGCCTTGCGAAGGCCGCTCTCGCGGGCCGCGTGGACGGTCGTCTCGTCGACCTCTCGCACGTGGTCGAGAAGGACGCCGAAGTCGCCATCGTGACCGGGCGCGATCCCGAAGGTCTCGAACTCATCCGCCACTCGACGGCGCACCTGATGGCCCAGGCCGTCAAGGAACTCTTCCCGTCGGCGCAGGTGACGATCGGGCCGGCCATTGAAAACGGCTTCTACTACGACTTCTCGTTCGAACGTCCCTTCACGCCCGAAGACCTGAAGAAGATCGAAGCCCGCATGGACGAAATCGTCAAGCGCGACCTTCCGGTCGAACGCGTCGAAATGGCGCGCGACGAAGCCGTGAAGTTCTTCCTCGACATGGGTGAAAAGTACAAGGCCGAACTGATCGAAGCCATTCCCGAAGGCGAAACGATTTCGCTTTATCGTCAGGGCGACTTCATCGACCTCTGCCGCGGTCCTCACGTGCCGTCGACGGGCAAGCTCAAGGTCCACAAGCTCATGAAGGTGGCGGGCGCCTACTGGCGCGGCGACAGCAAGAACGAAATGCTGCAGCGCATCTACGGCACGGCCTGGGCCACGAAGGACGAACAGGCCGCCTACCTCCACATGCTCGAAGAAGCGGAAAAGCGCGACCATCGCCGCCTCGGCAAGGAACTCGACCTCTTCCACATCCAGGACGAAGCGCCGGGCATGATCTTCTGGCACGCCCGCGGCTGGGCCCTCTGGCAGGTCGTCGAACAGTACATGCGCCGCGTCTATCAGGACAACGGCTATCAGGAAGTGAAGGCGCCGCAGCTTCTCGACCGCTCGCTTTGGGAACGCTCCGGCCACTGGGCGAAGTATCGTGAAAACATGTTCACGACCGAATCGGAAAACCGCTACTACGCGCTCAAGCCGATGAACTGCCCGGGCCACATCCAGCTCTTCAACTCTTCGCTTCGCTCCTACCGCGATCTGCCGCTTCGCTACGGCGAATTCGGTCAGTGCCACCGCAACGAACCGTCCGGCTCGCTGCACGGCATGATGCGCGTTCGCGCCTTCACGCAGGACGACGGCCACATCTTCTGCACGGAAGATCAGATTCTCAAGGAATGCGAAGACTACACGCGTCTCGTGCAGCAGGTCTACAAGGACTTCGGCTTCACGGAAATCGCCTACAAGGTCGCGACCCGTCCGGAAATGCGCATCGGCGAGGACGAAGCCTGGGACAAGGCCGAAGCCGCTCTGATGAAGAGCCTCGACGACATCGGCGTCAAGTACGACATCCTTGAAGGCGAAGGCGCCTTCTACGGTCCGAAGATCGAATACCACCTGAAGGACTGCCTCGGCCGTTCCTGGCAGTGCGGCACGATTCAGGTCGACTTCCAGATGCCGGGCCGTCTCGGCGCCGAATACGTCGCCGAAGACAACACGCGCAAGGTGCCGGTGATGTTGCACCGCGCCATGCTCGGCTCGCTCGAACGCTGGATCGGCATGCTCATCGAAGAGTATGCGGGCGCCTTCCCGGTTTGGCTCGCCCCGGTGCAGGTTGCGGTCGCTTCGATTACCGACGCGCAGTCGGATTATGTCAAAGAAGTCGCACAAAAACTCCACGAGGCCAACATTCGGGTTGAAACCGATTTGCGCAACGAAAAAATCAACTATAAAATTCGCGAACTCAGTCTGCAAAAAATCCCGTTCATCGCCGTTGTCGGCGACAAGGAAAAGCAGGCCGGTGCGGTGGCCGTCCGCGCTCGCGGCGGCAAGGATCTCGGCGTGATGTCGCTCGACGACTTCATCGCCATGGTTCGTGCCGAAAACGACAGCCGTGCGCCTTTTGCGCACTGATCGGACGACCCGTCGAATCACTTTTTCAGGAGTAGTGTCATAGCTCAAGATCGCAAGCATCGGATCAATGGTGAGATCCGAGTTCATGAAGTCCGACTGACCGGCGTCGACGGCCAGCAGATCGGTATTGTTCGTACGTCGGAAGCGTTGCGCATGGCCGAGGAAGCGGACGTGGATCTCGTCGAGATCGCGCCCAACGCCCAGCCGCCCGTCTGCCGCCTGATGGATTACGGCAAGTTCCGTTATCAGGAGCAGAAGAAGGCGCAGGAAGCCAAGGCCAAGCAGAAGACGATTCAGGTCAAGGAAGTGAAGTTCCGACCCGTTACGGACGAGAACGACTTCCAGACCAAGCTTCGCAGTCTCGTGCGCTTCCTGACGGACGGCGACAAGGCCAAGGTGACCCTGCGTTTCCGCGGCCGTGAAATGGCGCACCAGCACTTCGGCATGGAGTTGATGGACCGGGTTCGCAACGAACTCGCCGACATCGCCCAGGTCGAACATCAGCCCAAGCTCGAGGGCCGGCAGATGATCATGGTGCTCGCTCCGAAAAAGAAGAAGTGATTCGCTGACATTTCTTTTTCTTTTGCGGTACAATCCGCACTTCCCGATTTCATCCGAGCGGTCTCCGCTCGGATGATTCGGTTTTCATAACAAGTGGATCCAAGGCTCTGTCAAGCGTCTTCCGTTCCGGAAGGCCGCCCCGGATTCATCCAAAAATTGAGGTAACCGGCAAATGCCGAAGATGAAGACCAAGCGCGCCGCCGCCAAGCGTTTCAAGCCGCGCGCCAGCGGCTCGATCAAGCGCGCCCACGCTACGAAGCGTCACATTCTCACCAAGCGTACGACCAAGAACAAGCGTCAGCTCCGCGGCATGACGAACGTTCATGATTCGGATATCGCGTCCGTGCGTCGCATGTTGCCTTACGCCTGATTTG
Source organism: uncultured Sutterella sp. (assembly GCA_949282745.1). Taxonomy (GTDB): domain Bacteria; phylum Pseudomonadota; class Gammaproteobacteria; order Burkholderiales; family Burkholderiaceae_F; genus Sutterella. The sequence goes on along the minus strand of CASDQM010000055.1, from coordinate 39,152 downwards.
TGAGAGGAGATTAAAGATGCCCCGAGTTAAGCGTGGTGTGACGGCTCGTGCCCGTCATAAGAAGATTTTCGCCCTTTCCAAGGGTTTCCGTCTGCGCCGCAACAACGTCTATCGTGTTGCCAAGCAGGCCGTCATGCGTGCCGGTCAGTACGCCTATCGTGACCGCCGCAACAAGAAGCGCGTGTTCCGCCGTCTCTGGATTGCCCGTATCAACGCCGGCACCCGTGCCAACGGCATGACGTACTCGCGTTTCATGAACGGTCTCAAGAAGGCCGGCATCGCCCTGGACCGCAAGGTCCTCGCCGACATGGCCGTGTTCGACAAGGAAGGCTTCGCCGCCCTCGTCGCGCAGGTCAAGGCCGCCTGATCTTTGGATCGGTGAACGTTTCGAGGCGCTTTGCTCTTCCGGGCGGGCGCCCCGATCCGGAACGCATAAAGAAGACTCGGTTGCTCGCGCGCCGAGTCTCTTTTTTTGTTCCGTGCGGTGAAGACGCTAGGGCCGTCTTCCTAAGCATTGTCGCGAAGGGCGTTGCACCGCAAAAGGTAGTAAAGTAGTTTTTCTCGGGCCATGTCGCCCGACGGAATTCAAACGTATCAGAACGGGCCTCACGAACCCGTGTCGGCGCGCTCCGAAGGGCGCGCCGCTTTCAGGATGACACCGCTATGCAGGAACTTTCGGAACTTATCGAATCCGCCCGCCTGGCTTTTGCTCAGGCCGAGCAGCCCGCCGCGCTCGAAGACGCCAAGGCGCGCTTTCTCGGCAAGACCGGAGCTTTGACCGCGCTCATGAAGGAGCTCGGAAAGCTGCCGCATGAAGAGCGTCGGGCCCGCGGTCAGGAAATCAACCGCGCCAAGGCCGAAATCGAAGCGCTTTTGAACGAGCGCCGCACGGCCATGGCCGAGGCGGAACTCGCCGCCAAGCTCGCGAGCGAATCGATCGACGTGACGCTGCCGGGACGCTTCCGTTCCGAGGGTGGCATCCACCCGGTGATGCGCACCTGGATGCGCATCGAGGAAATCTTCCGCTCGATCGGCTTCGACGTGGCGGACGGTCCCGAAATCGAAAGCGACTGGTTCAGCTTCACGGCCCTCAACAATCCTCCCAACCATCCGGCCCGCTCGATGCAGGACACCTTCTACGTGGACCGCGTCGACGAAGAGGGGCGCCAGATGCCGCTGCGTCCGCACACCTCGCCCATGCAGGTGCGCTACGCCCGCACGCACACGCCTCCCATCAAGACGATCGCTCCGGGGCGCACCTTCCGTGTCGACTCCGACGCGACGCACTCGCCCATGTTCCATCAGGTCGAAGGCCTCTGGATGGACACGAACGTGAGCTTCTCGGACCTCAAGGGCGTCTACAGCGACTTCCTGCGCCGCTTCTTTGAAACCGAAGACCTCGTCGTGCGCTTCCGTCCCTCCTACTTCCCCTTCACCGAACCGTCGGTCGAAGTGGACATGATGTTCACGAGCGGTCCGCGCAAGGGCAAGTGGCTGGAAATTTCCGGCGCCGGCGAAGTGCACCCGAACGTCGTGCGCAACTACGGTCTGGATCCGGAAAAGTACATCGGCTTCGCCTTCGGGTCGGGCCTCGAACGACTCACCATGCTTCGCTACGGCATTGATGACCTGCGCCTCTTCTTTGAAGGCGACCTGCGCTTCCTGCGTCAGTTCAACTAACCGTACCCCGACGAAAAAGGATTCAGAAGATGCTGTTTACCGAAGACTGGCTGCGCCAGTATTGCAATCCCGAACTCTCCACCGAAGCGCTCGCCGAAACCCTGACGATGGCGGGCCTCGAAGTGGAGGAGGTTACGAGCGTGGCGCCCGCCTTTACGGGCGTCGTCGTGGCGAAGGTCGTCACCTGCCGCGATCATGAGAATTCCGACCATCTGCACGTCTGCGAAGTGGACGCCGGCACGGGCGAACTCCTGCAGATCGTCTGCGGCGCTCCGAACGTCAAGGCGGGCGTGAAGGCCCCCTGCGCCCTCGTCGGCGCCGAACTCCCGGGCGGCTTCAAGATCAAGAAGTCGAAGCTGCGCGGCGTCGTCTCGATGGGGATGCTCTGCTCGGCGCGCGAACTCGGCATCACCGAGGACCACACGGGCATTTGGCTTCTTCCCGAAGACGCGCCCGTGGGCACGGACATCCGCGAATATGCGAAGCTCGACGACGCCCGCATCGAAGTGAAGTTGACGCCGAACCGCGGCGACGCGCTCTCCTTGATCGGCATCGCGCGCGATCTGCACGCCGTGACGGGCGCGCCCCTCACGCTCCCCGAAATGAAGCCCGTGGCGCCCACGTGCGAGTGCAAGCTTCCCGTGCGCGTCGAAGCGCCCGATCTCTGCGGCCGCTTCGCTTCGCGCATCATCCGCAACATCAACGCCCGCGCCGAAACGCCCGCGTGGATGAAGGAACGCCTCGAGCGCGCCGGTCAGCGTTCGATCTCGGCGCTCGTCGACATCTCCAACTACGTGATGCTCGAACTCGGCCGTCCGACGCACTTCTACGACCTCGACAAGATCGAATCCGACCACCTGACGGTCCGCTGGGCCAAGGCCGGCGAATCGGTGCACCTCCTCGACGACAGCCGCTACGACGTCGACGGCTACTACGGCGTCATCTGCGACGGCGACGAACCCGAATGCCTCGCCGGCATCAAGGGCGGCTTCAAGACGTCGATCACGGACGACACGACGAGCGTCTTCATCGAAGCCGCCTTCTGGCACCAGGTCGCCATTCAGGGGCGTCCCCGCAAGCTCAACTTCTCGACGGACGCCTCCTACCGCTACGAACGCGGCGTCGACTTCGGCTCGAACGCGACGCACCTCGAATACATCACGCAGCTCGTTCTCGACATCTGCGGCACGCCCGAAACCAAGGTGGGCCCGATCGACGACGTCGTCACGCAGCTTCCCGAACGCAAGCCCGTCACGATGCGCGTGGACCGCTGCCTCAAGGTGATCGGCATGGACATCCCCGTCGACGCCATGGAGGCGATCTTCACGCGTCTGGGCTTTGAATGGACGCGCGAAGGCAACGTCTTCACGGTGATGCCGCCCACCTACCGCTTCGACATCGAAATCGAAGAGGACCTCATCGAAGAGGTGGCGCGTCTCTACGGCTACGAAAAGCTCCCCGACCGTCCGCCCGTTGCGCCCGCCGCGATGAAGAGCCCGCTTGAAGGGACGCGTTCCGAACACGCCCTGCGCATCGAGATGGCCAAGCTCGGCTATCAGGAACTCATCAACTTCTCGTTCGTTCCCGAAGCCTGGGAAAAGGACTTTGCCGAGAACGACAAGCCCATCCGTCTCCTGAACCCGATCGCGAGCCACCTCGCCGTGATGCGCACGCAGCTGATCGGCGGTTTGGTCGACATCCTCAAGTACAACCTCAACCACAAGGCCGAACGCGTGCGCGTCTTTGAAATCGGCCGTGTCTTCTGTCCCGACGAATCGGTTCAGGACGGTCCCTGGACCGTGAAGGGCATTCGTCAGCCCAAGCACGTCGCGGGTCTTGCCTACGGCACGGCCGCCGACCTGCAGTGGGGGATCGAAACGCGCCGCGTCGACTTCTACGACGTCAAGGGCGACATCGAACGACTCGTCGCGCCCCTCAAGGTGCGCTACGTGCCCGAAACCTTCCCGGGCCTGCATCCGGGCCGTTCCGCCGGGATCTACCTCGGCGAGAAGCGCATCGGCTTCATCGGCGAACTCCATCCGCGCACCGCGCACGACTACGATCTCGTGCACGCGCCGATCGTCTTTGAAATCGACGTGGCCGACCTCGTCGACGTGCCCGTGCCGAGCTACGTGCCCCTGAGCAAGTTCCAGCCGATGCACCGCGACCTCGCGGTGGTGGTCGCCGCCGACGTGCCCGTCGAAAAGCTGACGGACGCCGTGTGGGCCGCGAAGAAGACCGACGCGCGCCTTGCGTCGCTCGAAGTCTTCTCGCTCTTTGACCTCTATCGTCCCAAGAGCGCCGAAGGCGCCGACGAAAAGTCGCTCGCCTTCAAGATCGAACTCGTCGCCCGCGGCGAGGAACCGCTCGGCGAACTCGAGGCCGACGCCGCCATGACGGCCATCCTTCAGGCGCTCGAACCACTCGGCGCGAAGCTTCGCTCCTGATTCCTGCTTCTTGACTGCGGCCACCCGCCCCTTCGGGGGCGGGCGGTCTCTTTTTTTTTTCTTTTTGGAAACATGACCTCTCCCTTCATTACGGAAAACACGGGCAACGTCACCCGAGCCGACCTGGTGCAGCATCTCGCGGGGGAACTCAAGGATCTGACGCTCGGCGAATGCAAGGCGCTCGTGGACGGGTTCTTCGACGTGATCGCCGATCGCCTCGTCGAGGGGCAGGCCGTGCGCATCAACGGACTCGGCACCTTCGAAGTGCGTCAGAAGCGCGAACGCCCCGGCCGCAACCTCCACACCGGGGAAGAAGTGACGATCCGCGCCCGCCGCGTCGTCCTCTTTCATCCCGCGCCGACGCTTCGCGACCGCGTGACGGCCACCATGCTCGAAGGCAACGACTGACCGAAACGGGTCGGAAAAAGGGAAGGGCGAATTTTTTTTCGCGGACCCTTGACTTTTTTCGGGAATCTGCTATACTTCATCTCCTCTCGGGGCGTAGCGCAGCCTGGTAGCGCACTTGCATGGGGTGCAAGGGGTCGCGAGTTCGAATCCCGCCGCCCCGACCAAATCCAGGAAAAGGAGATGACTTCGGTCGTCTCCTTTTTTATTGCCCGTCGTTTGAAGGCTCTGTCGCCCGGACGACGAAACCCGCGGGCGGCCCGTTAACGCCTTTTTACCGTTTGGCGTGCAAGGGGCTTCTCAAAACGCGAGGAAAAAATGCCTGCGTGGTAAAATTTTCACCCTGAAAAATCCCCGCGCCTGAAAGTCGGGCGCGGTCTTCCATCAACCATCCCTCCAGTAGAGTGTAAAAATGGCCATTGAGCGTACCCTCTCCATCATCAAGCCCGATGCGGTTGCCAAGAACGTGATCGGCAAGATCTACTCCCGTTTCGAAACCAACGGCCTCAAGATCGTCGCCGCCCAGATGCGTCAGCTCTCCAAGGCTGAAGCCGAAGGCTTCTACGCCGTTCACAAGGAACGTCCCTTCTTCGCCGACCTCGTCAAGTTCATGACCTCCGGTCCCGTCATGATCCAGGTCCTCGAAGGGGAAGGCGCCATCGCCAAGAACCGTGAACTCATGGGCGCCACCGATCCGAAGAAGGCCGCCCCGGGCACGATCCGCGCCGACTTCGCCGAAAGCATCGACGCCAACGCCGTGCACGGTTCCGACGCTCCCGAAACGGCCGCCGTCGAAATCGCCTACTTCTTCCCGACGCTCTCGATCTGCTCGCGCTAATCGAAAGGCCGGCGAATCATGAACGTGACCGACACTCGAGAATCCACGGCCGCCCGCGTCAATCTGCTTGATTTCGATCATGCGGCGCTGACCGAGTGGTGCGCCTCCATCGGTGAGAAGCCCTTCCGCGCGACGCAGCTCTCGCGGTGGCTGCACCGTCATGTCGAATGCGATTTCGACAAGATGACGAACCTTGCCAAGGTCTTCCGAGCCAAGCTCAAGGACCTCGCCGAGGTGCGCTCGCCGCAGCCGATCGCCGAAAAGAAATCGGCCGACGGCACGCGCAAGTGGCTTTTCGATGTCGGCAACGGCAACGCGGTCGAATCGGTGTTCATCCCCGAGGACGACCGCGGCACCCTCTGCATTTCGACGCAGGCGGGCTGCGCTATGGGGTGCCTTTTCTGTTCCACCGGGAAACAGGGATTCAACCGCAATCTCTCGACCTCGGAAATCGTCGGTCAGCTCTGGTATGCCGAATGCGAACTGCGGCAGGACCGCGGCGTGACGGATCCCAACGACCGAATCATCAGCAACGTCGTCCTCATGGGGATGGGCGAACCGTTGCAAAACCTCGACAACGTCATTCCGGCGCTTCGTCTTTTCCTCGACGACAACGGCTACGGCCTCTCGCGCCGACGCGTGACGGTTTCGACGTCGGGGCTCGTGCGTCAGATCGACAAGCTCGCCGAAGCGGCGCCCGTGGCGCTCGCCGTGAGTCTGCACGCCGGGAACGACGAACTGCGCGACCGACTCATGCCGGTCAACCGCAAGCATCCCCTCAAGGACCTGATGGCCGCGTGCCGACGCTACCTCGACGTGGCGCCGCGCGACTTCATCACCTTCGAATACGTAATGCTCGGCGGAATCAACGATTCGCTCGCCGACGCCGACGAACTCGTCGAGCTCGTGCGCCGCGAACGCGTGCCGTGCAAATTCAATCTGATTCCCTTCAATCCCTTCACCGAGTCGGATCTCAAGAAGCCCGACCGGGAAGCGGTGCTCGCCTTCTGCCGCCGCCTCAACGACGCGGGCATCGTCACGACCGTCCGAAAGACGAGAGGGGATGACATCGACGCCGCCTGCGGACAGCTCGCGGGCGAAGTCAAGGATCGTACGCGCCGCGCCGAGCGCCTGCGCGAACAGAAGGCCGAGGCGGCGGTGTATTTCCAGAAAAAACAGAACTGAACGCAAGCGGGAGGGAGGTTCCTATGACGCAAGAAACGACCCCGGAAGTAAAGGGTTTCGGCGCGATGCTTCGCGAAGCACGCGAATCCTTGGGCATTTCCATCGGGGACGTGAGCTCCCGCACCCGACTCTCGGTTGATCAGATCCGGGCGATCGAAGAGGAAAACCTCGAGCGCCTCCCCGAACCCGTCTACGTGCGCGCCTTTCTGCGCGCCTACGCCAAGGCGATCGACATCGACTACGAACCCGTCGTCAACGACTACGTGACGCGCTGCGGCGGCGGTGGCGTGCGCATTCCCGAACACGCGCCCGAAGAAACCTTCCGCGAAGTGGCCTACTACGAGTCGCCGCGTCCCTCGCGCTGGAAGTTCGCGGGCCTGCTCGCCCTCATCGTCGTCGTGACGCTCGGCATCTGGGGCGTCTATTCGGGCACTTTCGCGCGCCTCATGGAGGCCGACGGCACCGAAGCCGCCAAGGTGGAAAACGGCGTTTCGGAAGTGACGAAGAACGTCGCGCCCGCGCCGGAAGCCCCCAAGACGACGGAACCCGTGGAAGTGGCCGACGCTTCGAAGCCCGCGGCTCCCGCCGCGCAGACGGCTCCGGCTCCCGAAGCCGCGCCGGCGGCTCCGGAAACCGCTTCGCAGACGACTCCTCCGGCCTCGCCCGCCGAGGCGCCCGCTCCCGTGACGGAAGCGCCCGCCGTGCCTGCGGCGCCCGTTGATGCGCCCGCCGCGGCGACGGAAGCGCCCGCCCAGACGAGCGAGGCGGCCCCCGCCGAAACCTATGCGGCGGAATTCCACACGAGCGCCTCCTGCTGGGTGCACGTGATCGCGCCCGACGGACAGAACCTCATCGCCCGCGAAATGAAGCCGGGCGAAACGCAGAGCGTTGCGCTCCCCGCGGGCACGCGCGTGACGGTCGGCAATCCTCCGGCCCTCATCCTCACGCTCGACGGTCATCCCTATGACCTCGGCGGCGTGACGCAGCGAGGCGTCGCCCGATTCGTGATCCACTGAGTTTCGGCATGTCCCAACAGATTCTTCATCGCGCCCCGCGTGGGCGCGTTTCTCACCTCGTGACCGTCCGCCACGGCGAGCGCGTCGTCTCGATCGGCGGCGGCCGTCCCGTCGTCGTACAGTCGATGACGAACACGCCCACGGCGGAGGTCGACGCGACCGTCGAACAGGTGACGGCGCTCGCCGAAGCCGGGTCCGAGCTCGTTCGCCTTACCGTCAACACGCCCGAAGCGGCGAGGGCGGTCGTGAAGATCCGCGAGACGCTCGACGCCCGCGGCATCGACGTGCCGCTCGTCGGCGACTTTCACTACAACGGCCACAAGCTTCTCACCGACGTCTCGGACTGCGCCTGGGCGCTCTCGAAGTACCGCATCAATCCGGGCAACGTCGGGAAGGGCACGAAGGCGGCGGAAAACTTCGCCGTCATGATCGAAAAGGCCCGCGAAACGGGCGCCGCCGTGCGCATCGGCGTCAACGCCGGGTCGCTCGATCAGGCGCTCCTTACGCGCCTCATGGATGAAAACCGCGCGGCGGGTCTCCCCAAGACCCCGCAGGAAGTCTTTCGCGAAGCCCTGGTCGAGAGCGCTCTTTCGAGCGCCCGCGAGGCCGAGGGCCTCGGACTCGGCGCCGACCGCCTCGTCCTCTCGGCGAAGGTGAGCGCCGTGCCCGATCTGATCGCCGTCTACCGTGCGCTCGCCGCGCGGGGAAACTATGCGCTTCACCTCGGTCTTACCGAAGCGGGCATCGGCTCGAAGGGCGTCGTCGCCTCGACCGCGGCGCTTGCCGTGCTTCTCGAAGAAGGCATCGGCGACACGATCCGCGTGTCGCTCACGCCCGAACCCGGTCAGTCGCGCACCGAAGAAGTGATCGTGGCGCAGGAAATCCTGCAGTCGCTCGGTCTGCGCAAATTCATGCCGACCGTGACGAGCTGCCCGGGCTGCGGGCGCACGACGTCGGACTTCTTCCAGCGTCTGGCCCTTTCGACGCAGCGCTATCTGCGCGAACGCATGCCCGTGTGGCGCAAAACCTGTCCGGGCGTCGAAAACATGACGGTCGCCGTCATGGGGTGCGTCGTCAACGGCCCGGGCGAAAGCCGCATGGCCGACATCGGCATCAGCCTTCCGGGCTCGGGTGAAAATCCCGTCGCCCCCGTCTACGTGCGGGGCGAAAAGGCGGCCTCGCTCAAGGGCGAGGCTATGCAGGAAGAATTTCAGCAAATGATCGAACGGTTCGTCGAAACGACCTACGGTTCCCACTGACCCTCACAACAAGACAAACGCTATGAGCAAGGAAAAATTCACGGGCGTCAAGGGCATGAACGACATGCTCCCGCAGGACGCCGCCATCTGGCACAAGGTCGAAGAGACCGCGATCGACGTTCTCGAGCGCTACGGCTTTCAGGAAATCCGCACGCCGATCCTTGAAAACACCAAGGTCTTCACGCGGGGCGTAGGCGAGGTGACCGACATCGTCGAAAAGGAAATGTATTCCTTCGTCGACTCGATGAACGGCGATCAGCTCACGCTCCGTCCGGAATGCACGTCGGCCGTCGTGCGCGCCGTCAACGAACACAATCTTCTCTACGGAACCACGCAGCGCCTCTGGTACATCGGGCCGATGTTCCGTCACGAACGTCCCCAGCGCGGCCGCTACCGCCAGTTCTATCAGCTCGGCGCCGAAGCGCTCGGCATGGAAGGCCCCGACATCGACGCGGAAATGATCATCATGCTCTCGCGCCTCTGGAAGGCGCTCGGCATCGACGGCGTTCGCCTCGAACTCAACACGCTCGGCGCGCTCCCCGAACGTCAGGCGCACCGCGAGGCGCTCATCCGCTACTTTGAAGAGCACAAGAGCGAGCTCGACGAAGACGCTCTGCGCCGCCTCTACACGAATCCGCTTCGCATTCTCGACACGAAGAATCCCGACATGCAGGATCTCGTCAACAATGCGCCGCGTCTTCTCGACTTCCTCGGCGAAGAAAGCCGCGCCTTCCTTGCGCGTCTCGAAAAGCTTCTCGAAGCGGCCGGGATCGAATACACGATCAATCCCCGTCTCGTTCGCGGGCTCGACTACTACAACCACACGGTCTTCGAATGGATCACGGACCGTTTGGGCGCTCAGGGCACGATCTGCGGCGGCGGCCGCTACGACCCGCTCATCGAAATGCTGGGCGGCCGTCCGGCGCCGGGCGTGGGCTTCGCCATGGGGCTTGAACGCGTAATCGAACTCATGCGCGAATGCGGGAACGTCCCCGTCTCGACGATGTGCGACGTCTACGTTCTGCACCACGGCGGCGACACGCAGATCACCGCCATGCGCGCGGCCGAAGCGCTTCGCGACGCGGGTGTGCGCGTCGTCGTGCACCCGGGCTCGAGCTCGATCAAGAGCCAGATGAAGAAGGCCGACGCCTCGGGCGCGCTCTTTGCGGTCTTTGCGACCGAAGACGAATGCGCGCAGGGCGTTCTCGGCATCAAGGCGCTGCGTTCCCGCGAAGGGGAGGAAATGCCCTTTGCCGCGCAGACGCCCGTGAAAATCGAAGAGGCCCCGGCGCAGTTGGTCGAGGCGCTTCGAAAAGTGCGCGGCGCTTAAGAAAATCGGGGCTTTCTCTTTCAAGAAAGCCCCGCAAACGAGTACACTAATCAATCTTTTTGCCACTCCGACTTGAACTCGGTGGAGACGACGACATGGCTTATGACTTGCAGGAACAAGAGAGCATTGACCAGATGAAGGCCTGGTGGGACCGCTGGGGCACGCCCGTGACGGCGGCCGTCTGCGTGGTCTGTCTGGGCTTTGCCGGCTGGAACGGTTGGAACTGGTACAAGCGCAATCAGGCGTCCGAAGCTTCGGTTGCCTACGTGCAGCTGCAAAACGCCGTCTTCCATAAGGACGTGAAGAACGTCGCCTCGCTCACGTCGGGGCTCATTGAAAATTACGGCGGCACGGTCTATGCGCCGCTCGCCGCCTTCGGCGCCGCGCAGACGGCCCTTGAAGCCGGCAACTTCGCCGAAGCCGCCGCGATGCTCAACTGGGTGATCGACAAGTCGGGCCACCCCGAGTACGACACCGTCGCGCGCGTGCGTCTCGCCGGCGTTTACTTCGACGAAGGCAAGCTCGACGACGCGCTCAAGGTGCTCGAGGCCGCCAAGCCCACCGACGCCGAACGCTCGCTCGTCAACGACCGACTCGCCGACGTCTGGCGCGCCAAGGGCGACGTCGCCAAGGCCCGGGCCCTCTGGGAAGAACTTCTCAAGACGGCCGATCCCAACGATCCGATTCTTCGCATCGTGGAATACAAGCTCGGTGCGCTTCCGCCCGCAGCCTGACCGACGGACCCGGGCGAAACGTCCCGGGTTTTGCGTTTTCAGTCCTTTCGAAGTGTTTCGGGCGCGCGCGTTTTGCTAAAGTTTTGAGAACCCGGACCCCGCGCGGTCCCGCCCTCGATTCGTGAGATTTCATCATGCTCCAAAAGAAGCCTCTTCGTACCCTTGCCGCCTTGCTCTCGAGCGCCGTCATGCTGACGGGCTGCGGTCTTTTTTCGTCTGACGATCCGCACGAACCCCGCGAACTCGAAAGTTTCGACGAGCAGGTGCAGGCCCGCATCCTCTGGCGCACGAACGTGGGCGACGGCGCTTCGAAGACCCTCACGCCCGCGGTGGTGCAAAACGCCGTGTACGCGGCGGGCGAGTCGAGTCTGAAGCGCCTCAATCCGGAAACGGGCGACGTCGTCTGGAGCGTCGAAACGGGCGCGCCCGTGACGGCGGGCGTCGGCAGCGACGGTCTCGTCGTGGCGGTCGGCACCGCCAAGGGCGAAGTCGAAGCTTACGACAGCGAAGGGAAGTTCCTCTGGCGCACGACGCTTTCCTCGGACGTGACGATTCCGCCGTTGGTCGGCATGGGCCGCGTCATCGTGCGCACGTCCGACACGCGCATCTCGGGCTTCGACGCCAACACGGGCGAGCGCCTCTGGCACTTCCAGGGCCAGGTTCCGTCGCTCACCCTCAACACCTTCAACGGTCTCGCCTGGGCGCCCGCCGGGATTCTCTCGGGCCAGGCCAACGGCCGTCTTCTCGCGCTCTCGCCCGACGGCAAGCCCGTCTTCGACGCCGTCATCGGTCAGCCCAAGGGCATCACCGAAGTCGAGCGTCTGATCGACGTGGTGGGCCGTCCCTGGGTCGACCGCGAGCTCATGTGCGCCGCCGCCTTCCAGGGCAATCTCGTGTGCATGCTCAGCAACAACGGCCGCCTCGTCTGGTCCTCCCCCGTGAGCGCGCAGACGGGCCCGGTCGCCGACAACCTCGCCGTCTACGTGGTGGACTCCACCTCGCACGTGCACGCCTTCAACCGTCAGACCGGCCGTGAAGCCTGGAAGAGCGATCTGCTCGAATACCGCGACGTCTCGGCGCCGATCCGCGTGGGCGGCACGCTCGCCGTCGGCGACTTCGAAGGCGTCATCACGATGTTCAATCCCGCCAACGGGACGGTCGTGGGCCGCACGAGCCTTTCGGGCGCCATCAAGGCTCCCGCCGCGCAACTCAATTATGGAGCCGTGTTCCAGACGGTGGAGGGCGACGTCGCCTACATCGTTCAGGAAGCGCTCACCGAATAACGAAACGAATTTGACCCGCACAACGCTATGTTGCCCGTCATTGCTCTCGTCGGACGTCCCAACGTCGGGAAGTCCACGCTCTTCAATCGTCTGACCCGCAGTCGCGACGCGATCGTGGCCGATTTTCCGGGGCTCACTCGGGATCGCCAGTACGGTCCCGGCCGCGTGGGTCCGATTCCCTATCTCGTCGTCGACACGGGCGGTTTCGAGCCCGTGCGCACGGAAGGGATCGTCAAGGCCATGGCCGGCCAGGCCGAACTCGCCATCGAGGAGGCCGACGTCGTTCTCTTCATCTGCGACGCCCGCACGGGCCTCACGCCCCAGGACGAACGCATCGCGCAGCATCTGCGCCAGTCCGGCCGCAAGACGATCCTCGTCGTCAACAAGGCCGAAGGCCTCACGAGCGTGGCCGCCGCCGAATTCTACGAACTCGGCATGGGCGAACCCCACCTTGTTTCGGCCGCCCACGGCCACGGCATCCGTCCGCTCATCGAACTCGCTCTCGAAGGTTTCGAAGAGGAGCCCGAAGAAGAGGAAGATCCCGACGCGCCCAAGCGCATCAAGGTGACGCTCGCCGGCCGTCCGAACGCCGGGAAGTCCACGCTCATCAATGCGCTCATCGGCGAAGAGCGCCTCATCGCCTTTGACATGCCCGGCACGACGCGAGACGCCATCAAGGTCGACTTTGAGTACGAAGGCCGTCCCTACGAACTTGTCGACACGGCGGGTTTGCGCAAGAAGGGGAAGGTCTTCGAAGCGATCGAAAAGTTCTCCGTCGTCAAGACCCTGCAGGCGATCGACGACAGCAACGTCGTGATTCTCGTGATCGACGCCAAGTCGGGGATCGCCGATCATGACGCGCACATCGCGGGCTACGTTCTGGACAGCGGCCGCGCGCTCGTCGTCGCGGTCAACAAGTGGGACCTGCTCGACTCCTACGAGCGCGAGATGTTCTCGGGCGAACTCGAACGGCGTCTGCATTTCCTGCGTTGGGCGCGCATGATCCGCATTTCGGCCCTGAAGCGAAACGGCCTCAACCACCTCATGAAGGCGGTTGACGAGGCCCACGCCGCGGCCTACCGCAAGATTCCGACCTCGAAGCTTACGCGCGCGCTTCTCGAAGCCGTCGAGCGTCAGCAGCCGCCGCGCGCCCGCGGCGGTCGTCCGAAGCCCCGCTTCGCGCACCAGGGCGGCTCGAACCCGCCCGTGATCGTGATTCACGGCAACGCCCTCGAAGACATCGGCGAGAGCTACCGCCGCTATCTCGAGAGCTTCTTCCGCGAGAAGTTCAACCTCGCGGGGACGCCCCTTCGCATCGAATTCCGCACGAAGGAAAATCCGTTCGTGAAGGAAGAAAAGCGCTGAGGCGCCGTCAAAACGCATCGGGAGCGTCCGTCCGTCACCGGACGCGCTCCCCGAGGACTTTTCCTTGCCCTGAATCGGTAGGGAAGAACTGTCGACAGGTGAAAGTCCTCAGAGAGAAAGTCTTTCCAAGTGAGCACGGGAGTGCGCAAGGAAGACTAGAATTGAGTGGAAAGTTCGCGAAAGGTCTGCGTCCGTCTTCGTGACGGCGCATTCCCGGAGCGCCGGGTGCACGGAAAGCCGCCCGCAGCAGGCGTCCGTCGGAGCGATCCGAACGGGGGACCTGCCGGGAATTTCGGGTTGCAAAACCCTCCGGATTCTCGAAAGGCTACCATCCGATTGAACATAAACAGGTCGGACGCAGAATGCGTGTCCGAACCGGAGAGAATAATAATGGCTAACAAAGGTCAGCTTCTTCAGGATCCCTTCCTCAACATCCTTCGTAAGGAACGCGTTCCCGTTTCGATTTACCTCGTCAACGGGATCAAGCTTCAGGGACAGATCGAATCGTACGACCAGTACGTGATTTTGCTTCGCAACACGGTGACCCAGATGGTTTACAAGCATGCCATCAGCACCGTCGTTCCGACCCGCTCCGTCACCATGACGAGCGGTTCTCAGGAGAACTAAGCTGAGCGTCTTTCAGATTGACGAAACGCGCGGCGAGGAATCGTCGCGCGCTTTTCTTGTGACCGTGGTGCTCGGGAGAACCTTCTTTCCCGACTCGGCCGACGAACTGCGCCTTCTCGTGACCTCGCGCGGGCTCGAGCCCGTCGGACTCATGCAGGCCAAGCGCGCCAAACCCGATCCCGCCACCTTCCTCGGGGCGGGGAAGATCGAGGAACTCGGACAGCTCGCCAAGGAGGCCAAGGCCGACTGCCTCGTCTTCGACATCGCGCTCTCGGCCGCGCAGCAGCGCAACATCGAGCGCGCCGTCAACCTCCCCGTGCTCGACCGCACGCAGCTCATTCTCGACATCTTCCGCGCCCGCGCGAAGAGCCGCGAAGGGCGTCTGCAGGTGGAGCTCGCGCAGCTCGAACACCTCTCGACCCGTCTCGTGCGCGGGTGGACGCACCTGGAGCGTCAGAGAGGCGGCCTCGGCAAGACCGGGGGCCCGGGCGAAAAGCAGATCGAACTCGACCGCCGCATGATCGGCGTTCGCATGAAGCAGCTTCGCGAACAGCTCAAGAAGCTCGAGCGCCAGCGCGGCACGCAGCGCCGTGCGCGCGAGCGGGGCGATCGTCTGACGGTTTCGCTCGTGGGCTACACGAACGCCGGGAAGTCGACGCTCTTCAATCAGCTCACGCGCGCGAAGTCCTACGCCGCCGACCAGCTCTTCGCGACGCTTGACACGACGGCGCGGCGCTGTTGGATCAGCGACGAGGAAACGGTCGTGATGAGCGACACGGTGGGTTTCATCCGGGGACTGCCGCACCAGCTCGTCGAAGCCTTCAAGTCGACGCTCGACGAAACGGTGCACGCCGACCTTCTTCTTCACGTGGTCGACGCCGGGTCCGTCGTGCGCGAGGATCAGATTCGGGAAGTGAACAAGGTTCTCGAAGAAATCCACGCCGACAAGATTCCGGTGATTCTCGTCTACAACAAGATCGACACCACGCCGCTCGAACCCGAGATCGTCCGCAACCCTGACGGCACGCCCAAGGCGGTGATGGTTTCGGCGCTCACGGGCGCGGGGCTCGATCTCCTTCGCTCGGCGATCGGCGAATTCGCCGGCCGTTGGCGCGAGGAGAACCCCAACGAACCTCGTCCCCTCGAAGACTGGGAAATCGACGAGGACGATCCGCGCATCGCGCTTCAGGGCACAACGCACGACTGGTACGCCTGAACCGTCGAAGTGAAAACGAAAAAGCGGTCCGCAGGAATTTCCTCGGGCCGCTTTGCGTTATCCCGTTTCTTCCTTGAGGGACAGGATAAATGGGCAATAAAAAAAAGGACGTCTTGCGACATCCCTGCAACGTACTCCCCCGCAAACGGGGGCTTTGTGGGTGCGTGGCGACCCGGAGCTGTCACTCGTTTCGGCTTCCCGGCTCACTTGAACCGAAAAATGGACTCCCAACAGCGACCGTCGTAGCTTTGCTCAGGCCTCGTGAGAACCACCGCAACCACAACGAGGAGTACTGTACCACGCCAAAGAGCATTGGTGTGGGAAAAGGGGTGAAAATTTTTCAAAAACGCATGTAAATGAATGTGTTAGCCGAAATCGTGTCGACATATCGTATTTTTATGTCGATCGAGACGTGCGGGGACGGGGGAGTCTTCGGGGATTCTTTTTCGATGCAAATTCTTTTATTGCGGTTGGCGTATAATGGAGAATGATGTTTCTCGGACGAAGGAGCCTCTCTTTTTCGTCGTCCGTTCTCCAGGCATTTTCCAATCACTTACACAGCCCGCGCACCATGAACTTGGCCGCGGGGTAGAGCACCGCGGCGACGGTGAAACGTCCGTGCCGCACGTTCGAAGTCGAGACCGTCATCCGGAGAGGCCGTTCGTTCCGCAACGGCTCAGAACCGTTTCGCGTTTCATTCGGACGGCGTTTATGTCCGTTGGAGGCGAGCCGTGGTACGGCGTTCTGTCTCGCCTGAGGAAAAAGGAGAATAAAAAAGGGACGTCTTGCGACATCCCTGCGTTTGACTGCCCGATCAAGGGGCTTTGTGGGTGCGTGGCGACCCGGAGCAGTCACTCGTTTCGGCTTCCCGGTTCTCTTGAACCGAAAAATGGACTCCCAACAGCGACCGTCGTAGTTTTGCTCAGGCCTCGTGAGAACCACCGCAACCACAACGAGGAGTACTGTACCACGTTGAAAAAGTTTTGTGTTGGGAAACGACGGAAAATTTTTCAAAATCACATGTAAATGAATGTGTTAGCTAAAAAAAAGGTCGACATATGGCCTTTTTATGTCGAACCAAGTGGGCGAGAAATTCCGTACGACAGTTGACGCGCATCAAGTAAAAGGAGTTCATTTTCTTTGGCGCGCCGCACAAAAAACGAAATTTCTCTCTTACTGCTAAACTGTTGCCTCTTTCCAATCCAAACCCTTCTCAGAGAACAACGGAAGAGGGCGCTCCGTCGCGTCGGGCGCCTTCCCGAACCAGGGGAATACAACAATGCAACCCTACGAAGCCGGCTGGCTTTCCATCATTCCTCCGATCGTGGCCATTGCGCTTGCGCTCACGACGAAGGAGGTGCTCTCGTCGCTCTTGATCGGCATCCTCACGGGGACGCTCATCTACACGATCGGCACCGACGGGAACGTCCTCATGGGAACGCTCGAGAGCGCGTTCACGACCATGGGCAACAAGGTGGACTTCAACATCCTGATCTTCTGCTCGCTCCTCGGCGCCCTCGTCTACGTGGTCGCCATGTCGGGCGGCACGAAGGCCTACGGCAAGTGGGCCGTCTCGAAGATCAAGGGCCGCCGCAGCTCGCTTCTCGCGACGAGCGGCCTCGGGATCCTCATCTTCATCGACGACTACTTCAACTGCCTGACGGTGGGCACCGTCATGCGCCCGGTCTGCGACAACTACCGCGTCTCGCGTGCGAAGCTCGCCTACATCATCGACTCGACCGCGGCGCCGGTGTGCATCATCGCGCCGGTGTCCTCCTGGGCCGCCGCCGTGGGTTCGTCCCTGAAGGACAACAGCGTCTTCGAGAGCGACATGGCCGCCTTCATCGCGACCATTCCGTGGAACTTCTACGCGCTCCTCTCGATCCTGATGATTTTCTTCATCGCCCTCACGAACTTCGACTTCGGTCCCATGGCGAAGTCCGAAGAGCGCGCTCTCTCGGGCGCCGCCGAAGAGGGCAGCGTCGCGGGACATGCCGAGCCTCCGAAGGCCAATCCCCGCGGGAAGCTCCTCGACATGCTCGTGCCGATTCTCTCGCTCATCGTCTTTGCCGTGCTCGCTCTCATGTACACGGGCGGCTACTGGGGCGACGATCCGAAGTTCCACTCCTTCCAGGCTGCGCTCGGCAACTGCTCGGCTTCGCCTTCGCTCGTCTGGGCCTCGTTCGGCGCGCTCGTCGTCGCCTTCGTCATGTACGTTCCGCGCGGTCTCGTGCCGTTCTCGGACTTCATGGCGGGGCTCGTCGAAGGGATGAAGCTCATGCTTCCGGCGAACATCATTCTGGTTCTCGCCTGGACGCTTTCGGGCGTGTGCCGCGATCTCCTGCAGACGCCGCTCTTCGTGCAGTCGCTCGTGACCTCGGGCGGCGCCGACTTCTCGGTCTTCCTCCCGGCCGCGATCTTCCTCATCGCCGCCTTCCTCTCCTTCTCGACGGGGACGGCCTGGGGCACCTTCGGGATTCTGATTCCGATCGTCGTGCCCGTTGTGGCGGCGATCGATCCGACGCTCACGATCGTGGGTCTCTCGGCGACTCTTGCGGGTTCGGTCTTCGGTGACCACTGTTCGCCCATTTCGGACACGACGATTCTGTCGTCGGCCGGGGCGGGGTGCAATCACATGGAGCACGTGTCGACGCAGCTACCCTACAGTCTGCTCGTCGCCTTCTGCGCCTTCGTGGGCTACCTCGTTGCGGGGCTTTCGGACGCGAATCTCTGGCTCTCGCTCGGGACTTCGGTTGCGCTGCTCCTCGTCATTACCTCGGGGCTCCACTTCCTGCGCGGCAAGAAGACGGCCGCCTGAGCGGTCTGATCCGACTTCATCTTCAAAACACATCGGGGCGTCCTTTCGGGCGCCCCGATTTTGTTGGCGGCGGCTCAGAGCGCCTTGCGGGCAAGGAGCGAGAAGAGTCCCCGGAACCACTGCAGTTCCACGTCCTGGTCCGTGCGTTCATGCCAGATGAGACGTGTGTAATAGCTTCCGTAGCCCGAAGGCGGCGTGTACGGAATGGCTTCGATCGGGAATTCCGGCCAGGAGGAAAGGGTTTCGGCCGTGTCCCGCGGCAGGAGCGCGATGAAGTCGCTCTTGGCGAGAATCGGCGGGACCGTCAGGAAGTAGGGCGTGGAGAGCGCCGCTTCGAGGGGCGCGTCCGTTGCGAGGCGACGCTCGTCTATGCAGTAGACCTGCTCGGCCGTCTGCCGCGTGTGGGAGATCACCACGCGCTTGAAGGGGCGCAGGTCCTCCGGCGTCAGTTCTCCCTTTCGACGATGCGTCTCGGTGAGCGGGTGCCCCTTGCGAACGCACAGACAAAAGGCGTTCTCGTAGAGGAACATCTCGCGGATGTTCGGAGGAAGCTCATGGATGGAGGGCAGAATCGCCGCGTCGAGCTTTCCTTCTTCAAGTCGCTTGAAGAGGTTTTTGTTGATCGGCTGAAATTCCAGATGGCAATGGGGTGCCATCTCGTAGAACTTCTCCACGAACCGGCGTAGCACCGTGAGGAGCGCGTTGTCGACGCAACCCACGCGGAAGGTCCGTCGGAGAGAGTGCGGATTGAATTCTTTCGGCGCGGTGAGGCGTTCGAGCTGTCCGAGGATTTCACAAACGACGGGGTAGAGCTCGTGCGCCTTGCTCGTCGGAACCATGTTCGGTTGGGAGCGCACAAAAAGGACGTCGTCGAAGGTTTCGCGAAGCGAACTCAGGCGGTGCGAAGCGGCGGACACCGTGATGTCGAGCGACTTGGCCGCCGCCGTCATGGAGCGGTTTTCAAAAATCAGTTTGAAAAACTTCAGGTCGAAAAAGGACAACGAGAGGACTTTTCGAAATTGCGAGAGTGCGTCTTTCACGATTTTCAAGTTTGTGAATGTATGTCGGAATGGTGTGGTCGAACGCTCATTTTTACACTTTCCCTCAGTTTTTGAAAGGCGCCGCGACCACGTTGACGGCGGCGCCTCCAACCCTCCACTGAAGGAAAGAAAGATGTTCAAGAAGACTTGGATCGCTTGCGCCGCGGCGGCCGCGATGATGACGATGTCGGGTGCTACCTGGGCCGTGGGCGGCGCTTCGGGCCCCAAGGTGACCTTCCCGACGACGGGCAAGCTCGGCACCGTGCTGATGAATCCCTATAAGATCGCGCCCCTGACGGCCGTGATCCGCGACGGCGGCCACGTCGTCACCGACGTGACGGTTCGTATCGTCCCGAAGAAGGGCGGTCAGGAAATCAAGTACGAAGTGAGCGACGCTCAGGTCCGCACGCACGGCGGCATCCCGGTCTTCGGTCTCTACCCCGACTACCAGAACACGGTTGAAGTCTCCTACACCAAGTCCGGCTGGGGCAAGTCGGAACGCGTGGAAAAGGAAATCTACAAGATCTACGCCGGCCCCGTGAATCTTGACCAGGGCGGCTATGCGACGGAAGGCAAGCTCTTCCAGGCCAAGGTCAAGAAGGTCGATCCGAAGTTCAAGGACCGTCTGATTCTCATCAACAACCTTTCCGTCGCGCCCTACGCCCACACCTCGCAGGTCGTGTGGAACAACCCGATGGGCGGCGCCCTCGAGTGGAACTTCGCCGCTCTGAACGCCATTCTGGATACGACGGGTGAAGTCCGCTGGTACATGAACCCGACCGCGATCTACGACGCCGAAAACATCTACAAGGCGGGCGTGATGATGGGCTTCCGTCAGAACAAGGACGGCGCCTTCACCTGGGGCTACGGCCAGCGCTACGTCAAGTACGACCTGATGGGCCGCGAAATCTTCAACCGCCGTCTTCCGACGGGTTACGGCGACTTCTCGCACGCCATGGATCCGATGCAAAACGGCAACTACCTCCTTCGCGTCGCGAAGTCCGACCTGGCGCGAGCCGACGGCAAGCGCGTGCGCACGGTCCGCGACGTGATCATCGAAGTGGATGAAAACGGCAAGGTGGTGGACGAATGGCGCCTCTTCGACATTCTCGACCCGTACCGCGACAACGTCATCAAGGTGCTCGACCAGGGCGCCGTGTGCCTCAACATCGACGCGAGCCAGGCGGGCAAGACCCTGTCGGCCGAAGACCTCGCCAAGATGGACGAGTCCGATCACTTCGGCGACATCGCCGGCACGGGCCCGGGCCGCAACTGGGCGCACGTGAACTCCGTCGACTACGACCCGAGCGACGACTCCATCATCATTTCCTCGCGCCATCAGTCCGCCGTCATCAAGATCGGCCGCGACAAGAAGGTGAAGTGGATCATGGGCTCGCCCGAAGGCTGGAAGGGCGAACTCGCCAAGAAGGTCCTCGTTCCGGTGAAGAACGGCAAGAAGGTGGCCTGCGAAGGCTCGACCTGCGAAGGCGATTTCGACTGGAGCTGGACGCAGCACACGGGCTGGCGTATCGACAGCAAGTCGAACAAGGACGTCTTCTACCTCTCCGTCTTCGACAACGGCGACAGCCGCGGCATGGAACAGCCGGCCCTTCCGGAAATGAAGTACAGCCGTGCGGTCGTCTACAAGATCGACCAGAAGGCGGGCACCGTCGAACAGATCTGGGAATACGGCAAGGAACGCGGCCACGAATGGTACAGCCCCGTGACGTCGCTTACCGAATACCAGGCGGACAAGGACTCTGTCTTCGTCTATTCGGCCACGGCGGGCGCTCAGTTCAACCTCAAGACGGGCGGCTTCGAATCGGCTCCGAACCCCTTCATCGAAGAATTCAACTGGGGTGAAAAGGAACCGGCGCTTGAAATCCAGCTCATCAACACGCAGGGCTTCCAGGCCATGCCGGTCGACCTCAAGAAGGCCTTCGGCAACTAACCCTCTCTGCAGCGCGCGGATCCGGCCGGCCGTCCGGTCGGCCGGATCGGCGTGATCCACAAGGACGAAAAGACATGTTCAAGAAAACTCTGATGGCCCTCGGTCTCACCCTCTTTGCCGCGACCGCCATGGCCGCCACCGAAGGCACCGACTACGTCAAGCTCGAAAAGCCCTACGCTTACGGCGAAGGCAAACTCACGAAGGTCTTCAGCTACGACTGCCCCTTCTGCTTCAAGTACGACGTGGGTGTCGACCCGAAGGTCTTGCCGCGCATCGAAAAGGAAACGGGTCTCGTCTTCAATCCGGTGCACCTCGAAACCAAGGGCAAGTACGGCCGCGTCGCGAGCGAATTCCTCGCCATGTGCATGTTGAAGGACAAGGCCGCGGGCGTTTCGATCGAAAGCAAGGATTCTCTCTTCAAGAAGGCCAAGGACGCCGTCTACAAGGCCTATCACAAGAAGGGCGAACGCTGGACCGCGGGCGAAGCCGCCTTCCTGAAGACCCTCACCGACGCCACGGGCATTTCGGCTGACGAATTCAACAAGGCCAAGGGCGACGAAGCCGTCAAGAAGCTTTGCGACGAATGGAAGGCTTCCTACGACATCGCCAAGATCCAGGGGATTCCGGCCTACGTCGTCAACGGCAAGTACCTCATCATGACGAAGAGCATCCGCGGTCTCGACGGCATGGTGAACCTCGTCAAAGAACTCTCCGCCATGAAGTAACCCGCGGTCGGTTCATCGCAGGTCTCCTTTCCGGAAGAGGACGCGGACGTCTTTCAAGGCCGTTTCCTCTTCCGTTTCCATTTTTTGTCCGACTGCTGATTCCCGGCGCGGCCCATTTGAGTACATCACCATGAAAACATTCTTCCGCGGTCTCAAGACCGACCCCGTCAACACGCTCGCTGCCTGGCAGGATTCCCGCTGGCCCTGGGGCATCATCGCCTTCGCCATGGTCGCCATGGTTTTGTTGGCGCACTATGTTTTTCAGGACTGGATGCACATGCTCCCGTGCGAGCAGTGCGTCTACATCCGTTACGGCAACCTCGTCATGGCCCTGGGCTGCGTCATCGCAATGATCAACCCGAAGGCGCTCTGGGCCAAGATCGTCGGCTACGTCATTTCGATCTACGGCCTTCTCTACACGATCATGTGTTCCTGGAAGCTCATCGGCATTCACGACGCCGTGCATTCGGACGACCCCGAGGCGATGTTCGGCATGCAGGGTTGCTCCCTGGAGCCGAAGTTCCCCTTCGGTCTGCCGCTGGAAAAGTGGGCGCCGGATTGGTTCCAGCCCACGGGCGACTGCGGCTACGACGCGCCGGTCGTGCCCGACGGTGTGGTTCTGGGCGACCTGCAGCGATGGTTCATTGAGTTTTACCAGTCCTACGACGGTTGGTACCTGATTCCGCAGTGGAAGTTCATGGACATGGCTTCCTGCTGTCTTCTCGCCTGCATCGTGGCCGCCGTTTTCCTCGCCGCCATGATCTACGGCTGGGTGATGCGCGACTTCGTGAAGAAGGCCTGATGCTCTCGGGCAATGTTTGATTTCTTGATTGGAGAAGGGGTTCGCCGGTCGATTTGAGGTGTCTGATGTCGGCGGCGAACTCGACTTTTTCGGCGGGATCCGGCATCCCGCCGTTCTTTTTTTTTTAGACAGGCCGCACGCGCCTTATTCGCTCTCGCTTTTCAGCACGAGGAAAAGCCCGCCGAGGAGCAGAAGAAGGGCCGCCACGGCCGCAAAGGTCACGGCTTCGCCCGCGACGGTCACGGCGAGCAAAAAGGCCGTGACGGGTTCGAGAAGCGAAAGCGCCACGCCCGTCGACGCCTTCACGTGGCGTAGCCCCGAGGAAAAGAGAAGATAGGCGGCGCCCGTCGTGAAGAGCCCCAAGTAGAGCGTCACGCCGATACCCTTGAGGGTGAGGACGGGAAGCGGTCCCGTCGCGAAGGCGACCGCAAAGGCGATGACCATCGCGAGCGTGAAGGAGAGCGCCGTCGCGCGAAGGGGCGAGAGAGAACCCACGAGCTCCTTCGTCATCACGGTGAAGGACGCGTAGGCGAAGCCCGCCGCAAGGCACGTGCCGAGGGCGGCGAGGGGAAGCGAAAAGTCTTCGCGGCCGGCCGTCGCCATGAGAACGCCGCCCGCAATCGCGACGGCAAGCCCAAAGAGACGCTTCGCTCCCGGGCGGACGCTCCCGCGAAGCGTTTCGATGAGCGTCGCCCAGACCGGAGCGCTCCCGATCACGATCGCCGTCCCGACGGCGACCCCCGCCATGCGCATGGCCGCGAAAAAGAGAAGGTTGTAGGCGGCCATCGCCACGCCGCAGGCGAGGATGAGCTTCCATGACCCGTCCTTCGGAATGCCGAGCGCCCGGCAGCCCTCGCGGCAGGTGAGAAGCGGCAGGAAGAGACAGGCGGCGAAGAGTAGACGCAGGGCCGCCACCCATAGGGGCGAGAGTTCGCCCGGGTTCAGGAAGGTTTGGGCGGTGCCCGCCGTCCCCCAGAGGATGGCGGCGCCCGCAACGCACAGGGCGCCGGTAAGAAAACTCGAACGCATGAAAAAGAAGAAAACAAGGAAAGTAAAACGCGAATATATCTTCACGAGAAGATAAATGAATAACATATCTTCACGGAAAGACAATTATCTTCCTTTTGAGAAAGGAAAGTGCGTCGCGGCGGAAGAACTTCGTTACAATCTCGTTTTTCCCTATTTCCCTCTCTTTAGGTCCTCAACATGCTCGCTACGGCGATTTGTCTCGTGGCGCTCATCCTGGCGGGATGGGCCATTGCCAAAAACTACGACGCCAAGGTGGTGCTCTTCGCCACTGGCATCGTTCTGATGTACTGCGCGCTCATTCTCGGCATGCCGATTCTGAGCGACAAGCTCTCCTCGGGTCTCTCCTGGGTCGATCCCTTCAAGGCGATCAAGGACATCTTCGTGAAGCAATACTCGAATGCGGGTCTCATCATTCTGACCCTCTTCGGTTTTGCCGCCTACATGTCGCACATCGGCGCGAACGACGCCGTGATCCGCGTCATGAGCCGTCCGCTCGAACGCATCCGTTCGCCCTACATCCTCGTGCCGCTCGTCTTCTGGATGGGCACGCTCCTCTCGATCATCATCCCGAGCGCCTCGTCTCTCGCCGTCATCCTCATGGCGACGCTCTATCCGGTCCTGCGCGCGGCGAAGATGTCGCCCCTGACGGCCGCGGGCGTGATCGCCACCACGGCCACCATCGTGCCGACCCCGTTGGGCGGCGACAACGTCGTGGCGGCCCGCGTTCTCGGTTTTGAACACGTCGTCGACTACGTCTTCTACCACCACGCTCCGATCACCGTTCCTGCGCTCATCATCATGGGCGTTGCGCACTACTTCTGGCAGCGTTACATGGACAAGAAGGACGGCGGCACCGCGGGCGAAATCGACGAATCGAAGCTCGTCACGGGCAAGGTGGCTCCGACCGCCTACGCGATCTTCCCGGTCCTGCCGCTTGTGCTCATAATCTTCTTCTGGCTCTTCTTCAAGAAGGCCAAGGTGGGTCTCGTCGAAATCACGCTCTTCTCCTTCCTTCTCGCCTTCATCACGGAAATCATCCGCAGCGGCGACATCCGCGGGAAGCTCAAGGACGCCAACCTCTTCTTCAAGGGCATGGGCGAAGGCTTCTCGAAGGTGGTCGTTCTGATCGTCGCCGCCTCCACGATGGTGAAGGGCCTCAGCAGCATGGGCATGATCGACATGATCTCGTCCTCGCTCTCCGACGTCCAGAACGCCGGCACGGGCCTCATGTTCGCCTTCTCGGGCATCACGGCGCTCATCACCTTCATTAGCGGGTCGGGCAACGCCGTCTTCTACAGCTTCATCGAACTCATTCCGCAGATCGCCGAAAAGGCCGGGATCGACCCGATCATGGTCGCGCTCCCGATGCAGTGCACGTCGAACCTCATCCGCGCGGTCTCGCCCGTGGCGGCCGTGGTCATCATCGTGTCGGCCGTCGTGCGCGTCAATCCGCTCCTCGTCGTGAAGCGCACGAGCGTGCCGCTTCTGACGGGCTTCGTCGCCGTCCTCGCCATTTCGATGATCCGTTACATGTAAGAGGCAAATGCCATGACTACGTTTACGCAAGAATCCATCGCCGCTCTGCGCCGTGAAATTCACTCCAAGCCCGAACCGGGCTGGGCCGAGTTCGTCTCGTCCGCCCGCGCGATCGAAAAACTCGAATCGCTCGGCTTCACCGTCAAGTGCGGCCGCGAAGTCATCAATCCCGACTTCATCCGCGGCGCCAACCGCCGTCAGATCGAAGAGGGTCTCGCCTTCGCGAAGAGCCAGGGCGTGAAGGAAGAAATCCTCGCGCGCCTCGACGGCGTCACGGGCGTGGTGGGCATCCTCGAAACGGGCCGTCCCGGTCCCGTCATGGCGATCCGCTTCGAACTCGACTGCGTGCCCGTTACGGAAACGTCGAACCCCGATCACATCCCGAACCGCGAAGGCTTCGCCTCCTGCCGTCCGGGCTACATGCACGCCTGCGGCCACGACGGCCACCAGGCCGTGGGTCTCACGCTTGCCCAGTGGTTCGCTGAACACAAGGACGAACTCTGCGGCACGCTGAAGCTTCTCTTCCAGCCCGCCGAAGAAGGCGTGCGCGGTGCGCGTCCGATGGCCGAAAGCGGCATCGTCGACGACGTCGACTTCCTCTACTGCGGCCACCTCGGCTGCGACATTCCGGGCGGCACGGTCGTGACGGCTCCGGAAAAGTTCCTCTGCACGACGAAGCTCGACTACCGCTTCCGCGGCACGCCCTCGCACGCCGGCATGCAGCCTGAAGTGGGCCGCAACGCCCTCATGGCCGCCGCGGGCGCAGCGATGTCGCTCATGGCGCTTCCCCGTCACGGCGAAGGCATGACCCGCGTGAACGTCGGGTATCTGCGCGCCGGCGAAGGCCGCAACGTGATCGCCTCGACCGCCGAAATGCAGGTGGAAGTCCGCGGCGAAACCGCCAAGATCAACACCTACATGTACGAAGAGGCCAAGGCCCGCGTGCAGGGCGCCGCCGCCATGTACGGCGTCTCCGTCGAAGAAGAGGTGATGGGCGAAGCCGTCGACTTCGTGCCCGATCTGCCGCTTCGCGACGCCGCCGCCGAAGTGGCGAAGAACGCTCCCTACGTCGACAAGGTCCAGACGACGATGAACTTCAACGGCTCCGACGACGCCACGGTCCTCATCAAGCGCGTGCAGGAAAAGGGCGGCCAGGGCGCCTACCTCGTCGTGGGTTCCGACCTTGCTGCCGGCCACCATCAGAGCGCCTTCGACTTCGAAGAAAAGCATCTTCTCACGCTCTTTACGATCTACCGCGATCTGATCCTGCGCCATCTGGGGGCCCACTGATGGAAGCCCGTCAACACGAAGACCTGCGCGACTTCGTCGACAGTCTCGAAGAAGAATGGCTGCGTGAGGTGCCGGACCTTCACACGGCGGGGCTCGCCGTGGTGGCCCGACTCGTGCGCATGAGCTACTACATCGCCCGCCGCGTGGACTCGAACCTTGCGCGCTTCGGTCTCACGCGCGGCGAATTCGAAGTGCTCGCCGTTTTGACGCGAAATCCCGACGCGAAGATCACGCCCAAGGACATCCACGCGAAGATCCTCATCACGTCGGGCGGGCTTTCGAACCGCATCCGCAAGCTCGAGGAAAAGGGCCTGATCGTGCGCACGCCCGATCAGTCGGACGGCCGCGGCGTCGTGCTCAAAGTGACGGAAAAGGGGCGTGAATTGACGCTCAAGGCCGTCACGAGCCACGTCGAGGTGGAGTGCCAGTTGGTCGAAGGCCTTACCGCCCAGGACCGCGAGGCGCTCTCGGGGCTTCTCAAGAAGCTCATCCTTTCGCAGTCGCGCGTTCTCAATCCGCACGGTCTGAGTTGATCGACCGAGGTTCTCCCAAAAGGGGGGCGCCTTCAAGAAGAAATCCCCGGAAGACATTTCGTTCTCCGGGGATTTTTCTTACTTTATTTCGAAGTGGCCGTTCACTCAAGATCCGTTTCGCAACCGATCGAAGAGCGTTTCGTCGAGGCGTTCGTTTCGCTTGCGGTCGGGGACGCGGGCGTTGAGGTTGAAGGCGTAGCGGTCACCCGGATGATAGGAAACGGTGGAGAGAAGGATCTCGCCCGACTCGTCGACGTAGTTGCGCACGATCCGAAGGGCGGGCGACTCCGTGGCGGCGTTGAGGTGCCGCGCACCCTCTTCGGGGAGGGCCCTCGCTTCGATCACCTGACGAACTTCCGTGCAGCGCTTTCGAAAAAGCCTTTCGATGAGTTCGATCATGAGGAGATGCGGAAAGTCCTTGGCGGCGCGGATGAGTTCGATCCAGTCGCGCCGCACGTATTCCGTCGTCCAGGCGATGGGCGGTGCGCCGTCGGCCGAGCCCGTTCGAATCATGGAGAAACGGATGCAGACGTCGCCCGCGGGACGGCCGAGTTCGTCGGAAAGCGGCCGCTCGAGCACGGCCTCCCGAATGTCGAGGAGCTTTCTCGGATTTCGCTCGGCGAGGCGGTCGAGGTCCGAGAGCGTGCTCAGCTGGCGGTTGAAGCTCAAGAGCGCTCCCCGGCTGATCACCGTCGTGCCGACGTGGGGCGTGCGCCGGATGAGGCCGTACTGCTCGAGAATCTTCAGGGCGGCGCGGACGGTGTGGCGCGAGACGCCTTCGATTTTCATGAGTTCCTGCTCGCTCGGCAGGAGCGTACCGACGGGGTGGACGCCCGTGGAAATCGCGCGGATCCATTTCTCGGCAAGCTTTCGGTAGAGAAGTTCACGGGCCATGCGTGGTTTCCCAAGAAGAAAAAGGCCGTCCGGCGCTGCGGCGCCGGACGGAGAAGGACGTCAATGAGGATCAGTAGAGACCGATCAGCTTCCACCAGAGCATGCCCGTCGAGAAGACGACGGCCACGCAGAAGGTGACGATGCAGAAATTGATCTTATAGAAACGCGGACGTTCAAAGTAGCCCTGACCGAAGTAAATCGGTCCCGGACCGCCGGCGTACTCGGTGATGCCCCACATGAAGTTCGAGAAGATCGCAAAGCAGATCGCGACCATGGTGGCGGGCGCGCCCGCGGCGATGGCGACGGAGGCGAACGGGACGTACATGGCGGCGACGTGACCCGAGGCCGTGGCGAACACGTAGTGGAGGTAGATGTAGGCGAGACCCAGGATAAGGAAGGTCGTCACCCAGTCGAGACCGCCGAGCGAAGAGGCGAAGCTCGACGACATCCACGTGATGAATCCGAGTTTCGTGAGACCGCCCGCAAGCGAAATGATGGCGCCGAACCAAACGACCGTGTCCCAGGCCGCCTTGTCGTTCAGAACGTCCTTCCAGGCGACGGCGTTCGTGATGAAGAGGAAGGCGACGAGGCCGAGACCGATGGCGTTGGCGTTGTAGCCCGTGATCAGGCAGGTGCCCCAGCCGAGGAGCGCAAGGATGAAGCCGACGGAGACGAGCTTTTCCTGCGTCGTCATCGGGCCCATTTTGGCGAGTTCTTCACGACCCATAACCTTGGCTTCCGGCGTGCGCTTCAGGTCCGGATTCATGAACTTGTAGGTGAGAAGCGGCATGAGGACGAAGCACAGAAGCGACGGCACGAGCGCAGCGTAGAACCACGAACCCCAGGAGAGCTCCACGCCGAGACCGTCGCGCGCGAGCGAGGCGCACAGGGGGTTCGCGGCCATGCCCGTCAGGAAGAGCGAACCCGTGATCGGCGTGAACTGGAAGCACGTCATGATGAGGAAGTCGCCGATCTTCTTGCCCGTGGGGCCGGGCTGCGAACCGAGGACCTGGTTGATCGACTTGGCGACGGGGAGGATGATGCCGCCCGAGCGGGCCGTCACACTTGGCATGGCGGGCGCCATGATGAGGTCGGCGATGCCGAGCGAGTAGGCGACGCCGAGCGAGGAGCCGCCGAAGAGCGAGAGCATCTTGTAGGCGATGCGGCGACCGAGGCCCGACTGCACGAAACCGAGCGAAAGGACGTAGGCCGAGAAGATCATCCAGACGGTGCCCGAGGCGAAGCCCTTGAGGACGTCTCCGAGACCGAGCGTGCCCGTGAAGTAGGTGAGCGCAAGGCCGATGAACATCAGGGCGCCCGAGGCGATCGGCGCGGAGAGAATCCCGGCGATGGTGGCGGCGAAGATGGCGAACATGTGCCAGGCTTCGGGCTTGAGGCCCGAGGGCACGGGAAGGCAGTAGAGGACGACGAGAATCGCCGCGGGAACCGCCCAGCGAATGAGTTTTTCTTTCTGCATGGTGAGGGCTCGAAAAAAGATCGGTCACCCCGCCCCGGGGGAGCGGGGCGACCGTATCGGATTGCCCGAAGGAGGATGGATTACTGGTTACGCCACTTCGCGACGACGCGGTCCACGAATTCGGGGGCGAGGCCCACGTAGGTGTGCGGGTCGAGCATGTGGTCGACTTCGTCTTCCGTGAAGGCTTCGACGACTTCCGGCGTCTTCATGAGCACGTCCTTGAGCGGGATTTCCTTTTCGTAGGCTTCCATGCAGCTCTTGTAGACGATGCCGTGCGCGGTCATGCGGCCGAGCTTGGCGGCAAGGTGCATCATCACGCATTCGGACATCATGAGGCCCTTCTGCGCGAAGAGGTTGCGTTCCATGTGCTTCGGATAGACGATGAGGTTCTTGAGAATGTGCTTGGACTTCTCGAGCGCGCAGCCGAGCATGTGGCAGGCGCGGGGGATGGCTTCCCATTCGGAGAGGAAGCAGCCCCAGTCGCGTTCGTTTTCGCTCACCATGGATTCGACGATCGAGGGCGCGATGCTGCGCACGTTGCGGCAGAGCGCCAGGACGTTTTCGAGCACGGCCGGATTGCGCTTGTGCGGCATCGTCGAGGAGCCGACCTTGCCCATGAAGAAGGGTTCTTCGAGTTCCAGGATTTCCGTGTGCTGCAGCGAGAAGATTTCGTGGTTGATGCGGCCAAGCGTGCCCGCGCAGAGGGCGAGCGTCGTCACGAATTCCGCCTGATTGTCGCGGGCGACGTGCCAGGCGATGGTCGGGACGCCGAGGCCGAGCTTTTCCATCGTGCGGCGCTGCACTTCGAGACCCTGTTCGGGCATCGAGGCGAGGGTGCCGACGGCGCCGGCGAGTTCACCGACGAAGACGCGGGGCGCCATGGCCTTGAGGCGTTCGACGTTGCGGCCGAGTTCGTCGGCCCAGACGGCGGCCTTGTAGCCGAAGGTGATGGGGATGGCGTGCACGACGTGCGTGCGGCCGGCCATGACGGTGTCGCGGTACTTTTCGGCGAGGTCCAGGCAGTATTCACGGCAAAGTTCCATGTCGCGAAGGATCACTTTGTAGGCGTCGCGCTGCAGAAGGACGAGACCCGTGTCGACGATGTCCTGGCTCGTGGCGCCCCAGTGGACGAATTCGCCGGCGTTCTCGGGGAGCACGGCCTTGAAGGCCTTGAGGAGCGGAACGATCGTGATGGACGACTTGTAGAATTCGCCGATCGACGGAATGTCGAGGAGATCGGCGTCGGCGTGCTTGACGATGATGTCGGCCTTTTCCTGCGGAATGATCCCGAGTTCGGCCTGCGCGGCGGCGAGGGCCGCTTCGGTGTCGAGCCACTTCTGCGCCCAGGAGCGGTCGCTGAAGATTTCGCGCATTTCGTCGGTGCTGAAGAGGAAACCGTGGATCTGGCTGTCGATGGCGGTGGAGGGCATGTGATTTCTCCCGAAAGAAAGAGGTGAAGCCTGAGAACCGGGACCGCGTCCCGATCGGTTGAGGGCATTTTGTCGGGAGGGGAGGAACGCCTTTCGAAAGACGAAAAATTGTTTTGACAAACGGCAAAAAGAGGTGGATTTGTCCTTTTGCATCCTCCTGCAGTACAGGGGAAAACGAATAAGTACGGTGTCGCTCTGCGTCGACTGATCCCGTACAAATGAAGAAGGTCAAGGGAGAGAAAGGAAAGAAGAGGGGGTTCAGGGAAAACGCGACGGGACCAAACCTTTTTTGTTCCGATCTTCGAACGCTCAGGGGTGTCCCCTGACAGCCCTCCAAAAAAAGAAGAGACCGGGCCCTTGCGGACCCGGTCTCTCAATCCTGTGACTTGTCAGGAAAGCGCGGTCAGATGAGCGTCAGGAAGCGCGTCACCATGCGGATGCGTTCTTCGACGGTGTCGAGACGCAGGAATTCGCGGTCGCTGTGGAAGGCGCCGCCCGCCGGGGCGCAGCCGTCGATGACGGGCACGCCTTCCTTGGCGATGTGGTTGCCGTCCGAGCCGCCGCCCGCG
The DNA here is from genome assembly GCA_949282745.1 of uncultured Sutterella sp. GTDB lineage: Bacteria > Pseudomonadota > Gammaproteobacteria > Burkholderiales > Burkholderiaceae_F > Sutterella. The sequence goes on along the minus strand of CASDQM010000055.1, from coordinate 7,673 downwards.
TCCACCCACTGGGCGTCAAAGCCTTCGAGCTTCGCGGCCTCGGTGATCTTGGCGACGAGTTCCTTCGTGTCTTCGGAGAGCGGCATGGCGGGCCCGAAGCAGTCGACGCGCATCGTCTGCGTGACGCCTTCGACCCAGGTCTGGCCGACGAGTTCTTCGATCTTGGCCTTGAGGGCGCGGCCGTCCTCGTCCTTCCAGTAGCGGATGTCGATCTGGACTTCGCAGGTGTCGGAGATGACGTTCGGAGCGGAACCGCCCTTGAGGACGCCCGGGTTCACCGTGGTGCCGAGTTCGGCGTCGGCGAGTTCATAGGCGGCGAGCGCAAACTTCATTGCGGCGACGTTGGCGTTGCGGCCGTCCCAGGGGTTGTTGCCGGCGTGGGCGGACTTGCCCTTGAAGGTGACCGTGAAGTTGCCGACGCCCTTGCGGGAGCGGACGAGTTCACCGCCCGCGCGGGCGGCTTCGAAGATGAGGACGTTCTTGGCGTGCTTGCCGTGCGAGGCGAGCCATTCGGTCGAAGCGACGGAACCCGTTTCTTCGTCGGGGTTGTAGGCGACGCAGATCGAGAGGCGGTCGAGGTCTTCCTTGCGGGCGTTCTTGAGCGCGTAGAAGACGGCAAGAACGCCGCCCTTGCAGTCGGAGCATCCCGGGCCGTGGGCGCGGTCGCCGTCGACGGAGAGCGGACGGGCCGCGGCCGTGCCGTCGGGGAAGACCGTGTCGAGGTGGGCGTTCATCATGACGTCGTAGTAGCCCGCTTCGGGCTTGTTGCGGGCGAGAAGGCCCTTGCCGACGGAGGGGCCGAGGTCGACGAGTTCGCAGGTGAAGCCGATCGACTCGTAGTGGGCCTTCATGATTTCGGCCGCGCGGGTGACGCCCGCCGTGTTGGACGTGCCGCAGTCGAGGTTGACCAAAGGAGCGAGGTCCTTGAGGAAGTCTTCAAGCATGGTCATGGGAAAAATCCTTTTTGCTCGGACGGTTGATTGGCGGCCGATCCCCTCAAAAGGACCGGCCCGGACGGAAGTATTGTAGTGTGGCGCGCCGCGGCGCGGGGATGCAAAAAAGCCGCCCGAAGGCGGCTTTTCTGCGGCTCGTTGCGGTTTAGGAACCGAGAACGAGAATGTTCATGACCCAGAGGCTCAGGAAGGCCGTGATGAGCGGCATGGCCATGATCATGAGAAGGCTCTTGCCCTTGATGCCGATGACACCGAGGCAGCGGCCCATGTACTGAACCTGCGAACCCATGAGGTAGATCGACGGGGCGAGAATGGCGATGTGCGTGCCGTTGATGGCGCCCTGGTCAAAGAGCGCGACCGCGACGCCGACGCCGCCGCCCATCGACATCCAACCGCCGAGAAGGACGGTGGCGGCTTCGCCGGGAAGACCGAAGATGCCCATGATCGGGGCGAAGGCCTGACCGATGAGGTCGAGAAGACCCGAGTGCTGGAGGACCTTGATGATGACGAAGGCCATCAACACGTTCGGAATCGTGGAGGACGTGGCGATGTTCCAACCCTGAACGGCACCCTTGACGAAGATGTCGGTGACCATGGGCTTGGCATTAGCGTGACCGGACATTTTGAATATTCCTTTTTGTTCGTTGCTGTGTGGTACGGGTTGGTGATCAGGCGGCCTTCTTGCTGCCGCGGATCATGAGGATACGCATGAGGTTGGCGGCGAAGACCTTGCCGATGAGCATCACGCCCAGGCAAAGACCCAGCGACACCGGAACGGCGAGCTGACCGTCGGCGTTCGTGAGCGTGAAGAGCACGGCGCCCGAGGAGAAGAAGTTCGTGATGCAGGCGTCGGCCGTCATCTGGAAGGAGGCGAAGATGTTGACTTCGGTGTCGTTCAGGTCGCCGGCGTCCTTCAACTGACGCGTAAGGGCGGCGCCGCCGTCGGTCGACTGGAGCGAGGCGATCAGGGCGAGCGTGGCCGAACCCGGAAGGCCGAGGAGCGGACGAAGAACCGGCGTCAGGAGACGACGGGCGGCGCGCAGGGCGCCGTAGTATTCGAAGACCGTGATCATGGCGAGGGCGAACATGACGGTCGGAACGAGCGTGAGGGCGAACATGAAGCCGTCGATAGCGCCCGAGCCGCCCTTGCCGCGGAAGCTCGTCGTAGCGACCTGGAGGGCGTCGCCGTTCTGGGTCACGCCGGAAACGAGCTTGCCGAAGCCGCCGTTGACGGTGGTGAAGTCAAACACGCCCCACCAGTGGGAGGAGGCGCAAAGACCGGAGAAGAAAATGATGGCGAAGATCAGGGAAAGGTAGGCGCCGATGCCCACTTTCTCCTCGACGACGGCCGGGGTTTCCTGCGTGGTCGTAGACATGGTAGGAGTCCTTCAAGAATTGCAGATGGTTGAGAGAGTCCAGAGTCCGCGGCGGATAGTGTTATGGGGGCCGGGCCCCTTGTCCGAAGCAATCGGCGGCCGCGTGACGTTGAATGGACTTCTGGATACGAATTGTAAGGGAATGTCACGCGCAAACGTGACCTCTCTTACGGCTTCGCGTCGCAGTGCAAGTTATACCTTGATTCAACTCGGGGCCGCATGCAGAAAACTGCTTAGACGGGGAGGAGATAGGGGGTGCGCGGAAGGGATTCGTGCACAAAAACGGTCCGAACATAGAGTTTTATTATCGAACTAAAGAGGCAAATAACCTTTTGCAAAACATTCGCCCTTTTTCGAAGAGAAATCGGGCGCCGCCTGCGCCTTGGAAAATCGCCCTCTCGGGTACAATGCGCGATACATTGCAGAAAACCACCGGAGTGAACGAACGCATGTCGCTCAATGATCCTCGCTGGGGGCGCAACCCCCGCGATTCGGAAGAAGAAAAGAAGGAAAACGCGCGGTCCGACGAGAACGAGGACCGTCGCGAAGACGAGCGCGCCGACGAGGGCAAGGCCCGCGACGAACGGCGCGACCGCGTGGAGGGCGTCAACCAGGACATCGACGCCCTGTGGCGCACCGTCATGGACTTCATGAAGGACAAGAAGGACCGCGGCGAGACGAAGCGTCCGGGCGCGGACGCCTTCAAGAACCGCGACGACTTCACGGAATTCCGCCCCGTCGAAGATGAGGAGGCCCCGCGTCAGGAAACGCCGCGCGAAGAAAAGCGCGACGAGCGCAAGCCCCGCTCGCCCTTTGACGGGCTCGATCCCTTCGCCCGCCGCGCCGGCGGCTCGGGCGGCAACCGCGGCGGGCGCCGCGGGATGAACTTCAGCCTTCCCGTCGTACTCGGCGTCGCCCTCATCGGCTGGGCCGCCACGGGCTTTTACATCGTGCCCGAAGGGCAGACCGGGATCGTCACGACCTTCGGCCGCTATTCGGACGCCACGATGCCGGGCTTTCACTGGCGCTTCCCCGCGCCCGTGCAGAACATGCAGCTCGTCGACGTGAGCAGCGTTCGCACGACCAACATCGGCGTGGCGCAGCGCACGAACCGCACGAGCGAAGCGCTCATGCTCACCGACGACGAAAACATCGTCGACGTGCAATTCGCCGTGCAGTACCGCATCAAGTCGGGTGAAGGCGCCAAGGACTACCTCTTCAACACGCGCAATCCCGACGTCTCGGTCACGCAGGCGGCCGAATCCGCCATGCGCGAAGTCGTGGGCGCGAAGTCGATGGACAGCGTGCTCTTTGAGAGCAAGGCCGAAATCGCCGAGGACGTGCGCAAGCTCATGCAGGCGATGCTCGACCGCTACGGCACCGGGATCGAAGTGATGAGCGTGGCCATTCAGAACGCTCAGCCGCCCGAACCCGTGCAGGCCGCCTTCAACGACGCCGTCAAGGCCGGTCAGGACCGCGAGCGCTCCATCAACCTCGGCGAAGCCTACATGAACGCCGTCATTCCGAAGGCCGAGGGCACGGCCTCCCGCCTGAAGGAAGAGGCGGCCGCCTACAAGGCCCGGGTCGTCGAAACCGCACGCGGCGACGCGGACCGCTTCGCTTCAGTCTTTGAGGAATACCGCAAGGCCCCCGAAGTGACGCGCGACCGTCTCTACATCGACGCGATGCGCGACGTGTACCGCAACGTCACGAAGGTCGTCGTCGACGCCAAGGGCGGAAACAATCTTCTCTATCTGCCGCTCGACAAGATCGTCTCGCAGACGAAGTCGCAGGCGCAGACCGAAGCCGCGGGCGCGGTGCTTGAACCCGCTCCCGCCGCAACGGAACCCGCGCCCGCCGCGTCGGGGACGTCCTCTTCTGATGCGCGCCCGCGCGATCTCATCCGCAACCGCGGCCGATAAGGGGAGAAGAAAATGAAAAAAATTACCGGCATTTTGGTTGGCCTCGCCGTTCTCGCGGGCCTCGCGCCCCTCTCCATCTACACGGTCGGGGAGCGCGAATACGCGATGGTCTTCGCGCTCGGCGAACTGCGCACCGTCGTCGACGAACCGGGGCTGCATTTCAAGCTTCCGACGCCGTTGCAGAACGTCGTCTACCTCGACAAGCGCATACTGACGCTCGACGAAGGGGCGGCGGACCTCGTGCAGACGAGCGAAAAGAAGAACCTCATGATCGACACCTTCGTGAAGTGGCGCATCAGCGATCCGCGCCTCTACTGGGTGTCCTTCCAAGGAAGCGAACGGGCGGCGGCCGACCGTCTCTCGGCGCTTCTGCGCGACGTGCTCAACGTGGCCGTCAACAAGCGCACGGTCAATCAGATCACCTCGAGCGAGCGCGACGTGGCGATGCGTGAAATCTCCACGATGTTGCAGGCCCGCGTGCAGGACGTCGGCATCGACATCGTCGACGTGCGCATGAAGCGCGTCGACTTCACGCCCGAAATTTCGGAGTCGGTGTACCGCCGCATGGAAGCCGAACGCAAGCGCGTGGCCGCCGAAGAGCGCTCCAAGGGCGCCGCGCAGGCCGAACGCATCCGCGCCTCGGCCGACCGTCAGAGCGAAGTGATCCTCGCCGAAGCGTACCGCGACGCCCAGAAGACGAAGGGCGAAGGCGACGCCGAGGCTTCCCGCGTCTATGCGGAGGCCTTCGGAAAGGATCCGGAGTTCGCGCGCTTCTACCGCAACCTCGAAGCCTATCGCCAGAGCTTCTCCGAGAAGACCGACGTCCTCGTGATGGATCCGTCTTCGGACTTCCTCGGGTACATGAAGGACAGCAAGCGCTGATCTCCCGAACGGGCGGCCCGACAAAGAGGCCGCCCGAAATTTTTTGAGTGAGAACGATGTACGACACGACCGACGTTCTGATCCTCGCCTTCGGATGGATGGCCATTTTCGAAGGCGTTTCGCCGCTGCTCTTTCCCGAGACGTGGCGCAGGGCCGTGCGCGAACTCGTCGAACAGCCCGAGTCGGGACTGCGCGGTTTCGGGGGCGTGCTCGTCTGCTGCGGGCTTTGTCTCGTCTGGTACGTTCTCGGTTGATTTTCGCCGAGTTGCCCTCCGATCACGGGGAAACGCTGATACACTAACCAACGTTCGCGCGCGAGGTTTTCACGCGCGGAATCGGCTTTTGTTCTTCCCCGCCGAACCCGGTGCGGGAAGGCTTTTGTACGTCCGTTCGAAACTCTTCTTTCCGGACGGATGCGAGACCAACCTATCGATAAGGGATTCTCTCAAATGGCAAAGAACGTCGTGGTTGTCGGCGCCCAGTGGGGCGATGAAGGCAAGGGTAAGATCGTCGACTGGCTCACCGAGCAGGCCGCCGGCGTGGTTCGCTTCAACGGCGGGCACAATGCGGGTCATACGCTCGTGATCAACGGCAAGAAGACCATCCTTCGCCTGATTCCGTCCGGCATCATGCACGCGACGAGCGTGTGCTACCTCGGCAACGGCGTCGTTCTCTCGCCCGAAGCCTTCTTCAAGGAAGTCGACGAACTGATCGCGCTCGGCGTTCCCAACGTCGAAGCCCGCCTGCGCGTCTCCGCGAACGCTCCGCTCATCATGCCCTACCACGTTGCGCTTGACCACGCCCGCGAAGCGGCGGCCGGCAACAAGAAGATCGGCACGACGGGCCGCGGCATCGGTCCGGCTTATGAAGACAAGATCGCCCGCCGCACGGTGCGCGTCGCCGACCTCTTCGAACCCGAACGCTTCGCCGAACAGGTCCGCACGGTGATGAAGCTTCACAACTTCGTCCTCGAAAAGTTCCTCGGCGCCGAACCGCTCGATCCGGAAAAGGTGATCGCCGACACGCTCGCCTATGCCGAACGTCTGCGTCCGATGGTCTGCGACGTGAGCGCCTCGCTGCAGGCCGACATGGCCGCGGGCAAGTCCTTCCTCTTCGAAGGCGCCCAGGGCTCGATGCTCGACATCGACCACGGCACCTATCCCTTCGTGACGAGCTCAAACACGGTGGCGGGTTCCGCCTGCGCCGGCGCTGGCGTCGGTCCGCATCAGCTCAACTACGTCCTCGGCATCACCAAGGCCTACTGCACCCGCGTGGGCGAAGGTCCCTTCCCGACGGAACTCTTTGACGAAACGGGCGAACTCCTTCGCAAGAAGGGCAACGAATTCGGCGCCGTGACGGGTCGTCCCCGCCGCTGCGGTTGGTTCGACGGCGCCGCTCTGCGCCGCGCCGTGCAGATCAACGGCCTCACGGGTCTTGCGATCATGAAGCTCGACGTCCTCGACGGCATGGACACCGTCAAGCTCGGCGTCGGCTACCTCTACAAGGGCGAAAAGATCGACATCATGCCCGCGGGCGCGGATGCGGTCGCCGAATGCGAACCGATCTACGAGGAATTCCCGGGCTGGAAGGAAAGCACCTTCGGCATCCAGAAGTGGGAAGACCTCCCCGAAAGCGCCCAGCGCTATCTGACGCGCCTTGCCGAAGTCGCCGGCGCTCCGATCGCCGTGGTCTCCACGGGTCCGGACCGCGTCCAGACGATTTTGCGCGCGAACCCGTTTACCGCGTAAAATAACGGATCTCTTTTCAGGGAAGCGGCGGCTTGGTCCGCCGCTTCGATTTTCTTCCCTCTACCCATACCTGCAAAATGGCCGATAGATATTATTCCTGGGACGCCTACATCGATCTCAACGAACGTCTCGTGGCGAAGGTCGCCGAGTCGGGCTGGCAGTTCGACAGCATTCTTTGTCTCTCCCGCGGCGGCATGCGCCCGGGCGACTTCTTCAGCCGTGTCTACGACATGCCGCTCGCCATCCTCGCGACGAGCTCCTATCGTGAAAAGGCCGGCACCGTTCAGAGCGACCTCGACATCGCCGAATGCATCACGGGCGTGTCGGAACTGAGCGGCAAGGTGCTCCTCGTCGACGACATGGTCGACTCCGGCAAGACCATCCGCGAAGTGGTCCGCCACTTGAAGGAACGCTATCCCGCCATCACGGAAATCCGCGTCGCGGTTCTCTGGTACAAGGCCCACTCGGTCCTCGTGCCCGACTGGTACGTTGAATATCTCGAAGACAATCCCTGGATTCACCAGCCCTTCGAATGCTACGACGCGCTCGGTCCCGCGAAGCTGATCGAACGCGTCCGCGCCAAGCACGCCGAAGCCTGACCGGTTCTTCCGTTCCTTTTCCCCTTGAAGCCCGGGTGCGCGAAAACGTGCGTTGAACTGTCCCCAGAAAGCGAGACACTTTCTGGGGACACTTTTATGGGCAAGAAGATTTCAGCAGAAATTCGCCACCAAGTTTTGTTGTTGCTTCAGCAGGGCGCACGCTCTTGGACCATCGCCACAAGGCTCGGCCTTG
>CASDQM010000054.1 GCA_949282745.1 uncultured Sutterella sp. | reverse complement strand
TGAGGAACGGAGAAGGGGTCTGCCGCAAACGCCTTGTGCAGAAAATTGCCTCCGGGCAATTTGCGACGTTCGGTCGGCGGACGGCGAAAGCCGTCCCGCCCGCTGAAAGAGCTTTCTGTCGGTCAAGGCGAATCCTCTGTCTTCAGACAGGGGAGCTTCAAGAGAAGCGGCGTGCTGCCGGCTTCGCGGATCGTATCGGCGTGGGCTTTGGCGTACTTTTCAAAGAAGGAAAGGCGCTTCTTCGAGGTGGCGGCCGCAGAGTGGCCCTGCATCGGAACGACGTCGAACATCGGATGTTCGAGCTTGCCGTCCTTCACCACGGCGTACGGATCCTGTTCGTGCGGCGACAGGTAAAACTTCATGTCGTGGAACGAGAGCGAACCCGAGCTTATCGTCAAGAGACGGGTCTTCATGTTTTCCTTGGGCGTTCCCGCCTTCATCAGACCGCGAAGATAAGTGTGCACGCCGCAGTTGTAGAAGGAGTACGAGTTCCCGACCAGGAGGGCCACCTTGGGCGACTTCGCGAGCGGCGCCGTCACTTCGGCTTTACGGTGTTTTCGAGCGCCGAGGCCGAGCCCGCCAGAAAGAGGGCGGCGGCAAGACCTGCGGCGATTTGCTTCATTTGCATGGTTTGTACTCCAGTAGAAGAGGATGGCCAGGAATTCGAGAGCATGAGGGAACGCCAACGGAAGGTGAGCGGGATGTCGCTCACGGTCTAACCTAGGCTCGAGGTTAGAAGAAGCGATTCCTTATAAAAAGAGATTGTCCCGCAAAATAAGTTTGCGAGATTCGCAATGACATCCTTTAACGGTGTCCGGAACGTCCGATTGGTGTATCCCGTAAGAATGGAGGATGGATTGGCCTGCACTGCAATCGAAGAAGCAGATAATCAGCGGTGGCGCTGTAGCCACAGCAGGGCGCAAAGGGCAAGAAGGGCGCCCGAAAGGAAAGTCGATTCTGGGCCGATCAAGTCCCAGAAAAGCCCGGCGAGAAGTCCCGCGGCGATGGCGGAAAGACCGCTTGCGAACCCGAAGAGCCCGAAGGCGCTTGCCCGCTCGTTTTCGGGCGCCGTGGCGGCGACAAGCATCGAGAAGATCCCTTGCGTGGCCCCGAGATGCAGACCCATGAGTACGACCCCGATCAGGACGCCCCATTGCGAGGGAAGAAGAGCAAAGGCGAGATCTGCGAATATCAGAATGCCGATCCCGACCGCGAGAAGTGTCTTCGGATCCGTCTTGTCCGCCCACTTGCCTAAGGGATAGGAGGCGGCGGAAAAGACGAGGTTCATCCCCATGATGAGGAGCGGAATGGCGGCGGCGCCGAATCCCGCGTCGGATGCCCGCAACACGATGAAAGCGTTTGAGAAGCGCGCCACGGCAAAGAGCGATCCGAGCACAATGAGGGAACGGAAGGCGGGATCCGAGAGGACGTGGAATTTGGGTAGGGACCGTTTGGCGTCGGCCCCTTGGCCGGCGTCGGCCGCTCCCTTGGCCTCCTCAACGCCGAAGAGGATGAGGAGGAGACAAAGCAAGCCCGGAATGAGCGCCACCCAGAAGATCGAGCGGTAGTCGTCCGTCCAGAAAAGAAGGAGGGCGGAAGCGAGGAGCGGCCCCACGAAGGCGCCCGCCGCATCGAGAGACTGCCGTAGCCCGAAGGCGGCGCCCCGAACGGCTTCGGGCGTCACGTCGGCGACGAGAGCATCCCGCGGAGCGCCGCGAAGGCCCTTGCCGATGCGGTCCGCCACGCGGGCGCCCAACACGACGGGCATGGCGCCGGCTAGCTCAAAGAGAGGCTTGGAGAGAACGCCGAGGCCGTAGCCGAGAAAGACGAGAAGCTTCTTGTGCCCAAATCGGTCGGCAATCACTCCCGACACCACTTTCGTGAGGAGCGCCGCCCCTTCGCCGAGACCTTCCACGAGCCCGATCCAGAGCGCTCCGGCGCCCAACGTCTGTGCCATGAAGAGCGGCAGCAGGGCATGGATCATTTCGGACGAAACGTCCATGAGAAGGCTCACGAAACCGAGCGCCCAGACGGTGCGGGGGATGGCGGAGGAGGACGGCTTGGTCATGGGGACGAAATGCGCAAGAAAGCGTTCGTACGGGAACGAATGCATTGTCGCGCCGTCCCAGAGCCCAAGGTGTTCAGCGCCGGAGAAGAAGACGCTTTGTCTGAGCGAAGGCAAAAATCGTCACGAAGCAGTCACGCAAACGTCCGTCCGCCCCCGAAGACCGTGATCCGAACTCATCCGAAGAGAGAGGAGATCTTCTGGAAGAAGCCTTTCTCTTCGTCGGGCGCGCTCTGGTAGGCGCCGGTGTCGTAGCCCGTAGCCTGGATCGCCGAGCGAAGAAGGCGTTCCTCCACGGGTTGTTCGGCAATCACGGCGACTTCCTTCTGCTTGCGGGACGCGGTGATTTTCTTTGCAGAAATGCCGCGCTCTTCGAGGGCCTTCTGAATGGCCTCGCGCACGTGCTGTTCGCACATGCCGCACATCATGCCGTCTACGACCAATGTGGTTTTGTACATGGATTTTCCTCTTTTACATACTGCGAATGATTCGCAATACAGAAAGTATAGACCTCAGCGAAGAGGAAATCCTCGTGCGGGAGGAGGAGGGGCGAAGGTCGGGTGACGGTCACGTCATCTCATCTTGGGAGGCGTGTCGCCGGACGTAGAATGTCCGAAGGACCGCAACCAAAGGAGACGTTCCATGACCGAGAAAGAAACCGACCGTTCCGTCTTCGAGCGCTTCACGGGAAAAACGCCGAACCGACTTACGGATCAGCTGCGCAACATCGCGCCCGACGCCGAGAAGTGGATTCACGATTTCGTCTTCGGAACGGTGTACGCAAGGGACGGGCTCACGGACAAAGAGAAAACCGTAGCCACGATCACGACGCTCGCCGCGCTCGGCGGGTGCGAGCGCGAGTTGCGCTCCCACATCCAGACGGCCTTGAACGTGGGCGTCGCGCCCGAGCGGATCGTCGCGACCTTCCTGCATATGGCGCCCTATGCGGGCTTCCCGCGCACGCTCAATGCGCTCTTCACGGCAAAAGAAGTATTCGAGTTTCGGGGCGTGACGGTCTCGGGAGTCGCAAAGGCGGAAGAGGGAGAAGAAACGAAATAAAGCCCCGATCGGGAATCTAAGGGGGGAATCCCGATCGAAGTTTCGTGTAAGCGAGGTTCGGTTCAGCTTGCGGACGACGTAAAGCTTTTTTCCATCCGGATGTGGGGGATGCCGTCTTCGTCGAACGGTTCGCCCAAGGTCTTGAACCCGAAGCGTTCGTAAAAGCCCGTCGCGTAGCACTGTGCTTCGAGCACGATTCGTTTCATGGGATAACGCGCCGCCAGGGCTTCCATGGCATCCTCAAACACTCGGGCGCCGAGCCCCTGTCCCCGCACCGTCGAGAGGACGCGCCCGATCTGAAAGACCGAGTTGTCGTCCGCGATGGGGAAGGCGCGCAGATAGCAGAGGATCTTCCCGTCCTCTTCACGCCACACGTGCAGCGCCTTGCGATCGACGCCGTCGATGTCCTGGTAGGGGCACTTCTGCTCGACCGCGAAGACGGCCGCGCGGGCGGCGAGGATGCGGTAGAGCTCGTCGACGGTGAGCTCGCCGAAGGTTTTCACGAAGCGCTGCATGGGGGGGGGAAGGTCCGAAAAGTTCAAAACACCCCGGCATTATAGGGACGCTTCAGCGCCAACGCGTCCTTCCGCGCGGGCGAAGAGTCGAAGGCGGCATGACGCATAACCGGTGGGAAAGATTGCGTTCATCTTGGCTTCTGAGGCTCTCCTCTGAAACGAATTTCGGTACGCCACCGGGCTGAATCGGGTCGAGTAAAATCATTGCGTCAGAATCGGATTTGGAGATTGAGGATGCTTCCCGAGGGATATGTTTTGCATGACGACGTATTGGCGACTTTGCCTTCCGAACGTCGCGAGAACATTCTGGCCAAGAGTCGCCGACTGGTTCTGGCATCTGAACTCAAAGACCTTCGGGAGAAGCGGCAAATGACGCAAAAACAGGTTGCGGATGTTATGGGTGTTGCGCGGTCCACGATAAATCGATTGGAGAAGTGCGGCGGCGACATCAGACTTTCGACCCTGAAACGCTACGTCGAAGCCGTCGGCGGAAGCTTGGAGGTTTCCGTTCGTCTTCCGTCCGGTGTCACTCGGCTGACGATCTGACCGCAGCGCAGGCTGTCATCCTGCGGCCCGGCACTACGTCTCTCGAGCGCTGTTTTCATTCTCGGATGCCTGAGTTCGGGAGAGGAAGCTCGACATGGGTAAACGCTCAGCAGAAGCTTGAACGTCAGTCGGCTTCAAAGTAACTTCCCGAGAAGATAAAGAATCGGCGCAAAGAGAAGAAACACAAGGCCTGCGGCCATTTTTCTGCGCCGCGGCTTATATAATCCCGTGCAACCATTTTCCTTTAACTCCAATCCCGGTCGCGACCCCTCGAAGCGACCGGATTACGAGGGTATCTCTGCAATGAACCAACAGATCGGAACGGTTTTCGAACTCAAGGGCGGTTTGGCCCTTTCGGACTTCCGCGCGGCCCGTGCGCTCGCGTCTTTGCGTCAGGTTTCTCCCCTTGTCGAAGCGGTCTCGGGCCGCTTCGTGCATTTTGTGCATGCCGAACGCGCGTTGACCGACGATGAACGCGCCCGCCTCGAAGCGCTCCTGACCTACGGCGACCCGGCCGTGTCGGTGCGCGAAGACCTCGCCTTCATGGTGGTGCCGCGTCTCGGCACGATCTCCCCCTGGGCTTCGAAGGCTTCCGACATCGTGAAGAACTGCGGCATTCAGGGCGTCGCCCGCGTCGAACGCGGCACGATCTTCTCGATCTCGCTCTCCGCTCCGGTTTCGGAAGAACTTGCTCAGAAGCTCGCCGCCGTGCTCCACGACCGCATGACGGAATCGGTCGTGCCCGTCGACTTTGACGCGTCGAAGCTCTTTGAAACGCTCGAAGGCCGTCCGATGGCGACGGTCGACATCGTCGGGGGCGGCCGCGCCGCGCTCGAAGAAGCGAACGTCTCGATGGGCCTTGCGCTCTCCGAAGACGAAATCGACTACCTCGTCGACGCCTTCACGAAGCTCAACCGCAATCCGACCGACGTCGAACTCATGATGTTCGCGCAGGCCAACTCCGAACACTGCCGCCACAAGATCTTCAACGCCCGCTGGACGATCGACGGGGAAGACCGCGAAGAAACGCTCTTCGGCATGATCCGCCGCACGCATCAGATGGCCCCGCAGGGGACCGTCACGGCCTACGCCGACAACGCGGCCATCTTCGAAGGGGCCGATGCCGCGCGTCTCTATCCGCGTCCGGGCAAGGACAGCGTTTACGGCGACAAGTTCGAGCGCGAAGTCGAAATGACCCACACGGTCTTCAAGGTCGAAACCCACAACCATCCGACCGCGATTTCTCCCTTCCCGGGCGCCTCGACGGGCTCGGGCGGCGAAATTCGCGACGAAGGCGCCACGGGCCGCGGCGCCCGTCCGAAGGCGGGTCTGTGCGGCTTCACGACCTCGGCTCTGCATCTCGCCGACGCGCCGCAGTCCTGGGAAAACGACAGCGACACGGTGACGGGCGAAAAGACGGATGCCGTCTACGGCGCGCCCTCGCGCATTGCGACGCCGCTTTCCATCATGACGGACGGCCCGCTCGGCGGCGCCGCCTTCAACAACGAATTCGGCCGTCCGAACATCCTCGGCTACTTCCGCGCCTTTGAAGCGAACGTCGGCGGCACGCGCTACGGCTACCACAAGCCCATCATGCTTGCGGGCGGCATCGGGAACATCCGCGACGACCAGACGAAGAAGGAAGTCCCGCCCGCGGGTAGCCTCCTCATCGTCCTCGGGGGCCCGGGCATGCGCATCGGTCTCGGCGGCGGCGCCGCGAGCTCGATGGCGACGGGCGCCAACTCCGAAGCGCTCGACTTTGACTCGGTCCAGCGCGGCAACCCCGAAATGGAACGACGCGCCCAGGAAGTGATCGACCGTTGCTGGGCGATGGGCACGGAAAACCCGATCCTCGCCATTCACGACGTCGGCGCGGGCGGTCTCTCGAACGCCATGCCCGAACTCGCCGACCTCTCGGGGAAGGGCGCCACGTTCGACATGACGAAGATCCCCGTCGAAGAATCGGGCATGAGCCCCCTGGAAATCTGGTGCAACGAAAGTCAGGAGCGCTACGTCATCGCGCTCGACCCCGCGAAGCTCGAGGTCTTCAAGGCCTTCTGCGAACGCGAACGCTGCCCCTTCGCGGTCCTCGGCACCATCACCGAGGAAGCCCACCTCAAGCTCACGAACGCTCCCGAGGCCGACTGCGTCGACATGCCGATGGAAGTCCTTCTCGGCAAGGCCCCGCGCATGCACCGCGACGTGAAGCACGTCGAAAAGAAGCTCGCTCCCTTCACGGCCGAAGGTCTCGATTTCAAGAAGGCCGCGCTCGACGTTCTGCGTCACCCGACCGTCGCTTCGAAGTCCTTCCTCATCACGATCGGCGACCGCACGGTCGGCGGTCTCGTCGCCCGCGACCAGATGGTCGGTCCCTGGCAGGTGCCGGTTGCCGACTGCGGCGTGACGACGCTCGACTTCGAAGGCCTCAAGGGCGAAGCAATGTCGATGGGCGAACGCACGCCGGTCGCCGTCATCGACTCCGCCGCCGCCTCGCGCCTGGCGATCGGCGAAGCGATCACGAACATGGCCGCCGCGGACGCGAAGCTTCCGCGCATCAAGCTCTCCGCCAACTGGATGGCCGCCTGCGGCGCCGAAGGCGAAGACGCCCGCCTCTTTGACGCCGTCAAGGCCGCGTCCGACTTCTCGGTCGCGCTCGGCATCTCGATTCCGGTCGGCAAGGACTCGCTCTCGATGCGCACGAAGTGGGAAGCGGAGGGCGAACAGAAGTCCGTCACGTCTCCCGTGAGCCTCATCGTCTCCGCCGCCGCGCCGGTCGAAGACGTCTCGAAGACGCTCACCCCCGAACTCAAGCGCGATCCCGCCTCGGTCCTCGTGCTCGTTGACCTCGGTGCCGGCAAGAACCGCCTCGGCGGCTCGATCCTCGCTCAGGTGACGCAGCGCTTCGGCGACACGGCCCCCGACTGCGAAAACGCGGCCGAGCTCGCCCGCTTCTTCGTGACGGTTCGCCGTCTCACGGACTCGGGCGCACTTCTTGCCTACCATGACCGCTCCGACGGCGGCCTCTTCGCGACGCTTGCCGAAATGATGTTCGCAAGCCGTCTCGGTGTGAGCCTCAACCTTTCGAGCCTCCTTGAAGCCGAAGGCGCCGACGTCTGGAACGTTCTCTTCAACGAAGAACTCGGCGCCGTGCTTCAGGTCCGCGCCGACCGCGTCGAAGAGCTCGTCGCCGCCATGCGTGAGGAAGGTCTCTCGCACCTTTGCCACTTCATCGGCGAAGTGACCGAAGGGGAACTTCTTACGATTTCGAGCGACGACTGCCCGAACGCCTGCTTCACGCGCGAAGAACTTCAGACCGCCTGGACGGAAGTTTCGCACTCGATCGCCCGCGGCCGCGACAATCCGGCCTGCGCCGATCAGGAATTCGCCCGCATCGCCGACAAGACCGACACGGGCCTCTTTGCGAAGACCACCTACGACGTGAACGAAAACGTCGCCGCTCCGATGATCAACACGGGTGTTCGTCCGAAGGTCGCGGTGCTGCGCGAAGAAGGCGTCAACAGCCAGAACGAAATGACGGCCGCCTTCTACCGCGCGGGCTTTGACGCCTACGACGTTCACATGACGGACCTCCTTTCGGGCCGCATCGACCTCGCGGGCTTCAAGGGCCTCGCCTGCCCGGGCGGCTTCTCCTACGGTGACGTCCTCGGCGCCGGCGGCGGCTGGGCCAAGACCGTTCTTCACAACGACCGTCTCACGGAAGTCTTCCGCTCGTTCTTCCACCGCGACGACACGTTCGGGATCGGCATCTGCAACGGCTGCCAGATGATGAGCCAGCTTCGCGACCTCATCCCGGGCGCCTCGCACTGGCCGATGCTCGTTCGCAACTTGTCCGAACAGTTTGAAGCGCGCGTCGTGAATCTCGAACTTCTCGAATCGCCCTCGATCTTCTTTGACGGCATGGCGGGTTCGGTTCTGCCGATCGTGACCTCGCACGGCGAAGGCCGCGTGCAGTTCCTCAAGCCCGAAGACGCGGCGCTCGCCCGCACGGCCGCCCGCTACGTCGATCCGCAGGGCCGTCCGACGGAGGTCTATCCCTTCAACCCGAACGGTTCGGCCGAAGGCCGCGCCTCGTTCACGACGGACGACGGCCGCTTCACGATCATCATGCCGCACCCCGAACGCAGCCACCGCGCCGTGCAGCTCTCGTGGCACCCGGCCGAATGGACGGACGTCTCGGGCTGGATGCGCATGTTCTGGAACGCCCGCAAGTGGGTGGGCTGATTTCCCGATCCCCTGAGTAGCCACTCAACCGAGCGGAGTTTCTTTCAGTAACGAAAGAGCTCCGCTCTTTCTTTCTGGCAGGTTGCACGGACTGACCGTCGTCCCTGACGACAGCCGTTCTTTGCGAACCGATGGATTCGAAAACACCTCCGAAACTTATATCCCGGTCAAACCGCTCGGAACGAACGCGTGATCGGATAGTCCCACTCATCGCACGAATCGTACGCCGGCCTTCTTTACGGTGATGCCCACATCCGCCAAGGAGTAGGTCTGACTAGGGAACATCAGCAATGGACAGTCTCTCCGCTATTTCTTTACACTGAAGCTGTCCTTTTCTTTTTTATGGAGAAATGACGATGAGAATGAAACGCATTACCCCCCCCCCCCCGCCGTAATTCCGGGTGGGCCTCGGGGGTAATTTGGTGAGGGGGCCGGCCGTCACGGGGGGGCATGGGGGGTGGCGGGTGCCCCGGGGGGGGGGGTG
>CASDQM010000053.1 GCA_949282745.1 uncultured Sutterella sp. | reverse complement strand
GTCCGCAAAAACGCGTAGAAATCCGCGAAGTGACAAAGACGCAACAAAAAAACAGTCGGAAAAGCCCGCATTTACTCGTTTTCCCCTAATCCGTTCCGTCGAGAAGGCGGATTTCGGCCTCCTTTGACGGGAGCAGTGCGGACGGGCGCCCTACAATGAAACGGTTCCGTCTTTTCCTCTCCGAGTCGAGGTCCCGCATGGTTACGCAGCAGGTCGAACAACTCGCCCGTCAATCCTATTTCGACGCGCTCGCCGAACTCTTCGTCGCGCCCGATCACGCCGACACCTACGATCGGCTGCAGGACGCCCTTCACGCCGTCGCGGGTCTCGCCGCCGAGGTGGGGGTCGACTGCCGCGAGCTCGAGGCCGCGCTCGAAGACCCCCTTCCCCCGCCCGAAGAGGCCGCGGCCGAATTCGGCGCCCTCTTCGCCACGGGCGAAATTCCGCTTCCCCTTTACGAATCCGCCTGGACCGAGTACGCCTCCGCTCCGGAAGTCTGCCGCGCCGCCTACGAAAAGGCGGGGCTCGGCCTCACCGGGGACTTCGGGATGCCCTACGACCA
Organism: uncultured Sutterella sp.; assembly: GCA_949282745.1. Lineage (GTDB taxonomy): Bacteria > Pseudomonadota > Gammaproteobacteria > Burkholderiales > Burkholderiaceae_F > Sutterella. Next base: position 40,542 of record CASDQM010000053.1, on the reverse strand, counting down.
CATCACGCTCGAATTCGCCTTCCTTTCGGTTCTCGTTCTGAAGGGCGCGGAAAGCGAAGCCGAAGCCTTCTTTGCGGCGCACCCCGCGAAGTGGCTCCCCGCGCTCTCGCGGGCGCTCGTCAACCACCCCGACGCGAAGTTCTTCCGCACGGTGGGCCTCGCGCTCGCCGCCATCACGTCGATCGAACACTGGCGGCGCGAAGACCGCAAGTGACGAAAAAGGCGGCCGGAAAGCCGAGCCGCCCATGGGGAATCGTCAGAGGCTCTTTCCTTTGTCGGGAAAGAGCCCTTTTGTTTCTCAGCCGAAGTACGTGAGCACCGCGAGGATCACGAAGACCGCCGCCGCAATGCGGCGCATCCAATCCATCGAAATCTTCTCGGCGATCTTCTCGCCGAGGTAGACGGCGGGCACGTTCGCTATCATCATCCCGAGCGTCGTCCCGGCAATCACCCAGAAGGCTTCGGTCGCGTAGCGCGCCGACATGGCGATCGTGGCGATCTGGGTCTTGTCCCCCATTTCCGCTAGGAAGAAGAGCACGAAGGTCGTCCCGAAGACGCCGAAGCGCTGCGCCTTCTTCTTGAAGTCGTCGTCCTCCATCTTGTCGGGAATCAGAATCCACACGGCCATCGCGAGGAAGGAGACGATGAGAACCCAGCGCAGCACCTCATAGGAAATGAGCGAAGAGAGCGATGCCCCCAGAGCGCCCGCGAGCGCGTGGTTGAAGATGGTCGCAAGGAGAATGCCCCAGATGATGGGCTTCGGAGCGCGGTAGCGCGCGGCGAGAAAGATCGAAAGGAGCTGCGTCTTGTCGCCGATTTCAGCCGCGGCGACGACAACGGTGGAAAGTCCCAGGGTCTCTAACATTTCTTTTTGGGTGAGCGTCGAGCGGCGGCGGGGTCAGAACCGTAACGGCGCACGCACTCCGGCCGCTCTTTCGCTCTTTTCGGAAAGATCGGAGTCGTCCGCCGCAGGTCTTGCCGATGGATGCCGATGAGGATTCCATTGTCCGCGCCATGGAATCGGAGAGATTCCAAGTGTGTTGACGCGGACGCCGCCGAGGGGTCGACGGCTGGCTACTCCCCTGGGGAAGGTGGACGGATTGTAGCGGACTTTTCGGTGTGCGGGCGGCGCAGCGCCCTCTTTTTTCGCTTTCCCGAAAGAGGTTTCGCCGGTAGACCGCCAAAAAGGAAAACCTCCCGCTTTGGGGAGGCTTTCCAAATCCGAGAAGAAAAACTTCCGGACTTATTCGACGTCGATGGCGTCGCCGATCAGATAGAAGCGGCCGCCCGCGACGTAGTGGAGCGTACGCAGATCGTCCGGCGCCGTTTCGAACTTCCAGTGGCCGTCCTCGAAGACGCGGGGATCGGCCCAGGCGGCGACGGCTTCGCCGATGAAGAGGTCGTAGGCCTTTTCGATGTGGGCTTCCGGAATCACCTTGTAGATGACGTAGCCGGCGCAGCCTTCCACGAACGGAATGTCCCAGCCGTCCATCGTGAAGAACTTCGCCCCGCTCTTTTCGAGCTTGTCGGGTTCGTCGTTCTTGCTCACCGACCCCAGGTAGAGCGTTTCGCGGGCGATCGCCTTCGTCGGCAGGGCGAGCGCGAAATACCCGCTCTTTTCAACGAGGGGGCGCGTGAAGTGCGTGCTGTCGATGCAGGCCGTGACGCGCGAGGGATCGCTGTTCAACGGGCACACCCAGGTCGCGGGCATCACGTCGGTCTTTCCTTCGTGGGCGGCCGAAACGAGGGCCGTCCCGCCGACGTTGAACATGCGGTAGGCCTTCTCGAGGGCCACGGGTTTGAGTTCCACCATGTTTGACTCCTTATTCCTATTCGTCGGGAAGAAGGCCCTCCCGACCGGGCAGAATGATTGTAGCCGCGGGAAAGCCCGCTTTTGTGCGCCAAAATCGCCCGCCATTGCCCGATTCTTCCGTTCTTTGGGGCCGCCGTCCTTCTTTTCTTTACGCCCGAAGCGCGCGACTCGAGTACAATGCTCTATTCCTTCCCGCGTTGATTTCATCTCATCATGACCGAACTCGTTGAAGAACAAACCGAATTTCCGATCCGCCAGGTCTTCATCGTCAGCGACGGCACGGCCATCACCGCCGAAACGCTCGCGCACGCCATCACGACGCAGTTCCCCGACCTCAACTATCAGCAGACGCGCATGCCGTTTGTGAACACCGTCGAGAAGGCCCGGGAAGCGGCGCAGACCATCAACCGAATCGGCGAGGAATCGGGCACGCGTCCGATCATCTTCACGACCTTCGTCGAACCCGACATCATGCGCACGTTCAACGAACACGTGCAGGGGCACATCATCGACCTCTTCCGCAAGTTCGTGGGACCGCTCGAGACCGAGCTCGGCATGAAGTGCGCCCACTCGGTCGGCCAGAGCCACCGCATCCGCGACGACGAACGCTACAACAAGCGCATCGCCGCCATCGACTACACGCTGCAGCACGACGACGGCCAGACGAACCGCGGACTCGACGAGGCGGACGTGATCCTCGTGGGCGTTTCGCGCTCGGGCAAGACCCCGACCTCGCTTTTCCTCGCCATGCAGTACGGCATCAAGGTCGCGAACTATCCGCTCATTCCGGAAGACTTCGAGCGCGGCTCGCTTCCCGATGCGCTCCTGCCGCTTCGCCACAAGCTCTTCGGTCTTTCGATCCGTCCGGAACGCCTGAGCGAAATCCGCAACGAACGCCGTCCGGGCAGTCACTACGCTTCGATCGAAAACTGCCGCCAGGAAATCTTCGACGCGGAAAACCTCATGCGCCGCGAAGGGATCCGCTGGCTCAACTCGACGACGAAGTCGATCGAGGAAATCTCCGCGACGATCATGAGCGACCTCGGGCTTGACAAGCGCAAGGCCTGATCGGCGCTCAACATTTCACAGACGGGGCGCCCTTCCGACGGAACGGCGCCCTTTTTTCCCTTTCACTCTTTCTATCGGGTCATGCAGACGGCGGAATGGAACCTTTGGGCGAACCTCTTCATGCTCGCCCAGTTCTTGATGGTCCTCATCGTGGGGTTGCGCGTGATGCTCACGCGCCATCCGCCGGGATCCTCCTTTGCGTGGCTCCTCATCACCGCGGCGCTTCCCGTCGCGGGGTTTCTTCTCTATCTCTTCATCGGCGAGCGTCCGCTCGCGCGCTTTCGGCTCCTGCGCGTAAAGCGGCTTCTCGAACACTACTACCCCTGGGCGAAGGACCGTCTTCTCCCCTACGGGCCGCTTCCGCTTCCCCTGAACGAATACGAGCCCCTGCTGCGGCTCTCGACGAACCTCGCGCGCCTGCCGCTCACGGTCGGAAACCGCGTGACGCTTCTTCCCACCTCGCAGGAGGCCTTCGAGCGGATTCTCGAGGACATCCGCAAGGCCGAGCGCCAGATCGAACTCGCCTACTACATCTGGGAGTCGGGCGCGATCGTCAACGACATCGAAGAGGCGCTCGCCGACGCCGCCCGCCGGGGCGTGTCGGTGCGGATTCTCTGCGACGACTTCGGGTCCGCCTCTTTTCTTCGCAGTCCCCGAAAGGAAGCGCTCGAGCGCGCGGGCGTGAAGATCTGGCGGGTGCTTCCGATCCGCTTCGGAAACTTCCGGATGTCCGACCGCATTGATCTTCGCTACCACAGAAAGCTCGTCATCATCGACGAATCGGTCGCCTATACGGGAAGCCTCAACATGATCGCCCCGAAGTCCGCCGCTTCGGGCGCGGCCCCGCAGGAGCGCTGGATCGACGCGATGATCCGCATCGAAGGCCCGGGGACGGTCGTTCTCTCGGCGCTCTGGGAAGGCGACTGCGGGCTGCTTTCCAACTGCGACGAAAACCGCGACGTCAACGCCTACATGGAGCTCTTCACGAACGGACGCCACGAGCAGCCCGGAGACGTGCCGCTCGTGTGCGTGCATTCGGGGCCCTACGGCAACGAAGACGCGAGCGTGCATCTGATTCTCCGCGTGATTTCGAGCGCGCGGCGCTCGCTCACCATCGTCACGCCCTACTTCGTTCCGACCGAGACGATCGTCTCGGCGCTTCTCAACGCCGCGAGCACGAACGTGCGGGTGCGCATCATCGTTCCGCGCCTTTGCGACAGCCGCATCGTCACCTGGGGCGCACGGCGCTTCTTCGAGGAACTCCTCGACGCGGGAATTGAAATCTACTTCTACGAAGACGGGATGCTGCACACGAAGGCGATCACGGTCGACGACGAAGTGTCCGTCTTCGGGACCGTCAACATCGACACGAGGAGTCTGCACCTCAATTTCGAGCATTCGATGCTGATCGTCAACCGAGCCTTCACCGCGGAACTGAACGGCCTCTTTGCCGGGTACTTCGCGGGCTCCTTCCGGCTCGACCCCGCCCTCTGGAAAAAACGCGGGCTCCTCGCCCGCCTGCGCGAGGGGTTCAGCTATCTTGCCTCGCCCCTCTTCTGACCGGCCTCATTCGCCGCAGCAGCCCTGAAACTGCGCGGCCCTCAGCTGTTCGATGAGCCGCTCCACGGCGCCGTCCTTCGGGGGATCCATCCCGCAGGTGGGTTCTTCGCCGCGCTTGGCCATGTAGACGGCCCCCCAGGCGTACATCGCCTCGAGAATGGGACGAAGCGACTGTCCCGTAGGCGTAAGGGAATATTCGACGCGCGGGGGCACTTCCGCATAAATCGTGCGCTTCACGAGACCACTCGTCTCCAGCTCGCGCAGCTGCATCGTGAGCATCTTCGCCGTGACGCCCGGCATGGCGCGGCTCAACTCCGAAAAACGGAGCGTCCGGCCGCAGAGGTGCCAGATCACCAGGCTCTTCCATTTGCCGCCCACAAGTCCCAGGGTCACTTCCACCGGACACTTGGTCGCCGCATCGGCTTCTCTCTTCAACGTTCTTTGCATGGGTCCCCCATCGCAACCCGTTCACGTCCTTTCACAACTCTTTCAAAAAGGGACGAATGAACGAAGGTCTTTCTCCGTCCAATACTTTCCTTTTTGGAAGTTATTTTCGTAAAAGGCGGTAGTTGCGAAAACGAAATCAATGTCTATAATGCCCAAGTATAGACAATTTGGATCCCGAGGGGAAATAAAATCCCGCCGCTCCGGATCCCGTCGAGAACGGCTTCTCTCGGAAGCGTTCTTCAGGAATGCTTATGGAAAAGATCACACTCAACGTCACGGGCATGACCTGCGCCGCCTGCGTGGGACGGGTCGAACGGGCCGCCCACAAGGTGCCCGGCTGCGAAGGCGCGGTCGTCAATCTGCTCACCGAAGAGCTCAAGGTCGAGGTGCCCGACGGGAAGGCGGGCGAAGCGACCGAGTGCCTCGTCAAGGCGATCGGCGAGGCGGGTTACGGCGCGCGCGTCAAAAGCGCCCCGGGGCGCTCCGCTTCGGGAAAGGCCCCCGAAGCGAACGTGCGTCCGAAGGCGCTCGCGCTCGAAGCCTACGCGAACTACCGCAACCGCTTCCTGCGCTCGCTCGTCTTTGCGCTGCCGCTTCTCATCCTCAGCATGGGCCCGATGATGGGGCTGAGCCTCCCCTTCGGGCTCGGCACCGACGAAGCGGCGCTCGTCACGGCGCTTTTGCAGCTTCTTCTGACGCTTCCCGTCGTCTTTCTTCATACCGAAACCTTCAAGAAGGGCTTCGTCACGCTCTTTCACCGCAACCCTGGCATGGAAACACTCCTTGCGACGGGGAGCGGCGCGGCGCTCGTCTACAGTCTCGCCATGCTCTTTTCGATGGCGAACGATCCTTCGCAGGCAGCCCACGGTCTTCATCATCTTTACTTCGAGTCGGCGGCCGTGATCCTCACGCTCGCGTCGCTCGGAAAGACGCTTGAGAGCCGCGCGAAGGCGGGCACCACCTCGGCGGTCGAAGCACTCCTCGACCTCACGCCCCCGCGCGCCATGCGCCGCGAAGGCGGGATCGAGGTCGAAGTCCCCGTCGACGCTCTGCGCGTTGGCGACGACGTGGTCGTACGCACGGGCGAACGAATCCCTGCGGACGGCATCGTCGTCCTGGGTTCGGGAAGCGTCGACGAATCCGGCATGACGGGCGAATCGCTTCCCGTCGACAAGACGAAGAACGACCGCGTCAACGCGGGCACGCTCCTCGTTTCGGGCCACATCACCTTCAGCGTGACGCACACCGGCGCCGACACGGCGCTCGGGCAGATCATCTCGCTCGTCGAGGACGCCGTCGCGACGAAGGCTCCGATCGCCCGCAAGGCCGACACGATCGCGCTCTGGTTCGTGCCGATCGTCCTCGCGATTGCGCTCGTCACCTTCATCGCCTGGTACGCCTCGGGCTCGCCCCTGGAAGACGCGCTCACCTACGCGATTTCGGTCCTCGTCATCTCCTGCCCCTGCGCGCTGGGTCTTGCCACCCCGACCGCCGTCATGGCGGGTACGGGCCGCGGCGCTTCGCTCGGGATTCTCTGGAAGAACGCCGAATCGCTTGAAAACCTCGGGCGCGCGAAGACCCTCTTTTTGGATAAGACGGGTACGATCACCGAAGGCCGTCCGCAGGTGGCGCGTTGGATCCTCTCGGACCGCTCGGACACCCCGACCGTTCTCTCGGCCCTTGCCGCCGTCGAATCGAAGTCCGAACACCCGCTCGCGCGCGCCGTCACGGAAAGTCTCGCCGACCTCGGACACTGGGACGAATCGAGTCCCGTCGAGGTCGACGAATTCGAACAGGTGGCGGGCGTGGGCCTCACGGGCCGCCTGGGCGATCTGCGCCTTCGCGTCGGCAACCGCCGCACGCTCGCCGAAAGCGACGTGGAACTTCCCGAATCCTGGCAAGCCGCCTGGAACGAGATGGAAAAGGAAGGCCTCACGGTTCTCGTGACGCTCGTCGCCCGCGGTCTTCATTGGGAACCCGCGGCCCTTGCGGGTCTCTCCGACCGCGTCCGCGACGATTCGCGTGAAGCGCTCGCGGCGCTACGCAAGGAAGGCGTTCGCGTCACGATGTTGACGGGCGACGGCCGGGCCGCCGCCGAAGCCGTCGGCCGCGCCGCAGGGTTCGAGAAGGACGACATCCGCGCCGAACTTCTTCCCGCCGACAAGGCGCGCTTCGTGCGCGAAGCGACGGCCGTCTCCCCGCACCCCGTTCTCATGGCCGGGGACGGCATCAACGACGCGCCCGCGCTTGCGAGCGCGACGGTCGGGATCGCGATCGGCTCGGGCACCGAAGCCGCGCTCTCCTCGGCCGACGTGGTCTTGTCGAAGAGCCGCCTCTCGCAGATCGCGGACGCGCTCTTCCTCTCGCGCGCGGTCCTTCGCAACATCTATGAAAACCTTTTCTGGGCGCTCGGCTACAACACCGTCATGATTCCGATCGCGGCGGGGCTCTTCACGTCCCAAGGCCTTCGCATGAGCCCGATGTTGGCGGCCCTTGCGATGAGCCTCTCGTCGGTGAGCGTCGTCACGAACGCCCTGCGTCTCACCCGCTGGCGCCCGCCCGTCAAATTCACGGAAAGCGCGTCGGATGAAAACCGCGCCTCGGCCGAAGTCCGCACGCTCTCTCTTCCCGTTTCTTCTCAAACCACTCTTTCGGAGGATTCCGTCATGGAAAAAATCGTTCACATTGAAGGCATGTCCTGCCAGCACTGCGTCCGCGCCGTCGACAAGGTTCTGCGCGCCGTTCCCGGCGTCGCCGACGTCCGCGTGAGCCTTGAAGAAAAGCGCGCCGTCGTGGTGTCGCCCCTTCCCGTCGACGACGAAGCGATCCGCAAGGCCATCACCGAAGAAGGCTTTACGGTCACAGGCATTGAATAAGATTTCGCCGGGCGAAATTCTGATTCGAACTTGAGCGCGAAAGGAGTCGCTTTTTTCGAGAGATCCTCTTTCGGAAGGAGCGACTCTTTCGCTTTGTCACGCTATACTGTTTGTCCTCTTTGAGACCTTGCCAACAACACGAAAAGGAAACGGCATGACAAACCCTTCCGAAGAACAGACGACGACCGCGCCGCAGAGGCCGCAGCGCGAACGCGTCGACCGCATGGCCCGCCTCGAAACCATTCCGAGGCTCAATGAAGAGAAGCGAACGCTCGAAGCGATGGTGGCGAGTTTCTGTCACGCGCATCACGGCACGAAAAAGGGAGAGCTCTGCGACAACTGCCGCGACTTTCTCGCCTACGCCCTGAAGCGCTTGGCCTGCTGCCCCTACGGGGCGGACAAACCCGCCTGCGCGCGCTGCAAGATTCACTGCTACAAGCCTTCCGAGAAGGCCCGCGCCCGCGACATCATGCGCTGGGCGGGTCCGCGTCTACTCTTCTCCCACCCCGTGCTCACTTTGAAGCACATGTGGTACCAGTTCACGAAGGAAGCGCCGGAAAAACCCCGCAACCGTTCCTAATCAACAAGAGGGGCGCACGAAGCGCCCCCGATTATCGAGACCCCACATGCTCTGGCTTCTTCTCCCCGCGCTCTCGCACATTCTTTTTGCGGCGCATCTTCTCTTTCACGGCACGCCGCTCGCGCTCGTCGTGCTCCCGATCGTGGCGCTCGTACTCGCCTTCGTGCCGGTTCGCTACATGAACCGTCTGCAGCAGCTCTGCCTTCTCGGCTACACCTGCGAATGGGCGTATTCGACCTACGAACTCGTCGCCCGCCGCATCCTCGAAGGCCGCAGCTACCACCCCGCCCTTGAAATCATGGCGGGCGTGGCGCTCTTCACGCTTCTCACGGCTCTCGTCTTCTACCGTCCGAAGCTCCTCGCTTACTACCGCTGTCCCAAGCAGTGCTGATTTCCTTCGGCATTCAGACGGAAGGCCCGGGTTCACAGCCCGGGCTTTCGTTTCCCGGATCGGAATCCTTCCAATCGGACTTTGTCGGCGGCGCGCATGCGATGCAGACGCTCCAGAACGCTCCGCATCGGGAAAAGCTCTGTTTTCTTCTCTTTCCTTTCGGGCGTTGACTTTACGACGGTCATGCAACACTCACTGACCGACCAAAGGAGACAATCATGCAAAGAAGACAAATGCTCGCCGCCGGCCTTGCATCCGTTGCCGCCGCGACCACCGGCACGGTTCACGCCGCCGAAGCCAAGTCCACGGAACGCCCCGTTCGCCGCACCGACTACCTTCTCACCGAGGAAGAAGCCTGGTACGTGATCCAGAACACGCCGCACGCCGTGCTCGGCACCTGCGACAACGCCGGCATTCCGTACGCCATCCCGATCACGCCGCTTCTGCTCGACGGCAAAATCTACTTCCACGGCACGAAGGATCCCAAGAGCCGCAAGTTTGAAAACCTCAAGCAGAATCCGAACGTGTCGATCGTCTGGATCGGCACGGATCCGATCAAGGAAGACGAATTCACGGTGAAATACGTCTCCGCCATGGTTGCCGGCAAGGCCCGTCTCATCACGGACCGCGCGGAAATGCAGCGCATTTTCGAAGCCTATACGGCGCGCTTCAGCCCCTCGCAGACGAAGAAGGCGCAACTTGACACCATCAAGGGGAGCATCAACGACGTCGCGCTCTGGGAGATCTCCGTTGACAAGATCAGCGGCAAGGCCAAGGCGAAGTCGCCCTTCTTTGACAAAATGAAGAAGTGAGCTGATTCCTGAGAAGCAAAGAGGACGCTCCGGCAACCATCGGTTCGTCCTCCTCTGTCGCAAAGGGCCCGGGACGAATCCCGGGCCCTTTTCGCTTATGCGGCGTCGAAACTCATTCGAGCCAGGTCTTCGCGAGCTTGGCGTGTTCGCCGCGAAGCTCCGTGATGTCCCACAGGTACTTCATGACGCGCAGATACTCGGCGTCGTCCGCGGGCATCCAGAAGCCCATCACGCTCTTGGGGGTAAGCGGATTTTCGATGAAGGCGGCGTGCAGTTTCCCTGCGTACTTCTTCGCGTAGAGCTTCGCCTCCATGGTTTCCGTGATCATCACGTCGCCCTTCCCTTCGGCGATGAGGCCCGGGATTTCGGCGTTGTTCGGGTGGGTCGAGACCTGGGCCTTCGTCAGGTGTTCGAGCACGTACTTTTCGTTCGTGCCGCCCGGATTCTTGATGACGCGCACGTCGGGCTGATTGAGGCTTTCAGGCGTCGTGAAGCGGTCCTTCTTGGCGGCCGGAACGAGCGCGGCCTTTCCGAAGGGGGCGTAGCCCGGGAGGAAATCGCCCACTTTGAGGCGCGCCACCGTCTGCGTGATGCCGCCCACGGCCACGTCGAACTTGTCGCCCTGCAGATCCTTCGTGAGGTTCGACCAGGAGGTCGGAACGATCTCCACCTTCCAGCCCGCCGCTGCGGCGAGGGCCTTGACGAGGTCGATGTCGTAGCCCGCGTAGCCGTTCGCCTCCTTCATCGAGAACGGACGGTAGTCGCCCGGGGTTCCGACGCGCAGAACCTTCGTTTCCTCGATGCGGTCGAGGCGTTCGCCCGCCTGCACGGGGAGAGCCGCAACGAGAGCGCCGAGGACGGCTGCAGCCAACGTGATTTTCGAGAGTTTCGTCATTTCTTTGTTCCTTACTTCAGCCACTTGTCATAGAGGGCGGCGTGTTCGCCGCGCAGTTCCGTGATGTCCCAGAGGTACTGCATTACACGCAGGTATTCGGGGTCGTCCGCCTGCACGAAGAAGGCCTTTTGGGCCTTGGGCGTGAGCGTGTCCTCGGCAAAGAGGACGGCGAGTTTGCCCGGATGCGCCTTGGCGTAGAGCTTCGCCTCCATCGTGTCCGTAATCATGACGTCGCCCTTCCCTTCGGCGATGAGGCCGGGAATTTCGGCGTTTTTCTGGTGGGTCGTCACCTGCGCCTTCGTGAGGTGCTGATTGACGTAAAGTTCGTTCGTGCCGCCCGGGTTCTTGATGACGCGCACGTCGGGCCGGTTGAGGCTTTCGTGCGTGGTGAACTGTTTCGCCTTCGAAGCGTTCACGAGCGCCACCTTTCCGAAGGTGACGTAGCCCGGCAAAAAGGCGCCGAGCTTGAGGCGCGCCACCGTGGGCGTGATCCCGCCCATCGCGACGTCGAATTTGTCGGCCTTGAAGTCGGCCGAGAGTTTGGGCCAGGTCGTGTCGACGTACTCGACCTTCCAGCCCGCGGCCTTGGCCATGGCTTCAAGGAGCTCCACGTCGTGACCGACGTAGCGCCCGTTTTCCTTCATGGCGAAGGGTCTGTAATCACCCGGCGTTCCGACGCGCAGGGTTTTGGTTTCCTCAATTCGATCAAGTCGTTCGCCCGCCGTCGCGCCGACGCAGAGTGCCGCGCCGAGCGTGATGGCGGCAAGAGCTGTGCGAATCCGCATGGTTCTCTCCGCAAAAAGATTTGATCCGATCCTCAGGATCGATTTTCTTTCGGCGGCTTTCCTTTGCACAAGGGGAAGAGAGAACGATTTGCAGGTTCTTTCGCGCCGGACAAGGGAACTCGGGCGAATGTCTTGGGAGAGACCTCCTAGAGGTTTTCGAGAGGAACGGGAAATCCCGAAGATCCCGACAAGGAAAAACCTCCCGAACCGTTGGCGGCGCGGGAGGTTTGCGGGCGGAATCAGGCGGGAATCACTTCTTCTTTCCCTTTTCCTTTTCTTTTCCCTTCTTGTCGTCGTAGTAGTCGCCGTTCGGGCTCGAGTAGGTGCCGTATTCGCAGACCGTGCTCGCGCGCGCGACGATCAGCGGATCGATTTCGCCCACGGCCTTGAGGTCACGGTCTTCGTACTCGACGGTGTGCAAAAGCACGCGGATCGCGTTGAGGCGGGCGCGCAGCTTGTCGTCGCTCTTGATGATGATCCACGGGGCGTCGGCCGTGTCGGTGCGGTTGAACATCTGCTGCGAAGCGCGGGTGTAGTCGTCCCAGCGGTCGATCGAGGCGCGGTCGATGGGAGAGAGCTTCCAGTGCTTCAAGGGATGGACTTCGCGTTCGCGGAAGCGCTTCAGTTGCTCTTCGCGGGAGACTGCGAACCAGAACTTGATGAGGGTGATTCCGCTTCGGATGAGGCTGCGCTCGAAGTCGGGGACTTCGCGCATGAAGTTTTCATACTCTTCCTTCGTGCAGAAGCCCATGACGGGCTCGACCCCGGCTCGGTTGTACCAGGATCGGTCGAAGAAAACGATTTCGCCCTTCGTCGGAAGGTGTGCGACGTAGCGCTGGAAGTACCACTGGCCGGCCTCGACGTCCGAGGGTTTCGGCAGAGCCACCACGCGCGCGCCGCGGGGGTTCAGATGCTCCATGAAGCGGCGGATCGTGCCGCCCTTGCCGGCCGCGTCGCGCCCCTCAAAGAGGATCACGATCTTGCGGCCCGTTTCCTTCACCCAGCGCTGCAGTTTGAGCAATTCGACCTGCAGGTGATACTTCTCCTTTTCGTAGAGCGGATAGCTCATGCGGTTGACGTACGGGTACTCCCCTTCGCGCCAGTGCTGCGAAAGTTTGTTCATGTCGTCGGGAACGCGTTCCTTAACGCCCCGGCGCTTCACTTCCTTGTTGAGAAGCGCGCGCAGCATCAAGTTGCGGCCGTTGTCGTCGAGGTGCTCCATGATCGTGTCGACGGCTTCCCGCATCGACTCGTAGTCGTGCGTCAAAAGCATGGTCTTCACGAAGGCGCCCGCATCGTGTTCGTCCGTGAAACTGAGTTTCACGTCGGGAGCGTCTTCGAGGTCGTCGAACATCGGCAGTTCCGTCTTTTTGTCGTTCTCTTGGGTCTGATCCATAGCGGTACTCTGAGGGTTCCTGTTTTTCTTAGGGAGCGTTGGCTGCATGCTCTCTGCAACAACGCCTTTTTTCATTGTAGGACCTCACGGCGCCCCGCAACAAGAAGCAAAAACGCGAAAAGGGCGCCGAAGACGCCCGTTTCGGCGCGCTCGACACCCGTTTTTCCGAGTCCTTCCGATCAGCGGTGCTTTCTCACCCAAGCGAGAAGTTCTTCGCGCGATGAAGCGACGTCGCCGCCCGGCACCCAGAAGCCTTCCTCGGCCTTCGCCTTGGGTGCGAGCTTTCCGAGGTCGGCCCAGGCGCCGTCGGGCGAAGAGCTCCCCGACGTGCAGAAAGGCAGCACGCGCTTTCCTTCAAGCGGATGATCCTTGAGGAAGGTGAGCATCGGAACCGAATACCCGCCCCACCAGTAGGGAGAACCCAGCCAGATCGTGTCGTAGGCGGAGAGGTCCGGAATCGTCGTCTTGATTTCGCGGCGCTTGCCGGAAGCGCGCTCTTCGCGGGCGATGTTCGTCATTGCGCCGTAGGATTCGGCGTAGGGTTCGACGAGTTCGAGCTTGAGCCAGTCGCTCTTCGTTTCTTCCGCGATCCAGCGCGCGAGCTGTTCGGTCGAGCCCGTGCGGCTGTATACGATCACGATCGACTTCGACTGCGCCGCGCGAAGGGTCGGCACGGAGAGCGCCGCGGCGCCCGCGGCGGCGAGACGGAAAAGATTTCTGCGTTGCATGACGGATCCTCCCTGAAGAATTTGGATTTCCTTTCGGTTTCCACTCTAGGACGGGCGTTGCGTCCGCGCCAATGAATTTTCCACATGCCCCTTCATTCGCAAAAGGCATGATCCGAAACTCCTTCGCGCAGAATCCCGAAGAGAAAATTCGGCCTTTCACTCCGCAACAATCGCTTACGATCGCGTGCGCTTTCGGCCGTTCTTTGCGTTGGCGAGGCTCCTCAACAGCACGTCGTTCCAGTCGTAGCCCGTCTTATCAGGAATGCGCACGCGAATCGCGAGCTCGCGTCCCGCGGCGCGGGCGTCGCGAAAGAGCTTTGCCGCGAGCCCGTAGGCGGCCGCCTGTCCGACGTAGCCCGCGTCGTTGTCGCCGTAGATTTCCACGGTCTTCACCAAAGCGGGAATCCGATCGAGCGTGAGGGACAAAAGCCCCGCGGCGCTCACGCAGGCCCAGGCGGGAAGTCCCGTCATGGCGCGCACGGCGAGGGCCGTCTCCACCCCTTCGGTGAGCGCCAGGGTTTCGCCCGGTTCATAAAGACGCACGAGGCCGCCCTCGGGGGAGCCCAAGAGCTTCTTCGGGGCCGAAACGGGAGCCTTGCGTCCCGTTTCGGAGAGCCACAGACGATGAAGCGTCACGATGCGGCCCGCGTCGTCCGTGAGCGCCCAGAGCACCCCCGGATATTCCCCCTTCACGCTTCCCTCCTCCCAGTACGGAAGCTTTTCCACGACCCGCACGTTGCGCAGGCCCGCGATCGCCGGGTAGAGTCCCCTTTCGTGCAGATACTTCTGCACCGGATGGTCAGGGAGGTCTCCGAGTTCCTCGGCTTCTTCCCAGAGTTCTTCCGCCGTTTCCCGCCGGCGAAGTTCGCGCATCTTCTGCGCATAGGCTTCCTTTTCTTCGGGGGTGAAGGTCTTCTTCTCGGGCGCGGGGGCGGGCCTGGAGAGTCCCAGTCGTTCTTCCAGGCTTTCGAGCGTTTCAGGAAACGTTCGGTTCGTCGCGCGCATCACGAGGTCGATCCCGTCGCCCCAGCCGCAGGCGCGGCAGTACCAGCGTCCACCCGGCTCCTTCGAAAAGTAGGTGAAGCGGTCCCGTCCCCCGCAGAGCGGACAGGGTCGGTTCGGTTTTTCAAAATGTCCGGGCGCCATGCCGTAGGACGCCCACAATTCCGGCCAGCGGCCTTCCGCCGCGCGCTTCACTCTCTCCAAACGGTCCTTCACGAGTCTCTCCTTGATTTACGGTCCGCACACAAAAAGATGCCCCGGCCGTTCGGTGGACAAAGCCCAAAGGCTTTGCCGCGCCCGATGCGCCGAGGCGGAACATCCTTCTGGTTTTATCGGGAGGAAGGAGGAAGACGGGCTTCTCTCCGACACCCGAGAGCCGACAACAGGCTCAGGGAAATCACTATACAGAAGAAAAAGAGAATCGGATAGACCGCAAATGCGTTACGGGTTTTCATGCACCCGCACGTCCTTTTTCCGGCCTTCTTCTAAGGGATTCGTCCTAGCGTGCGCCCGCGTACCGCGCATCCGTAGGAGAATGAGGAATCGTCACCACGCTTTTTCGAACCGCCATGTCCTTCGACGTCGCCTACGCCCATCTTGAAAAGCTCGGTCTCGCCGAGCGCGTGCACACCTTCACCGAATCCACCGCCACGGTGGAGCTCGCCGCCGAACAGCTCGGCTGCGAGCCCGCCCGCATCGCGAAGTCGATGGCGTTTCTCACGGACGAGGGTCCGATTCTCGTCCTCGCCGCGGGGGACGTAAAGATCGACAACCGCAAGTTTCGCGACGCGTTTCATTCGAAGGCCAAGATGATTCCGGGCGACCTTCTCGAAGAACTCGTGGGCCACGCCCCGGGCGGCGTCTGTCCCTTCGGCGTGAAGGAAGGCGTGCGCGTCTACGCGGACGTCTCGCTCGACCGGTTCGACATCGTCTACCCCGCCTGCGGCGACGCGCAAAGCGGCGTGCGGCTCACGCCCGACGAACTCTACCGCGCCGCGGGCGCGATCGGCCGCGTCGACGTGACGAAGCCCCGCACCTGAAGACTCGGCATCGGGGGCGCTTCACCCGCACCCTCCCCAAAAATAAAAACAACGCACGGGATCCCTCAATCCCGTGCGTTGTCCGTTTTAACTCCGGAGAAGAGTTATTCGGCGTCGAGCCGGTCGATCAGAGCCGGCAGTTCCGAAAGATCGCGGATCACGTAGTCGGCGCCCGCGTCAAGGAAGGTCTGCTTCGTCTTTTCGCGGATGACGTTCTTTTCGTCTTCCGACATCGCGTCCCATTCGGCTTCGGAGCAGCCCGCGACGCTCGAACCGTCGGTGACGCCGACGGCGACGACGCCCGCGGCGGTCGCTTCGCGGATGTCGCTCACGGTGTCGCCCACCTTCACGACGGCCGCGACGGCCGAGACCTTCAAAAGACGCATGTTTTCAAAGATCATGAAGGGCCAGGGACGGCCGAAGCCGCCCGTGTCGTCGGCGGTGACGCAGGTGTCGGGGGCGTAGCCCTGACGGGCGGCGGCCGGACGGACGACGTCCATCATCGAGGACGTGTAGCCCGTGGTGCTGCCGACGCGAAGACCGCGTTCGCGAAGGGCCGCGACCGTTTCGAGGACGAAGGGCTTCAGCTTCGAACGTTCGTCGAGGACGCTCATCAGAGCGGGCTCGAAGTCGTCGTAGATGCGGCGGGCGTCGGCGTCCGTGGGCGCCGCGCCGTGCTTTTCGATCCAGAGCGCGCGGATGCGGTCCATGGCGAGCATCGTGCGGATGTGGTCGATCTTGAGCATGCCCATGGGCTTGCGGGTTTCCTCTTCGGTGACTTCGACGCCCGCGCGGCGGAAGGCTTCCATGAAGGCCCCGACGGGAGAGAGCGAACCGAAGTCGACGGTCGTGCCCGCCCAGTCAAAAATTACGGCTTCAATGCGCGCCATTCTGTTCCTCCAAAGCGCAAAAGTCAGAGAAGATCTTGAGAATGCGTTCGGCGTCTTCGTCGTTCAAGTCGCCGATGTTGCCGAGACGGAAGGTGTCGCGGTCGGTGAGCTTGCCCGGATAGATCACGTAGCCGTGTTCCTTGAGGTAGGCGTACATCTTCGCAAACGAGAAGCCTTCCTTCGGATAGAAGAAGGTCGTGATGATCGGGCCCTGGTGGGCTTCTTCGACATAGGCCGTGAAGCCCAGAGCGGCCATCCCTTCGCGAAGGCGGCGGTTGAGGCGCGCGTAGCGTTCGCCGCGCTTTTCGACGCCCCCTTCTTCGCGCAGTTCCTGCATGGCGCGGTGGAAGGCGGCGACCACGTGCGTGGGCGAGGTGAAGCGCCACTTGCCGTGGCCTTCCTCGAGACCCTTCCACTGGTCGTAGAGGTCAAGAGACACCGTGCGGGCGTTCCCCTTCGTCGCTTCGAGCGCTTCGCGGCGCGCGATGATGTAGGAGAAGCCGGGCACGCCCTGGATGCACTTGTTGGCGCTCGAGACGAGGTAGTCGATGCTGATGTCGCCGACGCGGATGTCGACGGCGCCGAAGGAGCTCATGGCGTCGACGATGAAGGTGCGGCCCGCGGCCTTCACGACGCGGCCCACGGCTTCGATGTCGTTCAGAAGTCCCGTCGTCGTTTCGTTGTGAACCATCGAAACGATCGTCACTTCCGGGTGTTCGGCGAGGAAGGCTTCGACCTTGGCGGCGTCGGGGATCTGATCCCAGGCGAAGTCAAGACGGGCGTGGGCGATACCGTGGCGCTCGAGAATCTTCACCATGCGTTCGGAGTACGCGCCGTTCACGAGAACGAGGACGCAGTCCTTGTCGCCGGGAACGCTCGAGAGAACGGATTCGACGCCGAAGGTGCCGGAACCCTGCATGAGAACGACCGTGTAGTCGTTGCCGACGTGCGCGAAGTCAAGGAGACCCGCGCGGATCTCTTCGGTCATGCGCTTGTAGTCGTCATCCCACGTGCAGCGGTCGATCATCATCGCTTCGCGCACGGAAAGTGTCGTCGTCAGAGGACCCGGGGTAAGGAGCTTGTACGGATTCGGGTCGCGCATGATCATTCACCCTTGACGAGCTTCTGGTGCTTCTGGAGGAGCTCGACGGTAAGAGGTTCGGAGAAGGTCTTCGGATAGGCGGGCTTGTTTTCGGCCGAAACCGTTTCACCCTTGTAGAGAGCGACCGGGTAGTACTTGAGGAGTTCCGTGCGGCCGAACTTCACGATCGTTTCGACGACCTTTTCGGCATTGGGATTGGTCTTGTCGCCCTTGTCGACGATGGCGGCGGCTTCGACGAGCGTGAAGTTGCCTTCGACCGGGTCGACGTAGTCGACGGGGAGGCCCTTGGCCTTGTCGGCCACGGCCTGGTGACGGAGCCCGAAGCCCACGGCGGCTTCACCGGCGCGGATCTTCTTCAGAGGACCGGAACCCGACTTTTCGAGGTGGGCGCCGGCGTTCTTTTCAATGGCGCGGATGATGGCGGCGCCTTCCTGTTCACCCTTGGCGGAGATCATGGCCTGCGTCATGAGCCAGGAGGTGGACGAACCCATGATGTCGGGCACCGAGATGTGGCCGGCGTATTCGGGCTTCGCGAGGTCGGCGATGGCGGTGGGCTTCGGCAGGTTGTCGGCCTTCAGCACTTCGGTGTTCACGAAGAGCGCGCCGCAGTTGCCGAGGATCGGAGCGTAGTAGGAGACGGCGGGGCCGACCGTGTCGAGCTTGACGCCGAGGTCGCGGAAGAGCTTCTGGCTCTTCTGCATGGATTCGAGGTAGTACGTGCTGATCGTCACGACGTCGGCTTCGATGTTCTTGCCTTCGGCGACGAGCTTGCCGCCGAGTTCGGACGTGCCGAAGCTCTGCATGAGGTAGGCGCCCTGGAGACCGTTCTTGTCGAGGGCGTTCTTCATCGCCTGCTGGGCTTCTTCGTCGGCGTTGGTGTAGATGACGACCGGAGCCGCCTTGGGGGCTTCGGCCGCGGCCTTCTGGGCGGGCTGACCGGAGGTGCCGCTGCCGCCGTCGCAACCGACGAGGAGACCGGCGCTCAGAATCGATGCGAAGAGAAGCGAAGTCGAGAATTTCATGATGTGTCCTTTCGTTTGGGAAAGTGAGGTCAAAAAATCAACTGATAATCAGGGGGTGACGGCTGCCGGGCGACCCGCGGAACCCGAGGAGTCCGCGGAGGCCTTTTTGGTCTTCCGGACCTTCTTGCCTTCGGCGAGACGGTCGAAGATGAGCTTGGCGACCACGTTGGTGAAGAAGATGAGAAGCGAGAGAACGAAGATCGCGTCGAACTTTTCGAAGTACTGCAGTTCCTTGATGCGGGTCGTCACGAGCATCGTGCGGGTGCCGCAGAGGAAGACGACCGCGGAAATCGTCACCATCGCGTTGATGAAATAGGTTTCGAACATCTGATAGAGGGTCGGCAGCGCGTTCGGGATCACGACGCGGTGGACCGTGCGCCACCAGGTGTCGCCCATCAGGAGACCGGTCGTCTCCCAGCCCGCGTTCATCTTCGAGAGCGCGGCGGTGCTCATCAGATAGGGCGTCGCGAAGAAGTGCACGACGTTGGCCATGATGATGATCGCGAGCGTGTTCTGAAGGGGCGTTCCGGAGAAGACGAAGAGGTAGCCCACGCCGATCACCATGCCCGGGAGCGTGTTCGTGACCATCGCGAAGGCGTCCATCGTCGTGCGGGCCAGGGGCGAGAGAGCCGAACGAGCCTTGATCATGCCCGCCGCGAAGGTGATCGCCGTGCCGATCGCGGCCGAGACGATCGCGACCAGGACGCTTCGCAGATAGACGCTCCAGAGCGAGGGATCGCCGAGAATTTCCTGAACGTGGCGCATCGTGAAGTTGGGCTTGTAGGGCCAGTTTTCAACAAAGGGCACGATGAACATCACGGCGAAGATCGCGACGAGGACGAGCGTGAGGAAGCCGAAATAGACGAGGAAGGCCCGATCGCGCGTCTTGTTTTCCATCGGAGCGGCCTTCGAAATCTGCGAATAGCGGAAGTTGAGCCGGTCGGCGCGCTTCAGGACCCACACCGCGAAGGCGGCGGGGATCACCATCGCGATCGCGATCACGGCGCCCTCGCCGAAGTTCGGGATCGCGCCCATCATGACGGCGTAGAGTTCGGTGGCGATCACGTTGTACTGGCCGGCAATCGAGACCGGAATGCCGAAGTCCGTGAAGGCGAGGAAGAACGCGAGCACGAAGGCCGACACGAAGGCGCCGAGGGTCGGACGAAGCGCCGTCTGATAGAAGGAGCGCAAAAGGCCGTCCCCCATCACGCGCGAGACCACGACGAAGCGGCGGTCGACGTACGAGAAGGCGTTGTAGAGAATCAGGAAGGCGGGCGGAAGCGTGTAGACGACGTTCGCGATCAGAAGACCGGCAAAGCCGTAGATCGAGAACGGCAGGTGACCGATCAACTGGCTCACAAGCCCCATGCGCCCGAAGGAATACATCACGGCGAAGCCGTAGGTGATCGAGGGGAGGAAAAGCGGCAGAAGGAGAACGATCTGCACGCCCTTCTTGAGGCGCCCGTCAATGTTCGTGAAGGTGAGGCCGTAGGCCGCGAAAAACGCGATCACGGCCGAGAGGAAGGCGGAGAGCCCCGCCACGAGGAAGCTTCGGCCGAGCAACGCGAAGAATTCCGGGTCGGAGAGGACCTTCGTCCAGTTCTGCAGGCCGATCTCGCCGTTCTTGCCGAGGAAGGACTGCCAGAGGACCGCGCAGACGGGAAGGACGAGCGCCACCAAAAGGAAGGCGGCGATCAGGAAGAACCCGCTTCGATAAGCGCGGATGCCGACGCGTGCTTGTTCCATCTCAGAACTCCTGGGTTACGCGGCCGCAGCACGCGGGGCCGCGGCGTTAGGGGGCGTGAGGCCCGAAAGCGACGAGGCGAACAGGCGGAAGATGTTGTCGCGCTTGATCGTGAGCTGCGAGAGGATGAAGCGTTCGACGAATTCGTTCGCGGGCGTGCGGATGATGCGTTCGGGCGTGTCAAACTGCGCGATGTGACCGTTTTCAATGATGAGGACGCGGTCCGAGAGCGTGAGCGCTTCTTCGGGGTCGTGCGTCACGATGAGGGTCGTGAGCTTGAGCTGACGGGCGACCTGCTTGATGCGGTCCTTGATCGATTCCTTGATGAGGCCGTCAAGCGCGGAGAGCGGTTCGTCGAGCAGAAGGAGCGTGGGCTTCATCACGAGCGTGCGGGCGAGCGCCACGCGCTGCTTCTGGCCGCCCGAGAGTTCGTCGATGCGCTGATCGAGGTGGCGGCGAAGACCGAGAAGGTCGATCAAGTCGTCCACTTCCGAACGGGTCGACACGTCGGGACGGTTGCGAAGACCGTAGACGATGTTTTCGTAGGCGTTCAGGTTCGGGAAGAGCGCGTAGTCCTGGAAGACGATGTTGAAGCCGCGCTTTTCCATCGGAACGTGCGTGAGGTCGACCCCGTCAAAGAGAATGCGGCCGTCCGTGGCCGTGACGAGACCGAGTACGAGATTGAGGAGCGTCGTCTTGCCGCAGCCCGACGGGCCGAGAATGGAGACGATTTCCCCCTTCTCGATCGAAAGGGAAATGTCGGAGAGGACCGTACGGTCGCCGTAGGCCTTGGAAATGTTTTGAAGTTCGAGCATGGACGTGTTTCCTGTCAAATTCGTAGCGTGCATTATCTGCAACGAATTTGACACTTTTGTGACATCCATATGAACATTTCATGAACTTTCGGGAGTCTCAAAGCCGCGCCCGAGAAGGGGTCCGCCGCAAAAGAGCCTGCGGTGCAGCCTACTTTCGAACATTGTCCCGAAAGGCCTCGGAGAGAGGATCCGTCACATTCGGGAAAAGAAGGCGAAGAGCCCTGTGCGGCAGAAAAATGACGGTCTGATGCCCGAGGAATCCGCCCCGAAGAGAAAGGCGGCCGGGCGGCCAAATGAAGGGTTTCCCGTTCCCGAATCGGAAGGGCGAGAAAAGATTCCGCCGAATGATCGGCGGTCCGGAACTCCGGATGGCGATTGTGACGGGCGCGTGAAACTCTCGTGACGTTTGAGTTGCGGCTTCTTTGCCGAAGGAAAACGGCGCCCGGAAAAAACTGACGGCACGACCGACTCTCGTCAGCCGTGCCGCAGCACGTTGGGAAATGAATTGTCTTTTTCCCTTTTTTCGATCAAACACCCGCGCGCCCCTGCGTCGATCAACTCGCTGCGGGTATGTCCGCTGGAGCGGCACGAACCCGATTTCGGACGCGCGCCCAGGCTTCACTCCCCCGAATTCGCCCGGGCAGGGGCACCGTTTCGTTGATGGTCGTCCAAAGGGATTCGATCAGCGAACGGCGTCCTTGAGCGCCTGGCCGGCCGTGAAGCGCGGAGCCCGGCGGGCGGGAATGTGCACGGCTTCGCCCGTCAGGGGGTTGCGGCCAGTGCGGGCGGCACGGTCGGCAACGGAGAAGTTGCCGAAACCGGACATGTTGACGACGCCGCCCTGGGCGAGTTCGTCGGTCACGACACGGATATAGGCGTTAATGACCTTTTCAACCGCCGTCTTCGTCATCTGGGTCTCGGCAGAAATCGCGGAGATCAGTTCAGCCTTGTTCATGATGTAGGAATCCTCCAAGAAAATTGCACTGCGGACGACCATTCGCCCTTGGGCAGAGAATAGCGGAGTAACCCGCCTCTCAAATGATTCTATAAGAATTTCAAAGCAAATATTGCGAATATTTACAAAGACGGGGGATCTAAGGCAAACCCCTCAATTCCGCTTCCCGCGAGGGTTAGAGGGGGTTTGCCCGGCGCGGAGACCCTCTTGACTTCAGTTCCCGTTCGGGTCGAATAGCGAGAGGAGAAGGCAATGGTTTTCAAAAACGCCGCCACCGCTTTTCCTACGGTCGCCCTCCCGTTTTGCCCTGCTAGAGTATCCCAAGGGAATTGATTCACAAATGGGGGCGCATTGGTCGCCAAGATGATTCCTACTTCTTTTCCCGATTTCACGGGAGCGCTTTTTTCCTGCGCCGTCACCCCCCGTCAAACCCTTGGCGCGGATTGATTCCACAGTTCGCCGTCCCGTGTAACGGGAATCGGCTCCTTCTTTTCAATAGACGTTTTCTCTTTTTGTTCATACATTGATAGTTTACAAACCTCCTTCCTACACCCTTTTTTTTCGGAATTTCATGAACGAAAGGA
The DNA here is from genome assembly GCA_949282745.1 of uncultured Sutterella sp. Lineage (GTDB taxonomy): Bacteria > Pseudomonadota > Gammaproteobacteria > Burkholderiales > Burkholderiaceae_F > Sutterella. Next base: position 18,037 of record CASDQM010000053.1, on the reverse strand, counting down.
GACGCCCCGGTACCGCCGCTTTCATGCGACATGATGCGTCGCATGCCTTCAAGAGAATGAAGGAAAGAGGAAATGTTCGAATGCGACGAGTCATGTCGCATGTTGCGCTCAAGATGTTTCTCAAGAAGCACAACCGACGTTCCTCTTTCACCGAACCCTCTTTCTTTCGAAAGGCCGATCCATGTCCGACGAAGCCCTGCCCCTATGCACCGCCCTGGTCCTCACGATCCTGCGCATTTTGCCGCGCTCCTCCTTCATGAGCGCCACCGAAGTGGCGAAGCGTCTCGCCGCGGAGGGCATTTCCGTGCACGTCCGCACCCTGCAGCGTACGCTCAAGATCATGTGCGAAACGCCCGTCTACGGGGTGGAACGCAACGCCTCGACGCGCCCCTTCGGCTACCGCCTCGCCGCACCGGTGACGATCGCTTCCGCACGGCTCTCGCCCCGCGACGCGCTTCTCATGCGTCTCTCCGAAGAGTCGCTTGCGGCGGCCCTTCTTCTTCATCCCTCCGGACGGGAGGGCGAAGACGCCCAGGAACTTCTCAACGAACGCTTCGCGCGTCTCAAGGAGCGCGAGGAGCGTCGCCGCGTCGCGGTGATTCCGGACCTGCCGCTCTTGACGCCCCCGCGCCTTTTGCCGGACGTCCTCGACGCCGTCGCCACGGCGCTCTATCGAAACGCCAAGCTCTTCTTTTCCTACCGCAACGACGACAAGAACGAGCACGACCTCGTCGCCTCGCCTCTCGGCGTTGTGCACCATTGCGTGCGGCTGCATCTCTTCTATCTCGCCGCAGACGGAAAAGTCCGGCACGTGCCGATGCACCGCCTCACCCGCGCCGAAGTGCTTGCGGAGCCCGCCGTGCGGCCCAAAAACTTTCTGCTCTCGGAAGCCGCCAGGACCCTCCCCGTCCCGCAGGACGGAAAGAACCCGGTGCGCCTCACCTTTGCCTTCACGAACCCGGCGCTCGCGCGCATGCTCGCCGAAACGCCCTTCGGTCCGCATCAGCGCATCGCCAAGACCGACGACGGCACCTACACGCTCTCCGTCATCCTTCGCGACTCGCCCCGCATCTACGCCTGGATTGCCCTCTGGAAGGAGACGGGCGGGATCACGAACGCGAAGGTCGAGACGCTCGCGCAAAAGAAATGAGTAGGACGCAGTATTTTCGGGCGGCGAGGATTGCGCTAGATTTTGAAAATCCGCACCGATCCGAGGACGACATGCCCTTTTCCGAACGTCTCACCCGCGCCGTCGACATCGCCCGACGCGCACACAATACGCAGACCCGCAAGGGGTCGGACGTCCCCTACCTCTCGCACCTCTTCGCCGTGGCGGCCCTCGTCATGGAGTCGGGCGGTTCCGAAGATCAGGTCTGCGCCGCGCTTCTGCACGACGTTCTCGAGGACGCCGGGGTCGAATGGAGCGACGAAATCCGCGCGGAACTGGGCGAGCACGTTCTCGCGCTCGTCGTCGCGTGCACGGACGGCCTCCCCGACGCCGAGGGGCACAAGGAATCCTGGCGCACGCGAAAGCACCGCTACATCGAACACTGCTCGCAGGACACGCCCCTCGAGCGCGAGGCCCTCGTCATCTGTGCGGCGGACAAACTCCACAACCTGCGGTCGCTCCTCATCGACCTTCGCGAGCACGGTCCCGACACCTTCCTCAAATTCGTGAAGGACGAACCCGCGCTTCGCGGCAAAGGCGAAGCCACGCTCTGGTACTACGAAACGCTTCTCGCGATTTTCGAGCGGCGCGGCATCCCGACCGCCGGGCTTTTGCGCCCCGCCGTCGACGCCCTTCGCCAAATCGTGCGCGATCTTCCCTGATTCGGTTGCGAACGGTTGCGAATCCGCCGTTTTCAGGGCGCCCGACGGGGGCACCCATGCGCTACACTTTGGATCGTCTATGGAATCGGACGCACGGCGTCCGCTTTTTTTGAAAATGAAATATCTCGTAGTAGACGATCACGCGCTCGTGACCACGGCGCTTTCCATGCTTCTTCAGACCCGGGATCCCGAGGCTGAAGTCCACACGGCCGCGAACGCCGCCGAAGCGCTCGCCTTGATCGACGAGCACGGCGAAAGCACCGACCTTCTCATCCTCGACCTCTCGCTTCCCGACGTGAAGGGAACGGAACTCATGGAAGAGATCGTCAACCGCATGCCCATGCTGAAGATCCTCGTCCTCTCGGGGCTTGTCGATCAGCAGAGCATCATGCGCGTCCTGCAGTTGGGCGCGGCGGGCTTTGTTCCGAAGTCTCTCGACACCGACATGCTCGAGGCGGCGATCGACTTCGTCATGAAGGGCGGCGTCTACATTCCGACCAAGCTTCTCGCCGAAAACCAGCGCGCAGGCTTCTTCTCGCAGACCGTCAAGCACATTCCCCGCACCGACGACGCCGAACCCGTGCACCTCACGGAACGTCAGAAGGACGTGCTGCACCTCCTCGCCCAGGGCGCGCCCATCAAGCGCATCTGCCGCGAACTCAATCTCTCGGAAGGCACCGTGAAGACCCACGTCGCGGCCATCTACCGCGCCTTCGGGGCTTCGAACCGCACCGAAGCGCTTCTTGCCGCACGACGCGCGGGCTTCGACGTTCTCTTCTGAGATTTCATGGCCCCACGCACGAAAGCGCCCGCACGATCGGGCGCTTTTTCGTTCTTGGACCTTCTTTCCTACAGAGTCCGCGTCCCGACGGCCACATTCATCTTCCGCATATATGTTCTGCACTGCCGATCATTGCCGTCCTTCGAATCGTGATGCTCTTCGGCAACGATCCCTCTATTCGCTCGCGACCGCCCTGTAGAATGCGGATATCGTCTGTGACGGAGTTTCCTGCCGATGTCTTCGTATCTTCCTTCCCTTCCGCTTGAAGAAGTCCGCGACCATTTCGCGGAGTGCGTCGCCGACGTCACCGCCCCGGAGGGCGAACCTTTGCTCGTCACCGTCGACGGGAAGCCCGTCGCCGCATTGATTTCGTTGGAGGAATACGAAAAACTGCTCCGCTGCAAGTACCGCGAAGAGTTTCACGCGATCTTCGACGAACTCGACGACGTCAACCAGGAGCTCGTGGACAAATGAGACACTTGACCGCACTGCAGGTTCTCGTCTGCCACGACGAAAACATCCGCCGCTACGGCGGACTGCCGGGCATCGCCGACGCGGCTCGCGTGGAGGCGCTGGTCGAGCGCGTTCGCAACCACGAGCGCTACGAAGGCGTGACGGACGTCTTCGCGCTCGCCGCACTCTATTGCGTCGCGATCGCGAGAGGACATGCGTTTCTGGACGCCAACAAGCGCACCGCCGTCAACTGCACCTGGGCCTTTTTGAAGATGAACGGCGTCAAGACGTCCGTTCCGGAGAATCTGGTGGAGACGGTGATCCGTACCGCCACGGGAGAGATGGATGCGCAAAAGGCCGCAGAGTATCTTCGTGCGGCCTTCGGAGAAAAATGAAATTTTTCGGGGCGATTGATCAGAGTCCGGTCGCTCCTTCGCGGATCTGTTCGGAAGTCATGCCGAAACGGCGTTCTCGCCCGTGAAACCAGTCGATCGCGGCGTCGAGATGCGCTTCGTCGTAGTCGGGCCAGAGGGCCTTGTCAAAATAGAGTTCCGCGTAGGCCGACTGCCAGAGAAGGAAGTTCGAGATGCGCTGCTCTCCGCCCGTGCGGATGAGAAGATCCACTTCCGGAAGGTCGGCGAGCGTGAGATGCTTTTCAATCCCCGTCGCCGAGAGATCGCCCTCTTCGGCCGCGCGCTGCGCCGCCTGCACGAGGTCCCAGCGGCCGCCGTAGTTGGCGGCGATCGAAAGAACCATGCCCTTGCCGCCCGCGGTTTTGGCTTCGCAAAGCGCAATCGACTCGCGTACTTCCTCCGGAAAGGCAGAACGGTCGCCGATCACGCGAAGGCGCACGCCCTTTTCCGAGAGCGGATCCGCCCAGTCCTTGAGCCCCCTGGCGAAGAGCTTCATGAGCATGTCGACTTCCGCCTTGGGACGGCGCCAGTTTTCCGACGAGAAGGCGAAGACCGTAAGCGCGGAAAGACCCAGTTCGCCCGCGCGGCGGACGACCTTCTCCAAGGCCTTGACGCCCTGACGGTGCCCTTCGGCGCGGGGCAGAAAACGCTTTTTGGCCCACCGTCCGTTGCCGTCCATGATGATGGCGACGTGACGCGGCGTCGAAGTGTTGGACATGAAGAGAATCCCTCGGATGGTTTCGGAGGAGTAAGTATAGAAAAGCCGAGCGCCGACTGAACCGCACACTTGTTAGCGGTCTTTGCCGAAGAGCCTTTCGGCAACAAAAGAAAATAGACGCGGGAGAGCTGAAACGAGAAGAGGCGCGGGGCCAACGCCGACTCGCGCCTCTTTCGGAAAACCGAAATCCTGCGGTCTTAGACCGTCATGATTTCCTTTTCCTTTTCCGCAACGACCTTGTCGATTTCAGCGACGTACTTGTCGGTGAGCTTCTGGACTTCGGTCTCGGCACGACGTTCGTCGTCTTCGGAGATTTCCTTGTCCTTCGTGAGGCGTTCGACGTGCGTATTGGCGTCGCGGCGCAGATTGCGGATGGCGACCTTGCTGTCTTCGCCCATGCCGCGGACGACCTTCGAAAGCTCACGACGGCGTTCTTCGGTGAGCGGGGGCAGCGGAACGCGGATCACGTCGCCCGACGTGGCCGGGTTGAGGCCGAGGTCGGAATCGCGAATCGCCTTTTCCACGACCTTGACCATGTTCTTTTCCCAGGGCTGGACCGTCAGCGTGCGGGCGTCGCCGACGCCCACCTGGGCCACCTGATTGAGCGGCGTCGGGCAGCCGTAATAGTCCACCTTGATCTGATCGAGCAGGCCCGTCGAGGCGCGGCCCGTACGGATCTTCACGAACTCTTCGCGGGTGTGCTCCACCGTCGCCTTCATCTTGTGTTCGGTCTGAGCAATGATTTCAGAAACGGACATGTCGAAACTCCAAAACTGTACTTCTTTAAGTTTATCGCACCCGGGACCCTCCCCGAGTGCCGACGAATAGGCAAAACGCCCGAAAGAGAGGGGCTTTGCCTCAAAGGATCACCAATACTACACGAAAACCGCCCCGCGGTCGACGCAAGGGCGGTTTCTGCACGGGTTTTTACCGTGTAAGGCCGGTCAGCTGTGAACGAGCGTGCCTTCCTTTTCGCCGAGGACGACGCGCTTCAGGGCGCCGTGCTTCGTCATGTTGAAGACCTTGATCGGGAGGTGCTGTTCGCGGCAGAGCGCAAAGGCCGTGGCGTCCATCACCTTGAGGTTCGCGCGAAGGGCCTGGTCGAACGTAAGTTCGTCAAACATCGTCGCTTCGGGATGAAGCTTCGGATCGGCCGTGTAGATGCCGTCGACCTTGGTCGCCTTCAGAACGACTTCCGCGCCGATTTCGGCGCCGCGAAGGGCGGCCGTCGTGTCGGTCGTCATGAAGGGGTTGCCGGTACCGGCGGCGAAGATCACCACGCGGCCGAGGCGGAGATGACGAAGGGCCTTGCCGCGGATGTAGGGTTCGGCCACCTGCTCCATGTGCAGAGCCGACTGCACGCGGGCGTCAAGACCGTTGTTACGGCAGCAGTCCGCAAGGGCCATGGCGTTCATCACCGTGGCGAGCATCCCCATGTAGTCGCCCGTGGCGCGGTCCATGCCAGTCGCGCCGAGCGCGACGCCGCGGAAGATGTTGCCGCCGCCCACGACGATCCCCACTTCCACGCCGATTTCCACGATCGACTTGATTTCTTCCACCGTCTGCTGAAGGACCTTGCGGTTGATGCCGAACTGGTCTTCACCCATCAGGGCTTCACCGGAAAGTTTCAACAGAATTCGCTTGTAAGCGGGGGTAGACTGCGTCATTTGCAAAAAATCTCCAAAGTTGGGATCCGTGTCCCGAAAAGGCTCCTGCGCATTCTATACAGTTTTCCCCGCATCGGTGAAAGTTTTTCACTATCGCCGCGGGACACTCGAAAAGAATCGCCCGACGCCCGCCCTCCCCGCGATTTTCAACGTCAGCCCGCGACGAGCGGAAGACGCGCGAGCATCCGGCGCAGCTGAATCGCCGTTCTCGGCATGTGTTCGGCCACGGTGAGGCCGACGATGTCGCAGACGCCGGCGACGTCGCAGAGCAACCGCACGACTTCGTCCGTCTTCATGCCGCCTTCGACGACGCCCACGGCGGGGATGATTTCCTTGGGATCGAGCACGTCGAGGTCGAGATGCACAACTACATTTTCGGCGCCAACGCTCTCGAGCCACTCCAGAACCGGCGCGCTCGTCTCGCGAAGCGCTTCGGGCGAAGCGTGGGGAATGCCGAGCGCCTTCTGACGCGCGGACGTGCCGCCCTGAGGATCCCATTCGCGAAGTCCCGCGATGAAGGCTCGGGACTTGTCGATCGTTGCTGGGAACCACGAACCGATTTCTTCGCCCGCCTCGCCCAAACAGGCGGCGAGCGCCATGGCGTGGTAGCCCGTGTAGTCGTCGCCCGGGCGATTGAGGTCGGGATGCGCGTCGATCCAGAGGACGGCGGTCTTTTCGCCGTACTTCTTCGCAAGGTACGTAAAGACGGGCACGCTCACGCTGCACTCGCCCCCGAGCGTCACGACGCGGTCGGGCGCTTCGCTTTCGAGAATGGCGAGCGCCGCGCGCGTCTGCTCGGCGATCGCGTCGAAGTCCGAAACGCCGTGCTTCACGGGGCGCTCCTTTTCCAACCGCATCGAGACGGGCACGACCGCCGAAGGCTGATCCGAGGGTTTCGGCGCAAGAACGTCGAGGAGTTGTGCGCCGAGGCTGTAGCCGAGAGTCGCCTCCTCCGGCGTGCATTCGGGAACGAAGTGCGAAATGATGCCGCCCTGCCACTGCGGGTAGATCAGGCGAAGGGTTTTCATGACGAAATCTCCTCAAGACTGTGGTGAATTCAGTCTAGAGAAGCCTATTCGACCGATTGTTGCGGCGGAGGAAAAACACCTTTTCCGGTCCTTACGCCGCGCCTTCCTTGCCGCCCTCGGACAGGCGCGCAGCGACGTAGTCGAGAAAGCGCCGCACAAGGGGCGAGAGGTTGAGGCGGTCGGCGACGATCGCGTTCATGACGTGCGGGACGCCCCGCCATTCGGGAAGCACCACGCGAAGGCGGCCGGCCCGGACGTGATCGATCGTCGCGCCAACGGGCTGAAAGGCGATTCCGCCTCCCGCAAGGCAGACGGAGAGCATGACGCTTGAAAAATTCGCGGCGAAGACGGGAGAGACCGGCAGGTCGACGCGCTTATCCGGGTCGTTCGCCCCCACGAAATGCCACGCGCCGCGGCAGCCCGTGAGGCTCACGAGCCGATGATCCGCGAGGTCGTCCAGGCTTTCGGGCACGCCCCGTTGCGCCAGATAGTCGGGCGAGGCGCAGAGCCAGCTTTCGATTTGTCCGAGGGGCTTGGCGATGTAGCCTTCCGCCGGATCCGCGCCTTCCTGGAAACCTACGTCGACGGCTCGCCGCACGAGGTCGAGGGGCTCGGCCGTCTGCTCATAGCGGATCTTCACGCCAGGATTCTCGGCGAGAAAGTCGGAGACGATCGCCGTGATCCCCATGTCGAAAAAAGGTACCGAGGCGGCAACGCGCAGTTCTCCCGTCGGCATGGCGTCCTTCGAGAAGATTGCGTCGGCTTCGGCGAGAAGCGCCTCCACGCGCGAGAGCATGGCGCGTCCCTCGGTCGTGAGCGACACCCGCCGCGTGGTGCGATGCAGAAGGCGACGTCCGGTCTCCTCTTCGAAGCCCGCGATGAGGCGCGAGAGCTGTCCCACGGAGAGGCCGAGAACTTCGGCCGCCCGGGTGAAGTTGAGCGTGCGGGCGACGGCGACGAAGGCGCGTGCGGTGGCGAAGCGGTCGATCATGTCGGCGTTGTAGAAAAGAAAAAAGAAAAAGGGGACGCCCTTTCGCAGAGTGTCCCCTCATTGCGGCGCGGAAGCTTACTTCTGCGGGCCGGCGAGAAGAATGTCGACTCGTTCGCGAAGCTCTTCCTTCGTGAGCGAACCCGTGTGGATCCAAATCGGTTCGCCCTGAGCGTCGAAGAACATCTGCGAGGGGAGCTGTTCGATCAGGTACTTGTTTTCGATGCCCTGATACTTGTCGATGTCGACCACGACGAAAGCGGCGCGGTCACCGTATTCCTTCTGGAGTTCGATCATGATCTTTTCCATTTCCGGGCAGCCCGCGCACCACTTGGCGCCGAAGTCGGCGACGGTGACCTTGCCCTTCACAGGGAACGGGTCCTTGGCGACTTCTTGCGCCTGCACCCCGAAGGCGAGGGAACCGAGAGCGAGCGCCGAAACGGCGAGCGTCAGGATTTGACGACGAAGCATTGTTTTTCTCCCTTTCGACGGGACACCCCGTCGCGAATGGTTTGTTGCGTTGTGCGCATCCTAGCGCGCAAATGTTTGTTCGGGCTTAAGCCTTCGGACGCTCCGAAAGACACCCTGCCTCCATTTCATAGAAGCGGTCGGTGAGCGCGAAGCTCGATTCGTCGTGCGTCACCATGAGGACGGCGGTTCCCTTGTCGGCGAGTTCGCGAAGCACCCGCACGACGTTCGCGGCGGACGCCTTGTCAAGGCTCGACGTCGGTTCGTCCGCGACGATCACGCGGGGCGAACACATGAGGGCGCGCGCGATCGCGACGCGGCGCAGTTCACCGCCCGAGAGCGCGGACGGATACTGGGAGCCCAGGTCTCCGAGCCCAAAGGTTTCGAGAAGCTCCCGCGCCCTTCCCTCGGGTTCGGCGCCGCGCGCCGAGAGGTACCAGGGAAGACGGACGTTGTCGAGGACCGTGAGGGTCGAGAGAATCCCCGCCCCCTGCGGCACATAGCCGATCATGCTGTTGCGGATCGCCGACATTTCGGCGTCGGCCTTTCCGAGAATCGACTTCCCGTCAAAGAGGACGTCGCCTTCGGTGGGCTTCAAAAGCCCCACGAGGATGTTGAGAAGCGTCGACTTCCCCGAGCCCGAACGCCCGAAGAGCGTCACGAATTCGCCCGGAGCCACGGTGAGCGAGGCGTTGCGCAGCGCCCAGAAGGGACGGCCGCCGCGCTCGTAGCGTTTTCCAACGGTTTTGAGTTCGATCACGGTCATTCTCCTTCTCTGAGCGACGTGTAGATGTCACGCTTTCCGATGCGCCAGACGGTCTGCAGCGAAGCGATCGGGCAGGTCACGATCCCCGCGGCGAAGCTCAGAAGCACCGTCGTCGCGACCATCGCCGCGGAAGGCGTGAGATAGGGAAGATCGATCATGTCGGCGATCGTGTCGGCAAAGAGCGTCACGACCAGCGCCCCGAATCCGATCCCGAAGACTGATCCGATGAGGCTCATCATGGTCGACTCGGTGAGAACGAGCGAAATCACCTTCGACTTCGGGGCGCCGAGGGCGCGAAGCGTCGCGAATTCCTTCTGACGCTCGTTGAAGGCGAAGAAGAAGACGATGAACATCACGATCGCCGCGACGCACCAGAAGCCCGCCGCCGCGCCGTAGAGGTCGCCCGTGATGCGCTGCAGCTTCGCGCTCGTGTCGGACATCATGTTCGAGGCGAAGACGAAGTTGACGTTGGCGCCGAGACCCAGCTGATCGAGCATGCCGTCCGAAATCGAGATCGGGTCGACCCCGGGCTTCACGCGCACGAGCACGGCGCTGTAGGAGCGGTCGATTTCGTCGGCCTTTTCCGGAGACGCGATGCGCGCGATGCGGCGCGCGGCGTCCATCGTCATGAAGACGGACGAGTCAAAGCCCATCCCGGTGGGCTCGAGTCGGCCTACGATGGTGAATTCCTGGTCGTAGAACTTAATCTTCGAGCCGATCTGCCCGAAGATGTAGTCGCCCACGATCACTTCGTTGCCGACCAAGGGGCGCTCGACCTGTGTGCGAAGCCAGGGCGCGACGACGAAGTCGCTTTCCTGGTCGATCCCGATCAGCTGCACCTTGACCGTGCAGCACTGCGCGTCAAGCGAAGAAATGAAAAGCTGGCCCGAAGCCTGGGCGACGCCCGGAACCTTGCGCACGACGTCGAGCATCCCGGCGTCGAGATAGAAGGTCGAGGGGTTCGCGCGAAGAAGAACGCTTTCGATCTTCTTGCCTTCGCCCTGAGGGACGACGAGAAGGTCCGCCCCCATGCGGGCGGAAAGCGACTGAATCCCCGCGTTGAGGTTCGCCGACACCATCGCGCCCGCATAGAGCATGAAGGTGAAGATCGCGACGATGAGGGAGAGCGAAAACGTTCGGAAAGGTTTCTGCGCCAGGTTCGCCAGCGCCAAACGGAAGGTACTCAAGGGCTGCACGGCGGCTCCTCGGTGAATGCGGCGCAACCCCGCCGAGACGGGGTTGCGCACGGAGAATCGAAGTAAAAATCAGGCCTTCTTCGAGAGGCGCCAGGCGTCGACCGCCGCAACGAGGGCGACGACGAGACCGATCACGATGAGCGCGGGATCGGTGACGCGGTGGCAGGCCATCATCGGATTCGGACAGGAGCCGATGAGGAAAGCGGCGAGCGCAATGAGAAGAAGCCCCATGAGGACGTTGCCGATCTGGATGCCCGCGGCCGTCTTCGCGGCGACGAACTTCATGACGACGCCCGAAACGAGGATCATGAAGCCCACGCCCGTCGAAGCGCGCAAAAGCCACACGCAGCGCATCGGGGTTTCACCGCCGCAGTGCGGAAGCCAGAAAAGCGACGCAAAGGCGACGAGCGCGCCGATCACGACCATGAGAAAGCCGGAGAGAAAATTCGGTTTCATGTTCGGCCTTCCTCATTATTTGCCGCGCGCTTCGCGGGCGCGGCGGGCCTCTTCGAGACCGCGGTCCTGACGGCCCGTGCCTTCGAATTCGTAGCCGTTCGAAACCCAGCCCTGAATGCCGTCGGGCATGACGTAGACGTTGCGGTAGCCCTTTTCAATCGCAACGAGCGCGGCTTCGTAGGAGACCGTGCACATGCGGTTGATGCAGTAGAGAATCACGAAGGAGTTTTCCTTGTCTTCCGGCAGGAGATTCCACCAGTTTTCCACGTTCGTGTGGATCGCACCCTTGATGTGGCTCTGCGAATAGATGTCTTCCGGATTGCAGTCGTAGAGGTAGACGCCGGGCTGGCCGAGCACCTTGGCGACGCGCCCGAGGGAGAGCGGAATCGGCTGGCGCATGGGTTTCACCTGAGTCGGCTGCGTGGCGTTGGACTGCGTCGCGTCGGCCGCGCAGGCAGCGCCCGGGAGGACGAGAATACCGGCGCAGGCGGCGGCAAGGAGTGCTTGGATTTTCATGTTGTAGTGTTCCTGTCGATCGGCGGCGAGGGGCGCCGCCTTTTCACGCAGAAGTTACGGCATGAAGATTAACGTGCGGTTAAGAGAAGGAATTTTGTTGTATTTCTTTTACTTGTTTTCTTCCTTCCGCCCTCTTCCACAAGAAAAGGGCTCCGAAAATCTGGAGCCGTTCTGAGGAATGACGGTGCATCGAACTCAGAGGAACTTGAGTCCCACGACGCCCGCAACGATCATGAAGAGGCACAAAAGACGCTGCCAGGACGCGGGGTCGTGGAAGAAGAGAATCCCGATCGCGACCGTGATCGTGGCGCCGAGGCCCGTCCAGACCGCATAGGCCGTCCCGATCGGAATTTCGCGTTGCGCGAGATAGAGAAAGTAGCCCGAGAGCCCCATGCAAATGATCGAGACGACGACGGCGGGCCAGTGCCACTTCGGGTAGACGGACGCGAGCTTGAAGCCCAAGGGCCAGCCCACCTCGAAGGCGGCGGCGATGAAGAGATAAATCCAGGACATTAGGGCGAATTTCGAAGGTGGCTCGTTGTGAGTCCCCGCACGCGGGCGCCTCGGTCCGCGTGCTGAAGGTTCTTTCTCAGGCGGCCTTTTCCTGCGTTGCGGAAGCGGCGGCTTCGGCTCCGTTCTTCTTCATTTCCGCTCGTTTCGTCGAAACCGACGCCGTCATGCCCGCGGCGATGATGAGGCTCATGCCGACAAGCGCCACGACGCTCTGCGCTTCACCGAAGAGGAAGTAGCTGATGAGGGCCGAAAACGGAATGGCCGAAAAGCCAAGGCAAGACGACAGGAGCATGTTCCCGTAGGCGTAGGAGCGCGTCGTGCAGATCTGGCCGAGCGTCGCGCAGGCGCCCATCCCGAGAATGCCGACGATCGTCATGCCCGTCGGAACGTGCATGCCGCCGTCGAAAATGATCGCGCCCAGGGCCCCGAAGACCGTTCCGAAGATCGTGAAGTAAAAGACGATGCGCCAGGAGGGTTCCTTGAGGTTGCCGAGTTCCTTCATCTGCCAATAGACGAGCAAATCGATGAAGGAGACGAAGAGGCAGACGAGGGCCGGAATCAGTTCGCCCTGATTGAAGCTCGGCTGCAGGACGACCGTCACGCCCGTGAAGCCCACGAGAATCGAGAGGATCAAAACCCACGGCGCGCGTTCGCGGCGCATGAAGGCGAGGATCGTGAAGTTCGCCGCCATGAAGAGCGGCGTCGTGTAGATGAGCGTCATGCAGGTGCCGAACGTCATCTTCCCGATCGCGTAGAACCAGAGCGCGACCGAGAGCGTGCCGAGGACGGAACGCTTGATGTGGCCCCAAAGATGGGGCGTGCGCACCGAGAGCTTGCTCTTGTAAACGAAGATCGCAATCGAGATCACGCCGAAGAGCGACCGATAGAAGACCAGCTCCAAAGGCCCGAGCTGGTCCGAGCAGAGCTTGACGAAGGCGGCCATGAAGGAAAAAAGCGCGGCCGCCGCCAAAGCCCAGAGGGACTGTTTGAACACGTTGAGTTTCCTTTCGAGGGGGGATTGAAGGAATCGCCCGACATTCTAGCCGAAAGGAAGAGCGAAAATTCTGAAGGCTCAGTCGGTCGCCCGCCAGGGAACGAAGACGCGCTCGAGAAGGCCCAGCGCCAAATAGAAGAAGAGTCCGAGGAAACTCATGGCGAGAATGTCGACGAACATCCCCGCGACGTCGCCCATGCCCCAGGCGTCCATGATGAGGTAGCCCAGGCCCGAGGTCGTCGCGAAGCTTTCCGCCAGGAAGAGAACCGCCATCGCGGTGCCGCTCGCCACCTTGAGGCTCGTGAAGAGACTCGGCAAAAGAGCGGGAAGATAGACGTGCCGCACGGCCTGGCGCTTCGTTCCGCCCATGCTGAGAAAAGCCTGCAGATAGGAGGGATCGAGCGCCTGCGCCGTCGCGCGCAGGATGACGAGCATCTGATACCCCACCGTGAGCGCGATGAGGAGAACGCGCGAAGCGTCTCCCAAGCCCACGAGCGTGAAGAAGACGGGGAGCAGTACGATCTTCGGGATCGGATAGGTGATGAAGAGAAGCGGACTCGTCGCGCCGTCGAAGACCCGCCAGTGTCCCATGAGAAGTCCGAGCGGCAACGCCGTCGCAAGCGCCACGAAGAGACCCGCGAGAAGGCGCGCAAACGAAATCCCGATGTGTCCCCAGAATTCGGCGGTGGCGAGCCGCTCAAAAAAGAGCGCGGTCGTCCCGACCGGACGCGGAAGGAGCTCTTCTCCGAGCAGGACGCTTCCCGCGTGCCAGAGGAGACCCAGAACGAGAAAGCCCGCGAGGTACCGAAGGACGGTCTTCATCTCATTCCCCTCCCCTTTCCGAACGAAGCACCGCGTGCACGTGCTTGAGCGAGCGGAAATACTCTTCCGACTCGCGGTCGGGGCTTTCCAGCGAATACGCGGGGTTTTCAAAGAATTCGAGCACGCCCTTTCGGCCGAGGATCAGGATGTGCGAGGCGAGCACCACGGCCTCCGCGATGTCGTGCGTGACGAGAAGCATCGTGCAGTCGTGACGGCGGCGCAGTTCAATCACCCGGTCCTGCAGACGCTCTCTCAAGAGGGCGTCGAGCGCCGAGAAGGGTTCGTCCATGAAGAGAACGTCGGGCGACGAAATGAGCGCGCGCCCGAGAGCCAGGCGCTGACGCTGCCCGCCCGAGAGCGACTCGGGAAAGCGCTTTTCAAAGCCCGTGAGTTCGAGCTCCTCGAGCATGGCCCCGCCCTTTTCCTCGATTTCGGCGAGAGGCGCCTTGGCGAGAACGAGCGGAAGCGTGAGGTTTTCCCAGACGCGCTTCCAGGGGAAAAGCGCGAGGCCCTGCCAGACGAAGCTCGTCTTCACCTCGGTGAGGGGCACCGGCCGGCCGTCGCTCTCCCATGCGACCTCCCCTTCCAAGGGAGCGGTGAAGCCCGCCACGGTGGAAAGGAAGGTGCTCTTTCCGCAGCCCGAGGGTCCCACGACGGCGAGCGACGCCCCCGCGGGAAGCGTCAGATCGAGTCCGCGAAGGATCGGGCGGGCCTTGTCATAGCCCGTAAAGAGGCGGCGAACGCAAAGGGTGAGCGACATGAGGCGATTGAGCGAAAGTTAGGGCGCGACCACGTCTTCGTAGGCGGGGACGGCCTTGATCATCTTCTTTTGAACCATCCATTCTCCCACACGGCGGACTTCTTCGGCGGTCGGAAGCGGCGGCAGGCCGTCGGCGGTCCCGAACATCGAGAAGCGGACCATCTTGTAGTTGTTCGCGAGCGGCGGCGGCAAAAGGCCCTTCTTCACCATGAGCGGACGATAGGCGTCGGGCTTTTCTTCCATGAGCTTCGCGGCCTGCGCCACGGCGCGGCGGAAGGACGCGACCGTCTTTTCGTCCGTGTACGCGGCCTTGAGGGCCACGATCGCAAGGGCTTCGTCCAGCTTCGAATCGTTCCAGAGAACGCGTCCGCCCTTCTGTTCAACGAGCGTCACGAGGGGTTCGGGGAGCATGGCCGTTTCGACCTGCCCGCTCTGGAGCATCTGCAGGCGAATCGGAATCTGCTTCACTTCGAGGTTCTTCACGGCGCCCGCGGGAAGGGATTCCGTTTCCTTCATGCGGTCAAGAAGATAGTCGATGATGGTCGACGAACTCATCGCCGTGCTCGTGCCGTCGAGGTCGGCGAGCTTTTCGTACTTCTTCACCTTGGGCGAGACGAGCATCCCGAAGCAGCGCTGCTCGGGGTGCGTGTGCGTGGTCGTCAGAACGACCTTCTGCCTGATGCCGGTTTCGTTCTGGGTGAAGACGTTCATGAGGTCCCCGAAGTGGCCGTCGAGACGGCCCGCGCGCATGGCGGCCCCGATCTCGAGCGCCGACTTGAAGGGAACGACCTTCACGTCGAGGCCTTCCTTCCGGAAGAGTCCTTCGGCTTCGGCCACGTAGAGAACGGCCGAGTCGGCCGCGGGGAGCGTCCCGATTTCAAGCGTCTCGGCCGAAGCCGTCGCCGCAAAGGCGGCCGCAATCGAAAGGAGAAGACCTTGGGTGAGTTTCATCGAACGGAATCCTTCTGAATGATTAGAGTCCCGCCTTGCGGCACGCTTCCTTCACGCGCTCGTTGGGATTCCCCTGGATCGCCTCGATGCGGCGGGCGCGGGTGCATTCCCATTTGTCGACCGGGTACTGACGGTCCCAGGCTTCCATGAGTTGACGGTCCTGCCGGGAGAGTCGATAAGTCCCCCGGTAGGCGTCGGCCATGTAGAGCACCGTGCGGGCGATCGTGCCGCGGGCCGCTTCGGGCGGCTCCGCGCGGCGCCCGTCGATCTTCATCGAGCAGGTGCCGAAGGTGGCGGGGACGCCGGGCAGCATCGAATAGCGATAGTTGCTGCGCATGGCGTTCACCGCGCCGATGGCGGGATAAAGGTTGTAGAGGTCGGCCTGCATGTAGCGGAAGGCGGCGTTCGCCTTTTCCGCGCACTTGCGGCCCTTGAAGGCTTTGCCCTTTTTGTCGACGCAGACGTCCGCCCCTTCACGCCACTCGACGAAGGCCCGCCCGAAGTTTTCGGCCGGAACGACGTGCTCCCATTCGACGCGTTGGGCGCGCTTGGCGTGCTTGGGCGTCGTGAAGCCGTCGGGCAGCGTCACGTTCTTTCGCGCGTCAAAGGAGGCGCCGCAGTAGAGCGTCACGCGGTGATCGAAATACACCTCCCTTTCCAAAAGCCGTTTGGCCTTCGTGAAGGATTCGATTTCCGTGTTGCCCGCCGCCATGAGGAGGGTCGAGGTCGCCGCAAGAAGCAGAGCGGCAAGGGTTTTCGTTGCGTTCATAACACTAAAAAATGCAAAGCGGTCTCAGTCTAGCGCGCGAAAGAGACCGTACGGTACGTTCCGAAAGGAAGCTCGGAAAAATGGCCGTCGGGGATTTGATCCAAGTGAAACTCCGCTCGCTTGGTACCAAGACTATAGTTTTGAATTATGAACAAGAAGATTTCGATAACCTTCTCGCCCGAGCCTTGACCGACGGTCGAACATTGTCGCATTTTATTGCGCTCAGGCGAAGAACTAGGGGAAATTTACACTTGCGGCTTTCTTCGGTTTCTTTACTATCTTGAGTTCTCGGGCACGGTTTTTCGTGCCTGTCTTACAACAATCTTCTTCTCGAACTGGGAGAAATCGAATGAAGAAACTGCTTCTTGCCACCGCTCTTTGCGCCGCCTTCGGCGTCGCTTCCGCCGCTGAAGACGTCACGGCCGACATCGTCGTGATCGGCGCCGGCGGTGCCGGCCTTTCCGCCGCCGTTCAGGCTCACGACCTCGGCGCCAAGGTGATCGTCGTTGAAAAGATGGCGATGCCCGGCGGCAACACGGTCCGCGCCGCTGGTGGTCTGAACGCCTGCTGCACGCCGCTTCAGAAGGCCAAGGGCACGAAGGACAGCACCGAAATCATGTTTGCCGACACGATGAAGGGCGGTCACTGGAAGAACAACCCCGAACTCGTCCGCACGCTCGTGAACAATTCCGGCGCCGCCGTGGATTGGCTCCTTGCGCTCGGCGGTGACTTCCGCGACGTCGGTCTGATGGCCGGCGCCTCGCAGCCCCGCACGCACCGTCCGACGGGCGGCGCCCTCGTGGGTCCGGAAGTCGTCCGCACGCTCTACACGGCCGCCAAGGCCCGCCAGATCGACATGCGCATGAACACCCAGGCCGTTGAAATCATGAAGAACGGCAAGGGCGTCGTGACGGGTCTCGTCGTCAAGGGCAAGGACGGCTCCTACAAGATCAACGCCAAGGCCGTGGTGAACGCCGCCGGCGGCTTCGCCGGCAACAACGAACTCGTTTCGAAGTACGTGCCCCGCCTCAAGGGCTTCGCCACGACGAACCACCCCGGTGCCACGGGTGACGGCATCGTCGTCGCCGAAAAGGCCGGCGCCGCGCTCATCGACATGACCGAAATTCAGACGCACCCGACGGTCGTTCCGAAGGTCGGCGAAATGATCACCGAAGCCGTTCGCGGCAACGGCGCCATCCTCATCAACAAGGACGGCAAGCGCTTCTTCAACGAACTCGACACGCGCGACGCCGTGTCGGCCGCCATCCTGAAGCAGAAGGACGGCGTTGCCTACCTCTTCTTCGACTCCGACATGCAGAAGTCGCTCAAGGCCACCAACGGCTACATCAAGCAGTCCTACATGCTCAAGGGCGAAACGCTTGACGACATCGCCAAGGCCATGGGCGTCAAGGCCGACGTCCTCAAGCAGACGATGGCCGACTGGAAGAAGGGCAAGGATGCCAAGAAGGACGCCTTCGGCCGCGCCGACATGCCGCGCGACCTCGCCACGGGCCCCTTCTACGCGATCGTCGTGACCCCGGCCGTTCACCACACGATGGGCGGCATCAAGATCGACTCCAAGACCCAGGTCTACGATCAGAAGGGCAACGTGATCCCGGGCCTCTTCGCCGCGGGTGAAGTCACGGGCGGCGTCCACGGCGGCAACCGCCTCGGCGGCAACGCCCAGGCCGACATCGTCGTCTTCGGCCGCATCGCCGGTCAGCAGGCTTACATCTTCGCTCAGCAGGCCAAGGCCGCCGACGCCAAGAAGTAATCTCCCCTGAAGACCACTTCACGAAAGCCCGAATTGAACTGTCCCCACTTTGCGAGACAGATTTTTGATCGATCGGGCGTTCAAGCCTGTTGAGCTATCGCTTCCCTATATTGCTTAGGTGAGCGGTAGTTCAACTTGGCTTGGATACGTTCCTCATTGTAGTAATTGCAATAT
>CASDQM010000052.1 GCA_949282745.1 uncultured Sutterella sp. | reverse complement strand
GGGAGCGCCGTCCCGAGGGCCGCGCCCGTAAGGCCGAGGAAAAGCCTGCGGCGGGAAATTTCCTTCGCGGTCACGGCTCATCCCCTTCGTCGGCGAGAAGCGTCGCCAGAACGAGCGCGCCCGTTTGGTCTTCCTTCGCTTCGGCGTCCGCCGACGCCACCCAACGCGCCACTTCGACCGGCGTCTTGACGCCGAGCTTTCGGTAGACGTTCGAGCGGTGCATTTTGACGGCCTGCTCGGAAACGCCGAGCGTCTCCGCGGCGCCCTTTGCGCTCAGCCCCTCCGCCATGCCGCGTGCCACTTCCTTTTCCTTGGGCGTAAGGGTCGCCCAAATTTCCGAGAGCTTGCTCGCGTGCGCCTTTCTGCGAAGTTCCGCTTCGTGCCACGCGATGAGGCGCCGGCAGCTCTCGACGAGCCGCTCGGTTCGGACGGGCTTTTGGAGAAAATCGGCCGCTCCGTGCTTCACGGCCCAGAGCGCCATGTCGATGTCGCCGTGGCCGCTCAAAAAGACGATCGGAATGTCCCGCCCGGACTCCCTCAGTTTGCGAAGACACTCAAGCCCCGACATCCCCTCCATGCGCACGTCGAGTACGACGCAGCCCGGGCGGCGGGCGTCGTCGCCCTGCAAAAACCGCTCGGCACTCTCAAAGCCGACGGCGTCGAGTCCCGCCATGCGAAGGGCGAAGATCTGGGCGGTGCGGAATTCCCGGTCGTCGTCGACCAGGCGGATCAGGGAGGGAAACATTCGGAATTCTCGTCGGGACAAAGGAAAAGTTTCGGAAATGGAGGCTTCTTCGTCAAGCCTCGGTCTGTTCGTCGAGGATCGGCAGGAGCAGCACGGCCCGCAGGCCGCCCTCCGGATCGTCGCGGCGTTCAAAGCGCAGGAAGCCTCCGTGCGCCTCGAGGATGTGCTTCACGATCGTGAGCCCGAGGCCAAGTCCCTCCTTCTTGAGGCTCTCGACGGGCCGGGCGAGGCGTGAAAACGCCTCGTCGGAGAGTTGCGGTCCCTCGTCCTCGACCGTGACCGCCGCCATGGGACGGGTCGTGTCGATCGAATGGCGCTCGGAAAGCCCTTCGGGCGGGAGAACTTCAACGCGAAGCGTCATGCGGTTTCGCCCGGGGCGCTCGGCCGCCGTCATCGCCTGCGCGGCGTTGCGCAGAAGATTCACGAGGGCGAGCTCAAGTTCAAGGGGTTCAACTTCGACCCTCACTGCTGCGGGAGCGCGGCGGTAGACAACGTCGACGTCCGAAGCCAGGGACGACTGCCCGAAGGTGCGAAGCGCCCGTTCGGCAAGGTCTCTCAGATCGATCTCCCTTCTCGGGTGCTGGCGCGCCTTGGCGTAGCCGCGCACGCGCTCGACGATGTCGGAGATGCGCTTCGTTTCCCGCGCGAGATTTTCGGCCGCCTCGCAGAGAAGCTCCCGATCGGCGCCCGAGCGCAGTCCGAATCCGATGCCGTCGGCATAGGCCGTTGCGGCGGCCAGGGGCTGGCGCACCTCGTGGGCGAACATGCTCGAGAGTTCCGAGACGACGCCCGCGCGTTCCATTTCGGAGAGCCGCTCGCGCGCGTCCCGCGCCTCTTCGTCGAGCCGCTCCTTTTCCCGGATCGTTTCGGTAAGTTCGTGCGTACGGCGCTTCACGAGGAGATTGACGCGCAGAACGTGGATCAGGAGGGCCGCGAGGAGCGCGAGTCCCGCCAACGCGTAGCCGCGGTAGCGCACCCAGAGGTCCGCCCAATTCCATTCCCGCAGATAGCTGTAGGGACCGATCTGCAGTTTGCGGTAGAGGTCGTCGACCTTCGTCGTGTCGGATTCGACGCGCCAGGAATACCCTTCCTTGGTCGGACGCGCGGAGAGAACGGCGACGGTGATCGCCGTGGCGGCCTCGGAGGACACGTGCCGCGAAAGACCCAGCACCGCGTCGGGAAAGAGGTCTCCCGAGCGCCAGCAGACGTCCACCTCCAGCGGTTCGTCGGGATCCTGATCGGCCCCCTGCGCGTCGAGCACCCGAAGGTTGCCCGGCGCAAGAATGCCCGCTCGTTCGAGGCGCTCGAGCTGACAGGACGCGAGCACGGCCCCGTCGGCAAGCCCCTCCTGAAGCGCTCGTACCGGGTCGGCGACGCCGTAGCCCGTTTCGATCACGTCTTGCGCGATTCGGTCGTTCGAGACGCCGATCTCGGCCATGCGTCCCAAAAAGAGGAGCCATGGCGAATAGGCTTCGCGGCTTTCGACCGCGAGGCGCTTGCCGTCCAAGTCGGAGAGCGCCCGTAGCGGACTTTCCTTGGGCACGACCACCGTGAAGCCCACTGCGCGCCCCGGATTGCGCGCGCCCGGGACCGTGCGCATCGCGATCGGCCGGGCGCCCTCGCGGTGCTGCAGGAGTCCGAAAAGCGCGCTGTCGGCAAAGAAGAGGTCCACTTCGCCCCGGCTCACCGCCTGCGAGAGGTCTCGACTCGAATATTCCGTCGTAACGAATCGCGTCTCGGGGAAACGCTCCCGAAGCGTCCGCATGGCGGGCGCGAAGGATTC
This sequence comes from uncultured Sutterella sp., assembly GCA_949282745.1. Lineage (GTDB taxonomy): Bacteria > Pseudomonadota > Gammaproteobacteria > Burkholderiales > Burkholderiaceae_F > Sutterella. The sequence continues at coordinate 7,711 of CASDQM010000052.1, read as the reverse complement.
GACGAAGAATTCGGGCTCCAGGGTCGACTCGATGCCGACCCGAAAGACGGGAGGCAAAGGCGGCGCAAAGGCCATCGCGTCCCATCCGGAGAGGCTGAGGACGCCTCCGAGAAGGACGCCGAGAAGCGAAAGGATGCCGACGTGTCGACGCATGGGGGAAACGGACGAGGGAAAGAAGAGGAAAAAAATCGATTGTCCGCCATTCTATAGGAGGGCGCCGCGGCAAGAAAACCCATCCCCTTCCCCTGCGCAACCGTCTCTTCTTTCCGAAAAACGGATGGGCCTTCGCCCGTTCGTCCGTCACGGTCGGTCCGAATGGTTGCGAAGGCCCTGAGGGCTTCGGGACGCCGAGGTCCCGAAGCGTGCGTCAACCGCGCGTCAGAAGCGCGTGTTGATCCCGGCAAAGAAGGTCGAGGCGTTCTTTCCCATCACCGTCGGGATGCCGGCCGTGGAGCCGCCGCCCCCCGAAAGGCTGTAGTCGGCGCGGTCTTCGTTCCAGACCGCGATCGCACCCGTGTAGACGAAGGTCTTCTTCGAGAGCGGATATTCATAACGCGTGCCGGCCGAGAGGGCGTCCGCGTCCTCCGTCGTGCTGTTGCGGGCATAGGCGACGCTCGCCATCCAGCGGCCGCCCGCGACCGGAGCCGAGAAGCCCGCCTGCGAAACGAAGATGTTTTCCGACTGGAAGGCCGCGGGCGCGGCGCCCGACGACCGGTCGTTCCCCTTCTTCCAGGCGAAGTTGAGGGCGGGTTTCACAAAGCCGAAGTCGTAATTCACGGCGAAGTCGACCTGATAGTCGTTCCCGGAATAGTCGTGACCGTCGGCGTCGCGGTTGAACTGCGCCTTGTGAATGCCGAAGGCGAGAACGCTCGTGAAGGCCCCGTTCATGTAGCGCGCCGACCCGCCGTAGTAGTTGCCGCGCGTCGACGAAACGTCGCCCGAGGTCTTTTCCTTTTCGCCGAGACCCGCAAAGAGCGTGAAGACGAAATTGCCGAGCTTCGGCGACTGATACGACACGGCGTTCGCGGAACGCGACGTGAGGTCGGAGGCGGCGCCGCCGTTCACGCCCCGGGCCGTGGGCGACGAGAAGGTACCCATGGCCGAGCCGAGCGAAAAGCCCGCGGGGTCCATCGAGGCGAGCGCGATGAAGGTGGGCGTGTACTGGTAGCCGAACGAAACGCGCCCGAAGTCGCCCGCAAGACCCACGTAGGCGTGGCGCTGGAAGATGTAGTCGCTCTGCGCGGGACTGTCGGGGGTCGACGTCCCCTGATCGACGAGAATGCCGCCCTCGAGCGCAAAGAAGGCCTTGAGGCCGTTGGCGAGCTGCTCTTCGCCGCGAAGGCCGTAACAGGAAGGCGAAGCGCCGCCCGAAGAGAGGCGCGTCGTCGTGCCGTCGCCGTTCGAATAGGCTTCGATATAGGTGTCGAGCACGCCGTAGGCTTCAATGTCGGCGGCCGTCACGGTGGCGGCCGAGAAAAGACAGGCGCCCGCCGCGGCGGACAGTCGGATCCAGGGTTTCATAACGAGGTCTCTCTGTAAGTTCGGACGGGCGCAAGGAGTCGCCCGCCTATTGTGAAAGGAAGACCTCATCCTACGGCATCGACGCTCCGTTTTGTACCGATCAGTTCTTTTTCCATCACTAAAAGTACTCTCAAGGTCCATGAAAACCTCAGTCGTTTCAAGGATTTTCCCCTCTTGTTCAGAGACAAACGGATTTGTGGCGGGATTGTGAAAGAGACCGAAAATACGAGTACCAAATCCATTCGATACCGATGAGTACAACGGTACTCTTCGATACTTTATTGTATGAAATACAGCTACGAAAACGCCTCCGATTCCGAAGAAGCGGAGGCGCTGAGAAGAGAGAGAGAGGAAGCGTCCGGAGAGACTCAGGACGCTGGGTTCGGGTCGGCCGGTGCGGCGGGAGCGCTCGAATCGGCCGTCTTTTCTCCCTCAACCGGGAAGATCTCGTCGAGCGGCATGCTGATCGCCTCGCCCGAGCGTACGTCGCGGTACCAGTCGCAGAGCATTCCTTCGTCGCGTCGGGTCAGTTCGCGCTTCGGGAGCACGAGCCGGTTCGTCTGATCGACGAGGAGCACGTGAAGCGCATCCTTGAGGCTCTTTCGCGAGGGATCGCACAAAAGCACCCAGTGGCCGCCCCGCTTTTTGTCCTGATTCACTTCCGCACAGTAGCCGACCGACGCGAGCGAGTGAAGGATGCGTTCGGCCGCTTCCGGATAGCTGTCCACTTCGCCGCAGAGCGTTTCGATGTCGACCGCCGGATTGTTCGCGCGGCGCGCGTCAAGGAGGACGCGCAGAAGCGCGACGCCCGTGAGGAAGTCGTTTCCGCGCTTGTAGCTGTCGGCGTAGCGTCCCGAAAAGAGAAGCGGAATCGTCGCGGTGATGGCAGCCCCCGAAAAGACGAGAAGCCAGGTGACGTAGAGCCACAGAAGGAAAACGGGGAGCGCCACGAAGGCGCCGTAGATGTTCGAGAGCGTTCCCGCCGTCACATAGGTCTCAAAGCAGGTCTTGACGACCTGCCCCACGATCGCGACCGAGAGTCCGCCGATCAAGGCGTTCTGTGCGGGTACGCGGCAGTTCGGGACGAATTTGTAGAGAACGGCGTAGCCGAGACCCTGAAGGAGCACCTGGCCCCAGAAGTAGAGCGTATTGAGAAAGCCCGGCGCTTCGACGCCGCTCATGGCGATTTCGATCGCCTGCTTCGACATGGTGAGCGACAAAAAGATCGCCGCCGGGGCGAGCGTGAGCATCCCCCAGTATATGAGCGCGCGCTGCGGCCAGGGGCGAAGGCGCCGCACCTTGAAGATCCGGTTGATCGTCACGAAAAACTTGTCGATCAAAAGGAGCGCCGTCACGGCCAAGCCCGCCAGACCGAAGATCCCGAGGCCCGAGGCCTGCGTCATGAAGACCTGCAGGTAGTGGACGATCTGCTCGCTGTACTGCGGCGGCAGAAAGCTCTCGAGAATCATCGACTCGAGCGCCGCGCGCGAGGAGGCAAAGCTCGGGAAGGCCGCGAAGACCGCGAGGCTCACGGCGAGCAACGGGATGAGGGAGAGAAGCGTCGTCAACGTCATCGAGGACGCCACTTCCTGAATCTGCGTATCCTTGAGGCGCGCAAAGAAGAACCCCGTCAGGTTTTTGAGCGTGGTCCAGAGCGAGTGACGTTTGAGCGTTCGGGTAAGGGCGGCAAATTTCATGCAAGAATCCGTGTCGTTATTCCGACATTCTAAGAAGAGGCGTTCGCGCCCGTCGTGAAGAGCGCGGCGAAAATCGCCGGCGCGGGTTTCTTCGGAGGGCGACACGAAAGTGCCTCCCTCCTTCGGCGGAACTCAGAGGAATCGTCCCGTGCGGCTTTCTGGCACCTCGCGAAGTCCTTCGGGCGTCGTGCAGGCGACGATGCGGCCGCCCTCTTCGCCTCCGCCCGGCCCCAGGTCGACGACGTAGTCGGCCGAGCGGATCACGTCGAGGTCGTGCTCGATCACGACGACGGTCGCGCCCGCGGCGAGCAACCGATCGAAGACCCCGACGAGGGTCTTCACGTCTTCGGGGTGCAGCCCAATCGTCGGCTCGTCAAAGACGAAGACGGCGTCCGCCTGGCCGCGTCCCATTTCGGAAGCGAGTTTGAGGCGTTGCGCCTCCCCGCCCGAGAGCGCGGGGGTCGCTTCGCCCAAGGTGAGGTAGCCGAGCCCCAGGTCGTCCAAGACCTGAAGGCGCGCGGCCACGCCCTTTTCGTCGCGGCAGAAGCGCACGGCCTCGTGCACGTCGGAGGCCATGAGCTGCGGGAGCGTGCGGCATTCTCCGTCCTTATTTTCAAAGAAGATCGTCTCGGCTTCCTTCGCGTAGCGGCTCCCGCGGCAGGCGGGACACGGGATTTCCACGTCGGGGAGAAACTGCACGTCGAGCGTCACGACGCCCGTGCCGTCGCACTCGGGACAGCGAAGCGACCCCGTGTTGTAGGAAAAGTCCCCGGCCTTCTTACCCCGGGCCTTGGCGTCCTTCGTTTTGGCAAAGAGCTTTCGCCACTCGTCGTGGACGTTCGCGTAGGTGGCGACGGTCGAGCGCACGTTGATCCCGACGGGCGTCGCGTCGATCAACTTCACGCGGCGGATCCCTTCGGCCTCGATCTTGCGGATGTGATCGGGCATGGGCGCTCCCTCGGTGAGGGCTTCGAGGGCCGGAACGAGGCTCTCCAGAACGAGCGTCGTCTTACCCGACCCCGAAACGCCCGTCACGACCGTGAGACGCCCCTTGGGAATGTCAAGCGAGAGAGGCTTCACCGTATGGATCGCCCCGGTTTCAAGGTGAATGCGCCCGAGGCTGAAGAGCTCTTCGGGAGCGGCCCGGTTCGTTCGGAAAAGGGAATGCTCCTTGAGGTAGGGCGCGATGCGCGAGGCGGGATCCCTGCGCACGACTTCGAGCGGACCCTGCGTCAAAATCCGGCCGCCCGCGGCGCCCGCGCCGGGGCCGAGTTCGATCAGATGGTCGACTTCCGAGAGAAGCGTCGCGTCATGATCGACAAGGAGCACGGAGTTGCCGTCCGAGACGAGGTCGCGGATGACGCCCGTGAGGCCCTTCAAATTGGCGGGATGCAGACCGATCGACGGTTCGTCGAGAACGTAAAGCACCCCCGTCGTGCGGTTTCGCACGGCGCGCGCGAGCTGCATGCGCTGGCGTTCGCCCGTCGAGAGCGACGCGCTCGAACGGTCGAGCGTGAGGTAGGAGAGGCCCAGGTCCGTCAGACGCCTTGCGGTCGAACGGAAGGATTCGGCGAGGTTTTCGGCCATCGGCCGCATGGGCTCGGGAAGAGTCGCGGGCAGGGCGTCGACCCAGCGGGCGAGGTCCTTCAACGTCATGCGGCAGGCCTCGTCGAGCGTGATCCCCGCCACTTCGGGCGCGCGCGCCGCGGCGGAAAGTCGGGTGCCCCCGCATTCGGGACAGGGGATCGAGCGAAGAAAGCGCTCGACCCGCTTCATCCCCTTTTCGTCCTTCACTTTCGAAAGCGCATTTTCCACCGTGTAGACGGCGTTGAAGAAGGTGAAGTCGAGTTCCGTCGCGCCCTCCCCGTTTTTGGGTTGGTAGAGGATGTGCTTCTTGACGGCGGGCCCTTCGAAGACGATCTTGCGCTCTTCGGGCGTGAGGTCCCGGAAGGGAACGTTCGTGCGCACGCCCATGGCGCGGCAGACGTCCGTCATGAGGGACCACATGAGCGTCTTCCAGGGCGCCACCGCCCCCTCGTCGATCGTGAGGCTTTCGTCGGGAACGAGGGTCGAACGGTCGACCGTGCGCACGACGCCCGTGCCGCCGCAGTGTTCGCAGGCGCCGCGGCCGTTGAACGACAGCTCTTCGGCGGAGGGCGCAAAGAAGTGCGCACCGCACTCGGGACAGACGAGTTCCTTTCCCGCCGCGACGTCCGTCGTGGGCGGGACGCGGTGACCGTTGGGACAGCGATGCGAGGCAAGGCGCGAGAAAATGAGGCGAAGAACGTTCAGGAGTTCCGTGCCCGTCCCGAAAGTGCTCCGAAGACCCGGCACGCCCGGCCGCTGCCGGAGAGCAAGCGCCGCGGGGACGTAGAGAACTTCGTCCACTTCGGCTCTGGGCGCCTGCGTCATGCGGCGCCGCGTGTAGGTGGAGAGCGCCTCGAGGTAGCGTCGCGACCCTTCCGCGTAGAGGACCCCCAACGCGAGCGACGACTTTCCCGACCCCGAGACGCCCGCGACGCCCACGATCCTGTGAAGCGGCACGTCGACGTCGATGTTCTTGAGATTGTGTACGCGCGCGCCACGCACCTCGATGTGGTCCCGAAGCATGCATGTCTCCTTCGTAGCTTTCGGGAAAGTGTAGCGCCCAAAAGAGAAGCGCGGGCTTTCGCCCGCGCCGCGCTGAGAGGTTGAGGGAAACGGCTATTCGTCGTCCTTCACGAGAAAGGCCGTCTTGTCGTTTCCGCAGCCCGGACACGTGAAGTGCTCGGGCAGGTCGGTGAAGGGCGTCCCCGGAGGAATGTCCCACTCCTCGCACCCCTCTTGCGGGTCGTAGACCCACCAGCAGACCTTGCACTGCATCTTGGTGTCGGGTCCGATCCGCGCCTCGTTGAGACGGTCGAGCAGCTGATCGACGCGCCCCGGCGGAATGTCGTCGAAAGGAGTCGTCATCCGTGCGCTCCTCTTGCACGGTCGGCCTCGACCACGTCGGCGAATTCCTTGCAGCGCGCGACCGTGTCTTCGAGCTCTTCGGGCGTGGCGGGCACTTCCGCGGGAATGAGTCCGACGACGTAGGCGTCAAGCAGCCCCTTCCCGGCGTGGTTCAGAATCTGCGTGTGCCAGATCCCGCGCACCTTGGTGCTCATGATGCGGGAGTCCGCAAAGCCCGTGAGGCGAATGTCGATGTCGCCGAGACCCAGAACGCCCGCAAGATAGGCCTGGTCACCCGGGGCCAGGGGCTGGCGCGTCATCTCGACCATGTGGCCGGGCTTCGTGCTCCAGCGCGTCGTGTCCGCCTTCGAGAGCGCTTCGCGCAGTTCCTCGAGAATCGCTGGCGCCGCAAAGACGCCTTCGGGGGCCGATTCGGGGATCTTGAGTTCCGCTTCGCCTCTCGAAGCCATCGCCACGACGGACGGGGGAATGAGCGCGAGCACGAAGGACTGCGTTTCGCCCAACTGCACGCGCCAGAGGGCGGGAATGCCCGTTTCCTCCATCTTCACGAGCCCGCCGTGAAGGACGATGCGCACTTCCCCCGCGCCGAGGGTCGCGATGAGGAAGGGAATCGTCGCGGGCGTAAAGGACGAAAAGTCCCACACGCGGTGAAGGCTTCTCGCCGCCTCCTCCGATTTTTCCGCGAGGGCGCGCCCGGCCTCGTCGGAAACTTCCTTCAGAAAGCGAAGGGTTTCCTCCGCCGCAATGCGTTCCTCTTCCGGGGTGAGCCGTACGTCGGCCCAGGCCGAACTCGTCGTCAACGTTGCCATGGGTTTCTTCTTCCTTTTTCTTAGAGCGTTCTTTTCAGGTTCCGTCAGTCGCCGCAGGAGGGCGTCGAAACGGGCGTGATGGCGATGGTGCGCGCGGGAGCCTCCGTGCGTTGAGCGATTTCGCCCAACTGTCGGCAGTAGGTCTCCCAGGGCTGCAGCGCTTCGACCGCCCCCAAAAAGACATTGTCGCGAAAGAGCGCCACGGCGGGGAAGCGCCGCAGGCCCCAGCGGGCGGCCAGGGCCCGCGCTTCGGCGAGGTCGGCAAAGCGGTCCGCTCCCGCCAAAAGCGCGTTGATTTCGTCGGATAAAAGCATTTTTGCAAGGCTGCGAAAGGTCGGAAAGGCGCACTCCTCCTCGTAGCAACCGTGAATGGTGACGCCGATATCGTCCTCCACATAGTTTTCGAAATGCGTGAAAACGGAAAAGGCATACCCGATTTTCTGTGCAGCCCGCTCCTTGGAGGGGAGCGCTTTCAGCCGATCGCGCGCGGCGGCATAGGCGGCGGATCGTTCGATCTCGCGGCGGCATAGGCGCGCAAGCGATGCGGCGAATGCCTTGTCCGCCCAATCTTCCAACCCCTCGTGCGAACAGCAGGAATACACCTTTTTGCCCTGCCGGTACAGCGCGGCGTTTTCAAAGCGGTACTTTTCCCCGAAAAAGCGGATCACAGAATCCAACCCGTATTTTTTGAGAAGGGCGGCGACCTCTTCCGTCATGCGGAAACGGTACAGT
>CASDQM010000051.1 GCA_949282745.1 uncultured Sutterella sp. | reverse complement strand
CAAGGCCGAGCCTTGTGGCGATGGTCCAAGAGCGTGCGCCCTGCTGAAGCAACAACAAAACTTGGTGGCGAATTTCTGCTGAAATCTTCTTGCCCATAAAAGTGTCCCCAGAAAGTGTCTCGCTTTCTGGGGACAGTTCAGCCACCACCGGGCTTTCGCGTCTTTGGAAGCGGGCGTCGGGCTGGGCGCCGGGCCGACAAAAGGAAACCGCGCCGCCGGCAAGCCGAACGACGCGGTCGCGCGGTCGGGGACCGAAGCCCCTGACACACGAAACCCCGGACACGTACGATCCGGGGCTCGGAACCGGAGCACTCCAAGAGAGAAGGTTTGGAGCGCGTCCACAAGGAAAAAATAACGGCGGAGTGATTGTGCCGTCAAGCATCTCAGGGAAGAAAAAGGAGACACTCCCCAATCCCTTCTTCGCTGATGCGGTCATGCGGCGTACGGGCAACGGAAAAAAGCCGACCCGTTTCCGGATCGGCCTCGTGAGCATCTCGGGCGGGCGGCGTTTGTGTCTTTGCTTTGCCGCCCGCAGAGAGTCGTCACGCCGACGACGCGCGGTCGTCGGCTTCTCAGTTACGCACCCGTCGCGGCGGACTCACCCGCGATGCGGCCGTAGGTGAAGGCGTCGCCCAGAGCGTTGCCGCCCACGCGGTTCGTCCCGTGGATGCCGCCCGTCACTTCGCCCGCGGCGTAGAGCCCCGGAATGACCTTGCCGTGACGGTCGAGCACTCGGGCCTTCACGTCGATCTTGACGCCGCCCATCGTGTGGTGGCGAGCCATGCCGATCGGGCCCGCGTAGAAGGGCGCCTTCTCGATCTTGTGCGCGAGCATGCGCGGCGCACGGCCGAGCGGATCCTTCTTCGTGTCGACGGTCTTGTTGTATTCGGCGATCGTCTTCTTGAGTTCCGCGGCGGGAACGCCGATCTTGCCTGCGAGTTCGTCGAGCGTCTGCGCTTCAAAGAGCGTGCCGTCGGCAAGCGCCTTCTTGTTCGTTTCGCCCTGGAACTTGTTGTCCGCGGTAAAGCCCACGGAGTCCGTGAGCGGATAGACGGTCTGGCCGGTCTGCGCAAGCGTCGCGTCGCGGATCACGTCGCGGCGGGAGTCTTCGGCGACGAAGCGCTTTCCTTCCTTGTTGACGAAGATGGAGTACTCGATCACCTGGATGAGATTCCCCTTCGACTTGTAGCCCGGAGCCGTCCCCGGAATGCACTGGATGTAGTCAAGCCCGATCGCAAGCGCCCCGATGTCCTGCATGGCAACGAGGACTTCGCCCGTGGCGCCCGGCTGGTTCGTCGTGGAGAGCTTGGTGAGGCGCGGGTCGAAGTAGGCGCACATTTCGGCGTTGTAGGCGTAGCCGCCGGCGGTTGCAACGACGCCCTTCGTGGCGCGCCAGTATTCCTTCTTTCCCTTCACTTCGACTTCCACGCCGAGCACGCGGCCTTCGGACGGATTTTCACGGATGAAGGCCGTTACCTTGTGGCCCGTGAGGACTTCGCCCTTGAGTTCCTTCAAGCGCTTCAGCATCGCTTCAATGTAGGCGTAGCCCTTCTGGCCCTGCGGGTTGCGGCAGCGCGGCCAGAGGCCGCCGTAGATCTGATAGATCGGCGTGAAGGTGACGCCGAGCTTGCGGAACCATTCGACCGTCTCGGGCATCTTTTCGGCGTACTGAGCGACCAGAGCCGGGTCGGCGCGGAAGTCGCCCGCGGCGAGCGTCTGTTCGGTATGAAGCTTCGGGGAGTCTTCGATGCCGGCCTTCTTCGCTTCTTCCACGACGGCGCCGTTCATGCCGCCGCCCGAAACCATGGTGTTGCCGCCGGGCATGCCGAGCTTTTCAAGGATGGCGACCTTCGCGCCCTTTTCAAGCGCCGTGATGGCGGCGGCGAGGCCCGCACCGCCCGCACCCACGATGATCACGTCGACCGTCTTGTCCCACTTCTTGGGAATAGAGCATAGGTCGGCCGCATGCGCGGCGCCCGTTAGGCCGACGGCCGCGACGGCGGCGGTGGAGCCGAAGAACTGACGACGGGAAATATTGCTCATAAGAAACTCCTTTTTGAGACGGGGCGGGGCGGACGGAGGTCGTATGGCAATGAGATCCGCCCCGTAGCCCCGTCAAGAGAAAAATGCTCTTCGTACAAATCCATGGTAGGTGCGGGAGGGCGGAGAAGTCATTCGACTTTTCCCTGAAGTCGATGAGTGAAATCGTGAACGAATGTTCCAAAGTGGGGAAATATAACCATGCCCGGATGCGACATTGGGTGACGACCTGCCGGAGTGTTTTCCCGCCCGTATCAGGCCGTTTGTTGACGTATTCCCGCGGGCGCTCAATAATGACCTTCCTCCCGTTCATTCTCTCCAACTATGTTTTAAACCCATGCCGGACGCAGACAACAACACTGAGGAGATTCGCCGCTCCGTCGCGCAGTGGCTTCTGGAAGAAAACCACCGGACCGCCGTTGCGGACTTTCAACGCCCGTATACCTGGTCCGAAAGTCACGTGACGGCCTTTACGGAGTCGCTCCTTGACTCGCTTTTTCAGCCGGAGACGGGCGCGCCCGACATCGGGGTCGTGGTGATCGAAGAGACGTCCGACACGGATTTCATCGTGGATGGCCAACAGCGCCTCCTGACCTTTGCGCTACTCATCGTCGAATGGTACGGGGAGATGATTTTGAACGCGAAAAGGCTCGGTGTTAAGCAACCTTCGCGCCTGAAACATCTTCTTCAGACGAACAATCTGCAGAGCACCATCCACGCACGCAGAATCCGCCGAATCATTCGGAACGTGTGTCAGCGACGATCCGATGCGAGCGCCGCCTCAAAAGGGGAAAGGCTGACCCTGCTTCGGAGCGTGACGTTCTCCATCGTGGCTTTTGAGCGCAAGCGGGGCGAGACTTCGAACCCTGCGGTCCGCAACTTTTTCGAGCCTCTCAATACGACCGCGAAACCCCTGAACGGAGGGCAGATTCTCAAGGCCTACCATATGGGGCGAATTTACGAGACTGGAGCCTCAGAGACTTGGAATCTGCAGTCTCGTTATGAAACGTGGTTTCGCGGGCACAAAGAGGACAGGAAACTCGGACTGAATGCCTTTACTCCCTTCTGCTTCAATCTGGGCGACGAGATTTCTGTCGAGAGCTTCATCGATTCACACGGTCAGGATGCGTTTTACAAGTTGGGTTGCGGTTTTGTGCAGGCCATTCAGGCCATGTTGCTCGGTCAGGACGAATGGTGGTGGGAGATCGCTTCGCAGGGTAGCGAACGGCAGGCTCCCTTCGAGAGATTGGAAGGCGGTCCCCGTGCCGACAAGGACAAAGATGGGGTTCGGGAATGGCGGGCTACGGATCCCCTTGCTTTTTCGGAGGCGGAAGGTTTCTTCCGCATGGTCGGGCGTTTTGCTCGGCTCTACGACGCCTATTGCCTGGAGCTCTTGGGACCTTGAACTCCCGTAAATTTCATTCAAGCTAGTTGTAAAACTTAGTAAGGCCCTTGCGACACAAAGGATTTGTCCGCGAGGGCCTTGTTTTTTTTAAAATCTAGCTTATAATCAGATCAATACATAAATGCT
>CASDQM010000050.1 GCA_949282745.1 uncultured Sutterella sp. | reverse complement strand
GTACGCCTTGGCTTCACCGCCGAAGTGGCGCGAAAGAATCGTCGTGATGGCGGCGGTCAGCGTGGTCTTACCGTGGTCCACGTGACCGATGGTGCCCACGTTGACGTGGGGCTTGGTACGTTCAAACTTACCCTTGGCCATGTTTGGCTCCTGAAAGCAATCCCGGATACCCGGAAAGAGACTGAAGAAAATTCTGTGGTGCCCATGATGCGGATCGAACGCATGACCTCTCCCTTACCAAGGGAGTGCTCTACCACTGAGCCACATGGGCATAAAGGAAAAATTTCGGAGGGGAGAAGGAGATTTGAAATCGGAGGGGAGACGCCGTCTACCGTCCTTTCAAGGGGCCTTCCGCTCCGCACGTACTTGCTAAGCGAAAGTTGCAAGCGGTGAAGTTCGCTGGTGGACGGGGATGGATTCGAACCATCGTAGGCGTAAGCCAACAGATTTACAGTCTGCCCCCTTTAGCCACTCGGGCACCCGTCCTAGCGAGGATTCGAATTATGCCTCAACCAGAAAAATTTGTCAAGAGGTTTTCGTCAAAAAGCCGAAAAATTTTTACTTCGACCCTTTGGGAGACTCCTCAATGTCTTCGACGTCGTTCATCTTCCAGCGCTTTTTGTCGCTCGTTTCGATCATCCCGACCTCTACGCGCTCCTCGTACTCGTAACGGCTTCTCGACTCGGCTTCCGCGCGGTTCATGGATTCGCGGATCGTCTCTTCCATCGACGCCGCCCCGGTGAGCTTCCCGGTGAACTTCAGATACAGCCAATAGAGGAGTCCGGCCGCAAAGCAGAAGGCCATCACGCCCAGAATGACGGGCAGAGCCACCATCGCGACGCCGACGATCACGGCAAACGCGGCCACGCCGAGCAGAATGCGAACGAAGGGGTTCTCCATGCGGGGAGGGAAATAAAAGATCATTGTCGTGTCCTAGCGGATTCATCCAGCGGAGACGCGCGGCGCACGCGCCGCCCTCTCCTTTGCAAGTGATTCTAAAGGGAGACCTCCGTTTCTCGGGCGCTTCAAATGTGACAATTTATGGTCCATCACCCCGCGCAACGGCCTGTCTCGGGCATTTCCGAGCGCCGCCGCCTGCACAGGCGGGCGGTCTTTTAGTAAGATATCTGCCCACTATTCCCTTTGACGGCATCCCGCGCCCCGACCGACACGCATTTTTGGGGCGGTTCGGACGCCGTTTCCGATTTTGCCGATGTTACCTTCTCCAGGACGCTCGTCCGATCATCGGCACACCCAGAAAGAACCTATGGAACTCGATAAAAAGAACGCCCTTCCCGACGTGCAGTCCCTGCACGACGGTCGAAACATCGCCATCACGCGAGTCGGCATCCGCGGCGTCACGCTTCCCATCACGGTGGAGAGCAAACACGGCCCGCAGCACAGCGTCGCCTCGCTCGAGACCACCGTCTCGCTTCCCGCCGACCAGAAGGGAACGCACATGTCGCGCTTCATCGCCCTCGTTGAAGAAAACGACGAGCCCCTCAACGCCGACGTCGTGCGCAAGCTGATGACGCGCATGCTCGAACGCCTCGAAGCCCGCGAAGGCACGATCAAGATTTCCTTCCCCTTCTTCGTGCGCAAGACCGCTCCCGTGAGCCGCCTCGACAGTCTGATGAACTATCAGGCCGCCTGGATCGCCGACGCGCAGGATGGTGAAATCCGCGTTCGACAGGAAGTCACCGCGCCCGTGACGAGCCTGTGCCCCTGCTCGAAGGAAATTTCGCGCTACGGCGCGCACAACCAGCGCTCGCACCTGCGCTCCTCGCTCGTTCTCTCGGTGCCGATGTCCCTCGAAGAGCAGATTTCCATCGCCGAAGAAGCCGCGAGCTGCCAGCTCTGGGCCCGTCTCAAGCGTTCCGACGAGAAATTCGTGACCGAATACGCGTACGATCATCCTAAGTTCGTGGAAGACCTCGTGCGCGACATGGCCAAAACGCTCAACGCCGACGACCGCGTGGACTACTACCTTGTGGAAGCGGAAAATTTCGAATCCATCCACAATCACTCCGCCTACGCTTACATCGAGCGCAACAAGAAGGCGTAATCCCTCTGAAACCGGCCCGATGTTCCCGAAACGTCGGGCCGTCACATTTTGTGATGCCTGACGGCGAACTGCGGTCCGCCGCCCCTCTCCAAGTCCGCTAGACTTCAAAGAGTTTTTCTCTTTCCCCTATTTTCATTCTCGAACATGTTGTTGCAACAAAAAGAAGCCATCGTCGCCCTGATCGGCCGCGCCCTCTCCGCCATGGGTGTTCATGATGCGGAAGTGGTTCTCGAGCGTCCCAAGAATCCCGAGCACGGCGACATCGCCTGCACCGTCGCCATGCATCTCGCGCGACAGCTCAAGCAGAACCCCCGCGCCATCGCTCAGAACATCGTCGAAGCGCTCAAGGCCGATCCCGAAACCGACAAGCTCCTGCGTTCCGTCGAGATCGCCGGGCCGGGCTTCATCAACCTGCGCGTTCAGGAAAGCGCCATGCAGGAAATCGTCCGTCAGGTGCTCCGTGAAGGCGCGCTCTACGGCCGCAACCAGACGCACCGCGGCGAAAGCGTTCTGCTCGAATACGTCTCCGCCAACCCCACGGGCCCGCTTCATCTCGGCCACGCCCGTCAGGCCGCCCTGGGCGACGTGCTCGCCAACATCTTCGAGACGCAGGGCTGGAGCGTCACGCGCGAGTTCTACTACAACGACGCCGGCGTGCAGATCCTCAATCTGACGGAATCGGTGAAGCTTCGCGCGCGCGAACTGCAGGGCGAGGAAATCGAACTGCCCGAAAGCGCCTATCACGGCGAATACATCGTTTCGATCGCCCGCGACTACCTCGACGGCAAGCCCGTTCACGCCCACGGCGGCGAAACCATCGAATCGACGGGCGACATCAGCGACACGGACCGTGTCCGCCGTTACGCCGTCGCCTATCTGCGCAACGAGCAGGACGACGACCTCGCCGCCCTCGGCGTGCACATGGACAACTTCTACCTCGAGAGCTCCCTCTACAAGGAAGGCCGCGTGCAGCAGGCCGTCGCCGACATGATCGCCTCCGGGAAGACCTTCGAGGCCGAAGGCGCCCTTTGGCTGCGCACGACGAGCTTCGAGGACCTCGGCCACGGCGTCACCGACGACAAGGACCGCGTCATGCGCAAGGCCGACGGCACCTACACCTACTTCGTGCCCGACGTCGCCTATCACCTCGCGAAGTTCGAACGCGGCTTCACGAAGGCCATCAACATTCAGGGTTCCGACCACCACGGCACGATCGCCCGCGTCCGCGCCGGTCTGCAGGCCGTTTCCGAAGTGCGCCACCTCGGCATTCCGAAGGAATTCCCCGACTACATCCTTCACAAGATGCTGTCGGTCATCAAGGACGGCGAACCCGTCAAGATGAGCAAGCGCTCGGGCAACTACGTCACGCTTCGTGACCTCGTCGACATGGCCGGCCGCGACGCCGCCCGCTACTTCCTCGTCGCCCGCAAGTCCGACGCGGAATTCGTCTTCGACATCACGCTCGCGCAGCAAAAGAGCGACGAAAATCCCGTCTACTACCTGCAGTACGCGCACGCCCGCATCTGCTCGGTCTTCGCCAACGCCGCCGAGCGCGGCTACGCGGTGCCCGCCGACGGGGCGCTCGCCGACGCGGACCTTTCGACCCTCACGGGCGAACAGGCCGTGCAGCTCATGAACAAGATCGCCGAATACCCCGGCGTCCTCACGCTCGCAGCCCGCGACGAAGCTCCCCACGTGGTCTGCTACTATCTCAAGGATCTCGCCGCCGCCATCCATGCCTTCTACAATGCCGAACGCGTGCTCGTCGACGACGAGGCCGTGCGCAACGCCCGCCTCGCTCTCCTCGGCGCCGCCCGTCAGGTGTTGCGCAACGGCTTTGCCATTCTCGGCATCGCCGCGCCCGAAAGCATGGAACGCAACGAAACCGCCCATTGATTTTCCGGAGTTCGTCTATGGCCAGCAGCAACCGTTCTTCGAAGTTCGCCTCGTTCGTCCTCGGCGTCGTCTTCGGAATGGGCATTTGCGCGGGCGCCGCCTACTTTCTCACGACGGGGCCCCTTCCCTTCGTGGACAAGGTCGACAAGGTGACGGCCGACGTGGATCCCGCCGAGGCCCTCGCCGGCAGCGTGGATCCCAACCAAAAGCTCAATCAGAGTCCCGACGAGATGAACGCGGCCGGTTCCGAAGGACCGGTCGACACGATCGATTCGATCGTCAAGCGGGTCACCGCGGGGACGTCGGATGCCGAGCCCGCCCGCGACGCGAGCGGCAAAGCGGTTGCTCCCGGCCAGGTGAAGACCTCCACCCTCTGGGTGCAGGCCGGCGCCTTCAAGTCGCAGGACCGCGCCCAGAACGTGCAGGCGCAGCTCGCGATGCTCGGCATTCAGGCCGATCTTTCGCGCGCGGGCAATGTCTGGCGCGTGCGCGTCGGCCCCTTCGACACGCCCGAACAAGCCCGCGAAATCCAGGATCAAATCCGCAACGCCGACGACAGCATCGGCACGTCCATTGTTGAAAAATAAAAGAGTGAGGCCAACATGATTTCTCGCCGCAACCTGCTCCTTGCGACCGCCGCTTCGAGCCTGTCCCTTCCCTCCTTCGCCGCCGGAAAGACCTACACCGCCGGCAAGGAATACCTGGTGCTCGAACCGGCCCTTCCGACGGACTCGAAGAAGATCGAAGTGGTGAAGTTCTTCGCCTACACGTGCTCGCACTGCCTGGCGTTCGAACCGGTCTTCCACGAGTGGGAAAAGCGTCTTCCCGAAGACGTGGTCGTCCGCGTCTGTCCGGTCGCCTGGAACGAAAAGTTCCTTCCCTTCACGCAGGTGTATTTCGCTCTCGAAGCCATGGGGCTCCTCGAAAAACTCCATCAGCCCTTCTTCGAAAGCGTCATCTACCAGACGCACGTGTACGACTTTGAAAACCCCGTCGCCGACATCACGGCCTTCATGGCCGAACAGGGCGTCGACGCCAAGCAGTGGGAGCGCACCATGCGCTCCTTCGGCGTGCAGAACAAGGCCCGCATCGCCACGCAGCTCTGGCAGGCCTACCGCATCGACTCCACGCCGATGATCGGCGTGGCGGGCCGCTTCACGACGGGTCCGCACCTCGTCGGCACGCGCAACGCCACCCCCGCCTGCCTCGACTACCTCATCAATGAGGCCCGTCGTCTGCGCGGCTGATCGGGAGCGCTTCATTCCACCAGGGGAGCACGTCGAAAGCGAAGCTCCCCTCTTTTTTACGCAGGGTCATCATGCTGAACGTTTTCCTCACGGGCGCCACCGGCGGCATCGGCGCGGCGCTCGCCCACGAATTCGCCGCCCGCGGCGCCACGCTCGGTCTCGTCGGGCGCAACGCACAAAAACTTCAGGAACTCGTCGAATCCCTCCCCGGCGATCCGGCGCGCTATCACCCGATCGTGGCGGACATCACGGACCGCGACGACATGATCCGCGCCGCCCGGGTCTTTGAACGTCTTTCGGGGGGCACCACGATCGTCATCGCCTGCGCGGGGATCTCGCACGGCGTGAAGACGGAGTTCTACGAAGACCTCGAAGTTCTCGAGAACGTCTACCGAATCAACGTCTTCGCCATGGCCAACACCTTCCACCCCTTCATCGCACCGATGAAGGCCCGCGGTGAAGGTCAGCTCGTCGGCATCGGATCCGTCGCGGGCATTCGCGGGCTTCCGGGTTCCGAAGCGTACTGTGCGAGCAAGTCCGCGGTCATCACCTACTGCGAAAGCCTCCGCGTGGAATTGAAGAAGGTGGGGCTTCTCGTTCAGACGATCTGTCCGGGCTTCGTGCGTACGCCCCTCGTCGCGCAGAATCCCTACAAGATGCCCTTCCTGATGGAGCCCGAGGACTTCGCCAAGGTCTGCGTCGAAACCATCCTTGCGCGCAAGACCTACGCGGTCATTCCGTGGCAGATGGGGGTGCTCGCCAAGATTCTGCGCCTTCTGCCGAACTGGCTCTTCGACCGCATTCTCGCCAAGCGCAAGCAAAAGCCTCGTCTTCAGAAGAAGCCCGAAGAATGATCCCGCAGGAGGGCGAGCACATCCTCCGTCCAGTGTTCCGCTCTCTCGGCCGCACCGTGCAGCGCTTCGCAAAGCGCCTCGGCGCTGCGCGGCGGCCGCTTCGCAAGACGCAGAATCTCCGCGTCCGTGAGAATTCTCTCGGGCGCGCGTTCCTCCCTTCGAGCCGCGTCTTCGCGCCACTTTCTCAAAGCCTGCGCAAGCCTTCTCTCCCCTTCCGACAGAGGGCGGCTCAGCGCTCGTTTTCCCGTCGGCTCGATTCTTCGCGAGCGAATTCTCCGTTTTCCCGCCAGGACGTCCCGATAGGCGTCGTTTTCCCGGGCCTCAAGTACCGACTCGCACTCCGAAAGCCCCGCGTCCCGCATCCAGAGAAGTCCTTCCAGGATGAGAAGGCGCACGATGTGCTGCCAGTGCAGAGCCGAACGGTCGGGATTTCGCTCGCGCAATAGGGCGATGTAGTAGTCCCGCGGATAGGCCCGCCCGGTCTTTTCGTTTTCTTCCTTCACGCAGGCCCAAAAGCGAAGCGCGTCCTCCGTCACGTCCTTCGTTTCCTCCGGATGCCGGCAGTTGACGCACTGTCCGCAGGGCGGGCGCTCCTCGCCGAAAAGTCTCAACTGTGTCTGCACCAGGCAGTTGCCGGTTTCGCAAAGCCCCGTCATGGCCTTGGCGCGGCGCTCCCTTTCGGCCCGTTCCGCGGGCCCCGCCTCGAGCGCCGTCTCTTCGGTCTCGAGGATTGAATGAAGCATCCGCCGCTTGGCCGCGTTCACGATGAGGAGCGCGTCCGCGGGATTGCCGTCGCGTCCGGCGCGCCCCGTCTCCTGAAAGTAGGCCTCCACCGAGGTCGGCATGCCGATGTGGACGACGAAACGGATGTCGGGCTTGTCGATTCCCATGCCGAAGGCGTTGGTCGCCACCATGATCACGCCCTCCCCGTGCAGGAAGGCCGAGGCGCTTTGTTCCCGCTCGAACATGTCCACCTGACTGTGGTAGCGGTAGGCGGGAAGCCCCCGCCCCCGAAGGAAGGCCGTCACCTCTTCGCACTGTTTGCGGGTCTGGCAGTACACCACGCCGCTGTCGCCCCGATGTCGAGACGCGAGAAACGAAAATAGGGCTTCCTCTTCGTCCGCCCGGTCCTGAATGTCGTAACGAAGGTTCGGACGGTAAAACGTCGTTCGAATGACGGGGCCGCGCAGATGAAGCACCCGGATCATGTCCTCCTGCGCTTCGCAGCTCGCCGTGGCGGTGAGCGCAATGAGCGGCACGTCGGGACGTCGGCTGCGAAGCTCCCCGAGCTTTCCGTAGTCGGGGCGGAACTGATGTCCCCAGAGGGACACGCAGTGCGCTTCGTCCACGGCTATGAGGGACGTGCGCGGCGGCAGTCCCGTGCGGAGCACGCGTTCGGGCGTGAGGTAGAGAAGATCGAGTTCGTCCGCGTCGATTTGTCCGCGGATCTCCCACATTTCGTCGGGCGAAGTCTGCGCATGAAGACAGGCCGCACGCACACCGCGCGCCTGCAGGGCGCGCACCTGATCCTGCATCAGGGCGACGAGGGGGCTGATCACCACCGTCAGACCGTCGCGCAACAGAGCGGGCACCTGGTAGCAGAGACTCTTCCCGCCCCCGGTTGCGGCCAGCACCATGACGTCGTGCCCCGCGAGCAATTCATCGATGGCCCGGCGCTGGTACGGCCGGAAGGATCGGTGGCCGAATACCTGCAGCAAAACTTCTTCGGGCGTGCGGAATCGTTGCATGAAAGGGGACGAGAGACGGGGAACGGAAAGCCTCCATTGTACAGATCTCGCCGCCCGAACCGTTGACGCGCGGCACGGAAAAGGCGGCGCTCTCCGAAGATAGGCGCCGCCTAAATTTCCTTGAAAAGAATCGATTTATCCGAAGTGATCGTTCACATCAGTTCATCGGTTCGTTGAGGCGTTCGGCCCGCTTGCACGCGGCGATCGTAAAGAGCGCGTCCGTCGAGGAGTTCAGCGCCGTTTCGCAGGAGTCCTGCAGAACGCCGATGATGAAGCCCACCGCCACGACCTGCATGGCGACCGCCTGATCGATGCCGAAAAGACCGGCGGCCAGCGGAATCAGCATCAGGGAGCCGCCCGGGACGCCCGAGGCGCCCGCCGCGCAGATCGACGCGACGAAGGAGAGGAAGATCGCCGTCGGAATATCCACGGGGACGCCGAGCGAGAAGGCCGCGGAGAGCGTCAGCACGGTGATCGTGATGGCCGCGCCGCCCATGTTGACCGTTGCGCCGACCGGAATCGAAACCGCGTAGGTCGATTCGGGGAGGTTCAGTCGACGGCAGATTTCCAGATTGACGGGAATGTTGGCGGCCGAGGAACGCGTAAAGAAGGCGGGGATGCCCGATTCGCGCAGGGTCATGAGCGTGACGGGATAGGGATTCTCACGCGTGCAGAACCAGACGAGCAGGGGATTGACGACAAGCGCCACAAAGAACATCGTGCCGAGCAGCACGGCAAGGAGTTGCGCATAACCCGCCAGCACCGAAATGCCCGAAGTGGCGAGCGTATTGGCGACGAGCCCGAAGATACCGAAGGGAGCGAAGCGGATCACGAGCCGCACGATGAATTCCACGCCCTTCGTGACGTCGGTGAGCACTTCGCGCGTCGACTCGGTACCGCGGCGCAGCACGACGCCCATGGCGATGGCCCAGGCGAGAATGCCGATGTAGTTTCCGCTCGCGACGGCGTGCACGGGATTGTCGACCACGTTGAGGATCAGGTTGCCGAGCACTTCGCCGATGCCGCCCGGCGCGGACACGTCGTTTTCATTGACGACGAGCTCGATCGTGGTCGGCCACGCGAAGCTCGCGACCACGGCAAAGGCGGCCGCAAGGAAGGTGCTCGTGGCGTAGAGCGCGAGAATGGGCTTGATGTGCAGATCGCCGCCCGCCTGCTGATTGGCGATGGAGCTCATCACCAGCACGAAGACGAGCACGGGGGCGACCCCCTTCAGGGCCGTCACGAAAATCGTGCCAAGGAAACCGGCTTTTTGCGCCATTTCGGGCGCGGTCAGGCCCAGACCTATGCCGAGTACAAGGCCGACGAGAATTTGCTTGACTAGCGAGGCCTGCAGAAACGGCATCGCAAACTTGAATACACCTTTCATTTTTTATCTCCGCTGTGGGATAGCTGTAATTCGGGTGGTGAGCCCGGAGGGTTTTCGGACTACCTTAGCAAAGAAAAACGGAAAAGCTTTCGCGCATAAGCCATTTCTTGCAAAGGAGCACCTTCTCTTTGTCTTTCGACAAAGCGCATACGTGCATTGTCTCGGACCGCGCCGTAAGGCTTTTTGCCTTCCAAATCGTTATGATTGATCCACCTTGCTCGCAATTCACGTATGTCCCGTCGTCCCGCCCTGTTTTTCGTCCTTCTGTGCGTGTTCCTTGACGCACTCTGCATCGGATTGATCATTCCGGTGCTGCCTCGCCTTTTGGGCGTGCTCACGGTGAGCCGCGAGGAACAGGCCTTCTGGTACGGCGCGGTGATGGTGGGCTACGGCCTGACCCAGTTTCTGTGCGCGCCGATTCTCGGAGCCCTCTCGGACCGCTTCGGTCGGCGCCCGCTTCTTCTTTCGGGCATTCTCGGGCTCGGCGTCATGTCGCTCGTGCCGGCGCTCACGACCTCTCCCGCCGCCATCCTGATTTCCCGCATCCTCGGCGGCGCCCTGAGCGCAAACGTCGTGGTCGCGCAGGCCTACATCGCCGACATCACCCCCGTATCGGAGAGAGCCAAATCCTTCGGACGCATCGGCGCCGTCTTCGGTCTCGCCTACATTCTCGGCCCCGCGCTCGGCGGCGTCCTCGGCGATTTCTCCGAGCGGCTCCCCTTCTTCACGGCGTTCGCCGTCTGCGCGGGGAACTTCCTCTACGGCCTTTTCCTCGTTCCGGAAAGTCTTCCCGCCGAGCGCCGCAAGAACGCGGTTCATCCCGCTAGTCCCCTTCCCGCCCTCAAGCGGCTTCTCTCGCACGCGGGCGTACACAATCTCCTCGGGATTCTCTTTCTCGTTCTCATGAGCCAGAGCATGGTGCAGGTCACCTGGTCGCTTTACGCGGAATTCCGCTACGCATGGTCTCCCATGGAAATCGGGCTTTCGATCTTTGCGCTCGGCGCGGCCATCACGGTTACGCAGGCCCTGCTTCTGCCCGGACTCTTGCGGCACCTCTCGCCCACCCTCGTCGTTCGCCTCGGCATTTTCATCGGACTCGCTTCGCTCCTCGGGGTCGCCCTCACGCAGAATTCCCTTTGGGGCGCCGCCTTCCTGTGCCTTTCCGCCGTCGTCGGCGTGGCGGGTCCCGTCCTGCAGGCCAGCGTCAGCAAGATCGCCAAGGCCGACGACCAGGGCGCCACGATGGGCGGCCTCAACAGCCTCAACAGCTTCGCTCGCGGCATCAGTCCCCTCTTCGGAACGCCGCTTCTTCTCTACACGGCCGGACACGACCCCGCGAGCCTCGCGGCTGGATTTCCCTATTTCCTCGCCGCCCTCCTGCTTCTCGTCGCCCTGGCGCTTTCGCTTCGCCTCGCCCTGGCCACCCTTACGAACCGGGACGACGTGCCGATCGAACCACCGAACCTCTGATCTGGCCGATCCCCAAAAACGACAAACCCGCCCGGAGAACCTTTCGGTTTCAGAGGCGGGTTTGTGTTTACCGGACCGAGCGTCCTCAGATGTCTTCGCTCACCATGTCGATGGCGCCGCACGGGCATTCCTGCGCACAGATGCCGCAGCCCTTGCAGTAGTCATAGTTGATGGCGAACTTCTTGCCGGGACCGAGCTTGATCACCGCGTTGTCGGGACAGACCCCGTAGCAGTTGTCGCACTCAAAGCAGTTGCCGCAGGACATGCAGCGGCGGGCCTCGAAGAGAGCGTTCTCTTCGGAGAGCCCCTGCAGAACTTCGTCAAACGTGGTCTGACGGCGGATCATGTCGAGGTGCGGACGGATCTGCTTGGGCGCGTCGGCGTAGTACCACGTGTTGAGACGGGCGAACGTGGCGGGCGCGGCGGGCTTTTCTTCGGGCAACGTTTCACCGCGCAGCCAGGCGTCCATGGCGCGCGCGGCGCGCTTGCCGTGACCGATCGCAACGGTGACGTTCCGGTCGCCCGGAACCATGTCGCCGCCCGCGAAAACGCCGGGCCGGCTCGTCATCATGTGCGCGTCCACCACGACTTCGCCGCGCTCCATCTTCAGGCCTTCCATCCCTTCGAGGAAGGAAAGGTTGGTTTCCTGACCGAGGGCGAGCACCACGCTGTCGGCGGCGATCGTTTCGTATTCGCCCGTGGGCTGCGGATAGCCGTTTTCGTCAAGGCGCATCTTTTCGATGCGGATTTCTCCGGCGTCGGCTTCGGCAATGGTCGAGAGCCACTTCATCGACACGCCTTCTTCGAGCGCCTCCTCGATTTCAAACGCGTGCGCAGGCGCCTTTTCGCGCGTGCGGCGGTACACCATGATGGGCTCGACCCCCATGCGGCGCACGGAACGCGCCACGTCGACGGCCGTGTTGCCGCCGCCGTAGACGACCACGCGGCGCCCGAGCATGGCGGGTTCCTCCCCTTCCATGCTCCGCAGGACCGAAACGGCGTCCAGGACGTGCGCGGCGTCCCCCGTCGGGATGTAGGCGCGGCGGGCGAGGCTCGCGCCGACCCCGAGGAACACGGCGTCGTAGCCGCCCTTTTCCATCTCTTCGGCGAGGTTCTTCACTTCGCGGCCCGTTTCGATCTCCACGCCGAGCGCTTCGATGCGGGCGATTTCACGGTCGAGGATTTCGCGCGGCAGACGGTACTTCGGAATGCCGTAGCGCATCATGCCGCCCGCCTGTTCGGACGATTCCACGACGTGCACGTCGTGCCCCATGCGGGCGAGGTGATAGGCCGCGGAAAGCCCCGCGGGACCCGCACCGACGACGAGGACGCGCTTGCCGGTCTTCTTCGCGGGCTTTTCAAAGGCCCAGCCCTTTTCGAGCGCGTGGTCGCCCAGGAAGCGTTCGACCGCGTTGATGCCGACGCTCTCGTCAAGTTCCCCGCGGTTGCAGGCGGATTCGCAGGTGTGATAGCAGACGCGGCCCATGCAGGCGGGGAAGGGATTGTCTTCCGTGATCTTTTCCCAGGCGCCGCGGTAGTCGCCGCTTTCGGCGTGGAAAAGCCACGCCTGGCACTGCTCGCCCGCGGGACACTTGGCGTTGCAGGGCGGCAGACGGTTCACGTAGACGGGCTTGACCGTACGCCACGATCCGGTGCGGTTCGCCAGGGACGAACCGACGTCCAAAGTAATAGCAAAAGGTTTGGTCACGATGTCACTTCCCTTTAGATCTTGTGCGAACGTTCGTCGGCCTGGATGGCGACGGGAATCGTCCCTTCATCCTCATCGGCGGCGAGCAGTCCGAATTTTTCGATGTTTCGGTCGGCCATGGCCTGAATGCGGGCGAGAACCTCGGGATCGGCCTTCTTGCCGAAGAGATGCGCAAAGCGCTTCTGAAGCTTCAGGTAGCTCTCCACGGGTTCCTGACGACGAATGTGGCTCACGTGCGTCACTTCACCGTATTCGGCCTCGAAGACGGGGAAGAGCCCCGTCTGCTGCGCGAGGCGCGCCAGATGGATCGTCTGTCCGGAGGCGGCGCCCCAGCCGAGCGGGCAGGGAACCAGGATGTGAATGTATCGGGCCCCGTGCATCGACATGGCCTTCGTGACCTTGCGTTCAAGGTCGCGCAGGTCCGCGACCGTCGCGGTGGCGACGTACGGAATCCCGTGGGCCATCGCGATCAGGGGAACGTCCTTGCCCTGTCCCCACTGATTGCCAGGTTCGTCCCCGGCGATCTGCGTCGTGGCGGTGCGGGCGGCGGGCGGCGTCGCGGACGAACGTTGCACGCCCGTATTCATGTAGGCCTCGTTGTCGTAGCAGATGTAGAGCACGTCGTCGTTGCGCTCGAACATGCCCGAGAGGCACCCGAAACCGATGTCGGTCGTGCCGCCGTCACCGCCCATGGCGACGACGCGCGTGGCCTCGGCCTCCTTGCCCGCGCGGCGGGCGCGCATGCGGAAGGCCGCCGCCATCCCGGTCGCGACCGCGGCCGTGTTGCCGAAGAGCGAGTGGAACCACGGGAGTCGCCAGCTCGTTTCGGGGTAGGGCGTCGAGAAGACTTCCAAGCAACCCGTCGCGTTGCAGGCCGCAACGTTGCCGCCCGTGGCGCGAACGGCCGCGTCCACGGCGTAGCGGGCGCCGAGCGCCTCGCCGCAGCCCTGACAGGCACGGTGCCCGGAAGTGAGCGAATTGTTTCGGTCCATCATCGCCTGTCCGGAACGTTCCTCGGGCGACAACAGACGGTTGCCGACGGTGTAGGTGCCCGTCTGGTAGAAATGAATCAGATTTTCCGACATTCTCAAATCTCCTCGCCGCGCGCGAGCTTGCGGTCATTCACGTCCCGATTGAGCGCCTCGGGCAGAGGGCCGGTGTGTCGCGCCTTCGCTTCGCGTTCGAGCTGACGCTCCACGAGTTCGACATCGAGATCCAGGAAATAGGTTTCGGTCGGGAGGCTCCCCTTGACGGCTTCGTCAAAGATCTTGTGCAGGGAGGCCTTCGTCACGGCCCGGCCGCCGAGCCCCGCGATGACGGAGTGCTGCGTGACGTCGAGACCGCGCAGGGCGCGCATGACGTCGAGTTCCAGAGCGCCGCCGCAGCCCGCGCTCACCATGCGTTCTATCACGACGACCGCGCGGACGTTCGCAAGCGCCTTGCGGACCGCCTCGAACGGGAAGGGACGATAGCACTTCAGGCCCACGACCCCGATCTTGACGCCCTTTTCACGCATTTCGTCGACCGTGTCCTTGATCGTCCCGAGAAGCGACCCCATGGCGAACACCGCCACTTCGGCGTCTTCCATGCGGTAGCAGGAGACGAGACCGCCCGACTCGCGCCCGAAGCGCTCGCGGAATTCCTCGGCGACGCGCTCGACCGTGCCGACCGCCTCGCACATCTTGCGGTGCGCGAGATAACGGACCTCGGTGAAGGCCTCGGGACCGACCATCGCGCCGATCGAATACGGATTGGCGGGATCGAGCTGCTGACGCGGTTCATAGGGCGGCAGGAAGGCGTCGACCTCCGCCTGTTCGGGAATGTCCATCCGTTCGAAGGCGTGCGTCAGAACGAAGCCGTCCATGCAGACCATCACGGGCAGGGAGAGTTCCTCGGCGATGCGGAAGGCCTGGATGTGCAGGTCCACGGCTTCCTGATTGGTTTCCGCAAAGAGCTGCAGCCAGCCGCTGTCACGCTGGCTCATCGAGTCGGAGTGGTCGTTCCAGATGTTGATGGGCGCGCCGATGGCGCGGTTGGCGACCGTCATGACGATCGGCAGGCCGAGGCCGCCCGCGTTGTAGACGGCCTCCACCATGAAGAGAAGGCCCTGACTCGCCGTGGCCGTGTAGGCGCGGCCGCCCGCGACGGAGGCGCCGATCGCCACCGACATCGCCGCGAATTCGCTTTCGACGTTGATGTATTCGCAGTTCTGCAGAACGCCCTTGCGGCAGAGAAGGCCCAGGTTTTCGACGATGTGCGTCTGCGGAGAAATCGGGTAGGCGCAGACGACGTCCGGACGGCACAATGCCACGGCCTGCGCGACGCCCTGGCTGCCCTCAAGCTGTTTAAGCATGCTCTCCTCCCAATTGACGGATGATTGATTCGTAGGCAAGTGCGGCCACTTCCGCATTGGCCTGCGCCACGCGGCCGGAGAACTTTTCGTTGTAGGCCGCCTGAACGCTTTCGAGCTTCATCATGCCGGTCATGGCGGCGAAGCCCGCCAACATCCCGGCGCCGGGCAGGGGACGGCCGATCTTTTCGAGCGCGAAGCGCGTGGCGGGAACGGTGAGGACGTGCCCCGCGGGGAGACGGCGGGCGAGATCTTCGAGACCGAGCGCCTCCACGGACTGGGAGGAATTGATGAGCACGTAGCCTTCGGGCTTGAGCCCGCCGAACACGTCCACGCTGTCGAGCAGCGTGCGGTCCTGAATCAGGACGACGTCGGGTTCGAGCACCGGTTCCCGAAGTCGGATTTCCTGAGAAGAGAGCCGGGCGAACGCCACCACGGGCGCCCCGGTTCGTTCCGACCCGAAGCTCGGAAACGCCTGCGCCTGGTGGCCTTCCATGAAGCCCGCGAGAGCAAGCATTTCCGCCGCGGTGACAACCCCTTGGCCGCCGCGACCGTGAATTCGAATTTGAAACACTGCGATCTCCTTAGAGTCAATGAAAAACCGTCGTCTCCCCCGCCGCGGGACGGATGGGAAGAGTCCGGTCCTGTTCTTATGGAAAAGTATGCAAACTCTATCAAGTATCTCGAAAATTTGCCCTCGTGTCTCTCACCTTTTCCAAGTAGACTGTTAGGCCTATCCCTCCCTCTTACGGAGCATCCCATGCGTCGTCTTCTTCCGCTCGCGCTTGCCCTCGCCCTCGGCGGCTGCAGTCTCCTGCCGTCGATGGAATCGGACCCGTTCGACGCAAGCGTCGCCGTCCACAGCTGGCAGCTCGAAGGCAAAATGACCTTCCGCTGCGACTACGACGAACAGGGTTTCTTCTGGCGCTTTGTCTCGCAGAGCGGAGCGCTCACGAACGAAAACCGCGAGACCGTCGCCACGCTCTCGGGAAATCTCCGGCTCACCCACCGGGACGGCTCGTCCGTCTCCGCGCATGTGGAAAAGAGTCTCTCCCCCGCCACGTCCCGCAACGCGGGCGACGTGCGCTATATCGTGGACCGAAGCGCCGCTTCGGGCGCCCTGCGGGGCGTGCGCTATCTCACCCGCATCCGCACGACGGGCGGCATGCCGCTTGCGTCCTGTTCGGCCTCGCAACGGGACACCACGCTTCGCATTCCCTTCTCCGCGCGCTTCATCGTCTACCGTTGACCTCTCCGCGCCGGAACGTTCTGAGGGAACTCCAAATTTGGTAAAATTAATGGTCTTACTTTACCGTTGGAGAGATCGGAATGGTTCCTACCACTGTTGGCGGTTATCTGCAAAGCCTGCCCAACGAGCGCCGCGTCGCCATGGCCCGCGTCTGCAGCATGATCCGTCGTTCCGCCCGCGGCGTGCGTGAAAGCATGCGTTTCGGCATCGCCTTTTACGAACTCGACGGCGCGCCCATCTTCGCCGTCGAATCCCTGGAAAAGTCGCTTCGCCTCTATGCCGCGGAACGTTCCGTCATTGAAGAACTCAAGGACAAGTTCAAGACGATCAACACGGAACGCTGCTGCGCCGAATTCACCGACCTCAACTGCATGCCGCTCGACGTGGTGGAAAAGATCGTTCGTCTCTCGCTTGCGGTCCGCCGCCAGAACCCGCAGGGACACATCCCCACGCAGGAAGAGCTCGTCGAAATGTGGGGCATCAAGGAGGAAACCCTGGCCGTGGCGCCGCCCATCGTGCGCATCAACCGCGGTGCGGACACGCCGGACGACTCGAAGGAAAACTGACCCGGCGGTCCCGTCTGCGAATCAGAGCGGCGCGTTTCGACGCGCCGCTCATTTTTTGTCTTCAGCTCCGTGTCCCCGGAAATTCGGCGTTCAACCAGTCGGTCATTTTCCTGCCCACCTCGTCGGGGCACTCGGTCATGGGCCAGTGGAGACACTGAACCGACGTGGCGCTGCCTCGCGGCAGGCGGCGCGCCCAGGCGGCGAGGCGGTCGGGATCGGTGAAGCTTCCCGCCGAAGAAGTGACGACCAGAACGGGCAGCTGCAGTCCGGAAAGATCGGGACTCGGCCGCCCCGTCTCCAGAAGATCCCGCGCGTAATAGGCCAGATGAATGTGACCGAGATCCTTGGTCGGCGCGGAAAACTCCCGAATGAAGGCTTCGAGCGCGACCCCGCCCTTGGCGAGCATCGCGCGGGCCACTTCGTCGTGCCGGCGAAGACTGTAGTGCGGCAGCTTTCTGCGAATCCCCACGGCGTTCGCGACGCGCCCGCAGACTTCCAGAAAGCGCACGAGGGGGCGCTTTCGCTTGAATTCCTCCGCCTTTTCCGTCAGCGCCTCGGTCACGAGGGGATCGAGAAGAATCGCGCCCTCAAAGCGTTTGGGATGCTGTGCGAGCGCGTACATGGCGATGTGTCCCCCGAGACTGTGGCCCACCAGCACGCAGCGCTCGACCCCGGCCGCGTCCATGACGGCGAGCGCGTCCGCGACGTGGCGCTCGATGACGGGCGGCTCGGCGGTGACGCTCGCGCCGTGCCCGCGCAGATCGTAGCGCAGAATCCGCCAGTCGGCGCCGAGCGGCGTCGTTTCCACGAACTCTTCCCACCGACTGGCGTTGGACGCCACGCCGTGCAGGAAGAAAAGCGTGCCGCGGGCCGCTCCGGGCGGATTCTTCACCGCGGCGCAAAGTTTCACGCCTTCGCCTTCGACGACGAGCCTCTCTTCTCCGGGCACGAGCTCAAACGCCAATTCCTCACGGTAGGCTTCCATTTTCACGACTCCTTTTTTCGGCCGTTGGCGGCGCGAAGTTTTCGATACAGGGTTCTTTCACTGACGCCGACGAAGCGTGCGAGTTCCGCTCGGGAACCCCGCCATCCCGCGGCAAGGGCCGCAAGGTCCGGGGTTTCGCTCGGCGCCTCTTCGCCGCAGGTTTCGGTGACGTACTTCAGGGCCTTCTCCAAATCCTCCCGTCCTACGACGGGACCGCTTGCGGCGAAGGCCGCCGTCTGCAGCACCGCCTCGAGTTCGGGGAGATTCCCCGGCCAAGAATACGACAGCAGCGTCAGAGAGGCTTCCTCCGAAAGCGTTTTTGCGCAGCGCTCCGAGAGAAAGTGCGAGGCGATGAACGGAACGTCCTCGAGTCTTTCGCGAAGCGGAGGAATGCGGATGACGTAGGGCGCGAGCGCGTAGAGAAAAGACTTCGGAAACGCGCGCGACACGTCGAAGCGTTCGCAGGAAAACACGACCCGAAGGCGGGAGAAATGGATCTGCGACGCGCCGCGGGCCCGATACGTGCGCTGCACGGCAAGATCGAGCACGAATTCATAGAGCGAGGGGTCGAGGCGGTCGACGTCGGACAAAAAGAGCGTGCCGCCCGAAGCGGTGTCGAGGAGCCCCTGGTTCGAGCCGTCGCCGAGCAACTCCCGCTCGAGGTCGTCGGCCGTCAGATGGAGGCAGGAAAGCGACACGAAGGGCCTTGCGGCGCGGCGTCCGTTTTCGTGCAGCAGACGGGCGAAGAGCGACTTTTCCGATCCCTTCTCCCCCGCGAAGACGACGGGCGCGTCGTCGGAGGCGCGGGCCGCGATTTTCTCGAGCACGCCGGCGAGACGGCGCGACTGCGCCACCGCTTCGTCTCCGGTGCGCATGCCGCGGCCGCGGGATTCCGAAACGCGTTCCATGAAGAGGCGAACCCGGCCGTCCGCACCCCGAACGGGCGTGAGTTCCGTCTCCACGTACCGAACCCCCATGGGACCCGGGATCTTGTGGTGGCAGACCGCGGAATCCTTGATTCCGGCCTCAAAGAGCGGACAGCCGCGTCCCGATGCGTCGCAGGGCTGCGCATCGTGAAAAATCAGCTCGTGGCAGCGCCTTCCCTCCGCCGTCGAATAGCCGTAGCGCTCCCGAAAGGCTCGGTTGGCATAGGCCACAGTGCGGTCCTCCCGCACGAGAAGCCGTGCGTCGGGCAGGGCGTCCAAAAGGGATTTCCATTCGCTTTCGACCACTTCACCATCCTCTGTCACAAAAACTGACAAGCTGTCAGATTATGGCAGTCTATCTCTTTCTTCTCCGGAAAACGGGAGGATCTGGCCAAAAAACGATCGCCTTTCCTCGCCCTTTGCGCGCGGCTCCCTTACCATACACTCGATTTTGGACTGAAAAAGCGGTTTTCTCATGGAACAAAAGCACAAAGAGACGAAAGTGACGCTGGAACTTGCGCTGGTCATCGCCTGCAAGCTTCTCTTCATCTTCTGTCTTTGGTACTTCTTCTTCAGTCCCGAACACCGTACGGAGGTGACGCCCGAGGTCATAAGCGACGCGTTTTTCTCCGATACGCAGACGACCTCCGTCTCCCCATAACAACCCTCACCTTCATCGGAGTCCTCAATGATCCCCTCTGATCTTGTTGACCTGTCACGCCTGCAGTTCGCGCTGACGGCGATGTACCACTTCCTCTTCGTGCCCCTGACGCTGGGGCTCTCCTTCATGCTCGTCGTGATGGAAGTGACCTACGTCGTGACGGGCAAGGAAATGTACAAGGACATGACCCGCTTCTGGGGCAAGCTCTTTGGCATCAACTTCGCCCTCGGCGTCGCCACGGGCATCACCATGGAGTTCCAGTTCGGGACGAACTGGGCGTACTACTCCCACTACGTCGGCGACATCTTCGGCGCCCCGCTCGCCATTGAAGGGCTCATGGCCTTCTTCCTGGAGTCGACCTTCATCGGCCTCTTCTTCTTCGGCTGGGACCGTCTCTCCAAGGGCAAGCACCTTCTGGCCACCTGCCTCATGGCGCTCGGCTCGAACCTCTCGGCCCTCTGGATTCTCGTCGCCAACGCCTGGATGATGGCGCCCGTGGGTTCGGAATTCAATTTCGAAACCATGCGAATGGAAATGACGAACTTCTGGGCCGTCGTCACGAGCGAATGGGCGCAGGCCAAGTTCGCCCACACGATCGCCGGCGGCTATATGACGGGCGCGATGTTCATCATGGCGCTCTCCGCCTACTACATGCTGCGCCGTCAGGACGTCTCCTTTGCCAAGTCGAGCTTCCGCCTCGCCGCCGTCTTCGGCACGGTCGCGGCGCTCCTCACCATTCACATGGGTGACGAATCGGGCTACCTCGTGACGCGCGATCAGCCCACCAAGATCGCCACCATGGAAGCCATCTGGGACACGCACGAAGCGCCCGCCCCGATGACGCTCTTCGCCCTTCCCGACGAAGAGGCCCGCACGAACCACGCGCAGATCGACTTCCCCTGGGTGATGGGCCTCATCGGCACGCGCTCGCTCTCGACGGAAATCCCCGGCATCAACCAGCTGGAAGCCCAGGCCCGCGAACGCATTGAAAACGGCGTCAAGGCCGTGACGACTCTCGAAGCGCTGCGCAAGGATCCCAAGAACGCCGAACTGCGCGAAGCCTTCACCGCCGTGAAGGACGACCTCGGCTACGGTCTCCTTTTGAAGCGCTACACGGAAGACGTTTCCGCCGCCACGCCGGAAATGATCGCTCAGGCCGCCGCCGACACGATTCCGGGCGTCGCGCCGATGTTCTGGTCCTTCCGTCTGATGGTGGGCTGCGGCCTCGCCATGGCGCTCGTCTTCGTGTTGGGCGCCGTCTACTCGGTCAAGAACGTCATCACGGAAAAGCGCACGCTCCTCAAGCTCACGCTCCTCGCCCTGCCGCTTCCGTGGCTTGCCTGCGAAGCGGGCTGGTTCGTCGCCGAATACGGCCGTCAGCCCTGGACGATCTACAACATTCTTCCGACGCACCTTTCCGTCTCGTCGCTCTCCGCGGGTGAAGTGCTCGGTTCCGTCATCGGGTTCGTCGTGCTCTACTCGGCCCTCCTCGTCGTCGAAATGTGGCTGATGATCCGTCTGGGCCGCAAGGGACCGAGTTCTCTCGGCACGGGCCGCTATCACTTTGAACAGCACTAAGTTGCCGATGGAGTCCTAAAAATGATCGATTATGAAATCCTGAAAGTTCTCTGGTGGGTCTTCATCGGAGTGTTGCTCGTCGGCTTCGCCGTCATGGACGGCCAGGACATGGGCGTAGGCACGCTCCTGCCCTTCCTCTCCAAGGAAGACAGTGAACGCCGCATCATGATCAACAGCGTCGCCCCGCACTGGGACGGCAATCAGGTGTGGCTGCTCACGGGCGGCGGCGCCATGTTCGCCGCATGGCCGCTCATGTACGCCACGGCCTTCTCGGGCTTCTACTGGGCGATGCTGATCGTGCTCTTCGTGCTGATCTTCCGTCCGGTCGCCTTCGACTACCGCAGCAAGGTGCCCTCGACGAAGTGGCGCACGAACTGGGACTGGCTCCTCTTCCTCGGATCCGCCGTCCCGCCGATCATCTTCGGCGTCGCCTTCGGCAACCTCCTGCAGGGCGTGCCCTTTGAGATCGACGCCACGATGCGCCCCGTCTACACGGGGAGCTTCTTCGGCCTTCTCAACCCCTTCGGCCTCCTCTGCGGCGTGCTCTCGCTTGCGATGATCGTCGCGCACGGCGCGAACTACCTGACGCTGCGCACCGAAGGAACGCTCCAGGAAAAAGCCCGCAAGGTCGGTTCCGTCGCGGCCTTCCTCGCCTTCGTCCTCTTCCTCCTGGGCGGCGTCTGGGTTTACCTCGGCATCGACGGCTACGTCGCCGTCTCGGGTCTTGACCCGGCCGGTCCCGCCAACCCGCTCGCCAAGACGGTGGAAATCCGCGAAGGCGCCTGGTTCGCCAACTACGGCGCCTGCCCGGTCCTCTGGGCGCTTCCGGCGCTCGGCCTTCTCGGCACGCTCGCCTCGGCCCTCCTCGTTCGCAAGGGCGCCGCGGGCAAGGCGATCGTCGCCTCGGGCGTTGCGATGCTCGGCATCATCCTGACGCCGCTCGGCGCCATGTTCCCCTTCGTGATGCCCTCGTCGGTGATGCCCAACGCCGGCCTCACCCTTTGGGACTGCACGAGCTCGCAGCTGACGCTCGAAGTCATGTTCTTCGTGACGCTCATCCTCCTGCCGCTCGTTCTGTGCTACACGGCGTGGGCCTACAAGGTCATGAGCGGCAAGCTCACGGCCGAGTACATCGAAAAGAACACGCACTCGCTCTACTGACGTTCTCTCCGCGAAACGGGGCCGGGCCCCGTTTCGCCCAACGCATCAAAGGAATATCCATGGCTTACTTCTACTGGATCGCGGTTCTCGGCTTTGCCATTCTGCTCGCGGTGACGCTCGAGACGATCGCCGCCAAGAACGAGGAAGCGAAGTGACGGGGAAGTCTCCGTCCTCGGGAAAGGGAGCGCGCCTTCTGCGCGCGCTCTCCTTCGCGGTCGCGCTCCTTTTCGCCGCGCTGATCGTGCTCTACCCCCGCGCCATCGCGACCGACATGACGACCGTTCCGCACGGCTGGCTCGTCGTGCTTCTTCTGGGAATGAGTTCGGCTTGGGTCTACGGCCTCGGGTTCGAGCCCCAAAACCGTCTTCTTCGTCCTCTCTTTCATCCCGCAACGGCCTGGCTTCTCATGCTCGTCGGAGCCTGGCAGGTTTTTCTGGCATGAAAACCTTTTACGAACAAATCGGAGGCGAGGCCGGGGTGTCGGCCCTGGTCAACGCCTTTCTGAAGGCGCTCGAGAAAGAGCGCTCGGCGCCGCTGCGCGCCTGTTATCGGGAGGATCTGTCGTATTACGCCTGCCGCATGACGGCGTTTCTCTCGGGATGGCTCGGCGGGCCCATGCGTTATCCTGGGCGCTTCGGTCTTCCGATGATCGTGGAAAAGCACCGCGCCTTCCCCGTCAACCGGGAGCTCGCTCTCCTCTGGCTCGAATGCATGCGCGACGCCCTTCGCGAAACGGTTCCCGACGAGTCTCTGCGCCTATCTCTCGAAGGCGCCTTCTGGCAGATGGCGGATCACCTGCAGCAGGCGAGCGTCACCAACGGCTCTCCTCGCGCTTGAGCCACTGAAAGTCGATCTGCACGTTCGTCTTTTCGCCGTTGACCCACACGGTTTCGTCCTGAATCGTCACGGCAAAGCGCATGTTGCGCTCGCAAAGCGTCGTAAGCTTCGCGACCTCTTCGTCCGAAACGTTCAGTACGGCCAGCTTGTCGATCTTGGAAAAGTCTCCCGACACGCTCTGCCACCAGGGTCCCACCCGGTCTTCTCCGTAGGCGAGCACCGTCACGTGGTTGCTTCGCCCCGCCGCCCGGCGCACCTGACGCACGTCGGGACAGCCCACTTCAATCCACCGTTCGATCGTGCCCGTGTCGTCGATCTCCCAGAGCGCGGGCTCCCCTTCGGTCGAGAGACCCCGACCGAACTCCAGATGTTCGCCCGCGAGCGAAGCGAAGGCGAGAATGCGCAGCATCAGGCGCTCCTCCGTCTCGGAGGGATGGCGCGCCACCGTCAGCACGTGAGTCGCGTAATACCCCCGATCGAGGTCCGAAATGTCGAGCGTCGCCTTGTAAACCGTTGAACCGAGCGCCATGATGCTGTTTGATCCTCTTTTTCTACTTTGACTTTCTCAATCGGGCATCGGTTCGTCATCCTGCAGACGCAGCCACCCCTTGAAGATCCGATAGCCGACCCAGATGCCCGTGATGCCGAAGCCGAGCACGGCGACGAAGAATCCCACTCCGACGAGAAGAAGCGGCGTGGAGAGAAGCCACGTCAGCCCCACGAAGAGGGCCGCGTACCAGAAGGTCCGGATCTGCCAGGAAAAATGGCTCTCCAGATAGGTGTTGCGCGCATCCCCGCGGAACACATAATTTAGAATGACGGCCAGAATGGACGGCCAGGAAAAAAGAAACATCCCCACGATGGAGGCGGCCGTGAAGATGCCCGTGACGATGGTCACGGCGTGAAGACCGTACACGATCTGCGCGATCAGTCTCGTACTCGATTTCGGCGGTTCCGTCCACATGGTGTCATCCTTTCCCGATTTGCATGTCGCATGGATTATAGCGAAGTCCTCTTTTTCGTCTGCGTCGCCGTCCTGGCGCCCTTTGACCGCCTGAGCGCGGGTCTGGCGGCGGGACTCTGCGCGCGCTTTTTCCCCGAGTCGGGTTTTCTCTGCGTCGCGCTCGCTCTTTTTCTGGGTTGGGCGGCGGACTTCGCCGTATTGCGCCGCACGCCGCGTCCCGAGATTTTTCAGACGGACGGCGCCCCCACGCATCTGCACACCGATACAATACGTTCGTTGGCGAAACGGCATCCCCTGGGCACGGTTCTTTTTCTCTGCGCCTTCGGTTTTTCCCGACGGGACGCCTCGGCCGCCGGCGCCGCGCTTTCCGGCGCGGCCCTTCGAACCGCCCTTTTTGCGGGCGCCCTTCTGGGCACCCTCCTGGGCGCGTCGGCGGGCTATCTGGCCGGCGCCGCCCTGAAGCCTTCGCCTGCGCAACCCGACCTCTTCGAGGCGGCGGGACTTTTGTGTCTTGCCGGCCTGACGGCCTTCACCGTCCGCCTCTTGTGGGTCCGCCTGTCCCATCGTTGGAGTGAACATGAGAATCCTATTGGTCGAAGATGACGAAATGATCGGCGAGAGCGTTATGGCCGGTCTCGAAGGCGAAGACAACGCCGTCGACTGGGTGCGCGACGGCAATTCCGCCCTGCTCGCCCTCAACACCCACACCTACTCCATCATGATCCTGGACCTGGGCCTGCCCGGGAAGGACGGCCTGCAGGTTCTGCGCCAGATGCGCGCCCGCCGCGATCCGACGCCGGTCCTCGTCACGACGGCCCGCGACACGGTGAACGACCGCATCATGGGGCTCGACAGCGGCGCCGACGACTATCTGATCAAACCCTACGACCTCGACGAACTCTCCGCGCGCATCCGCGCCCTCGTTCGCCGTGCGGCCGGCCGGGCCGATCCCGTGATCGTCCGCGGCGACCTGCGCATTTCCCCCGCCACGCGCGAAGTGGTCTATCGGGGCGTCCCCGTCATTCTTTCCTCCAAGGAATACGCGCTTCTGGCCGCGCTTGCCGAACGCCAGGGCGTCGTCTGGAGCCGGGCGCAGCTCGAGGAGAAGCTCTACAACTGGGACAACGGCGTGGGTTCCAACGCCATCGAAGTGCACATTCACCACCTGCGCAAGAAGCTCTCCGACAGCGCCATCAAGACCGTCCGCGGGGTCGGTTATCTTCTCGAAACCTAATACGACATGCGCTCGATCCGCAGAAAACTCCTCATCACCCTCATGGGGGCGCTGCTGGCCGCCGGTTTCACCACCACGGCGGCCACCTTCTTTTCGGCGCAGGCCGAATTCAACGCCTTCCTCGACACCCATCTGAAGGAAACCGCGGAGTCCCTCGGCGAATCCGTGCGCAATTCCCTGCCGGTGCAGAACCCCACGCACCTCACCATCGTCGGGGACGCGCAGTCCTATCAGATCGTCGTACAGGTCTACGACTCCATGACGAACAGTCTCTGGCAGCGCGAGGGGAAGCCTCCCCTTCCCTTCCCGGAGGGACCGGGCTTCGGACTGCAGAAGCTCGACGGCAAGACCTGGCGCACCTATTCCGTGGGCGTCGGTCCCCTCATCATCACGGTGGGACAGGACATGGCCGTGCGAACGAGCCTCGCCGCCTCGTCGGCCTTCCGCGTGCTGCAGCCGCTCTGTCTGCTCCTTCCCTTCATCGCCATCGCGATCTGGTTCATCGTCGGAGAAGGACTCGCGCCTCTGGAAAAGACCGCCCGTTCGGTCGCAAGACGCTCCCCCACGTCGCTCGCCCCCATTTCCACCAAGGGACTCCCTTCGGAACTCGAAGGGCTCGTGAGCGCCGTGAATCACCTTCTCACGCGCCTCAAGGAAAGTCTCTCGGCGCAGCAGCGCTTCGCGTCGGACGCGGCCCACGAACTGCGTACGCCCCTCACCGCCCTGAAGCTGCAGGTGCAGCTCGCCCAACGCGCCAAGAC
Organism: uncultured Sutterella sp.; assembly: GCA_949282745.1. Lineage (GTDB taxonomy): Bacteria > Pseudomonadota > Gammaproteobacteria > Burkholderiales > Burkholderiaceae_F > Sutterella. Next base: position 2,340 of record CASDQM010000050.1, on the reverse strand, counting down.
GCCCGAGCAACAGCAAAAGTGCTTTGTCCGCCTCAACGAGGGCATCAACCGCGCCACGCGGCTCGTGCAGCAGCTCCTCACGCTCGCCCGACTCGATCCCGACGCCAGCGACAAGCCTACGAGCACCGTCCGGCTCGACGATCTCTGCCGAAGCGTCGCCGAGGATCTCACGCCGATTGCCGCGCAAAAGCGCATCCGCATCGAAGCCGTCACGTCGCGCGCTTCGGTCGAGGGGATGGAGGACGCCGTACGGCTTCTCATCACGAACCTCACGGACAACGCGATCCGGTACACCCCGGAAGACGGCCGCATCGAGATCCGCTGCCGAAGCAAGGGAGAGAAAACCTTCCTTGAAATCGCCGACAACGGTCCGGGCATCGCGCCCGAAGAGCGCGAGCGCGTTTTCGACCGCTTCTACCGCGCGCTCGGCACGAAAACCTCGGGCACGGGGCTCGGCCTCGCCATCGTGAAGCGCATCGTGGACATTCACCGCGGCAAGATCGCCATCGACGACGGCCTCGACGGACGCGGAACGACCTTCCGTCTCGTCTTCCCGCGGCTCGGCATGAAATTGAACGACGGGCTCTGAGCCCCTCCTTTCTGTTACAAATTTAACGCCCTGTGCACAACCCGTTGCACAGGGCGTTAAACGTTGATGGGCAAATCGTTCTAAAGTTTCTTCCTATAAGGCGACGTCCTTCGTTTAAGACCAACAACCGCGCCGCCATCCATCTTTCCATTGGGAGAAGCTTGCAATATGTCTTTCGCTCTGAAAACCACGGCCCTTGCCGCGGCCCTGTGCGCCGCGCTCGCCACGGCGCCCTTTACGGCCCCCACGGCCGAAGCGGCTTTGTTCGCGCAGGATGAAAAGCAGGCGACGCTGCCTGACTTCGTCAAACTCGTGGAGGAAAACGGTCCGGCCGTCGTCAACATTCAGATCATCCGCAACGCCCGCGTCGTGCAGACGCCGGGCATTCCCGGCATGGACGAACGGCACGCGGAAATCTTCCGCCGTTTCGGCTTCCCGCTTCCCTTCTTCCCGGGTGAGCGCGAAATTCCCGAACAGCGCGGCACGGGTTCGGGCTTCATTCTCTCCGCCGACGGCACGATCATGACGAACGCGCACGTCGTGGAAGGCGCCGACGAAATCATCGTGCGCCTCACGGACAAGCGCGAATTCAAGGGCAAGGTGCTCGGCACCGACAAGCAGACCGACATTGCGATCGTGAAGATCGAGGCCAAGGACCTCCCCGTGCTCAAGATCGGCCGCTCCGAAGACCTCAAGGTCGGCGAATGGGTGGCAGCCATCGGCAGCCCCTTCGGTCTCGACAACACGGTGACGGCCGGCATTGTCTCGGCCCTCTCGCGCAATCTCCCGAGCGATCAGTACGTTCCCTTCATTCAGACAGACGTCGCCGTCAACCCCGGCAACTCGGGCGGCCCGCTCTTCAACATGAAGGGCGAAGTCGTGGGCATCAACTCCCAGATCTTCTCGACGTCGGGCGGCTTCATGGGCCTCTCGTTCGCCATCCCGATCGACCTCGCGATGCAGATCAAGGATCAGCTCGTCAAGGACGGCTACGTGACGCGCGGCTACGTGGGCGTCTACATCCAGGAACTGAGCCAGGAACTCGCCGAAACCTTCGGTCTCAAGACCCCCGAGGGTGCGCTCGTGACGAAGATCGAAAAAGACAGTCCCGCCGAAAAGGCCGGCCTGCGTGAGGGCGACGTCATCACGGCGCTCGACGGCAAGAAGGTGACCTCCTCGGTGAGCCTCCCGATGCTCGTGAGCGCCATGAAGCCCGGCGACGAAGCGACCCTCACCGTCATTCGCGACAAGAAGGAAAAGGCGATCGACATCACGATCGGCACGAACCCGAACCAGGATCAGAGCGCGGGCGGCCAGGACGCCAAGACGACGCCCCGCCTCGGCCTTGAAGTTCGTCCCCTGACGGCCGAAGAGGCGAAGACCGCGGAAACGTCGGGTCTCCTCGTCGCGAACGTCACGGGCGCCGCCGCCAAGGCGGGCGTGCGCAAGGGCGACATTCTCGTCTCCGCCAACGGCAAGCCCCTGAAGAGCGCACGGGACCTTGCCAACGCCGCCAAGGAAGATCAGGTGCTGCTCCTCGTGCAGCGTGACGGCGGCCGCATCTTCATCCCGATCCGCACGAAGACGAAGTAACGCACGCGCGTTCCCTTCAATCGGGTAGGAGGCGCAGGACAATCCCTGCGCCGACCTCCCACACCACCCACCGTACGGATCCGTAGTGGGCGGTTACCTATGTTGCGATGGCTACAAACGCCTCAATGGTAGACGTCCGCTAACCCGACCCATCCCAG
>CASDQM010000049.1 GCA_949282745.1 uncultured Sutterella sp. | reverse complement strand
GGCGCCCGGACGGGCCGCCGCGCCGGCGAAGCCCGCGCCGGCACCCGGGCCCTCGCCCGTTCCCATGCCTTCGGGCGTGCAGGCCGTGGGCGCTTCGTCGGGGCTTCCGCCCATTGAGCGCGCGCCGATGCCCGAGGAGCTGCCTCCCTGGGGGGAGCCTGACGCCGGTTGAGCCGCTCCCCGAGGTCCCGAGACCGCCGGTCATAACGGGACCGCTCAACTGGCGCAAAGTCATCGAGGGAGCCGGGCTCGAGGGCCCGATCCTCATGGTCGCGACGATGGGCGAGCCGCTCGAACTCACGGGCGACAGCCTTCGCCTTCGCATTCCGGTGGCGGCCTTCGCCACCGAAGCGAACCGCGCGGCGCTCGCCGATTCGCTCTCCACGTATTTCGGCACGGCCTTCCGCGTCACCTTCGAGGTGGGCAAGGTCGAAACCGTCACCGTGGCCGAATCGATTCGGCAGGAACGTGAAGGGGCCCGCCGGGCGCTCGTCGAGGCCTTCAAGAACGATCCGGTCGTCAAGGAGGTGATTCGCCTCACCGGCGCCGAAATCGACGAATCCTCCATCCGCGCGCTCACTCCCGAAGAGGAGCCGCGGAAATAACCGATTCCCCGGGCGGGCAATGCTACAATGCCTGCCTTTGGGCCCCGCGTCGGGCTCGGGAAATCACGTCCTCCGGGACACAAACCGAAGTCATACAAGATAGGAGCACACTATGCGCGGAATGGGCGGTATGGGCGGCATGATGGCCCAGGCTCAGCGAATGCAGGCCAAACTGCAGAAGGTTCAGGAAGAAATCAAGAAGATGGAGATCCCGGGCGAAGCCGGCAACGGCGCCGTCAAGGTGGTCGTCAACGGGCAGCACCGCGTCCTCAACGTGACGATCGCGCCCGAAGCGATGGATCCGGAAGATCCCGAAATGCTCGAGGACCTCGTCACGCTCGCCATCAACAACGCTTTCGAGACGCTCGACCGCATCACGGAAGAACGCATGCGCGCGGCCGTTCCGCTGCCCGCGGGCATGAAGTTCCCCTTCTGACACGAAGCTTCCTTCGAAAGGAGTCTTCCCGCGGGCGGGGACTCCTTTTTTCTTGCGTAGCGTCCGCTTTTCAGGTTTCGCCATGACGATCCGTTTGTCGCCGCTCCTGGGCGAGCTCATCGCCGAACTCGAGCGCATTCCGGGGCTCGGCCCCCGGTCCGCGCAGCGCGCGGCCATGCACCTTCTGCGCGAAGGGCGCGTTCCGGCCCTGCGGGCGCTTCTCGAAAAGGTGGACGCGAACCTGCACCGCTGTCCGCTCTGCAACTCCTTTACGGAAAAGGAAATCTGCGACGTCTGCGCCGACGAGACGCGAAGTCCCGTGCACCTGTGCGTGGTCGAGAGCGTGGGCGACCAGATGGCGCTCGACGCCTCGCTCTCCTGGGGCGGGCAGTACTACGTCCTCGACGGCCGGCTCAATCCGATCGAGGGACGCGGCCCCGAGGCGATCGGCATGGGCGGACTCTTCGAGCGCCTCCGCAAGGCCGAGGCGGACGGAAAAGCGTTTCAAGAAGTTGTCGTCGCGACCTCCTACACGCCCGAAGGGGATGCGACGGCCTATTATTTGATCGAGGCGCTCGGGCGCCGCTGGCCCTCGTTGCACGTCACGCGCCTGGCGCGTGGCCTCCCGTCGGGGCTTGAAATCGAATACACGGATCTCAACACGCTTGCGAACGCCGTCTACGGTCGCCGCCGCGTGCTGCGAAACGACAAGACGCCGGACGAATCCTGAGTCCGACGCCGTCAACCCTTTCTTTCGGCGGTTCAGACCGTCGTCGACTATGCAGAACACCGTTTTGAATGCGCTTCGCGAAGCGCAGGCGGCGCTCGACGCCCTCCTTGAAAACGACGAGGCGCAGGCCGCCATTGCCCGCGCGGGCGACGTGATGGCCGACGCCATCGCTTCGGGCCACCGCATCTTCAGCTGCGGCAACGGCGGAAGCCTCTGCGACGCCATGCACTTCGCCGAGGAAATGACGGGCCGCTACCGCAAGGACCGTCCCGCCTATCCGGCGACGGCGATCGCCGACGCTTCGCACCTCGCGTGCGTCGCCAACGACTACGGCTACGAATACGTCTTCTCGCGCTACGTCGAGGCGCACGGCCGTCCGGGCGACGTGCTCCTTGCGATCACCACGTCGGGCACGAGCCGCAACGTGGTGCGCGCGGCCGAAGCCGCGAAGGCGCGCGGGATGAAGGTGGTGGCGCTCACGGGAAAGCGCGGCGTGCCGCTCACGGACGAGATCGCCGACGTCGCGGTGGTGACGCCGGGCGGCCGCTGGGCCGACCGCGTGCAGGAACTCCACATCAAGTGCATCCACATCTGGATCGAGTGGATCGAACGGCGCCTTGCGCCCCAGAACTACGCCGAAGGCGACTGATCCGCCTCCCTTCGGCTTGGAAGGTCCGGCCGTTTTGCGGGGAGGCGCTCTGCGCAGTCCCCGAGAAAAGCTGATAAAATGTCCGGGCTTTCGGACGGCTCCGCGGCCGTCCCTCTTTCGAGCGGGTGCCGGCGTCGGTGCCCGTTTCCTCTATCTGATGCGGGCGAACGGTCGGAGCACGATCGTTCTTTTTTTCTTCGCTCCCGTCCCGCCGGGAGCGCATTGACCAAGGAACACAGTCAAGGAAATGCTCTCCAGTCGAATTCCGATTACGGCCGCCGGCGCCGAAAAGCTCAAGGCCGAACTCGAGTACCTCAAGAAGACGGCGCGTCCCGCCGTCGTGCAGGCCATTGCCGAAGCGCGCGAAAAGGGCGATCTTTCGGAAAATGCCGAATACGATGCCGCTCGTGAAGAGCAGAGCCACATCGAAGGCCGCATCGCCGAACTCGAAGGAAAGATTCCCGCGCTGCAGATCATCGATCCGAAGACGATCGACGCGGGCGACCGCATCGTCTTCGGCGCGACCGTGGACCTCTACGACGAAGAGGACGACACGAGCGTCACCTATCAGATCGTGGGCGACGACGAAGCCGACATCAAGGCCAACAAGATTTCCGTCTCGAGCCCGATCGCTCGCGCCCTCATCGGCAAGTTCGAGGGCGACACGGTGCAGTTCATGGCTCCGAAGGGCCTCGTCGCCTTTGAAATCGAAGGCGTTCGCTACGAATGATGCAAAAAGGCCCCGACGGGATCGGGGCCTCTTTCAAGAGGGAGCGGGATCAGGACTTGGAGCCCGCGGCCTTCTTCGTGACGCGCTTCGTCTTCGGACGGGCGCGGCGCACGGGAGCGTAGGCCTTCTTCGCGGCGGGCTTCTTCGCGCCCGACTTCTTCGGGGTGGCCTTTTCCGCCGTGACGCGGCGGCCGGCCGTTTCCGCACGACCGCGGAAGAGTTCGGCGAGACGACGGTCTTCTTCGGATTCTTCCTCTTCCTTTTCTTCGGAAGGACGCCAGAGAACGAGGAGCTTTCCGATCATCTGCACGCGCGCGGCGCCGAGCTTCTGCGCGACTTCAAGAAAAATGGCCTCGCGCTCTTCCCGATCGTCCGTCGGGACGCGCACCTTGATGAGTTCGTGCGCGGTGAGTTCGCGGTCGATTTCCTTGAGCACGGCTTCGGTGAGACCGTTGGCGCCGAGAAGGACGACCGGATCGAGATGATGGGCCGCGGCCCGCAGGGCGAGACGGCGGTCGCGTTCAAGAACGATTTCTTCCATAATTTTTCTGATTCAACGTTGGAGTCGAAAAGATCTTCGACTCAAGGATAAAGAGTTTACAAATGCCGGTGGCAACGAAAAAACTGCGCTCCAACCGCGCCTGGATCGAACGGCACATCAACGATCCCTTCGTTAAGCGAAGCAAGGCCGAGGGGTACCGCGCCCGTTCCGTCTACAAACTCACGGAGCTTGACGACCGCGAACATCTTCTTCGCCGCGGCATGACCGTGGTCGACCTCGGCGCGGCGCCGGGGAGCTGGACGCAGATCGTCCGCGAGCGTCTCGTCGGCCGCGACGGCAAGGTGGACGGCCGCATCATCGCCATGGACATTCTGCCGATGGATCCGATCGACGGCGTCACCTTCCTGCAGGGCGACTTCCGCGAACAGGAGGTCGCCGACAAGCTCGCCGAAATTCTCGGCGGAGACAAGGTCGACGTGGTGCTGAGCGACATGGCGCCGAATCTCTCGGGGATCGCCGCGGCGGACGCGGCGCGCTCGCTCCTTCTGAACGAGCTCGCCCTCGAATTCTGCCTGGAACACCTGAAGCCCAACGGCGTCTTCGTCACGAAGGCCTTCCAGGGTTCGGGTTATTCGCAGTACGTCGAGGCGCTCAAGAAGCATTTCCGCCGCGTCTACACGCGCAAGCCCGCGGCTTCGCGCGACACGTCGGCGGAGGTGTATTTGGTCGCCCGCGAAAGAAAAGCGTGATTGTGCCACCATTCCGACATATTTGCACACGAAGAAAGACGCTTTCTTGCACGTCGCGCGCGAAAAAGCCGCTTTCCTTTCGAGGGGGCGCGGCGGTGAAACGCTAAAATGTCGGAACCTCGCAATTTCGCCTCGGGGGAGGCGAAGGTCACATAGAACCCGCAGGGATGCGCGCCGCAGAACGACCGATGCGGCCTCCCTGCTTCGGAGTCAATTTTGGATAAGAAAAGCATCAGCCGTCTTCTTGCACTCATCCTCGCCGTAGCGGTGCTCTTTACGGTATTCGAGCAGTTCGACGGCACGCTCACGACGACGCAGAGCGGCGTGAGCTACACGCAGTTCATGGCCGACGCCAAGGCGGGCAAGATCGCCCGCGTGGACGTCCAGGGCAACCGCATCACCGTGACGCCGCAGAGCGGCGCGGAATACACCCTGACGAGTCCGGGCGACATCTGGATGGTCGAGGATCTGCGCGAGGCGGGCGTTCAGGTGTTCGCCCGTCCCGAGGATCAGCCCGGCTTCCTCACGTCGATCTTCATTTCCTGGTTCCCGATGCTCCTTCTCATCGGCGTGTGGATCTACATGATGCGCCGCATGCAGGACGGCGGCAGCGGCGGCGGCGCCTTCGGCTTCGGCAAGTCCAAGGCCCGCATGCTCGACGGCACGCAGAACACGGTCCGTTTCAAGCACGTCGCGGGCTGCGACGAAGCCAAGGCGGAAGTGCAGGAAGTCGTCGACTTCCTTCGCGATCCGAGCAAGTACCAGCGCCTCGGCGGACGCATTCCGCGCGGCATTCTCCTCGTGGGGAGCCCGGGTACGGGTAAGACGCTTCTCGCCAAGGCCATCGCCGGCGAAGCGGGCGTTCCCTTCTTCACGATCTCGGGCTCGGACTTCGTCGAAATGTTCGTCGGCGTCGGCGCCGCCCGCGTGCGCGACATGTTCGAGAGCGCCAAGAAGAACGCCCCCTGCATCATCTTCATCGACGAAATCGACGCGGTGGGCCGTCAGCGCGGCGCCGGTCTCGGCGGCGGCAACGACGAACGCGAACAGACCCTCAATCAGATGCTCGTCGAAATGGACGGGTTCGAAACGGGTTCGAACGTCATCGTGATCGCCGCGACGAACCGTCCCGACGTGCTCGACCCGGCGCTTCTGCGCCCGGGGCGCTTTGACCGTCAGGTGGTCGTGCCGCTTCCCGACATTCGCGGCCGCGAACAGATTCTGAACGTTCACATGAAGAAGGTTCCCGTGGGCCGCGACATCGACGTCTCGGTGCTCGCCCGCGGCACGCCGGGCTTCTCGGGGGCGGATCTCGCCAACCTCGTGAACGAAGCCTCGCTCTTTGCCGCGCGCCGCAACGCGCGCACGGTGGAGATGCAGGACTTTGAAAACGCCAAGGACAAGATCATGATGGGGGCCGAACGCCGCGGCGTCGTCATGAACGAGCACGAACGCCGCAACACGGCCTATCACGAATCGGGTCACGCGGTGGTGGCGCGCCTTCTCCCGAAGGCCGACCCCGTGCACAAGGTCACGATCATTCCGCGCGGCCGCGCGCTCGGCGTCACCATGCAGCTGCCGACGGAAGACCGCTATTCCTACGACCGCGAGACGCTCCTCACCATGATTTCGATCATGTTCGGCGGCCGCATCGCCGAAGAGGTCTTCATGAATCAGGCGACGACGGGCGCTTCGAACGACTTCGAGCGCGCCACGCACCTCGCCCGCGACATGGTGACCCGCTACGGCATGAGCGACAAGATGGGCCCGATGGTCTACGCGGAAAACGAGGGCGAAGTCTTCCTCGGCCGCTCGGTGACCCGCACGACGCACGTCTCGGAAGCGACGATGCAACAGGTCGACGCCGAAATCCGCCGCATCCTCGACGAACGCTACGAAGTCGCGCGCAAACTCATCGTCGAAAACAGCGACAAGATGCACGCGATGGCCGAGGCGCTCCTCAAGTGGGAGACGATCGACTCGGATCAGATCGACGACATCATGGCGGGCCGCGAAGTCCGTCCGCCGAAGTCGTACGACGAATCGAAGGCGACTGCGGCGAAGGCCGAAGGCGCCGCCCGAGCTGAAGCGGCCGAGGCGCCCGAAGCGCGTCCCGCCGAGCCGGCCGAAGAACGCGCGACGTCCGCGGACGCCGCCGACCACAACGAAGAGAAGCGGGACTAAAAGGCGACGTCCCGCATCGAAGGCGGATCCCCGCAGACCGAAAGGGCACGGGGGCTCCGCCTTTTTTCTTGAGACCGCAAGATATTTCACAGGAGGATCGCGTCATGGCGAAGGCGAAGGTTTGGCGTTGCGCCGAACGTCTTTTTGATCTTGAAGAACGGCCCCTCATCATGGGGATTCTGAACGTCACTCCCGATTCCTTTTCGGACGGGGGCGAACACAATACGCCGGAGGCAGCTCTCGAACACGCCCGGCGCATGCGCAATGAAGGCGCCGACATCATCGACGTCGGCGGCGAATCGACGCGTCCGGGGTTCGACGAATTCGGCGTTTCGCTCGAAGAGGAGCGCCGCCGCGTTCTCCCCGTCGTGCGCGCGCTCGCAGCGGAAGGCTTTTGCGTGAGCGTGGACACGAGCAAGCCCGAAATCATGACGGAGGCGGCCGAACTCGGCGCCGCCATTCTCAACGACATCCGGGGCTTTGAGCGGCCGGGCGCCCTGGAGGCTGCGGCCCGCACGAACTGCGGCCTCGTCGTGATGCACCGCAAGGCCGAGCCCTGCTACGACGACCTGGTGGGGGAAGTGACGGCCTATCTCGAAGAACGCACGGCGCGGCTTCTCGCGCTCGGCGTTTCCGCCGACCGCATCTGCTGGGATCCGGGCTTCGGCTTCGGGAAAACGCCTGACGGAAACTTCACGCTCCTTCGGGAGACGGCAAGTTTCGCCGAGCGGGGGTATCCTTTTATGACGGCGCTATCCCGAAAGTCGTCGATCGGACTCGCCGCGCATCAGGAAAAGCCGACGGACCGCGTCGCGGGAAGCGTCGCGGGCGCGCTCTACGGCGCGTCGCACGGCAGCGCGGTTCTTCGCGTGCACGACGTGCGGGAAACGGCCGATGCGCTCGCCGTATGGCGTGCGGCCCGACGGGGCGCCCTCTGAAATCGATTCATTGCGAAGCAAAAAGGCAGACTATGAGCAGACGCTACTTCGGCACGGACGGCGTGCGAGGCAAGGTGGGCAAGAGCCCGATCACTCCGGACTTCGTGTTGCGGCTCGGCCAGGCGGCCGGACGCACGATCCGGCGTCGTTCGGGGACCTCGCGTCCGACGGTTCTGATCGGCAAGGACACCCGCATTTCGGGCTACATGCTCGAAGCGGCGCTCGAGGCGGGCTTTTCGAGCGCGGGCGTCGACGTGCTTCTCTGCGGTCCGATTCCGACCCCCGCCGTCGCCTATCTCACGCGGGCCCTGCGGCTGGACGCGGGCGTGGTGATTTCGGCGAGCCACAATCCCTATGACGACAACGGAATCAAGTTCTTCAGCGGCGCCGGCACGAAGCTCCCCGACGAAATGGAGCTCGAGATGGAAGAGGAAATGGACCGGGGCTTCGCCTGCGTCACTTCCGCCGAACTCGGCAAGGCCCGTCGCCTCGACGACGCCTCGGGCCGCTACATCGAATTCTGCAAGGCGAGCATCTCGGGGAACGCCGACCTCAAGGGTCTCAAGATTCTCGTCGACTGCGCCAACGGGGCGGCCTACCACATCGCGCCCTCCGTCTTTCACGAGCTCGGCGCCGAAGTGACGGCGGTCGGCAACACTCCCGACGGCTTCAACATCAACGCGGGCGTCGGCGCCACCCATACCGAACACCTCCCCGAACTCGTGCGCGAGCACGGTTGCGACGTCGCCGTGAGTCTCGACGGCGACGCGGACCGCCTCATCATGGCCGACGCCAATCACGTCTACAACGGCGACGAACTCCTCTGGGCCATGGTGACGGACCGTCTTCTCGACGGCGCCGTCTCGGGCGTGGCGGGCACCCTCATGACGAATTTCGCGCTCGAACAGAAGCTCGCCGAGCGTCAGATTCCCTTCGGACGCGCCAAGGTGGGCGACCGCTACGTGCTCGAAATGATGAAGCGCGAAGGGTGGCTTCTCGGCGGCGAAACGTCGGGCCACATCATCGCGCTCGACAAGCAGACGACGGGCGACGGTCTCGTGAGCGCCCTGCAGGTGCTCGCCGCCATGCGCCGTCAGGAAAAGACGCTCGCCGAAGTCACGTCGGAACTCACGCTTCTGCCGCAGGTCCTCGTCAACCGTCCGATCGAGGCGGGCTTTGACTGGCGCTCGTCCGAAGCCTTCGGCGCCGCCGTGCGCGAAGCCGAAAAGACGCTCGAAGGGCGCGGCCGCCTGCTCGTGCGTCCTTCGGGGACCGAGCCGCTTCTCCGCATCATGGTGGAGACGGCCGATCCGGCCGAGGCGCGTCGCCTCGCCGAGGAACTCGCCGCGGCGCTTCCGTAAGGCGCAACAAACGGCATGGAGAAGAGGGAGGGCGAAAGTCCTCCCTTTTCTTTCGGGACGTCCATCAGAACTAATGCTGTCTTTGTTTTGTCACAAAACTGTGCGAAACTGAGAGAGAGGACTCTCCGTCCGGACTCCCACTCTTTCCTCACAAGGCAAAAAAATGGAAAACAATGAAACGGTCGCCGTCGTAGAACCCGCGGCTCCCACTCCGAACAGCGCCGAAGCGGCGAAGCCCTCCAAGTCGGACCGCGCGCGCTGCGCCAAGGAGCGTAAGGAGTCCCCCGTCGAAACGACGATCGACCTCAACGACCCGAAGTACTACCTCAACCGCGAAATCAACTGGATCGACTTCAACGAGAAGGTGCTCGCCGAAGCCGAAGACTCCCGCGTGCCGCTTCTCGAGCGCGTGAAGTTCCTCTCGATTTTCTGGAACAACCTCGACGAATTCTTCATGGTGCGCGTCGCCAACGTCTTCCGTCAGGAACAGACGGGCGTCGCCGCCACGGGTGCGGACGGGATCCCGCCGCGCCGTCAGCTCACGATCATCCGTCAGAAGGTGTCGACCCTCGTCGACCGAGCCGAGGACCTCTGGCTCAAGACCCTGCAGCCCGCCCTGCGCGAAAAGGGCGTCGTCATCACGAAGTTCGCGACGCTCGGCGGCAAGAAGCGCCAGAAGCTCGAAGCCTGGTTTGAGCAGAACATCTACCCGGTGCTCACGCCCCAGGTCGTCGACTCGGGCCATCCCTTCCCGTGGATTTCGAACACGAGCCTCAACTTCCTCATCGAACTCGTTTCGGAAACGGACGAGGAGGACGTGCGCTACGCGCGTCTGAAGTGCCCGAACAACATTCAGCGCTTCCTCTTCCTCTCGAAGGATCTCGACGATGCCGCGCCCGATCTCTCCTTCCAGTCCTCCTACAAGAACGTGCAGGTGATCCTGACGGAAGACCTGATCGGCGAGTGCCTCGGCCGTCTCTTCCCGGGCTTCCGCGTGACCTCCTACGGGCTCTTCCGCATCACGCGCAACACCGACGCCGAAATTGAAGAGGACGAGGCCGACGACCTTCTCGAAGCCGTGCGCGACTACGTCGAACAGCGCCGCTTCGGCGCGCCCGTGCGTCTCGAACTCGAGCGCGGCATGCCGGTTCGTCTGCAGAACTTCCTGCTCGATCATATCGACATGAAGCCCGGCCAGATCTACAAGGTGAGCGGCCCGCTCGCCTTCTCGGAATTCATGGATCTGTGCTTCATCGACCGTCCGAGCTTGCAGTATGTACCCGACCGCATGACTTCGCCCGAAGTCTTCGATCTGGAAAACGATCTCTTCGCGACCTTGCGCGAACGCGACGTGCTCCTTTTCCACCCCTATGAAAAGTTCACCGGGGTGCTCTCCTTCATCGACCGCGCCGCGCGCGACCCGAAGGTGGTGGCGATCAAGCAGACGCTCTATCGCTGCGGCAGCAATTCGCCCATCATCAAGAGCCTCATCGAGGCGCGCCGCCGCGGCAAGCAGGTGACGGCCGTCGTGGAACTCAAGGCCCGCTTTGACGAAGAGCGCAACATCAACTGGGCCGAAGCGCTCGAACGCTCGGGCGTGAACGTCGTCTACGGGTTCGTCGGACTCAAGGTCCACGCGAAGCTCTGCCTCGTCGTGCGCCGCGAAGCCACGGGCATCCGCCGCTACGTGCACATCGGCACGGGCAACTACAACGCGCTTTCCGCCACGATCTACACCGACCTCGGGCTCTTTACGTCGAACGAAGAAATCTGCGCGGACGTCACGGACCTCTTCAACGTGATGACGGGCTGCGGCATCATCAAGCGTTACCGCCAGCTCGGCGTTTCGCCGCTTTCGCTTCGCACGCGTCTCGTCGAGATGATCCGCCGCGAAGTCGAAGCGCACCGCGAGACGGGCGACGGTCACATCATCATCAAGTGCAACCAGCTCGCCGACGACGAAATGATCCGCGAACTCTACCGCGCGTCGCAGGCCGGGGTGAAGATCGAATGCGTCGTGCGCGGCGTCTGCTGCCTGCGCCCGGGCGTTCCCGGCGTCTCCGAGAACATCACCGTCCGCTCGATCGTCGGACGCTATCTCGAACACGCCCGCGTCTACTGGTTCAAGCACGGCGGCGACGACTGCATGTGGATCGGCTCGGCCGACATGATGAAGCGCAACCTCAACGGCCGCATCGAAGTGATCACGCCGGTGCATGATCCGCGCCTGCGCGAACGCATCACGAAGATGATCCTCGACGCGCAGCTCGCCGACACGCGCGGCGCCTGGGCGCTCGACGCCGACGGCAAGTACACGCGCGTTCGTCCGAAGAAGGGCGAGGCGGTCTTCGACAGCCAGAACGCCGAATTCCAGCGCAAGGGGGTGAAGAAGTGAGTGAAGCGGAGATGCTCGCGCCGCGTGAGCGGCGCGTGGGACTCATCGACCTCGGGAGCAACTCCTGCCGTCTGACGGTGGCCGCGGTCACCGAAGACGGCCACGCTTCGGTGCTCAACCGCGTCAAGACGATGGTCCGCCTCGGCGAAGGTTCCTTCAAGTCCGGCATTCTGCAGCCCGAGGCGATGAACCGCACGGTGAAGGCGCTCAAGTCCTTCGTGGAAATCTGCGCCTCCTACGGCGTCACGGAAATCCGGGCCGTCGGCACGGCGGCCCTGCGAAACGCCAAGAACCGCGACGAATTTCTCGAGCTCGCCCGAAAGGACGCGGGCGTCGAGGTCGCCGTCATTTCGGGCGTGGAAGAGGCGAGTCTCATTCGGCTCGGCGTCTTCTCGGGACTTCTGCGCGTGTCCGACCCCGTGTGTCTCGTCGACATCGGGGGCGGAAGCACGGAGATTTCCGTCTCGACGCGCCGTCGCGTCGACATGATGGAGAGCACCGACATGGGGTGCGTGCTCCTTACGGACGCCGTGCCCGGCGACGAAGTCGGCCGCGTCTCGAAGAAGGGGCTTCGCGAAATGCGCGACCTCGTGCGCGGCCGTACGCGCTACGCGACGACGCTTGCCGTCAAGGCGAAGTTCAAGCGCGTCTTCGCGAGCAGCGGCACGGCGCAGGCGCTCGTCAACCTCGCCGCCATGTCGCGCTTTGCCGAACCCGGCGCCGTCGTCGAAACGTCCGAGGGACGCGAGGCGAAGCTCGACGCGCTCGTGGCCGTCGTCACCAAGCTCGCCACGATGTCGGTCGAGGAACGCGCGGCTCTGCCGGGCATGTCGCCCGCGCGGGCGCAGGTCGTTCTCGCGGGCGGCGTCATTCTCGTGACGGTGCTCGAGGCGCTCGGCGTCGAGAGCGTGACGGCGACGATGAAGAACCTGCAGGACGGACAGCTCGTCGACTACCTCGAGCGCAGCGGTCTCGGGGCGGGTTCGAACGAAAACACGCGCCGCAGGAAGAGCGTGCGCCGTCTCGTCAAACGCTTCCACTGCGAAAAGGGGCACGCCAAGCAGGTGCGCCGGCTCGTGCGCGGAATGCTTCTGAGCCTTGACGCGGCGGGGATCGTCACGGTCGGGCCCGAAGACACGGAACTCGTCGAACACGCGGCGAGAATGCACGACATCGGCATCGACATCTCCTACAAGGACCACCACCGCATGGGGGCGTGGCTTGTGCGGAACGTCGGGCTCGTCGGCTTCACCGAGGACGAATGTCTTCGCATGGCGCGCTTCGTCTTCTGGCACAACAGTCCTTCCGCGGCCCTGCCCGAGGAGCTTTCGCCCGAACATGAACCCGCGCTCACGGACCGTTGGGCGGCGCTTTCGCTCGCCCTTTCGGAAAAGCTCGACCGCACGCACCGCGCGCTCGTCCACGAAGCCTTCTGGAAGGCCGAAAAGGACCGGGTGACGCTTCTCGTGCGCGCCGATCCCGACGCCACGATCGAGCGCACCGCCGTGGAAAAGCTCATCGCCAAGGCCAACAAGCGCATGGGGTTGGGTACGCTTGCGCTGCGTTGGGAAACGATCGGCCGGGCCTGACGGAGCAGGATGCAAAGGGGCGGAGCAAACGGCTCGCCCGCAGGAGAACCCGCCCCTCTGCTACACTTTGAGGACGCGCCGCCCCGAGTCGGGGCGGCCCGAACCAACCAAAAGAGGAAAAAATCATGGGTCGAACCACTAAGACCAAGACGACCGCCGCGCCGGAACAGGCGCCCGTCGCCGTGGAAGATCACGGTCCCTTCGTTCATCAGCTCCAGCTCTACCTCGTGGGCGGTCAGAACTTCACGCTCAACGAAGTCACGACCTCGACCAAGATGCCGGCCAACGTCGTGGCCTTCATCAACGCCTGGCGTGAAAAGAAGGACGTTTGGCACAGCCCCAACAACGACCCGCGCTTCGGCGTTCGCGTGAAGGACGTGTCGCTCTACGAATACCGCGTCGGCCGTCCGGCCCCCGCCAAGACCGAAGCCGCGCCCGCCGCGGAACCGGCCAAGGAAGAAAAGAAGTAATTCGTTTCGTATTCGGAGGTTCGCCCCCAAGGGGGCGGACCCTCATCGCATTTGGGGGTCTCCCTCCGGAGTCATTTGGAGCGGTGCGCCGCCCGCACAGGGCGCGCGGCACCGAAAGCGTATGAAACAGATTGTCGCCGTCATCAAGCCCTTCAAACTCGACGAAGTGCGCGAAGCCCTCGCCGACGTGGGCGTGAGCGGACTCACCGTGACCGAAGTGAAGGGGTTCGGACGTCAGAAGGGCCACACGGAGCTCTATCGGGGCGCCGAATACGTGGTGGACTTTCTTCCGAAGCTCAAGATCGAAACGGTCGTCTCGGAAGACATCGTCGAGCAGGCGATCGAAGCGATCCGTCAGGCCGCCCATACGGGAAAGATCGGCGACGGAAAGATCTTCGTCTTCGACGTGGAGCAGGTCATCCGCATCCGCACGGGCGAAACGGGCGAAGCCGCCGTCTGAGGACGCACTCGACCGAAAAAGAAAAAGCCTCGGGTTCTTGGAAATCCGAGGCT
Organism: uncultured Sutterella sp.; assembly: GCA_949282745.1. Lineage (GTDB taxonomy): Bacteria > Pseudomonadota > Gammaproteobacteria > Burkholderiales > Burkholderiaceae_F > Sutterella. The sequence continues at coordinate 8,667 of CASDQM010000049.1, read as the reverse complement.
TTTTCCATATTCAGCGGCGCGGTGCCTGCGAGAGAAGAACGAGAACGGCTCCGCCGCCCCCGTCGTTGGGCGGCGCCTCCACAAAGCACATCACTTCGCGGCGCTGCTTGAGCCAGCGGCGAACGAGCTCCTTCAAAATGCTCTGGCCGCCCACCGAACCGTAACCCTTGCCGTGCACGATGCGCACGCACCGGTGGTTTCGGGCCTGATTTTCCGAAAGAAAGGCGGCGACCGTGTCGCGCGCCTCGTCTACCGTCAGACCGTGCAGATCGATGTGCGCCTCGACCGTGAATTTGCCGCGGTAGAGTTTGCGCGGCAGGTCGGGCGAGACGCCTTCGCGGTGAAAGAAGCGTCCGTCGTCGCTTTCGAGAAAGAGGAGCGGATCGGCGTCGTCCGACATGGTGGCGCGCAGCACTTCGGCGCGTTCGACGTCCTTGGCCATCGGAATCCGAACGGGCTTTTTGATGTTGTGGCTGACGCGGTTGGCGTCGGTCTTCTCGAGAGGCGTCACGCCGAGATCCTTCATGGCGTGGCGAAAGAAGTTCTCCTCGCGTTCGCGCTCGCGCGCCTTTTCCTCTTCTTGCGCGCGGCGCTTGGCCTGCTCGGAGAACGCCTTCTTCACGGCCTTGAGGTCGGAGAGTTGTTGAAAGGAAGACATGAGAGATACGTCCGAAAGAAAAACGTCGCCGCGGAAGCGGCGACGGGGAAGATCGGCTGTCAGCGGGCTTCCTGCTCGAGGAAGCGCTGTGCGTCGAGCGCCGCCATGCAGCCCGTGGCGGCCGAGGTGACGGCCTGACGATAGACGGGGTCCTGCACGTCGCCCGCGGCGAAGACGCCGGCGACCGACGTGGCGGTGGCGGCGGAGCTGCCCGTGCCCGCCGTGCGGACGTAGCCGTTCACAAGTTCGAGCTGACCCGCAAAGAGGTCCGTGTTGGGCTTGTGGCCGATCGCGACGAAGAGACCGTCGACCGCGATTTCCACGGGTTCCTCGCCCTGCGTGGAGCGAAGACGAAGGCCCGTGACGCCCTTGTCGTTGCCGAGCACTTCTTCGACTTCGCGATGAAGCGCGAGCGTGATGCGTCCCGCCTTCACCTCTTCCATGAGCTTGTCGACGAGAATGGGTTCCGCGCGGAAGGTGTCGCGGCGGTGCACGAGCGTGACGTGCGAGGCGATGTTCGCGAGATAGAGCGCCTCTTCGACGGCGGCGTTGCCGCCGCCCACCACGGCGACGGGCTTCTGACGGTAGAAGAAGCCGTCGCAGGTGGCGCAGGCCGAGACGCCGCGCCCGCGGTACTTCTGTTCGCTCTCGAGACCGAGATACATGGCCGAGGCGCCCGTGGCGACGATGAGGACGTCGGCCTCGTAGGTGACGCCCATTTCGCCCGAGAGTTCAAAGGGACGCTTCGAGAGGTCGACCTTGACGATGTTGTCGTACTCGACGCGCGTCTTGAAGCGTTCGGCCTGCTTTTGCAGGCGGGCCATCAGGTCGGGCCCCTGAATGCCTTCGTCGGCGGAGGGCCAGTTGTCGACCTCGGACGTGGTCATGAGCTGTCCGCCCGCTTCCATGCCGGTGATGACGAGCGGGCGCAGATTGGCGCGGGCGGCGTAAATGGCCGCGGTCCAACCGGCGGGACCGGAGCCGAGAATGACGACGGGGTGATGCAGACGTTCGGTAGACATGCCTTCTCTCCGGGCGAACGGGGTGTCCGCCGATAAAAAGATTTAAAGAAAAGTGAGAACATTATAGACGCGTCCGAGCGCGGAACTTTTCGGGAAAATGTTCCGAGACGTAGCACGGCCGAGGGTCGTCGGCCGAGAAACGGGCTTTACCGTCTACAATGATTCTTTCCTACAGCTGATCTTCCGAAGGACATGGCAAAAGCAAAAAAGACGAATCCGTCGACGAAGCGCAGTCCCGCTGCGCAGGCCCTCTGGCGCTGGCTGCGCACGGCGGGCACCTACCTGCGCATCTTCGTGCGGGGCATCGTCTATCTCCTCTGGTCCAAGAGTTGGATCGTCTTTACGCCCCTGGGCGTTCTTCTTGCGGTCTTTCTTTTTTCCTATTCGCCCTCGGACCCGGCCTTTACGTTTACGACCGACGCGCAGGCGTCGAACTGGGGCGGCGTCGTGGGCGCCTGGGTTTCGGACTGTCTTCTCTCCGCCTTCGGCTTTTCCGCCTGGTGGTTCGTGCTCGCGTCCTTCATGAGCGCGGTCTTCGCGTTTCGCTCCGAGTGGCGTCGAAGCCGCGGCGAGCGGGATCCCGAACGCCTTCGTCCGCCGAAGCTCTCCTCGGCCTTCGGGTTCGTCGTGCTCCTCGTGGGCTCGTCTTCGCTCGAGGCCCTGCGTCTGCGCCGCTTTGAAACGAGTCTTCCCGGGAACCCGGGCGGCGTGCTCGGCGACTGGCTCGCCTTCGCGGTCGAACACTACATCGGCGTGGGCCTTGCGACCGTCGTCTTTTTCGTCCTCATCGGCATGGGCCTTTCGCTTCTCATGGACTTCGAGTGGATGAGCGTGTGCGAGCGCGTGGGACGCCTTCTCGATTTCCTCATTTTCGAGCCGATCGGAAAGCTCCTCAACCGCAAGAAGGAAGAGAAGCCCGAAGAGGCGCCCGCCGAGACGGAGCCGCTTCCCCGGGCCGAACCGATCGACGAAGAGACGGCGCACGTGCCGATTTTCGCGGGGCTTCACAACGTTTCGCCCGAAGGGGGCGAGGACGCCCTTGCGCCCGCCCCGTCGGAGGAGCGCGCACCCGAGGCGGAACGCCCGAAGAAGGCGGCCGCGACGCACCGCGCGCCCGTGAAGAGGATCCCCGTCTTTTCTCCGCCCCTTACGCTTCTGGACGACCCCGACCGGGATCAGCCCGGCATGGACGAGGCGTCGCTTGAAATGACGAGCCGCCTCATCGTCTCGAAACTCAAGACCTACAAGATCGAGGCCCAGGTCTGCGGCGTGCAGACGGGCCCGGTCATTACGCAGTACTGGCTCGAACCGGGGCCGGGCGTGAAGGGCTCCCAGATCGAAGGCGTGCGCGACGACCTGCGCCGCGTCTTGGGCGTGCAGTCGGTGCGCGTCGTGCCGAGCATTCCGGGGACGAGCTACATCGCGCTCGAAGTGCCCAACGCCATTCGCCAGACCGTGCGCCTCAAGGAAATTCTTGATTCCGACGCCTACCGCAAGAGCGCTTCGCCCCTGACGCTCGCCATGGGGAAGGACATCGCCGGCAAGCCCTTCACGATGGACCTTGCCAAGACGCCGCATCTTCTCGTTGCGGGTACGACGGGGTCCGGGAAGTCCGTCGGCATCAACGCCATGATTCTCTCGATGCTCTATCGGACGGAGCCCAAGGACCTGCGTCTCGTGCTCATCGACCCGAAGATGCTCGAATTCAGCGTGTACGAAGGCATTCCGCACCTGCTCTGCCCGGTCGTCGTGGACATGAACAAGGCGACGACGGCGCTCAAGTGGCTCTGCAAGGAAATGGACCGGCGCTATCTGCTCATGAGCCGTCTGGGCGTGCGTCACTTCACGTCCTACAACGAAAAGGTGCGCGCCGCGATCGAGGCGGGCGAACCCATTCGGGATCCGACGGCGGCGCCGGGCGACCCCGCCGCGCCGACGCTCGAGCCCTGGCCCTACATCGTGTGCATCATCGACGAGCTCGCCGACCTCATTCTGACCTTCCGAAAGGAGGTCGAAGGGGAGATCACGCGTTTGACGCAGAAGGCGCGCGCCGCGGGGATGCACCTCATTTTGGCGACGCAGCGTCCCTCGATGGACGTCGTTACGGGCCTCATCAAGGCGAACGTTCCGACGCGCATCGCCTTCCAGGTGGCCTCCTCCTACGACAGCCGCGTGATTCTCGGCGACACCGGCGCCGAGCAGCTCCTCGGCAACGGCGACATGCTGCTTCACCGCCCGGGCATGTCGATGCCCTGCCGCATTCAGGGGTGCTTCGTCGCGGACGACGAAGTCGCCCGCGTCGTGGCCGAGTGGAAGAAGTACGGCGACCCCGTCTACATCTCCGAAGTGACGGAGTCGGTCGAACCCGGCGCAGGGGACGCGGGGATGCGCCGCTCGGGCGAATCGGATCCGCTCTACGACCGAGCCGTCGAAATCGTGCTCACCGACAATCGTCCGTCGATTTCCTACGTGCAGCGGCAGCTCGGCATCGGCTACAACCGCGCGGCGAATCTGCTCGAAGCCATGGAGGTGGCGGGGCTTGTGAGCCCGCCCGGACACGCGGGCAAACGAACCGTGATCGCTCCCAACCGCTGAAAGGAACGCTTATGACTACGATTCGAAACCTTTTGACGGGCGCCGCGCTCGGACTCGCCGCTCTCTCCGCCTTCGCCGCGCCGAGCGCCGCCGAACGGCTCGACGCCTTTCTCACGAAGACGCAGGAAGGGACGGGCAGCTTCGAGCAGCGCGTCGTGACGAAGGAGGGCGAAGAGGCGGCCCCGGCCGCTCGGGGAAGTTTTCAGTTCAAACGTCCCGGACACTTTCTCTGGCGCTACGAGGAACCCTATCGTCAGCTCATCGTGAGCAACGGCGAGACCTTGTGGTTTTACGACGAAGACCTCGCGCAGGTGACGAAGAACACCCTCGCGGGCGCTCTTCCGACGAGTCCCGCCTCGATTCTCTTCGGGACCGGACGTCTCGATTCCGCCGAATGGACCCTCTCCGAGTCCCCCGCCAAGGATGGACTCGACTGGGTGACGGCCAAACCCCGCGAGGCCGGGGTGTTCGAGCGCGTCGAGATCGGTTTCCGGGGCGAGGGCGAAGCGCCCGTTCGGATGCGGCTCGTCGACGGATTCGGACAGGTGACGACGCTCGACTTCCTTTCCTTCGAGGGAAAGAGCGTTCCCGCGTCGGTTTTCGAATGGACGCCTCCCGAGGGCGTCGACGTGCTCGACATGGGCGCGCCGTGACTGCGCCGTGATTCTTCGGGAAAAGTTTGGCGCTTTCCAACGTGATAGCGGCTACAATGCTTCCCATTGACGGCGCATGTGATGCGCCTTGCGAAGCCATTTGATTCCGTCGCGACTCCGTTGTTCCGCCCGCCAGACTCCCGAGGGCGAAGAGAGATGCCGCGCGCTCCGAAGGAATGGGAGCGCTTGATGCGCATCGGTCGCGACGATGAAAAGGGAGCCCGAGACCGCCTCCGCCCGCGCATTTGTCCGTGAGGCGGATTTTGCCGTGTTCCTTCGCAAGGCCCTCCTGCGCCCCCGGATAATGAAGGGCCGGGCGCCTTACGCGCCTTTGCCCGCGTAAAGAAGGAAGCATCATGGGTGACGAGCAGGAGAAGCGAACGAAACGCCGGCGGGGACGTCGGCGTCAGCATCGTGCCAAAGAGCTTCCGAACATTTTCTTTTGCGGCGATCCGCACGGCGAGTTTGCCCACATCAACGAGGCGGCCCGCCTCTACAAGCCCGACGCCATGGTGATTCTCGGCGACTCGCAGCCGAGCGCTCCGCTCGAGGAACTCCTCGGCGAAGCGATGTCGCTCACCGACATCTGGTGGATTCCCGGGAATCACGACACCGACACGGACGAATATTTCGACTATCTCTGGCGCGGTCCGCTCGCTTCACACAATCTGCACGGACGCGTCACCACGGTGGCGGGACTGCGGATCGCGGGACTCGGCGGCGTTTTCCGCGGACAGATCTGGATGCCCGACGAAGAGCCCAACTACTTCAGTCCGGCGCACTTCATCCGTCGCTCGCCCAAGGTGAACATCTGGCGCGGGGGCCTTCCGAGACGGCATCGCTCGACGATCTTTCCGTCCGTCTACAACTACCTCATGCACCAGAAGGCGGACATTCTGATCACGCATGAAGCGCCCTCGTGCCACGCCAAGGGGTTCGAGGCGCTCGACCGGCTCGCCCAGAGTCTCGGCGTGAAGTGGTTCTTTCACGGACATCAGCACGAAGACCGCGTCTACGGCATGCACGGCGGCTGTCTCACGCGCGCCGTGGGTTTCCGCGGGATAGTCAATCTGCAGGGCGAAGTGATCGTCCCCGCGCAGATGGATCCGAGAGAAACGGTGGCCTTGCAGGAAGCCTTCGACTGGGCGGCCCGCACGCAGGCGCCCGAAGGTTTCGAGCCGGGGAAGGACACGCGCGCGCCCATCATTTGGGCGCCCACCCACCGGGGACCCGACGCGCCGCTCGATGCGGGAATCTTCACGTCGGGCGTGGCGCCCGATCCGAAGATCGAGGCGCTCTCCGAAGAAGTGGCCATGAAAACGCCCGTCGCGCGCTTCAAGCCCGAGGGCTACGTCGTGCGTTCGGGGCGTCGTCTGAGGGGGCGCCGCCCGAAGAAGGGCGACGCCAAATAAGAGATCAAAGGAAGAAAACGTCCACGGGACGGCCGGCCGGAATCGAGCCGGCCGTTTCTTCTATGAGGGCGCAGGCGTTGCATTCCGTGAGCGTCGTGAGAAGAGCGGAACTCTGCGTGGCGTAGGGCGTGAAGAAGAGTTCCTCGCCGCGGCGCTCGAGCGTTCCCCGCACGAATTCGGTGCGGCCAGGACGGCTTCTTACGTTCGTCGCGGCCGTGGCGCGCAACAGCGGGACTTCGAAGGGACGGCTCCCGGCGAGACCGTCGAGAACGGGACGAACGAAGAGTCGGGCGGAGAGAAGCGCGGCGACGGGGTTCCCGGGAAGACCGAGGAAGAGAACCCGGCGCCCTTCGGTCTCGATCGTGCCGAAGGTGAGGGGCTTGCCCGGACGCATGGCGACGTGCAGGTGCGTGACCGTTCCGAGTCGGGAGAGAACGCGGGCGGTGAAGTCCTTTTCACCGGCTCCCACGCCTCCCGAGGTGAGAAGCAGGTCGTGCGTGCGCGCGGCCTCGCGAAGAACCGCCTCCATGCGGTCCGGATCGTCGGGGAGAATGCCGAGATTCGTCACGTCCGCACCCCAGGCGCGAAGCTGCGCCGTGAGGCTGTGGCCGTTTGCGTTGTAGAGTTCGCCTTCGCCGAGCGGCCGGCCGGGTTCCCGCACTTCGTCGCCCGTCGCGAAGACGGCGGCGCGAACGATCCGCTCGACGGGGAGTTCGGCGAAACCGAGCGAGGCGGCCAGGCCCACGTGCGCGGGGGTGATGCGTTCGCCCCGGCGAAGCGCGGCGTCTCCCGTGCGGAGTTCCTCGCCCTGGTGACGCACATTGGCGCCCGGCTTGACGGCGTCGCGCGCAAAGCGGATGCGTCTGGGCATCTCCTCGACCTTTTCAAAGGGAATGACCGTGTCGAGTTCCTCGGGAACGAGGCCGCCCGTCATGACGTGAAGGGCCGAGCCCGGAGGAATCTCGTGTTCGCAGGGGTGGCCGGCGAGCGATTCGCCCGCGACGGTGAGTTCGAGTGTTCCTTCTCCTGCGAGCTCTTCCCCTCGGAAGGCATAGCCGTCCATGGCGCTGTTGGTGTAGGCGGGGACGTCGATGGGAGAAAGAAGGTCGCGGGCGAGCGTTCGGCCGAGCGACTCGTCGAGCGCAACGGATTCCGACTGCGGGCGGTCGGAAGGAAGAAGCGTGAGAATGCGGGCGAGCGCATCGCTGAGGCTCGCCGATTCAACGCGGAGCGTGTCGGACATGAAAGGGGTTCCTCCGAAGAAGAATGGGATCCGATCATTCTAACTTGCGTAGAATCGATTGCAGACACAAAACGCAAGGGGGTGCCCGTGAAGAACGCAGTGACGCTCCTCATCTATGCGGGCGGACGCGCCACGCGGATGGGAGGGAAAAACAAGGCCTTGGTTCCCTTTCTGGGACGACCCATGGTCGAATGGGTTCGCGAAAGACTCTCGAAGGGCGTCTCGGGGGTGCTCTTGAGCGCCAATCGGGATAGGGAGACCTTTGAGAAAATGGGATTCGTCGTATGCGCGGACACCATGGACGAATATCCCGGTCCCCTGGCGGGACTGCTCGCCGTGAAGGAGCGGGGGCTTCTCAAGACGCCCTGGGTCCTCACCGCACCGTGCGACGCACCGATGGTGCCGGAGACGCTTTTGGAGACGCTGTGGACGGCCGCCGAGGAGGACGGTTTCGAACACTCTGCCTACACGGTCGTGGCGGAGGGTTACCCGCAAAACGCCTTCGCGCTCATTCGTTCGGAAGCCCTTTCCGGGATCCGTCCCTTCCTTCTCTCAGGGGAGCGCAAGCTTGGAGCCTGGTTGAAAGGAGTTGGGCAAAAGAAAGTTTTCATGGAGAATTATTTGGGAAACTTTAAGAACCTCAATGCCTTTGAAGAGATTTCTTCCGCGGAGGCGGAAGAAATTTCTAAAAATTTTCAAAAAGACCCTTGACAAACTCGGGCCGTTTAGGCATAATTTCAATCCTTCGCTGCTTCGACAGCGACAGTTCTTTAACAATTCGAATTTAACGAACCGATAAGTGTGAGCATCGGCGGTTGTTCTGCGAGACGGTCTTCCTTCGGGAAGGCGAAGGACTCAAAGAAACTTACGATGTTCGCGCTTTGAAGGAAAGCAGAAAGACGGAAAATTTATTTTTCCTCTTTCAATTCCGGCGAAGAGCGACAAACAGAGATTGAACTGAAGAGTTTGATCCTGGCTCAGATTGAACGCTGGCGGCATGCTTTACACATGCAAGTCGAACGGCAGCACAGGGAGCTTGCTCCCGGGTGGCGAGTGGCGCACGGGTGAGTAATACATCGGAACG
>CASDQM010000048.1 GCA_949282745.1 uncultured Sutterella sp. | reverse complement strand
GCTGGATCTCTTGCCGGCAAAAGTTGTGAGTTGGGTACGGGTTTTCTTTCAAGTAAAAGCCCCGCCGCGCACCTTTTGGTGATGCATGCGGCAGGGCTGGGAACGGGTCTAGCTTATAAGGCTATCCCGGGAGTTTAGGTTCCGACGTCGGGATTGTCGTTTCCGGGACTCTTATCGGACGGCTCAGAGCGCGTTCCAGCGCTCCACCGCGCCGTCTCCGCCCTCCTCCTCGTCGACCGTGCGGCGCAGATAGTTTTCGCGAAGCGACAAAAGGCGCGTCGTGTCCTCGACCATTTCGCCCAACACCGTCCAGTTCCTCGACTCGCCCGCCGCGTGCATGCGGGTGAAGTTCATCGAAATCTGTTCGTTTTCCATGGGGGTCGGATAGCCGAGGTCGCTCACCGCGAATTCGCAGCGGCCCGCAAGTTCCAAAAGCTTGATGCGCAGTTCCTGATGATCGATCGCCTCGGCGATTTCGCGCGCCTCCGCGGCCCAGCTTCGCGGACCGCGGCTTCGTTCGACCAGTTGCAGGAAGGGCCGCGCGTAGCGGCGGTCGATCCAGGCGTGCATGACGGCGGAGAGCCCCAGAACGACCGAGAGCAGATAGAGCGACACGCCGAAACTCGGATCGCTCTTCGAACAAAAGACCGTCACGCCCCCCATCGCGACGAAGAAGGCCGCGACGAAGAGAAGCCGCTCGAGCAAGACGCTCGGCTGCGACGAGCCCGCGTCCGCCGTCATCGGATGAATCACGTTGGCGCACCAGAGACCGAGGAGCGCAAAGCCCAGGGGATGCGCCCAGAAGCCGAAGAATTCGTCGCCGCAGATCGCGACGCCCGAGAGAAAGACGAGCGCGCCCGCGGCCGAGGCCAGGAGTGTGCGAAGCGAAGGGGAAGCCATGCGTCGGGAAAAAAGTCGTTTTCGAAAGACTCAAGGATAGCGCACCGCAGACCCAAAAATCGCGCCGGGTACATACCAAGGGAGGTAGTCGCGGCAAATATTTCCCGTCATACTCTTTTGCGTTGCGGTGCTCCCGCACCGAGTTTTTTGAAGAGGACCCAAATGCAAAAGACCCTTCTCGCCGCGTCCGTCGCGCTCGCCCTGAGCGCGACCGCCAACGCCGCCCCCAGCTTTACGCCCGGCACCTACAAGGCCGAGGCCGCCGGCATTCACGGCCCCGTCGCCGTGGAAGTCACCTTCTCGAAGGACCGAATCGAGAAGATTGCCGTCGTGAGCCAGAAGGAAACCCCGGGGATCGGCACGCTCGCCGTCGACGCGCTTCCCGAAAAGATGGTCGCCGTGCAGTCACCGAAGGTCGACGCCGTGGCGGGCGCCACGATCACCTCGAACGCCATCCGCACGGCCGTCGAAGCCTGCGTGAAGCAGGCGGGCGTGGATCCGGCCACCCTCGTGCCGCTGGCGCTCAAGAAGGCCGCCCGTGAAGAAACGCTCACGACCGACGTCGTGATCGTCGGGGGCGGCGGGGCCGGCATGTCGGCGACGATCCGCACCCGCATGAACGGGCTCGACGCCGTGCTCGTCGAAAAGATGCCCTTCATCGGCGGCGCCGCCTCGATTTCGGGCGGTCAGGTCGTGGCCCAGGGCTCGAAGCTGCAGAAGGCCTTCGGCGTCAAGGACGACTCCGTCGAATCCATGATGAAGGACTTCCTTGCGAACGGGAACAATCTCAACGACCGTGAAAAGCTCCGTCTCTACGCCGAAAACGTGGGCGCCACGATCGACTGGCTCCACGACGACCTGACAGCTCCCGATGACTGAAGTCACGGGGTTCTTTACATTGACGCATCCGCGTCAACCTGCGCTTCTCTCCAAGACCTTATCCAGACGAATCCGGAGTCTGCCTTGAAGCACTGACGCACATTCGAACTTCAGCGGCGCTGTTTCTGCCTTTCGGAGACCTGCGCTTCGGCCCGGCCAATCCTTCGTTTCCTCCGGAGAGACCTGCCGTACGCTTGCGCGCCGCCTGTCTGAGTTTTTCGTCTCGCGGACTGTCAACCCGCAGACGGAGGGCGGTTTTAAGCGCACCGCCTGCGCATGGAAAAGGGTTTACAAAATGCCGAGGTTTTTGGGTGCTTTCGCGAGCGCTTCGGCCTGAGCTCGCAGGAAGTTCGGCCAGTCGTCCTGACAGGCGTTCAAGTCGATCTCCTCACCGTTCTCCATCACGTGCGCAATCAGCCACGAAGAATAGAGATCCCGCTGCACCCGTCGGCCGTCCACTTCGAACCACCGCTCGGAGAGTTCCTTCTTTCTACAGGAGCCGTCAACGTGATTGCGCTGCGAGGCCTTCACCTTGCTGCTCTTCACGCGCTTGAGCTCCTTTCCTATGTTACCGAGTTTCCTGGCGATGCAGTTGAGAAGAAGGCCCGGCGCATGATTCGCCACGGACTTGCCGAAGCGCTTCTTCCGATTGATCTTCCCGTCCTTTTTACGGACGGTCGTTTCCTTCGCCCGTTTCGTCCAACTCGTGATCGGCGTGTCCTCCACACGGACGTCCGTCCCCAGGGCGATAATCCGGTTCGCGGTCTTTTCGTGATCCTGCCTGCGGTTGACGGCAAGCCGTCGCTTCAGATTCGCGAGCTTCACCCGGTTCTTCTCCCAACGCTTCGACTTGTTGAGCTTCACGCCCTTTTTCCACCGACCGTTTTCGTCCTTGGCGTCCGGATTGCTGGCCTCAAGGGAACGGGCCATGCAGCGCTGAAGTCTTCCGACCTTTCGATCAAGCTCTTCGCAGCATGCGTTCGGCGCAAGCGGTTCGATCGCCGCCTTCTTCTCGCCCGTCGAGTAGTACGCGACGGCGCTCGGACCGATGTCGATGCCCACAGCGGAGTCCGCGGAGCCGACCGTGCGGTTCTTCCTGGGCGGCTTTCCCTCCTTCACGATCTGAACGAAATAGCGGCGGCGACCGCGAATGGTCCGGGAGAGCAACCTCACGTACTTCGTCCGGTCGAGGAAGGCGTCCTCGGCATACCGGTCCCCCTTCTTCACCACAAGCGGGGCACGCAGATCCTTCCACGCGAGCTCCTGACCGACGACGCGCAACCCGAAGTTGTTGGACTTGTTCTCGACGGTGACCTCGGCTCCCTTCGGAAGGAACCGAACTTTCTTGCAGTGCCCGTACCGGTACTTCTCAAAAGTACGAAACGCCCGCGTCGCCGTGACCTGTGCCTCGTTGATGGAAATGCGCCGGTCGAAATGAACGTTCACCTCCTTCACGAAGGCGTGAAGCTCGTACTCCGTCAGTCCAAAGTCCTTTTCAACCTCCCGCATTTCCTTCCGGAGAGCGGTCCGCTCCTTCATTTCGTCCGGAGACGGATCCCCGATGGCGTTGATCTCCTGGACGCGTCGCAGGGCCGAACGCCACTTAGGACTCCCCTGCACGCCTCGCCAACGCTTCATCACGCGCCCGAGGCAGGTGTTGTAGATCACTCGGGCTACTTCGCGCCGGGCCTCCACCTCTCGGCATTGCGAAGGCGTGAAGAACACCTCCAATTCGAGGATGTAGCTTGTCGTCGACTTCTTCATGCGTTCTTCTGCTCCTCAATGTAGCGTCGAACCGCGGCTTCACCGATGTGACCGACCGAGCAGCTGAAGTAGCTCCTCGTCCACATCGAAGGAAGCCGACTCTTGAGAGACGGGAACTCCTCCCGCAGGATCCGGGCCGACGACCCCTTCAGGATCTTGATGATCTTGTGGAGCATCAAGCGCGGATCAAAGCTTATGAAGAGGTGCACGTGATCGGGCATGATTTCAATGCTCAGGATCTTCACATCGAGCTCCGCCGCCTTTTCGAGGAGGATTTCCTTGAGACGCACGTCCACGCCGTCGACCAACACGGGACGGCGGTACTTCGGACAAAAAATCACATGAAACTGGTTTTTATAAACCAGACCCTGTTTGTGAACGTATTCGTCTGACATGCAGCGCTCTTCGTTGTTTTGCAGTGATAGTTAATTATGCAATAATCTTTTCGGAAGCGCAGGGATTTTAGGATGGCTTTCGCAATTCGGCGATTCACCCCGACGAATGAATTCGCGGGCTCCCTCGCTGGGCTTTGTGGGCGTGAAGATCGTCCCGAACAACCTCCCCTTCCTCGCCGAATACTCGCACCGCCGCGCGGTCGAATTCCAGAGCGGTGCCGGCAAGATGGCCGAACACCTCCGTCAGGTGATCGGCTCGAACGGCGCCAAGGTGCTCTACAACACCAAGGTCGGGGAACTCATCGTTGAAAACGGCGCGGTCGTGGGCATCAAGGCCGTCGACGCGAATTCCGGCGTCACCTACACGATCCGCGCGAAGAAGACCCTTCTCACGACGGGCGGCTACGGCAACAACAAGTCGATGCTCACCCCTGAAATGCAGAAGGTCCTCTACTACGGTCCGGTCTCCTCCACGGGCGACGGCCTCAAGATGGCCCAAGGCCAGGGCGCCAAGACCCAGCTCCTTCAGTACGGGAAGCGCTATCCGAACGGCATCGAGGTCGCTCCAGGGAAGGCCAAGTCCACCATCTACGCGAACGTCGGCGCCTTTGACCAGGCGGGCATTCTCGTGAACGTCGAAGGCAACCGCTTCGTGAACGAAAAGGCCTCGAACCGCCACATTCTCGAGCCGATGCTCAAGAACTCCAACGGTCAGGGCTACGTCTTTATGGACCAGAAGTCCTGGGAAGGCTTCTACAAGCGCGCTCCCGAAACGGGCGTTTCGCACGAAGACATGGACAAGTACCTCGCCAACGACGGCAAGAGCGCGCCGCTCTTCGTGAAGGGCGCGACGATCGAAGAAGTCGCCAAGAAGGCCGGCATCAACGCCGACAACCTCAAGGCGACGGTCGCGAAGTACAACGGCTTCGTCAAGGCCAAGAAGGACGCCGACTTCGGCCGTCCGGTCGAATACATGAAGGCCGAAATTTCGGCCGAAGGTCCCTACTACATCGTCGAGCAGAAGCCCCGCTTCGCGACGACCATGGGCGGCGTCTGCACGGACGGTCACCTCAACATCATCCGCGAGGACGGCAAGGTCATTCCGAACCTCTACGCCGCGGGTGAACTCGTGGGCGGCGTGATGGGCGACGACTCGCCCGCGGGCGCGAACGTCGGCTGGGCCCTCACCTCGGGCCGCGTGGCCGCGGACGCCATCGCCGAAGCCCTCGGCAAGAAGTAATCCTTCCTACCTTGTTCTCCCAATGAAGGGGATGCCGCTCACCCGGGCGGCGTCCCCTTTTCGATTTCCGACGCCCTCACTTCTTCCCTTCGGCCTCGCGGCGCCTTCTTCTTTCTTCGATGTGCGCCTTGAGTTTCGGGTTGGCTTCCAGATCCTCCGGCAAGGGATCGAACGGCAGATCCTGTAGCCTCACCGTCTCCTCGAAGAAGCGCACGATCGCCTCCTCCGGCGTCACGCCAATTTCTTCGCAAAGCTTGCAGAAGGCTTCCCAAAGCGCCGTGTCGACCTCGAATTCGATCGTCGTCATGGTCATGATTCTTCCTCCTTTTTCTCTGCGGGACACCTGAAGTATGACCGACACCATCACGCTTGCGCAAAGACTTTTCCTCAAACGACACGACGTGTCGTCACAACCGAATCGGACCCCGCTTTCCCTTGCGGATACGTTTCCGAACAAAATCCTCCCTTATATTGGTATAGCGGTACCGATATGCGTATATAATCCTCCTCACAACGAATTCTTCCTCGAGCACGCCCCATGATTGAACTTTCCGAAGCCGCGGCGATCGCCATCCACGCGACCGTCTTTCTCTCGCGAAACGCACAGGAGCCGCAGTCCTTGAAGACGATCGCGGCCGCGTCCGACGTTTCGGAAAACCACCTCTCGAAGGTGCTCCAGAAGCTCGCGAAGGCAGGCATCGTGGCGTCCGTCAAAGGCCCCAAGGGCGGCTACTACCTCACGGACGCCGCGCGGACTGCCACTCTCATGACGGTCTACGAGGCGATCGACGGCCCCTGGAAGCCCCGGCACTGCCTCTTCAACGGCCCCCGCAAGGCGCCCTGCTGTTGCGCGATGCGTCCGATGCTCGAGCAGATCAACCGAACCTTTTACGAATACATGACGGGCCACACGATCGACAAGCTCTGATCCGGTTCCGTCACCGAATCATCCCCGCCGAACGCGCCTTTCCGAAGCGTTCGGTACAACACTGAGAGGAGACCCTCCCCATGCTCATGCATTGCAACCAGTGCGAACAGACGACGAAGGGCGTCTGCTGTGTCAAGATCGGCACCTGCGGCAAGGACCCGAAGCTCGCCCTCGCCCAGGACGAACTCATTGCCGCGCTCATCGCCGCCGCGCCCGTCGTGGAGGCGAACGCCAAGAACGCCGCCCTCTTTGAAAAGGCGCTCTTTGCGACGCTCACGAACGTCAACTTCGACTGCGACAAGATCGACGCGCTCACGGCCGAAGTGAAGGCGCTCGCTCCGAACGCCCGTCCCTACGACATGGTGACGCTCTGGGGCGAACAGGAGGACGTGAAGAGCCTGCACTCGCTTCTTCTCTTCGGGTTGAAAGGGATCTCCGCCTACGCCTACCACGCCCGCATTCTCGGGTATTCGTCCCCTGAAATCGACGCCTTCTACTTCAAGGTGCTCGACGCCGTGCGCAACGCCTCGGGCGTCGACGAGCTCCTCGGCCTTCTCATGGAAGCGGGCCGCATCAACCTCGAAACGATGGCCCTTCTCGACAAGGCCAACACCGAAACCTACGGTGACCCCGAACCCGCGAGCGTCACGCTCACGGTCGAGCCCGGTCCCTTCATCGTCGTGACGGGCCACGACCTGCACGACCTCGCGCTCCTTCTTGAAGCCACGAAGGACAAGGGCATCAACGTCTACACGCACGGCGAAATGCTCCCCTGCCACGCCTATCCGGCCCTTCGCAAGTATCCGCACCTGAAGGGTCACTTCGGCACGGCCTGGCAGAATCAGCAGAAGGAATTGAAGAACCTTCCCGCGCCGATCCTCTTTACGACGAACTGCATCATGCCCCCGAAGGACTCCTACGCCGACCGCGTCTTCACGACGTCCGTCGTCGAATACCCCGGCATGACGCACATCGGCACCGACGCCCACGGCAAGAAGGACTTCACGCCCCTCATTGAAAAGGCGCTCGAGCTCGGCGGCTTTGCGGAAGCCCAGCACTTCAAGGGCGCGAACGGCGGCGACAAGATGTTGACGGGCTTCGGCCACAAGACGGTTCTCTCGGTCGCCGACAAGGTGGTCGACCCCGTCAAGTCGGGCGCTCTTCGCCACATCTTCCTCGTGGGCGGCTGCGACGGCGCCAAGTCGGGTCGCAGCTACTACGCCGACTTCGTGAAGGCGACCCCGAAGGACACGCTCGTTCTCACGCTCGCCTGCGGCAAGTTCCGCTTCAACGACCTCGACATCGGCGACATCGGTGGCATTCCGCGCCTTCTCGACATGGGTCAGTGCAACGACGCCTACTCGGCGATCAAGGTTGCCTCGGCGCTTGCCGAAGTCTTCAAGTGCTCGGTAAACGACCTTCCGCTCTCGCTCATCCTCTCGTGGTACGAACAGAAGGCCGTGGCGATTCTTCTCACGCTCCTCTACCTCGGCATCAAGGACATCCGCATCGGGCCGAGCCTCCCCGCGTTCGTGTCCCCCGCCGTCCTCAACGTTCTCGTCGAGAAGTTCGGCGTGAAGCCCATCACGACGCCCGAAGAAGACCTTAAGGCCATTCTCGGCTGACCGAGTTCAACGAGAGCCCCGAATCCTCCGGCTCTCTGAACGGCACCGCTTCGCCCCGCCCCGTGCGGGGCGAAGTCGTTTCGAGCTCCGCCCATGGAAAAACGGCCCTCCGACGTCATGCCGGAAGGCCGTTGTTTTGATCTCAGTCTTCTATGAGAGGGCTCTTAGAAGATCACCGGATCGAAGGCGCCCGCGAAGAGCACCGAGGCACGGAGCGCCAGAGCGCCGAGGATGGCGCAGAGGCCCGCGATCGCACCCATCTGCTTCGAGCCGTGGGCGAACCACGAAACGAGGATCGGAACGATGATGCCGATGCCCACCGCACCGCTCCAGAAGAGCGCGGCGTTGTCGCCCGAAACGAGAGACGAAGCGCCGGCCACCGCGGCGGGCGTGCCCGAGAAGGCGACGGACACGAAGGCGAAGAGCACGAAGGCTTCACCCCAGTGCGCCAGATGGGCGACATGACCGAGCCAGGTGATGTCCTTGGTGTCGGACTTGGGGCAGAGACGTTCGACTTCCATGAGACCCACGGCGCTCGAGAGGCCCGAGAAGACCCAGAGAACCGGGAGGACGGCGGTCGTCCAGAGCGGCACGCCCACGGCCTGCGTCAGAAGGAAGCCCGAGTACGCGGTCGAGGCGAAACCGAGGACGGCGTCGATGAAGAGCATGCCCTTCGAATCCGCCACGCGGCTGCCCTTCCACCAGAGCCAGGCCTGCACGACCGTCACGACGCAGGTGACGGCGAGAATGCAGATGCCGATGAACATCCAGCTGCCGAAGTTGAACTTCCACTCGAGAAGCGCGTTGATCGCGGCGAACGGAAGGTTCAGGAGGCGCGCCAGGTGGGAGACCACGAGGAGCGTCCCCACCACGATCGCGGCGGTCGCGGCGAAGAAGAGATGACGGCTCTTCGCAAAGGCGTTGAGAACAAGCGTCATGCCGCCCAGACCCACGAACCAGAGGAAGAAGGCGATCGTCCAGCCCCAGTGGGCGGTCGCAACCTGACGGGTCAATTCAATGTGTTCGTACATCATTTTTGCACCACCACGAAGAAGTTGGGTTTCGTTCCCTTATGGGGAAGGAGGGTTTCGGTCTTGGACGTGCGAAGACGCTCGGAGATCGCCGACTTCGGGTCTTTGATATCCCCGAACATGCGGGCCTGCACCGGACAGGCCGACACGCAGGCGGGATCGCGCCCTTCGGCGATGAGCTTTTCGCAGCCGTCGCCCATGCACTTCATCGGCAGACCCGAATCCGGGTGCGACCAGCGAACGTCATACGGACACGAAGCGATGCAGTAGTTGCAGCCGACGCAACGGCTCGCATCGGTCTTCACCTGACCCGTTTCGGGATCGCGGTAGTTCGCGCCGAAGGGGCAGGTGTCGATGCAGGGCGCATTTTCGCACTGCTGACACTGCACGAGGATCTGCACGGGGCGCTTGGCGCGCTCGAGCGTCACCTTGCGGATGTTGGCGGCAAGCCAGTTCCACCCTTCGTTTTCACGCTCGACCATTTCCGGGTAGTTCGTCTGCGCGCAGGCGACGATGCAGGCCGAGCAACCGATGCACTGCGTCGCGTCGAAGAGGTGCGCAAGCTGTTTTTTCGATTGAGACATGTTCTTTCCTTACTTGACGGGCTTCACGCGCACGGACGAATTGTTGGCGAGGTTGCCGCAGACGGGCTGGCGCCAGCCGGTGGCGAACCAGTGGGAGTTGACGCCTTCGCGGACCCACTCGTAGTTCTTCGGGAGGTTCTTCGTACGAACGCCGCCCTGGAAGCCGTAGGCAAAGAGCGAACCCGTCATGACGCGGTTCGTGACCTTCACCTTGGCGCGGCCCTTGACGCCGTTGTCGAGACCTTCGACTTCAATCTCGTCGCCCGTTTCGAGGCCGAGACGTTCGGCGTCGACGGGGTTCATCCAGACGGAGCGGTCGCCGAGGAACTTCGAGGGCTGCGTAAAGAGCGTGACGCCCGAGGAAGCGCTCGAATCCTTGCCGGAAACGAAGTAGAACTCGTCGGAGCGGGCCTTCGGAATGCGGAAGGCTTCAACCGGCTGATAGGTCGGAACGGCGGGAAGGCCTCCGTTCGGATACTTCTCGGCAAGGAGGAAGCTCATGACTTCGATCTTGCCCGTCGCCGTGCCGAAAGGCTTCTTGAAGGGGTACTGGCCGTACTTCTTCGTGGCCGTGCGGGACCAACCCTGTTCGGCCACTTCGCGGGCGATGCGGTCGCCCTCGCCCGGCTTGGCGGCGTTCTTCGAGTCGATGAACTTCTTCCAGGCGGCTTCCATCATGCCCTTCTGCCAGGCGCGGAATTCGTCGTACGACATCTCATGGTCGTAACCCAAGCGCTCGGCGGCGCGTTCCGGGAAGGCGCGGCGGAGGATTTCGCAGAACTGCCAGATTTCGTGGCGGGATTCGTTCCCCTTCGGGGGCTGCAGACCCGCGCAGTTACGCTGAACGTTGCCGTTGAGCGCCCACTTGACGCCCGCGTATTCGTCCCATTCGAGGAAGAAGGTCGACGGAAGCACGTAGTCCGCGTAGTCGATCACTTCGTGCGGGAAGATGTCCTGCACGACCACGAGGTCGAGCGCCTTGAGCGCTTCGGCGAGACGGGCGGAGTTCGCTTCGCGGTGGAACATCGTCGTACCCGTGATGAAGAAGGCGCGAACCGGATAGGGTTTGCCGGTGTGAACGGCGTCGAAGATCGCCGAGAACGTGCCAGAACCTTCGGGGTAGAAGACGCGGTCGAGACGCTTCGTGTCGGGAAGCGTCCACTTCTGGCCCTGCGGACCCTTGCCCATGGAGACGCCCGGGCCCTTGAAGCCGCCGCCCGAGGTGACGACGAAACCGCCTTCACGGTCGAAGTTGCCGGCGAAGGCGTTCAGAAGGGTCATGAGCGCATAGGCTTCGCAGTCGTTGCCGCAGCGCGACGAATACCAGCCGTCGTCGCAGACGCCGCCGAGCTTGAAGAAGTCGCGGGCGACGCGCACGATGTCGTCGGCCTTGATCCCGGTGATCTTGGCGGCTTCTTCGGGGGTGTAGCGATTCACTTCCGCCATGAAGAGGTTCCAGGCGGTCGTAAGGCGAACGGTCGCGCCCGAGAGCATCGTCACGTCGCCCGTCCAGTCGAGCGCGAGTTCGGACGCGGGGTCTTCGGCGAAGCCCACGGCCTTGCCGTCCTTCATTTCGACGCCGCGCCAAACGATCGAAGACGTCTTCTTGTCAAAGGCCGCGTAGCGGTTCTTGGCGCCGCCCTCGACCATGTCGGCTTCGGTAAGGGGCTTGCCGTCGGCCTTGATGAGGTAGGGAGCGTTCGTGTGACGCGCGAGGAAGTCGAGGTCGACGAGGTTTTCACGCACGGCGACGTTCAGGAGCCCCTGCACAAAGGCCGAGTCGGTGCCCGGACGGATCGGGAGCCATTCGGCGTCGCCGAAGGCCGATTCCGGCATGCGCGGGTCGACGAAGACGACGCGGCAGCCCTTCTTGCGGGCTTCGGCGAAGGTCGCCTGCACGCCCATGGCGCAGTTGAGGGTGCGGCCGATCAGGAGAAGATAGCGACAGTTCGCGTAGTCGGGTTCGACCTTGCCCGCGCCGTCGAAGCCCTTGCCAAGAACGAGTCGGCGGCCCATGACGGAGGCGCTGTTGCAGGTCGAGGAATGCGAAATGATGTTCGGGGTGCCGAGCGCAAAGCCGAACCAGTTCTGGAAGGCGCTGAAGTTGTGCGAGGTCATCGCGACGGCGTGTTCGCCGTGCTTCTCGACGATTTCCTTCACGCGCTTGGCGATGTCGTTCAGAGCCTCGTCCCAGGAGACTTCCACGAATTTCCCTTCGCCGCGCTCGCCCGTGCGCTTCATGGGCTTCTTGAGGCGAATCGGGGAATTCCACACGTACATCGCGCTCGAGCCGCGGGCGCAGTAACCGCGCTGCGGATGCGAGAGGTTCGGGTAGATGCGGACGGTGTCAAACGACGGCTCCGTGCCGTCCTTGTGCATGGCGAGCATGCCGCAGTAGCCGCCGCACATGTTGCAGGCGACGGGATGAGGCGTCCAGCCTTCGTCCTTGAGACGGGCGATTTCGGCTTCGACGCTGGACCAGGGGGCCATCGTCGCGGCGGTGGCGCCCGCCGCGGCCGCCGCACCGAGGAAGGTGCGTCGACTCAGACACGGCGCTCCGGTCTTCTCGAGTTCGGACATGAATGGGTCTCCTAAGGGTATTGATATCGGTCAATCGACCGCAAGAGGCCTCATTCTATGGAGGCAGTCCAAAGAAACGAAACGTTTCATTTACATCTTTTTGACTAGTGTTAACCCGTACAACTCTTCCCTTATAAATAAAAACTTCTCGCCCCAATGATCTTCTTTTCCGTACCGACCGATCCTCTTTCCCCTTCCGTACCCCTTCGTTTGGTTCCCGCACGGTTATCAATCCCGTCAGGCTACTATCCCAAAGCAAAGTGATTCAACGCCCTCTCCCGCGCAGAACCGTCATCTCCGCTTTCTCATGTTCGCGTGATCCTCTTCAATTAAAACGTCCGATCTTAACAGCATCCACGAAGGCGCTATTCCGAAAAGGAACAACGATCTATTTCCGAGCGCTCCGGTCGATAATAAAACGATAAGATACATTCATACAATCGACATCTAGAATTCGATAGTCAATAAAAGGAAGACCGTCGAGTCCTTTCTCTTTCACATCGACGGATTTTGGAATCAGCGTTCCGGATCGGCCTCGATTCGGCGAAGCGTGAGAACGGGGAGCACGACCGCGTCGCTTCGGTCCTCTTCGGGGACGTCCCGGCGCACGATCGCCCAGACGGCGGCCGACTCGATTTCGTAGCCCTCCCTGAGCTTTTCGGCGAGCATCCTGTCGAATTTCACCGATGCTTTGGCGCAGCAAAGTCCCCCGGCCTGGAATTCCGTCCGACCGTTCCGAACGACCCGCAGTTCGTCGCCTGCGGTGAGCTCGGCGAAAATCCGAAGCTTCTTGTCCTTGACGTGGTCGAGCCACACGTCGCTCAGCCCCATGCGAAGGAGGATCTTCTTGGGTTCCGGATAGTCCTTGTCGTCCCGGACGCGCTCTAGCCCTTCCGTCGCGAAATGCTTGAGAAAGTCTCCGGTCGTGTGCACCGTGAGCGCGTCCTTGGCGCGCGTGAGCGCCACGTAGAGCGAGCGGTGAACGTCGCCCAACTGCTTTTGCGCCTCGGCCGCGGAGAGACCGGGCGGCATGCGCTTCAACCGATCGGGATGCACGAGACAGTGCACCCGATTGAATTCCCTGCCCTTGGCGCCGTGATAGGTTGAGACGACCACGGCCCGGATTTCGGATGCGAAGAGGTCTTCGAGGCGGCTCTCCGCCACGGCCTCCTCCCAGTCGCTCGCAAAGACGTCGCCCGGCGCGGTCTTTCGGAAGCGCCTGGCAAACTCGATCACGAGTTCGACCCAGGGACTGCCCGCACAACGACTTCGCAGTTCCTCCTGGGCCTTCGCCCAGATTTCCGGTTCGTAGACGGGCTTTTTCGCCTTTTGCAGGGCTCTCGTGAGAATCTGCACTTCGAGGAGGTTGCCTACGCGGAAGGTCTTGTCGCCGCGCACGAGTTCGACGGGAATCCCGGCCTCCGTCAAAAGCGACGCGATCGTCTCCACCTCGCGGTTCGTGTGCGCGAGAACCGCGGTCGTACCCCTTCGCTTTTCCGCGCGAATCGCCTCCACCACGGCCGTCTCGAGGTTTTCCGTAACGTAATGAACGATGCGCACCTCGCCCGTTCCCTCGCGCACCGAGCGGTTTTCGCGCGTCTTCAGCCGCCCCTTGAGGCATTTCGCATAACGGTTCGCCGTATGCACAATCGCGGGGAGGCTTCGCCAGTTGTCGACGAGCTCGTGCCATTCGGCGCCGTATCGTTCGTCCGTCTTGAGAGCGGCGAAGTGTTTCGAGTCCGACCCGCGAAAGCCGTAGATGTTCTGATCGTCGTCTCCGACGGCGAGGACCCGCATCTCGGGATTGCGCTCGATCAGGACCTTGACGAGCTCGAACTCGTCCGCGTCCATGTCCTGCGCTTCGTCGAGAACGAGCGCCGTCGCCGCGACCGAAGAGGGATCGACCCGTCCCTCGCGGATCGCCTCGACCGCTCGGCGCACGACGTGCGTCGCCCCTTCGATCGAACCCGGACGGCCGAGAACTTCAAAGGCGTAGGAGTGGAAGGTCTTCACCGTGACGAAGCGCGCCCCCTTCCCGTAGAGCGCGATGAGCCGCGCCTTGAATTCGAGGGCTGCCGCGCGCGAGAAGGTGAGCATCACGAGCTGCTCGGGCCGGACGTTTTCGGCGAGCATCAGGTGGGCGAGCTTGTGTACGAGCACCCGCGTCTTCCCGCTTCCCGGCCCCGCCGCCACGACGATGTACTGCGCCTTCGAAAAGAGAATGTCTTTCTGCGCGTCGGAGAGCGTCCCGATGAGCTTCTCGTAGAGCGCGGGCGTCATGCTGCGTTTCAGTTCCTCTTCCCTTCCGCCCCGGAAGTAGGTTTTGAGGAAGTCCGCATAGGGAAGCTCAAAGTAGTCCCGAACGTAGCGCTTCGCCGCCTCGCGGTCGCGGACCATGAGGTTTGCGTATTCGCCCACGATGTGGATCTGCTGGATGCGCTCCTTGTAGTAGTCGTCGAGGAAGGCGTAGTCCTTCTGGCGGTACTTTCGGCGGTTGTCGGCGATGAGGCGCTCAAGCCGCATCGGAAGATAGGCGACGAAAAAGCCCCCGTCGACCGACACGAGTCCGTTTCGATGCAAAAAGAGGAGCGACTTCTCGAGTTCGTCCGACGTGGTCTTCTCGCGAAAAAGGCCCGAGGGATCGTTGACGTTCCTTAGAAGCTCCGTAAAGGAGAACGAAAC
The DNA here is from genome assembly GCA_949282745.1 of uncultured Sutterella sp. Taxonomy (GTDB): domain Bacteria; phylum Pseudomonadota; class Gammaproteobacteria; order Burkholderiales; family Burkholderiaceae_F; genus Sutterella. The sequence continues at coordinate 3,062 of CASDQM010000048.1, read as the reverse complement.
CGTGCGCTTGGCGTCCTTCCCCTCCTCCGTCTTTTCACCGGCCGCCGCCGAGCGGTCGTCTCCCAAACCGCAGAGCGCTCCGAGCGCCCGCTCGCCCACGCCCGCGAGCTTTTCGATTTTCGCCAGGGCCTTTCCGCGGGTCGTCTTGAGACGGATGCGCCAATGCTTTTTCGAGCTCGTCCTTTCGATTTCGACGAGATCCGCCTGCCGAAGGCTCTGCAAAAGACGTTGAATCACGGGGAGACCCACGGCCTTACCGAGGGCGTCTTCGAGCGCGGCGTTCATTTCGACGAGGCTCACGACGTCTCCGTCCGCCCAATCCGGGTGACGCGCCGAGAGGACGTAGTCGAGAATCCTGCGCTCCAAATCCGCAAGACGTGAGAGGCGTCGCTCGAGGATCTGCGGAGCTCCCGTAAGGGTGGCGCGCATGTCGCGCTCGTCCGTCAGAATCCCGAGCGTTCTCAAGTTCGTGACCGCCCGCACCACGGCGTGAGTTTCAAGCCCCAGACGATCGGCGATGTAGTCGACGCGCGCTTCGACGGACTTTTTGTCGTCCGCCTTCACGGCCCCGACCGAAGTTCCGGTACTTCTGCGCGAAACGAGCGACTGCAAAACCCGCTCCGCTTCGATTCGTTCCGCTTCCGAATGAAAGACGCTCGCGGCCCCCCGCTCCCAGTCCTCTTCGATGCGCTTTTGCCCGTCGTGAAAGGTCTTCTCGCGAAGTCCCGTCGCGTAGACGCGTCCGGTGTTGCTTCGGCGCTTCACGTAGCCCGCGTTCTCGAGCGCCCCGATCGCGGCGGTGATCTTGGTCTTGATCTGTTCGGCGTCGCAGTCCCATCCCGCCTCGCGCGCGACCTCGAGGTCCGTCACGGCGAACTCACGCCGTCCCGCGGAGAGACGCTTCACGGCGTTCCAGACCTGCTGCACGTCGGAAAGCGTGAGCTTCGTGGCGGAAAGGAGCGAAAAGTGCCGGTTGATGTCGTCTTCGTTGAAAAGGATGTAGCACTCGGCATGAAGATCCGCCTTTCGTCCCGCGCGCCCCGATTCCTGCACGTAGTTTTCGAGCGACGACGAAATGTCGTGGTGGATGACGAGCTGGACGTCCTCCTTGTCGACTCCCATCCCGAAGGCGGTGGTCGCGACCATGATCTTCACTTCGTTTTTGAGGAAGGCGTTCTGGTTTTTGATCTTCTCTTCGGGATCCATCTTCCCGTTGTACGGGAGTGCCGGAAAGCCGTCCCGCGTGAGACGGTCGGCCAGATCCTCGGTCGTGGCGACGCGGTCCGTGTAGACGATCGTCGGACAGTCGCGGCTCTCGATGAGGCTTCGCATGTAGGCGTACTTTGCGTCGCCGTCGTCGAAGTGCTTGATCTGATACTCGAGGTTTTTGCGCACCGCCGACGTGCGGAACACGCGAAGGTGAACGCCCAAGGTGCGCTCGAAATAGTCGCAGATGTCCTGCACGACCTTCGCCTTCGCGGTGGCGGTGAAGCACGAGACCGGAATTTTGCGCCCGACGCGCTCCTGAAACTCCTTCAGAAACTCCCCGATGTAGAGGTAGTCCACGCGGAAGTCGTGGCCCCAGGCCGAAAAGCAGTGGGCTTCGTCGATCACGAAGCGCTCGACCCGACGTTTCTCCAACGCCCGCACGATCGACGGAGACCGCAATGCTTCGGGCGAGATGTAGAGAAGCGACGCCCGTCCGCTCTCGATTTCTTCAAAGGCCGCCTTTCTTTCGAGCAGATTGACGAGCCCGTTGATCGTGGCGGCGGCGAAGATCTCCTTTTTCTCGAGATTGTCCACCTGGTCCTTCATAAGGGACTGCAGGGGCGAGAGAACGACCGTGAGTCCCGCCGTCGCGCGGGCCGCCATGAGCGCCGGCAGCTGGAAGGTGATGGACTTGCCGCCGCCCGTCGGGAAGATCGCGAGCAACGACTCGCCCGCGACGGCCGACGCGGCCGCGGCTTCCTGCAGCGACTCGCGGTCTCCGTCGTAGACGCGAAAGCCGTCGAAGCCGAAATATTCCTTGAGCGCCGCCCTGAGGTTCGAAATGCGACGACAGTATTCGCACTCGGGATCCCGGCAAAGGCGTCCCCTCAACGCCTCGACGATGCGGTCCGTTTCAGGGTACCGGTGCGAGAGCCAGAGGGGCGTGGCGGGAAAGTCCGCGTGCTCGGCCTCCGAAACGGCGATGAAGGCGAGAACACAGACGAGTTCCACGGGATGCCGCTCGACGAACACTTCAATCGGCGCGGAGGTACAGAGCTTTCCCGAGAAAACCCGCCGGATTTCGGAAACCGGGTCCGACAGACCTTGGGGCTTGGCGCCCAGGAGGAAGAAAAAGCCCGAAAAACCCGGCACGTCGGCAAGGAGTTCGAGAAGGATTCCCCGAACCTCTTCGGGAAGAGCCCGCCAGGCGTCCATGAGTTCGAGAAGACGCAGAAAGGAAGCCTCGGCGTCCGAGAGCGGATTGCTTCGGTCTCCCGCCCGTCCGGGCGCTTCCTTTTGGAGTGCGTGACGGCGCGAGCGCGGCAACAGAAGCGTTTCAAGACGGAGCGTATCGAAAACGGGCGCCGAGAGTCCGTCGAAGAGTTCCGGACAGAGCGCCATGTCGCAGTCGACGACGTTGTGCCCGCCCACGACGTCGGCCCCGCGGACAAAGGCTCGAAAGTCCGCCGCGACGCACCCGCGGTAGTGACCGTTTTCGGAATCCGTCGCTCCCATGTCGAGGCAGAGTCCCGTCTCGGGATTGATTTCGAGATCGAACGCGACGACGCGCAACGACGCCGATCCGTCCGAACCGTCTGTATTGTCGGCATGGACGGAACCGGAATCGTCGTTCGGGCGCGTCAGAACAAAAGTCATGGGAGAGTCGAAAAGGCAAGGCTTTTCCGAACATTGTAGCCGAGGAGTGAAACCGACAATCGGGTAGGAGGCGCAGGACAATCCCTGCGCCGACCTCCCACACCACCCACCGTACGGATCCGTAGTGGGCGGTTACCTATGTTGCGATGGCTACAAACGCCTCAATGGTAGACGTCCGCTAACCCGACCCATCCCAG
>CASDQM010000047.1 GCA_949282745.1 uncultured Sutterella sp. | reverse complement strand
TTCGTCAGATCAACGGTTTGCCTCGGACTTCTTTCAGATTCCGCCTCGCGACGGACACCCTTGTCTCTGGCTATGTGCTTGGCGCTACCACCCGCACTCGGGACTTTCACCCGTTAGAAACGTGCCCATGCCGAGCACACAGACAAAGCCCCGGGACGATTCGAATCGTCTCGGGGCTTTCTCTTGTGCGTCGTCGTGCGTTACGGGCGTTTGAATCCCATCACGCGGGCGAGCTTGTCGTTGTCGACTTCCTTGCACCAGTGTCCGACCACCACGCAGGCGATGCCGTTGCCGATCATGTTCGTGATGGCGCGCGCTTCGCTCATGAAGCGGTCGATGCCGAGAATGAGAGCGAGCCCCGCGACGGGCACGTGACCGACGGCGGAGAGCGTGGCCGCGAGCACGATGAAGCCCGACCCGGTGACGCCGGCCGCGCCCTTCGAGGTGAGAAGCAGCACAGCGAGAAGCGTCAACTGCTGCGTGAGCGTCATCGACACGTCGCAGGCCTGCGCGATGAAGACGGCGGCCATGGTGAGGTAGATCGCCGTGCCGTCCAGGTTGAAGGAGTAGCCCGTCGGAATCACGAGGCCCACGACGGAGCGGGACACCCCGGCCTGCTCCATCTTCGTCATCATGCGCGGCAGCACGGACTCGGACGAAGACGTGCCGAGCACGATGAGGAGCTCCTCCTTGATATAGGAGAGGTAGCGCAGCACCGAGAAGCGGTGCCAGCGGCAGATGGCGCCGAGCACGACGAGAATGAAGAGAAGGCAGGTCAGATAGAAGGTGCCCATGAGCTTCGCGAGCGGAATGAGGGAGGCGATGCCGTACTTGCCGATCGTGAAGGCCATGGCGCCGAAGGCGCCCACCGGCGCCACGCGCATGATCATGCCGACCATCTGGAAGAGCACGTGCGAACTCTTTTCGATCACGTCGAAAATGAGCGTGCCGCGGCCGCCGAACTTGTGCAGGGCGAAGCCGAAGAGAACGGAGAAGAAGAGCACCTGCAGAATTTCACCTTCCGCAAAGGCGCCGACCACCGTGTTCGGAATGATGTTCATGATGAACTCGGTCGTCGACTGCATCTTGCCCGGGCCCGTATAGGCGGCCACGGCCGTGGCGTCGAGCGAACTCGGATCCACGTGCATGCCCGCGCCGGGTTCGACCGTGTTGACGATGGCGAGACCGATGATGAGGGCGATCGTCGAGACCACTTCAAAGTAAAGGAGCGCCAGGCCCCCGGTCTTCCCCACCGTCTTCATGTTTTCCATGCCGGCGATCCCCGTCACCACCGTGCAGAAGATGACGGGAGCGATGATCATCTTGATCAGTCGGATGAATCCGTCGCCCAGGGGCTTCATCTTGGCGCCGACTTCCGGCATGAAGGTCCCGAGCAGGATCCCGATGACGATCGCGCAGATCACCTGAAAGTAGAGCACCTTGTAGATCGGCGTTTTTCTTTTGGCCGTAGTCATGAGGGTTGTTCTCCGTATTGATTGTTGTGGCGGACGCCTCTTCAAAAACCCACAAACGATACCACTTCTCCCGCTGTTCAAGGCAAAATGACAATAAAAAAAGGAGGGGTCCTTGGACTCCTCCCCGCATGCGGTCAGAAATCAGGCGACATGCCGTTTCGATTCGCGTTCCTTTTCGATCTCCCGAAGGCCGATCAGCCGATCGATCACGACTTCGCGAAGCACCGCGCCGTCCACGTCGTCAAAGAGCACCGCGATGTGCAGACCCTCGAGCATGGCGAGCGTCGCTATGACGCGGTGGCGGAGGACTTCGGTGCGCTCCCTCGTCCACTCTCCCTTTTCGCCTTCGTCCTTGCGAACGAGATCCACGATGTACTCGGCCATTCTCTGGCGCGACGCCTTGAGAATCCGGAGCACGCTCTCGTTGATGAGCGCCTCGCTGTTGACCGCGAGCACAATGGGCGCCACCTCGGGATCGATGTACATGTCCACGATGCGGCCGAGTCGGTCGCGCAGCGTATTCGCACCGGGATCGGGGCGCGTCAGGATCGAAAGGAATTCGTCGATCTTCTGATGAATGAGCGCCTCGAGAATCGCATCCTTTCCGGAGAAATAGTTGTAGATGTGCCCGACGCTCATGCCGAACTCGGCGGCGATTTCACGCAGAGTCGTCGCGTGAAAGCCGCGCTTTCGAAACGACCGCTCCGCCGCCTCAATGATCTGAAGGCGGCGGCGCTTCGTCAGTTCGTCCGATTTGTTTCTGTCGTACCTCATTTCAGCCGTTCGCCTGCTTCGTCGTCTCTTCCGTCGCCGGAAGTTCCGCTCCGCCGCCGAGAACCTTGAAGAAGGTCACGCGGCTCGCCGCGCGGGAGAGTTGCGTGGAGATGAGCGCCTGACGGGCGCTCACCATGGAGCGCTGGGCGTCGAGCACTTCGAGGTAGGTCGCGGCACCGTGGCGGTAACGGCTATCGGCAAGCCCGAAGGCCTGGGTCGAAGCGTCGGCGAGGTCCTCGCGGGCCTTGAGTTTGTTTTCGATCGTGCCTTCGGTGCTGAGCGCGTCGGCCACTTCGCGGAAAGCGCTCTGAATGGCGTTCTCATAGTTCGCCACGGCGATCTTCTGCCCGGCCTCGGCCGCTTCGAGGTTCGCGAGATTGAGGCCGCCCGTGAAGATCGGAATGTTCACGCTCGGCGTAAAGGTCCACATGCCCGATCCCGAATCGAAGAGGTCGGAGAGATGCAGGGTGTTCGACCCAACGCCCGCCGTGATCGACACGTTCGGGAAGAAGGCGGCGCGCGCGGCGCCGATCGCGGCGTTCGCGGCGATCAGCTCGCGCTCGGCCTGCTGAATGTCCGGACGGTTGAGGAGCACCTCCCCGGGGAGTCCCGGCGGCAGGGTCGGCACGAGCGTCGCGTCGATGTCGAGCTTCTCGGGCAGGAGCGAGTCGTCGATCTTGGTGCCGACGAGGAGTTCGAGCGCGTTGCGGTCCTGCGCGACGGCGCGCACGTAGCTCGCGATCGAGGCGCGGGCCGTGGCGACGGTCGAGCGGGCCTGTTCGTAGTCGAGACGGCTCACGGACCCGATCTTGTAGCTCTCTTCAATGAGACGGAAGGACTCTTCCTGGCTCTTGAGCGTTTCCTGCTGCAGGGCGAGCTGCATGCGGTCGGCGCCGAGCTGCAGCCACATCATCGCGATTTCCGCGATGAGCGTGCTGCGCGCCGAACGGTGCGCGTCTTCGCTCGCGAGATAGGCCTGCAGAGCCTGTTCGTTCAGGTTGCGGATCCGACCGAAGAAGTCGATTTCGTAGCTCGCCATCGCAAGCTGGGCCGTGTAGTTGTGCGACGTGATGTCAAGACCCTGCGCCTGCGTCATCCGGGACGTGTTCGTGGCGGCGTTCTGCGCCGCGGCGGCCACGGTCGGGAAGAGTTCGGAGCGCTGCACGCGGTACTGCGCGCGCATCTGCTCGACCGTGTGCGCCACGGCGAGGAGACTGCGGTTGTTTTCGAGACCGAGACGAATCACTTCCTTGAGCGACTCGTTCACGAAGAATTCGTTCCAGGAGGGAAGCTGTTCGGCCTTGAGTTGGGCGGCCTCGTAAGCTTCACCCGTCGGCCAGGCCTGCGCCACGGGCGCTGCGGGACGCTCGTAGTCGGGCGCGAGGTTCACGCAGCCCGCGAGCATCAGAGCGCCGACAAGGGGGAGAATTTTTTTGATCATGGTTCTGTTCCTTGTTGCGGGGCGGCCGGGCCTCTCAACCCGACCGTCCTTCGCATCATGTTATTGCGCTTTTTTCTTGCCTTCCAGATGGCCGAAGCGGGCCACCACGACGTAGAAGACCGGCACGAAGGCGACGCAGAGGATCGTCCCCGTCACCATGCCGCCGAAGACGCCGACGCCAATGGCGTTCTGCGCGCCGGAACCGGCGCCGTGGGCGTACACCAGAGGCAGCACGCCGAGACCGAAGGCGAGCGAAGTCATCAGAATCGGACGCAGGCGCAGACGCACGGCGTGCGTTGCGGCGTGCAGCGCATCCTCGCCCTTTTCCATCAGATCCTTGGCGAATTCCACGATCAGAATGGCGTTCTTGCTCACCAGGCCGATCGTCGTCAACAGACCCACTTGGAAGTAAATGTCGTTGTTCATGCCGAGCGCATAGGTGAGCCCCAGAGCCCCGACCACGCCGCAGGGCACGACGAGGAGCACCGAGATCGGCACCGACCAGCTTTCGTACAAAGCCGCAAGACACAGGAAGACGACGAGAAGCGAGATCGCGTAGAGGGTCGGACCCTGCTGACCGGTCTGCTCTTCCTGGTAGGAAACGCCGTTCCACGCGATTTCGTAGCCGACCGGAAGAACGCGCGCGGCAATTTCGCGCACGGCCTGCATGGCCTGACCCGAAGCGTAGCCCGGAGCGGGGTTGCCCTGGATGTTCACGGCCGCGAGACCGTTGAAGCGTTCCAGACGCGGGCTGCCGTATTCCCAACTGATCGTCGAGAAGGCAGAGAGCGGAACCATTTCACCCTTGTTGTTGCGCACGTGCCAGCGAAGAATGTCTTCCGGCTGCATGCGGGTGTCGATGTCGCCCTGCACCCAGACTTCCTTGATTCGACCGCGGTCGAGGAAGTCGTTCACGTAACTGCCCGCCATCGCGGTGGAAAGCGTGTTGTTGACGGTCGCGATGTCGAGACCGAGCGCGGAGAGCTTCGCATAGTCAAAGCGGATGCGCATCTGCGCCGTATCGGCCATGCCGTTGTGGCGCACCTGACGCAGACGGGGATCCGCGTTGGCCTCCCGCAGGAAGTCGTTCATGACCTTCACGAGAGCGGCGTGTCCTTGGCCGCTGCCGTCCTGGATGAAGAAGTCGAAACCGTCGGCCACGCCGAGTTCCGGCACGGCCGGAAGCGGGAAGACGAAGGTCTGACTGTCCTGGAATCGGGGATCCATCATGAGGGGCGGCTGCACGCGCGCCATGACCGCTTCGTAGGACTGATCGTCATTGGGACGTTCTTCCCAGTCCTTGAGCTTCAAAAAGCCCATGGCCATGTTCGAGCCCGTACCCGCAAAGGAGAAGCCGCGCACCGTGAAGATCGAGGAAAGGGTCTTGTCCTGTTCCGACTCCTTCAGGAACGCTTCGATGTTGCGAAGCGACCGGTCGGTTCGTTCCATGGACGCGCCGTCGGGCAACTGCGTCTGCATGAGAAGAACGCCCTGGTCTTCACTCGGCATGAAGCCCGTGGGCAACTTCACAAAGCCGAGCGCCATGGCGCCGACCACGACGAGGTAGGCGGCCCCCATGATGAGCTTGGCGTTGAGCGAATGACCCACAAAACCCGTCACGGCGTCGGTGAAGCTCTGGAAACCGCGGTTGAACCACCCGAAGAAACCGCCCTTGGCGGCGTGCTCTTCATGGTCGATCGGCTTCAAGATCTTCGAGCAGAGCATCGGCGTGAGGGTCAGAGCCACCACGACGGAGAGCACCATGGCCGAAACGATCGTGATCGAGAACTGACGATAGATCACGCCCGTGGAACCGCCGAAGAAAGCCATCGGAACGAACACGGCGGAAAGCACCATGGCGATGCCGATCAAAGCGCCCTGAATCTGTCCCATGGACTTGATCGTCGCGTCACGCGGCGAAGAGCCGTCCTCACGCATCACGCGCTCGACGTTTTCCACCACCACGATGGCGTCGTCCACCAATAGCCCGATGGCCAACACCATGGCGAACATCGTCAGCATGTTGATGGAGAAGCCCGCCGCCGCCAGCACGGCGAAGGTGCCGAGCAGAACGACCGGCACGGCGATCGTCGGAATGAGCGTGGCGCGCCAGTTCTGCAGGAAGAGGAACATCACGATGACGACGAGCACGATGGCTTCGACGAGGGTCTTCACCACTTCATGCAGAGCGGCCCGCACAAAAGGCGTCGTATCGAACGGAATGACCACGTCCACGCCTTCCGGGAAGGTCGGACGAAGTTCCTCCACGCGGTTCATGACGGCTTCGGCCGTGCTCAGAGCGTTCGCGCCGGACGCGAGCTTGATGGCCATGCCAGAAGAAGCCTTCCCTTCATAAGTGCCGAGAGCGGTGTAGCTCTGCAGGCCGATTTCCACGCGGGCGACGTCACCGAGGCGAACCTCCGAACCGTCTTCCTGCACCTTGAGGAAGATGTTGCGGAATTCTTCCGGCGTCTGCAGAAGACTCGCCGAAGAAACCGTCACCGAGTACTGCTGCTTGCCGTCGGTCGGTTGCTGCGCGAGACCGCCGGTCGAAATCTGCGCGTTCTGCGCGCTGATCGCCGCTTCAATGTCGGAAGGATTGAGCGCGTATTCGACGAGCTTTTCCGGATTCAGCCAGATGCGCATGGCGTAGGAAGCGCCGAACACCTGCGCTTCACCGACACCTGGGACACGCGAAAGCGGCTCCTGCATGCTCGACACCAGGAAGTCGCCGAGGTCGCCCGCCGAGAGCTTGCCGTCGGTACTGATGAAGCCCACCACCATCAGGAAGTTGGCGGAGGTCTTTTCAATTTTCACGCCGAGCTGCTGCACGACCTGCGGCAAGGTCGACAAGGCGGTCTGAATCTTGTTCTGGACCTGCACCTGCGCCATGTCGGGGTTCGTACCGGCTTCGAAGGTCACGGTGATGCTCACGCGGCCCGAGGAGTCGGAGGTCGACGACATGTAGAGGTAACCGTCCAGACCCGTCAGGTTCTGTTCGATCACCTGCGTCACGGTGTTTTCAATCGTTTCGGCCGAGGCCCCCGGATAGGTCGCCGAGATGGCCACCTGCGGCGGCGCGATCATCGGGTACTGACTCACGGGCAGATTGAAGATCGACAGGAGCCCGGCAAGCATGATGACGATGGCCACCACCCATGCGAACACCGGTCGGTCAATGAAAAAACGGGACAACATTTCTCAAGCCTCCCGGGAATCAGAAGAGAGCGCGGGTCGGCGTCATCTTCGAGCGGTCGAGTTCCTTGGGCGCGACGGTCGCGCCGACGCGCACGCGCTGCATGCCTTCAAAGATCACCTTTTCCCCGGCGGAGAGACCGCTTCCGATCACCCAGGTCGTCCCGATCGTGCTGAGCGCTTCCACCATGCGCTGTTCGACCTTGTTGTCCTTCGTCACGACGTAGACGTAGGCCCTGCCGAGGTTGTCGCGCATGACGCACTGCTGATCAACCAGAATCGAATTCGGACGCACCCCTTCGGAGAGCTTGGCGCGCACGTACATGCCGGGCATGAGGAAGCGTTCCGGATTCGGGAAGACCGCACGCAGATTGACCGTGCCCATGGACTCGCTCACCGAGGCGTCCGTGAAGGTGAGTTTGCCTTCGTGCTCATAGGTCGTGCCGTCGGAGAGGACGAGCTGCACGCGGGCGCTGCCGTCGGGATTCGTCTTGAGCGTTCCGTTGGCGATTTCACGGCGAATGCGCATGAGATCTTCCGAGGTCTGCGTCACGTCGACGTAAATGGGATCGAGCTGATGCACCGTCGTCATCAGTCCGGCATAGGCCTGCATCAGGGCGCCCTCAGTCACTTCGGAGCGGGAGATGCGACCCGAAATCGGAGAACGAACCTTGGTGTAGTCGAGATTGATCTGCGCCGTGCGGACGGCGGCCTTTCCCGAAAGAACGGCGGCCTCGGCCGTCTTCTTCGCGGCCTGCGCCGCGTCGTTGCTCTGTTCGGAAACCGCCTTGATCTTCACGAGTTCCGCCGAACGCTTGGCGTCGGCACGGGCCTGAACGAGCGTGGCCTGCGCCTGTGCGAGCTGCGCCTTGGCCGTTTCGAGCGCGGCCTTGTAGGTGGCGTCGTCAATCTGATAGAGGGGCTGACCTTCCTTCACTTCCGCGCCTTCTTCAAAGAGGCGCTTCATCAGAATGCCGCTCACCTGGGGACGCACTTCCGCCACGCGGTAGGCGCTCGTGCGGCCGGAAAGGGTGCTTTCCATGGCGATGTCGGAGGCCTGGGTGGTGATGACGGTCACTTCCACGGCCGGAGCCGCCGCCTTCGCTGCGGCCGGCGCATCGGCCGCCCGGGGCTCCTGAGTGCCCGTCAAGAGAGCGCCCGTACCCAAAACGCACACCAGGGCCAACACCAGCTGGCTTTTCTTAGAGAACATAAGAGGCTTTTCCTTGTGTTTTTCTTGGCTATGAAATCTCAATACTGAATGAACGTTCAGTTTTTGAATGAGCGTTCAGTATTATCCACGAATTCTCCCCGTTTTTGGCGAGTTCTAGGTAAAAAACTTGTATCCTTTCTGGCGTTTTCCCACTAGAATGACTCGCCCTTCAAGGCTCTCTTCATCCCTTCTCAGCCCGATGCTTCGTCATGGTTGAAACGCTTCACCTTCAATATTTCCTCGGGGCGCTCGTATCCCTCATCGTCATCACGAATCCCCTCTCGAAGCTTCCGCTCTTTGTGAGTCTTACGCAGGGGATGTCCGAAGAACGGCGCCGTCAGCAGGCTCTCTGGGCGGGGATTTACTCCGCCGCCATCATGCTCGTGAGCCTGCTCGGCGGGAACATGCTCCTCGCCTTCTTCGGGATCTCATACGGCGCCATGCGTATCGCGGGCGGACTCGTCGTCGCGATGATCGGCTATCAGATGCTCTTCGGCGGCAACACCCCCAACAACGCGCCGATCGTGCGCCGCGACAAGGACGACTACGCCTTCTTCCCGATCGCCATGCCCGGCATCGCGGGGCCCGGGACCATCGCCGTCGTCATCGGATTTTCCACGGAAATCGCCGAACTCAAGGACTATGTCGATCTCGCCGTCGCCCTGGGCTGGACGGCCGCGGCCATCGTCGTCACGGCGTCGGCCTCTTGGGCCGTCATGCGCTACTCCGACCTGCTCACGCGCCGACTCGGTCCCTCGGGCACTCTCGTGCTCGGCAAGCTCATGGGCTTCATCCTCATCTGCATCGGCGTGCAGTTCGTGGGTTCGGGCATCCGCACCTTCATGGCGGGCGCCTGAGGCGCACATGAAAAAGGGAGCCCGAAGGCTCCCCTGAAGCGAAAGGCGCACCGCGCCGAACGTCCTCCTTATTCCGTCGTCACGCTCTTGGCGAGATTGCGGGGCTTGTCGACGTCGGTTCCGCGTTGCAGCGCCGTGTGATAGGCGAGAAGCTGCAGCGGCACGACGTGGAGAACCGGCGAGAGGCGGCCGTAGTTTTCCGGAAGACGAATGACGTGCACGCCCTCCTTGGCCTCGATCTGCGAATCGCCGTCGGCGAAGACGTAGAGTTCCCCGCCGCGCGCACGCACTTCCTGCATGTTGCTCTTCAACTTTTCCAGAAGCTCGTCGTTGGGCGCCACCGTCACGACGGGCATTTCCTTGTCGACGAGCGCGAGCGGCCCGTGCTTGAGTTCGCCCGCGGGATAGGCTTCCGCGTGGATGTAGCTGATTTCCTTGAGCTTGAGCGCGCCCTCAAGCGCGATCGGATAGTGCATGCCGCGCCCGAGGAAGAGAGCGTGGGGCTTGGAGGCGAAATGTTCCGCCCAGGCCATCACCTGCGGTTCGAGGGCTAGCACCGCGCCGAGCGCCGTCGGAATGTGGCGCAGACGCTTCAGTTCCGCATCCTCCGTCTGCGCGTCAAGGCGACCGTTCACCTTGGCGAGCGTAAGGGCCAGAAGATAGAGCGCCGTGAGCTGCGTCGTGAAGGCCTTGGTCGAAGCGACGCCCACTTCCACACCCGCGCGCGTCACGTAGGCGAGTTCGCACTCGGTGACCATCATGGAGGTGGCCACGTTGCAGATGGTGAGGGTCTTCTTCATGCCGAGTTCGTCTCGGGCGTGCCGCAGAGCGGCGAGCGTGTCCGCGGTCTCGCCCGACTGCGAAATCGTCACGACGAGCGTGTCGGGATCGGGCACCGAGGGACGATAGCGGTATTCGCTCGCGATTTCGACGTCGCAGGGAAGCTGTGCGAGCTCTTCGATCCAATACTTGGCCGTGAGCGCCGCATAGTAGGACGTGCCGCAGGCCAGGAACAAAAGCCGGCGAACTTTGGGGAAGATCGCCTCGGCCTTTTCACCGAAGAGACGCGGCGTCACGCCCATCACACCCTCGAGCGTGTCGGCGATGGCGCGCGGCTGCTCGAAGATTTCCTTCTGCATGTAATGACGATAGGGCCCGAGCTCCACGGCGCCCGAGTAGGCGTGCACGACCTTGACCGGACGGTCGGCGGGCGCGTAGCCACCCTCTTCCGTACGGCGGAAGACCTTCCAGTCGTCGATCGTGATTTCGCCCACGTCGCCCTCCTCGAGGTAGACGAAGCGGTCCGTGATGCCGGCGACGGCCATGGCGTCCGAGGCGGCGAAGTTTTCCCCTTCGCCGAGCCCGAGCACCAGGGGCGAACCCTGACGGGCCACGACGACGTGACCGGGTTCCTTGGCGTCGATCACGGCGATGGCGTAGCTGCCGCGCAGCTGCGGCAGGGCGGCCATCACGCCGTCGAGAAGCGAGGAAGCCGACTTCACCTTCTCGTGAATGTAGTGCGTCAGGACCTCGGTATCGGTCTGACTCTGGAATTCGTAACCCTTCTCGAGAAGTTCCGCGCGCAGTTCCTCGTAGTTCTCGATGATGCCGTTGTGAACGAGCGCGATGCGGTTTCCGGAAAAGTGCGGATGCGCGTTGCAGACGGCGGGCGCTCCGTGCGTCGCCCAGCGCGTGTGCGCGATCCCCGTGGTGCCCGTGAGCGCCTCCTTGCGGATCTGTTCGGTGAGTTCCTTCACGCGGGCCACGCTGCGGGCGCGCCGCAGACCGCCTTCGTAGAGAACGGCCACGCCGCAGGAGTCATAGCCGCGGTATTCCAAACGGCGCAGTCCCTCCACGAGCGTGGGAACGATGTCTCGGCGACTCGCCGCTGCCACAATGCCGCACATAATTCTTCTCCTTAGTGTTTTTTCGTCGGGCGCACCCAGTGCTCCACCGTCATCTGTTTCGCGCGCGAAAGCGTGAGTTTGCCTTCCGGCGCATTGCGCGTGAGCGTCGTCCCGGCCCCGAGCGTCGCGCCGGCGCCCACCGTGACGGGCGCCACCAGCTGCGTGTCCGAGCCGATGAAGGCGTCGTCGCCGATCACGGTTTTGAATTTGTTGACCCCGTCGTAATTGCAGGTGATCGTCCCCGCGCCGATGTTGACGCGCGCGCCCACTTCGGCGTCCCCCACGTAGGAGAGGTGATTGATCTTGCTTTGCAAACCGACGGAAGACTTCTTGATTTCCACGAAGTTGCCGATGTGATTTTCTCCGGCAAGCCGCGCACCCGGGCGAAGCCGGCTGTAGGGACCCACGCGGGAGTTTTCGCCCACTTCCGCTCCGTCGCTGTGCGTGAAGGGAAGAATCTCGGTCCCGCGGCGCACGACCGTGTCCTTGAGGACGCAGTAGGCGCCCACGCGAACCTTGTCTTCGAGCACGACGTCGCCCTCGAAAACGCAGCCGACGTCGATTTCCACGTCGCGGCCGCAGGTGAGGCGCCCGCGGATGTCGATGCGTTCGGGGTCGAGCAGCGTCACCCCGTCTTCGAGGAGCTGCTGCGCCTGCGCGCGCTGCCACATGCGCTCGAGTCGGGCGAGCTGCACCTTGGAGTTCACGCCCTCCACTTCATAGACGTGGCGCGGATGAACGGTGGAGATCGTGGCGTTTTCCGCCGCGGCGAGACCGATCACGTCCGTCAGATAGTATTCGCCCTGAGCGTTGTTGTTAGAAAGATTCGAGAGCCAGCGCTCGAGCCGGTCGGTGGGCAGAACCATGATGCCCGTGTTCACTTCGCGGATGGCCTTTTCCTGAACCGTGGCGTCCTTTTCCTCCACGATGGCCGTGACGCGCCCGAATTCGTCGCGCACGATGCGGCCGTAACCCGTAGGATCGGGAAGCTCCACCGTCAAGAGAACCAGGTCCTGTCCGGAAGCCTCCTCCTGCATCGCGGCGATCGTTTCGCGCGAGAGAAGCGGCACGTCGCCGAGGCACACCAGCGTCTTCGGGTCCGACGGATCCAGGTGACCGAAGGCCACCTTGAGGGCGTGCCCGGTGCCGAGCTGCGGTTCCTGCAGGGCGAAGGTCACGTCGTCGCGTCCGCCGAAACGGGCCCGGACGTCTTCGGCGCGATGCCCGACGACCACGACGCGGGGAGACGAGGAAAAACCGGACGTCGCTTCAAGCACGTGCTCGAGCATGGGACGGCCCGCAAGGGGCTGCAGCACCTTCGGCAACACGGAATGCATGCGCTTTCCCATGCCGGCGGCGAGAATCACGATGTTCATCAAATAGCTCCGAATACACCCTCCCGACGCGCCGATCGGCCGACGGGGGGATCCGTTCTTGTATCGGAAGGGCATTTTATCAGAGGGCGCCCCCGCACCCTTCGGGGCTTTCCGCGGGGTCATCCCTTGTTACAAAGGGTAGCCGGAAATGAAGAGACCCGGCACCGAAGGATTCGGTCCCGGGTCCTTTCCTAGGAATAAGGCTTCAGGCTCAGGCCTTGCCGGAAACGCCGGCGAGCAGCCAGCCGCCTTCCTTGTTCACGGGCTTCGTGAGGATCCAGTCGTCGTCGACGATTTCTTCCTCGCCGCTCACGGAGAGCTTCCCGGTGAAGTGCACGACGGCCACGTACTCTTCGCCCTGCTGGGCGATGCCCACGAGCTGATTGTCGAGCTGCAGGACGGTCGTTTCGTAGTTCTGGGCGCCGCGCTCGCGCAGGGCGTGCGTGATCTCGATGAAGAGATCCTGCGTCGTGAAGTCGGAGAGTTCGATCACGTTGCCCGTGTCCCAGGCCTTCTGGAACTTCACGAAGTTTTCCTTCGCCACGCGCAGGAAGGCTTCGCGGTCAAAGTCGTCGGGCGTGATGTCGGCCGTGCCGGCGTCCGCAACGGCGGCCGCCTCTTCGGGCGCCGCACCGAAGCGGCCCGAGCGGAATTCATCCATCACGCTGCCGCGGCGAACGGGCTCTTCACGCATCGGTTCGACGGGCGAAGCGCGCATCGGTTCGGGCGCGCGTTCGGGTTCGGCGGGACGCACGGGTTCGCGCGGCATTTCCACCGAAGCCCCGCGCACGGCAGCCGTCTTGCGGCCGAGGAAGGCGCCGAGCAGGAAGCGGATGGCGAAGAACGCCACCACGGCGAGAATCGCACCCATCACAAGGCTCGCCATTTCGGCGCCGCCGAGGCCGAGCATGGAGAGCAGGGCAGAAATCCCCAGCGCGGCGGCAAGGCCGGTGAGGACGCTGCGCATCATGGAGGGACGCTGTTGCGGAGCCTGCTGCGGACGCGTCTGCTGTTGCTGCTGTTGCTGACGGGCCTGATTCGCGCGCTGCTGCACCCCCGGCGTCGAGGGAGCGGCCTTTTGCGAGAAGGTCGGAGCGGAACGTCCGAAACTGCCGCCACCGCCGAAACGGCGGGCGGCATCGGCATCCACGGAGGCGGTCATCAGACCGAGACAAAGAACGAAAGCGGCCAGAAAGTTTTTCACGGTTCGGTTCACGTATCAGTAACGGTGAAGAAAAGGGACTGCCCCAAGCAGTCCGAAAATGATGATGGTAAACGAAAGCGACCGCGTCTCCCGATCACGAGGCCGAAGATTTCGTACCAATATGCAAAGCGCAGATGCCGAAGGTGAAGTTCTCGTAGGTCACCTTGGCAAAACCCGCCGTGCGCATCATGCCCGCGAAGGTTTCCTGATCGGGATGCATGCGGATGGATTCGGCGAGATAACGGTAGGAATCGGCGTCCCCCGCAATCATTTTGCCGAGGCGCGGCATGACGCAGAAGGAGTAGAAGTCGTAGAAGGGACGGATGATTCTCCAGCAGCGGGAGAATTCGAGCACGAGAAGACGGCCGCCCGGCTTGAGGACGCGGTGCATTTCCGCAAGAGCCCGATCCTTGTGCGTCATGTTGCGAACGCCAAAGGACACCGTCACCACGTCGAAGGTGTTGTCGGCGAAGGGAAGCGCTTCGGCGTCGGCTTCCACGACGGGCGAAGGCAGACCCGCTTCGCGCAGGCGCTTGGCGCCGATGGCGAGCATTTCATGGTTGATGTCGCTTGCCGTCACATTGCCCGCGCCGGCGCTCTTGGCAAACTTCAGGGCGAGGTCTCCCGTGCCGCTCGCAATGTCGAGCACCTTCATGCCCGGCTGCACGGCGGCGCGGCGCACGCAGACGAACTTCCACCAGCGGTGAAAGCCCCAGCTGAGCACGTCGTTCATGACGTCGTACTTGGCGGCGACGCTGTCGAACACCTCGCGCACCTGTTCGGCCTTGCGGTCCTCCTCCACGAGTTGATAACCGAAGTCAATCTTGTGGGAGGCGTTTTCCTCTTGCGGTTTTTCCGAAATTTTTTCGTTGGACATCTTCACTGGCTCTCAGGCGTGCGAACAGGTGGGACGGGGCTTGGGCTGGAAAGGCGCGTTGGCGGGGTCGTTCGGGTCGCGCGAAGCGCCCTTTTCCTTCAGGGCCCGGAGGTACTCCTCCCAAAGACGGTCGTGTTCCGTCGCGAGATGGCGCAGGTAGTCCCAGCTGTAGAGACCGCTGTCGTGACCGTCGGAGAAAACGAGCTTCAGGGCGTAGAGTCCCACCGGTTCGACCCCTTCGATGCGGACGTCGGCCTTGCCGACCTGAAGCACGGCCTCGTCGGGCGTATGCCCCTGCACCTCGGCCGAAGGGGAATGGACACGAAGAAATTCAGCGCTCAGTACGACCGGCGCTTCGCCGGAATAGGTCAACTCCATCCGGGTCCCGTTCTGGGAGACCGTTACGGATTCGGGAACCAGCATGCTTTCACCCCGCTAAAAAACAAAAACCCGACACCGCACTCGGCGCCGGGAAAGCTTCTCCGAATCAGAACTCGAGACGGATCGAAATGGTCCCCACGACAGGAATCGAACCTGTAACGCGGCCTTCGGAGGGCCGCATGATATCCATTTCACCACGTGGAGAGGAGGTGAATTATAGCGAAAAGTCCTCTTTCGTCGCAAAGTTTTCCGACCTTTGTTCCCACGACAGGGATCGAACCCGTGACGCGGAACCCGCAACGCGGCCTTCGACTTCTTTCGGCTGATCAGACCTCCGCGGGATCCACTTCGAGCGTCCACTGCACGCCCGCGGGCACGCGGAAGGTCGACTGCCAGGCGCGAAGGAAACGGTTGAGGGCCGGACGGTCGTCGCACTCGACGAGAAGCTGCGCGCGCTCCAATTCTTTGAGGCGCACGATGTTCATGGGAACCGGGTCGTAGATGCGCACGGCGTCCCCCTCGAGAGCGTGGCCCGCCTCGGCCGCGTCCTCGAGGAACCGAAGCGACTGCGCGAGCGTGGGCGCCTGCGCCGTAAGGAGCGCCTGGTGCGTGAAGGGGACGAGAAAGTTCTCCCGCCGCACGTCGAGGAGCGCATCGGCAAACAATCGGTAGTCCTGTTTGGCGAGCGCCTCGAAGAAGGGATCCGTCGCAAAGCGCGTCTGAATCACCACGCGGCCGGCTTCGCCGTGACGGCCGGCGCGGCCGGCCACCTGCATGAGGGTCGCAAAGAGCATTTCCCTCGCGCGCGTCGCGGGACTCAGAAGCTGGGCGTCGGCATTAAGGATCACGACGAGCCCCACGTTGCGAAAGTCGTGCCCCTTGGCAATCATCTGCGTTCCGACGAGAATGTCCACCTCGCCCGCGTGCACCTTGGCGAAGGCCTCCTCGGCCTCGTGCTTTCGCGAAACGCTGTCGCGGTCGATGCGCAGGACGCGCTTACCGGGAAAGCGGATCTCGAGCTCCTCGAAGATTCTCTCCGTCCCGCTGCCACGGGGCAGGATGTCGACGTTTCCGCAGACGGGACAGGCCTCGGGAACCTTGCTACGCCAACCGCAGTGATGACAGACAAGCGAACGGTCGCTCTTATGGAAAACCGTGAAGGTGGAGCAGTGCCGGCACGAACTCACCCAGTTGCAGCTCGGACAGCTCAGAACCTGCGCGTAGCCGCGGCGGTTGATGAAGACGAGCACCTGCCGCCCCGCCTCCAGCACCTTCGTCATGGCGGAGACGGTGAAGTCGGTGAGCGAGCGGCGGGAGCCCTTCTCCGGCGGATCCGTGAGCGTAACCTCGGGCAAGACGGCGCGGCCCGACGCGCGGTGCGCCATGGTGAGAAGTCTGTACTGTCCCGCCGAAGCCTTCATCCACGACTCCAGCGACGGCGTGGCGGAGCCGAGCAGTACGGGGACGTCGTTGGCCTTTCCCCGCCAGACGGCGAGATCTCGCGCCGAAAAGCGCAGTCCGTCCCCCGCCTTGTAGGAGCCGTCGTGCTCCTCGTCCACGATCACGAGGGCGAGGTGTTTAAAGCTCGCAAAGACGGCGGTGCGGGTGCCCACGAGAATGTCGGCGCGCCCTTCGTGGACGGCGAGCCAGTTGCGCGCCCGCTCGCCGTCGGAGAGTTCGGAATGCAGCACGGCCACGGTTTTCTCGGGAAAACGGCTCCGAATCCGGCTCACCGACTGCGGTGTCAAATTGATTTCGGGGACGAGAAAGAGAATCTGTCCGTCCTCTTTGCGGCGAAGCGTCTCCTCCATCCACCGCAGATACACCTCGGTTTTGCCCGAGCCCGTCACGCCGAAGAGGAGGAAGGTTTCAAAGTGCTCGGCCCGATTCAGAGCGTCGAGCACCGTTTTCTGCTCGTCGTTCAATTCGGGCACTTCCACCGGCCGGCCGCCGCTCTCGAGGGGCTTTCTCATCCGTTCCATCACGGCGGCCTGACGCTTCCCCGGCGCACGCTTCAGGAAAAGGGGCAGCGCCGAGAGCGCGGCCTCCCCCCAGGAGCGCTGATAGTAGCCCGCCGCAAAGCGCGTGAGGCGAAGCCATTCGCCGGGCAGGGGAGGAATGTCGTTCAGGACGGCCGTGACGCTGCGCAGACGGTTCTCGGCAATCTCCGACCCCCGCACGAGGTTCACGACGATCCCGACCACGCGGCGTCTGCCGAGCGTGACGAGCACTCGGTCTCCGAGCGCGACGAGCATGTCCTCGGGAACCTTGTAGTCAAGTTCCCCGAGGGTGGGCACGTCGACGATCACCTTGGCGATCAGGTCGTTGCTTTTCATGGCTCCTCGCTGGTTGTGGATAACTTTGTGGATTAAGAGGGTTTCGGCGGACTTCCTTTTTCCGGCCGAACCTGTGAAACACCCGGGTGTTTCACAGAGTCGCACCCAATCCCTTGACTTCTGCCGCAACGAATAAAGAAAGATGAAAAAAGGACGAGAAGATGACTCCCGCCCTTTTTTCTTCATTTGTCAACTCTTTTCGAACCCTGTGCAAAACTCCGTTCCTCGAGGTTCGCGGCAAAAGAATCGACGGATATTATCCGTGATAACGGCGGCTGTATTCATGCACTTCGTCCGCCACGATCTGCACGCTCTCGACCGGGGTGAACTGGTTGATGCCGTGACCGAGGTTGAAGACGTGGCCGCCCGCGCCCACTTCGCCGTAGCCGTCGAGCACGCGGCGCACTTCGCGGCGGATGGCCTCTTCGCTGCCGAAGAGCACGAAGGGATCGAGATTGCCCTGCAGGGCGACGCGGTCCCCGACGACGCGGCGGGCACGCGAAATGTTGGTCGTCCAATCGAGGCCGACGGCGTCGCAGCCGATCGAAGCGATGTCTTCGAGCCATTCCCCGCCGCCCTTCGTAAAGACGATGCTCGGCACGCGGGCGCCGTCGTTTTCCTTGATGAGCGCGTCCACGACCTTCTTCGTGTAGCAAAGCGAGAAGCGTTGGAAGTCACCGTCGGCGAGCATGCCGCCCCAGGTGTCGAAAATCTGAACGGCCTGCGCCCCGGCCTTGATCTGGGCGTTGAGGTAGACGGCCACCGCCTCGGCGTTCACTTCGAGGATCTTCTCAAAGAGATCGGGACAGCGGTACATCATCGTCTTCACCGTGCGGAAGTCTCGGCTGCCGCGGCCTTCCACCATGTAGCAGGCGAGGGTGAAGGGAGAGCCGGAGAAACCGATGAGCGGCACGCGGTTGTTGAGGGCGCGGCGAATGCTCGTCACGGCGTCGGTGACGTAGCGCAGTTCCCCGGCGGGATCGGGCACGTAAAGGTTGCGCACGGCCTCTTCCGTCTGAACCGGACGCTCGAAGACGGGGCCTTCCCCCTGACGGAAGGAGAGGCCGAGTCCCATGGCGTCGGGAATCGTCAGAATGTCGGAAAAGAGGATGGCCGCGTCGAGACCATAGCGATCAATCGGCTGCAGCGTGACTTCCGTCGCGTAGTCGGGGTTCTTGGCGAGTCCCATGAAGCTGCCCGCACGCGCACGGGTTTCGCAGTATTCGGGCAGATAACGGCCCGCCTGGCGCATGAGCCAAAGGGGCGTAAAATCGGTCTTTTCGCGACGAAGCGCACGCAGGAAGCAGTCGTTGATCGGTTGCATGATGAAATTAGGAAGAAGGATAGAAAAATGAAGGAAAACCTCGATACGCCGGCCGGCAACGCCCCCTGGGTGCAACGAAAAGACGCGCAAACCTTCGTTTTGTCGCTTCACGTGCAACCCGGCGCGAAACGCACCGCGTTGGTCGGTCTGTACGGCGAAAAGCTCAAAATCGCACTGGCGGCGCCGCCCGTGGACGGAAAGGCCAATCAGGTGCTCGTGCAGTTTCTCGCCAAGTCCCTCGGCATCGCCAAGTCCGGCGTCACCCTGATCGCGGGCGAAACCAGCCGGGAGAAGCGCGTCGCGGTGCGCTGCGGCGAAGACGCCTTGGCCGCCCTCGCCGTCCAAGCCAAGTGACAGAAAAGAGGCTTCCGCCCCGAGGGGAAGAAGCCTCCGCAGTCAATCGAAATCCGTTGCGGCTCAGCGAACGACCAGAACCGGGCGGTCCGCCTGATGAAGAACCTTCTGCGTTTCGCTGCCGAGAAGAAGCGAACCGAAGGAACCCAAGCCGCGGCTCGCCATGACGATGTAGTCCACATCGAGGCGATGCGCGCACTCGAGAATGCCTTCCCAAACCGTACCGGCGTGTTCCGCCACGATTTCGCATTCCACGCCGCCCTCGCGGGCCTTTTCGGAGATCTTCGTCAGACGCTCGCGAACCGCGGGATCTTCACATTCGAAGCCGCCGGCGGGAGGAGGAGCGATCACGACGGTCACGCCGACGACGGATCCGCCCAACGCCTTGGCAAGTTTGACGGCCGTATCGACGGCCTGCTCACTCAAATTAGAACCGTCCGTCGTTACCAATACCTTAACATCGCTCATTTTTGCCTCTCTGTTCAGTGTTGCGGAAACCCGCACGTCATATCCGTAATCCTACCGCAAATCGACCGTGCGTCCGAAAAAAAAACGGAGTCCGTCCCTTTCGGGAGAACTCCGTTTTTCCGATCGAGCGCCCTCGATCAATGATGCTGGCGCTGACGAATCTTCTTGATCGCCGCCAACTGAGCCGCCATGGCGGACATTTCGGCTTCGAGTTTGGCAATCGCGAGTTCACCGGTAACCTGAGCACGTTGCGCGCGGGCTTCTTCGAGCGCCTTCGTAGCCTTGGCCTCGTCGAGGTCCTTGGTACGAATCGCCGTATCGGCCAACACCGTCACGTGATGCGGTTGCACTTCCAGAACACCGCCCGCAACAAACACTTCTTCAACCTCTTTGCCCGTACGGATACGGACGAAACCGGGCTTCACAAGCGTAATGAGCGGAAGGTGTCCGGGCAGAATCCCCAATTCGCCAGACTTACCGGGCAGCGAGACGAACTCAGCTTCACCGGAGAAAATGCTTTCTTCGGCGCTGACGACGTCGACTTTAAGAGTAGCCATACATGTTGCTCCGTTTGTCGGGCGCTTATGCGGGCCGATTGCTCGGCCCGACAAGCATTACTTGAGAGTCTTGGCCTTTTCGAAGGCTTCGTCGATGGTACCGACCATGTAGAAAGCCTGTTCGGGAAGCTCGTCGCATTCGCCGTCGACGATCATCTTGAAGCCGCGGATCGTTTCCTTGAGGGGAACGTACTTGCCCGGGGCGCCGGTAAAGACTTCGGCAACGTGGAAGGGCTGCGACAGGAAGCGCTGGATCTTACGAGCGCGCATAACCGTCATCTTGTCTTCCGGAGCGAGTTCGTCCATACCGAGAATGGCGATGATGTCGCGGAGTTCCTTGTAGCGCTGCAGGGTTTCCTGAACGCGGCGGCAAACCTTGTAGTGTTCTTCGCCGATGATGTTCGGGTCAACCTGACGGCTCGTGGAGTCGAGCGGGTCCACGGCGGGGTAAATGCCGAGGGCCGCGATGTCACGCGACAGAACGACCGTGGCGTCCAAGTGGCCGAAGGTCGTCGCAGGCGACGGGTCGGTCAAGTCGTCGGCAGGCACGTACACGGCCTGAATCGACGTAATGGAGCCGGTCTTCGTCGACGCGATGCGTTCCTGCAACTTACCCATTTCTTCGGCCAGCGTCGGCTGGTAGCCCACGGCGGACGGCATACGGCCGAGCAGGGCGGACACTTCGGTACCGGCCAGGGTGTAGCGGTAGATGTTGTCCACGAAGAGCAGGATGTCGCGGCCTTCGTCACGGAAGGCTTCGGCCATCGTCAGACCCGTCAGGGCGACGCGCAGACGGTTGCCCGGGGGTTCGTTCATCTGACCGAACACCATGGCCACCTTGTCGAGAACCTTCGATTCGCCCATTTCGTGGTAGAAGTCGTTACCTTCACGGGTACGTTCGCCCACGCCGGCAAACACGGAGTAACCGCCGTACTGCTTGGCGATGTTGTTGATGAGCTCCATCATGTTGACGGTCTTGCCCACACCGGCACCGCCGAAGAGACCGACCTTACCGCCCTTGGCGAACGGGCAGATCAGGTCGATAACCTTAATGCCGGTTTCCAAGAGGTCGACGGACGGGGAGAGTTCGTCGAACTTCGGGGCTTCGCGGTGAATTTCGCGGTATTCGTCGGCGCCGATTTCACCGGCGTCGTCGATCGGGCGACCCAGAACGTCCATGATGCGGCCGAGGGTCTTGGGGCCGACCGGAACGGAAATGCCGCGGCCCGTGCTCTTGACCTTCATGCCGCGCTGCAGACCTTCCGAAGAGCCCATGGCGATGGTACGAACCACGCCGTCGCCGAGCTGCTGCTGGACTTCGAAGGTGAGGCCGGCTTCGGCCAGGGTGTTGCTCTCGTCCTGTTCGAGGACGAGGGCTTCGTAAATCTTAGGCATCTCACCGCCGGTGAACTCGATGTCCACCACGGCGCCGATAACCTGAACGATCTGTCCGATACTCATGGGATTTCCTCAGTTATCGATACTTGTTTCGTTAAGACACGGCGGCGGCACCACCGACGATTTCGGTGATTTCCTTGGTAATGCCGGCCTGACGGGTCTTGTTGTAGACGAGTTGCAGTTCGTCAATGAGCTTCTTAGCATTGTCCGAAGCGGCCTTCATGGCCACCATACGGGCGCTCTGTTCCGAAGCCATATTTTCGGCAACCGCCTGATAAATCAAAGCCTCAACGTAACGCTTGAGAAGGTCGTCGAGAACAGATTGGGCGTCGGGCTCGTAGAGATAGTCCCACGAGTAATCGCGTTTTTCGTCCGGAGCGTCGAGCATCCGGTCCGTGATGGGCAGCAACTGTTCAATGACCGGTTCCTGCTTCATGGCATTGATGAAACGCGAGTAGGCCAGATGCACAGAATCAACCTTTCCTTCCATGTACGCCTGGATCTGCACCGTAATGGCGCCGATCAGACGATCGAGGTTGGGGTGGTCGCCAAGCTGAATGACTTGGCTGACCACGGGCATGTTCAGGCGCTGAAGAAAGCCGAGTCCCTTGTTACCGATCGCCGTGGCTTCGATCTTCTTGCCTTCGGCGGTCCAGGTCTTGATCTGCTGAAGGACCATACGCTGGATGTTGGTATTCAAAGGACCGGCCAACCCCTTGTCGGTCGTCACGAGGATCAGACCGACTTTCTTGTTGGCGCCCTTATCTTCGGCGAGGAACGGATGCTGATATTCCGTACGGGACTGAGCCAGATGCGAGCAGATCAGGCGAATCTTGTCGCCGTAGGGACGAGCTTCATGCATCCGGTCCTGCGCCTTGCGCATCTTCGAGGCCGCAACCATTTCCATCGCTTTGGTGATCTTGCGCGTATTTTGTACGCTCTTGATCTTTCCGCGAATTTCCTTAGTACTAGGCATGGATTTTTGGTCCTCTAAGATCGGTTAAACGCTTAGTAAGCGCCAGACTTCTTGAACTCTTCGATCGCAGTCTTCAGAACGGCTTCGTCTTCCTTGACGAGTTCCTTCTTGGTTTCGATCGATTCGACGAGCTGGGGATAGTGCGTCTTCAGGTATTCACGCATGCCGCGTTCAACACGCAGCGCGTCGGCCACCGCCACATCGTCGTAAGCGCCGATGTTCACGGAGTAGAGCACGAGCGCTTCTTCCCAAACCTGCAGAGGCTGGTACTGAGGCTGCTTCATGAGTTCCGTCACGACACGGCCGCGTTCGAGCTGCTTGCGGGTCGCTTCGTCGAGGTCGGAAGCGAACTGCGCGAAGGCAGCGAGTTCACGGTACTGAGCCAGGGCGAGACGAACGCCACCGCCGAGCTTCTTGATGATCTTCGTCTGAGCGGCGCCACCGACGCGGGACACGGAAATACCCGGGTTGATAGCGGGGCGGATACCGGCGTTGAAGAGGTCGGTTTCCAAGAAGATCTGACCGTCCGTAATCGAAATCACGTTGGTCGGAACGAAGGCGGTCACGTCACCGGCCTGCGTTTCAATGATCGGCAGGGCCGTCATCGAACCGGTCTTGCCCTTGACGGCACCCTTGGTGAAGCGTTCGACGTAGTCGGGGTTCACGCGGGCGGCACGTTCGAGCAGACGGCTGTGCAGGTAGAAGACGTCGCCAGGATAGGCTTCACGTCCCGGCGGACGACGAAGCAGCAGGGAGATCTGGCGATAGGCCCAGGCCTGCTTGGTCAAGTCGTCGTAAACGATGAGGGAGTCTTCACCGCGGTCGCGGAAGTATTCGCCCATCGTGGCGCCGGCGTACGGAGCGATGTACTGCATGGCGGCCGATTCGGAAGCCGTGGCGGCCACGACGATCGTGTAGTCCATGGCGCCGGATTCTTCGAGCTTGCGAACGACGTTCGCAATCGTCGAAGCCTTCTGGCCGATGGCGACGTAAACGCAGATGAGGTCCTTGCCCTTCTGGTTGATGATCGTGTCGATGGCCACGGCGGTCTTGCCCGTCTGACGGTCGCCAATGATCAGTTCGCGCTGGCCGCGTCCGATCGGCACCATGGCGTCGATGGACTTCAGACCCGTCTGAACCGGCTGCGACACCGACTGACGATCAATAACGCCCGGGGCGACCTTTTCCACGACGTCGTATTCTTCCGTCTGGATCGGGCCCTTGCCGTCGATCGGCTGACCGAGGGCGTTGACCACGCGGCCGATCAGAGCGCGGCCGACGGGAACGGAAAGAATGCGCTTGGTGGTCTTGACCACGTCGCCTTCGGAAATGTGTTCGTAATTACCGAGAATCACGGCACCGACGGAGTCGCGCTCGAGGTTGAGGGCCAGGCCGTAGGTGTTGTTGGGGAATTCCAACATTTCGCCCTGCATCACGTCGCTGAGACCGTGAACACGGCAGATACCGTCGGTCACCGAAACTACGGTGCCTTGGGTGCGAAGATCAGCGGAAACGCCGAGGCCTTCGATACGCTTCTTCAGCAGATCGCTGATTTCACTAGGATTGAGTTGCATCTTACAGCTCCGAATTTTTTAAGCGGTGAGCATCGTTTTCATCTGCTCGAGACGGGTGCGAACCGTTGCATCGATCACTTGGTCGCCGACCGTTACCGCCACACCGCCGATCAGTTCGGGATTGACACGAACGATGGGCGTGAGTTTCACTCCCGGGAACTTCGATGCAAGCTTGTCCAAAAGTCCCTTGAGCTCGTCATCGCTGAGCTCGAAGGCCGTCTCGATATAGGCGTCTGCGACACCCTCGGACAAATTCTTCAGTTCATGGAACTGACGAGCGATTTCCGGCATCACTTCCAGACGATCGTTTTCCACCACCACTCGAAGAAGATTCGCGGCGTCCTTGGGAAGGGAGCCGCCACAAGCATCCTCGATCAGATTGAAAAGTTGATCGTCAGTCAGTTTCGGATCGCCCACCAACGTGGCGACCTGAGGGTCCTGCGCGACGGCGCAAATCGCCTTGAGCGCCTGGAGCACCTCCGCCACTTCATCAGCGCCGGCCTTACGTTCCTGAAGGGCCTTCATGAGACCCGAAGCGTAGGGGCGCGCAATCGTCGAAAGTTCAGCCATAATCAGAGCTTCGCCTTCAATTGTTCAAGCAATTGTGCATGAACCGTTTTGTCCACTTCGCGGGCCAGAATCTGCTCGGCACCGGCGACGGCGAGCACCGCAACCTGATTGCGGAGCTGTTCGCGGACGCGTTCCATTTCCTGGGCGGCTTCCGCACGAGCAGCTTCGAGAATGCGATCGGCTTCAATCTGAGCCTGAGCCTTGGCGTCCTCGACAATCTTCTGACCCAGCTTTTCGCCGTCGGCCACAAGATTGGAAGCACGGGCACGGGCATCGGCTTCAATCGCCTTACCCTGCTCCGTGGCGACGGCCAGCGCACGTTCGCCCTTGTTGGCGGCGGCGAGCCCGTCTGCAATTTGCTTCTGCCGCTCTTCGATCGCGCGGATCAACGGCGGCCAGATGTACTTCATGGTGATCCAGGCACCAAGGAAGAACACGACCATCTGTACAAACAGAGAGGCATTGATATTCATTATTGAACCCCGTTACGAGGCCGCGGCGAAACGAATGGAGGTCGACGCAGCCTCGTCGTCATTGAAAAAAAGACGTTGTAACTTTCGCGTCGGAAGAATTAGCCGACGAAGGGGTTGGCAAAGGCGAACATCATGGCGATACCGACACCGATAAGGAAGGCGGCGTCGATAAGACCGGCAAGAAGGAACATCTTCGTCTGAAGGGGTTCCATGAGTTCCGGCTGACGAGCGGCCGATTCAAGGTACTTGGAACCCATGATGGCGATACCGATGGAAGCACCGACGGCACCAAAACTCACGATAAGACCGCAGGTAAGAGCAACGAAAGCGACGTTGGTCATTTTGATAGAACTCCTAAACCGAAAAAAAGGGAGTAGTGAAAAAGAAAAGAATTGATGCCTAATTAATGGCTACTGTGTGCCTGACCGATGTAGACAAGCGTAAGCATCATCATGATAAACGCTTGCAACAAAACAATCAGAACGTGGAAAAGCCACCAGATCAACCCTGCGGCGACCTGGCCGAGTCCGGCGCTCGCAGCCCCGACGGGCCCGAGTTCGAGAGCGAAGCCCCCCAGCAAGGCAAGAAGGAAGAAGAGCAACTCACCGGCATACATGTTGCCGAAAAGTCGCATCCCCAACGACACAAACTTGGCCAGGTATTCAATCAGGTTCAAAAGAAGATTGAACGGCCAAAGCAGCGGGTTCTTGCCGAACGGAGCCGTAAAGAGTTCCACGACGAATCCCGTCGCGCCCTTGACCTTGATGCCGTAGTAGAACATCAAGAGCAACACGCCGAAGGAAATCCCCAGCGTGCCGTTCAGGTCGGCCGTGGGCAACGGACGGAGATAATGCAGGCCGAACCAGCCGGCAATCATCGGGAACAGATCCACCGGGATCAAGTCGATGGCATTCATCAGCGAGACCCAGCAGAACACGGTCAATGCAAGCGGAGCGATATAGGTACGGTCGCCGTGGACGATGCTTTTGGCCTGGTTGTTCACCATTTCCACAAGCATTTCCACCGCGCACTGCACCTTACCGGGAACTCCGGAGGTTGCATTCTTGGCACCGGCTCTCAAGAGGAAGAACATGACAACCATCATCAAAATGGAGAAGAAGAGGGTGTCGTAGTTCAGCACGGAAAAATCAACGATGACGTCCTGCTTCATGGAAGACAGGTGCGCCATATGGTGTTGAATGTACTCAGTAGCGGTAGGGGCGTTGGTTGCCATGGATACCGATCCTTAGTTTCTCTTGAACAGCACGATAAAGTTCGCATTGACGACGACCACGATTCCAAGAATCAGACCGGGCCAATGCAAGTTTTCGTAGTACCTGACGCTCAAGCCCAAGATAAGCAGGACCGCCAGGATCTTTACAAATTCTCCTACGAGTACCCGGTAAGGATTGAACCGTCCCGGAGTCCTTCGTCCCGCTAGCACCAAATAAAGCGCGAAGAGCGCCGTCGGAAATGCGTAAGCACCTCCTCCGATCAGTGCCGAAAGCCCTGCTTCCTGCCCTACGAAAACAGCAAAAAGCGCGGCCACCAAAAAGGTCAGAACGATCTGCGCAAGAGAAACGCGCATCATATCAGAAATGGCGTACATGGCTTGCACAGACTAGGGGAATTTGAAACGGATGGAGTATAAAGTTCTGTTGCATCCATTCACAATTAGTCAAAAAGAGGAGAAGAGGGGGTTTCCCTTACGAAACTACGCCGTTATAACTACACCTAAAGAGTTATTTAACGTTGAATCCGATCGACGATGCCCTGAAGCTGCTCCAGATTGGAAAACTCGATGACGATCTTCCCCTTGCCTTTCGGAGAGGCGCTCAACTTCACGACGGTGCCGAGGGTGTGGGCCAGGGCCTCTTCGAGACGCTCGTCGTCGCGCGTCTTGATGACGACGCGGCTCTTGGGTTCCTTGCGTGCGCCGCCCTCCTTCATTTTCTTGACGAGGTTTTCGGTCTGCCGCACCGAGAGCGCCTCGAGCGCGACGCGCTTGGCGGCGACCACCTGCATCGCCCCCTCAAGGGCGAGAAGCGCCCGGGCGTGTCCCATTTCGAGTTCGCCGCGCGCGAGCATCGCCTGAACCTCTTCATTGAGCCCGAGAAGGCGCAGAAGGTTCGTGGTGGCCGAGCGCGACCGACCGATCGCCTTGGCGCATTCCTCATGCGTCAGTCCGAACTCTTCCTGCAGGCGGCGAACGCCGAGCGCCTCTTCGATGGGATTGAGGTTCTCGCGCTGGATGTTTTCGATGAGCCCCACGGCGAGTGCGTGACGGTCGTCCAGCTCCCGGACGATGGCGGGAACGGTTTCGAGCCCGACCATCTTTGCGGCCTGATAGCGACGCTCCCCAGCCACAATCTCGTAGCCCATTTCCGTCTTGCGCACGATGAGCGGACTCAGGATACCCTCTTCACGAATGGAGGCGGCGAGCGCCTCGAGCGCTTCGGGCTCCATGTGCGAACGCGGTTGCATGCGTCCCGGGGCGACCTCGGAGAGAGGAAGCTCCTCGACGGCGAGACCGTCCTTGTCGTCGTCCATCCAGTCTTCGGAGAGCGGAGCGCCGAAAACCGCGTCGAGACCGCGTCCCAATCCCTTGTTCTTTTCCTTTCTGTTCATCGCTCAGCCCTCACGCGCGTTTGCCTTCCATTCTCGAAATCAATTCGTCCGCGCAGGCGAGATACGCCTTCGCCCCCTTGCTCGAGCGGTCGTAGACGACGCCGGGCTTGCCGTAGCTCGGCGCCTCGGCGAGACGGACGTTGCGGGGAATGATGGTTTCGAAGACCTTGTCGCCGAAATGCTTGATGAGCTGTTCGCTCACCTGTTGCTGCAGGGTGATGCGCGGATCGAACATCACGCGCAGGAGCGTGATGATGCGAAGCGACTTGTTCTTCTCCGCGTGCACGCGGCGCACGCTCCCCACAAGGTCGGTGAGACCTTCGAGCGCAAAGTATTCGCACTGCATGGGAATCACGACGCCGTCGGCCGCGCAGAGGGCGTTCATCGTCATCATCGAGAGGCTCGGCGGGCAGTCGATCAGGATGTAGTCGTAGCGGTCGCGCACGGCGTCGAGCACCACGCGCAGACGCGCGTCGCGATCCTTCATGCCGACGAGCTCGACCTCCGCCCCGGCGAGTTCCCGATTGGAGGGAAGAACGTCGAAACCGGCTTCCGCCTTCTGAACGACCTCGTCAAAAAACTTCGCGCCGATGAGGAGTTCGTAGACCGAGGCCGGCAGATCCCCCTTGTCAAATCCCGCACCCGTCGTACCGTTTCCCTGCGGATCGAGGTCCACGAACAGAACGCGGCGCTTCTTTTGCGCCAAGGCCGCAGCCAGATTCAGCGCCGTGGTGGTCTTCCCCACGCCTCCCTTTTGATTCGCAATGCAAAAAATCTTCGCCATCAGAACATCCGAAATTGATTCAATTCCCGTGGTTTTACAAGGTCTTCCAAAGTTCCGAGAAGCCCTGCCAGAAAACGGACACGCCCAAGCAGATCAGGATGAAGGCCATGATTCTTGCCAACGCGTCGGCACCCGCCGTGCCCACCGCCTTGCTGATTCGGTCGCTATAACGATAACAAACCCAAATCGTGGCCATCGTCGCGATGATCGCGGCGACGGTTCCGGCAATGTTCGGAATGTCGTACGGCAGACTCGTGCCGAGCGCGACCGTCACGGCGATGCACCCCGGACCCGTGGTCAACGGAAGCGTGAAGGGGTAAAAGGCCATCGACTTCAACTGCGTACGGGAGTACGAACGCTGCGGCCGGCCGCTTTCTTCCGAACCGTCGTGAGCGGGGGCATTCATCGCATTCCATCCCGCGGCAAAGAGCACGCAGCCGCCCGCAACGCGCAGGGCGCCCACGGAGATGCCGAAGAAACTCAGAATGAAGTGTCCGGCAAAGAGACACACGAGCATGATGATCAGACAGAAAATCGCAATCTGCCCCACCACGTACCCTTTGTCCCGATCCGGAACGTCACGCGTCATCGTGGTGAAGAACATCGCCCCGCTGAAGGGGTTGATCACCGGCACCAGCGTCGAGTACGCGAAAACAAATGCACTGAGGAAGGCTGAAATCATGACAGTCCGCAACCGGCGTTGTGCTCCATAACGATCAAATGTCTGGATTCGTTCAGTCCGGGCACCGTCAGCGGAAGAATTTCCCGAACCCGCACGAAATCGGGAAGAGCGGCGATTTCCTCTTCGGGGACGACGCCCTTCATGGCAAGCCACAGTCCGGAAGGCTTCAGAAGGTGCTCCGTAAGACTTGTGAAGTCCGCCAAGGAAGCGAAGGCGCGCGAAGTGATCACGTCAAACGGGGAAAGACGCAGATTCTCCACCCGTGCGTGATGCGCGCGAAAGTTCTTGAGGCCCAGCTCAATCTGCGCCTGCTGCAAAAAGGTGACCTTTTTCTTTACCGTGTCGACCGCGTGAACGGACAGATCCGGGCGCAGGAGCGCCGTCGGAACGGCGGGAAGTCCCCCGCCGCTGCCTACGTCGAGAAGCGTCTCGGCCTCGGGCGCAATCTTCGCGATCATCGGCACGAGCGCAGCCGAATCGAGAAGATGGTGCGTCACCACCTCGGACTCTTCCCGAATGGCCGTCAGATTGTAAGTGCGGTTCCAACGCAAAAGAAGGTCCGCGAAGCGTCCGAGTAGCGTCACCGTCCGTTCGTCCGAAGGCAGTCCGAGTCCTTCGAGTCCGCGGGCGAGCATTTCTTCCCGAGCGGTCATTCCTTTGTCTCCTTGAAGGGATCCTTGGTTCCCTTCTGGCGGTTGTAGTAGTACTTGCGCTTCAGGTACACGAGGAGAAGCGACACGGCGGCGGGCGTCACGCCCGAAATGCGGGAGGCCTGGCCGATCGTTTCCGGCTGCACGGCGCGAAGCTTCTGCCGAACCTCAAAGGAAAGGCCCGGAACGTCGTCGAAATTCAGATCCGCGGGAATGCGCAGGGTTTCGTTGGCGAGCGTCTTGGCGATTTCGGCGCGCTGACGGTCGATGTAACCCGAATACTTCACCGCGATTTCGATCTGTTCCACCACGTCGTCGGCAAGTTCGGACACGTCGAGAACCGTATCTCCCTCTTCGAGCTTCATCGAGGCGAGCGTTCGAAGATCCATGCCCGGACGCGCGAGGAGCGTACGGAGGTTGTACTCGTGATCGAGCTTCACGGAAAGAACGCGCTCGTCCTCGCCGTCCTGCAGTTTCTTGGGATGAACCCACACGGACCCCAGGCGCTCGAGCGTCGACTCCACCGCCTTCTTTTTAGCTTCGAAGTAGGCGTAGCGCTCGTCGCTCACGAGGCCGAGCGAGCGCCCGATCTCGGTGAGACGTTCGTCGGCGTTGTCTTCGCGCAGGCTCAGACGGTATTCCGCACGGCTCGTAAACATGCGGTAGGGCTCCGTCACGCCCCGCGTCGTGAGGTCGTCGACCATCACGCCGAGGTAGGCCTCGTCGCGGCGGGGCACCCAGGCTTCCTCGTCACGCACGAAGCGCGCGGCGTTGAGGCCGGCCAAAAGCCCTTGGGCGGCCGCCTCCTCGTACCCCGTCGTTCCGTTGATCTGCCCGGCAAAGAAGAGACCGGGCATGGCCTTCGTTTCGAGGCTCTTCTTGAGGCCGCGCGGATCGTAGTAGTCGTACTCGATCGCGTAGCCCGGACGCAGGAGATGCGCGTGTTCGAGACCCGGCATCATCCGAACCATCTTGATCTGCACGTCAAAGGGAAGGCTCGTCGACACGCCGTTGGGATAGATCTCGTTCACGGCGAGCCCTTCGGGCTCGAGGAACACCTGATGGCTGTCCTTGTCGGCGAAGCGCTTGACCTTGTCCTCGATGGAGGGGCAGTAGCGCGGTCCGATCCCCTGAATCACGCCCGTGTACATGGGGGAGCGGTCCAGATTGGCGAGGATCAGGTCGTGCATTTCCCGGTTGGTGCGCGTAATCCAGCAGGGAACCTGCTCGGGGTGGGGGCGCTGCGGCAAAAAGAGGGAGAATCCGGGCACGGGATCAAGTTCGCCCCACTGCACTTCGCAGCGGCTGTAGTCGATGGAGCGCCCGTCGATGCGGGGAGGCGTTCCCGTCTTCAGGCGCCCCTGCGGCATGCCGAGGTCCTTGAGGCGTTCGGCAAGACGAATGCTCGCGGGATCGCCCACGCGGCCGGCCGAATAGTGTTCCAGGCCGATGTGCACCAAGCCGTTCAGGAAGGTACCGGCGCACAGCACCACGGCCCGCGCGTCAAAGCGGATGCCCGTCTGCGTCACGACGCCAGCGGCGCGTCCGTTTTCGACGACGAGATCGTCGACCGCCTGCTGGAAGAGCCAGAGGTTCGGCTGCGACTCCACCAGACGCCGCATGGCGGTTCGGTAGAGCTGACGATCGATCTGAGCGCGCGTCGCGCGCACGGCCGGGCCCTTGGAGCGGTTCAGAATGCGGAACTGAATGCCCGCTTCGTCCGTAACGACGCCCATGGCGCCGCCCATGGCGTCCAATTCCTTGACGAGATGTCCCTTGCCGATGCCGCCGATGGAGGGATTGCAGGAGAGCTGCCCGATCGTATCGAGATTGTGCGTGATGAGAAGGGTTTTTCTCCCCATGCGGGCGCTCGCGAGCGCGGCTTCCGCGCCGGCGTGACCGCAACCGACCACGATGACTTCAAAGGATTCGGGGAAAAGCATAGAAAAATCGACTCCGTCCGAGAGACTTCGTTTGCATCACTTGCCGATGCAGAATTGACTGAAAATTTTGCCCAAAAGATCATCCGGCAACGTGCGCCCGAGCAATTCGCCGAGCGCTTCGCCCGCCAGACGCAACTCTTCGGCCACAAGCTCCCAACCCTCGTTGTGGCGGAGGCGCTCAAGCGCCCAGTCCGCATGCTCCCGAGCTCGGGTTAGCGCGGCCAAATGACGTTCTCTGGCGATGAAGAGACCTTCCGTGTTGGCGTTCATGCCGGCGTGCCTCAACAGGGTTTCCCGAAGTTCCTCGAGGCCCTTTCCGGTCTTGACGGAGAGAGCGATGCCGTCGGCCGGCAGGGACGCGCCTTCGGGCAAGAGATCGGTCTTGTTCGCGACGTGCACGAGCACGGCGTCGCGCCGCGCCCGCGAGCGAACGAGTTCGAGAACCTCGCGGTTGTCCTCCACGCTCCCCGTTGCGTCGGTGAGGTGAAGAATGATTTCGGCCTTGGCGATGGCGTCGAGCGTACGCTCGATCCCCTTTTGTTCGACAAGGTCCTCCGTTTCGCGAAGACCCGCCGTATCCACCATGCGGATGGGAACGCCGCCGAGATTCACCCAGTGCTCCACGCGGTCGCGCGTCGTCCCGGCGATGTCGGTGACGATGGCGACGTCTTCCTGAGCGAGCGCGTTGAGAAGACTCGACTTCCCGACGTTGGGGCTTCCGACGAGGGCCACCGTGATGCCTTCCCGCAGCACCTTGCCGCGTCCGGCGTTCTTCAAAAGCGTCGCCAAGCCGTCCCGAACGCCCTCGAGTCTCTCGGCGAGATCCGCAAAGAAGGAGGGATCGAGTTCCTCCTCGGGAAAGTCCAGAATGGCTTCGATGTAGGCGCGCACGTCGTCGAGTTCGCCTCCGACCTCGTGGACGGCCCGGGAGAAGTCCCCGGAAAGCGAGCGCTGCGCGGCCTGAGCCGCGGTTTCGCTTGCCGCGTCGATCAGGTCCGTCACTGCTTCGGCCTGAGCGAGGTCGATGCGTCCGTTCAGGAAGGCGCGTTCCGTAAATTCGCCGGCGCGGGCGAGCCGCATGCCGCAGAAGGCGCACTTCTTGAGCACCGAGCGCAAAACCATGCGCAGAAGCACCGGACCGCCGTGAACCTGCAGTTCGAGCACGCTCTCTCCCGTGTAGCTCGCGGGAGCGGGGAAGAACAAAACGATCGCATGGTCGAGCACGCGGTCGTTCTCATCCCGAACGGGATAGAGATGGGCATGGCGGGCCCGAACGACCCGGTCGCCGAAAAGGGCGTGCAAAACGGCTTCGTTCCAGCGTTCGTGAAACGAAAGGCGCACGATGCCGATCGCTCCGCGACCGGCGGCCGTGGCAGTGGCTACAATCGGATCCTTATCGCTGTGCATGTTCGCGTACTCTGTTGATGTGTCTCGGTTCGCGTGCATTCTAATGCGGAATCGAAAATCTTCCCCTGTTTTTCCGTCTCTTTCCATGTCCCTGCAAAGACCCAATCCGTCCGGTCCGAGTCTCGGCGCGCTCCTGAGCGCCGTCCTGAGCGTTTTGCTTTCCCTGATCGTCGCGGCTTTGATCGGCTCGCGCGTCGGAGACGACTATCAGACCAGAGCGCTCGTCTACGTGTCGCTGCTTCTTTGGAGCGTCGTGGGCGCGGGCGTGCTTCTCTACCTCACGCACCGCTCGACGAGCCGTCCGACCCTGAAGAGAATCCTTCTGTGGACGGTTTCGAGCTGGCTGTGGCCGCTGATGGCGGCGGCCGCGGCGGCCCGCCGAAAGCAAGGGCGGGAATGAATCCCGCAGGGCACTGAAACGAACGGGACGCCCCTTTCGGAGCATCCCGTTTCGCTGAACCGTTCCCGTTGGGGAGGTTACTTCATCCGTTTCTGACGCTCGGCCGCGATCGTCTTGTTGATCCACCACTGCTGGATGATCGACAGGACGTTGTTCGTCAACCAATAGAGCACCAGACCCGAAGCGAAGATGAAGAACATCACCGAGAAGACGAGCGGCATGATGTACATGACCTTCGCCTGAACCGGATCCGTGGGCTTCGGATTCAGGAGGATCTGCAGGAACATGGTGGCGGCCATCAGAGCCGGCAGCACGAACCAGGGATCAGGCAGGGCAAGATCCTGCACCCAGAAGATCCAGGAGGAGCCGCGCAGTTCCACGCTGCCCTGAAGCACCCAGTAGAGGGCGAGGAAGACCGGAATCTGCAGCATGATCGGGAGGCAACCGCCGACCGGATTGATCTTTTCGGAGCGGTAGAGTTCCATCATCGCCTGATTCAGACGCTGCTTGTCGTCCTTGTACTTTTCCTGAATCGCCTTCATGCGGGGCGTCACTTCCTTCATGCGGGCCATGGAGCGATAGCCGGCCGCGGAGATCGGATAGAGAATCGCCTTCACGATGCAGGTGAGAAGCACGATCGCCCAACCCCAGTTGCCGACGATGCCGTGGAGGAACGAAAGCAGCCAGTAAATGGGCTTGGCGAGGAAGGTGAGCCAGCCGTAGTCCACCACGAGCTCAAGGCCGGGGGCGAGCGCTTCCAGACGCGTCTGCGTCTGCGGACCCGAATAGAAGCGGGCTTCGTCGCTCACCTTGGCGCCCGGGGCGACTTCAGGAAGCGCAATCAGCGTGCCGGCGGCATAGAGCCCGTTCGCAAGGGGACGAACATAGTTGTCGCGGGCTTCGCCTTCCTTCGGAAGCCAGGCGCTCACGAAGTGGTGCTGCACAACGGCGAACCAGCCGTTGTCGGTCTTGTTTTCCAGCGAGGCGCTCTCGTCGGCGATGTCTTCGAACGGAACCTTCTGGAACTTGTCCTCATCCGTGTAGAAGGCCATGCCGGTGTAGGTCGCGTACACGGAACTTTCGCCGTCGGGCTTGCTCGCGTCACGCGTGAGCTGGTAGTAAACCGTAGGCTTGATCGCGGCGGCCGTCGTGTTTTCCACGTCGGTGCGGACCTTCACCGCGTATTCGCCGCGGGTGAACGTATAGGTGCGGGTCAGGACGACGCCGTTCTTTTCGGCGCGGAAGACCACTTCAAGGTTGTTGTCCGAACCCATGTCAAGCTTCTGGCTGACGAGTTCGAAACGGTCCTTGTGGTTGGGGAAGTCGCCGCCGGCCAGGCCCGTCTGCGAGGTGTAGGTGCGGCGGCCGTCGGCCTGCAGCAGCACCACGTTGCCCAGCTCTTCCTTCGACTTTTCCTCGTTGCCGAGAATCAAGCCGGCCAGGCCGATGTCCTTCCAGTCGGACAGGTTGGGCACGCGGATCAATTCCGTGCCGACGATCACGCCGCCCTCGCGGTCGAAGGTGACCTTCTGCAGATCGGTCGTCACCGTGACGGGATCCTTCACTCCGGGAACGGGCGCCACCACGTCTTCGGCCGCAGGCGCGGTCTCAGCGGGGACGGCCTGCTCCGCGGCGGCTTCCTGATGCACCTCTTCGGTGTGGAAGAAGGAAGGCTTGCCCTGGTAAACCTGATAGTTGTCCCAAAGGAGGAAGCAGGAGGTAAACAGAATGACCCACAGAAGGGCTCGTTGCAGATCTTTTCCCATAGAACTCGTTACGCTTTGTGGTTGAATTCGTTCGTGCCGACGTCTTGGTCCGTATGACGCCAGCAGCACCAAGAAAAGCGAGTCGGAACCGGATCGTATCCGCTCCCGCCGAAGGGGTGGCATCGGCAAATGCGCACGAACGTCATGTATCCGCCGCGCAATGCGCCGTGGCGCTCGATCGCCTCCATGCCGTAGGCCGAACAGGTCGGCACGAAACGGCAGCTTCTCCCGAACCAGGGAGAAAGCGTCAGCTGATAGAGGCGGATCAAGGCCAGAAGCACCCGTTTCACGGCTGAAGGCTCCTCAGCTTTCCGGCCGAACGACGCGACAAATCCTTCATCAGGAGGTTCGCGTCCTCGTGGAGAGCCTTTTTCAGAGCCGTCACGCCCGCGTCGAAGCCGGCGATTCGGTGGAGCGGTTCCTTTAGTCGTAAAGATACGTCAAGCCCCGACCCCGCTTCACGCAACAACGGAAGCAGGTTCGGAGCTTGGTGTCTTGCGGCTTCCCGCAAAATTCGCTTGATCAGTGCACGGTCGACGGAACGGGGAGCGTTCCTTTTGCCCACGGTGATGCCGAAACGCAAGCGCTCGGGCACCTCCGTGCACATGGCCTGGAGAGAAAAATAGCGGCTCCGCGCGAAAAACGTCCGTTCGTTTCTCGTTTTCAGCAAAACGCCAAAATCCTCCGTTCGAATCAAACGGAGGTTTCGGGAAAAGCCATACGTTGCCACGGTTCGTCTCTACACGGCCGTTCAACGCCGTGCACGGCGTCTCGGACGAGAATCAGAGAGCGAGCGTGTGACGGCCCTTGGCGCGACGGCGGGCAAGGACGCGGCGGCCGCCCTTCGTGCGGCTGCGGACAAGGAAGCCGTGCGTACGGGCACGCTTGACCTTGGAGGGCTGGTAAGTACGTTTCGTAGCCATTCTAGTAACCTCAATTAGCAGAGTTCGGAGAACCTGCCGAGGCAGCGTTATCCGAGAGAGACGTTGTTCATGGACGGGGTCTCCTTCTGGTGCGTTCGTCGCACCGGGAAATGCTCCCCGAAATCACATTCTTGTGCGGTTTCGTCAAAAGGATCAAGCGTCGACAACGCAGATCCCGCGAAAAGCTTGTTATTAGAACCTAAAAACAAGGCATTTGTCAATCTCCTTCGACACTTTTCTTTGCGTACACACAGGATGTCGTTCCGCCCGCCTCCTCGACACTAGATGTAGTAAAGACCTTTTTCAGTCCTTCATGATTTTGTGTTTTCTTGTGCATAACAAAAAGTTTGTTAATACTTACTTCGGTTTTAACGCCTATTTCAAGAATTAAAGTTGCCAGACAGCACTTGTGGATAAATCTGTGCAGTTCATGTACAATAGGAAGTTCTCTTTCCGTTAATCAGAACCTCCCCCGCATGACGCGGCGGATCGGTTCCCAGAGCTCTATTCAAGCCCCCTTACCCTCAACACCTCTATCATGCTCGAACTTTGGCAAAAGCTGCTTCAGGAACTCAACACCCTATTTCCGCAGGCCTTTGAGATTTGGTTCCAGCCGATCAAGCCCGTTCAGTGGAACGAAAAAACGGGGGAACTGACCCTGGCCGCCCCTTCGGCCAAGGTCAATACGCTTCGCCAAACCTACCGCACCGTCATCGAGCAGCTCGGGCGGGGACAGCTTGGCATCAAACCCTTCTCCGTGGAGATCATCTCCAACGGCGCCTCCGCGGCGGAACCCGAAGCCGCGGCGAGCGACAAGCGTTCGTCGGATGAAGAGCGCCTCGAGAAGACCGGTCTTCTGCCCGGCCTCACCTTTGAGAATTACGTTCACGGCAACGCCAATCAGCTGGCCGTCGCCGCGGCGGAACACGTCGCCACCTCCGCGGGCGGACAATACAACCCCCTCTACATCTACGGGGGCGTCGGTCTGGGGAAGACCCACCTCATGCAGGCCATCGGGCACCGCTATCTCGACCTTCACCCAAAGGCCAAGGTCCGCTGCGTTTCCGCGCAGGACTTCATCAACGAATTTGCGGCCGCGACGCGCGAATCGGGCGCGACCAACAGTCAGAAGGCCCTGCAGCAGTTCGACGAACGCTACCGCACGCTCGACCTTCTCCTGATCGACGACGTGCAGTCCTTCTCGGGCGCCAAGGGCTCGCAGGCGCAGTTTTTCCGCACCTTCGAAGCGCTCGTGCCGCACAGCAAGCAGCTCGTCCTCACGTCAGATACGTACACGAAGGGGCTCAAGGACATTGCGCCGCGACTCATTTCCCGTCTGACGCAAGGCCTCACGGTGGCGATCGAACCGCCGGAATTCGAGATGCGCATCGCCATTCTCCTCAACAAGGCCAAGGCCTTCAACATCGACCTTCCCGAGGAGGTGGCGACCTTCATCGCCAAGCGCCTGAAGTCCAACGTTCGTGAACTCGAAGGCGCCCTGCAGCAGGTCATCGCCTTCCAGCAGTTCCAGCCGTCGCTCGGCAAGGTCATCACGATCGACGTGGCCAAGCGCGTGCTGCGCGATCAGTTCAGCGTCAACAACAATTCCGTTACGATCGAAAACATTCAAAAGACCGTCGCCGACTACTACAAGATCAAGGTTGCCGATATGTTTTCCAAGCGTCGTCCGAGGAACATCGCTCTGCCCCGTCAGATCGCCATGTACCTCGCCAAGGAATTGACGCAGCACAGTCTCCCGGAAATCGGCGCGAACTTCGGCGGCCGCGACCACACGACCGTCATGCACGCCGTGCGCAAGATCGCTCAGGAACGCAAAACGGACGCCGATCTCAATCACGAGCTTCACGTTCTCAAACAAATCATCATCGGTTAACGGACCGTCCTCACGGTATTCACTGGAAAATTTGCCATGCAACTCATTCAATGCTCCTGCGAATCGCTGCTCACGCCGCTCAAGCGCGTCGAAGGCATCGTCGAACGCCGTCAAACGCTCCCCATCATCAGCAACGTGCTGATTCAGGTGGCCGACGAAAAGATCACGTTCGTCACGACCGACCTCGACATTCAGATCCGCACGACGTCGCTCGGCGGCATTCCCGGCGTCAACGAATCGTTCACGGTCTCGGCCGAAAAATTCTCGAGCATTCTCAACGCTCTCGCTCCGCAGTCGACCGTCTCGATCGACGTGACGGACAAGAAGGTTTCGCTTGTGAGCGGCCGCGCCCGCTACTCGCTGCAGAACCTCCCTGCGGAAGACTTTCCGACCCTGCCGCACGGGGAATGGAAGGTTCAGTTCGCACTGCCCGCCTCCACGCTGCACCATCTGCTTCAGCTGACGGTCTTCGCCATGCCGGCCAAGCCGATTCGCTACTTCCTCAACGGCGTTCTTCTGGAAATCGAAGGGGAAATCATCCGTGCGGTCGCCACCGACACGCACCGTCTGGCCTGCTGTGAAACCCATATGGAAAAGGCGCTTCTCGACAAGCCCCTCTCCTGCATCATCCCGAAGAAGACGGTTCGCGAACTCAGCCGCATCCTGCCGGACAACGATACGGTCGTGGAGTGCCAGTTCAATGAAACGCAGTTCTGCGTGCGCTTCGGCGACGTGGAATTCATGAGCAAGCTCGTCGAAGGAAAGTTCCCGAACTACCGCACCGTGATGAACACCGCCTCGGCTCATCCGCACCGCCTCGAGCTCAACCGCGAACAGCTCATCGAGACGCTTCGCCGCGTGGCCATCATGACCTCCGACAAGTACCGCGGCATCCGCTGGAAGGTTCACGAAAATCTGCTCACCATCCACAGTTCCTCGCCGGACCAGGAAGAGGCTTCGGAATCGATTGAAATCGACTGGACGGGGGACGAGGCCGAAATGGGCTTCAACGTGACCTACCTGCTTGAAGTGCTGTCGCTTCTCAAGAACAACACCGTGGTCCTGAAGTTCGGCAACACGTCGGGCGCCGTTCTGATCACGATGCCCGATTCCGACAGCTTCAAGTACGTCGTGATGCCGATCCGCATCTAAAGCGCGGCGCAACAAGGAAAAGAAATACTGTTAGAAGGAAATTTATGAGCGACGTTGAAGAGCCTCTGGGCGCGGCGGACTCCACTCCGAAGGCCGCCTCGCAGTACAACGAAGAAAGCATCCAGATCCTCGAGGGTCTGGAGGCCGTACGCAAGCGCCCGGGCATGTACATCGGCGACACGGCCGACGGTTCCGGTCTGCACCACCTCGTCTATGAAGTCGTCGACAACTCGATCGACGAAGCCCTCGCGGGCTTCGCCACGAGCATTCAGGTGACGATTCACACCGACAACTCCATCTCCGTAGTGGACGACGGACGCGGCATTCCCTCCGCCATCAAATGGGACGACAAGCACGATCCCAAGCGCAGCGCCGCGGA
Source organism: uncultured Sutterella sp. (assembly GCA_949282745.1). Lineage (GTDB taxonomy): Bacteria > Pseudomonadota > Gammaproteobacteria > Burkholderiales > Burkholderiaceae_F > Sutterella. The sequence goes on along the minus strand of CASDQM010000047.1, from coordinate 406,809 downwards.
AATCGCCCTGACGGAACTGCATGCGGGCGGCAAGTTCGACAACAACGGCTACAAGATCTCCGGCGGCCTGCACGGCGTCGGCGTTTCCTGCGTGAACGCGCTTTCGACGTGGCTGCGCCTCACCGTGCGCCGCGACGGGGAGGCCCGTCTTCTGGAGTTTGAACGCGGAAAGGTGAAGGACCGTCAGCTCGAAACGCTCGTGAATCCCCATACGGGCGTCGCCGAGGTCGTCTCGCCCATGCGTTTGATCGGTAAAACCGCCCGCCGCGGAACGGAAGTGCACTTCCTTCCCGACACGCAGATTTTCGAGCAGGTCACGGAATTCAACTACGACACGCTCCTTTCCCGTCTGCGCGAGCTCTCGTTCCTCAACTCCGGCGTCGCCATCAATCTCTCGGACCAACGTACCGGTCACCACGCCGAACTCAAAACGGAGCGCGGTCTCGTCGCCTACGTGGAATTCAAGAATCAGAGCCGCACGGTCCTGCACCCGAAGATTTTCCACGCCCGCGAAACGGTCACGAGCAACGGCTCGCCCATCGAGGTGGAAGTCGCCATGCAGTGGCACGACGGCTACAACGAGTCGCTCTCGGCCTATACGAACAACATTCCCCAGCGCGACGGCGGCACCCATGTGACGGGCCTGCGCGCGGCGATGACGCGCGTTCTGAAGAACTACATCGAAAAGAACGAAATCGCCAAGAAGGACAAGATCTCCTTTGAAGGCGACGACATGCGCGAAGGTCTCACCTGCGTGCTGTCGGTCAAGGTTCCGCAGCCGAAGTTCAGCTCTCAGACCAAGGACAAGCTCGTTTCGAGCGAAGTGCGTCCGGCCGTCGAAGACGTCGTTGCGCGCGAGTTCGAGCTCTATCTGGAGCAGAACCCCGCGGACGCCAAGATCATCTGCGAAAAGATCGTCGCCGCCGCGAAGGCGCGCGATGCGGCCCGCAAGGCCCGCGATCTGAGCCGCAAGAAGTTCTCGGGCGGCGGGCTCCCCGGTAAGCTTGCCGACTGCCGCGAAAAGAACCCCGCCAACAGCGAACTCTTCCTGGTGGAAGGGGACTCGGCAGGCGGCTCCGCCAAGCAGGGACGCGACTCCCAGTTCCAGGCCATCCTGCCTCTGCGCGGCAAGGTTCTGAACGTGGAAAAGACGGCCCAGGACAAGCTCCTCGACTCCGAACAGATCCGCATGCTGACGCTTGCGCTCGGGACGAACATCGGCAAGAACTTCGACATTTCGAAGCTTCGCTATCACCGCGTCATCATCATGACCGACGCGGACGTCGACGGCGCGCACATCCGCACGCTTCTGCTCACGCTCTTTTACCGTCAGATGCCGCAGCTCATCGAGGGCGGCCACGTCTACATCGCGCAGCCGCCTCTCTACAAGGTGCAGCGCGGCCGAAACGACAAGGGCACCTTCCTCAAGGACGAAAAGGAGTGGAACGACTACATCCTGAAGCTCGCCCTCGAGGGCGCCGTTCTCTATCCCAACCAGGCGGCCTATGACGCCAAGGAAGGGATCCGTGGCACCGAACTCGAAACGCTGACGGACGAATACCTCGAGGCGCACGACGTCATTGCGCGCCTGCAGAACGTCATCGACCGCGACGTCCTCATGGCGATCGCCTCGGGCGCGGAACTCAATCTGGAAAACGCGTTCACGACGGAACGCTCGGCCGCGACGCTGAGCGAGATGATTCAGGATGCGAACCTCAAGATCGAGGCCGAATACGACGAAGAGCGCGAACGTCATCAGCTCAAGCTTCACCGCCTGCGTCACGGGAACGTCAAGACCTACACGGTTCATCCGGAATTCCTGCTCTCGCACGACTACGAGAAGCTTCGCACCTGCGCCAAGATGCTCAAGGGCGTTATCGGCGAAGGGGCCCGCATGACCCGCGGCGGCAACGAGGCGACCATCCGCGACTTCGGCGAAGGCGTCAACTGGCTTCTCAAGCAGGCCGAGCGCGGCCTCACCCGCCAGCGCTACAAGGGGCTCGGCGAAATGTCCGCCAAGCAGCTCAAGGAAACGACCATGGATCCGAGCGTGCGCCGCATGCTCAAGGTCCGCATTGAGGACGCGGCCAATGCCGACGCCATCTTCTCGATGCTGATGGGCAACGTGGTCGAACCGCGCCGCGACTTCATCGAAGCCAACGCGCTCTTCGTAAGCAACATCGACACCTAAGGAAAAAAGGAGGGGACGGTCGGTCGACCGTTCCCTCTTTTCAAAGAGGGCAACCGTATGCAGGAAGGCGTTGAAAAAACTCCGGACGAACTCGTCGTGGCGATTTCCTCCCGGGCCTTGTTCGACCTCGAGGAAGAGCACCGTCTCTTTGAAGAAAAGGGCTACAGCGCCTTCCGCGACTTTCAGCTCGCGCACAAGAAGGACGTGCTCAAGCCCGGCGTCGCCTTTCCCTTCGTGCGCCGCCTTCTCTCCCTCAACGAGCGCTTCGCTCCGTACCGTCCCCTGCGCGTCGTCGTTCTTTCACGGAATTCCCCGGAAACGGCGCAGCGCTTCTTTTACTCCTGCCGACACTACGAACTTCCCATCCTGGCGGGCGCCTTCACTTCGGGACACTCCACCTTCCCCTACATCCGTCCCTTCAATGTGTCGCTCTTTCTGAGCGCAAACCGCGAGAACGTGAAAAGGGCGATCGAGGCGGGACTGCCCGCAGGTCTGGTTTTGCCCGGACACAAGGAGATCGAAGACGACACCGACTCTTCGCTTCGCATCGCCTTTGACTTCGACGGCGTGATCGCCGGCGACGAAAGCGAGCGCGCCTTCCAACAGGGAGGCCTCGCCGCGTTTCACGAATGGGAGGAGCACAACGCCGAACGCCCCCACCAGGCGGGTCCGCTGCGCGGCCTCTTCGAGAAACTTTCCTCCCTGCAGCGGCTTGACTACGATCTGCACGGACGAGACGACCCTTACTTCCATCCGGCCCTGCGGATTTCAATCGTCACGTCGCGCGGCGCGCCGAGCGAAGAGCGCCTCATCAAGACGCTCAAGACCTTCGGCATGAGCGCGGCCGAACTCGTTTTGCTCGACGGTCTGAACAAGCGTCCCGTGCTCGAAGCCATACGGCCGCACATCTTCTTTGACGATCAGCTGCGCCATCTCGAAGATACGGCGTCGGTGGTTCCGAGCGTGTTGATTCCCTTCGGCATTCACAACGAGGTTAAAGCGGAATAAACAACATAACCTGTTGATAGTACAGCTATTATGCGACGAGAAATTTTCCCGCGCATAAACTTGCCAACAGTCTGTCAACAGGTTGTGCACCGACCGTTTTCCTCCGGAAATTCTCTCTTTGCTTCCCAAATTTTTCGTTTCTTGCTCTTCGTTATCCACTCCGGGCGCTTTCCTTCCCTTCCATCCTCCACTTATCCATACAATAGATACTATTATTGATTTTTTAATAATAGTAGTAAGTAGTAGACAGGCGGACGTGTTTTTGTGGAAAACCCGCTCAACCCTATGTTTTCAAAACTCTTTCGGGTTGGGAAAAGCACGTGGACAAGCCTGAGGAAAGAGGGTGGATTGCTTGTTGAGCACAAAGAACAACTTTTGCTCGAAATGCGTTCGCGCCGCAGTTATCCACAAACAAGAAAGTTTGCTTTTGAAATTTCAACACAGTTATGCACCAAAATAAACAACATTTTTGTTCTCTTTTAAAGGGGCGTCTCTCTTTGATGGCGGTCGTGCTCGGCTCCGCAGCTTTGCTCCAGGGGTGCGTGTTGGCGCCGATCGTCGTGGGCGGTGCCGCCATCGGGACGGCCTCCGTCATGACCGACCGCCGTTCGGCCGGGACGATCGTGAACGACCAGGTGCTCGAGTCCCGAGTGGTGTATGAAATCAACCGCGTCCTCGGCGAAAAGAACCACCACATTACGGCGACGAGTTACGAGGGGAAGGTCCTTCTCACCGGGGAGGTGAAGACGGAAGAAGCCCGCAAGACGGCCGAGCAGATTGCGAGCCGCAGCCAGGACGTGACGGCCGTGGTCAACGAGCTCGCCGTGATGGATCCGACCTCCCTTTCCACGAGACTCTCCGACTCGATGCTCGCCACCAAGGTGCGCACCGCGCTCTTCGGGACGGAAGAGGTCCAGCTCAATCAGATGAAGGTCACCGTGGACCGCGGCATCGTCTACCTGATGGGGATCGTCACCCGTGAGGAAGCCCGGCGTGCGGCCAACGTGGCGGCGGGCGTTTCCGGCGTTCAGATGGTGGTGACCGTCTTCAACATCGAATCCGAAGAGTACATTCGCGAGCGTCTGAAGAATCTCAACAACGCTCAAACGAAAACGGACGCCAACTGACGTCCGATAAGGAAAGGTCCGTCGGTTTCGTGCCGGCGGACCAGGGTATGAGGCGGAGGCGTCATTCGCGTGGACAGGCTCTGAGGGTCGTCCCAGTGTGGCGCGCCGCCTCCTTTTCCAACCAACGGATGTCTTTCTCGTCGAGTTTGCGGAAAAGAAGATCGACGAGCGTTTCGTTTCGGTTGCCGAACTGCAGGATGCTGAGCCGCTTTACGCCGTGCTCCGAGGCGAGCGACTGGGCGGTTTTCTGTGCGTCTCCTTCGTTGCCGAAGCGACCGAAGAGAATGCCCCATCCTTCGTCCTGAAAGTGCGTGACGACGTGTCCTGTGACGCCTTTCTTTTCGAGCGCCTTCCAGCGGCGCTCCGCGGCGCCGCGCGTCTGTCCCACGATCGTGTAGACGCCGAATTCGCTCGCAAGCGAAGTGCGGACCATCTGCATGTGATTTTCCAGTCCCCTCGGACCGAGCAGCGTGTGCAGGTGCGGAAGGTCCCGTTCGCTCCAGGGGCCCCAGACACGGCAACTTTCCTCCGGAGCGGCTTCTTCGAGAGCCGCGGCCTGCGCCTGTGGCGGCAGGGGAGCCTCCGCATTCTCGGCGTTTTCGTTCGCGGGTACGGGCTCATCTTCCGTGACGGCCGGCGCCTGCGGGGTGACGTGCGACATCTGCACGAGTTCGGGGCGCTGAAGGGAGAAGTTCCGCAGGGTCACGGCGACCTCTTCGGACTCGACGGCGCGAAGCGGTTCGTCGGGGGAAAGGTACAGCGCGGCGGTGAGACCGGCGAGCGCGAGCCACGAAACCAGAGCAAAACCCTTCATTTTCCTTACCTCTTCGATTCCCGAGCCTTTTGTGCCAGACCGCCGAGCACGAGATTGTGCCGAACGATGAGCGTCGGATGCAGAGCCCTCAGACGGGGCGCCAGAAAGCGGGAGGAGCCGCCCGCCAGGATGATTTTCGGGCGCTGTCCCGCTTCGCACATGCTTTCATAGGCCTGCGTGATGAGACCGACCTGAGCGTCAATGATACCCGTCGTAATGGCGTCGGACGAACAAAGCGGAAAGTCCTTGTGTTCCGTCAGGGCGCTGTCGAGCGTGGGGATCGCCGAAAGAAGCGCCTTGTGCATCAAAGCGGGGCCGGGAGCGATGCGCCCGCCCATGAAGCGGTATTCCCCGTCGCCCGTTTGAAAGACGCTGTCCACCGTCGTGGCGGTGCCGGCGTGCACGACCAGAAGCGGTGTTCCTCGAAAAAGGGAGAGAGCGCCGATGGCGGCGTACCAGCGGTCGGGACCGAGCTGACCCGTTCTTTCGTACGCGTTGGTGAGCGTAAAACCCTCGGCCTCGTGCGCGGACTCGGATCGAACCCATTCCCAGGGAATGCCGTGGTCGTTGAAGAACTTCGTCGCGGAAAACGCGAGCGTCGGCGAAGCGACGGTGCAGCCGATGACGCGGCTCGGCCGCAGGGCAAGCCAGTTTCGGTAGAGCTCGTCCTTCCCTTGGGTGCTTCCGTAGTGAACGACGGTGTGCGGCGTGTCCGCCTCTTCGGGCGTCGTCCACTTGAGGGCCGTGTTGCCGAGATCAATCAAAAGAGTCGTCATGGTTCTGTCGGGCAAAGACTGCCGTTTCGGAATATCCGCATCCCGTCCTGGGTTTCGAGGCACAGGGCGCCCTCTTCCGTAATGCCGCGGACGACGCCTTGCACGGCGTTGCGCCCGTCGGGGGCGCACAGACGCACGCTTCGGTTGGAGAAGGCGTCCACCGCCCGCCACAATGCCGGAAGACAATGCACGGGCGTTTTGGGAAAGGCGCCGAGGGCGTCGAGCAAATCCTGCACGATGACGCCGAGCATGCGGCCCGCTTCGGCGGAACGTCGCTGCACCAGCGGCCCCCGATCGCGAAGCGAACGCACCGGCCAGCCCTGCGTCGTGACGCCCGGATCCGCGTTGAGATTGATGCCGATGCCGATGACGGCGCATCCGTTGAGCTGTTCAAAGAGAATGCCGCCCGTTTTCCCGCCGGCGAGCCACAGATCGTTGGGCCACTTCAGCGCCACGGGATAGCCGAGGCGCTGCAGGGATTCCGCGACGGAAATGCCGACGACGATCGGCAGGCGGACGCATTCGTCACCCTGCGTCGCATAGGGAAGGGCCAGCGTGAAAAGCAGGGACTCGCGGGGCGTTTTCCAGGATTTCCCTCTCGTGCCCCGTCCCGCGGTCTGACGTTCGCTCGTTCGCAGAACCGGATGCGCAAGGGGACGCTCTCGAATGCGCTCTTTCAGATCGTCGTTCGTGCTGCCCGTCTCTTCGACGCATTCCACCGAAATTTCGGCATGAAGCAACGCCCGTCGGAGCGCATCGGCAAAATCCGTCGTTTGCGGCATAAAAATCGGATGAGGGAAAAAGGGTTGGGTACAATATGAAGTTTCCGATTTTCCGCATTGCGCGGACTACGGAAGTGTCCGTCCATTTTGTCATATTTCCGCTTTTCACAACGATGCCTCTTCGGAGACTTCTGATTCCCCGTCTTTTGTCCCTGCTGGGACTTCTGTGCCTCGCCCTGACTCCCTGGTGCGCGCGGGCCCAATCGGGCGTGCTCGTGGACTTGGTGAGCGGACAGGCCATCCTCGAGGATCGGGCCGACGAACGCGCATCGGTGGGGGCGCTCAACCGCCTGGTCGTGCTCGACGCATTGTTCTCCGAGCTTGAGCGCCGAAAGCTCTCCCTCACGGATACGTTGACCGTGACGGAGACGCATGCAGCGCCCCTCTCCCTGAAGAAGGGCGAATCGGTGGATTATGAAACCCTGCTCGTCGCTTATGCGGCGCAGGGCAATGAAAGGGCGGCGCGCGAAGCGGTTCGAGCGCTCTTTCCCGACGAGACGGTCTTTGCCGCCGCGCTCGCCGCCAGTTTGGGCGGGGCCGGCGTGAAGGATTCGGGACTCGAGAAAAAGGAGTCTTCGCTCTTTCCGGTCCCGAACGTGTCGCCCAAAGACATGGTGGTCTTTATCGAAGGCTTCTGGAATCGGTACCCCGAGGCAAGGCGCTGGTGGTCGCAAGCCGACGTGAAGGCGGGAGAGCGCAGTTTTAAGAACGGAAACGTCGTCCTTCCGAACGATCGCACCGTCCGCGGACTCGTGATCGGCGGGGAGGAGAAAAACTGGAGCGGCGCGGCCCTTTTGGAAAATCCGCTTCCCGACGGCTCCGTGCGCCGTTTGCTTTCGGTTTCCGTCGCGCAGGCTTCGAGGAAGATGCTGGTTTCCACGTTGGGGGAATCTCTGCAGGCCGGACTGCGGCAGTTTGAAACCGTCACCCTCTACCGTCCCGGCGATTCGATCGGAACCCTTCATGCGTACGGCGGGGATCGTCCCGAACTCGCCTATACCGTGCGCGACGAAATTCACATTACGCTCTCGCGCGAAGAGTTGATGGACAACGGGCTCTCCGCCCTGTCGCTGCGTCTGGAACATCCCACGCCCCTGATGGCGCCCGTTCGCGAAGGGGACGTCTTGGGAACGCTCACCCTCACGTACAACGGAGAGATTTTCAAGAAGATCCCCGTCGTGGCGCTCGAGTCGCTCGAGAAGGGTTCGTTCTGGCAGAAACTGCGCGATACCGTACTACTGGCCGTTACCGACGATGGCGGCCTCACTGAGGAATGAAAATGCAAGAAAAACAGGAAGTGATGGAATTTCCGATGGAGTTTCCCATCAAGGTGATGGGCGTGAACGACGAGGCGCTGCTGGCGGAGATGAATGCCCTGGCGGGCGGGCACTTCCGGGAGTTCGACGCGGCCCGTACCTCGACGAACCTTTCCCGGACCGGCAAATACATGTCCGTGACGCTCGTCGTGCTCGCGGATTCGCGCGAACAGCTCGATGACTTCTATCGCCGCGTCGTGGCGCACCCCCTGGTCAAAGTGGCTCTCTAACAGAATGCAAACGCAAAACACCGAAAAGGCGCCGGGGCGGCTCGCTTCGTGGCTCGCCTACGTGCGTCCGAAAACCTGGGGCGTTGCCGTGGCGCCCGTTCTCGCTTCGCTCTCCCTCTACGTGAGCGAACACCACAGCTTTCACTGGGACGTCGCCTTCTTCACGCTCACCATCGCCGTGCTGATGCAGATCATCACGAACATGCAGAACGACCGCGGCTACACGCAGCGCAAGCTCGAGAAGGGCAACCGCCGGGGACTTCCCCGCGCGACGGCGAACGGTTGGATTTCGATGAAGGCTGCGCGCTACGCGCTCATCGGAGCCGTCCTTTTGGCTCTGCTCAACACCGCCGTGCTCGTCTGGTACGGCGGGATCGTGTTCCTCGCGGTCGGCGTCGCTTCGGTTCTTGCGGCCTACGCCTACATGGGCGGCCCCAAGCCCATCGCCTACACGCCCTTCGGGGAGCTGGTCGTCCTGATCTTCTTCGGCCTCACGGCCGTGTGCGGGACCTACTATCTGCAGGCCGGTGCGCTCTCCTTCAATTCCGTGCTGCTCGGCGTGGCCCTGGGATCGGTGGCGGCCGCCGTGCTGGCCGTGAACAACTGGCGCGACCACGTCCATGACGCGAGCGTGGGACGCCGCACCCTCGCCGTGGTGTGCCCGCCGAAGCTCTTCGTCATGCTCTACGAGGCGATGCTCCTCTTGCCGTATTTCCTCGTGCTTGTCATGGTGCTGCGCGACCTTTCCTACTGGCCGTACCTCCTCGTGATTTTCACGCTGGCGGACGCCCTGCATCTGCCGCCGCAGCTCACGAAGAAGCGCCACGAAGAACTCAACGGAACCATGTTTGCGACGGTTCTTCTGGAAGTGAAGTTCGCGCTTTTCTTTACGACGGGCGCGCTCATTCAGGCCTTCCTCTCGAGCACTTCGCACGGATTCGGCCTTTAAGCCCCCAATCCTGTTGACCCACATAAAAATGGCCGTGCGGCTTGGAACCGCACGGCCGTTTTTTATCGGGCCCTCAGCAGTCGGTCGAGTGCGTCAGGGAGACGTTCCAGGAAGAGCTTCGACGCCTTCGCGCGTTCCTTTCGAACGTCCTCGGGCACTTCCCGAACGGGCTTGCCCCACGGGTTGTCCGGAAAGACTTCGTCGTCGCGCCAACGGGCGGTCAGGTGCCAGTGCAGATGAGGCACCATGTTGCCGAACTGCGCCCAGTTCACTTTGTCGGGATGCAGAAGATCCCGCATAAGCTCTTCCGAGGCGTCCATGATGGCGCGCAGCTCTTCGCGCTCGGCCTTGGGCAAATCCGTCATTTCGGCGACGTGCGCGACGCTGACGATCCGGATGTAGGCCGGAAAACGCTCGGAAGCCGCGTCGAGGATGTAGAAACGTTCGTTTTTCCAAATGACCCGATCGCTGTCGGGACGGCAGAGTTCGCAGTCCTGCATGTTCTCTCCTTAATCCACGAGTCGGAGGACGCCGCTTTCGTCCTCTTCGATTCGATAATCCCACTTCTTTTTGCCCGTCATGTCTTCGAGCCAGGCGGCCTCGGGCTCGCCGAGCTCGTCGATCATGGCGTTGATGTAGCGTTCGGCCTCAAAGGGCGTGGCGAAATTCTCCCACTCCCCGTCGGGCCAGCGAACGATGACCTGCGTGACGCAATCCCTTCTCATGGCACCTCCTTGCGTTCGTTTTCCTCGGGCAGGGCGGCGAGCACTTCGGAGAGCGCCTGCGTGAGCTTTTCCCAATAGGCGAGGTCGAGCGATTCGTCCGGACCGTGCGCATTGCTGTTGGGACCGAGCATGCCCGTCATCAGGAAGGCGGAGTCGGGGAAGGCTTCGCGAAAGTGCTCGAGAATGCCGATCGTGCCGCCTTCGAAGAAGACGCCCGGCTTTTGGCCGAAGAGTCGTTCGCCCGCGTCGCTCCAGACGCGCTCGAGCCATTCGGGCGTTTCGCCGGCGTAAAACCCAGGGCTGTAGCTCGCATGGACGATTTCCACGTCGGCGTCGTAGGGAACGTCGGTCGTAAGGGACCGGATCATGGCGTCGAGCGCCTTCTGTGCGTCCGCCGTGGGCGCAAGACGCATGGAAAGCGTCAGGGCCGTGTAGGGGCGCAACTGCGCGCTTCCTGCCGAGAGCGGCGGCAGGCCCTCCTGCGCGACGACGGAGAGAGCGGGCTTCCAGGTGCTCGCGAGAAGCTGCTTTGCGGGCGTTTCGGCCATGGGACGGGTATGACCGATCCAAGGAAAGTCCGCGGGCTTCGTTTCGCCTTCGAGTTCCCGGCGCACGTCTTCGGGAATGACGCCGTGGCATTCGGGAAGGAGGATTTCGCCCGTTTCCGAGTTTTCCATGCGCTCAAGCAGGCGCCGCAGAATCCGAAACGAGCTCGGCACCGCGCCGCTTGCCGAACCGGAATGAACGCCGTGCTGCAGAACCGAAACCTTTACGGTGACCTGCGCGACGCCGCGCAGACTGCGCGTGGTCCAGAGACGATCCCAGGTGCGAACCCCAAGGTCGAGAATGCAGAGCACGGCAGGAGAGCCGATGCGGGGTGCTACGGCTTGAAGGTAGTCCGGCAGGTCCCGCGAGCCGCTTTCCTCGTCCGTCTCGATAAGCCCCGTTATGCGCGGGGACCGCCCCGTGCGGTCGCGAAGGATTCGGACGGCCGAAAGGGCCGTGTAGAAGCTGTAGCCGTCGTCCGCGCCGCCCCGGCCGTAGAGTTTTCCGTCGCGCACGACGGGCTCGAACGGAGCGAGACCTTCGGACCAGCCCGTCGCTTCGGGCTGCTTGTCGAAGTGGCCGTAGAAAAAGGCGGGACGCCCGTCATGACCAGAGGCAGGAATGTCAAAGAAGAGCGCGGGCGTCTTTCCCGGCAGGGTCAGAATTTCAAAGACGCCTTCCGGGAAAAGCTTTTCTCCCCATTGCTCTCCTTCCCGGAGCGCACGCATCAACTGACCGTTTCGTTCCCAATCGGGGTCGCAAAAGCGGCTCTTGGACGGGATCCGAATGAATTGCATGAGGGCGGGAAGCGCCTCCTCGTTGAGAAAGCGCCGGTCCTCGGAGAGTTCTTTCGTCGTAATCATTTGCGAATGATGAAGGCTTGACCGCCGAGCACCTGCACGACGGATCGCATCAGGGCCCGCGCCTGCGCTTCAGGAAGGTTTCCCGACACGATGACGCGCCAGAGGGAGCCGTCGCGAACCACGCGCACGGGTTCGTTTCTGCCGTTCGAACTCAGCACCGCCTCCGTGTGGCCGGCAAAGCGCATGGCGTTGCTCTCTTCGGTGAAGCTTCCCACCTGAATGCCCCAACCGCCCGTGGCGGCGGGAGACGTGGCGGGAGCGACCGGAGCGGCGACGGGCGTCACGGGAGCGCTCGAGGCGGTGCGTCCGCCCTCGATGTCCGCGGCCGTGAGGCGTTCCACCCGAACCCGGGCCGTCCCCTTGTCGGCGTAGTCCAGGGCCTTGGCGGCCGCGTACGAGAGGTCGATGATGCGGTCGTGGAGGAAGGGACCGCGGTCATTGACGCGGACGATGACGGTCTTGCCGTTTTGCAGATTCGTCACCTTCGCGTACGAGGGAAGCGGCATCGTCGGATGCGCGGCGCTCATCTCGTACATGTCGTACGTCTCGCCGATCGACGTCTTGTTGCCGTGAAATTGCTTTCCGTACCAGGAGGCGATGCCGGTCTGCACGAGCGGCGAATCGGTCGTCATCGGGACGTAGCGCTTGCCCATCACCGTGTAGGGACGCAGGGACGCCTGATGAAAGCTTTCCACGCGCGGCGTCGCGCTTTCCGTTTCCGTGCCGAAGCTGAAGGTGGGAGGACCGTCCTGGTCGTAGTAGGGGGAGTTGTCGAAGATGCCGCAGCCGCTCAGAAGGGCCGCGGCGGCGAGACTCAGGGAAAGTGTGCGAAGCTGCATGGAGAAAATCGGTTTCAGTGGGTGAGAAGACCCGGAAAATCCGCGAAAGCGGCCCTTCCGGGCCGCCCGGCGGATCGTCCGCAGCGTAAGGACAAAATAACACCGATCGAAGAGCGGCGGGCACCCCTCAGGCTTCCGAATCGATGCCCACGGAGAGAAGGATGCCCGAGCACATGCCGAGAATCAGGAGCGCCGTGCCGCCGTAACTCATGAAGGGAAGCGGAACGCCCACGACGGGCAGAATGCCGCTCACCATCCCCATGTTCACGAAGGTGTAGGTAAAGAAAATCACGCCGATCGAGGCCGAGAGCAGTCGTGCGAAGCGAGACGACGCCGTCGCCGCGATGAAGAAACTTCGTCCGATCAGGAGCGTGTAGAGGACGAGCAGCACGATGTTGCCGACAAAGCCGAACTCTTCGCTGAAGACGGCGAAGAGAAAGTCGGACGTGCGTTCCGGAATGAAGTCGAGATGCGCCTGCGTCCCCTCCATCCATCCTTTGCCGAAGACGCCGCCCGAGCCGATGGCGATGAGCGACTGCAGGGTGTGGAAGCCCCGTCCGAGCGGATCGTTCGTGGGATCGATGAGGGTCAGAATGCGCTCGCGTTGGTAGTCGTAGAGGAAATTCCAGACGACGGGAAGCGACACGAGCACGCCCGTGACGCCGAGCGCGATGACCTTCCAGTTGAGGCCGGCGAAGAAAATGACGGAAAAGCCCGCGATGGCGACGAGCACGGCCGTCCCGAGGTCGGGCTGCTTGAGAATGAATCCGACCGGCACGGCGAGGAAGAGAAAGGCCACGATGTGGTCCCACCAAGCGACGTGCTCTCCGCGCACGTGGTAGTACCAGGCCAGCATGAGCGGAACGCCGAGCTTCATGATTTCGGAGGGCTGGATGCGGATCCCCACGTTGAGCCAGCGGGTGGCGCCCTTGACGGTGACGCCGAAGAAATGCGTCGCAAGCAGGAGAAGACAGCCCGCCAGGAAGATCGGCAGCGAGACCTTCTTCAGGAGACGGATCGGAATCATCGCGAAGAGGAGCATCACGGTTCCCGCCACGAGGATGTTGCGCAGCTGGTCCTCGATGCGCCACGGAAAGCTGTAGCCCGCCGAGAAGAGCGTGATGAAGCCGATCGTCGAGAGCGTCATGACGAGGCTCACGAGCATCAGGTCGCATCGGATCAGTCGGCCGAGCACGTAGCGAAGAAGGCCCGATCCCGAGTTCAGTAGATTGTTGCTCATGATTTCTTACGGGGTTGGGGCGCGGCAGTGCGCGGCGGCGGAAGATGTTTCGGGTACGGCAGGCCGAAGCGGTTCTTGCCCGTCAGCCAGTAGTCCAGCACCTCCCTGGCGACGGGGGCCGCGGTTTTCGCGCCGAAGCCGCTGTTTTCCACGAGCACGGCGAGCGCGATCTTCGGATTCTCCACCGGGGCGAAGGCGATGAAAAGCGAATGGTCGTGGTAGCGACGCTCAAGCTTTTCTTCGGAATATTTGTCGTCCTGCGCGATCGTGATGACCTGGGCCGTGCCGGTCTTCCCGGCGACGCTGTAGGGGACGTCCTTGAAGACGCTGCGGGCCGTTCCCTTCGTCGTGACGTCGCGCATGCCGCCGATCACGGCGTTCCAGTAGGCGCGCGGCAGGTCGATCTTGCGAACGGGCGACGCGGCAACCTGCGTGGCTTCTCCCGTCACGGGATCCACGATGCGGTTCACGAGATGCGGCGTCATGACGGTGCCGCGGCTCGCAAGCGTGGCCGTGGCGCTCGCCAGCTGCAGGATGGTGAAGGCGTTGTAGCCCTGTCCGATGCCGATCGAAGGCGTGTCGCCAAGGTACCACGGTTCGCCGAAGCGCCGCTCCTTCCATTCCCGACTCGGCAGAACGCCCGCCTGCTCGCCCACCAGGTCGATGCCGGTTTTCTGGCCGAATCCCCAGAGGGACATGAAGTCGTGAATGCGGTCGACGCCGAGTTGCATGGAGAGCCAGTAGTAGTAGACGTCGGAGGACACCTGAATGGACTTTCGCACGTCCACGCGCCCCTTGCCCGCGCCCGTCAGGTCGCGGAAGCGGTGCTTGCCGACGGTGAAGACGCCCGTGTCGTTGAAGACGTAGTCCACGGTCGTCTCGTTCATGGCGAGACCCGCAAGCGCCATGAAGGGCTTGTAGGTCGAGCCGATCGGATAGAGCCCGCGCACCGCGCGGTTGAAGAGGGGCTTTCGCTCGGACGAACTCAGTTCGTTCCAGCTTTCCGGATCGATTCCCTCCGGAAAGAGGTTCGGGTCGTAGGTGGGCAGGGAGGCGAACGAGAGAATGCCGCCCGTTCGCGGATCGATGGCGATCACGACGCCCTCGCGTCCTTCGAGCGACTTCTCCACGAGCCTCTGCAAATTCATGTCGATCGTGAGTTCGAGATTCTTGCCGGGCTTGGGCGCTTTCGCTTCGAGCGTGCGCACCGAACGGCCGCTCGCCGTCACTTCGAGCGTCTCGAAGCCCGGCGTGCTGTGCAGAAGATTTTCGTAACTGCGCTCGAGCCCCACCTTGCCGATCTGGCGGATCCCTTCGTACAGGGGCAGCGTCCCTTCGGATTCGAGGCGACGCTTGTCCCCCTGAGAAATCGAGCCGATGTAGCCGAGAAAGTGGCTCCCCGTCGATCCCGCGGGATAACGGCGGTATTCGTGCTGATTCACCGAAACGCCGGGAAAACGGTGTTTCTGCGCGATGAACACGGCGACCTCTTCGTCGGTGAGGTCGAGACGGATCGGAATGGAATCGTAGCGGTTCAGGTCTTCGCGAAGGCGGCGGAAACGTCTGCGGTCGCTCTGCGTGATCGGAATGACGCGGGAAAGCTCGTCGATCGTGCGCGAAAGGTTCTGCACCTGGTCCGGCACGATTTCGAGGGAGTAGCCGAGGTCGTTTTTTGCCAGGGCTTCACCGTTGCGGTCGAAGATCAGACCGCGCGAGCCCTGCGTCGTGACGGTGACCGTGCGGTTTCGTTCGGCCCGTTCGACGTAGGCGTCTCGGTTGAGGATCTGCAGCCAGGCAAAGCGCGCGACCAAGACGAGAAAAAGGACGAGAACGCCCCCGAACGCAAAGAGAAGTCTCTTGCGAAAGGGCGTCAGGCCTTCTTCCTTTTCTTGAAAATCAAACTGCACCGAAACCTCAAGCGATCAATGATTGCGCTGCACCGCCGTGTAGCGGAAAAAGCGCGAAAGAATGGCGACCCAGAGCGGCCAGAGGATCGCTCCCGCAATGCTCTGCAGGAACCATCCGAAGCCCGGCCAGAGACCGTCGAACCACAGTCGGAAGAGAAGC
Source organism: uncultured Sutterella sp. (assembly GCA_949282745.1). Classification (GTDB taxonomy): domain Bacteria; phylum Pseudomonadota; class Gammaproteobacteria; order Burkholderiales; family Burkholderiaceae_F; genus Sutterella. Next base: position 391,336 of record CASDQM010000047.1, on the reverse strand, counting down.
ACGATCACCTGCGCGAGAAGCAGAAGAGGGAGGACGTGCAGCGCCTGCCCGACGAGGTTGAACCACGGCAGTCTTCGGTGCAGCGAGAAGGCGCAGTACGTGAGGATGACGTAGACGAGCGCCTGCTGCCCGAGAACGCTTCCGTTGTGCACGTCCATCAGAATGCCGCAGACGAAGGCGACCGTCATGCCCACGCGACGGGGCTGATGGACGACCCAGAACACCATGCTGAGCGCCAGGAAGTCCGGCGTCCAGGCGTAGCGCGAAAGCGACAGGTTGAGGAGGTAGCTCAACACGAAGGTGAGAATGATCCAGGAGACCGGCGCGGGCGTGGCGAGCTCCGTGGTGTTCTGCGGAATCGGGGTGACGAGCTTCTTCATCGCTCCCTCCTTCTGCGCAGGGACGTGTCCTTCTTGTCGGAGGCGTCGAGTTCGGCCGTAGGGTTGGGATCCACGAGAATCACCGTGACGAACTGAGCGTCTTCATAGTCGGGCATCGCGACCTCCACCCGGGCGTAGGTTTCGCCGGGCTGGTGACTGACGGAACGGACGGTGCCCGCGAGAATGTTGCGCGGGAAAACGTGGTCAAGCCCGGAGGTGAGGAGCGTGTCGCCCTCCTTGAGGTCGGCGCCGGGCAGCACGAAAAGGAGATTCGTCAGGTCGGACCCGTTTCCGCCGAGCACGTAATGCTCGCCCGTGCGGGCGACGAAGACGGAGAGCTGCTGGCGATGGTCCGTGAGGAGATTCACTTCGGCGCTCTTTCGCACGACGCGCGACACCTGTCCCACGACGCCGTCGGCGGCAATGACGGGCATGCCGACAAGGAGACCGTCGTCGCTGCCGAGATTGATGCGCAGCCGACGCGTAAAGGGGTCGGGCATGTTGCCGAGCACTTCGGCCGTGACGACCTGGCTCGCGGTGCGGGGAACGGCGTTGACGAGCCGGCGCAGCCGTTCGTTTTCCCGCTGCATTTCCGTAAGGTGCGCCACGGCGAGCGAGAGACGCTGGTTTTCTTCGGTGAGGCGCTGGTTTTCGTCGCGCAGACGCGCCTTGGAGACGAAGTATTCCGACGCCGAGGAGACGGCCTCTCCGGGCCACTCGAGCGCGCGCACCATCGGAGCCGTCACGTCGGAGATGGCGCTTCGGAAATCGTCGAGCGCACGAAAGCGTCCGTCGATCAAAATGAGAAGGACGGAGGCGAACAAAAAGAGAATGAACCTCAGACGGGCCGGCAGGCCCTGTCGAAAGAGCGGTGGAGGCCCGTATTCTTCCATAGAGAGTCGAGGCGAAATCAACCGACGGCGAAGGCCGTGTGAAGCTTGTCCATGTTTTCGAGCGCGATGCCGCAGCCCTTGACCACGCAGTTGAGCGGCTCTTCGGCCACGTAGACGGGCAGGCCCGTTTCTTCGATCAGAAGCTGGTCGAGGCCGCGCAGAAGCGCGCCGCCGCCCGTGAGCATCAGGCCGTGTTCGGCGATGTCGGCGCCGAGTTCCGGAGGCGTCTTTTCCAGAGCGTTCTTCACGGCGACCACGATCTGATTGAGCGGTTCGTTGAGGGCTTCGAGGATTTCGTTCGAATGCACGGTGAAGGTGCGCGGAACGCCTTCGGCGATGTTGCGGCCCTTCACTTCGATTTCACGGACTTCTTCGCCGGGGAAGGCCGAGCCGATTTCCTTCTTGATCAGTTCCGCCGTGGGTTCGCCGATGAGCATCCCGAAGTTGCGGCGGATGTAGTTGATGATGGCCTGGTCGAACTTGTCGCCGCCCACGCGCACGGAGCCCGAATAGACAAGCCCGCCGAGCGAGATCAGCCCCACCTCGGTCGTGCCGCCGCCGATGTCGACGACGAGCGACCCGGCCGCTTCATTGACGGGAAGACCCGCCCCGATGGCGGCGGCCATCGGTTCTTCGATCAGATACACGTTCGAGGCGCCGGCCGCGAGGGCGCTTTCCTTGATGGCGCGCCGCTCCACCTGCGTCGAGCCGCAGGGAACGCAGATGATGATCCGCGGGCTCGGGGCGAAGAGTCGGGAGGGACTCGCCATGCGGATGAACTGCTTGAGCATCTGTTCGGTCACCGTGAAGTCGGCGATCACGCCGTCCTTCATCGGACGGATGGCCGTGATGTTGCCCGGCACGCGGCCGAGCATCTGCTTGGCCTGCTTGCCCACGGCGTGGATCGTCGTCTTGCCGTTGGGACCGCCTTCCTGACGAATGGCCACCACGCTCGGTTCATTGAGGACGATCCCCTTTCCGCGCACGTAGATCAGCGTGTTGGCGGTGCCGAGGTCGATGGCGAGGTCGTTGGAAAAATAATTGCGCAGGAAACCGAACATAGTGGTGCGAGATAGGATGGAACTGGCCGTGCGAAACCCGTGCAAACCCCTGCGGCGTGCCGTTTGTCGTCCATGCGCAAAGGCGCTGTGGAAAAGGTTTGCGGGCGCTTTTTTCAAGGCGAACATAATAGCATAAGAGCCGCCCGCCCCCTTTTTGACGGGGCTTTCTCCTTACGAACGATTACAGTGCGGCGTCCGACCGATCCGCGCCCCGCGCAGGATTTCCGGCGGATGCCGGTCCGGCCCTTCTGTTACACTACGCAGATGCTTTTTTCCGCCGTCCCTTGAGGGACGGCATCCTCATCAATACCCCAACCCGTCTTTTCCCGGGCGACAAGCGACTCCGGAGAAAGGAGACGGGTCCAATCAGGTGAATTCGAATGTCTCTGACCCTTGAGGACATTCGCCGCATCGCCGATCTCGGCCGAATCGAAATTTCGGACGAGCAGGCCGTTGTGATGCAGGGCGAACTCAATGACATTTTCCGCATGATCGAGCAGATCCGTTCCGTGGACACGACGGGGATCGAACCCATGCCCAATCCCCACGACGGCGTGCAGCGTCTTCGCGACGACGTGGTTACGGAAACGAACGCTCGCGAAGAGAACATGAAAAACGCGCCGGAACAGGAAGGCGGCTGCTTCCTCGTTCCGCAGGTGATCGAGTAATCCCCGTTTCGGAAAACGCTATGGAAGATCTTACGTTCAGCTCCGTTACGGAGCTTTCCCGCAAACTGCAGGCGCGTGAAGTGTCGGCCGTCGAACTGGCCCGTCACTACCTCGATCGCATCGAGGCGCACCGCGACCTGAACGCCTTTCTTGACGTCCGCCCCGAGGCGACGCTCGCCGAAGCCCGCGAGGCCGACGAACGCATCGCGGCGGGCTCCGCCGGCCCGCTCACGGGCATTCCCATCGCCCACAAGGACATCTTCGTGACGAAGAACTGGGCCTCGACCGCCGCGAGCAAGATGCTCGAAGGCTACATGAGTCCCTTTGACGCCACGGTCGTGCGCAAGCTGCGCGAGGCCGGCATGGTGTGCCTGGGCAAGCTCAACTGCGACGAATTCGCCATGGGCTCGGGCAATGAAAACTCCGCCTACGGGCGCGTGCACAATCCCTGGGATCCCAACGCCGTTCCGGGCGGTTCCTCGGGCGGCTCCTCCGCCTGCGTGGCCGCGGGTCTCGCCCCCATCGCCACGGGGACCGACACGGGCGGCTCGATTCGCGAACCCGCGTCCTTCACGGGCTTGACGGGCGTGAAGCCCACCTACGGTCGTCCCTCCCGCTTCGGGATGATTGCGTTCGCCTCGTCGCTCGACACGGCCGGGCTTCTTGCGCACAGCGCCGAAGACTGCGCCGCCGTGCTCGGCAGCATGGTGGGCTTCGATCCGGCCGACTCGACGAGCGTCGACCGTCCGGCGGAAGACTTCTCCCGCTCCCTCACGCAGGGGATGGAAGGGATCCGCATCGGAGTGCCCCGCTCCTGGATGGGCAAGGGGCTCGACGCGGAAGTCGCCGCGTCGATCGACAAGGTGCTCGACACCTACCGCGCCATGGGCGCGACCGTGGTGGACATCGAACTGCCGATGGCCGAACTCGGCGTTCCCGTCTACTACGTCGTCGCCTGCGCCGAAGCGAGCTCCAATCTCTCTCGTTTTGACGGCGTTCGCTACGGCCACCGCGCGGCCGAGTACGAGGATATCCTCGACATGATCAAGAAGTCGCGCGACGAGGGCTTCGGGCCCGAACCGAAGCGCCGCATCATGATCGGCACCTACGTTCTCTCGCACGGCTACTACGACGCCTACTACCTCAAGGCCCAGCGCGTTCGCCGCCTGATCGCCAAGGAATTCCACGACACCTTCCGCAAGGTGGACGTGATCGTCACGCCGGTGACGACGGGCACCGCCTACGATTTCGGCGCCAACGCCGATCCGGTCTCGGCCTATCTCTCCGACCTCTACACGGTTCCCGCGTCGCTGGCCGGTCTTCCGGGCGTGGCCATGCCCTGCGGCATGCACTCCAACGGCCGCCCGATCGGCGTGCAGTTGATCGGAGAAAACTTCTCCGAAGCCCGTTTGCTCGGCATCGCCCATGCGTGGCAGTCCGTGACGGACTGGCATCTGCGTCATCCCGCCGGTTACTGATAAGGAGCACGATTCATGCAGTGGGAAGTTGTCATCGGCTTGGAAACGCATGTCCAGCTCTCGACGAACTCTAAGATCTTTTCGGGCGCCGCCCGCCACTTCGGCGACGAGCCCAACGTGAACGCCTGCGTGGTGGACCTGGCCCTTCCGGGCACGCTTCCGGTCCTCAACCGCGGCGCCGTGGAAAAGGCGATCCGCTTCGGTCTCGCGATCAAGGCGAAGGTCGCCAACCGTTCGGTCTTCGACCGCAAAAACTACTTCTATCCCGACCTTCCGAAGGGGTATCAGATCAGTCAGTTCGAACTGCCGATCGTGATCGGCGGCGAACTCACGTTCCCGGTGCACCCGAAGAAGGGCGATCCCTACGTGAAGACGATTCACCTTACCCGCGCGCACCTTGAAGAGGACGCGGGCAAGTCGATTCACGGGATCATCCACGGACATTCGGGGATCGACCTCAACCGTGCGGGGACGCCCCTTCTGGAAATCGTGACGGAACCGGAACTTCGCAGTTCGGCCGAAGCCGTCGCCTACGCCCGCGCGCTCCATGCGCTCGTCGTGTGGCTCGGCATTTCGGACGGCAACATGCAGGAAGGGAACTTCCGTTGCGACGCGAACGTTTCGGTGCGCCCCGTCGGCTCGACCAAGTTCGGCACCCGTTGCGAAATCAAGAACCTCAATTCCTTCCGCTTCCTGCAGGAAGCCATCGACTACGAAGTTCGCCGTCAGATCGAACTGATCGAAGAAGGCGGCAAGGTCGTGCAGGCGACGCGCCTTTACGACCCCGACAAGGGCGAAACGCGTCAGATGCGCAGCAAGGAAGATTCGATGGACTACCGCTACTTCCCCGATCCCGATCTGCTGCCGCTCGTCATTGAGGACGAATGGATCGAACGGGTCGCCGCGGACATGCCCGAGCTTCCCGATTCGCTTCGCGCCCGTCTGATCGCCGAATTCGGCCTGCCCGAGTATGACGCTTCGGTTCTGACCGCTTCCCGCGACGTGGCGGACTACTACCTCGCCGTCGTGGCCGACGGTGCGGAACCGAAGATGGCCGCCAACTGGGTGATGGGTGAAGTGTCGGCCGCGCTCAACGCGAGCGAAGACGCCTCCTACGCGACGGCGCCCGTGACGCCGGCGCTTCTCGCCAAGATTCTCGCCCGCATCACCGACGGCACCGTCAATCAGAAGGGGGCCAAGGCCGTCTTCGCGGCGCTCTGGGCCAAGGAAGGCGCCGAGGTCGACGCTCTGATCGAAAAACTCGGTCTCAAGCAGATTTCCGACGCCGGCGCCCTCGAGAAGATCGTCGACGAAGTGCTCGCCAACAACGCGAAGTCGGTCGAAGAATTCCGCGCCGGCAAGCAGAAGGCCTTCAACGCCCTCGTCGGTCAGTGCATGAAGGCGACGAAGGGGAAGGCCAATCCCGCTCAGGTCAACGCCATGCTCCGCTCGAAGCTCGGCTGCTGAACCTGAAGGAGGCTTCCCTCCAACGAAAAACCCGCTTTCTTGCGAGAGAGCGGGTTTTTTAACGTCTGCGGAGGGGGTTCGCCCGAGCGAACCCCGTGGTCCGGGAATCAGGCGCCGTAGCGGTCGCGGTAAGCGCGCACGGCCGGACGGAATTCCGCGACGGCCTGCGCGGCGGCGGAGTCGCCGTTCATGAAGGAGAGCAGGTCCGAGAGCGTGATGATGGAGGCGACGTGGAAGCCGAAGGTCTTTTCGACGTCCTGCACGGCGGAGGTTTCCGTGAGCACTTCCGCGTTGCCGCCGCGTTCCTGACGGTCGAGCGCGATCAGAACGCCCGAAGGTTCGGCGCCGCACTGCTGGATGATCTTGACGGATTCGCGGATCGACGTGCCCGCGCTGATGACGTCGTCGATGATGACGACCTTCCCCTTGAGGGGCGCGCCGACGATGACGCCGCCTTCGCCGTGGTCCTTGGCTTCCTTGCGGTTGAAGGCCCAGGGCACGTCGCAGCCGAGGCGCGAGAGGTTGATGGCGACGGATGCGGCGAGCGGAACGCCCTTGTAGGCGGGCCCGAAGATCATGTCGAATTCGATGCGGCCCTCTTCCTTGGCGGCCAAGAGGGTCTTCGCGTAAAACTCACCGAGACGGTCCAGGAGGGAGCCGGTGTTGAACAAGCCGGCGTTGAAGAAGTACGGAGAAAGACGCCCGGCCTTGGTTTTGAATTCTCCGAAGCGGAGAACGTTGGACTGAAGCGCAAATTCGATGAATTGTTGCTGAATCGTCATGGCAAAAGGTCTGCAAGAACCGTCTTCCCGCTAGGGCCGACGGAGAGGGAAACGATTAAAATCCGTCTATTCTAGCGCTTTTTGATTTGATCCATGCTCACCGTAACTTCCTTCAACGCCAACGGCATCCGATCCGCCGTCACCAAGGGTTTCCTTCCCTGGTTTCTCTCGCACGACGTCGACGTGCTCTGCCTTCAGGAGCTCAAAGCTCAGGACGCGGATCTCTCGGGCGACGTCCGCTGTCCCGCCGGCTACGAACCTTTCTTCCACTTCGCCGCGCGCAAGGGGTATTCGGGCTGCGCCGTCTGGACGCGCCTTCCGGTCGTGTCGGTGGCGACGGGCTTCGGCGTTCCGGAATTCGACAATGAGGGGCGCTACGTCCGGGTGGACTTGGAAAATCTCAGCATCATTTCCGTCTATTTTCCGTCGGGCTCCATGAACGATGATCGTCAGGCCTCGAAATTCCGTTTTCTCGAAGCCTTCCTGCCGCATCTCGATCGGCTCCGCGAAGAAAAGCGGGAGTTTCTCCTCTGCGGCGACTTCAACATCGCCCACAAGGAAATCGACCTGAAGAACTGGAAGAGTAATCGCGATCACTCGGGCTTCCTGCCCGAAGAGCGCGCCTGGATGACGAAGCTCTTTGACGAGTGCGGCTGGGTGGACGTTTTCCGCCGTTTGGATCCGAATCCGGACCGCTACACCTGGTGGAGTCAGCGCGGCCGCGCCCGGGAAAAGAACGTCGGCTGGCGCATCGACTATCAGGTCGGTACGCCCGGTATCGCCGAAAAGGCCCGGGAGACGGACATTTACGCGTCGGAAAAGTTTTCCGATCACGCGCCGCTTACGATCCGCTACGACTGGCCCCTCTGAGCCGAGGAATGCGCAATGATCCTTGAAGACATCCTTTTTACCCAGGGTTTCGGTACGCGGCACGACTGTCGGGCCCTGGCCCGAAGCGGTCTCGTGGAGATCGGGGGCGAGGTCCGCGACGATCCCGACGAGGACTTCGAAACCGACGGCCTCGTCTTCGTCGTGCGCGGAGAGTCCTGGCCCTATTGCGAAAAGGCGATTCTGGCCCTTCACAAGCCCGCGGGCTACGAGTGCTCGCTCAAGCCCTCGGCGCATCCCTCCGTCATGACGCTCCTTCCCGCGCCCCTGCGTCGCCGCGGCGTACAGCCCGTCGGACGCCTGGACGTCGATACGACGGGCGTTTTGCTCTTTACCGACGACGGTCGTCTTCTGCACCGGCTCATTCATCCGAAGCGCCATGTCTCCAAGGTCTACGAGGTGACGCTCAAGCACCCGGCGACGGATGTCTTTTGCGAAAAGCTCCGCACGGGCGTCGTGCTCGACGACTCGCCCAAACCCGTGTGCGCCAAGGACGTGGAGCTCGTGGACGAACGCCACATCCGCATGACCCTCACCGAAGGGAAATACCATCAGGTCAAGCGCATGGTGGCGGCGGCCTCGAACCGAGTGGAGGCGCTTCACCGCTCGGCCTTCGGCGCCTACCGTCTGCCTGAGGATCTCGAGCCCGGAAAGTGGGTGTGGCTCCCGGGGCCCGAGGCGGTGTTGGGGGGCTGAGGTGCAGCGAATCTCCGCCTATTGCCTCTCGACGTGGCGCCTCTACGGAAACCGACCGTCGATTCTGATGCTTTGTCTCGGCTTCAGCACGGGACTGCCGAACCTGTTGATTTTCGGGACCCTCAGCTTTTGGATGCGCGAAGCGAGCGTCGATCTCGCCACCATCGGTTTTCTCTCCTGGGTGGGGATGGTGTACGCGCTCAAATGGATGTGGGCCCCTTGGGTCGACCACAAGCGCATTCCTTTTCTCACGGCGCGTTTGGGGCGGCGCCGGGCGTGGATGCTTCTCTCGCAGGCGGGAGTCGTCGCGGGACTCTGCGCCCTGGCCGCGAGCGACCCGGCCGAAAGTCTGACGCTGACCGCCGTTTGGGCCCTTTTCACGGGCTTTGCTTCGGCCACGCAGGACATCGCGCTTGACGCCTACCGCATCGAATCTTCCGAAGTGAAGAATCAGGCGGCGCTCGCCGCCATGTATCAGGCGGGATATCGCCTCGCCATGATCTGGTCGGGCGCGGGCGCCCTGGCGGTTGCGGCCTGGGCGTCGACGGCCGAAGGCTATGACCCGGCCGCCTGGCAGGTGAGCTACGCCGTCATGGCGGTTTCATCCGTCGCGGGGATCGTCGCGACCCTTCTCTCGAAGGAAGCGCCCGCCCCGGCGGTAGAGGCACCCTCACGAGGCCTGCGGGAGAAGTTTCTCGAAGACTTCGTCGCGCCGCTCAAGGACTTTGCCGAGCGTTACGGGAGAATCACGGGACTCGTCCTCTCCGTCGTGGCGCTCTACCGCATCGCCGACGTGGTGATGGGGGTGATGGCGAATCCCTTTTACGCCGACCTCGGCTACACAAAGGAAGAAGTGGCGGCGATCTCCAAGGTGTTCGGCGTCCTCATGACGCTTCTGGGCGCCTTTGCGGGGGGCGTGGTGACCTATCGCCTCGGCGTCCTCCGAAGCCTCATGCTGGGCGGCCTTCTGGCGGCCTGCACGAACCTGCTCTTTTCGTTTCTGGCTACGATCGGGCCGAGCCGCTACGGACTCATCGCCGTCGTGTGCGCGGACAATCTGGCGGCGGGGCTCGCCACCGTCGCCTTCCTCGCCTTCCTGGCGGGTCTCACGAGCCGGGCCTACTCGGCGACGCAGTACGCACTTTTGAGCTCCATCATGGTGCTCATCCCGAAATTCCTGGCGGGCTTTGCGGGCGTGGCCGTCAACGCCCTGGGGTATTCGGGATTCTTTCTCTTCACCGCGTTGCTGGGCCTGCCCGTCGTCTTCCTGATCGCCCGGCTCGCCAAGTCGCTTCCGGACTTCGACGCTCAGCGTCTGCCGTGACGCGCGGGTCCCTTTCGGACGGGCTTTTTCGGCGTCCGTTCGGGGGCGTCAAGTGAGATGCCGCGCGTGACCGAAGCGATTTCCGCCACGCTCACGGCGATGTCTTCGACCGTCTGATTGAGGTTTTCCAGAGGACTTTCAAGTTCGAGGTCGCGCTTCACATCCAAAAGGTCGCCCGCGAGATCGTCGGGGAGATGACGCAGGATGCCGAGAAGCGCGCTCTGCACGAGGGGGTCCTCATGGTCGAGCAGTCCTGGCCAACGGTCGGCCGCTTCCCAGAAGCCCACGGCGAAGGGTTCGACCGCGGCGATGCCTTCCCAGCCGCGCACGGGGTGTCCGCGTTCGTCTTCGATTTCGTAGAGAATCGGATCGAGCGGGCGGCGCTGGCAGATCGTTCGGTCGATCGAGCGGTAGCGGCGGTAGACGAGTTCTTCGAGACGGTCCTGATCGCGCTCGTCCGCAAGTTTCGCTTCGGGACGGCCTTCGGCGTCGAAGATCCAGGGCATCCAGGCCTGGGGGCTCGGTTCCTCGGGCAGGAGCAGGAGAGCCGTGAGAAAACCGTCCATGCGGTCGGGTTCCATGGGTTCGAAGGGTTCGGGAATCGAGGCGAGCAGTTCGCCGATTTCCACGAATTCGTCGTCGGTGAGGGGCTTGTCGAAGGGATTTGCCATGAAGATCTCGAAAATCGTTCGGAGAGGCCCGTCGGGCCTACAATACAGGCCAAGTGTACTGAAATTTACGGAGGCGATATGGCATTGATCATGTTCAGTTGCCGCGCAACGGGCCCCTTCATCATTTTCGAGGACGTGGTCCGGAAGATCTTCAAGGAAATCGGGGAACCCTGGCGAAACGAAGGCGCCTGGTCAGCCGAAGAGCTGCCCGACGTACTGCGTCGGCTTGACGAAGTTTTTGAGCGCGACAGAGAGCTCTTTCGTCAGAGCGAGGCGCAACGCGAGTCGGAGCGCCGCACAGCGAGCTTTGAAGAGGAGGAGCGCATGGACGAAGAGGACCGTCAGAACCACCGCAAGGAGATCGTGCAGCTCTTTCAGCGCATGCAGCCTCTGCGCAGCATGATCGAGCGCGCCATCCGGCACGAAGAGCCGGTGATGTGGGGGAAGCCTCACTGAGGCCTCCCCGTAGAGCGCGGGCTCAGGACTTCTTGTTTCCGGCGGTTTTGCGCGACCGAGCGTTTCGGCCCGCGCCGCCGGATTTTTTATTGTTTCGCGCGGCGGCCCGTTTCTGTTCGCGCCTTTCCTTTTCCGCTTTGGCGCGCTCTTCCCGGAGTTCGCGGATTCGTCCGTTGGCCTCCTGATTGAGTTCCTTCGGGATGATGCCGTGCCGCTTGAGCTTGCGGTAGAGGTGCGTGCGCTCCACGCCGACGGTGCGCGCCGCCTCGACCACGCGCAGGTTCGCCTGCAGGAGGTGCGTGAGGAAATAACTCCGCTCCACCTGATCGCGCACCTTCCGCGCGGTCATGTTGTAGTCGAGCAGGAGGTTGTAGGCGCGCACGTAGACGAGCGGCATCTTCGGGAGCACCGTCATGGCGACGGCGTCGCGCAGCTGTCTGTGCAGACTCTTGGGGTTGAGTTCCGGGAAGGCGAGCGGCGTGGGACAGAATCGCTCCGAAAAATCGACGCAGAACTGATCCTTGGTGTCGAAGAGCTCGTCGTCCTTGCGGTCGTCGTCCTTTACGTCCCGAACTTCGGCGTAGTCACGTTCGGACTCGGCGTTGTACACCGGTTCGGGCAGAACCGTGATGTCCTTGACGCCGGGCAGGGGACTGTCGGGGCGGTTGATGTTCGAGAGGAATTCGAGCGACCGCTGCAGCGCGAGTTCGGGCTCCGACGGAAGACCGGACGGGGCGCCGTCCGCCTTCGTGCGGATCGCCTGGTCGTGGTAGCGACCGTGCGGAAGTCCGATCTGACGGGACTTCATGCGGCCCCTCATGATCGAGAGGAAGCGCGAGAAATACCGGCGCTTGAGGGCCCGGTTGGCGGAACTGAGCATCCAGTCGGCCGATTCGTACTCGGGGTGCGTGCACACGATGTCCCGCAGGAGTCCCGCGAGCATCTTGAGGATGTAGTTCGGACCGCCGCGCGTTTCCTTGCGGCGCTCCGTGATTTCGCCGTAGAGGTCTTCCGGGGAGCGCGAACGCGTCAGATCTTCGTTGAGGCTGCGGCGGAAGTTGTTGAAGAGTTGCCGCAGCTTTTTGTCGGAGCGCGCGGGGACCTTCTTGCCGTTGATCGTGAAGTCGCGCACGGCGGGATGCCGGGGCTGAGCGGGCGCGGCCGCAACCGGCCGAACGCTCGCCTCGCCCGCAGGGGAACGCAGGGGCTTGACCGCGGGACCGGCCGCAGGCGTCGGCTTGTGGGGCGCGGGCTGGGCGTGCGTGGCGATCCACTCCTGAATGACGCCGTGCACCGTTTCCAGGAGGCGCTTCATCGAAATCGGCTTTTCCAGGAAGTCCTTGGCGCCGAGCTTGACGGCCTCCATGGCCGTTTCAATGGTGCCGTGCCCCGACATGACGACCACGGAGGTGGTGCGCAGCAGATTGCGTCCCACCCACTCCTTGAGCAGCGTGATGCCGTCGGTGTCGGGCATCCAGATGTCGAGAAGGATCAGGTTGAAGGTTTCCTTGGCGAGCATCTGCCGCGCATGCGCCGCGTCGGGCGCCTCGTACACGAGGAACCCTTCTTCGGAAAGAATTTCCGAGAGCAGGGAGCGGATGCCGCTTTCGTCGTCAACGATGAGAATCTTGATCATGGTCGTCACGGAACTCGAAGAATTCGATTTTACCGTATGGAGCGGTCGGGTTCGGGCTCGGCCGTTTCGCCGTCGGCGTCGTCCTGAACGGCCTGGACGATGATTTCCACCTGGGCGCCGCCGGGGGCGTCCGTACGGTTCGAGAGATGGATGGAGGCGCCGTGGTTGTCCAAAATCTTTTTGACCATGGGCAGCCCCAGGCCCGTACCCGTTTCCTTGGTGGTGACGTAGGGTTCAAAGGCGTGGGAGAGAATCGTCTCGCTGAATCCGGAACCGTTGTCCTTCAGGAGCAGACGGATGGCGTAGGGAGCGGGTTCGTTGTCCCGGGAGAGTGCCTCCGTCGTGATGACGATGCGGGGCTTCTCCACGTCCGCCATGGCGTCGACGCTGTTGCTCACGAGATTGTGAAGAATCTGCTTCCACTGCCCGATGTCGATCATGACGCGGCAACCGAGGGCGCCCGGGCGGAAAATGACGGGCATGCCCGCCGAGTGGTAGAGAGACACCACCTCGAAGAGGAACTCGTCGAAGACGACCGCCTCCGGACGGGCGTCGGGAATTCGGGCGAACTGCCGGAAGTCGTCCACCATGGTCTTGAGGGCGTCGACCTGCGTGATGATGGTGCCCGTCGTGCGCTGCAGAAGCGAAAGGTCGGCGGGATCGGTGAGTTTGTCTGCGAGCTTCCACTCGAGGCGTTCCGCGGAGAGCCGGATGGGCGTGAGCGGATTTTTGATTTCGTGCGCGAGACGGCGGGCCACTTCGCCCCAGGCGGCCGAGCGCTGCGCTTCCACGATGGGCGAAATGTCGTCGAACACGACGACGAGCCCCGTCTGCGCGCCGAGCGGCATGGGCGCGATGCGCAGGAAGAGCGGCATGTTGCGCGGCTTTCGCTGCAGTTCAAACTCAAACGAGAAGGGCTCGTCCGCGCGGCGCTTGTCGCGCTCCCGGCACAGCGACTGGGCGAGCGTCGGTTCCGTTTCCCGAAGTTGCGAACCGACGGCGCAGCAGCGGTCGCCGAGCATGCGGTGGGCGGCGTCGTTGCTCGTCACGAGCGTGAGGTCCGCGTCAAAGACGATCACGCCCGAGGAAATCGTGGCGAGGACGCGCTCGAGGTAGGCCTGCGCCTGTTCGGCCGTCCGGCGCTGACGCTCAAGCGACTGATGCGCTTCGGAGAGCTGTCCGATCATCGTGTTGAAGGACTGGGTGAGCGTGTTGATCTCGTCGCTCCCGGAGAATTCCCGGATGGGCTGGAAGACGCCTTCGGCCACGCGGCGCGTGCCGCGCGCGAGCTGCGCGAGCGGCTGGGCGGCGCGCTTTGCGAACGAGATGGCCGCGACGATGGCGCCGAAGGCGGTGAGAAGCAGCGTGATCGTCAGGGTCGTGCCGTAAATCGTGCGCAGCGAATCGCGGGAAAAGAGGAGCTCCTGATAGTCGCGGTAGCCCGCCAACAGTTCGGCCGCGTTTTCGGTGACGGAGGATTCGACCGGTCGGATGAGCTGCAGGTAGAGCGGCTCCGTGCGGGCATTTCCCAACAGTCCGCCGCCGAACGAGTCCGAGAGATAGCCGTCGTTCGGAATCGGCACGATGACGCGGATTGAGAGGGCGGCGTCGGGATTCTGCTCGCCCGCCTCAAAGATGTCGCCGTCCACCGTCGAGTAGATGCCGGTATTTTTGGCGGCCTGAATCTGCAGGTGCCCGGGCATGCTCGGAAGGATGAGGTCGAGCTTCGAGCCCGAAGCGGCCGCGACGGCGGTGAGATTGCCCGTCAGAACGAGGGCGTCGGCGCCCTGAAGGTGTTCGACCTGCTGCAGAAGCTCTCCCATCAGAAGCGACTGCGGGACGTTGCGCAGGGTTTGGGCGATCCGTCGGGCCTCTTCCTCCGTGTCGGCCTGTTGCCGCGACAGAATGCTTCGGGTGATGGTGACGCCGCTCTCGAGCGCGCGCTCCACGCGCACGTCGAACCACGCCTCGATGCTTCGCGCAATGAAGGCGCTCGAAATGAAGAAGAGCACGATGGTCGGCACCACCGCGAGGACCATGGTCGAGAGCGTGAGGCGAACCGTAAGCTTGGAGCCGAAGATCCCCGCCCGGTAGCGGCGCATCAGCTGCCAGCCCATCGCCACCACGATGCCGAAGAGCGTGATGACGAGGAAGACGTTGAGGATCAGAAGGACGGGGTAGTACCCGTCAAAGAGAGTCGGGTCGGCGCTCGAGATGGCGAGGCCGAAGAGCGCGATGCACCCGAAGGCAAGCGCTGCGGCGACGGCAAAACGAAGCTTGTGATGCATCGCCTCACTCCGTTTCGGCCACTTCGGGAGGAATCTCGATGGGGGTCCACTCGGAGGTGAGGGTCCACTCGTCGGCTCCCGCGGTCGTCACCTGCATGGGTTTGGGAAGTTTGCTCGTGTCGAGCGAGAAGCGGACTTCGGCGGTGTAGTCGTTGGGATCGCGGATGATGTCGGACGGTCCCACGCGCCAGCGGCGGATGTTTTTGACGAGCGGCAGGGCCTGTTCGTAGGTGTCGAAGTTCTGCGAGAGGCCGCCGTAGGAGACGCGGTAGCGCTGGGTGAGCGGGTCGTAGGATAGACGCACGAAAAAGTGGCGCTCTTCGAGCGTGCGGTCGAGCCAGTACCAGCGTTCCTGACGCAGCTGGAAGTCGTGTCGGAAATAGAGCGCGATGCCCCGTTGCAGGGCTTCCCGCAGGGGCTGCGGAAGATCGAATTCGTAGGAGGCCGCCAAAAAGAGTCCCGGGCTTTCTCCGGGCTCGTCCCGAGTGAGCTGCGCGCGCATCAGCGTGGCCTCGGCCGCATAGGCGGCCGAAACCAGAAGCGTTCCCGCCGCCGCGGCGGCGAGAACGAATCGGCGAACGTTTTTTCGCTCGGGAATCAGCATCTCACTTCTTTCGAATCAGCGCGTAAAAGAACCCGTCGTGAATCCCCGGACGCTTTTCGTCCCCCGTCCAGGGCTCTTCCCAGGGAAATAAGGGCATCATACCCTCGTTTTTCTCCCCGAGTGGCACGAGCTCGGCATCTTCGTTTGCCTCAAGGAAGGCCCGGATCTGCTCGGGACCCTCTTCCGGAAAGACCGAACAGGTGCAGTAGAGGAGATGGCCGCCCGACTTCAAGACGGGCCAGAGCGCGCGCAGAAGGCGGCGCTGCTGACGGGCGAGCGACGCGATGTCTTCGGGGCGGCGGATCCAGGGAACATCGGGTTGACGGCGAACGATCCCGCTTGCGGTGCAGGGCGCGTCGAGCAGGACGGCGTCGAAGGGACGTCCGTCAAACCACTTCTCCGTGCGGGCCGCGTCGGTCGTGACGAGCTCGGCCGAGAGGCCGAGGCGATCGAGCGTATCGCGGATTTTCTCCGCGCGCTTCGGATCGATTTCGAGGGCCGTCACTTCGCAGTCGCAACGCTCGAGCAGATGCGCCGTCTTTCCACCCGGCGCGGCGCAGGCGTCGAGCACCCGATCTCCCGGACGGACGGGGAGCAGGTGGGCGGCGAGCTGCGTGCCGGCGTCCTGCACGGACACGAGCCCCTCGGCAAATCCCGGCAGTGCGGTGACGGGTACGGGCGAAGCGAGCGTGAGCGCTTCCGCGCCGGTTTGTACCGATGCGAGGTTTTGTCGGGCGAGCAAAGCCCGATAGGCTTCGGGCGTCGTTTTGCGAAGATTCACGCGCAGCGTCATAGGGGGATGGCGCTGCACGAGCGTGAGGACTCGTTCCCAGTCCTCCGGCATGGCGCGCTTCATGCGCTCGATCCACCAGGCGGGCGCGTTGAAGCGGACGGTTTCCAGGCGCAGTGCCCGTGCGAAACGCTCCTTTTCCTCCCGGATGAGCCGGCGCAGGACGGCGTTGAGAAAGCCCGCGCCCTTTTGCGTGTCGGGGCGGCGCTTCGCGGCCGTGACCAGCTGATCGACGAGCGTGAAGGGCGTGAAAGTCTTCTCGCAGAGGGCGGCGATCCCGAGATGGAGGAGCGCCCGAAGGGCCGGCTGCGGGGGACGGTCGACCAGGTCTTCCGTCACGGCGTCGCAGAGCGCCCGGTGACGAAGCGTTAGATAGAGAAGCGCCTGCACGGCCGAACGGTGCGAGGAGGGAACGCCCTCGAGGGCGCCCGCGAGGCTTCGTCCCTCGCCGAGGCGCAACTGGGCTTCGACCACCCAGCGGGCCACCTGGGAAAGCGGGAGCTGTTCACTCATGCGAGAACCTCGTTCACCTCAATGGGAAGACTCTGCAGAAAGCTGTCGGCCGGCATGCGGGGCTTGCCCGGACGCTGCAGGACGGTGGCGCGCAGGGCTCCTTCGCCGCAGGCGATGGTGAGGCCGTCCTTGACGGAGAGAACGGTCCCCGGGGCGCCTTCGCCCGCCACGGGTTCGGCCTCCCAGACCTTGACGTTGAGGTCGCCGTGCACGAAGTAGACGCTCGGGAAGGGCGTGAAGGCGCGGATTCGGCGGGCGATGACTTCGGCGCTCTGCGTCCAGTCGATGCGGCCTTCGCTCTTCTGGAGCTTTTCCGCGTACACGACGCCTTCCTCGGGTTGGGGCGTCCAGGTGAGGTCGTAGGGGTGTTCGAGCGCCTCGACCAGAAGATCCGCGCCGATGTGCGCGATCCGGTCCATGAGCGTCGCGTTCGTGTCTTCCTTCGTGATCGGGGTCGAACGCATGGAGATCATCGGGCCCGTATCGAGTCCGAGCTCCATCTTCATGAGGGTGACGCCCGTCTCGGCGTCGCCCGCCTCGATGGCGCGGGCGACCGGAGCAGCCCCGCGCCAGCGGGGCAGAAGGCTGCCGTGAATGTTGATCGCGCGGATGTCGCCGTCGCGCCCGATCCCCTTGGCGCATTCGAGCACGGGCGTGGGAAGAATGAGCCCGTAGGCCGCCACGATGAGGACGTCCGCCTCGACGTTGCGCAGGGTTTCGTGCACGGCGGCCGCTCCTTCGGGGTCCCGCTTGAGGCTCAGCGTTTGCGGCGTCAGCACGGGAAGACCGTGCTGAAGCGCCAGGGTCTTCACGGGCGAGGCCGTGAGCTTCATCCCGCGGCCGCTCGGCCGATCGGGCTGCGAGAGCACCAGGGCGATTTCGTGACCCGCGCGGATCAGGGCTTCGAGAGCCACCGCGGCGAAGTCCGGAGTTCCGGCAAAAATCAGACGCATAGTGATTCCAAATGAAGGTTTTTCGCGGCTTTCCGAAAGCCGACAACAAATTATTATTCCATTATGCCGTGTTGCGATCCGCAACGGCCCGTTCCCAAGGAGTCGCCGTGCCCTTCTTCGAATACAACGAAAAACGTTTTCACTACGAAACCTACGGATCCGACGACGCGCCGTCCCTGATCCTCCTCATGGGGCTCGGCATGGCGGGCAGCATGTGGCCGGAAGCTTTTTTCGTGCCGTTTCTGCGCGCGGGTCTGCGGGTGATCGTCTTTGACAACCGCGACTCGGGCGAGAGCGTGCACTGCACGGAGTCGCCCGTGACGGAGCGCGACGTTCTGACGGCCATCGGCCGGGCCGTTCTGCGCCGGCCCGTGTCGGCGCCCTATGCGCTCGAAGACATGGCGATCGACGTGGAGCGCCTGATGGACCACCTTGCCGTGCGGCGCGCGCACGTGGTGGGATTTTCCATGGGGGGCATGATTGCGCAGGTGCTTGCGACGCACAGCCCCAACCGCGTGGCGACGCTCTCGAGCCTTTCGTCGGCCGTGGGCAATCCTTCGACGGGGATCGGAAAGTTCATGACGATCTATACGCTCCTCAAGGCGCCGGGCGAAAGTCCGGAAGAGAGAAGGAGCTACTACCGAAGGGTGCTGCGCGCGCTCGAAGGAAAGGGGTATTCCGCCTCGGAGGAGCAGCTCGAAGCGCAGGTTTCGATCGCCTCCGAAATGCCCTTCGATCCCGTCGCGACGAACCGGCAGCTGCTCGCGATTCTTGCGAGCGGCGACCGCAGTCATCAACTGCGGCAAATCACCGTCCCGACGCTTGTCGTGCACGGTCGGGACGATCCGCTTTTGCCCTTCGCCGCGGGCGAAGAAACGGCCCGGTTGATCGAAGGGGCGAAGCTGATCGGCATCGACGGCCTCGGACATCAGATTCCCGAGGCGCTCTTCGGGACGATCGGCGAAGCCGTGCTCTCCCACGTCTTCGCCCATCCCGCGTAAGGATCAAGCTTCCTCTTCGCGTTCGTGTTCGCGCTTGCGGCGAATCTTGAGGAGCTTCATGCGGGCGCGCTCCTTCTTCATGCGGCTCAGGTGATCGATGAAGACCTTGCCGTCGAGGTGATCGAGCTCGTGCTGCACGCAGACGGCGAGAAGGCCCTCCGCATCGAATTCGAAGGGATTCCCGTCGAGATCCTGGGCGCGCACCTTCACGGTGGACGGGCGCTTGACGTGTTCGTAGAGTCCCTTGAGCGAGAGACAGCCTTCCTCGTGGTCGACGAGCTCCTCGCCCGAAGACAGAATTTCCGGATTGACGAGGACCATCTGGCCGCTCTTGTCTTCGCTCACGTCGAGGACGACGATGCGGCGCAGTACGTTGACCTGATTGGCCGCGAGACCGACGCCGGGCGCCTCGTACATGGTTTCGAGCATGTCGGCGGCAAGGGTCTTGAGGTCGTCGTTGAATTCGGTCACGGGAGCGGCCTTGGCCGCGAGCGTGGGATGCGGATACTGAAGAATGTTGAGAAGAGCCATGGCGTGCGGATTCTCGATAAAGGGAAACTGTTAACCGTTGAGCGGTCGAAAATTATAACTTTTTTTGAAAAGGGCTCTGCCGTGTTTTCCGGGCATTTGCTATAACGGCCTCAAACGGTTTGAGGAGGACGACATCGACATGACTGAGAACGGCGCTTGGATACGGGCCTGGTGCGCATTCGGCTCCGTTTCGGGGTTGCCGATGGGGGATTTTCTGCGCCTCATCCGCGAAACGGGCGGCCCTGAGGAAGCGGCGGACGCTCCCTATGCGACGCACCTCAAGATCCTGGGGGCGAAGGGAGCGGACGCCCTGCGGCGCGCCCGCGACGAAGAGGTGTTCGAGGCCACGAAGGCCTGGCTCGAACGCTGTCCCGACGCGCACGTCTGGACGGTGCTCGACGAGGATTTTCCCGTTCGCTTCCTTCATGCCGAGCGCAGTCCCCTCTGTCTCTTCGTGCGCGGAGACCGGCGTCTTCTCTCGGGCACGGTGCTTCTGGTGGCAGGAGACGGCGCGGACGAAGAGACGCTCTACAACACGGCCGAATTCTCCCGAAGCGTTTTGGAGGCGGGATATGTTCCGTCGTACGCTAATCGGAGTACCCTTGAAAAAGTCGGCATCCGTGCGATAATCTCATCCCCTTCCGTCCCCGCCGTCGTCTGGACGCCGGGGGCGCCCGACCGTATCGCCGGATCGGACCTGCCTCTGTGCACACAGCTTTTGCAAAGGGGCGGTCTCTTCGTCGGCTTCCGGCCTCCGGGATTCGACGGCGACAGGACCGACGACGAAACGTTTTATCTCGACGTCGCGGCGGGAGCCGACGCCCTGCTTGTGCCGGGGTGCGCAAGAAATTCTTTCGTCCGGGAAGTGGCGGCTGAAATGATCCGTTGGGGACGCGACGTGTTTGCGGTCCCCGGCAGCATTCACGCCCCTTCGAGCAAGGGACCTCACCTGTTGATTCGCCAAGGGGCGAAGTTGGTGGAGTCCGTTCGCGATTTGACCGAAGAGCTTCCCGTGAAAAACTTCCGTATCGAAAAGGAATTTGTATGAGCCTCACGCTCGTTATCGCAGAAAAACCGTCCGTCGCGGGCGACATCGCCCGTGCGCTCGGCGGCTTTAAGAAAGACGGCGACTTCTGGGTCAGCGAAAACATGATCATCGGCTCCGCCGTCGGTCATCTCCTGGAAATGAAGGCGCCCGAAGAGTTCGAGGCCAAGCGCGGCAAGTGGACGTTCGCGCACCTGCCCGTTCTGCCCACGTATTTCGATCTCGAACCCCGCGCCCGCACGAAGGAGCGCTTCGAGAAGCTGAGCAAGAAGCTGCGCAGCCGCGCCGTGACCGACGTCATCAACGCCTGCGACGCGGGACGCGAGGGCGAACTGATTTTCCGCCGCATCATGAAGGCCGCCTTCCAGGGAAAGAAGGAGAAGCCCTGCCGCCGTCTGTGGCTGCAGTCCATGACGAAGGCGAGCATTGTCGAAGCCTTCTCCCACCTTCGCAGCGACGAGGAAATGAAGCCTCTCGAAGCGGCCGCCTGGTGCCGCTCCGAGGCCGACTGGCTCGTCGGCATCAACGGCACGCGCGCGCTCACGGCCTTCAACAGCAAGGACGGGGGCTTTTACCTCACGACGGTGGGCCGCGTGCAGACGCCGACGCTCGCGGTCGTCGTGCAGCGCGAGGAGGAGATCAACGCCTTCGTTCCCCGCACCTACTGGGAGGTGCACGCCACCTTCGAGTGCGCGAACGGCACGTACGAGGCCAAGTGGTTTGACGCGGACTTCAAGAAGGATCCCGCCGACGAAGAGGCCAAGGCCGAACGCCGTTGGACGCCCGACGAGGCCGAACGGATCGTTCGCCGCTGCACGGGCCGCCCGGGGCGCGTCACCGAAGTGAAGAAGCGCACCCGTCAGTCCGCGCCCCTTCTCTTCGACCTCACGTCCCTGCAGCGCGAAGCGAACAGCCGCTTCGGTTTTTCCGCCAAGACGACGCTCGCCGTGGCGCAGTCCCTCTACGAAAAGCACAAGGCCGTCACCTATCCGCGAACCGACTCCCGTGCGCTTCCCGAGGACTATCTCGGGACCGTGTGCGAGGTGCTCGGAAAACTGCCGCAGATCTCTTCGGCCTACGCGCCCTTTGCGGAAAAGATCCTCAAGGAAGCCTGGGTGAAGCCCAACCGCCGCATCTTCGACAATCAGAAGATTTCGGACCACTTCGCCATCATTCCGACTGGGGAAACGCCCAAGACGCTTACGGAAGTCGAGCAGAAGGTCTACGACCTCATCGTGCGCCGCTTCCTCTCGGTCTTCTATCCGGCCGCTGAGTACGACGTGACGACCCGCATTACGGTCGTCGAGGACGAATCCTTCCGTTCCGAAGGCAAGGTGCTCGTCGATCCGGGCTGGATGGTCGTGCGCGGTCTGCCTACGAAGCCGACCAAGGGGGATCTGCCGCCCGTCGCCGAAGGCGAAACCGTGC
The DNA here is from genome assembly GCA_949282745.1 of uncultured Sutterella sp. Lineage (GTDB taxonomy): Bacteria > Pseudomonadota > Gammaproteobacteria > Burkholderiales > Burkholderiaceae_F > Sutterella. The sequence goes on along the minus strand of CASDQM010000047.1, from coordinate 369,783 downwards.
AGACCGTCGAAGTGCTCGCGGTGGAGGACGTCACGCGTCCGCCCGCCCGCTTCACGGACGCCACGCTCCTTTCGGCCATGGAAAACGCCGGCCGAAAGATTGAGGAAGGCGAACTGCGCGACGCCATGGCCGAGCGCGGTCTCGGCACGCCGGCCACGCGCGCCGGGATCATCGAAGGTCTTCTCGAGCAGAAGTATCTGCGCCGCGAAGAGCGCGAACTCGTCCCGACGCCCAAGGCCTTCCAGCTCTTTACGCTTCTGCGCGGGCTCAAGCTCGAACAGCTGAGCGACCCGCGTCTTACGGCCGAGTGGGAGCACAAGCTCTCTCTCATCGAGAACCGTCAGGTGGAGCCCGAGCAGTTCATGAACGACATTCGGGAGCTGACGACCTCGATCGTCGAGGTGGCGCGCCGCTACGACGGGACGACCATCCCGATGATCAATCCGATCCACATCAAGACGCCGTGCCCCGTGTGCGGCGGCGAAGTCGTGGAAACCTACCGGCGCTTCGCATGCACGAATCCGTCGTGCTACTTCGCCATTTCGAAGCATCCGGGCTCGCGCATCTTCTCGGCGCAGGAAGTCGAGACGCTCCTCTCGACGGGCCGCGTGGGACCGCTCTCGGGCTTCGTCGCCCGCCAGGGCTTCCCCTTCGACGCGGAACTCGTGCTCTACCACGACGAAGCGACGGGAGAACTGCGCATGAAGTTCGACTTCGACGACACCAAGAAGGAGTCCGTCGACGAAGAGACCATTGAAAACGCCCGCGTGCTCGGAACCTGCCCGATCTGCGGCGGAAAGGTCCGCGCCTTTGAAAATTCCTACGCGTGCGAAAACGCGTACCGCGACCGCAACAAGTGCGATTTCCGCATGGGACGCACCATTTTGCAGCGGGAAATCACCGAAGAGGAAGCCGAGGAAATCCTTGCGAAGGGGACGAGTCCTCTCCTTTCGGGCTTTGTTTCGAAGCGCACCAACCGTCCCTTCTCGGCTCTCTTGAAGCTTCATCCCAAGAAGGGCGTCGTCTTCGAATTCCCCGAGTCGGACCGCGCAAAGAAGACCGAGGGCGACGCGGAAAAGGAAGCGAAGCCCCGCCGCACGACCCGCAAAAAGACCGAAGCCTGACGGCGAGACGGTCTCAAAGCAACAAAACAAATGAGGCGCCCCGAAGGGCGCCTCATTCTGTTTTCGGGACGTCGGATCAGTCCGCCTTTTCGGCGGCGGTCTCTGCGTCGGTCGTTTGGACGGTCGGAGCGGACGCCGCGGCACTTCCCTGGGCGTCCGGGACGAGAGACGTCGGCGTGCGCGTCACGAGCACCTGGTCGATCTTGTGGTTGTCCACGTCGAGCACTTCGAAGGTGTAGCCGTTCCAGGTGACCTTGTCGGTGATCTTCGGGATCTTGCGCAGCATGTACATCATGAAGCCCGCCACGGTTTCGTAGGTGGAGTCTTCCGGGAAGTCTCCGAGCTGCAGGGCGTGCTGCACGTCGTCCACCGGGGTGGAGCCGTCGATGATCCAGGAATTTTCGTCGCGCTGGATGATCTGCTGCTCGTCGGCGGTGATGACGAGGTCCCCCATCACCGTGCTCATGATGTCGTTGATCGTGATGAGCCCCACGACGAGCGCGTATTCGTTGAGGATGATCGCGAAGTCGGACTTCGTGCGCTGGAAGACGTCGAGGGCTTCCGAGAGCGTGAGCGAATCGGGAATGAACTGGCAGCTCTGCACGAGGCCGTGTTCCTTGAAGACGATCGGCTTTTCCTCGAGCACGCAGCGAAGCAGATGTTTCGAATCGACGAAGCCCACGACGTGGTCGAGATCCCGGTCGCACACGAGGAAGCGGTTGTAGGGGACCGTCGCGATCTTGGCGCGCACGCTGCTCTCTTCTTCGTCGAGCGTGAAGAAGACGATGTTTTCGCGCGGCGTCATGGCCGAGGGCACGAGACGGCTTTCGAGTTCGAAGACGTTCTGGATCACCGCCTCTTCCTGCGGCGCGATGATGCCGGCCTTGGCGCCCGCGCCGACCGAGGCGAGAATGTCTTCCGGCGTGATGGAGTCCTGACGCTGCGTCGGGAAGCCGCAGGCTCTGAGGACGCTGTCGGAGAACTTGGACAGAAGGAAGACGATCGGGCGCAGGAGGCGGATGAAGAGCCGCATCGGGCGCACGACGAACATGGCGACGGGCTCGGGCTTGATGAGCGCCAGGCGCTTCGGGAGCAGGTCCGCGAAGATGACGAAGAGCGACGTCGACAGGATGAAGGAGAGGATGAATCCGAGGTTCGGGAACTGTTCCGGCTTCAGAACGAAGGAGAGGCACCAGTCGAAGAAGGGGGAGAAGGCGGCGTCCCCCACGATGCCGCCCAAGAGCGCGACCGCGTTGACGGCGACCTGAAGCGCCGAGAAGAAGGGACCGGGATGTTCCTGCAGATCGAGGACGAGTTTGGCTCTTCGCTCCCCGTCTTCATAGAGCGACTGCAGTCGCGATTTGCGGGAGGCGGCGATCGAAATCTCAGCCGAAGAAAAGAAGGCGCTGATGCACACCAAAGCTAAGAGCAGAAAAACTTGTCCGAACGAGACCATAGGAATCCTCAGGAAATGACAACCCGTTGATTTTATCACGGTCATGATTTTTGTTATTTGTGCGGAATCGCTTCATAGAGGCAAACTACCGATCTGCGCAGTTTCTCGTAGAAATGCATCATTTTCGGGATGCTCGGCGCAATGAGGAGGGCGGCTCTGTGTAGACTGTTGAGAACGGACGCCTTGTCTCCGAAACCCCACGCAAAACAAAAGGACACCATCATGATGAAGAAGATCGCCGTGTTCGGCGCCGTGAGCGCCGCCTTGCTCTCTTGGTCTCTCCCCTCCCAGGCCGGAGCGGTTCTCGACGCCGTGAAGTCCCGCGGCTTCGTGCTCTGCGGCGTGAACACGTCCGCGCCCGGCTTTTCCTCCGCGGACAGCCAGGGGAAGTGGAAGGGGCTCGACGTCAACGTCTGCCGCGCCGTGGCGGCCGCTGTTCTGGGCGATTCGGAAAAGGTGAAGTACGTCCCCCTCAATTCGCCGCAGCGGTTTACGGCGCTGCAGTCCGGGGAAATCGACATCCTCGCGCGCAACACGACCTGGAACATGACCCGCGACGCCAGCCAGGGCTCGGTCTTCGTGGCGGTTTCCTACTACGACGGTCAGGGCTTCCTCGTTCCGAAGTCGCTCGGCCTCAAGAGCGCGCGTGAACTCGACGGCGCGACCGTGTGCGTGCAGACCGGAACGAGCTCCGAAAAGACGCTCTCCGAATACTTCAACGCCAACGGCATGAGCTTCAAGACCGTCGTCTTCGACACGACCGAAGCCACGCAGAGCGCTTTCCTTTCGGGCCGTTGCGACGCGTACACGACCGACATGTCCGACCTCGCGGGCGCCCGTCTGCGCTCGGGCAATCCGCAGGACTACGAAATCCTCCCCGAAACGATCAGCAAGGAACCGCTCGGCCCCGCCGTTCGCCGCGGTGACGACGAATGGTTCCAGATCGTCCGCTGGACCTTCGCGGCCATGCTCGGCGCCGAAGAACTCGGCGTGACGAAGGCCAACGTCGACGAAGTCCGCAAGACGAGTCAGAGCGCCGACGTGCGCCGTCTCGTCGGCGTGGGCGAAGACATGGGACAGATGATCGGGCTCGACAAGGACTGGTCGTACCGCATCATCAAGCAGGTCGGCAACTACGGCGAATCCTGGACCGAATTCTTCGGCCCCGAATCGCCCCTGAATCTGCCGCGCGGCCTCAATCGTCTCTGGACGGACGGCGGCCTGATGTATGCCATGCCGATTCGCTGAGAAACGTTGCGGGCAAAGGCGGAGTCCGGGCAAGACTTCGCCTTTTCGATTTTTTGACAAGGGTCCCGTGACGGACCCCCTTTTCTTGGGACATCTCTGAGAGTGTTGATTCGAGACGGTTTTACGTCGGGCGGCGACGCAGCCTGGCGACTGCGGGAAAGCGTCAGAAAGCGTCGGGAGTACACGCTGCAGGCGGCTTTGCTTCTGATCTTCGTGGCGGTCGTCGCGGCCGTCGTCATGACGGTGGGCGCCAATCTGGAGGAGCGCAACATCCGCAGCGGCTTCGACTTCCTTGCCGCCCGGGCCGGCTTTGAAATCGGCGAGACGCTGATTCTCTTTTCGAGCGCCGACAGCTTCCTGCGCGCCTTCGGCGTGGGGACCCTCAACACGCTCTACGTGTCCGTCTGGGCGATCGTGACGTCGACCGTCCTCGGCTTCGTCGTCGGGCTCATGCGTTTGTCCAAGCACCCGATGCTTCGTCTGCTCGGCACGGCCCACGTCGAGGCGTACCGAAACATTCCGCTTCTCGTGCTGCTCTTTGCGATCTACCTCGTCGTGACCGAGTGGCTCCCTGCGGGGAACCGCGCCTGGCACCTCGGGGACTGGCTCTTCCTCTCCAAGGCGGGACTTCAGTACGCCAAGCCCCTCTGGGGCTGGTGGGCCGTCTTCGGAGCGCTCGGCACGGCGGGCGTGGCGGCGGCAGCCGTGCGCTGGTGGCGCGCCAGGAAGACGACCTCGCTCAACGCCTCGCTTCTGGCCGTGGCCGTCTTTTTCCTCGTCTTCGCCCTCGCCTGGATTGCGGCGGGCGCGATCGGCGGGTGGGAGCACCCGAAGGCGACGCGCTTTGCGCTGCGCGGGGGCGGACAGTGGACGCCGGAATTTCTCACGCTCTGGTTGGGTCTCACGCTCTTCACTTCGGCCTCCATCGCCGAAATCGTCCGAGCGGGCGTGCTCGCCGTCAAGCCCGGACAGTGGCTCGCGGGCTACGCGCTCGGTCTCACCCGCTCCGAAACGGTGAGCTACATCGTCGTGCCGCAGTCCCTGCGCCTGGCGATTCCGCCGCTCGCCAGCCAGTACATGAACCTCACGAAAAATTCGTCCCTCGCCGTTCTGGTCGGCTATCCGGACGTGGTGAGCGTGGGCAACACGGCGATCAACGTGACGGCGCAGGCCCTCGAAGTGATCAGCCTCATCATGCTCGTGTACCTTCTTCTCAACCTCGTTACGGCCGTCGTGATGAACCGCATCAACCGGGCCGTCATGAAGAGTTCCTTCTGAAGTTCGTCCGGAGTCAACATGGAAATTCACACGATCCGCCGTCCCGGACTTTGGCAGACTTTTCGGGAACGCTATTGCTATTCGCCCTGGGCGACGCTTCTGACGCTCGTCGTCGGAGCCGTCGTCTGCACGGTGCTTTTCCTTCTTTTCCGCTGGGGCGTCGTGAACGCCGAATGGGCGGCCGATCCCGCGGCCTGCGCGCAGGCGGACGGCGCCTGCTGGGGCTTCGTCACGGAGAAGTGGCGCCTCATCCTCTTCGGGCGCTATCCCTATGAAGAACAATGGCGTCCGGGCGTCGCCATGGCGCTTCTGCTCGGCATGACCGTCGTGAGCGCGGTGCCCGCCTTCTGGACGCGGCAGGGCGCGCGCGGCCTCGCCGCGGGCTGGGCCGCGACGCTCGTCTTCTTCTTCTCGCTTCTTTCGGGCGGCGTCGGGGGCCTCACGCCCGTTTCGACGGACATGTGGGGCGGACTTCCCCTCACCGTGCTCCTCACGCTCTTCGGGATGACGCTTTCCGTTCCCCTCGGGATCGCGCTCGCCATCGGACGGCGCAGCCACATGCCGATCGTGCGCCTTCTCGCGACGGGCTACGTGGAATTGGTTCGCGGGGTGCCCCTCATCACCGTCCTCTTCGTGGCGGCCTTCATCTTCCCCCTGGTGATGCCCTCGCAAATCCAGGTCGACGCCTTCTGGCGCATCACCGTGGCGATCGTTCTCTTTCAGGCCGCCTACATGGCCGAAACCGTCCGGGGCGGTCTGCAGACGATTCCGAAGGGACAGTTCAACGCCGCGTATTCCCTCGGACTCACGAAGCGTCAGGCCTACGTGAGTGTGATTCTGCCGCAGGCCCTGGTCGCCGTCATTCCCGCCTTCGTCAACAGTCTTCTGTCCTGCTTCATGGACACGTCGCTCGTGACGGTCGTCTCGATGTACGACCTGACGGGAAGCCTTCGTCTGGCGCTCGGCGACGCCGTGTGGCGCAATTACTTTGTCGAGGGCTACGTCTTCATCGCGGCCGTCTATTTCGTGTCGAGCTTCGCGATGTCCCGCTACAGTCAATGGCTCGAGGGCTATCTTACGGGCGCCAAGCGAAGCGCCTCGGCCCTTGAGGTGCGTTAAGGAGTTGTAATGGATACGAAGGATTTTCGCGCGGTCGCTCTGAATCCCTACTACGAGTTTTCCGTGGAGGTGCCGCTTTCCAACTACGGCGTAGCTTTCGAGGACTACCGCAAGGCGTTTCAGGCGGGTTTCCGCAGGGCCCATCGGTATTGGGACGGCATTGAGAACGTGACGGTCGTCTCCGAGACGCCGACGCTCCTCGTTCGCAAGCTGCACTTCGGCGGCGGCGCCACGGCCACGGACTGCATCGAAGGGACCGGGGAGCGCTTTACGCACTGGATTCTCGACGCCGAGGGCAAGGTGCACGGGCGAAACGAAATCGCGCTCGAGCGCAAGGGCGAAGACGCCCGCGTGACGCACGTCTGTTCGCTCGTTCCCTCGGCAAAGCTGCCCGACGAAAGGATCGAGGCGATTCGTGAGAAGGCCTATCGCGCCAAGGACGAAGCCTTTGCGCTCGGCGTGCTCGCCGATCTCCTCGAGGAAAGGGATCCTCGCTGAAGCCCCGACAAAACGCGTCGGCCCGACTCATCATGAGCCGGGCCGACGTGTTTTCAGGGATCGGGGAGGCGTGCGTCAGCGGTTCTGGCGCTTTTCGCCGAACTGCATGATGGCGTTCAGAAGGATGGCCCCGAAGGTGGCCGTCCCGATGCCGCCCAGCATGAAGCCGCCGAGATTGAGCGTGAAGTCGCCGCCGCCGAGAATGAGCGTCACGGCCGCCACGATGAGGTTGCGGTTGTCGCCGAAGTCCACCTTGTTGACCACCCACACGCGGGCGCCGGCCACGGCGATGAGACCGAAGACGACGATGGAGGTGCCGCCGAGGATGGCCTGCGGAATCGTCTGGATGACGGCGCCGAATTTGGGCGAGAAGCCGAGCACGATCGCAAAGAGGGCGGCCACGGGGAAGATCAGGGTGGAGTAGACGCGCGTGGCGGCCATCACGCCGATGTTTTCACCGTAGGTCGTCACGCCCGTGCCGCCGCAGGCGCCCGACACCATGGTGGCGATCCCGTCGCCGAGGAAGGCGCGGCCCATGTAGGGGTCGAGATTGCGGCCCGTCATGGCGGTGACGGCCTTGATGTGGCCGAGGTTTTCGCCGACGAGAATGATGACGACCGGCACGATCAGCGCGATGGCGTCGACGCTGAAGACGGGCGAGGTAAACGAGGGCATCCCGAACCAGGGGGCGTTGGCGATGAGGGAGAAGTCGATGGGCTTGCCGCCGATGCCGAGCACGTTCGAGAGGATCGCGTAGATCAGGTACGAAAGGCCGAGACCCACGAGGATCAGGAGCTTCTGCAGGAGGCCGCGCGTGAAGACCGCGACGCCGCCCACGCAGAGGACCGTAAGCACGGCCATCCAGGCGTTGAAGTCGGTGCCGCCGACGCTGCGCACGGCCGTGGGGGCGAGATTGAGCCCGATCACGGCCACGACGGCGCCCGTCACGACGGGGGGCATGAGTTTTTCAATCCACTGCACGCCCGTGAACATCACGATGAGCCCCACGAGGGCGTATACCGCTCCGCAGGCTATGATGCCGCCCAGGGCGACCCCGATGTTGGGGTTGGCGCCCGTTCCCGCCGCATAACCCGTGGCGGCGATCACGACGCCGATGAGGGCGAAGGAGGAGCCGAGGTAGCTAGGCACGTGACCGCCCACCAAAGCAAAAAAAATGAGTGTCCCGATGCCACTCATCAATACAGCCAAATTGGGGTCGAAACCCATCAAAATCGGTGCCAGCACGGTGGAGCCGAACATGGCCACGACGTGCTGAAGACCCAGGGCGATCGTCTGCCCCGTCGGAAGTCTTTCGTCGGGGGCGATGATGCCTTCTGTTTTCAGTTTCCAGGTCGGAAAGTAACTCATCTGTAAACTCCGGTTGAGCGTCCTGAGGGGATAGGACGTTTTTTCAGCGAAATCATTCCATTGTAGGACTCTTTCTTTCCCTCGTGTGGGCCGTTCGCGAAAAGCGCTTGCCCGGAGAGGAAGATTCAGGGCTGCAAATCGAATCCGAGGGGCGCGATTTCTATAGAATGTGTGCTCTCCGAACCCCTCGCCGCGCACGTGCCGCGGGAGACCGGGTTCCCCTCGTGCGCACACGACACGATCTTTCAGGACGTCGGATCCGAGAAGGAGGGTCCGACGAATCCCTTCTTTCAACTCTTTCTTTAGGGCCGCGGCGCCTTCGGGCGGTTTCGCGGATAGTGGCTATGACGAGTCCGAATCCGGCGCTGGTGCGCGACGTGGAAGAACGCCGCACCTTCGCCATCATTTCCCACCCCGACGCGGGGAAAACCACGCTGACGGAAAAGCTCCTTCTCTTCGGAGGCGCCATTCAGATGGCCGGTGCCGTGAAGGGGCGCAAAGCCGCGCGCCACGCCACGTCCGACTGGATGGAAGTGGAAAAGCAGCGCGGGATTTCCGTGACGAGTTCGGTCATGCAGTTCCGCTACGACGGACACGTGATCAACCTGCTCGACACGCCGGGGCACGAAGACTTCTCGGAAGACACCTACCGTGTGCTCACCGCCGTGGACGCGGCCGTCATGGTGATCGACGCCGCCAAGGGCGTGGAAGCGCAGACCGTGAAGCTCCTCGAAGTCTGCCGCATGCGCAACACGCCGATCATCACCTTCATCAACAAGCTCGACCGTGAAGTGCGGGATCCGCTCGATCTGCTCGGCGAAATCGAAAACGTGCTTAAGCTCCAGTGCGTGCCGATCACCTGGCCGATCGGGATGGGCAAGACCTTCCGCGGCGTCTTCTCGCTTCTCAAGAACCGTCTGGTCCGCTTCACCCCGGGCGAAGAGCGTCTCACGCAGGATCAGGAAGTGATCGAAGGGCTCGACAATCCCGAGCTCGACCGTCTCTTCCCGATGGAAATGCCCTATGTGCGCGAGTCGATCGAACTCGTTCAGGGCGCGACCGAACCCTTCGATCTCGAGAAGTTCCTCGCCGGCGAACAAAGCCCGGTCTTCTTCGGTTCCGGCGTCAACAACTTCGGCGTGCAGGACGTGCTCGACGCGCTCGTCGCCTGGGCGCCGTCGCCCCGTCCGCGCCAAACGACGACGCGCTTCGTGGAGCCCGTGGAAGAGCCCTTCAGCGGCTTCGTCTTCAAGATCCAGGCCAACATGGACCCGCGCCATCGGGACCGCATCGCCTTCTTCCGCGTCTGCTCGGGCCGCTACAGTCAGGGCATGAAGGTGCACCACGTGCGCGAAGGCCGCGAAATGAAGCTCGCCAACGCGCTCACCTTCATGGCGCAGGACCGCGTCGTCATGACCGATGCCGTCGCGGGCGACATCATCGGGATCTACAACCACGGACAGCTGCACATCGGCGACACGCTCACCGAAGGCGAGAGCATGCTCTTTACGGGCATTCCGAACTTCGCGCCGGAACTCTTCCGCGCGGCCCGCAGCAAGGACCCCTTCAAGGCCAAGCAGCTCCAAAAGGGCCTGCAGGAACTCGGCGAAGAGGGCGCCATTCAGGTCTTCACCGGGGAATTCGGCAACATTCTTCTCGGGGCGGTCGGTCAGCTGCAGTTTGAAATCGTCGCGCAGCGCCTCGCCACGGAGTACAAGGTCGACGCGATCTACGAAAGCACCGACGTCTCGACGGCCCGCTGGCTCTCCTTCCCCGACGACGCCACGCGCAAGGATTTCGAGCGCGAGCAGGGGGCGCGTCTGGCGACCGACGTGAACGGCAACACCGTTTATCTCGCCACGTCGATCTACAACCTGGAGACCACGATGGAGCACTGGCCCCAGGTGAAATTCCACACCACGCGTGAAATGACGCAGCGCTTCTAAGAGAAAGGCCGCTGAATCGAAAATCGGCGGCCTTTCCTCATCTTGGCGCGGCGCTTCAGTTCGCGGGACGTCCCGTGCGTTCGACCCAGCGCAGCGAAGAGCCGAGGCGGTTGAGGCCGAGCGTGCGGTGCGCGATGCGGACGATGTCGTTTTCCACGAGGATGTTCGACTCCGCCCCCACTTCGGTGCCCGCCTTGTTGTCGTAGAGCTGATAGGAGGCTCTCGTCATCTGCGGGGTGATGTTGGGCATGACGACGTTGCAGCCGTGCAGAATCCCCATGATGCGGCCGCGCGGCTCGAGCGTTTCGAGCGCCGTGGCCGCCGCGATGTTGACGTTGCGAAGAACGAGTCGCGTCGCGGCGATCATGTTGAGGGAGAGCTGGAGAAGGTCGTCGTGCGGCATCTGTCCGAGCGACACCATGTCGGCGCCGAGGCTCGTGAGATAGGGGCCCATGCCGATCATGTCGGCGCCCACCTTCTCGAAGGTGCGGATGTCCTGCACCAGATCCTCGATCGTCTGGCCCGGCAGACCGATCATGACGCCCGTTCCCACCTGATAGCCGGCCTTGCGGAGGTTGACGAGCGCTTCGTAGCGGTGTTCGAGCACCTTTTCGTGCTTGCCCGGCGTGCAGTGGAGACGGTGAAAGAGTTCGGGATTGCTCGATTCAATGCGAAGCAGATAGCGAAGCCCGTCGGGATTGCCGCTCGCCTCGGCCCAGTATTCATAGACCTCGAGCGACTGCTCTCCGAGCGAGAGCGTGATGCCGAGCCCCTGCGGAAGGGCCTCCGTACAGCTCATTTCGTGAATGTCCCGAAGGAGTTCGCCGATGAAGGTCACCCACTTCGGATCCCGGCGTTCCCCCGCCTGAATGGCGATGGAGCCGTATCCGTTTTCGAGGGCGAGACGGGCGCACTCGAGAATCGTCTCGCGCGGGAGCGTGTAGCGCTCCACATTGTGGTTGGCCTTGCGGATGCCGCAGTAGCGGCAGTTGGCCGTGCACACGTTGCTGATCTCGATGAGGCCGCGCAGATAGACGTTGGGGCCCATTTCCCGGGTCGTCAGGTCATAGGCGCGGCGCTGCAGAAGGTCGGCTTCTTCGGGCGTGCGGATGCGCAGAATCCTCGCGACTTCTTCGTCGGTGAACTCGGTCTGCGCAAGGAGGTCGTCAAGAGCTTTCACGGGGCTTTCCGTCCTTCTTCGAGAGCGTTTCGATAGGCCTGCAGGGCTTCGGGGTGGCAACTCAGAATCCTTTCGAGCACGCCCTGCAGATAACTGATGGTGAGGCCGTAGTTCGTCATCGGAACGCCTTGTTCGTGCGCCTGGCGCAGGCGCGCGAGCATGTGCGCGCGCGTCACGACGCAGCCGCCGCACTGAATGACGATGCGGTAGGGCGTGAGGTCGTCGGGGAAGTCCTTGCCGACGGCGACGTCGATCTTGAGGTCGGCGCCGGTGCGCTCGCGAAGCCAGCGGGGGATCTTCACCCGGCCGATGTCGTCCTTTTGCGGATGGTGGCTGCAGGTCTCGCCGATGAGGATGCGGTCGCCGTCCTTGAGAAGGGAAAGCGCGGCGGCGCCGCGCGCCATCTCGACGATGTCGCTCTTGCTGTAGGCCATCTGCGTGGAAAACGTCGTGAGCGGAATGCCTTCTGGCGTCTGCTCGTTGACGGTCTTGATGACCTGGGAGTCCGCCATGACGAGTTTGGGGGGACGCTTCAGGTCGGCGATCGCCTCGGCGACGCGGTCCTCCTGGACCACGTAGCACTTGGCGTGCGCGTCGAGCAGTTCGCGGATCGCCTGCACCTGCGGCAGGATCAGACGTCCCTTCGGGGCGCCCGTGTCGATCGGCGTAACGAGGATCACCGTGTCGCCCGGACCTGCGAGGTCGCCCACGAGCGGACGGTCGGGAGCGATGCGGTCCTGCGCGAGACGCACCATGACCGCTCGGAGCTCTTCGAGTCCCGTGCGTTCGCGAGCGCTCGTGAAGACGACGGGCAGTCCCGTTTTCTCCCAGACGGCACGGTCGAAATCCGGCGTTTCGTCCGTGCGGTTGACGACGAGCACGGCGGGCGTGCCGAGCGCGCGGGTGCGCTCGATGATCCGCTTTTCCTCTTTGTCGAAGGTGGCGGGCGTCGTGACGATGAGCGCCATGTCGACCCATTCGAGCACCGAGAGCGAACGCTTGACGCGGGCGAGACCGAGGTCTCCCACGTCGTCCACGCCGGCCGTGTCGATGAAGACGACCGGCCCGAGGGGCAGAAATTCGCAGGCTTTCTCGACCGGATCGGTCGTCGTGCCCGGCACGTTCGAGACGATCGAGATCGTCTGGTTCGTCAGGGCGTTGATGAGAGAACTTTTCCCGGCGTTTCGTTTGCCGAAGAGCCCGATGTGAAGCCGCAGGCCCTTGGGCGTGTTGAGTAGGGACATGTTTGCGTCACCCGAATGAGAAAAAAAGAAAAGGTCGGACAAACATCTTATCCGACCTTTTCGCGGTTATGCGCTCCTCAGAAGAGGTAGCTCGAAACCATTACTTTTCGATGTTGGTGCGAATGACGTCGCGTTCGAGCCAAATCGGAGCATGGTGTTCAGCGGCTTCGTACGAGATCGTACCCGGGCCGAGACGCCAAATGCCCTTGAAGTGTTCCATCGAAAGGAGGGCGAGCGGGATGTGGGCGCACACGACGAGGACCGACACGATGATCGAGCCCCAGACGTGGAAGTAGAACGTCCACGCATAAACCTGCTTGCCGATGAGCGGAGCGCCGATCCAGAGCATCCAGCCCGTGACGGCGAGCGCGGCGATCATGCCCATGAAGAGCAGATAGGAAGCCTTCTGACCGCCGTTGTAGCGACCCTGCGGGGGAACTTCCACCGGGCCGAACGGGATCTTGAAGAAGCGGCGGGGATAGCCGCCGAAGTTGCGGAACCAGTAGATCGTGTTGCGGTCCCATTCCAGGCAGGCGCGAAGAATGAGGGCGAAACGGTCCGGAGCAACCACGATGAAGCCGAGCAGGTTGAACGTGAAGATCGCGCCGAGGATGAGGTGGGCGATCATGTTCGCTTCCGCGGCTTCCGCGGAGGGTTCACAGAAGTACACGTACGCACCCGTGAAGAGAAGGGCAAACCACGTGATCGCGTTGAGCGAGTGGAAGACCTTGTCGGGGGCATGGAAGCGGAGAATGCGATTGTTAGCCATGGTTAGCCTCCGAGGTCGTGGCGGCAAGCAGAGTGCGCTGATAGTAATGGGTGTGGAGCAGTTCATGCATGGTGTGGTCCACGGGCTTGGTGTTCAAGTCCTTGTAGACGCGCATGACGACCGAGTTCTGATGCGAACTCGTCAAACCCATGCTCTGGCAGAGCTTGTCGTCCTTGTAGAGACCGGCCTGACGGGCCTTGATGATGACGCCGCGGCGGGCGATCAGGTCACCGATGGCCCAACCGCAGACGGCGACGGCGCCGACGCAGAGACCGCAGACTTTCAGAAAGCCGCGACGACCCAGAATCAATGCAGCGGGGCGCTCGGCGTAATCATAATTTTCAGACAGCATTTGTATAACCTCGCGTCAGGAATTCTTAAACACGCAGCGGCAGGGGCATCGTGGGATGCAGCCAGGCCGTGCCCTTGGGCTGAACCGGCTGACCGCCGCCGTTGACGCAACCGCCCGGGCAGTTCATCACTTCGATGAAGTGATATCGATTCTTGTCGACGCGGACGCGGTTGAGAACTTCCTTGAGGCCCTGGTTGGCGCCGTTGACGACGCAGACGCGGACTTCGAACTTCTTGCCGCCGAGCGCCTTGACGGGCACGGGGATGGTGGCTTCGACGATGGCGTTGTCGTAGCCGCGGACGATTTCGATGTCGGCGTTCTTGAGTTCTTCACCCGAAAGAGCGAAGTAGGCCGTACGGAGAGCAGCTTCCATCACGCCGCCCGAGCAACCGAAGATCGTGCCGGCGCCCGTGTAGACTTCGAGGTCCTTGCGTTCGCGGGTCTTGGGCATGTTGAGCGGGTTGATGCCCTTGCGGCGCATGAGTTCGGCGATGTCGCGGGCCGTGAGCGAGGCGTCGATGTCCTGGAAGGAGGGCGTGTCGGCCGGGATTTCCTTCGTGGCGACGAGATAACGCCAGGCGGTGTTCATTTCGGGGCGCGAGGCTTCGAAGATCTTGGCCGTGCAGGGCGTGACCGAAACGAAGAAGATCTTGCGCGGATCGACCTTGAGGATGTGCTTGGCAGCCCAGGTCTTGGCGAGCGTACCGCCCATCTGCAGCGGCGACTTGGCCGTCGAGAGGTGCGGAAGCATGTCGGCGTGATACGTTTCGGCGTTCTTGATCCAGGCCGGGCAGCAGGACGTGAAGTGCGGGAACGGATGGTGAGCCATTTCGTCGACTTCCGGGCCGCGTTCGCCGAGGACCCAGTACTGGATCTTCTTCACGAATTCCGTGCCTTCTTCGATGATGGTCTGGTCGGCCGTGCTGTTGCAGTCGTAAACCGTCATGCCCAACGCTTCGAGAGCGTTGTTCATCTGTTCGGTCGAGAGGTCGCCGGGTTCGCCGCCGAATTCTTCACAGAGCGACACGCGGACGGCGGGCGACGGATGCGCCACGACGATCTTTTCCTTCTGATCGAGGACGTGTTCGACCTGGTCGACGAAGCTCATCTGTTCGATGGCGTCGAACGGGCAGGCGATCAGGCACTGACCGCAGTAGAGGCACGCGTCTTCGGTGATTTCGTGCTTGGCGCCGAGACCGCCCTTGATGGCGTCGGTCGGGCAGAACTTGCGGCAGGTGTCGCAGCCGACGCAGTTCTCCTTGTTGATGTGGATAATCCCGCGGAGTTCGCCCTTGCGAAGATTACCGACGTAGGCGGGACCGTCTTCCCCGTGGGCGTTGGCGCCCGGCAGGAAGGTATGGACCGTGATCGTATCTTTGGACATTGAAAAGTTCTCCAGAGTTGAGGTCGGAAGGCGGGTGAAACCGTTTCCAGCGTCCTTTTCCCGCTGGCCGACTGCCGCAGAGAGGGACGGCGGGGGTCGTCGGAGCTTCGGAAAAGAACAACGCTCAATTTTGTGAAACGAAGGCGGGTCGCCCGCGCCAAAATGCCGGGTGAGACCTTCGAGGATCAAGCTTGAATTTTACGGGGAATCCCCGTGAACTGACATCGTCCGAGGGGGGGCGGAGATCTAGATCGAAAGAGGTAGTCCGAGGGAAAAGAGGGTACTTTTTCGATGAAAGTTGACAACAATCAATCTTTGAAAAATTCTCTTTACAAAAATCGAATGCCTTGCCGTTGTTGAGATTCCGAGTGAAACACTCGGTTATTCAGCATTTGCGATGCAGGAAAAAAGCGCCCTCCGGGGAGGAGGGCGCGAGGGGGTTACATGTCGGCTTCCTTGAGCGGAGCGCGCAGTTCGGCGCGGACGTTGTCCATGCCCGAATAGAAGGCCTTCATCATGACGAGGCCGAGGAATTTGCCGGCGTCGGTCACGATGATGTGGTCGGGATCGTTCGGGTCGTCCTCGATGGCGCCCGCAAGGCGCAGCCCGAGCATTTCCTTGAAGAGCGCGCGGTCGACGTTGATGCCGTGGACTTCGCGGAAGTAGCGCCGGGAGAGGCGGTGCGAGAAGAGGCCGAGCATCAGGCGGTACTGCCAGATGGCGTGCGCGTCGAACTGACGGCGGCGTTCCACCCCGGTGTTGCCCTGCGCGATGCGTTCGGCGTAGCGGCGAAGGCTGAAGGTGTTGACGTAGAGGCTGTCGCCGAGGAAGGAGAAGGCGCCCGAGCCCACGCCGAGGTATTCGTCGTAGTCGACCACGTATTCGTCGAAGCCTTCGTCGTTCGTGCGGCCGAAGGTCCAGGACGTCAGGTGGTTGTAGCGGCTCCCGAGCGTGTCGAGAATCACGCGGTACTGATCGGCGAGCTGATTGCCCTTGGCGGCGATGTCGTTCTTCACGCTCTTTCGCGTCTGGGACGTGACCATGAGCGGGTAGGTCGTGACCTGGCGCGGGTTGAGCTGCCAGATCTTTTCCATGTCGTCATGGAGCATGTCGAGGGTCTGGCCGCGGAAACCGAACATCATGTCGACGTTGCAGGTGGGGAAGAGTTCCTGCGCGTACTGCAGACGCTCGAAGATCTGTTCGCCCGAACCGAACTTTTCGTAGCGGTCCGAGAGCTTCAGAATTTCGTCGTTGAAGCTCTGCACGCCGATGGACATGCGGTCCACGAGCCCCTTGAGGTTGCGGAACTGCGGCGTCGTGATGATCTGCGGGTCGGTTTCGCAGCTGATTTCCTTGATCGACGGGAAGAGCTTCTTGGCGTGCTCGATCGTCTTGATCAGTTCGTCCTCGAGAATCGTCGTCGTGCCGCCGCCGATGTACATGGAGTGGAAGTCGTAGCCGAGGGCGTGGACGTACTCCATTTCCTTGCGCAGGTTGATGAAGTATTCGCGCGCCTTGTACTCCTTGAAGAGAAAGCGGTGGAAGGTGCAGTACGTGCAGAGCGTGTGGCAGAACGGAATGTGCGCGTACAGCAGATAGCGGTGCCCCTCCTGCGGCGGCGGAGGATTCTTGAGGATGATGGGATCGCAGTGCAGATAGCGCTTGATGTAGTAGTCCATCACCCGGTCGGTCGCCCCGATCATCCAGTCGGGGAGCAGTTTGCGGGGACGGGGAACGTAGTTCGAGGTGGTCATGGATCGTGTCGCATGAAAAAAACAAGTCCCCGCATTGTACTATTGCGGGCCCTCTTTGCTTCTTAAGAAGCTTGACCGCGTCGGGCGTAAATGTGTTCGATGTTTTCGGTGAAGTGCTCGGAGAGCGGTCCGCGCTTGAGCTTCAGGGTCGGCGTCAGAAGACCGTTGTCGACGGTCCACGGCTCGAGCGTGAGGATGACGGCCCGCGGCAGCGCGTAGTAGGGGAAGCCCTTCGCGGCGGCCTTGGCGCGCTGCAGCGCAAGCGTCTTCGCGGCCGGAGCCGAAAGCGACGTGGGATCCTGCGGATCGAGCCCGAGTCCCTCGGCCGTCCGTTTCCACTCTTCTCCTTGCAGCACCGCAACGAGCGTGAGGAAGGGACGGTTTTCGCCCACCACGTAGGTCTGTTCGAAAAGGGGATCGGTTTCGAGGGCGTTTTCCAGATCGGTCGGGGCGATCTTCTCTCCCGTCGACGTCACGATGATTTCCTTGATGCGGCCCTTGATGCGAAGGAGCCCTTCGGGGGTGAATTCGCCGACGTCCCCCGTTCGGAACCAGCCGTCTTCGGTGAAGGCCGCCTCGACGGCGTCGGGGCGCCGCCAGTAGGACTTCGTCACCGAGGGACCGCGCACCTGGATTTCGTCTCCTTCGCCCAGGCGTACTTCCACGCCCCGGAAGGGACGTCCCACCGTGTCGGGGTGATTTTCCTCGAGCGAGTTGCCGGCGATGATCGGACTCGTTTCCGTCATGCCGTAGCCCTGAATGATGGGGAGTCCCAGCCCGCAAAAGAGCTTGGCCACCTCCATGTTGAGGGCGGCGCCGCCCGAGATGGCGATGCGCAGTTTGCCCCCGAACTGCGAGAGGAGAAGCTGCGACACCTTCGGGAGCACGAAGGCGCGCACGAAGCCGTCGCGCCAGGCGCCCGACTGGTCGCAGGGAATGCCGTTGCGGCGGGCGAAGTTGCGCCACCCCGTCTGTACGGCCCACTCGAAGAAGGTGCGCTCGATCACGCCGGCCTTTTCCAGACGCTTGCGGATCCGTCCGTAAATCTTTTCGTAAATGCGGGGCACCGAAATGATGACGTCGGGGCGGACCTGACGGAGATCTTCCGCAAGGAGCAGAACCGAACGGTTGTAGACGATCGTGCAGCCCGTGGCGAGGGCGAGGTAGTAGCCCGCCGTACGCTCGAACATGTGCGAGAGCGGCAAAAAGGAGAGGAAGACGTCTCCCACTTTGGGCGAGACGCAGTGCAGCGTGGCCCGGACGTTGGCGACGATGTTTGCCTGCGACAAAACCACGCCCTTGGGACGTCCCGTGGTGCCCGAAGTGTAGATGACGCAGGCGGGGGCCTCGGGGTCGGAAGCGAGCGGCGGCTCTCCGGCGAAGGCCTCGCCGAGATGCAGGAAGTTCGCGAGGGGAAGCAGGGGCAGGCGGTCCGCATCGCTTTCTTCGTTCTCCTCTTCGGTGAAAACGACGTGGCGCAGGGCGAGTTCGCCCTCGGGCACCGCGCGGATCTGCTCCCAGCGGCTGCGGCGGTTCGTGACGAGAATGCGGGCGCCGCTGTCGGAGAGGAGGAAGCGGCAGGCACCCGGCGTATCGATGGCGTGCAGGGGCACCGGGACGAGCCCGTTGGCCATGGCGGCCATGTCCGCGCAGACGTGATGCACGCCGTTTGGCAACAGAATCCCGACGCGGTCGCCCGTTTCCAGACCGAGCGCGGCGAAGCTTCGCCGCCACGCGTCGATGCGGGTTGCGAGTTGCGAGTACGAGACGGACTGCCACTGAGCGCTCTTTCGGTCGTACTCCCGAAGGGCTTCCCGTGGTCCCCACGTCTTGCAGGCGGAGAAAAGGAGTTCCGGCAAGGTGTTCTTGCCGTTCAATTCTTGTGCACGATCCATTTGTATCCCAGCGTATGTGACCGCCCTCTTCTCGTCGGCGGCCGATGTTCTTTTCTTTTATAGGTCTTTTCCCTTCCTCGCGGAGCCCGCGAAAAAGAGGATTTTCTCGGTGTTACCCCTCATCGGGCGCCTCCGTCCGAAGATCAGAAGCGCCCCGGGCCCCTCATCAGGCTCCTGACGCCTCTTCGATCTGGCGGCGCTTTTCTTCGAGCGCCTCCCAGCGTTCGAAGAGTTCCTCCGTTTCCTTTTCGATCTCCGCGGAGCGTGCGGCGTCGGCCTTTTGTTCGGCGACGTCGAGCAGGTGATACTCGGCGCCGCTCATTTTTTCGTAGAGCGCCTGTTGCTCGGCTTCGAGATTTTCCAGACGGGTCGGGATCTCTTCGAGGTCGCGGGTTTCCTTGAAGCTGAGTTTCAGGGTGCGCTGCCGCGTGCGCTCCACGGGTTTCGGAGCCGCCTTGACGGGGGCGGGTTCCGCGGGCGCGGGGCGCTGGCGCAGCCAGTCTTCGTAGCCGCCCACGTATTCGCGCCAGACGCCGTTGCCTTCCGGGGCGAGCACTTCGGTCACCACGTTGTCGAGAAAGCGCCGGTCGTGGCTCACGAGGATGATGGTTCCCGGGTAGTTCAGGAGCGTCTGCTCGAGGAGTTCGAGCGAGTCGATGTCGAGGTCGTTCGTCGGTTCGTCGAGCACCAGCAGGTTGGCGGGCAGGGCGAAAAGGCGCGCGAGAAGCAGGCGGTTACGTTCACCGCCCGAGAGCGAGCTCACCGGAACGTTCGCCCGCCGCGGCGGAAAGAGAAAGTCCCCGAGATAGGCGACGATGTGCTTTTTCTCGCCGGCGATTTCGACCCAGTCGGACCCCGGCGAAATGGTTTCGGCGACGGTCTTCGTGAGGTCGAGCTGTTCGCGAAGCTGATCGAAGTAGGCGATCTTCAGATTGGTGCCGAGGCGAACCTTTCCTTCGTCGGGCTGCAGTTGTCCGAGGAGAAGCTTGATGAGCGTGCTCTTGCCGGCCCCGTTTCGGCCGATGAGGCCGAGCCGGTCGCCGCGCATCAGGGTGAAATTCAGGTCGCGCACGACGGTCTTCGAGCCGAAGGATTTGGAGAGATTTTCCACTTCGGCCACGATTTTGCCGCTCTTTTCTCCCGCGTCGATCTGCAGGCGGATCGAACCCATGCGGTCGCGGCGTTCGCTTCGTTCCTTGCGCAGACGTTCGAGTCGGCGCACGCGCCCTTCGTTGCGGGTGCGGCGCGCTTCGATCCCCTTGCGGATCCAGACCTCTTCCTGCGCCCAGAACTTGTCGAAGCGCTGACGGGCGAGTTCTTCGGCGGCGAGTTCCTCTTCCTTGCGGTTCTCGTACGCGGCGAAATTGCCGGGGTAGGAGCGGAGAATTCCGCGGTCGAGTTCGACGATGCGCGTCGAAACGTTGTCGAGGAACTGACGGTCGTGCGTGATGACGATGAGCGAGCGCTGATTGCGGCACTGCGCGTTGACGAGCTCTTCGAGCGTCGCGATCGCGCGGATGTCGAGGTGGTTCGTCGGTTCGTCGAGAAGGAGCAGGTCCGGCTCGAGCGCGAGTGCGAGCGCCAGGGCGGCGCGCTTCTTTTCCCCGCCCGAAGCCTTGGCCGGATCGGTGTTGACGTCGAGGTCGAACCGGTGGAGCATCTCTTCGATGCGGGCGCGGACCCGCCAGACTTCGCGTTCGTCGGAAATCTCCTGAAGACGGCCGCGCTGGGCAAGGCTTTCGAGCACGGTGGGCGCCTCGGGCAGGAGGGGTTCCTGTTCGACAAACACCGTGCGCAGACCGTCGGTAAATTGGAGTTCGCCATCGTCGAGCTTGGTCTTGCCCGCCAGAACGGAGAGAAGCGAACTCTTCCCCGTGCCGTTTCGACCGATCAATCCGACGCGTTCTCCGGGGTCGATGGTGAGTTGGGCGCCGTCGAGCAGCGGCAAGTCGCCCCAAGCGAGATGTGCGTTGAGAAGGGTAAAGAGAGCCATGAGAATCGTTCGGAAAGAAAGGGGCGGCCGGTATCGGTGACCGTCCGCCCGCGGGATAAATCAATGTCGTCGATCGTCAGAGAACGCTCGGTTCGGGGAGGGGTTCCTCCCCGTCGGAAGCGGGAGCGTCCGCAATCGGAACAGCAGCGGCGGCGCCGGGTTCCTCAAAGGGCGCCTCGAAGGGGCGCGTTTCGATGCCCGGAGGCGTCGCTTCCGGCGCGGCGGGCGCGGAGGGGTCCGAGCGGACCGGAGCGGGAAGCATTTTACTCGGCGCCGGCTGTTCGGGGCCGACGTCCTCGATGATGACGGGCACCACCGTAACCGACGCCTTGGCGGGCAGCACTTCCTTGACGGTGAGCGTCTGACGCGAAGGAATCGAAACTTCCGGCAGGGGACCGGGCTTGGCCACGCTCTCCGAAGCGACTTCAATCAGATGTCCTTCCCGCACGAGAACGGTTTGGGGCGTGCGCTCCACGACGGGCGAGCGGTCGCGATCGAGAACGAGACGTCCGGTCTCCCCTTCCATTTCGAAGGAGCGGTTCGACTGCGCCCAACGCTCGGCCACGCCGAAGGCGTCCGCACCGAAGGCGAAGAGCCGCTTGGCCGCGGGCGAATAGGGCATGGAGGCGGCAAAGCGCGCCGTGAAGCTCTGCGCGTCGTAGCGCAGGAGCAGGGGGCATTCCGCAAAGACGAGGCCTTCGAGGTCGAAGGCGAGGGCCGTCGCGGCGGAACTCGCCGAGGGGTCGCCCGGATTGGACGTGGACGTGCCCCAGACGCGGCTCTTTCTGGGCAGAGAAGTGCGCACGATGCTCGCCGACTGCGCGTCGAGCGCGAGGAGGATGCCCGCGTAGGGAGGCGTGGATTCGGCGCGGCGCACCGCCATGTCGGAATCCAAGCGCTTGAGGGCCTGATCGCGGATGCGGCGCTCGCTTTCGGTCGTGCCCGGCAGATGACGAAGCTCCTGCCGGCGCTGCGCGAAGCGTCGTTCGTCCTCTTCGGAGAGGACGGGCTGCACCTTCTCGCGAAGGCGCTTGAGGTCCATGTCGTCGATGCGGTAGATCTCAAAGGGCGTGCCCGATGCCGTCAGGACCTTTGCGTAGCTCTCGGCGATGCGCGTCTCCCAGGCGCCCGACTGCGAGAGAATCAGAATCTTTTGACGTTCGGGCACCGTCAGGGCACCCGTTTCGTCCGCAAGGGGCGCGGTCGCGTCGGGGAGAGCCGGTACGGGGGCGGTCGGCGCGGAGACATCCTGCGCGGAGGCATCCGGCGCGGGGATTGCCGGCACGGGTGCTTCGGGAGCGCTCTCTTCGAGCGCCGCGACCGCGAGCCGCGCGATGTATTCGGCTTCGTTTTCGGTCGAAAGCGACATCATCACGAGGTTGGCCGGGATTTCTGCGTCGGGAATCGCCTCCGAGGGATGATTGAGCGCCACGACGGGGAGGGGCAGGGCGCCGATTCGGATGAGTTCCGTCACGCGCTCCTTCTGAAGCGGCCCCACCACCACGTCGGCGCCCGCCACCACGGCGCTCTGCAGCACTTCCGTGAGGGACGTCGATTCAGGCGCTTCCACCAGAAGCACTTCGGCAGGCTCGCGGCTCGTCTGACTGGCGGCGAGAAGCCCGTTTCCGACGATCTTGGAGGCGGCCGTGAAGGGAGAGCCGTCGGGCGGCATCACTAACGCGATCGTCAGGCGGTCCGGTTCTTCGGGGAGGAGCGACGCGAGCGGCGCCGCGGCGGGATCGATGGCCTCCGTCGTCATCTCGGGCGCTTCGGACGCGGCGATCGACGTCTCGGCGGCATTCCCCTCGTCGGAACGCGCTTCGAGGGTATCATTTCCACCTGCATCGGGCGGAGTAACCGGTTCCGCAAGGACGACCGAGCCGACCGACGCGATCAGGCATGCGGAAACAAATCTACGAAGGGTGAACATGGCTTCTTTATCGGAACGGTGGCAAGACAATACGTTGATGACGGCGGCAGGGGTGGCCGAGCAGGAGTTCCCCGCGGGGGCGCTCTACGTGGTGGGGTTGCCCATCGGCAACATGGGAGACATCACGCTACGTGCCTTGTGGGTTCTCTCCCATGCCGACACCGTAGTAGCTGAGGATACCCGAGAGACGCGCAAGTTGCTCGACAAATTCGGCATCAACGTTCGTTTGTTCTCCGTTCGGGAACACAACGAAGTGAAGGGCGCCGAACAGGTCGTCGCCCTGCTCGGAGCGGGAGAGCGCGTGGCGCTCGTGACCGATGCGGGCACGCCCGCCGTGTCCGATCCGGGGGCCCGGGTGGTGCATGCCGTCCGCGAAGCCGGCCTCCGCGTGATTCCGATTCCGGGGGCGAGCGCCGTCGTCACGGCGCTTTCCGCGGGCGGTCTGCTCGGAGACGGTTTTTCCTTTGTCGGCTTTTTGCCGCCTCAGTCGAAAGCGCGCAAAACGGCGATCGCGCGTTGGGCTGCGCGTCATGAACCCTTCGTTTTCTATGAGGCGCCGCACCGCATTGTCGACATGTTGCGCGATCTCGCTGCGGCTCTCGATCCGGAACGCCGGATCGTGGTGGCCCGCGAACTTACGAAGCGCTTTGAGACGATCGTGTCGCTCACGGCCGGAGAGCTGCCCGCCTGGCTTGACGCGCACGAACCGCGCGGCGAATACGTGATTCTGGTCGATGAGGCGCCGCATCGGGAGGAAGGTCTCACCGAACGGGACCGCCGCTGGCTCGACGTCCTGCGCGAACTGCTTCCCGCTTCGAAACTCGCCGCGGCTGCGGCCAAGGCGACGGGCAACGACCGTTCCGCCCTCTACGATCTCCTCACCAAGAAGTAAACGGGAGACGTCCCGCCCCATAAAACGAACCCCGAAAGAGCCGAGGCTTTTTCGGGGTTTCTTTCCGTTCGGAGGTCGGACGTCTTATTCGTCCGAGCGAAGCGCGATTTCGCGGGTCTTCGAGGAGTGGATGTTGCGCACGAGACTGTCGAGAAGGCTCGAGAGTTCCTCCACGAGATTGGAGTTGCTGATCACGCCGATGAGCGCGCCTTCCTCATCCACGATCGGCAGACGGCGAATCCCGAACTCGCGCATGCGGGCGAGAGCCACCACCATGCTTTCGGTAGGGGCCGCGGTGACGACGGGCGCCGTCATGGCTTCATGCACGGTCACTTTGTTCGGATCCCGATTGCGGGCGACCACTTCGATGGCGATGTCACGGTCCGTGATCATGCCGATCGGGCGATTGTTGCGGTCCACCACTACGAGACTGCCGACGTGTTCGCGGCGCATCTGGGCCGCACATTCCGTAATGTTCTTCTCATCGGTGATGGTCGCGACCTTGTGGACGGCCATGTCGATGACTTTCATGGAGCGGGTTCTCATAGTTCCAAATCACCCTTTTGAATGTCAAATGAATTGAGAGCATTGTAGCCAAATAGGATTTCTCCGTTTCGGCGCGGGCCCTCATTCTTGCGGATCCTCCGCTTCCTCCTCTCGGGGAACGAGCGAAACGAAGTTGTGGAAGTCGTAGAGCGACTTGTCCATGAGGTGCGAGGGCGACACCCGTTGCAGACTCATGAAGAGGTTGTAGATGCGCCCGGGGAATTCGCGGTCCCAGCTGCGCATCAATTCCTTGATTTCCTGTCGCTTCAGATTTTCTCCTGCGCCGCAAAGGCCTTTGGGGGCAAGAGGGTAGCCCTGCAGCTTGGCGAATTTTTCCGTCTCGTACTCCCGAACGTAGGCGAGCGGGCGGATGACCGTGTGCTTGCCGTCGTCGCTTCGCAGGACGGGCGGCATGGCCTTGAGGCGGCCGCCGTAAAAGAGGTTCAGAAGGAGGGTGCCGACGATGTCGTCCATGTGGTGCCCCAGGGCGATCTTCGTGCAGCCGAGCTCGCCCGCCAGGCGGTAGAGGATGCCCCGGCGCAGGCGCGCGCAGAGCGAACACACGCTTTTTCCTTCGGGAATCAGCTTCTGAATGATCGAGTAGATGTCCTGATCCTCGATGTGATACGGAATTTTTTCGGCTTCGAAGTAAGCGCGAAGCGTCTCGGCGGGGAACTGCGGAATGTGCGGATTCACCGTCACGGCCAGGAGCTCGAATGAGATGGGCGCGCGCTTCTGCAGGGTGCGCAGTGCGTCGAGCAGCACGTAGCTGTCCTTGCCGCCGCTCATGGCGACCATCACCTTGTCGCCCTCTTCGATCATGGAAAAGTCCGTGATCGCCTGCGCCGTCAGCCGGATGATCCGCTTCGTGAGCTTCTTCTGCGAGACGCTCTGCTTGTTGCGTTCGTTGTGCTTGAAACCCGCGGCGTCCTCACGGAAGAACGGATTGCTTTCGGAATGAATGGGAATCAAGAGGCACTCTCCTCATAGAAAAAACGCCAGATTTCGACGCCCGCCGCTTCGACCTCCTCGTAGGCGTCGGGCTTTTCCGACGCGATGCGCACGGCGAGAACGCCGGGCAGTTGGCCGAGGCGTTCGGCGATTTCCGCGACGAGCGTTTCCTGCAGGTCGTGATGACGGGCGAGCGCCGTGCTCTTGAGCACGTCGACGATTTGGTCGTAGTTGAGGACCTCGTCGAGCGAATCTCGGCAAACGGGCGTGTCGGGCACCCAGACGTCACACGAAAGAATCAGACGCTGCGGCGCTTTTTTTTCGTGTTCGTAGGCGCCGATCGGCGCGGTAATCGTTACATTACGAATAAAAAGGCGCCGGGCACGCAAAAGGCGGTTCGGAAGCATGAACAATAGGGAGTGAATGAAGGAAGAGAGGTACTCTAGCAGAACGCCTCTCTCGAGAAAGGAAGATTATGCGTTGGGCCCTGGTCATTTTCGTACTGTTTTTCGTACTTCTCACCTGGATGCCGCAGCTGCGGCGCTTCGGGCTCGGGCGCCTGCCCGGAGACATTCACTTTGAAGCCTTCGGGCGCAAGGTGGAGCTCCCCCTCATGAGCACGATGCTGCTCGCCGTGGTGGGGCTCCTCCTCATCAAACTTTTCTGACTTGTTTCACGTGAAACATTGCTCCACCGCCGACCTGCGGGCGGCGAGAACCGCTTCGGGAATCCCGCGCTTGTCGGGGCAGCCTCGGGCGACGGCGCCCGCATCCACGCCGTTCCAGGCGGAGAGTCCCCGCAGAATCCGTTCTTCATCACGGTCCGCTGAGAGCGCCCAGAGATGCGCCGCGGACCGAACTCTTTCCGGACGGCGAACGGCGTCCGCGCGCCGGTAAAAGCGGCAGAGGGCTTCCGTGTCGAGGTCCGGGGTGAGCAACTGCCGGGCGCAGAGAAAAGCCTGCGCCAGATCGGCGCTCTCCCGATCCGCCCGAACGGACTTCATGAAGCGTGCGATCGTCTCCTCGTCCCGCGCTTCGAGCGTGAGCGCCGCAAAGCGTTCGGGATAGGCGAGATTCTCCCGGGCCGTCTTCTGGAGCAACGCCAGGGTCTCGTTCGAGCAGGGAAGGTCGGGGGCGAAGTTCGCCCAAAAGCCGATCGCCTGGAGCGTTTCGAACATCTTCTCGGGGGCCTTCGTCATGAGCCCCTTTTTGAATTCCATGCCGATGCGTTCAGGAACGAGCGCTCGGGTTTCTCCGTCGGCCACCATGTGGCGAAGGAGAAGAAGGGTTTCGGGCGCAATGGCGAAGTCGGGGAAGCGCGCCTGAAAGCGCGCGATCCGCAGCACGCGGACGGGGTCCTCGGAAAAGGCGGGACTGACGTGGCGCAGAATCCCCTCGCGCAGATCCTTTTGTCCTCCGAACGGATCGTAGAGACGTCCGTCTTCGTCCATCGCAATGGCGTTGATCGTGAGGTCGCGGCGGCGAAGATCCTCTTCGAGCGTGACGTCGGAGGCGGCGTGAAACACAAAGCCCTTGTAGCCCGGCGCCGTCTTGCGTTCGGTTCGGGCGAGGGCGTATTCCTCGTGCGTGACGGGGTGCAGAAAGACGGGAAAGTCGGCTCCCACGGGCTGAAAGCCGCGCTCGAGCATGGCTTCGGGCGTGGAGCCCACCACGACCCAGTCGCGGTCGCCCGGCACGATGTCGGGGTGGGTTTCGTGAAGCAGGGTGTCGCGGACGTAGCCGCCGACGGTGTAGACCTTGGGCATCTTCTTCAGGGCAAATGGGTGCGCGACGCCGGACTCGGTCGGATGGTCCCGAGCATTTTGCTGAAGTTCGGGGCGGAGCCGTGCAGCATCAGCGCATAGGTGTGGGTGTTCGACATGACGTTCTTCACGTAGTCGCGTGTTTCAAAGTAGGGGATGGACTCGACGAAGGCCGCCGCCTCGATGGGACGGCGAAGCGTCGTGCGCCAGATTCTCGCGCGCGAGGGGCCCGCATTGTAGGCCGCGGTCGCAAGCGGGAAGCTCTCGTCGAGCGACTCGTAGAGCGTGCGCAGGTAGGCCGTTCCCAGAATGAGGTTCATCTCGATGTCGCTGATGCGGTGCGCTTCGTAGCGGTTGAGCCCGAGCTGCTTGGCCATCCAGGCGGCGGTCTTGGGCATGAGCTGCATGAGGCCGCGCGCGCCCACGGAGGAACTCGCCTGGGGTATGAAGCGGGACTCCTGGCGGATGAGCCCGTAAGTCCACTCCGTTGGAAGCTGCTGTCCTTCGGAACTGCGCTCGATCACGGAAAAGAGCGGCGTGGGGTAGCGAAGCCGGAAGTCCGATTTTTTCGTTCGGTCGGACGTGTTGATCATCCGGTGAATCAAGCCTTGCCGGCGGGCGTATTCGGCGAGCGAGGCGCGTCCCTCGTCGTCCAGACCCCGCATGGCCCAGTTCCATTCGCGATGACCGTCCGCGTACCTGTGCAGACGATAGAAAACTTCCGCCCGGCGAATGCCGGCGTTTTCTCCCCAACGTCGTACCGATTCTTCCGACGGGGGCTCCCGCAGCGTCGGTTTCGGATAGGGGCGCTTGAGAGCGTCGCAGGCGAGCTTTCCGTAGAAGCTCCAGTTTCCCGCAATGGAGGCGAAGAGTTTCTTCGCGTCTTCGTGATTGCCGCGCACGGCATGAGCGCGCCCGTGCCAATAGACCCATTCCTCCCGCTTGAGAACCTCTTCGGGCATGCCGCGCAGGATGTTGAGAAGGGAATAGAGGTTCCCTTCGAAAATCGCGTTGCGGGCCTCCCAGGCGAGAACGTTCTCGTAGTCCGCCATGAGCTCCCGGGGAATGCGGGTCTTGTCGGCGCGTCGGAACCACTTCGTTGCGTCCGGCCGACGGTCGACCGCGGCGCTGTAGCCGAGCCGGAACCAAAGGAGTGAACGCCGTGCGGCGGAGAGTCTTCCTTCGACTTTCTCGAGGAATTTCGCCGCTTCCTGACGGTTGTAGGAAATGAGACGCAGGGTAGCGAACTCTGCGACCCGGGCGGATACGGACGAGGGCTTCTTCACCGCCTTTCGGTACCAATCGTGCGGATGCTCGAGAATGCGTTCGAGCGCGGCGATGGAGGCGGGAAGAAGCGGGCGGGGGACCGCGCGAAGATTACGTTTGGCTTCCGTCCACTGACGCTTCTGCAAAGCGATGAGCACCCGGTCCCAGGACCAGGAACGGTCGACCCGGGCGAGAAGGTCTCCGAGACGTCGGAAGCTCTCGTCGGTCGCCTTCTGGTCGCGCAGATGCAGTTTCACCGTCTTGCGCAGCGCCGCCGGCACGGGACCGCGGGCGACGGCGTCCTCAAGGCGATAGATGTAGAGCCAATTGAGAAGTTCGGTGTCGTCGCGGTTCCAGGCGAGGCTCTCAAAGTGCCGCTCAAAGGTTTCGAGGTTCAGCACTTCGGCGGCGGTTTTCAGGTAGCGCACCGTGGCGAGTTCCCCAAGGTACTCGCCGGCGTGGAGTTGCAGAAAACGCTCGAACTCCGCGTGCACGAGCGGATCGCCCGGTTCGGCTTCGAGGCGCAGTTCGAGCGCCCAAAGCGCCCAATAGCCTTCGATGGCGTTGGGACCCGCCGTCTCGGCCGCGGCCATGAGGAGTTCCAGATCCTTTTTGCGATAGCCTTCGCGGGCCATGCGGATCCACTTGTCCTCGGGTTCCTCCGGCGGCTGCGCGAGCGGAAAGCGATCCGTTTCCTGCGGAGGATTTTCAAGAAATTCCGCCGTGATGCGGCCCGCCGTCGTGACGGCCTCCGTCTCTTCCTTCGAGCTCTCGCCCGGGGAGGCGGGCTCCCGAAAGAGGGCGTCGACCGAGCGGATCACTTCGGCAAAATCGATGGTCGCGGCCGTTTCGTCCTCAATGACGAGGCTTTCCTGTCTTCGGAGATTGTGCAGGCGCTCCTCCATCAGCACGGGCGCCCGCCGCATGGCGAGCGTCCCGTCGACGGGCGTCGCCCGGGCATCGGACGAAACCGCCGTCGAGAGGACGGGCGCGAGCAGAGTGCCGAAGAGCGACAGAAGAAGCCTAGACTTGACCATATTTCCGAGTGTTTGCGCATCGCATAAGATGGAACAACTATAACGGATGAGGGAAGTCTTCCAAGGAGAGAGATGAGCGAGAAACGACTTTGGCGGCAACGTTGCCGGGAGATTCGCAGGGCTCGGGCGCGGGAAGCGGGACCGGTGCTGGAAGCGGCTTTTGAACGTTGCCTTGAAGAGGTGAATGCGGGGACGATCGGCATTTTCTGGCCCTTCGGGAGTGAACCCGATCTGCGGGCCGCGTCCCTTCGCTGGTGCGGGGACGATCCGGCCCGGCGTCTCGCGGTTCCCGCCGTCGAAGAGGCGGGTATCCGCTATCGCCTCTGGGGGAAAGACACGCCCATGACGAAGGATCGGGCCGGTCTGACGGTGCCCGACGCCGAGGTCGTTTTCCCCGATCTGATTCTTGCACCGGCCCTGGGCTTTTCCTCTCAGGGACACCGTCTCGGCTACGGAGGCGGGTATTTCGACCGATTCCTCGCCGAGAATCGTCCGAATCGTTGCATTCTCATCGCCTTTGAGGCGCAGAGGGTGCCCTCGTCGATCTTTGCGGCGTACGACCGGCGCTTTGACGCGCTGATCACGGAAAAGGGCCTCACGAATTTTCCATAAGAAAACCCCGAAGGGTTCGTTCCCTCCGGGGTTCTCTGCGTCGGCAACCGATTAGTAGCGGTAGGCGTCCGACTTGTAGGGACCTTCCTTGGGCACGCCGATGTAGGCGGCCTGTTCATCCGTGAGCTCGGAGAGCTCGGCGTTGAAGTTGCTCAGCTGCAGGCGGGCAACCTTTTCGTCGAGGATCTTCGGCAGGATGTAGACGCCGAGCGGATACTTTTCCGTGTGGCAGAAGAGTTCGATCTGCGCGAGCGTCTGGTTGGCGAACGAGGAGCTCATCACGTAGGAGGGATGGCCCGTGGCGCAGCCGAGATTGACGAGGCGGCCTTCGGCGAGGAGGATGATGCGGTTCCCCGACGGAAGCAGAATGTGGTCGACCTGCGGCTTGATGTTTTCCCACGGATACTGACGCATGGCGGCGACTTCGATTTCGCTGTCGAAGTGACCGATGTTGCAGACGATGGCTTCGTTCTTCATCGCGATCATGTGATCGTGCGTGATGACGTGAACGTTGCCCGTGGCCGTCACGAAGATGTCGGCCTTGTCCTTGGCATAGTCCATCGTGACGACGCGGTAGCCTTCCATGGCGGCCTGCAGGGCGCAGATCGGGTCGATTTCGACGACCCAGACCTGAGCGGCGAGCGCACGAAGGGCCTGGGCGCAACCCTTGCCCACGTCGCCGTAGCCGACCACGACCGCGACCTTGCCGGCGATCATCACGTCGGTGGCGCGCTTGATCCCGTCCACGAGGGATTCGCGGCAGCCGTAGAGGTTGTCGAACTTCGACTTCGTCACGGAGTCGTTGACGTTGATGGCCGGGAAGCGGAGTTCGCCGCGGGCGTGCATCTGATAGAGGCGGTGGACGCCCGTCGTCGTTTCTTCCGTCACGCCCTTGATGTGCGGGATGCGCTTGGAATACCACTTCGGATCGGCTTCAAGATGACGGCGGATGGCGGCGAAGAGGGCCTTTTCTTCGTCATTCGTGGGATGAGCGACGAGATCGGCGTTTTCTTCCGCACGGGCGCCGAGGTGCAGGAGGAGCGTCGCGTCGCCGCCGTCGTCGAGGATCATGTTGGAGAAGCCCCCGTCGGGCCACTCGAAGATGCGGTGCGTGTATTCCCAGTATTCGTCGAGGGATTCGCCCTTCTTGGCGAAGACGGGCGTGCCGCCCGCGGCGATTGCGGCGGCGGCGTGGTCCTGCGTCGAGAAGATGTTGCAGCTCGCCCAGCGCACTTCGGCGCCGAGGGCGAGAAGGGTTTCGATCAGAACGGCCGTCTGAATGGTCATGTGAAGCGACCCGGAAATGCGGGCGCCCTTGAGCGGCTGCGAGGCGGCGTACTCACGGCGAATGGCCATGAGACCGGGCATTTCCACTTCGGCAATCTGAATTTCCTTGCGGCCCCAGTCGGCAAGACGGAGGTCCGCGATGGCGGATTCAACGTTAATCATTCGGAATGACTCCTTGATGGGAAAAGAGGAAATGAGCGCCGTTGAAGGAAAGAGAGGTACGTGAACGCGGATGTTTCACGTGGAACAATCCCGAGCCTGGCGAAGGAGGTTCGTCGCAGCGCTCCTCGGGATCAAAAGAAAAGCCGAGGCATTATACGCCTCGGCTTTTTCGAAGAGGGAACTCTTCACCGAAAGAAATCAATCTTCCCGGAAGGTGTCGAGCGCCGCGCGAAGGTCGTCGTCCGTGGTGCCTTCCGTACGCGCAACGGGAGCCCCTTCGAGAGCGGCGTAGCCTTCCTTCTTGAGGCGGCCCACCCACTGGCCGGCGTCACGGCCCGAAGCGAAGCCTTCGGAGAGGAGGAGTTCGCGGCCGTTCATCGTGAGCTTGAAGTAAAAGAGCCCGTCCTTTGCGCGGTACTGCTTGAAGAGGGCCTTGGCCTGCTTCGCGGTCTTTTCCTCGGTCGCGTTTTCGACGGGCGCCGTGAAGGCGCGAAGTCCCACGGCTTCCTTGAGGCGGGCGAGGAAGGGAACGGCGTAGGCGCGGGCCTTGCGGGCGCCTTCCTGCAGGATGGCTTCCACCGTTTCGGGGGAGGCCATGAGTTCTTCGTAGCGCTTGCGCATCGGGCCGATTTCGGCGTCGATCTTGTCGGCAAGACGCTTCTTGGCTTCACCCCAGCCGAGGCCGGCGCGAAGCTCGTTCTTGAAGGCTTCGAGTTCTTCGGGCGTGGAGAAGGCCGCGTAGAGGACGCAGAGCGAATTGCTGTCGGGATCCTTGGGTTCGCCCGGGAGCTTCGAGTCCGTGACGATGCGCGAGACGGCCTCGTCGAGCGCCTTGCGGCCGCCTTCGAAGAGGGGAATCACGTTGTTGTAGGACTTGCTCATCTTGCGTCCGTCGAGACCGGGGAGCACTTCCACGGCGGAGCCGCCCGTGGCCTGCGGCATCGTGAAGAAGGGAGCGTCGGGCTTCGCGTAGAGATAGTTGAAGCGGGTCGCCACGTCGCGCGCCATCTCAAGGTGCTGCAGCTGATCGTGTCCGACGGGCACTTCGTCGGCGTTGAACATCAGAATGTCGGCCGCCATGAGGATGGGGTAGCAATAGAGCCCCATCGAGACGTCGGAGTCCGGATCGCGTCCGGCTTCGACGGCGGCGTCGGTCGCCGCCTTATAGGCGTGGGCGCGGTTCATCTGGCCCTTGGCCGTGCAGCAGGTGAGCAGCCAGTTGAGGGTCGGAATTTCGGGAATGTCGCTCTGGCGGTAGAAAACCACCTTGTCGGGGTCGAGGCCCGCGGCAAGCCAGGTCGCGGCGATCTGGCGACGGCTTCTTTCAATGCGGGCGGGATCCTGGCACTTGATGAGCGCGTGCAGGTCCGCGAGGAAGAAAAAGCTCTGAACGTCGGGATTTCGGCTGTCCCGGATGGCGGGTCGGATGGCTCCGACGTAGTTGCCGATGTGAAGCGTGCCGGTCGTGTTGATGCCGGTAAGCACTCGTTTGGTCATATCTAGTCTGTCCTCTATAGCCCCGAAAGGGCGACGAATCCGTCCATTCTACGAAATTCCGTCGTACGAATCCGTTCGGAACGGGGCGGCGGGAAGCGGAAAAAAGAATCCCCCGCCGCAAGTTCTGCAACGGGGGAGTCGCGCGCCCGCCCTCAGGCGGTCGGGCGCGTCGGAATCACGTCGGATCAGAGGCCGGCGGAGGCGCGCAGCGCGGCGACCTTGTCGGTCTTTTCCCAGGTGAATTCCGGTTCTTCACGACCGAAGTGACCGTAGGCGGCCGTCTTCGAGAAGATCGGACGACGCAGGTCGAGCATCTTGATGATGCCGCGCGGACGAAGGTCGAAGTGTTCGCGGACGAGTTCGGCGATCTTGGCGTCGGGGATGACGCCGGTGCCGTTCGTGAAGACCGTGACGTTCATCGGTTCGGCCACGCCGATGGCGTAGGCGACCTGAACCTGACAGACGCGGGCGAGGCCGGCGGCGACGATGTTCTTCGCGACGTAGCGGCAGGCGTAGGCGGCGGAACGGTCGACCTTAGTCGCGTCCTTGCCGGAGAAGGCGCCGCCGCCGTGCGGGCAGTAACCGCCGTAGGTGTCGACGATGATCTTGCGGCCCGTGAGACCGCAGTCACCCTGCGGACCGCCCACGACGAAGCGACCCGTCGGGTTGATGAGGAACTTGGTGCCGACGAGCCATTCGGCCGGGATCACCGGACGGATGATTTCTTCGATGATGGCTTCCGTGAATTCGGGCTTCATCTTCTTGCCGTCGGACATTTCCGGGGCGTGCTGCGAAGAGATCACGATCGTGTCGCAGCCGACGGGCTTGCCGTCGACGTAGCGCAGCGTGACCTGGCTCTTGGCGTCGGGACGCAGGAAGGGAAGCGTGCCGTTGCGGCGCACGATGCTCTGACGCTCCATCAGGCGGTGGGCGTAGTAGATCGGGGCGGGCATGAGGGTCGGCGTTTCGTCGCAGGCGAAGCCGAACATGAGGCCCTGGTCGCCGGCGCCGAGGTTGAGCTCGTCGTCCATGGCCTTGTCGACGCCCTGGGCGATGTCCTGGGACTGCTTGTCGTAGCCGACGAGAACGGAGCAACCCTTGTGGTCGATGCCGTATTCGGTGTTGTCGTAGCCGATGCGCTTCAAAACGTCGCGGGCGAGATCGATGTAGTCGACGGTGGCGCCGGTGGTGATTTCACCGGCCATCACGACGAGACCGGTCGTGCAGAGGGTTTCCGCGGCGACGCGGCTCATGGGGTCCTGTGCAAGGCAGGCGTCAAGGACGGCGTCAGAGATCTGGTCGGCCACTTTGTCGGGATGACCTTCACTGACGGATTCGGAAGTAAACAGATATTCGCTGGCCATTCTTCACACTCCAATGGATTGGGGACAGCGCCTAGCGCAATGAAGCATGAAGTACGTTGCGGCAGACGCTTTAGCGGTATTTCTTCAAATTCGCCCCGCAAGTTGTCTTGTTAACTCGGCGAATTTCCGCATCATACGCTTCTCGAAGGGAAAATGCCAACAAAGTTGTTCGTTTGCGTGAAAATCCGCCGTCGGAGGAGAGGATTGGGAAGTGGCGGGGTAAAATATTCCGTTTGGACGATACTTACGCTAAGAGCATGCAACGATTTTTCGCCTTGCTGGCCCGTTTGCCCCTGGGGTTCCTGCAGTCGCTCGGAACCCTTTTCGGCAGCCTGACCTTTCGCCTTTCGCGGGAAACCCGCGAGCAGGCCGAAGCGAACCTGCGGCAGGCCGGGCTCTTTGACGAGAGGCTCTACCGCAGCGTCGGGCGCAATGCCGGCCGACAGGTCATGGAGAGCCTTTGGGTGTGGTATCGCAAGCCCGAAGAGGTCATGACGCAGGTTCGGGTCGATCCCGAGTGCGAACGCCTCGTCCGCACGGCGGTTGAGAGCGGCCGTCCGATCGTCTTCATGACGCCCCACGTCGGATGCTTTGAGGTCCTCCCCGTGTGGTTCGCCCACACCTTCTACCGGGAGTCGGGACGAAACATTTCCATTCTTTATCGTCCGCCGAAGTTCGACTTCCTGCGCCGTCTCGTCGGGGAGGCCCGACAGGCGCCGGGAATCGTCGCCTGTCCCACGACGCTTGCGGGCGTCAAGGAAGTGATCCGCAACCTGCGGGCGGGCCACACCTTCGGGGCGCTCCCCGATCAGGTGCCTTCGCACGGAGAGGGGGTTTGGGCGCCGTTTTTCGGCAAGCCCGCCTACACGATGACCCTGCCCGTGCGGGTGGCGCGGCAGTTCGACGCGATCCGCATTTTTGCCTGGGGCGTGCGCGAGTCGCACGGCTGGCGCATTCACGGCAAGGAATGGAGCGAACCGCTCACGGGCGACCTGGAAAAGGACGCCGCCGCGATGAACCGTCAGATTGAGGAGATCGTTTTGAGCGCGCCCTCGCAGTATGCGTGGAGCTACAAACGCTACAAGGCGCCGAGGGCGGCCCGAAAGAAATTAGAGGGAGTGACGAAAAAGTGAACGAATGGATGGCCCGCGGGTGGATTTGGCTCGTCAAGAAGCTTCGCTTTCTGTCGGTCGGACAGCGCGAGCAGCTTGCGCGCATCGTCGGATGGGTGCTGTGGTGGTGCATTCCGAAGCGCCGCCGCGTGACGCTCGCGAATCTGCGCGCGTGTTTTCCGGAACTCTCCGACGCCGAACGGGAACGTCTGGCGCGGCGCGTGTACGTGCGCCTCGGACGCGCGGCGCTCGACCACAGCGTGCTGTGGGAGGCGAGCGCCGAGGAAATCCGCTCGTTCGTGCGCATCGAAGGCGTGGAGAACATCCTCAACGAGGAGAACCGTCCGCTCATCGTGGTGGCCCCGCATTTCGCCGGCCTCGACGCGGCGGGGATCGCGCTCAACACCTACGTCCGGGGCGTGTCGCTCTATCAGAAACAGAGCAATCCCGCCTGGGACAAGGCGACGCTCGAGGGGCGGCTTCGCTTCTCCAACCCCGTGCTCATTCCGAAAAGCAAAGCGAGCGATCTGCGTCCCGTGATCCGAGAAATGAAAAAGGGGCTTCCCTTTTATTATCTTCCCGATATGGATCACGGGAAAAAGCATTCCATTTTCGTGCCGTTTTTCGGCGTCTCCGCCGCAACGCTTCCGATGGTGAGCCGGCTCGCCCGGGTCACGAAGGCGAAGGTCGTCTGGTGCATCGCCACGATGACGGACGAGGGGTATTTCGTGCACGTGAGCGAACCCTGGAAGGATTTTCCGACGGCCGATTTCGAGGCGGACACGGCGCGCGTGAACCGGGAACTCGAAGCCTGGATCCGACAGCATCCCGACCAGTATTTGTGGGTGCACCGCCGCTTCAAGACCCGACCCGAAGGAGAGCCTTCTCTCTACTGACAGGAGCGTGAAGTGAACGGACACTTCGTGAAAATGCAGGGAGCCGGCAACGACTTCATTTTGATCGATAATCGCCGGGGGATTTGGCCGCTCGACGCCGCGCACCTGCGCCGCTGGTGCGACCGCAGACTCGGCGTCGGTGCGGATCAGCTGCTCGTTCTCGAAGAGACCCGACGCCCGGACGCGGCCTTCCGCTACCGCATCTTCAACGCCGACGGCGGGGAAGTGGAGCAGTGCGGAAACGGCGCCCGCTGCATGACGAGGTGGGTGCTCGAGCGCATCCTGCCCGGAGAGTGCGTGCGCTTCGAAACGATGCGCGCCGTGATCCGGGGATCGATCGGAAAGGACGGTCTCGTGTCGGTGGAAATGGGAATGCCGATTCTCGACGCAAAGGATCTTCCCTTCCGAACCGAAGGACTGTCGCTTCACGACGGATCGTGGCGGGGATTCGGACTTTCCGGAACCGAAGAACTCTGCGTTCTGGCGGTCGGAAATCCGCACGCCGTGCGTTTCGGCCCCATGCCCGAGGACGAACTTTTCCGTCGGACGGGAGAGCGTCTGCAGGCGCATCCGGCCTTTCCGGAAGGGATCAATTTCGAGTGCGTTTGCCCGCGCTCCGACTCGGAAGCCGACTTCCGAGTCTGGGAGCGAGGCGTGGGCGAGACGCCCGCCTGCGGTAGCGGCGCCTGCGCGGCCGCCGTTGCGGGTATGCTTACGGGCCGGTTCGGACGCACCGTGACTTTTCATACCCGGGGCGGCATTCTTCGGGTCCGTCGGCCCGATCCGGACGGACCGGTGTTTCTGGAAGGCCCCGCGGAATACGTTTTTGAGGGAGACATCCCTCTCGATTAGGAATTGCCATGGAAATCATTCTCAAGCAAGGGAAGGAACGTTCCCTTCTGCGTCGTCACCCCTGGGTGTACGACACCGCCGTGCAAAAGGTCGTCGGTCAGCCGGCGGCGGGCGACACGGTGGCGGTGAAAACCAAGGACGGCCGTTTTCTGGCGTGGGCGGCGTATTCGCCCAAGTCGACGATCCGCGCCCGTGTGTGGTCCTTCCGCGAGGAGGACGTCATCGACGAGCGCTGGCTCGAGACGCGCCTTCGCTACGCCGTGGAGGCGCGCCGCGCGCTTCACGCGAGAACGTCCGCCATCCGCCTCGTCTTCGGCGAAGCCGACGGACTGCCCGGCCTCATCGTCGATCAGTACGGCCCGTATCTCGTTACGCAGTTCCAGTCGGCGGGGGTCGAACGCTACCGCGCCGTCATCGGGGACATCCTCATGAAGCTCACGGGCGCTCGGGGCGTCTATGACCGTTCCGACGCGGCGACCCGCCAGCGCGAAGGTCTGGAAATCCGCTCCGAATCCCTCTGCGGCGAAGAACCGCCCGAGGAAATCGAAGTGGTGGAGGACGGCGTTCGCTACGGCGTGAACGTGCGCGTCGGGCACAAGACGGGGTTCTACGTCGACCAGCGCGAAAGCCGTCTTGCCGCACAGAAGCTCGCCGAAGCCTTCCGCGCCGAACACGGACGCGGGCTTCGCGCGCTCAACTGCTTCTCGTACACCGGCGGCTTCTCGCTCGCCCTCCTCAAGGGCGGCGCCGACGAAGTGATCTCGGTCGATTCCTCGCAGGAAGCCATCGAGATGGCCAAGCGCAATCTGCGCCGAAACGATTTTGACGAGTCCCGCGCAAAATTCGTCTGCGAAGACGTATTTTCCTACCTGCGCACGCTGCGCGAAGCGGGCGAGACCTTCGACCTCGTCATTCTCGATCCGCCCAAGTTCGCCTCGAACCACCACCACGTGGCGCGTGCCTCGCGTGCGTACAAGGACATCAATTTGAACGGCATCCGTCTGCTTCGCGCGGGCGGACATCTTTTCACCTTCTCCTGTTCGGGAGCGATCGACGTGGATCTCTTCCAGAAGATCGTCGCCGGCGCCGTTTTTGACGCCGGATCGGACGCCTGGGCGCTCTGCCGATTCGGAGCGGGCGAGGATCATCCGCTGATGATGACCTGCCCGGAAGGCGAATATTTGAAGGGTCTGCACCTCTTGGTGCGGCCGTAAGGAGAAAGAAATGGAAGTGGAAGAACCTCGCGGTCCCGACATTCCCGTCACGATTCTGACGGGCTTCTTGGGGGCGGGCAAGACGACCCTGCTCAACCGCATTCTCACGGAAAACCACAATCACCGCATCGCGATCATCGAAAACGAATTCGGCGCGGAAAACATCGACACCGAACTGATCGTGCAGTCCGACAAGGAGCAGATCATTTCGATGAACAACGGGTGCGTGTGCTGCACGATCCGCGGCGACCTCTCGCGGGTGCTCACGGATCTTCGCCACAAGCGCGACCGCGGCGAAATTCAGTTCGACTACGTCGTCATCGAAACGACGGGCGTGGCCAATCCCGGTCCGGTGGCCCAGACCTTCTTCATGGACGACGCCGTGGCGGCCTTCTATCGCCTCGACGGCGTCGTGACGGTGGTCGACGCCAAGCACGGTCCGCAGACGCTCGACGAAGAAGCCGCCGCGCGCGATCAGGTGGGTTTTGCCGACCGCATCCTGCTTTCGAAGTGCGATCTCGTGACGCCCGAGGAATGCGAAGCGCTCGAAGCGCGTCTTCGCCAGATGAACGCCCGCGCGCCGATCCGCCGCGTCGATATGGGGAACTGCCCCGTGGACGTGGTCCTCGACATCACGGGCTTCAACATGAACGACATTCTGGAAGTCGATCCGGCCTTCTTCAACGAAGGGCATCATCACCATCACCGCGACGACATCCGGACCTTCTACTACGAAAGCGAACGTCCGTTCGATCCCGCCAAGCTCGACCGCTACATCATGTCGCTTACGAGCGTGTACGGAGAGGACCTTCTTCGCTACAAGGGCGTTCTCTACATGCAGGGCAGCGACCGCCGCGTCGTCTTCCAGGGCGTGCACATGCTCGCGGGCGCCGACGTGATGGGCCCCTGGGGCGATGCGAAGCCCGTCTCCCGAATGGTCTTCATCGGACGCAATCTTCCTGAGGACGCCATTCGCCGGGGTCTCGACACCTGCCTGGCCTAAGGTTTATCCCTAGACAACGGGGATTCGGCAACAAAAAAACGCAAGTTCGCGGGAAAGGGTAAATCCCTGAGCGACGAACTTGCGCTTTTTTTGCTATGCTCCTTTCTCCTCGGAAGAACTCTCTTTCCGGCTATCGTTTGAAGAATAAGTATGGCAAACAACAAACTGCTGACCGCAGAAGAAATTCTGCAGATGTCCGACGACGACTACATGGACGAGCGCCAGCTGGCCTTTTTCCGCAATCTCCTCGTGCAGATGGAAAATGAGCTTCGCCAGAACGCGGACCAGACCACCGTGAATCTTCGCGAAACGACGGTCGCGCCCGATCCGACGGACCGCGCCACGATCGAAGAGGAACATGCCCTTGAACTTCGTACGCGCGACCGCGAACGCAAGCTTCTCAAGAAGGTCGAAGCGGCCATCCGCCGCATCGACGAGGGCGAATACGGCTACTGCGAAGAAACGGGCGATCCGATCGGCGTGGCGCGTTTGATGGCGCGTCCGACGGCCACCCTGTCGCTTGAAGCGCAGCAGCGTCGCGAACTCAAACAGAAGATGTACGGGGACTAAGTTTTTCCCGCGCATCGCCCCGAACCCGGCAGAAGAACGCACGAGAAGAGGATGCGTTGTTCTGTCGGGTTTTTTCTTTTTTTAGAAAGGAATGCGTATGACGGTACTTCTCGGCCGCGAAAAAAGAAGGATGCCGGTCACGACGGAGCGCACCGCCGTGAAGCTTTGGTTCATCGATCTCGACGATACGGTTCTGCGCTCCTCGGGCGGTCTCTTCGTCGCCCTGCACGATCGGATGAACCGCTTTCTGATGAAGGAATTCGGTCTCTCCGAAGAGGAGGCGACCGAGATGCGGCAGCGCTACTGGGCGCAGTACGGCACCACGTTTCTGGGCCTCTGGCGCCGCCACGGCGTCGATCCCCTGCGGTTTCTGACGGAAACGCACGATTTCGACGTGCGGCCTTATCTGCACAAGACGGGCGACCCCGGACGGGCGCTCGAGCGTCTCCCGGGGCGCAAGGTGCTCTACACGAACGCGCCCCGCAACTATGCGGAGGCCGCGCTCACGCATCTGCGCCTCACGCACGTTTTTGACGACCTCGTCTGCTCCACCGACACGCACTTTCTCGGAGACTGGGCGCCGAAGCCTTCGGCGCGCATGCTCGCGCATCTCCTCGCCCGATACCGCGTCCGCGCGGCCGAGGCGGCGATGGTGGACGACAGCTTCTTCAATCTGCGCATCGCCAAGGAGGCGGGACTCAGGACCGTCTGCTGCTACGGACACCACCGCGCCCACGCGCGCTATCCGATGCGAAAACCCGCTTATGTGGACCGAATGATCGCCCAACTGCAGGACCTCACGAGAACCGGTGAGGAAAGGAGAGGCAAATGATCGCGCGGCTGCTGTGCGGCTTCGGACGCTTCGTCTGGGGTGTCGCCAAGGTCTGCATCGTGCTCACGATGCTCGCGGGCTTTCTGCTCGCCGTCTACTTTCTGCGGCCCGTTCCGGTGCCGGCGCCCCAGGCGGGGTCGCTTCTCGAACTTACGCTCACGGGACGGATTGCCGACACCCGTCCGGTCGCGGGCGGGCTTGCGGGGATGATCCGCGAAGCCGATCCCGTGACGCTGCTCGGCGACGTGACGGACGCCGTGCGGTACGCGAAGAAGGACGAGCGCATCGCGGGCATTCTTCTGAGGGTCGACGACCTCGAGGGAGTCGGCGGCGCTTCCGCGCGCGTCATCGGCGAGGCGCTCGACGAGTACCGCAGGGAAACGGGCAAGCACGTCTGGTGCTACGGGTGGAACTTCACGCAGGCGCAGTACGCCGTGGCGGCGCATGCCGACCGTCTGTGGCTGCACCCGATGGGGCGCGTCGATCTGAAGGGACTCTCGGGCGAAACCCTCTATTGGGGAAGCTTTCTGAAGCACCTCGGCGTCGAGGCCGAAGTGTACAAGGCGGGAGACTTCAAGAGCGCTCCGGAAGTTTTCGAGCGCGCCGCTCCGACGAAGGAAAACCTCGCGGCGCAGCGCTCCTATCTGTCGGACGCCTGGACGACGATGCTCGACGCCTGGAAGGCGGGACGGGGCTGGAAGGACGACGCCTGGAAGACCTACCGTGAGTCGCAGAACGCACTCGAACCCATGCCCGAAGGCGAGGCGCGGCATCAGCGCCGCTACGGGCTTGTGGACGAAACGGGCGACGAGGCGGCCTTCCGGGCCGCGCTTCGGAAGACCTACGCCAAAGAGGGCAGGGAGGTTGCGCTCACGAACCTCTACGACTTCCTCGACACGTCGGACGGCGCCGAAGGTACCGGACCGGGCGTCGCGGTGCTCTATGCGGAAGGCGAGATGGTGGACGACCCCCGCATGGGGCGCCTCGTGGCCGACGAACTCGTCGAGCGCATCGCCTTCGTGAAGGAGGACGAAGACGTCCGGGCCGTGGTGCTTCGCATCAACAGCCCCGGCGGCGACGCGATGGCGGCCGAAAAGATCCGCTCGGCGCTTCTCGGACTCAAGGAAAAGGGCAAGCCCGTCGTGGTGAGCATGGGCGACACCGCCGCTTCGGGCGGCTACTGGGTGTCGACGGGCGCGCAGAAGATCGTGGCCGATCCGATGACGCTGACGGGCTCGATCGGCGTATTCGCCGTCTTCCCGAAGCTCGTCGATCTGCGCGAAGCCCTGTCGGTGGGCTACGGCGGCTATGCGACCGAATCGTCGCTCGCGGACGGTGCTCCCTGGCGCGAAACTTCGGCCGTGCGGCGCCACGTCCTCAAGTCGTCGGTGGATTTTGTCTACCGCACCTTCAAGTCGCACGTCGCCGAAGCGCGGGACATGGCTCTGCCCGACGTCGAACGCTTGGCGGCGGGACGCGTTTGGACGGGACGGCAGGCGCTCGATCTCGGGCTCGTCGACGAGCTCGGCACGCTCGAGACCGCCGTAAAACTCGCCAAGGAAGCGGCAAAGCTTCCGACCGGGGCGGCCGTCTATCACTTCGACGCCCGGGCCGTGCGCTGGTGGCAGCCGATTCTTTCGGGCTTCCCCGCCGCGCAAGCTCTCTTTTCGAAGTGGAACGAAACCGAGAAAATGCTCGAGAGCAGGACGGGACGGGTTCAGGCTTTGGTGCCGCTTCCTTCCTCTCTCTGAGCGCACACCGGGCAGTGCGGGTCGCGGGGAAAGCGGATCTGCGAAAAGCGCATCGTCAGCAGATCCGCCGAAAACCACTTCCCGCACAGGGGCGACTCGAGTCCCGCCGCAAGCTTCAGGGCTTCGGAGGCCTGCAGAACGCCGATGAAGCCCGTGAGCGGCGAGAAAACGCCGGCCTTGGCCGCCTTGACGTCGTTTTCGGCGGCGTCGGGCTCAAAGAGACAGCGTAGACAAGGGGAATCTTCCCGTCGGAAGTCAAAGACGGAGGCCTGTCCGGAAAAACCGACGGCGGAGCCGTAGACAAGCGGCGTGCCGGTTTTTGCGCAGGCGTCGTTCACGGCAAAGCGCGTGGCGAGGTTGTCCGAGCAGTCGAGAACGACGTCGCTTTGACGGGCGAGCGTCGCGAGTTCCTCCTCTGAAACGTAGCGGGGAACGCTCGTAATCTCCGCAAAGGGGTTGATGCGCGAGAGCGCCACGGCGGCGCTCTCGGCCTTGTTCATGCCGAGACGGCTCTCGTCGTGCAGAAGTTGGCGCGAGAGGTTCGAGCGCGACACCTCGTCGCCGTCGGCGACCGTGATACGCATCGCGCCCGAGGCGGCGAGATACTGCAGGGCGGGGGAGCCGAGTCCGCCCGCGCCGATCACGAGAAAGCGGGCGGCGGCGATTCGGTCGCGGCCCTCTTCGCCGAATTGCGGCAGGAGGGTCTGTCGGCTCAGTCGTTCAATGAGTTCGGGATGCATCGTGTGTCTCGTCCAACGGGGAAGAAAAAGGGGCGCACGGGCCCAATGCCGCACGCCCCGTGGGGTAAGGAGAAGGAAACCTTACTTCTTCTGCGGTTCGTCCTTCTTTTCCTTCTTCTTTGCGTCGCTCTTGGCGTCCTTGGCTTGCGCCTTGGCGGCCTTCGCTTCCTCGGCCTTCTTCAGAGCGGCCACTTCCTTCCTGGGCTTGCCGCGGTACTTCGAAACCTCGACCTTTTCGCCCTTGAGCTGACGCACGGCCTGCTGGAGCTGCCAGTCCTTTTCATCCCCGAAGAAGTAGGTGTAGTCGGGCATGTCGACCACGTCTTCATCACCGTAGGGGAGTTCATCGAGCTTCTTCTTCGCTTCCGTTTCGCTCTCGTTTTCGTTGACGAGGTGGTGCGAAAGATCGGATTCGCGGACCTGGAAGGAGGGATAGTTGCCGACGGGAGTGTCGTCCACAAACACGTCGGGAACGATGCCCTTGGCCTGAATCGAGCGGCCCGAGGGCGTGTAGTAGCGGGCCGTCGTGAGCTTCACGCCGACCGTCTTGTCGCCGAAGGTCATCGGCAGAATGGTCTGCACGGAGCCCTTCCCGAAGGAGCGATCGCCCATGATCACGGCGCGCTTGTGGTCCTGCAGGGCGCCCGCCACGATTTCGGAAGCGGAGGCCGAGGAG
Source organism: uncultured Sutterella sp. (assembly GCA_949282745.1). GTDB lineage: Bacteria > Pseudomonadota > Gammaproteobacteria > Burkholderiales > Burkholderiaceae_F > Sutterella. Next base: position 326,223 of record CASDQM010000047.1, on the reverse strand, counting down.
GAGTTGATGAGCACGACGATCGGCACGGTCTTCGCGAGCGGCGTGAGATCGGCGAGCGCGCGAACGGCGTTGCCGCTGCGGTAGTCGGATTCGATCGCCTTGAAGACGTAGTCGGACTGCGGCGCGCGGCCCTTCGTCGACACCACGTCGGTGTTGGCGGGAAGGAAGGCGGCGGAAACGCCGATGGCAGCCTGCAGAAGGCCGCCCGGGTCGTTTCGAAGGTCGAGAACGAGACCCTTGAGGGACTTCGCTTCGGCGAGTTCGTTGAGGTACTTGGCGAGGTCCTCGGTCGTGCGTTCCTGGAACTGCGAAATGCGGATGTAGCCGAAGCCGCCGTCGAGTTTCTGCATCTTGACCGACTGCGTCTTGATGATGGCGCGCGTCAAATGGAAGGTGAGGGGCTTCATTTCCCCCTTGCGGGCGACGGTGAGTTCGATCTTGGTGTCGGGCTCGCCGCGCATGCGCTTGACGGCGTCGTTGAGGGTCACGTCGGCGACGGACTCGCCGTCGATCTTCGTGATGATGTCGCCTGCGCGCACGCCCGCGCGGGCGGCCGGCGTGTCGTCGATCGGCGAAATCACGCGCACGCCCGCGGGATCCTTCGTCACCTCGAGGCCGAGGCCGCCGAAGGCGCCCTGGGTGCTCTCGTTCATGTCCTTGAAGCCTTCCACGTCGAGGAAGTTCGAGTGCGGGTCAAGCCCGCTCACCATCCCCTCCACGGCAAGCTGCAGGAGCTTGTTGTCGGTGACGTCTTCGACGTAGTAGTCCTTGACGGCGTTGAAGACGCTCGTGAACTGACGGATTTCCTGCAGAGGAAGGTCCAGAACCTTGTTCTCGGCGCAGGCCTGCAGGCCCACGGAGCCGAGGGCGCCGGCGACGGCGCCGATGCCGATGAGAGTTAGGGCGCGAAAATTGTGGAACATGTTCTCGTATTGTTTCGGTAAGAGTGTCGGTGCCGCGAATTATTTTGACGAGAGCCAGGCGCTGGGATTCACGGGCTTCCCTTTGTAGCGGAGCTCGAAGTATAAGCCCGCGTCCTGATCGCCTCCTGAACGCCCGACGGAGCTAATTGTTTCGCCTTGTTTAACGCGGTCCCCCACGTTTTTGAAGATCGATTCGTTGTTGGCGTAGACGGTCATGTAGGTGCCGCCGTGGTCGACAATGATGAGGTTGCCGAATCCGCGCAGCCAGTCGGAAAAGACGACCGTTCCGTCGGCGCAGGCGCGCACGTCGGAACCTTCGGGCGCCCGAAAGAGGAGCCCCTGCCATTTGGCCGAGGCGCCGCGCTTGGCGCCGTAGCGCGCCACGATGCGGCCCGTGGACGGACGGGTGAGCTTTCCCTTGAGCGACGCGAATTTCGCGGATCCGCCGCGGTGCCGCACGGGGCCCGTCTTTTTCGAGCCGCTTCGGGCCTTCTTCGCCTTTTCGGCCTGAGCCGCGCGCTGCCGCGCCTCGGCGGCCTTGCGTTCGGACTCGATCTTCTTGTCGAGGTTCGCGATGAGGGAGCCGAGGCGCTGCTCGTCCTTGCGAAGCTTGTTGATGTCGGCCTGCTGCGAACGGATCTCGCCCTGAAGGGTCTTGAGCGTCTTTTCGCGCACCGACTTCTCGCGCACGAGTTCCTGCCGGCTTTCCCGTTCCTCGCGCGCGATGCGGTCGAGATTTTTCTGCTCGTCCTGCGCGGCCCGGGCCAGACGGTCGATTTCCTTCTGACGATTGTCGAGAAGCGAGAGCGCACGCGTTTCTTCGCGGGCGAGATAGCGCAGGGACGCCCGTTCCCGAACGACTTCGCTCGGATTGGCGCCTTCGAGAAAACGTTGCCAGGCGGGCTGCTTGAGGTTGAGATACTGCGCGCGGGCGATGGTGCGCACGTGCTGCGAAGCCTGCGCCCGGCGCACGTCCACGTTTTTGCGGTCGTCTTCGAGGTCCTTGAGGCGGGTGCGGGCCTTGTCCTTTTTGGCGTTGAGTTCCCTGAGCTTGCGGTTGACGCGGGAAATCGCCTGGTCGGCCTCCTTGAGGGCCTTGGCGGTTTCCTCGCTCTTGGCTTCGTTGGCCTTGAGCGACTTCTGCAGGGTGGAGAGGCGCGACTGCACCTTCGACTTTTGCGATTCGGCGTCGGCCTTCTGCCGGGTGCTCGAGGGGGCGGCCGCTTCGGACACGTCGACGGCGCCCGGCCCCGCAAGGAGGACGAGGGAAAGCGTAGCGAGCGTGATCACCCGAAAGAGCGGCACAGTGAGACCCCGAAGGAAAAGTGAAGCGATAGGAAAAACTCTAACACGTCGACTTCCCGAGCGTCTCGGCAAAAGGGCGGACGGCGCGAGAAAGCCGATATAATCGCGTGAACGGATCACCCGTCACTCTCAAAGCACAGAATCAAATGCAATTTCTTCTCGACAATTCCCTTCTGATCATCGTGATCGTCATCACGGTGATCGCCCTCGCCCTTCCCGTCATCAACACGCGCCGCTACGCCCCGATGGTGTCGCCCAAGCGCCTGACGGAAATCGTCAACAAGGAAAACGGCGTCGTCATCGACGTGCGCAAGGCCGACGACTATCGCCGCACGCGCATCGCCGCTTCGCGCAACATTCCCGCCGACCAGATCCAGAACCGTCTCGGCGAACTCGACAAGAGCCGTCCCGTCGTGCTCGTGGACCGTACGGGCGGTCTCTCCAAGACCGTCGCCCAGCTTCTGCGCGGCGTGGGTTTTGAGAAGGTCTACATCCTCGAGAACGGTCTCTTTGCCTGGCAGAAGGAAGGGATGCCCCTCGACTGATCTTGAAATACGGGGAATCGTCCCCATATGAAAAGAACGCGGGACGCCGTCCGAGCGTCCCGCCCCATTTTCGTCCCGGCAGAGCCGGACACCAGAAAGGAAAGAAAAAATGGCTGAAAACGAGATTCAGAACGCCGAAAACGAAGAGCAGCAAGCCCAGCAGCCCGTCTTCCAGATGCAGCGCTGCTACCTGAAGGACGCTTCGCTCGAAATGCCCAACGCTCCGCAGATTCTGATGCAGCCGCAGCAGGAACAGCCGCAGGTGGACATTCAGTTTGAAGTGAGCCAGACGGTCGTTCAGGACAATCTCTTTGACGTGACCGTTCGCGGCACCATCACGGTCAAGGCCGGCGAACACACGATCATTCTCGTCGAAGGCAAGCAGTCCGGTCTCTTCGTCATCCAGAACATCCCGCAGGAAGCCGTTCAGCACGTCACGAACGTCCTCTGCCCGACGATGGTCTACCCGTATCTGCGCGGCAACCTCGCCGACCTGATGACGCGCGCGAACGTTCCGCCCGTTCATCTGCCCGAAGTCAACTTCGAAATGCTCTATCAGCAGCGTCTCGCGCAGCAGGCCGCCCAGGCCGACGCCGCCAAGGCGAGCTGATCTCCGTCTCCGACGGCAAACGAAACCCGCAGCGCTCCCGCCCTGCGGGTTTTGCTTTGTTTGCCCTCGGACAAAGAGGGACGCATCGGTCCTGATGAACGGGGTAAAATGGAAAAAGTTTGCTCCTTAGCCCCGGGATGACCGTTCCCGGGCCCTGAGGGACGGCGGAGTCCGAACGGGGCGCAGCCCGCGCCGAACCTTCGGACGGCCGTTAGGAAGAACATCAGCAATGAGGCAAGGCATGAACCACATCCGAATTCTTCTCGTGGACGACCACACGTTGTTTCGCAGCGGCGTCAAGGCACTTTTGCAGCGTCAGGACGACTTTGAAGTCGTCGGCGAGGCAAGCGACGGGCTCGAAGGCGTAAAACTGGCCGACACGGTGGAAGCCGACGTGATGCTGCTCGACATGGACATGCCGAGCATGAACGGCCGGGACGTGCTCGAGCAGGTGCACGAGGCGCATCCGAATCTGGCCATTCTCATGCTGACGGTGAGTGAAGACACGGCGCTTCTGAGCGAATGTCTCGCGATGGGCGCGCGCGGCTATCTTCTCAAGAACATCGATCAGGACTTCCTCCTTCGCGCCGTGCGCACGGCCGCGCAAGGGGAGAGCATCATGTCGCCGCAGATGATGACGAAGTTTCTCGAGCGCTTCAAGGCGACCTTCAGCCACATGCCCCAGCAGCACAGCACCGTCGTGCAGCAGGCGGCCCCCGCGGCGAAGCCCGCCGCCCGTCCGGTGCGCTCGACGAGCCTGCCCTCGGCCGTGGATCCCTCCGTTCTGACGCGCCGCGAAAGACAGGCGCTCGCTTGGATCGCCCGCGGTCTCTCCAACAAGGAGGTCGCCCGCGGTCTGAATCTTGCCGAATCGACCGTGAAGGTGCACGTGCAGAGCATTCTGCGCAAGCTCAACCTCACGAGCCGCGTGCAGGCCGCGGTCTACGCGATCGAGCACGGGATCGACAAGGATGAACTCGGAGAGAACTGATTCTTCCGCTCGGGGCGGCTCAGACGCCGCCCTCGTAACCGTTTTGGCGCCACGCCTCGAACACCGTGACGGCCACCGTGTTGCTCAGATTGAGCGAACGGTTGCCCGGCCGCATGGGGAGGCGGATGCGCTGTTCGGGCGGAAACGACTCCCGCAGCGCCTCGGGGAGTCCCTTGCTCTCGGCCCCGAACACAAACCAATCCCCGTCCCGGAAGGAAACCTCGGCAAAGGGGCGCGAACCCTTCGTCGTCATGGCGAACATGCGCCCGAAATCGGGGCGGCAGGCCTCCAGAAAGGCTTCCCACGAAGCGTGCGTGCGCACGTCGGCGTACTCGTGATAGTCGAGTCCCGCGCGGCGCATGTGCTTGTCCTCCATCGAAAAGCCGAGCGGCTCGATGAGGTGCAGTTCCGCGCCCGTATTGGCGCACAAGCGAATGACGTTGCCCGTGTTGGGCGGAATTTCCGGGTGGACGAGTACGACGTGAAACATGGTTTTCAGAGGGAATTTTCTTCTTCTTCGAGCGCGAGGCGCATCTTTTTGAGGGCGTTCTTTTCGATCTGACGGACACGTTCGGCGGAGACGCCGAGTTCGTCGGCGAGTTCCTGCAGCGTGACGGGCTTGGCGACGCCGTCGGCGTTGCGGTGCAGATAGCGCGCCTCGATGACGCGGCGGCTTCGTTCGTCGAGCGCATGAAGCGCCGTGTAGATGCCTTCGTCTTCGAGACGCTCCCTCTCCTTGGCTTCGAGCATCGCCTCGGGCGTGTCGTCTTCGCTCGTAAGCCAGTCGGCGGGCGTCATCGCGTCGCGGTCGTCGTCGGACGAGGAGGACGGCGTTTCGAGACTCGTGTCCTGCCCGTACATGCGCTCTTCCATTTCGAAGACTTCCTTGGGCTTGACGTCGAGCGTGAGCGCGATGCGGTTGGCCTGCTCGTTCGTGAGCGCAAGGCGCGTGTCTTCCTTGAGCTGTCGAAGATTGAAAAAGAGTTTGCGCTGGTTCTTGGTCGTGGCCATCTTGACCATGCGCCAGTTGCGGATCACGTACTCCTGAATTTCGGAGCGGATCCAGTGCACGGCAAAGGTCATCAGGCGGTTGCCGCGGTTCGGATCGAAGTGCGCGACGGCCTTCATGAGGCCGATGTTGCCCTCCTGAATGAGGTCCGCGTAGGGAAGACCGTAGCCGAGATAGCCGCGCGCGATGGAGATGACGAGACGCAGGTGGCTGATGATGAGCTTCTGCAGCGCTTCGCGGTCGTTGCTCGCGTGAATGGCGAGCGCCAGGGAGTGCTCTTCTTCGGGCGAAAGCATGGGCGCCGCTTCGGCAAAGCGAAGATAGGCTTCGAGGTCGCCGATTCCCACCAGCGTGGGTGGCTTCGGGGCCCGATAGGGCACGACGGCGCGGCTCTCCGCCTTTTTCGGCGCGGCGAGAAGCGGAGCCTCTCCGACTGGCGGTGCGGGGAGAAGCGGCGTGGTGTCCTGTGTCTTTTGGCTCATGCGTTCGGAAAAAAGAAAAGTCGAACCTTATGCTACCACCACTCTCAGTGGACCGAGCGCCAGGCGCCCAGGGCCGAGAAGGCGGCGATGAGTCCGCCCGCAAAGGCGGAGAAGGCGACGAAATACGCGCACCAGGGCGTGGGCGGCAGAGCCAGACGCAGGGGCGTTTCGTAGATCGCCGCGGCCGCGGCGATCGGGCCGGAGAGAAGGTGAATGCCCGAAGCCGTGATGAGAATCGCAAGGAGCGCCCCCGCGAGCATGACGAGCGTTCCCCGCCAGGCCCAGGGCCGGATCGCGAAGAGAGGCGTGGCGCCGAAGAGATAGAGCGCCCGCATTTCGGCGCGCGCCGAAAGGGTCGTCATGCGAAGGGCCGCCCAGAGAACGAGCGAGACGAGCAGAAAGATGGTGCCGCCGAGAAAGAGAAGTCCCGTGCGGACCACGTCGGTGAGGACCGTGAGTTTGGTGTGCCATTCGCTTTCGTAGGCGATCATGTCGACGCCTTCGAGCTTTTCCATGGCGGCGGCCGTTTTCTCGATCTCCTCGGGATCGGCCCGGTCCGAAACGGTGGCGACGAGCAGGTCCGGAAGGGGATTGTGCATCTTGCTGCGCTTGACCCCGAGGCCTTCGTTCAGTTCCCGAAAAGCGGTTTCCTTCGGGATGTGGCGGACCGAATCGATTTCCTCGAGCGCTTCGATCTCTTCGGTGAGCGCCTTGACGTCGGCCTTATCCGTCGTGAAGACGCTGATTTCGACCGCCGTGGGAAGAGAGCGGATCGGCTCGGAGATCCCGTAGACGACCGTGAAGATGAAAAGCGGCACGGAGAGCGCGAATCCGGCGAGCACCGTGGCGAGGGCGAGCATCCGTCCGTCGCGGCACAATCCGCGCCAGGTTTCCTTGAAGGCCCATGCGTAGGAGGTCAACATCATTCTCTCCTCGCGGCGGCGTCGAGTTCGATGACGCGCACCTTGACGTGGCGCGGCCGGGGAATGCGGTGACTCGCCAGAAAGACCGTGACGCCCGCCTGGGCGAACATGCCGAGAAGGTCGATGAGCGTCTGTGCGTTTCGGTCGTCGAGGTGCGCCGCGGGTTCGTCGGCGAGAATGAGGGCGGGGCGGTTCACGACGGCCCGTGCGAGCATGGCGAGTTGCCGCTGTCCGGCCGAAAGTTCGTGGGGACGAAGGTCCGCGAGTGCGGCAAGCCCGCACTTCTCGAGCGCGATGCGCGCTCTGGCGCGGGCTTCGCGAAAGGATTCCTCCGCCACGACGGCGGGGATCAGCACGTTTTCGAGCACGCTCCGGTCGTCGAGGAGCAGGCCGCCCTGCATCAGAATCCCCATGGAACGGCGCAGCGACCGCCGTTCGAGTTCGTTGTAGTCGTTAATGCGGTCGCCCGCCACGATCACTTCGCCTTCGGTGGGCTTTCGCAGACCGCTCAGCATTTCCAGAACGAGGGTCTTGCCGCTCCCCGTGGCGCCGTGAAGCAGTACGAATTCTCCGCGGAAGGCGGAAAACGAGAGGTTTTCAAGGCGTACGACGTCGTCGATCGATACGCCGACCTGTCGGAATTCGAAAAGGGGCGGTTCGCTGTACACGGGTTATTCTCGGTCGATGCGAAGGGAGAGGCCGGCGTTTTTCCAACGCTCCTCCTCTTCGCGCAGGCATTGCTCGGTGAATGGTCGGTCCTGAAGCCAGACCGCGGGCAGCGTCAGCGTGCCCGAATGTTCATCGTACCGCATGTCGGGGAAGGAGGGCTCGGTACGGGCCTGAAGAAAGACGAGCGCGAGGCGCAGCGCCAGAACGGCCCGCCAGAAGGGCTCGCCCTCGTCGGGGCGCGGATCTTCGGGGAGCGGTCCCTCCTGCCACTGCAGAAGATTCGCCGCTTCAAGCCGGTCCGCGCGCGACACGCCCGGAAGCGTCCAGCTGCGAAGGAACTGCGCGGCGATCCGGGAGGCGTTGTGGCCGGTGATCGCCTGACCCGATTCATGAAGGAGGGCCGCCGCGCGCAGATTGTGCCGCAGGCCGTCCGTCGCTTCGGGCGCGAGAAGCGAGAGAATGCGTTCGGCCCAGGAGGCGGCCCGCTCGCCCTGCGCGGCGTCAAGCGAAAGACGGCGCGCAAGATCCCGAACGGATTCCTCTCGTTCGTCCCGATAGGGAGGATTCCCCAGGAGTTCGTAGAGAAGGCCCACCCGGACGCCTCCCTGCGAAAGTCGGGCTTCGCGCAGTCCGAGCGTACGGTAGACGGCCTGCAGGACCGTGAGGCCTCCGGCAATGACTTCGTAGCGGTCCGCGCGCATGCCGGGGAAGGCCTGGGCAAAGCGCCCCTTGGAGCGCAAAAGCCGGGCGATGAGCTCTTCGATGTGTTCGAGGCGGACCTCCTCCTTCGTCCAGCCGAGGTTGCGGCAGGTCTCCACGACGGCCCGGAAGGTGCCCGCCGTCATGTAGGCTTCGGACGCGGGAGCGTCGGGGAAGGTCTTCGCCGCGTCGCCGAGCACCTCCATGGCGTGGGCGAGCGCCGCCTTCTGTCGGTCGGCCGTGATCCGGCCGTCGGGAAAGAAGCCGATCGAGGCGCTCACGCACCCGACGGGGTAGCTGGCCGAACGCCCGATCGTCGTGCCGCGGCCCGAGGCCATCTCGGTGCTGCCGCCGCCGATGTCTACGACGAGCCGTTCTTCGGCGCTGTAGGGAAGCGAGCGCACCGCGCCGGAAAAGGCGAACGAAGCCTCCCGTTCCCCCGAGATGATCTCGATGGGAACGCCGAGCGCATGCTCGGCCGCGCGGAGAAACGCGGCGTTCTGGGAGGCGCGCCGCATCGCGTGGGTCCCGACGGCAAGAACCTTTTCGGGTGCGACGCCCGAAAGGCACTCGCGGAAACGGGCGAGCGCGCGGAGCGCACGGTCTTCCATCTCGGGCGACAGCGTGCCGTCGGGGGCGAAGCCGCCCGCGAGCCGCACGGTTTCCTTACGGTAAAGAAGCGAGAGAAGGCGGTTTTCTTCGAGTCGGGCGACTTCCAGACGAAAGCTGTTGCTTCCGAGATCCACGACGGCGAGGAGGTCAGAGGGCGACACGGTTTACTCCGCGGATTCGTCTTCCTCGAGCCCGACGAGCGCGTTGGCGAACGCGCGGGCGCGGAAGGGCTGAAGGTCGTCGAGCTTTTCGCCGACGCCGACGAAGTAGATCGGAAGGGGATTGTCGCGCCGCATGTCGGCGATGGCCACGAGGACGCCGCCCTTGGCGGTGCCGTCGAGCTTCGTGATGATGAGGCCCGAGAGCGTCACGGACGCGTCAAAGGCCTTCACCTGCATGAGGGCGTTCTGACCGTTCGTGCCGTCCACGACGAGGAGCACCTCGTGCGGGGCGCCTTCGAGGGCCTTGGCCTGCGCGCGGTGAATGCGGCGCAGTTCCTCCATGAGATGGAGCTGCGTCGGCAGACGTCCGGCCGTGTCCACGATCACGACGTCGATGCCGCGGGCCTTGCCCGCGTTGACGGCGTCGAAGGCCACGGCGGCAGGGTCGCCCCCTTCCTGAGAGATCACGTCGATGCGGTTTCTCTCGCCCCAGACGGCGAGCTGTTCGCGCGCGGCGGCGCGGAAGGTGTCGCCCGCGGCGAGGAGCACGGTCTTGCCCTCGGCCGCGAAGAATTTCGACAGTTTTCCGATGGTCGTGGTCTTTCCGGCGCCGTTGACGCCGGTCATCATCATGACGAGCGGCGCGGGACGCTCCGTATTGAAGGGGACTTCCGAGGGGGCGAGAATCGCTTCGATTTGATCCCGAAGGGCGCGGCGGACTTCTTCCTGCGTGCGCAGCCCCTTCAATTTAATTTCGTCGCGCAAACGTTGTAGGATACGCGAGGAGGTGTCGACGCCGATGTCGGCCGTAATGAGCGCGAATTCCAACTCTTCGAGGAAATCCTCGTCCACGACGCCGCCGGAGAAAAGACCGACGATGTTGACGCGCGTTCTGTCCAAACCTTTTTTCAGTCGGGAAAGCCAACCTTCCGAAGAACCAAAACCCATAAGTGTTCGTTATTGAATGGCAAATAAGAAAAAATCGGAAAAATCCGGCCGTGAGGTCGGTAGAAGAAGTTTAGCAACCCGTCCGTCTTCAAGGGGAGCGGGCGTCGTGCGGATTTCGGCGGGAATGTGGCGGCAGAGCCCGCTCGCCGTGCCCGACGCCGAGGGACTTCGTCCCACGCCCGACCGCGTGCGCGGAACGCTCTTCGACTGGGTGCGGCATCTCCTGGGCGACCTCTCGGGGTGTCGGGTGCTCGATCTCTTTGCCGGAAGCGGCGTATTGGGTTTTGAGGCGGCGAGCCGCGGGGCGGCGTCCGTGGACTGGGTCGAACGGCACCGCGGGGCGGTGGCGTCGCTACGCAAAAACGTCGAGAAGTTCGGCGCCGCGGACCGCTGCCGCGTGCATGCGGGAGACGCCTTTGAATTTCTCGCCCGCACGAAGGAGACCTTCGACCTCGTCTTCATCGATCCGCCCTACGACGCGAATCTGCAGGAAAAGGCCTTGGCCGCAGTGCTTCCCCGTCTGAGCGAAGCGGGGCTCCTCTATGTGGAGACGCCCGACGCCTACCTCTCCGAAGAGAAGCTCGCGGCGCTCGGCCTCATGCGTCTGCGCGGCTCGCGCGCGGGCGTCGTGCACTATCAGCTTCTCACCCGCATCGATTCTCCGCTCGCCCCGTTGGCCAAACCCATCAAGGAGGAAGCATGACGTTCGCCGTTTATCCCGGAACCTTCGACCCGATCACTAACGGTCACGTCGACATCGTCCGTCGTGCGGCGGGCATTTTCCCCACGGTGCTCGTGGCCGTGGCGGCGAGTGAAAAGAAGCGCCCCCTCCTCAGTCTCGAGGAGCGTCTCGAGCTCGCGCGCATCGTCGTGAAGCCCTTCCCCAACGTGGAGGTGAAGAGCTTCTCGGGTCTTCTCAAGGATCTCGTGCGCGCCGAAGGCGCCAAGGTGATCGTCCGCGGCGCGCGGGCGGTGAGCGACTTCGAGGCGGAATTTCAGATGGCGGGCATGAACCGTCAGCTCATGCCCGACGTGGAGACGGTGTTTCTGACGCCCTCGGACAGCTATCAGTTCGTAAGCGGCACCTTCGTGCGCGAAATCGCGCTCCTCGGCGGCGAAGAGGCCTCGCGCTTCGTTGCGCCCGAGGTCTATGAGGCGCTTGTGCGGGCCCGTGAAAGCCGCCGATGATCAGATCGCGCCGCCCTGCGGCGGTTCGGCGGGTGTCTCCTTCTCCGTGAAGGGGAGCCAGTCGTAGAACTTGTCCTTCAGTTCGGAAAAATCGGGCGCCGAAAATTCGAAGTTTTCGATGCGGTCCCGCAGATTGAGCCAGGCGCGCTTGGCGCGGCGTTCGATCGACTCGAGACTCCAGGGATCTTCGCCCAGGGCGTTACGCACGGCGGAGGCGGTCTGCGCCCAGGAGAGGCGCCAGCCGCTTTCGTTTCGTTCGACGGGTTTTTCAAAGTGCCAGGGAAGTTCCAGAGCGGGTACCGACCCCGCGGCTTCCCAGCGGAAGGTGCCGAGCCACTGCGGGCGAAGCGGCGGGAGAGAGCCTCCGAAATCCGCGCGCCAGCCTTCTCCCTCCATGCGGCCGTCGGTCACGAGCAGATCGGCCGGACGTCCCGCAAGACGGAAGTGCATTGCACGAACGGGCGTCGACGCGTCGTTCGCGAGCACTTCGGCGGGAAGCGTGTCGCTTCGCTCTTCAATCAACAGATCATAGGCGCGCCCGAGATCGAGCCCGCGAAGAGTCGCGTCGGCCGCCGAAACCTCCGCCGTCAAATCGACGGGTTCCTCGGGGTGGCGCAAATGCCCCGACGCCCGAAGGCTGACTTCGGCCTTCCCCGAAACGGGGGCGCGGCCGAAGGAGCGCGCCAGGAAGTCGGCGGTTTCAACGTTTTCCGCCTGCAACGAGGCGCTCCAGGAGCCGTCGGCGCGCTTACGCGCGTCAAACGTCATGGCGCCGCCGTAGAGGTTTCCACGACCCTCGGTAAGCGAGAGCTCGCCGTTGAGAAGATGGACGGCGGCGGAGAGTTCCCGCAGCGCGCCGTCGCGCTCAAAGCCCGCGACCGACACGTCGCCCGAGAAGTCAAAGAGCGAGAAAAGGCCCGAGCGCTCGAGCGCGAGCCAGAGAGCGCCCTTTTGCGCGCCGAGCCGAAGCGAACCCTCGAGTCGGGGACGCGGCGTTTCGTCGAGCGTTTCGGAGAAGGCGCGGGCGATGTCGGCGTCGAGTTTGGCGGGACTCCCGAGAAGGGTGCCCGAGAGGGAAATCCGTCCCGTCCGTTCGCGGGTGAGCGAGAGCGCGCCCGAGAGGTCGGTCGCGCCGCTCGGGTGCGAGGCGACGAGACGAAGGTCCGGCCAGTGGAAAAGGCCCTGGGTGTCGCGGGCGGGATTGCCCGTGGCGCGCCAGTTCATCGCGTTGCCGTCCCAAGAGAGGTCGGTTGAGAGGATGGCTTCCCGGCTCGTCCAGGCGCCTTCCTTCCAGTCCCAGGCGTTGGCGGAAACGGAGAGCACGCGGCCGTTGACGTCGGTGCGCAGCTCAGGGCGCGTCATGTGCCAGGCGCGGAAGTTTTCGCGCGTGAGCTTTTCGGCGCTCCAGCGAAGCTGCCACTCCTTCCCGTTCAGAAGGCCCTTGAATTCCACGAGCGGCGCTTCAAGCGACAGGTCGCCGAGCCCCGTCGGCCAGTGTGCGTCGCCCGAGAACTGGAAGGCGCCCGAGAAGCCGCTTCGCTCGCAGTGGCCCGAAAGAAAGGCTTGAGCGCCCGTTTCGGAGAGGTTCGCAAGACGCACCGTGAGGTCGCTTGCCGTCGAGGGTTTTTCGCTCAGCAACGTCACGGACCCCGATTCGACGACGAAGGCCTCCATGTCGAAGCCGAGCGTCGAGACGAGATAGGGTTCGTTGAGGCGCGTGAAGAATTCTTCCTCCGGCATGGCGAGCGCGGGCTTCACGACGCGCAGTTCGCGAATCTTCGGGGACTGGGCGAAAACGGCCAGGGGATGGAGGGTGATCTGCGCGCTCTTGAGGGAAAGCTGCCAGTCGTCGTGGCCGGGCTTCTTGAGCGTGGATTCGGGAATCGTGACGACGAGTTCCGGAAGGTGTCGAACGCTCGGAGGAGCGCTCATGGAGAGCTCGAGTCCGAGTTCGCGTTCGACGACTTCCGTGATGCGGGCGCTGACGCGCTCGGGCGTGACGAGGAAGTAGAGCGCGGCCACCCCGGCGAGGAGGAGCGCCACGGCGAAGCAGCCGAGGAAAAGGAGGCCGCGCACAAAGCGTTGGGCGGAGGTTTTCGTCACGGACATGGGAATGGCAGAGTTTCCGAAGAAAAGTATCTGCCATTGTATCCGATACGCCTTAGGCCACGTCGTGACGGATCAGGTGCTCAAAGGCGCTCAGCCCCGCCTTGGCACCTTCGCCGAGACCGATGACGATCTGCTTGAAGGGAACGTCCGTGCAGTCGCCCGCCGCAAAGAGCCCCGGAGCGGCCGTGGCGCATCGGGCGTCGACGGGAATTTCACCGTAGGCGTTGAGTTCGAGCGCGCCGGAGAGCCACGCCGTGTTGGGCGTGAGACCGATCTGCACGAAGACGCCCGCCACGTCGAGACGGTGCTCGGCGCCCGCCGCGTCCTGCCAGCGAAGACCCGTGAGAACCCCGTCGGTCCCGTCGAAGGCGCGGGTATGCGCTTCGGTGAGCACCGTGACGTTCGAAAGGGAAGCAAGCTTCTTCTGAAGCACTTCGTCCGCCTTGAGGGCGGCGTTCCGGTGCAGGAGCGTCACGTGCGAAGCGATCCCCGCGAGATCGATCGCGGCTTCGACGCCCGAATTTCCGCCCCCGATGACGGCGACGCGCTTGCCGCGGAAAAGCGGTCCGTCGCAGTGCGGACAGAAGGCGACGCCCCGGCCGAGGAAAGTGTCTTCGCCCGGCACGTGGAGACGGCGCCAGCTCGCACCCGTGGCGGCGATGAGCGTGCGCGTGCGAAGCCGCGCGCCGCTCTCGGTCACGAGCACCCAGAGGTCGCCTTCGCGCTCGACCGAGGCCGCGCGCTCGGCCGTGTGGAGTTCGATCGGGTAGCTCTTGAGATGCGCTTCGATGTTGTCGGCGAGCTTTGCGCCCGGCGTCGAGAGAATCGACGTGAAGTTGGCGACTTCGCTCGTTTCATGGAGCTGTCCGCCGAGACGCTCGGCGACGAGTCCCGTGCGAAGTCCCTTGCGGACGGCGTAGATCGCGGCCGTGGCGCCCGCGGGGCCGCCGCCCACGACGAGAACGTCGTAGGGGAGGGCCGCGGAGAGCTTTTCGGCCTTGCGTCGCGCCGCGCTTTCGTCGAGAAGCGCCACGATTTCCTCGAGCGTCTTTCTTCCGTTCACAAAGGGTTCGCCGTTGAGAAAGACCGTGGGCACGGCCATCACGCGGCGGGCCTTGGCCTCTTCCTGGGCGAGCGCGCCGTCGATCGTGACGACGGAAACGTTCGGGTTTTCAACCGCCATCAGATTGAGCGCCTGCACGACGTCGGGACAGTTGTGGCAGGAAAGCGAAATGAAGACTTCGAAGGAAAGCGGCCCCGTGAGCGCGCGGACGGCCTCGAGCGTTTCGGCCTCCGCCTTGACGGGGTGGCCGCCCGCCTGCAAAAGCGCGAGGACGAAGGACGAGAATTCGTGTCCCATCGGCAGGGCGGCGAAGTGAATGCCGATCTCCCGTTCGGTGGAAGTGATCTGGAAGGAGGGGCGCGAAAGGTTCGGATCGAGCGTTTCTTCGTAGGAGATCAGCTCGGAGAGCGCGGCGACCTCCTTGAGAAGCGCCTTCATTTCGCGGGCCGTTTCGCTTTCGTTGAGCGTGGCGACGAGACGGACGGGGCGGCGCAGTTTCGTGAAGTAGGCGCGCAGTTGGTTTTGCAGGCCGGCGTCAAGCATGGCGGAATCCTTGAGCAATGAGGGGAATGAAGAAAAAGGCCGCCCGAAGGAGCGGCCTTGCCTCAGAAGCGGACGTTTAGATCTTGCCGACGAGGTCGAGCGAGGGCGTGAGCGTCGCGTCGCCCGGGCGCCACTTGGCGGGGCAGACTTCGCCGGGGTTGGCGGCGACGTACTGCGCGGCTTCGACCTTGCGCAGGAGTTCGGCGGCGTTGCGGCCGATGCCGCCGTCGTGGATTTCCATCACGACGATCTTGCCTTCGGGATTCACGACGAAGGTGCCGCGTTCGGCCATGCCGTCGGCTTCGATGAGCACTTCAAAGTTCTTCGAGAGCTTCTGCGTCGGATCGCCGAGCATCGGGAAGGCGACCTTGCCCACGGCGGCGGAGCTTTCGTGCCAGGCCTTGTGGGTGAAGTGCGAGTCGGTCGAAACGGCGTAGATTTCGACGCCGAGCTTGCGGAATTCTTCGTAGTGTTCGGCGAGGTCTTCGAGTTCGGTCGGGCAGACGAAGGTGAAGTCGGCAGGGTAGAAGAAGAAGATCGACCAGCGGCCCTTCAGATCCTCGTCGGTGACCTTCACGAACTGGCCCTGATGGAAGGCCTGGGCTTCAAACGGGAGAACCTGGGTGTTCAAGAGAGACATGGGACATTCCTCCAAAATGAGAATGTGTTGTATTTCGGTTGAAGAAATATTAGCACATTTTTATCGGCGTATAGTGGTCGTGAAGAATAATCTATTGCCGTTTGTAACACGCGGCGTGCTGCGATCGGTGAGGAGGGAGAAAAGCGAAACGGCCCTTGCGGGCCGTTTCGTAAGCGGAATCAACTGCGGAAGCGCTTGTTGAATTCCTTGCGCAGGTTCGGCGCGAGCCGCTCGAGCGCGTCGATGGTGGTGAAGACCGAGGCGCGTCCCCGTTGCGAAAGCTCCCGGAAGCGCGAGAGCAACTCGTTTTCCTCTTCCATCGGGCGGTGTCTTTCCGCCGTGAGGATGTAGAGGACGTCGAAGCCGCAGGCCGAGAGCCGGGGCAGACGGTAGATGCCCGGGTCGCCCTGTCCGGTTTCGTACGTCGCGTACACGTCGAGCGTGACGCCCATGAGCTGCGCGATCTGCTTGGCGGTGTACCCGAGCCGTTCGCGTTCGCTCTTGAGTCGGGCGCCGATTTCCGCGCGTTTCTTGGAGGGGGCCGCAGTAGCCATGTTCAGTCTCTTGAACGACGTCGATCAGACGTTGAAGAGGAAGTTCATGACGTCGCCGTCGCGAACGACGTAGTCCTTCCCTTCGGCGCGCATCTTGCCGGCTTCCTGCGCACCCTTTTCGCCGCGGTAGTGGATGTAGTCCTCGTACGAAATGGTCTGCGCGCGGATGAAGCCGCGCTCGAAGTCGGTGTGGATCACGCCGGCCGCCTGCGGAGCGGTGTCGCCCTTGTGGATCGTCCAGGCGCGGACTTCCTTGACGCCCGCCGTGAAGTAGGTCTGCAGGCCGAGGAGTTCGTAGCCCGCGCGGATCACGCGGTCAAGGCCCGGTTCGTGCATGCCCATGTCCTCGAGGAACATCTGCTTGTCTTCGTCGTCGAGGTCGGCGATTTCGGCTTCGGTCTTGGCGCAGACGGCGACGACCGGCGCGTTTTCGGCCGCGGCGTGCTCCTTGACGGCGTCCAGGAGGGGATTGTTTTCAAAGCCGTGTTCGTCGACGTTGGCGACGTACATCGTGGGCTTGATCGTGAGAAGGAAGAGCGGACGAAGGACGCCGATTTCTTCGGGCGTGAGCGGCACCGAACGGGCGGCCTTCGCTTCGTTCAGGGCGGGAAGGAGCTTCTCGCAGGCGAGAACGAGCTTGAGGGCTTCCTTGTCGCCGCCCTGGCGAGCCTGCTTGGAATAGCGGTTGAGGGCCTTTTCCACGGTGGCGAGGTCGGCGAGCGCAAGCTCGGTGTTGATCACCGCGATGTCTTCGAGCGGATTGATGTGACCGGCCACGTGAACGATGTTGTCGTCCTGGAAGCAGCGAACGATGTGCGCGATGGCGTCGCATTCGCGGATGTTGGCGAGGAACTGGTTGCCG
This sequence comes from uncultured Sutterella sp., assembly GCA_949282745.1. Taxonomy (GTDB): domain Bacteria; phylum Pseudomonadota; class Gammaproteobacteria; order Burkholderiales; family Burkholderiaceae_F; genus Sutterella. Next base: position 309,387 of record CASDQM010000047.1, on the reverse strand, counting down.
AGGCCTTCGCCCTTGCTCGCGCCGGCGACGAGCCCGGCGATGTCGACGAATTCCACGACCGCGGGCACGATGCGCTCGGGCTTGACGATTTCCGCCAGGGCCGCAAGGCGCGGATCAGGCACTTCGACGACGCCCGTGTTCGGTTCGATCGTGCAGAAGGGATAGTTTTCCGCGGCGATGCCCGCCTTCGTGAGTGCATTGAAAATGGTCGACTTGCCGACGTTGGGCAGGCCGACGATGCCACACTTCAAACCCATAATCTTGTTCTCTGTTGGATGGATGTCAATGTTGAATAGGTGCCGCTAGCTGCGTCACGAGTTTCCCGTATTGTAAGGGCGTTGCCCGGCAGGGGATTCAAATTTCTTCGGGGAAATCGGTTTCCGAGTGAATCGGAAGGCCCGCCGCCCGAAGGGCCGCGGCGGCGACGCCGTCGCCTTCGCGAAGCGCACCCGTGAAGCTGCCGTCATAAATGCGGCCGATCCCGCAGGAGGGACTTTTGGCCTTGAGAAGAGCGCCTTGGGCGCCCTCGCGCCGGGCGGTTTCCACGGCCAGACGGGCGCCGAGCACGAAGGCTTCGGTGCGGTCCTCTCCGTCGACGGACATGACGCGCGCCGTGCCCCGCAGGACTTCGGCTCCGTCGCCCCCTTGGATTTCGGAGGGCGTGCGGGGCGTCGAAAGACCGCCGTCGCACTCGGGGCAGACGGGCACGACGCGCACCTTCCCCTCGGCGACGAGGGAGAGGACGCGGTCGTTCCCCTTCGCTCTGCCGTCGTAGCGGCAGGGCTCTCCAAGAAGGCAGCGGCTGACGAGCCAGGTCTTCACCGGGCTTCTCCCTCGGGCTTTTTCTCCGTCTTCTCTTCGGTCGCCTTGGCCGGTTCGGCCTTGGGCTTCGGAAGCGAGCCGAACTTGCCGAAATGGCGGTTGGCGCGCTGCCACTCGCCCGTCACGAGCAGAGGAATGCCGACGAGCGCCTCCTCCATCATCTTGCGGATGGCTTCGCGGTGTTCGCTCGAGGGCGCGGCAAGCACGAAGTCGAACACCTGCTGCGCCCACCCGAAGGTGCGGGGATGGCCGATGCCGATGCGAAGGCGCCAGAAGTCGGGCGTCCCGAGCTGGGCGGTGATGCTCTTGAGGCCGTTGTGGCCGGCGTTGCCACCTCCTTTCTTGAGCTTCATCGTGCCCGGGAGAAGATCGAGCTCGTCGTGAACGATGAGGATCTCCTCGGGCTTGATCTTGTAGTAGGCGGCCATGGCCTGCACGGCGATGCCCGAGCGGTTCATGAAGGTGGTGGGCTTCAGAAGCCAGACTTCCTCGCCCTCGATGCGCACGCGGGCGGTTTCCCCCGAAAACTTCCGGTCTTCGGAAAAGCGGCCGCCGTACTTGGCGGCGAGAAGATCGAGCATCTGAAAGCCGCAGTTGTGCCGCGTGGCTTCGTACTCCGAGCCGGGATTGCCGAGCCCGACGATCAGGCGGATGGTGGACGTGTCTTGAGGCATGACGAATGCGTAATGAATGACGAAATCAACGGCGGGGACCGCGGCGGTCCGAACGGCTGCGCTGCGCGAAGCGGTCGTCGCCCGAACGGACGGGGCCGTTGTCACGACGGCATTGTACTTCGCGTCCCTTGATGCGGACGCCCGTCATGGCGGCGAGGACCTTTTCGGCCTGTTCGTCGGCCACGTCGACGAGACTGAAGCGTTCGGTGATCTCGATGTTTCCGATCGCGCGGGCCGGAATGTCGGCTTCGTTGGCGATGGCGCCGACGAGGTCGGCCGGACGCACGTTCGAGAGACGGCCGACGTTGAGAAAGAGCCTCGTCATGCCGGGTTCGGCCGTGCGGGAGCGTTCGCGGTGCGGACGGTCCTTGGGGGAGCGTTCGCGACGGGGACGCTCGAAGGGCGCGAAGGTCGGAATGTCGGCGGTGTCCTCTTCGCCGCTTTCGACGGCGTCGGCAAGCTTGATGGCCGCGGCGGCGATGTCGAAGACGTCGTAGGAGTCGCCGAGCGACTCGACGATGACGTGGAAGCGGTCGAGATCGCCCCCTTCAAGCACGTCCTCGAGACGCTTGCGCATCATTTCGAGACGCTTGGCGCGCACGTCGGTGGCCGAGGGGACGCTGCGGATTTCGATGCGAGTCTTGGTGATCTGTTCGATGGCGCGCAGATGACGGTGTTCGCGCGGCTCGAGAATCGTGATCGCGGTGCCCGTGCGGCCGGCGCGGCCCGTGCGGCCGATGCGGTGCACGTAGGTTTCGACCGAGGCGGGAATGCCGTAGTTGATGACGTGCGTGAGATTTTCAAGGTCGATCCCGCGGGCGGCCACGTCGGTGGCGACGATCGCGTCGATCTGGCCCGAACGGGCGCGCTTCATGACGCGGTCGCGCGTGGGCTGATCGAGGCCCCCGTGGAGCGCTTCGATGCCGTAGCCGCGGGCGCGCAGCGCCTCGGTGAGGTCGTCCACCTCCATGCGCGTGCGCGTGAAGATGATGGCGAGTTCCGGGCTTTCGATGTCGAGAATGCGTCCGAGCGCGGCGAGACGGTAGTTGCGGCCCACCACGTAGGCGATCTGCGGAACGCGGGGCGCTTCGCCTTCGGCCGTCTTTTCGCGGGCGATGCGGATGCGCACGGGGTCGTTGAGGTGACGCTCGGCGATGTGCGCGATCTTGGGCGGAAGCGTGGCCGAAAAGAGCGCCGTCTGCACGTGGTCGGGGAGGGATTCGAAAATCGCCTCGAGTTCGTCCGCGAAGCCGAGGTCGAGCATTTCGTCGGCTTCGTCGAGCACGAGCGCGCGGACCTGCGAGAGGTCGAGCGTGCCCTTCTTGATGTGGTCGAGCGCGCGGCCGGGCGTCGCCACGACGACGTGCGTCCCGCGGCGCAGGGCGCGGATCTGGCGGCCGTATTCCTGACCGCCGTAGATCGGCGTGATGTGCGCGCCCGAAGCCTTGCCGAAGCTGTGGAAGGATTCGCTCACCTGAAGGCAGAGTTCGCGCGTGGGCGTGAGAACGAGGACGAGCGGCAGATCGGCTTCTTCGCCGACGACATAGCGCTCGAGAAGCGGGAGCGCAAAGGCGGCCGTCTTCCCGGTGCCGGTCGCGGCCATGCCGAGGACGTCGCGGCCGGAAAGGAGAGCGGGGATGGCTTCGGTCTGAATCGGGGTCGGTTCTTCAAAACCGAGCTGCGTGATGGCGTCGACGATCGACGCGGAGAGTCCGAGGTCGGAAAAAGCGGGCATGGTGTCCTGTAATGGTGATGGTCCACTCGCCCGTACACGTCGTCGAACTCGAAAGCAAAGGGGCAAATGGAATGGCGGGGTGCGGCACCCCACAACAAAACGGCCCGTTCAGGGAGCCCCTGAACGAGCCGTCGGAAAAAGTCGTCGGACCGAGGATTATTCGGCGGCCGCGGGAGCGGCGGCTTCTTCGCCTTCGGCGGCGGTGACTTCTTCTTCAACCTTGGCGATCACGGAGGCGATCACGACATCGGGATGATGCACGGAGACGCCTTCGGGGAGCTTGAGGTCGGCGGCGCGAAGCGTCGTGCCGAGCGTCATGCCGGAGAGGTCGACGGCCACGAATTCGGGCAGTTCGCGCGGCATGCAGGTGACTTCGACGTAAGCGGCGGCGTGCGAGATGATGGCCTTGTCCACCTTGACGGCGGGGCTTTCTTCTTCGCCCGAGAAGTGCAGCGGAACGCGCATCGTGACCTTTTCGTTTTCAGCGATGCGCTGGAAGTCGATGTGCAGGACCTGCGGCTTGTACGGGTGCATCTGGAAGGCGCGGAGAACGACGAGTTCTTCCTTGCCGTCGAGTTCCATCGTCAGGATCGAGGCGTGGAACTTTTCCTTGCGCAGCGCGTAGAAGATGGGATTGTGTTCGAGCTCGATGGGCGTGGCGGGCAAGCCGGCGCCGTAAACGATGCCGGGAAGCTTGTCAGCGCGGCGAAGGCGGCGGCTCGCACCCGTACCTTGCGCAGTACGCGTAGTGGCGATGATCTTCATGGGAATGTTTCCTGTAATGTGCCGGCAATCGCGACCAATCGCCGGCGGATAGAAAGAAGCCGTGAGGCGAAAACCTCACAAGCAAAAACCGTCCCGAGGGAACGGTTTGAAGAAAGGACCCGATTCTAACAGAGAACATCCCGCCGGTGGGCGGGATGTCTCGGAAAAAGATCGGTTGTTTGTCCGAAAGGGACGAACCGTTTCTTATTCGGCGAAGAGGTCGCTCACGGATTCGCCGCGGGCGATGCGGGCGAGCGTTTCACCGATGATGCCGGCGCAGGAGACCTGACGGATCTTGCCGCAGGCGCGGGCCGCGTCGGAGAGCGGGATCGTGTCGGTCACGACGAGTTCGTCGAGGGCCGAGTTCGTGATGCGTTCGACGGCCGAGCCCGAGAGAACCGGGTGCGTGATGTAGGCGACGACGCGCTTGGCGCCGCGTTCCTTCAGGGCGCCGGCGGCGTTGCAGAGCGTGCCGGCGGTGTCGACGATGTCGTCGGTGATGACGCAGGTGCGGCCGTTGACTTCACCGATGATGTTCATGATTTCGGCGACGTTGGCGCGGGGACGGCGCTTGTCGATGATGGCGAGGTCGCATTCGAGGGCCTTGGCCATGGCGCGGGCGCGGACCACACCGCCGACGTCGGGGGAGACCACCATCAGGTCGGGGTAGTTGTGCGTGATGAGGTCCTTGAGGAGGACCGGCGTCGCATAGATGTTGTCGACGGGAATGTCGAAGAAGCCCTGGATCTGGTCGGCGTGCAGGTCCATGGTGAGGACGCGGTTGACGCCGGCGGCCTGCAGCATGTTGGCGACGACCTTGGCGGAAATCGCCACGCGGGTCGAACGGGGACGGCGGTCCTGACGGGCGTAGCCGTAGTACGGAATCGCGGCGGTGATGCGGGCGGCGGAAGCGCGCTTGAGCGCGTCCACCATGATCATCAGTTCCATGAGATTGTCGTTCGTCGGAGCGCAGGTGCTCTGAAGAACGAAGACGTCGCGACCGCGGACGCTGTCGAGGAGCTGAACCATGACTTCACCGTCGCTGAAACGGGAAACCGTGGCGTGACCGAGGGGAATATTGAGGGAGTTGGCGACGGCCTTGGCGAGCTCAGGATTGGCGTTGCCCGCAAAGATCGTCATGCTGTCCGGCACCTTATGGACCATGATTATGCTCTGTGAAAAAACGGCTTGCGCCGCACATCGAAAAGGACGCCGTCAGGGTAACACAGACGGCGCACAAAAACGAAAGGGAGAGCAAAAAAACCTTTTGCCTCCCCGTGGATTGAAACAAAGCGTTGGCAGGGGTAGAAGGATTCGAACCTTCGAATGCCGGAATCAAAATCCGGTGCCTTAGGCCAGCTTGGCGATACCCCTAGCCGAGTATTTTTATCATTCGGTGCACCACGCCGCCAGGGGGTGTTCCGCCATCATGCGGCACAAAAATCCCCGCCAGTCGTCCGGGAGATCAGAGAGCACGTCGCGTGCGGCTCGATCAGCATCCGAAACTTGGGCGAACACGGCGCTGCCGGATCCGGTCATCCGCGCCTCGAATCCGCGTCGTCGAATTCGTGAGAGCGCGTCGCTCACGCGGGGCTCGAGTCGCTCGGCAACGGCCTGCAAATCGTTGCGTCCGAAGAGCGGCGAACCATGGTGGCGGACAAAGTCGGAAAAGACCTCCATTTTCTCTGATTTGGTATTTCTTGTCAAGGAAGGGTGAGAGAAAATTTCCGCGGTCGAAAGCCCCCGTCCCGGCCAGACGACAAGGAATTGCGAGGGAGGAAGGGAGAGGGGGCGAAGCTCTTCGCCGATCCCTTCGGCCCAGGCGTTTTGCCCGAAAAGAAAGAAGGGAACGTCGGCGCCGAGCGTGAGGCCCACCCGCATGAGTTCCGTTCGGGTGAGACCGAGGTTCCAGAGCCGATTGAGGGCGAGAAGAACGGTGGCCGCGTCGGAACTGCCACCCCCCATGCCCGCCTGACTCGGAATGCGCTTTCCCAGACGGATTTCCGCGCCGAGGCGCACGCCCGTCGCGTCCTGCAGGGCGCGGGCCGCCCGAACGCAGAGGTCCTTTTCCACGTCGCCCACGACGTCTCCCGTCCGGACGATTCGGTCATCTTCACGCAGCGTGACGTCGATCGTGTCGCAGAGGTCGATCAGAACGAAGGCGGACTGCAGGAGGTGCTTTCCGTCGGGGCGGCGCCCCGTCACGTGCAAAAAGAGGTTGAGCTTTGCCGGGGCGGGCAGACCGAGAAAGGCTTTCGTCATGGCGTGGGAGGATCAAGCAAAAGGGTGAGGCGCATCTTGGCGCCCCGGTTTTCATAGACCGCGAGGATGCGCGAGGGCGTCGAATCGGGTTGGCGCGCGCTCACGCGCACGCTCCAGTCCCCTTCGCGCCAGGCGTCGGCCGGAAGGGCGTCGGGCCGGGGACGGCCGTCGAGCCAGGCTTCGAGCGTCGAGACGGGGATGGAAAAGCCGAGCGTCTCCTCCATGAGCGCTTCGGGCGAGTCGCCCCGCGCAATGACTTCGTCGAGTCCGCGCGAGATGGTGGCGCCGCGCGGCGTGGATTCAATGCGCGCGATGACGCCCGAGAGGGGCGTCAGGATGTCGAGACGCAGCAGGCCGGGACCGGTGCGAAGCGTAAAGCGCCCCGTGAACTGTTCGGGCGCGCCGTAGCCCGTTTTCTGCAGGCTGAAGCGGCCGCGGCGCTCCCGCACGCCCTCGGGGAGGGTCGTGCAGGCCGCGAGAAAGAGCCCCGCGGGGAGAAGAAGAAGGGTTCTGCGCTTCATCGCTTGAGTCCCATGCGCTCGCCGAAAGCCAGCACTTCGGGGGCGTCGTTCGTGCGCTTTCGCAGATCCTGCCAGAGCGACGCCGCCTCGTCGTTGCGCTTGGCGGCGACGAGCACTTCGATCAGGTGTTCGGCCACCTCGACGTCGAACTGACGCTTGAGGCTCAGGAGAATGAATTCCGCCGCCTCGTCGAACTTCCCTTCACGGTAGCAGAGCCACCCCATCGAGTCGAGCACGTAGGGGTCGAGCGGAGCGAGGCGATAGGCGCCCTCAAGAAGCGCCCGCGCTTCGGGGAGGCGCCGGTTCTGATCGGCCCAGAGGTAGCCGAGCGCGTTCGAAGCCTGCACGTGATCGGGGTTGATGTCGAGAAGTTCGAGGAGATAGGTTTCGGACTTCTTCGAGTCGCCCGACTCCTGCGCGATCATGGCGGCGTCGTAGAGGAAGTCGGTGCTCTTGCCGTAGCGCTCGTAGGCTTCGTCGATCACCCGCAGGGCGTCCTCCTTGCGGTCGGCCTCGAGGAGCAGTTCCGCTTCGGCGCGGATGAGCGGCTCTTCGTTGCCGTGCGGATCCTGTCGGGCCGTGCGCAGGGATTCGATCGCCTTGTCGATTTCTCCGGCGGCCGCCCAGGCGCGCGCTTCGTTGAGGCGTGCCTGACGGGCGAAGGGGCCGGACTTGAGTTCGGCGAAGGCTTCGGCCGCTTCGGCGGGCTTTTCCAGGGCGAGCGCCGTCTGACCGATCTGCAGCCACACGTCCGTGTGCGAGAGATCGATTCCGGGGCTTTCCTCGCGCAGGTACTTCACGTAGCGGCGGAAATAGGCGAGGGCCTCTTCGGGCGCTCTCGCCTCGTTGGCGAGAAGGCCCGCCGTATAGAGAAGATTGGGATTTTCAACGTCGCCCTTCGTGGCGCGGTCCGCCTCCTTGAGGGCCGCTTCCTTCTGACCCGCACGGGCGAGAACGCGGCCGTAGATGAGACGGACGGTGTCGGCGTCGGGGTGGCGCTTCAGGAAGCGCTCGAGCATGGTCTGCGTCTCCTTGCGCGCGACCGGCCAGCAGATGTCGGCGGCAAGCGACACCGTCTCTTCGTCGTCGGGCAGCCCCTTTTGCGCGGACGAAGCGAGTCGGCAGGCCTCTTCGTAGCGGCTGTTCATCCTGGCGTGCGCGGCCATGGCGAGCTGCACCTGCGGGGCGCTGCGGTGGCGGCTTTGATAGGGCTCGAGAAGGTTCTTCGCGACGGCGTAGGAGAGCTTGCTCTTGGCGAGAAGCTCCGTCATGCGGGCCGTCCAGGCGACCTTGTCCTCGGCGTTCCGGTACATCACGGCGAGGCGGTCGCGCACGGCGCCGACGGTTTCCTTTTCGATGTCCCGCGCAAGGAGCGACTGCTGGGCGATTTCGGACTTCGGGTCGATCTTGAGCCACTCTTCGGCGATGCGCACGACGAGGTCGGAGTCGCGGGCCGAGACGGCGGCCTGCCAGGCCATTTCGGCGAGCTCCGTCGACGGCGTCTGCCGGAAGGCGTCGTAAAAGGCGTTCGCCGCGAATTCGTGCTCGTTTCGGTGCAGGGCGATGCCGCCGGCGATGAGGTCGAAGAGCTGGCGGTTCGCCTTCGTCACCGCGGGATGGCCCGCGGGCATGCCTTCCGAAGAAATGCCCATGCCCGGATGGGCCGAAAGGGGCGCGGCGAAAAGAAAGGCGCTCACGCCGGTGAGAAGCGTTGCGCCGAGCGTAGTGAAGGGACGCATGTCGTTATGAAAATCGAGAGCGGAATGTCTCGCCATTGTAGCGAGAACGTCCCCGTCGAAACGGGTGAAGCGCGACGGAAGATGTGCCAAAATGCCACGTCATGACAGAGAAACATCAGGATTTTCCGACGGAGGGTTTCGGCGCCGCGCTGGCGGATTGGCAGAGAAACCACGGCCGACACGCCTTTTCTTGGCAGCGCTACGACACGCCCTACGAGCGGTGGCTCTCCGAAGTCATGCTGCAGCAGACGCGCACGACGACGGTGGAGGGATATTTTCAGAAATTTCTCCGAGCCTTTCCCACGGTGGAGGATCTCGCCCGGGCAACGGACGACGAGGTGCAGGCGCTCTGGGCGGGACTCGGCTATTACAGCCGCGCGCGCAATCTGCACAAGGCGGCGCAATGGGTGGCCGAGCGCGGAGGCGTCTTTCCGAAGACCGCCGCGGGCCTGGCCGAACTCCCCGGCGTGGGACCGAGCACGGCGGGCGCGATCGCGGCCTTCTGCTACGGCGAGCGGGCCGTCATGTGCGACGGCAACGCCAAGCGGGTGCTCGCGCGCGTGATGGCGATTCCCGGCGCCGTCGGGGAGCGCGCCTTCGAGACGAAGGTCTGGGCCGCGGCCGAGTCGCTCTTGCCCGCGTCCGAAGACATGGCCGCCTATACGCAGGGGCTCATGGACGTGGGAGCGGAAATCTGCCGCAAAAAGGCGCCGCGTTGCGCGGAATGTCCCGTACGGAGCTTTTGTCGGGCCTCGAAGGAAGGTCGGGCCGAAGACTATCCGGCGCCGCGCGCCAGGCGCGAGCGCCCCGTGCGTCATGCAACGCTCTTTTTCCTCTATGCGCAGGAGGGCGTCGTGCTCGAGAAAAAGACGACGCCCGGCGTTTGGCGCGGACTCTGGGTGACGCCCGCGGGAGAAGGGTACGGCACGGCCGAGACGCTTTCGCTTCCCCGGGAGGACGTCCTCTGGGAGCGCGTGGGCGAAGCCTGGCCGCACGACTTCACGCACTACCGCCTCGTCATCACGCCCGTCGTCGCGCGTCTGCGGGCGGTCGAGCGGGAGGGCTGGCGAATCGTGCCGTTCTCCGAGCGGGAAACCTTCGGCATGCCCGCGCCGATCGCGCGCTACTGGCCCGAAGCGGACGCCGTCGCCAAACAGCTCAACGCGTCTGTGTGCGGTTGAGACCGTAGCTCTCGAGAGCCCGGTGACGAACGAGCGCTCCCTCCGCAGCGAAGCGGCGGCAGAGCGTTTCGGCCGTGAAGACGGAGCGGTGCTGTCCGCCCGTACAGCCGATCGCCACGGTGAGATAGTGGCGGTTTTGCGCGCGGTAGGCGGGGAGCCACCGCCGCACGAATCCCTCGATGTCGTCGATCATGCGCACGACGTCGGGCTGGGCGGCGAGAAACGCCGCGACGGGCTCGTCCTTCCCCGTGAGCGGGCGAAGGGATTCGTCGTAGTAGGGATTGGGAAGGCAGCGCACGTCGAAGACCAGGTCCGCGGCGACGGGGAGTCCGTGCTTGAAGGCGAAGGACTCGAAGGAAAGCGTAAGCGGCGCCGAGGCGAGATTGACGAACTGCAGGACCCAGCGGCGAAGAACGTTGGGAAGGATCCCCGTCGTGTCGAGGACGTGTCCCATGACGGCCGCTTCGCCGAGAATGTCGCGTTCGCGCTCGATCGCTTCCTGCAGCGTCGGTTCGCGCCCGTTTTGGCGCAGGCGGGTCGTGAGCGGATGACGGCGCCTCGTTTCGGAGAAGCGCTGCACGAGTTCCGTGGTCGAAGCCGTCAAAAAGAGGACGCGCACGTCGTGCCCTTCGGCGCGCAGGGTTTCAATGCCGTTGCGGATGCCTTCGAACGTGGCGTGGGAGCGGGCGTCGATGGCGACCGCCGCCATGTTCGTGCCGCCTGAATGCAGGTCGCGCAGAACGGGGACGAGAAAGTGCGCGGGCAGATTGTCGATGCAGTAGTAGCCGCAGTCTTCGAGCTGTCGGATGGCGATCGACTTGCCGCTTCCCGAGAGACCGGTAACCAAAACGATTTGCATGCTCGCTCCATGAGGGTCGTGACGTTCGCTCAGTCTACGGCAAAACGAAATCTTCGCTGAAAGAGAGCCGGGCGTCCGACGAAGTCCCTCATCCTTTGCGGCGCCGCTCGCTCGGACTCGGAATGCCCGCTTCGGCCCGATATTTCGCCACGGTGCGGCGGGCGACGTCAAAGCCCGCCTCCGTCAGCATGGTCGTGAGTTTCGTGTCGCTGAGCGGATGGGCGGGATCTTCGTTTTTCACCCAGCCGTAGATCCGCTCGACGATCGTCTCCCGGCTCGGACCAGCGTGGCCCGGTCCCGGGAAAAGCGTCTGCAGTTCGTAGGTGCCGTGCGCGCAGCGGAAGTACTTGCTTGTGACGGTGCGGCTCACGGTGGAGTCGGCCAGGCCGAGCGCCGCGGCCGCCTCCTGCTGCGTGAGCGGAACGAGGGTCTCGGGGCCCCGGCGGAAAAAGGCTTCCTGCCGCATGCCTGCGAAGCGGATGATTCTGAGGAGCGTCTCCTTTCTCGCTTCGACCGCGCGCACGAAGGCCTTGGCTTCCTGCCAGAGTTCGCGCAAGGTTTCGTCGCGCGCCGCCCGCTCGCCCGACTGCACGAGCGAAACGACGGGCTCGGCGCCCCGCAGGAGCGTGAAGCGAAGCCCCGCTTCGGGGAGGGGCTCCACCCACACGTCGGGGCGGACGTACTGCACGGGCGCCTCGGCAAAGTCCGAGGTGATGTTGGGCTTGAGTTTCGCGAGGAGCGCGAGGAGATCGTCGCGCAGATCGGAAGAGAGTCCGCAGGACGGTTCGCGAAGTTTTGCGAGCCCTTCGAGTCCCGACGCCGTGAGATCTCGGAAGGTCTCGGCGGTTTCCGGGGCGACAACGCCCTCCTTCAGGAGTTCGTCGACCTGCAGACGGAGCATTTCTCCGCGGTCGAAGGCGCCCACGCCCGTCGGATCGAAGGAGCGCAGAATCTCGAGCGCGCGCCGCCAGTCGTCGGGCGAAATCCCTTCGTTCGTTTCCTTTCGGAGAACGTCGAGGGGCGCGGGAAGAAGGCCGTGTTCGTCGAGCGCGTCGATCAGATAGAGAAGCGCCGCGCGGGTGTCGTCGGTGAGCGTGAGAAACCCCATTTGCGCGCGCAGATGTTCGCCGAGCGTTTCTTCGCGCGCCGAGGCGTCCCAGGGATCGGCGGAGGATTCTTCGGCCCCCGGCCATCGGTCGTAGAGATGGTCGATCGGAACGTCCGCGCGCTCCAACGCGAGCCCCTCTTCGGCGGGGGCATCGGACGGTTCGGCGCCTTCGGCGTCGACTTCGAGAAAGGGATTCTCCGCGGCGAGGCGCTCCGCCTCGTCGCGCAGTTCCGCCGACGACATCTGCAGGACGCGCAGGGACTGCTGCTGCGACTGGCTGAGCGTCGTCTGCAGACGTTGCGAGGCCGAGAGGTCGAGTCCGAGCATTACATGCGGAAGTTGTCGCCGAGATAGAAGGTGCGCACTTCGGGATTGTCGATGATGTCCTTGGGCGAACCCGAGGCGAGAACGCTGCCTTCGTTGATGATGTAGGCGTGGTCGCAGATGGCAAGCGTTTCGCGGACGTTGTGGTCCGTGATGAGGACGCCGATGTTGCGGTCCTTGAGGAATCGGACGATGCGCTGAATTTCGATCACCGCGATCGGGTCGACGCCCGCGAACGGTTCGTCGAGCAGGATGAAGCGGGGATTCGCGGCGAGGGCGCGGGCGATTTCGGTGCGTCGGCGTTCACCGCCCGAAAGCGACATCGCCATGCTCGTGCGGATGTGCTGAATCTGCAGCTCTTCAAGGAGCATGTTGAGGCGCTGTTCGATCTCGGGCTTCGAGAGGGGGCGGCCGTCTTCGCCGTCCTGCAGCTCGAGAATGGCACGGATGTTGTCCTCCACCGTGAGGCGGCGGAAAACGCTCGCTTCCTGCGGAAGATACGAGAGTCCGAGGCGGGCGCGCTGATAGATCGGCATGTGCGTGATCGACTTGCCGTCGAGTTCGATCGTGCCGCGGTCCGCAACGACGAGCCCCACGACCATGTAGAAAGACGTGGTCTTGCCCGCGCCGTTCGGGCCGAGAAGGCCCACCACTTCGCCGGACTTCACGGCCAGATCGACGCCCTTGACGACCTGTCGGGAACCGTAGTGCTTCTGCAGCCCCGTCGCCACGAGCGTGTGGGTGTTGTTGTGGCGGATAGGATTGGTGTTTTGCGTTTCGGTCACGGTGCGTCAGTCCTTCTTGGCGGGCGAAAGAGAGGTGGCGTTCGAGAGGTCCGCGCCTTCGCGGGGCTTGGTTTCCTTGGCGTTGTTGTTGCGGGGCGCGATGATGGTGCTCACGCGCTGCTTCTGGCCGTTCACCACGCCGCCTTCGACGCGCGAGCGGGCGTTGCGCATGTCGTAGACGATGCGTTCGCCCTCGGTGATGTCCTTTTCCACGCCGTTTTCGGAACGGGCGAGGCGCGCCTTGCCGTCAAGCGTGATCGTGTCGACCTCTTCGTCGTAGATGATCTTTTCGGCTCGAGCGTGCACCCATTCGTCCACGCCGGGCGTCTTGGGATCGCGCTGCTGACGGAAGCGCGCGAGGTTCCCCGTGATCGTGCCCTGACGATAGCCGCGGGCGGAGAGACGCAGTTCGAGGCGGGCGCCCTGCAGAGTCATGGAGCCCTGCGTCACGATGACGTTGCCCGAATACACGGCGGTCTGCTTGACTTCATCTCCGTTGAAGGCGTCGGCGTGGATCTCGATGGGCTGCTCCCGGTCCGTTGCAAGGGCAAAGGCGCTGAGCGGGAACATGACGCTGGCGAGAAGGCATAGGACTTTGATGGACATGACGAGTTCTCGTGTAATCAGGGCAAGGCGATCGATTTGGATTGCGGGTGAAGGACCGTCTGGACACTTCCCGTCAGCTCGACGGTGTGCGCGACGTTATCGTAGCGCATTCCGTTTTGCGAGGAGGTCGTGTCTTCTCCGCGCCGCATGAAGACGGAACGGTCGGTCTCAAACTGGTGCGTGTCGAGGAAGCCGTTGAGGTATTCCGTCTCGAAATAGAGATCGGGCTCTTCCTCGGAGGCGGCCCGGGTGAAACGGACGTTCCCCGTGAGCTGAACGGTTTCCAGACCGTCGAGGCTTTCGGCCTTGTCGGCCCGCGCGACGATCTGGGGCTTGGACGGATCCAGGGTGTGATAGGTGGCCTGAAGGGCCATCATGCGCTCGTCGGAGTAGTGCTCGACGCTCTGGGCGGCGAGCCGCTGCGAGGCGACGCCCTGTTCGTTGAAGTCCGACATCGTGACGTCGGTCGCGGTGAAGTCGGGCGACGAGGCGCTCGGGACGTACTTCAGGTCGTCGAGCGAAATCTGGATGGAGTAGTAGTAGCTCAGTCCGACAAGCGAGAAGAGCAGGGCGGCGCCGACGATGGCCGTGATGCGTTCCTGAATGATGAGGCGACGGTGGGCCATCTCACTTTCCTTCCACGTAGGTTTGGCGGATCAGATCGTCCCAGCGGTCCTGGGCGCGGAGAATGAGTTCGGCGAGTTCGCGCACGGCGCCGCGGCCGCCCGGGAAATGCGAGCGGAAGTCGACGAGGCCGTCGAGGTCGGCGATGCCGTCGGCGGGCGTCGCGGAAAGCCCCGCCCGCATGAGAAGCGGCAGGTCCGGCACGTCGTCGCCCATGTAGGCGACCTCTTCGTTCTCAAGGCCGCGGCGGGCGAGCATCGCCTCCCAGGCGTTCGTCTTGAAGCGCTGGCCCTGGGCGAGGTCCGTGATGCCGAGTTCCTCGGCGCGGCGCGCCACGATGTCGGACGAGCGCCCCGTGATGATGCCGACGGGGATGCCCGCCTTCTGGAGCATCTTGATGCCGAGACCGTCCCGAACGAAAAAGGCCTTGTAGAGTTCCCCCGATCCGGAAACGTTGATCGTGCCGTCGGAGAGCACTCCGTCGACGTCGAGGATCACCATGCGGATGCGGCGGGCTTTTTCCTGGAGCTTGGCCACCATAGGGACTCCTTAGAGGACTTTGGCGTTGACGAGGTCGTGCATGTGCAGGGCGCCGACGAGGCGGTTCTCGCCGTCGACGACGAGAAGCTGGTTGCACTGGCGCTGATTGAGGATGCGCACGGCCTGCGCGGCGAGTTCCTCGGGGCGGATCGTGGCGGGCGAGCGCGTCATGACTTCCGAGATGATGACCGGACGGATGTCGCCGCGGGCCTCGATGAGTCGGCGCAGGTCGCCTTCGGTGAAGATGCCGAGGACGTGCTGGTCGGCGTCGACGATCGCGGTCATGCCGATGTGCTTCTTGGTGATGACGCGAACGGCGTCGAGAACGCGGGTGTCGGCCGTAACAAAGGGCACCGCGTCGCCCGAGCGCATGACGTCGGAGACGTGAAGAAGCAGACGGCGTCCGAGCGCGCCGCCCGGATGGCTGCGCGCGAAGTCCTCCTTGCTGAAGCCCTTCGCGGAGAGGCAGGAGACCGCCAGGGCGTCGCCGAGCGCGAGCGTGGCCGTCGTCGAGGTGGTGGGCGCGAGATTGAGCGGGCAGGCTTCGCGTTCGACGTGGCAGTTGAGGTGCACGTCGGCGTACTTCGCAAGGCTCGAATTGGGGTTCCCGGTCATGGCGATGAGGCGGGCGCCTTCGCGCTTGAGGGTCGGAACGATCGTCAGAAGTTCGTTCGTTTCGCCCGAGTACGAAATGGCGAGCACCACGTCGTCGGACGTGATCATGCCGAGGTCGCCGTGGGCGGCTTCGGCCGCGTGCACGAAGAAGGCGGGCGTGCCCGTGGAGGCGAAGGTCGCGGCGAGTTTGCGGCCGATGTGCCCCGATTTGCCCACGCCCGAAACCACCAGTCGGCCGCGGCAGTCGAGAAGAATGCGGACGGCTTCGACGAAATCGTCGCCGATGCGCTCGGCGAGCATGTGCAGGGCTTCGGCTTCCTGTTGCAGGACGGCCTGTCCGAGTCGAAGGGCTGCGGCGGGATCAAGCTGATAAGGCATGTTGAACTTCGTGAAAAGCGGTTGGGAGGTCAATCTGTAAATGATACCGCGTTCGGAGGCGGCGCCGATCCGAGAAGTCGCGTTCGGCGGAAGCTCAAGCGAATTTTTTCTTTTGCAAATGCAAAAACGGCACCCCGAAGGGTGCCGCGGCAACGGTCGACCGTAAGGCGGGGTCGATCAGTGCGTGAGAATCTTGGAGAGGAACTTCTGGGCGCGGTCCGTATGGGGCTTGCCGAAGAACTCGTCCGCGGGCAGGTTTTCGATGATTTCGCCCGCATCCATGAAGATGACGCGGTCGGCCACCTTCTTGGCAAAGCCCATTTCGTGCGTGACCACCATCATGGTCATGCCTTCCTTGGCGAGCTGCACCATGACGTCGAGCACTTCGTTGATCATTTCCGGGTCAAGGGCCGAGGTCGGTTCGTCAAAGAGCATGCAGATCGGGTCCATGGCGAGCGCGCGGGCGATGGCGACGCGCTGCTGCTGACCGCCCGAGAGCTGGCCGGGGAACTTGTCGGCGTGCTTGAGAAGGCCGACGCGGTCAAGGAGCTTCAGACCGCGCTCGGTCGCTTCCTCACGGCCGCGGCCGAGCACCTTCATCTGCGCGAGAACGAGGTTTTCGCGAATCGAGAGGTGGGGGAAGAGTTCGAAATGCTGGAACACCATGCCCACGCGGCTGCGCAGCTTCGGCAGGTCGGTCTTGGGGTCGCCCACGGAGATGCCGTCGACGATGATCTCGCCCTTCTGGAAGGGTTCGAGCGCGTTGACCGTCTTGATGAGGGTGGACTTGCCCGAGCCCGACGGACCGCAAACGACGACGACCTCACCCTTCTCGACGTTGACGGAGCAGTCCTTCAACACCTGGAAAGAGCCGTACCACTTGCTGATGTTCTTGATTTCAATCATTGCCATGGTGGAGTAATCCTTTTGTTTTTTCTCTGGGGGAGAGTGGTTAGCGCGCGACGGCCATCCTCGCCTGCAGTCGACGAATCAGCAGGGAAAGAGAGAGGGAGACCGCCAGGTAGGCCAGCGCCGCAAACGAGTACATCAGAATCAGTTCCCCGTCGCGTTGGGCGATTTTCGTCACGGCTCCCATGAAGTCGTTGCCGCTGATCACGTAGACGAGACTCGTGTCCTGAAAGAGAATGATCGTCTGCGTCAGAAGAACGGGGAGCATGTTGCGAATCGCCTGCGGTAGCACGACGTAGCGCATCGTCTGAGGGTAGCTCAAACCGAGACCGTATGCGGCGAAAATCTGTCCTTTTTTGACCGACTGGATGCCCGCGCGCATGATCTCGCTGAAATAGGCGGCTTCAAAGAGCACGAAAGTGATGATGGCCGTCCAGTCCGCGCCGATCATGACGGGATGGTCGAACCCGAAGAGCAACCGCAGCACTTCCGGCATCAGAAGGAAGAACCAGAAGAGAATCAGAACGAGCGGAACGGAACGCATGAAGTTCACGTAGAGCCGCGCGGGTTCGCGAAGAACAGCCTTCGACGAGAGGCGCGCAAGCGCGAGAAGCGTCCCGAGCGTGAGCCCGCCCACGGTCGTGATGAGCGTGAGCTTGAGCGTATAGAGGGCGCCGTTGAGCAAGAAGGTCGACGAATTGGTGATCGAAGAAAAATCCATGATTCGCTCCTGACGGGTCAGCGGGCCGCGATGAAGCCGGGGATGGCGCTCTTGCGTTCGATGGCCTGCATGAGGCGTCCGGCCGAGAGCGAAATCGCGATGTAGAGAACGGTCGCCCACAGATAGGCGGCGAAGAATTCAAAGGTGTTCTCGCCCATTTCGTTGGCGCGCATCGTGAGTTCGGGCAGGCCGATCGTGAGGGCGACGGCCGTGTTCTTGATGAGGTTCATCGCTTCGCTCGTCAAGGGCGGCAGCACGATGCGCAGCGCCATCGGGAGAATCACGTGCGCATAGCTCTGCGTGGCGCGAAGCCCCATGGCCTTGGCGGCGCTGAAGAGGCCGCGCGGGATGCTCACGATGCCGGCGCGGACCTGTTCGGCCACGCGCGAGGACGTGAAGAGACCGAGGCAGAGGAAGGCCGAAAGGAACTGCGAGGCGACGGGCGGCGCCGAAATCATCCATTCCTTGTAGGGCGTGACGAGTTCGGGAAGCACGAAGTACCAGAGGAAGATCTGGACGATGAGCGGAATGTTGCGGAAGAGTTCGATCCAGGCTTCGCAGAAGCCCCGCACGAACCGGTTGTCCACTGTTCGCAGTGTGCCGATGACGATGCCGACCGCGAGGGCGAGCGCGAAGGCGCTCACGGCGAGTCCGATGGTCCAGCCTGCGCCGTAGAGGATGTAGAGCCACCAAGGATCCTCCGTGAAGAGGGAGGGTTCAAGGAGCATTTCCCAGTTGAAGTTGAGCGCCATGATGTTCGTTGCCTTTTATTTGTTGTATTGGTGCGAAAAGAAGGGGGCGGAGTCTTCCGGATCCCCGCCCCTCCTTTCGGTCAGATTCCGTCGCTGTTGGGATGGGCGAAGAGGTCCTTCGTCGTTTGGTTCATCGGGAAGGCGAGGTTCACGTTCTTGGGCGGAATCGGCTTTTCAAACCAGGTCTTGTAGAGTTCGGCGAGGCGGCCCGAGCGCATCATCTCGAGAATCGTCTCGTCCACGAGCGCCTTGAACTGCGGGTCGTCCTTGCGGAACATCGGACCGTAGGGTTCCTTGCTGAGCGAGGCGTCGAGAATCATGAAGTCGTCGGGGTTCGACAGATTGGCGATCTGACCGGCAAGGAGCACGTCGTCGAGAATGAAGGCGTCGGCCCGGCCGTTGGCGACGAGCTGCATGGATTCGGCGAAGTCCTTCGTCATAAGGAGACGCGTGCGGATGCCTTCCTTCTTTTCAAAGGCCTTGAGAAGCGCCACGGAGGTCGTACCGGCCGTCACGGTCACGTTCTTGCCGTCGAGGTCCTTGAAGGAGCGGATGCCTGACTTCTTGTTGACGGCGGCGCTCACCTGAATGCCGAAGTAGGAGATCCCGAAGGCGGCCTGGCGCTGACGAACGAGGGAATTCGTCGTGGAGCCGCATTCGATGTCGACCGTGCCGTTCTGAATGAGGGGGATGCGGTTGGCGGAGGTGACGGGCTGATAGCGGATCTTCAGGTCCGGCATGTTGAGGCGCTTCTTCACGCTTTCGCCCACGGCGCGGCAAACTTCAAAGGCGTAGCCGACGGGCTTGCCTTCCGCGTCGAGGTAGGAGAACGGGACGGAGCTTTCGCGATAGCCGAGCGTCAGGGTGCCGGATTCCTTCACCTTGAGAAGGGTGCCCGAGAGATCTTCGGCTCCCGCGCTGAGGGCGACGCAGCAAAGAGCCAGAGGCAGGAAGAGAGCGGAGACTTTCATGGAAGAGAACCTCGAGAGAAAAGGGATGCGAAAAGGGTTCGTCTTTCATGAAAGCAAAGGACGTGCCAAAAATGAAAACGGCCTGCAGGGCAGGCCATCATGAAGAAATGTCGTGAAAACGCACCAAAGAGGAGAGGGTTGAATGCCCTTCTTTGGTGCGTCCGACGTGGTGCGAAATGCACCGAACGGGATCAATCTTCCGTCGCGGCGAAGACCGGCTTGCGGCCTTCGACGAAGGCGGAGAGCGCTTCCTTGGCTTCGGGCGAAGCCGCCTGACGGCGATAGACCGCCTCTTCGTTTTCAATCTGGGCGGTGAGCCAGCCGTTTCGGGCGTCGCGCAGAAGGCTCTTCGTGGCGGCGACGGCCTGCGGCGGCAGCACGGCGAGGCGGGCGACCTTGGCGGCCACCACCTTCACGAGGTCGTCCTCGGGGACGACCGCCGAGATGAGGCGCATGGCGAGTGCGTCATCGGCCGAAATGGGTTCGCACAGAAGAAGCTTTTCCGCGGCGCGGGCGGCGCCGGCCGACCCGAAGACGAGCGCGGCGGTGCCGAAGCGGGGCGTACGGCCGAGCGCGACGGAGGGGACGGAAAAGAGCGCCTTGTCGGAGGCGTAAACGAGGTCGCAGTAAAGAAGGATCGTGAAGGCGTCGCCCACGGCGGGACCCGCCACTTCAGCCACGATGGGCTTCGGGAAGCTGCGCAGGGTTTCAAAGAGACGGCCCGCTGCGGCGTCGATCGTTTCGGGGGCGTTGAGCGACTCGCGCACGTCGGCGCCCGCGGAGAAGAGGCCGGTCGACCCCTTGAGGAGGACGACGCGAACCTTGTCGTTCTGGCGCGCGGCGTCGAGTTCGCCCGCGAGCTGATCGAACATGTCCGCGTTGAAGGCGTTGCGCTGGGCGGGACGATCGATGGTGAGGCGAAGAATGCCGTATTCAAATTCCGAACGAATGGTCATGGGAAATCCCTTCAATAAAGAGGAGGCTATCCTAGCGAATATTTCAGGAGAAATCTTTGTAGCGAAGCGTTTTGCTCCAGACGAGCGAGTCGGGTTCGTCGCTTTCGTTGGCGGCGTAGCCGAGCTTCGTCATCAGGCGGTTCATGCCCGTGTTTTCGCGCAGGACGAGTCCGGTCAGACGCCCGATGCCGCGCGAGAAGGCTTCGGCTTCGATGTGGCGCATGAGGCGCGAGGCGAGGCCGAGGCGCTGAAAGTCCTCCTCGACGACCACGCCGAATTCCGCCGACGATCCGTCGGCGTCAGCCGACCAGCGCACCACCGCCCGGATTTCGTCGCCTTCAAAGAGCCCCCAGGCGTTTTCCAGGTCGTAGTTGAGCTGGGTGAGCTCCGAGACGACCGCCTGCGTGATGGGCGCCCTCGTGTGAAAGCGAAGATATTTCGTTTCGTCGGAGAGACGGTCCAAAAAGGCTTCGAGCCGGAAGAAGTCGTTTTCCCGGAGCGCCCGCAGGGTGAGCGTCTTGTCACCCGCAGGCCATTCCTCCTCGACGCGGCTCGAGGGCGCCACGGTGAGGTGCGAGGCGCGTGCGTCGCACTCGACGGGCGCTTCGCGCAGGTGTACCGAGGCCGAGAGCGCAAGGGTTCCCCTCGGGGTCTCCACGATCGGGTCGAGCACGATGCGGCGCAGGGCCGGAATGGCTTCGGCGAGATCGGCGAGGCGCTCGAGCATGCCCGCGAGCGCAACGCTCGCTTCAGAGTCCTGCAGACGCGCCCGGGTGAGAAGCGCTTCGGCGTCGCGTCGCGACGCGGGCACGAGCGCCGTGCGGAGATCGGGTTTCGCGCGGTAGACGACGCCGCCCGCCCCCGCCTCGAGGATCGGGCCGAGAATGCTGTCCGTGTCGAGCGTCAGACGGTAGACGCGTCGGGCGTCGTGGGCGACGAAGCGCTCGACGAGCACCCCTTCGAAGAAACGGCGTTCCTCTTCGATCACGGCCTGCCAGGCCCGTCGGACTTCCTCTTCCGTACGCAAATCGAGAAGCGTCGCCTCGGACTCTTCGAGAAGCGGACCGGGGCCGAGACGCTTGAGAACGACGGGCGCGCCGATTTCGCGAAAGAGCCGGAGCGCTTCGTCGAGCGTTTTCGCCCGATGCGAGGGTTCGTGCGGGAGCTCCGCCAACGTGAGAAGCGCCTCCACTTCGTCGGGTTCGAGAAGATAGCGGTGCGCTTCGAGGGCCGTTTTCACAAGATTTCGCGCCGAAGTGACCGCGCGGACGTCAAGACGGTCCAGACCCGGTGCGGGCGCTTCGCGCCGGGCGATCGTGGCGCGCCGGTGCTGCGCGAGCGTGCCGAAGGCCTGCACGGCGCTTGCCGACGAGCGAAGCGCAATGACCTGGGCGCGGGAGAGTTCCGGGAGCAGTCCGGCCACGCCCGCGTCGTGGCGATGCCCCGACCAGGAGAGGAGAACCGGCTTGGGCGTTCGTTGCGCGGCGTTGGCGACGGCTCGAATCGTGTCGGCCGGCGTGGAAAAGAGCGTGGGTCCGAGGACGACGAGGAGGCCGTCGATTTCGGGGTCCCGCAGCACCGCTTCGGCGCTCGCCTGCATTTGTTCGGGCTTGGCCTGAAGCCCCGCGTCCACGGGATTGACGGGAAGCTGGGCGCCGGGAAAGATCGATTGCAGGGCGTGAATCGTGGCGGGGGCGAAGCCCTGCAGATCCACGCCGGCGGGGTGGGTGATGCCCGCAGCGAGCGCGGCGAAGGCGGAACTGTTGGCGACGACGCCGAGTCGGTTGCGCTTCGGGATGCGGCCGCAGTGGAAGGCCGCCGTGACGGCGGTGCATTCCGAGACGTCCCGCACGCGGTGGGCGCCCGCCCGTTCGAGAAGTGCGTCGAAGGCGTCGTCCCGGCCCGCGGCCGTGTGGAATTTGTAGCTTGCGAGACGGTCGGCGATGAAGCGCGGATCCTCGCCCGCGCGAAGCACGACGACGGGCTTGCGCTTGGCGGCGTACCGAAGGGCCGTGTAAAAGGCGCACGCATCGCGCAGGGCCTCGATGTGGAGCGTGATCACCTTGGTGCCGGGGTCATGCGAGAAATACCGCAGGAGTTCCGGCATCCCGATGTCGAGTTCGAGTCCGGTTACGACGACGGAGCGGATGCCCGCCCCCGTCTTGGCGAGGTCGTCCATGAGCGCCGTGGCGAGAAGCCCCGACTGCGCGAGGAGCGTGACGCCTCCGGCCTGGGGCATCACGTCCCAGGGACCGAGGTTGCAGCCTTCGGAAGGATGCGCAAAACCGAGCGAATCGGGACCGATGAGGCGAACGCCCGCCTTGCGCGCCGCTTCCGAGACGGCGGCGTGCCAGGGACGGTCGCTTGCGTGCAGATCGTCCGTGATCGGGATGAGGGCGAAGCGGATGCTTTTTTGGGGAAGTTCCGCGATGACCGCCGGCATGCGCTTCGGGGGAACGGCCAGGAAGGCCAGGTCCACGCGCCCGGGAATTTGTTTGACGTGGGCGTAACAGGGGGCCTCTCCCAGGCGCTCGTACTTGGGATTGACGGCGTGCAGTTGCCGTACGCCGGAGCGCTGCAGGGCGTTCCAAAACTTCACGCCGTTGCTCTGCGGTTGCAGACTCGCTCCTATCAAAGCGACGGAGCGCGGATGAAGGGCAAAGTGAAGAGCCTGTGGCGTCATGGCAAAAAGCGGGAGAGAGCGGTTTTCCTCACCGTATTCTACCGAAGACGGTTTCGCGGAAAAGAAATCCCCGAAGGGCGGGGGCCCTTCGGGGATCGAAAACCGAATCCCAATCGGTTATTGACCGGCGATGTCGTGCGCCTTCTTGGGTTCGTTGCGCAAACGGATGTGGAGTTCGCGCAGCTGCTTTTCTTCGACCGGGGCCGGGGCCTGCGTGAGCAGGCACTGGGCGCGCTGGGTCTTCGGGAAGGCGATGACGTCACGGATCGAATCGGCGCCGGCCATCATCGTGGCGATGCGGTCGAGACCGAAGGCGATGCCGCCGTGCGGAGGCGCACCGAACTGCAGGGCGTCGAGGAGGAAGCCGAACTTGTTGCGGGCTTCTTCCTTGCCGATCTGAAGGGCTTCGAAGACCTTTTCCTGCACTTCTTCGCGGTGGATACGGATCGAACCGCCGCCGATTTCCCAACCGTTCAGGACCATGTCGTAGGCCTTGGCGTAGGCATGTTCCGGATCGGAGATGAGGCGGTCTTCATGACCGTCGAGCGGCGACGTGAACGGGTGGTGGCAAGCCATCCAGCGGCCTTCTTCTTCCGAGTATTCGAACATCGGGAAGTTGATGACCCAGAGCGGACGCCAGCCCGGCGTGTAGAGACCGTGGGTCTTGCCGAATTCGGAGTGACCGATCTTCAGGCGCAGGGCGCCGAGGCTGTCCCAAACGATCTTGGCCTTGTCGGCGCCGAAGAAGACGACGTCGCCGTCCTGAGCGCCCGTGCGGGTGAGGATGGCCTGGAGTTCTTCGTCGGAGAGGTTCTTGACGATCGGGCTCTGCAGACCTTCGCGGCCGCGGGCGAGTTCGTTGACCTTGATGTAGGCGAGACCCTTGGCACCGTAGATCTTGACGAATTCGGTGTAGGAGTCGATTTCCGAGCGCGGCATCGAAGCGGCGCCGGGAACGCGCAGGGCGACGACCTTGCCGTTATGGAGCGACTTGACGCCCGAGAAGACCTTGAAGGCCGAGTTGATGACAGCGTCGGTGACTTCGACGAGTTCGAGGTGCACGCGCAGGTCGGGCTTGTCGGAGCCGTAGCGGGCCATCGCTTCGTCGTAGAGCATGACGGGGAAGGGATTGATCAGGTCGACGTCGAGCACTTCCTTGAAGACCGTGCGGATGAGGTCTTCCATGATCGCGCGGATTTCGTCCATCGAGAGGAAGGACGTTTCAATATCCACCTGCGTGAATTCAGGCTGACGGTCGGCGCGCAAGTCTTCGTCGCGGAAGCACTTGACGATCTGGTAATAGCGGTCGAAGCCGGCGATCATCAAAAGCTGCTTGAAGAGCTGCGGGGACTGCGGCAGAGCGTAGAAGCAGCCGTCCTGAACGCGCGAGGGAACGAGGTAGTCGCGGGCGCCTTCCGGGGTGGAGCGCGTCAGCATCGGCGTTTCGATGTCGATGAAGCCGTGCTTGTCGAGGTACTTGCGGAAGGCCATGGCGGCGCGGTAGCGCATGCGCAGGTTCTTCTGCATGGCCGGACGGCGAAGGTCGAGCACGCGGTAGGTGAGGCGCGTCGTTTCGGAGAGGTTCTCGTCGTCGAGGTGGAACGGGGGCGTCACCGACGGATTGAGAATTTCCAGTTCGTGGCAGAGGACTTCGACGCCGCCCGAAATGAGGTTTTCGTTCTTCGTGCCTTCGGGACGGGCGCGAACGACGCCGACGACCTTGAGGCAGTATTCATTGCGGCACTTGTCCGCCGTAGCGAACACTTCGGGACGGTCCGGGTCGCAGACGACCTGAACGAGACCTTCTCGGTCGCGAAGGTCAATGAAGATCACGCCGCCGTGGTCGCGGCGACGGTGAGCCCAGCCGAAAAGGGTCACGGTCTGGCCGATGTATTTTTCGTCTACCAGACCAGAGTAAACGGTACGCATAAAAGCTCCGACAAGTTGAGTTGGTGCGCCGTTTCTCCGACATCGCGCGAAGCGTGGGGACGTTCGGCGAAACGACCGTATGAATTCTAAAGTTTAGCGCCTTTGTGGGCGGTTCGCTGTCCGATTATTTCTTCTCGGACTTGACGTGCGAAGCGGGCAACGCCTTGTGACCGCCGTTGAAGTCCGTTGCGGCCCATCCGGAACCCTTCAGTTCGAAGCCGGGGGCGGACAATTCCTTCTTCATCGTGTCCTGGCCGCAGTGCGGGCAGGTCTTGATGGGGGCATCGCTGATTTTCTGCAGGTAATCCTTTTCGAAACCGCAGGCGGTGCACTTGTAAGCGTAAATGGGCATTTCTTTTAAATCGTTCGAAAAAAGAGCGGGAGGAAAATTATAGGTCCTGCACGACCTCCCGTAGGGGGCGAACGACGGGGAAAACGGCGATTCGGCGCCGAAAGACACAAAACGGGCGTCCCGCCCGAGAGAGGGACGCCCGAAAAGGGACGAAGAATCAGTCTTCTTCCTTACGCTGGTACTTCGAGGCGAGTTCCTGCTGCTTCTGATAGGGAAGCGGCGCGTAGTCCTCGAGTTCCATGCTCCAGGAGCCCGAACCCTGCGTGAGGGCGTGCAGGCGGGTCGCGTAGCCGTCGAGCTCGGCGAGCGGGACGACGGCCGTGATTTCCATCAGACCGCCCGGCAGGCTGTCGGTGCCCGAAACCTGACCGCGGCGGCTCGCGAGGTCGCCGGCGATGTCGCCCATGTAGCTTTCCGGCGCGACGATTTCGACGCGGACGATCGGTTCGAGAATCTGCGGCGCGGCCTTGGCGAGCGCGTCAAGGAAGGCCTTGCGGCCGGCCGACACGAAGGCGACTTCCTTCGAGTCGACGGGGTGGTGCTTGCCGTCGTAAACCGTCACGCGCAGATCCTGCAGGGGATAGCCCGCGAGATAGCCGGTGGCGAGCACTTCGCGAACGCCCTTTTCCACGGCGGGGATCAGGTTGTACGGAATCACGCCGCCCTTGACCTGGTCGACAAATTCGAAGCCCTTGCCGCGTTCGAGCGGTTCGACGCGCAGATAGACTTCGCCGAACTGACCGGCGCCGCCCGTCTGCTTCTTGTGGCGGGCGTGACCTTCGGCGGGCTGGCTGATGGTTTCGCGGTACGGAATCGACGGAGCCGTCGTTTCCACTTCCACCTTGAAGTGCAGCTTCATGCGTTCGAGAATCGAGCGCACGTGCATTTCCGTGATCCCGCGGATGACCGTTTCATTGAGCACCACGTCGTGGTCGACTTCCATGGTCGGGTCTTCGGCGAGCATCTTGTTGAGGGCGTCGGAGAGACGGCTTTCGTCGCCGCGGCGCGCCGGACGGATGGCCAGGCCGAACATCGGCTTCGGGAAGCGGATCGGACGCATGCGCACGTCGCTGTGGTCGGGATCGCTGTGCAGAACCGAACCGTAGCGCAGTTCGTCGATCTTCGCGGCGGCGCCGATGTCGCCCGAGGTGAGCACGTCGGTTTCGGCCGTGTTCTTGCCCTGCAGAATCAGCGGGTGAGCGATCTTGATGGGCTTCTTGTTGTCGTCGACGTAGAGGACGGAGTCCTTCGTGATCTGGCCCTGATGGACGCGGAAGACGCCGATCTTGCCGATGTACGGGTCGTTGACGATCTTGAAGACCTGCGCGATGACGGGAGCGTCCTTGTCGGGCTTCGTCGCGAAGGGTTCGCCGTCGCCGCGCACGAAGAGCGCGTCGTTGGCTTCGGCCGGACTCGGAAGGTGACGGATGATGACCTTCATGAAGTCGCGGATGCCGATGAGGTTCTTGGCCGACACGAAGCACACCGGAATGATGTGGCCTTCGCGAAGGGCCTTCGTGATGAGCGGATGGAGCGTGCGCGGGTCGACGGAGCCCTGTTCGAGATAGCGTTCGAGCTGTTCGTCGTCTTCTTCCACGATGCGTTCGATGAAGGCGCGGTGCACGTCGGCGACGCTCATGATGTCGGATTCGCCTTCTTCACGTTCGAAGCAGTCGATGACGTGCGCGTGGTTCTGCGTGGGAAGGTTGATCGGAAGGACGCCCGGACCCCAGATCACCTGCATTTCGGCGAGAAGTTCTTCGAGGTTGGCTTCGGGGACGTCGAACTTGTTGACGACGATCATGCGGCAGAGCTTGCGTTCGGCCGCCATTTCCATCATGCGCTGCGTGAAGAGGTCCACGCCCTTGGTGGCGTCGATCACGGCGGCGACGGACTTGACGGCGTCGAGCGCCGAGAGGTCCTGGCCGATGTAGTCGGGGTACCCCGGGGTGTCGAGCACGTGAATGCGCACGGGGGTGAGGTTCGGCATGGCCGTGTCGATGTGGGCGACCGCCAGGCGGATGGAGTGTCCGACTTCCTTTTCCAGGGCGTCGTTGTCGCACATCGTGTTCCCGCGTTCGACCGTGCCGGGTTCGGGAATCATGCCGCTGCGGTAGAGCATGGCTTCGATGAGGGTGGTCTTGCCGCAGGAGCCGTGCCCTACCAGGGCTAGAGTACGGAGGTTTTCAGTTTGGAAGTAACTCATTGCGCTTCTCCCTTTGTTGTCGAGTGCATGTCCAACCATTTTGCCCCCTCATCCCCCGTATCCGAGGGGCTTTTTTGAGGGGGTTTGACATTTGACGAAGGAAGTGCAAATAGAGTTGCGGCGCGAAGGAAAAAGGCCCAAACTGAGAAATTGGGTTCCAATTTTGCGGGTCAGCGCGGAAGGAAAATCGTCACGCGCAGGCCCGGATCGGCGTTTTCCGCGCGGATCGTTCCTCGGTGGCGTTCCACCGCGCGCAGCGCGATGGCGAGTCCGAGACCGAACCCGGTGCCCGAGTGCTGCGTCTTTCCCCGAAAGAAGGGAAGGAACATGTCGGAGAGATCCTCGGGCGCGACGCCCGGTCCCCGATCGCGGCAGATCCAGCGCACGCCGTCGGCGTCCTCCGTGAGGGTCACGTCGATGACGGATCCCTCGGGCGCGTGTCGCAGCGCATTGCGAAGAATGTTCTCAAAGGCTCGCGAGAGAAGGAGCCGGTTGTGCGGCAGACGCACCCCTTCCGGAACGTTTTCCTCCAGCGTGACGTTACGGTCCTGCGCTTCAAAGCGGACCGCGTCGTCCACGTCCCGGACGACTTCGTCGAGCGCCAGATCCTCAAAGCGAAGACTCGCCTTCGCGTCGAACCGGGCGTAGGTGAGAAGGTCGTCGACCAGGCGGTCGATTTCGCCCACTTCCTTTTCAATGCGGGCGAGCGACTGCGGGACGCGCGCCGGATCCCGGTCGGCGAGCGCCAGAGCGACGTTGATGCGGGCGAGCGGACTGCGGATTTCGTGGCTCACGTCGTGAAAGAGCCGTTGCTGCCGGTTGATGAGCGCCTGGATTTCCTCGGCCATGTCGTCGAAGATCACGGCGAGCTGCGCGATGTCGGCGTCGTCCTTCTGGAGTTTTTCCGCGATGCGGGTTTGGAGTTCCCCCCGCGCGAAGGTCCGCATGGCGTCGTTGAGTTCCTCGAGCGGCCGCGTGAAGCGCCGCGCCAGATACCAGCTCACGAGGACGATGAGAAGAAGCGCGCAGGAGAGCGTGAGGCCGAGCGGGAAATGCGTCAGATGCCTCGGGAGGGAAGGAGGCTCCTGAATGCGCACGGCAAAGAGGAGATAGTCGCCCCCGGGCGTTTCGATGCGCCGCACGGCGCCGCCCGACTGCGAGCCCGAAGGATCGGTCTTCAACATTTCGCGCAGCTGTTCCGCGGCGGGGGCGGGAATTTCACGGTCCAGAACGTCCCGCAGGGATTCGTCCGTGACGTAGAGGACGGACTCGAAGAAGTAGGGACTTCTCTCGCGCAGCCAGTCGGCCGCGGCGTCGGGACCACCGTAGCGCAGAACCGAGGCGAGGGAGCCCAGGGGCCGCTGCGCGGCGGGACTGTCGCTCAGTTCGCCGATGCCGCTTCCGACGGGGCGCTGGATGAAGTAGGTGACCGCCACCACCACGCAGGCCGTGATGATGAAGACGGAGGTGAAGCTCAGGAAAAGCTTGCCGAAAAGCCCTCGTCTCGGTCGCCGCGAAAACATTTTCAGTCTCCTTCGTCCATGCGGTCGACCAACTGATAGCCGACGTTGCGGCGGTTGGTGACCTCGAGTCTGCCCTTCGTGCCCGCCGTGAGTTTGCGGCGGATCGAGGACATGTGCACGTCTATCGTGCGGTCCTTGGACTGCCGCACGCGGCCGAGCGCCTTGATGTAGAGCGTTTCCTTGGAGACGGGAGCGCCCTTGGCCTGAACGAGCTGCAGCATGATGGAGAATTCCGTTCCGGTGAGGGGAATCTCCTCGTCGCCGTAGCGGCAGGTGCGCCGCGAGACGTTGAGCTTCAAATCCTTCCACGAGACGTCTGCCGACTGGTGCGAGGCGTTCTGCGTGCGGCGCAGGATCGCCTGAATGCGCGCGGAGATTTCCCGCGGCGGGCAGGGCTTCGGAACGTAGTCGTCCGCGCCGAGTTCCAACCCGATGATGCGGTCGACGGGGTCGCCGCGCGCCGTGAGCATGAGGACGGGCACGTGCGACTTTTCGCGCAGAACCTTCAGCACTTCGATGCCGTTCATCTCGGGCATCATCACGTCGAGAATCACCAGGTCGAAGGCGCCGGCTTCGAACTTGCGGATGCCTTCGGGCCCGCTGTAGGCGGGCGTCACCAACATGTTGTCGAGGGACAGGTAGTCCGAGAGGAGCGTGACCAAATCCACATCGTCGTCGATGAAAAGGATGCGGGCAACGGGAATCTGTTCCAACATGGCCTTGAATTGTCGTTTTTGTCAGAGAAAAGGGGGCGGCAAACGTCCGGAGAGCGTCGTTTTTCGGACCGCCCGGACGGTCGCTTCCTTTGCGCGGAGGGTTTGTCGCTAGTGTAGCAATAGTGCGCAAGCCGCGCTTTCTGCGGGGCTTCGTAATCGAACGCTCAGGGAAAAACGCGACAATGAAAGGGAGACCGCTCGGGGCAATTCGTAACCCCCCGGGGGGCATTTGTTACGAAGGCTCTCCTTTCCTTTACCTTCAATACGTGACAATAAACGTGAGGGAAGTGCCGCAACGCTTCCGAAGCAAACATACGAACAAAGGAGCTGAGGTGATTTTTGTTAAGCGTCGCATGATCCGCGCCTTGTCGGCGCTCGCGGCGGCGGGCGTTCTGACGGGATGCGCCGTACAGTCGGAAAACTGGTCGGCGCTCTCGGAACCCTTGACGCCGGCGAACTGGAGTCATCCCGCGCTCTCGGGATCCGAAACGTTCGAAACCGAGGCGTTTTGGGCGGCCTGGAACGATCCCGTGCTCGACGCCCTCGTTCGCAGGGCGGTCGAAAACAATACGGACGTCCTCTCGGCTCTCGCCAATCTGAGGGCCGCCCGCGCGCAGGTGACGAGCGCCACGTCCGCGCTCTTCCCGACTTTCACGGGAGGCGGCAACGGACGCACCACGCGCACGTCGGGCAATCAAACCGAATCCTGGCAGGCGACTCTGTCGGGCGAGTGGACGATCAACCTCGCGGGACGCGAGTACCGCCTGAATTCGTCGGCCGAGTGGAGTGCGCTCGCCTCCTGGCTCACGGTCAAGGACGTCGAGGCGGCCGTGGCTGCGGAAACCGCGCAGGCTTACGTCAATCTGCGCTCCGCCCAGATCAACCGCCGCATCGTCGAGGACAGCATCCGCAACTACCGCGAAAACGAACAGCTCGCCCGCTGGCAGGTGGCCGCGGGGCTCGCCACGGCGAGCGACGCCGAAGACGCCATTTCACAGCTGCGAAGCGCCGAGGCGCGTCTGCCGGAAATCGACCGCGGCATTCAGGAGTACCGGAACGCTCTGGCGCGCCTGACGGTGCAGTCGCCCGAAGCTCTGCCCGAGTCGCTATCCGATGCGGGGGCCGAGCTTCCGACGGTGCCCGAGGGCCTCGCCGTGCGATTGCCCGCCGACACGCTGCGGCAGCGCCCCGACGTGCGCGGCGCGGAAATGCAGCTCCGAAGCGCCGCCGAAGCCGTCGACGCGGCCGAAGCCGCGTTCTTCCCGAGCCTTTCGCTTTCGGGGTCGCTCGGCACGCAGGCGGCGACGATCGGCATGCTCGGCGCTTCGGGCACGGGCATCGCGACCCTCGTCGGGGGCCTCAGCATGCCTCTTCTCAACTGGGGCGGTCTCGTGGCGCAGGAAGAATCGGCGCGCGCGACGCTGGATTCCGCGAAGGCCAACTATCTCGCCGTCGTGACGGGAGCGCTCGAGGAAACGGACAACGCCCTGACGGGCATCCGTTCTTCGGAAGAACGCGTGCGGCGCCTCTCCGAGGCGGTCGAACACGCGGAGGTGTCGAATCAGCTCGCGCGTCTCGAATATGAATCGGGAATCGGCGACTATCTGAC
Organism: uncultured Sutterella sp.; assembly: GCA_949282745.1. Taxonomy (GTDB): domain Bacteria; phylum Pseudomonadota; class Gammaproteobacteria; order Burkholderiales; family Burkholderiaceae_F; genus Sutterella. The sequence continues at coordinate 278,522 of CASDQM010000047.1, read as the reverse complement.
TCTTCTTTCCTCCGAGCGCACGCTCCTCACGGCCCGTGAGACGGCGCTTGCGAACGATACGAATCGAGTCAACTACTACATCATGCTCTATCGGGCTCTGGGGGGCGGCTGGACGCCCGAAGGCGGTCCCGAAACGCAGAGCGACAAGGAATGACGATGGCGGAAAAGAATGCAAAAAAGGAAGCTGTGAAGAAGCTCGGTCTGGATGCGGCGATCGTGCCCTGGTACAAGCGCGTCCTCTATTGGGGGGCGGGCCTTGCGGTGGTCGGCGCCGTGGGCTACTTCGGCTGGCAGGCCACGCAGAAGACGGAGGTCGTCACCTTCGTGACGGAGGACGCCCGCGTGGGCGACATTACGGTCACCGTGACGGCGGACGGCACGCTCAAGCCCCTTCGCACGGTGTCGCTCGGTTCGGAACTCTCCGGCATCGTGCGCAAGGTGAACGTCGACGTGAACGACGTGATCCGAAACGGCCAGACGCTGATCGAACTCGACCGGGCCAATTTGCTCGCCCGCGTCGCCAGCGGCGAGGCGGGTCTGCAGTCGGCCAAGGCGTCGCTCGCCCAGGCCGAGGCGCAGCTCAACGAAGCCCAGGTCCGCTACGACCGTCAGCTTGAACTTCACCGTCTCTCGGGCGGACGCATGCCCGCGAAGACGGATCTCGAAACGCAGAAGGCGACGGTGCTCACCGCCAAGGCGACGGTGGAAGTCGCCCGAGCGAGCATCGCCGACGCCGAAGCGACGCTTTCCACCGCCCAGACGGATCTCTCGAAGGCCGAAATCAAGTCGCCGATCGACGGCGTCGTGCTTGCGCGCACCGTCGAGCCGGGCTACGCCGTGGCGGCGAGCCTGCAGGCCGTGGAACTTCTGACGCTTGCGACCGACCTTCGCACGCTCGAACTGCAGGTCGACGTCGACGAAGCCGACATCGGCGTGGTGGCGGCCGGGCAGGACGCCTACTTCACGGTGAGCGCCTATCCGAACCGGCGCTTCGCGGCGACCCTCAAGAAGGTCGCCTTCGGCGCGACCACCACGGAAAACGTCGTGACCTATACGACCTACCTCAACGTGGACAATTCGGACCTTCTCCTGCGCCCGGGCATGACGGCTTCCGCCACGATCCTCACCGCGCAGAAGGACGACGTGCTTCTGGTGCCGAATTCGGCGCTTCGCTTCAAGCCGCGCACGACGGAAAAGAAGGGCGGAAGCGCCGTGATGATGGGGCCGCCCCACCGCATGGGCTCGAGCAAGACCGTCCGCGACGAAGTGCAGCACGGCGAACGCGAACGCACCCTCTATGTCCTTCGCGACGGCAAGCCCGTGGAAGCCAAGGTCGTCACGGGCCTCACCGACGGCACGAGAACGGAAATCGTGTCCGGGGAAATCCGGGAGGGCGACAAGATCGTCGTCGATCAGCGCCGCTCGGGAGAAGCCTGACGGAGTGGGTATGAATAATGTCGACATAAAGACGCCCCTGGTTGAATTTCGCGACATCCACAAGCGCTACGGCGTCGGAGCCGCGGCATTCGAAGCCTTGAAGGGCGTGAACTTCCGCATCGACGAGGGCGAATTCGTGGCGATCATGGGGCCTTCGGGCTCGGGAAAGTCCACGACGATGAACATCATCGGGGCGCTCGACCGTCCGACGGCCGGGGAGTATCTCTTTGACGGCGTTCACGTGGAGGGGCTCTCGCGCGACCAGCTCGCCATGCTTCGCCGCTATCACTTAGGCTTCGTCTTTCAGGGCTTCAATCTGCTCGCCCGAACGACGGCGCTCGAAAACGTCGAACTGCCGCTTCTCTACCGCGGTCTTCCGCGCGCCGAACGGCACGAAAAGGCTATGGAGGCGCTCGAGCGCGTGGGACTCGCCGACTGGTCGCGTCACACGCCTTCGGAACTCTCGGGCGGGCAGCAGCAGCGCGTCGCCATTGCGCGCGCCCTCGTGACGCATCCCCGCCTTCTCCTCGCGGACGAGCCGACGGGGAGTCTGGACAGCGCGCGAAGCGTGGAAATCATGGAGCTCCTCACGGAATTGAATCGGGAGGACGGCATCACGATTGCGCTCGTGACGCACGAACCGGACATGGCGAAGTTCGCGAGACGTCATCTCCTTTTTCGCGACGGTGAACTCATTTCGGACACCGTGGGAGGGCTGCCATGATCGGAAACGCCTTTTTGCTTGCCATCCGCCAGATCGCGCGCAATCCGATGCGCAGTCTCCTGACGGTGCTCGGCGTCGTGATCGGCGTCGCGGCGGTCGTCACGATGGTGACGGTCGGCAACGGCGCGAGCAGCGCGATTCGCGAACAGATCGAATCCTTCGGGAACAATCAGCTGATGCTGCGCCCGGGCATGCGTCTCGGCCCCGGCCAGGCGGTGGGCGCGCCCGACTTCAAACTCGCCGACGTGCGCGCGCTCGCTACGCAGATCGCCGGGATCGAAGGGGTGGCGCCGCAGACCTCCCGAACTGTCACGGTGGTCGGGAACGGCCGGAACTGGTCGACGAGCATCATCGGCACGACGAACGCCTACTTTGACATCGACAACCGCACGCTCGCGGAAGGCCGGTATTTCGAAGACGGGGAAATTCAGTCGGGCGCGGCCGTGTGCGTGATCGGCGAAACGATTCGCCGGGAGCTCTTCGGGGAAAACAGTTCGGTGATCGGCGCGAGCATCCGTACCGGGGGCTTTTCCTGCCGCGTGATCGGTCTCCTTGCCGCCAAGGGGAGCGCCGCCATGGGGGGCGACCAGGACGATTTGCTCGTGATGCCACTTCAGACCGTGCAGCGCCGTCTTCTCGGCAAGCCCCGCGTGGGTTCTCTTCTTCTGCGCATGAACGCGGACTCGGACCGCGAACGCATCAAGGAGGCCGTGCGGGACCTCATGCGCGAGCGGCGTTCGCTCTCGGCCGAGGACGACGACAACTTCCAGCTGCTCGACACGGCCGAAATCGCCGAAAAGGTCGCCTCGACGACGAACATCATGACGACGCTTCTCGCCGCCGTGGCGGCGGTGAGCCTCCTCGTGGGCGGCATCGGGATCATGAACATCATGCTCGTTTCCGTCACCGAGAGAACGCGCGAGATCGGGATTCGCCTCGCCATCGGCGCGCTCGAGCGCGAGGTGCTCATGCAGTTCCTGATCGAGTCGCTCATGCTCGGCGTGCTCGGGGGCGTGCTGGGGCTCTTGCTCGCCTTCGGCGCATCAAAGGGCCTCGCCTACGTGATGGAGGTTCCCTTCCTCTTCAGTCCCGGGATCAATCTGCTCGCCTTCGGGGTCTCCGCCCTGACGGGGGTGATCTTCGGGTTCTTCCCCGCGCGAAGGGCCGCAAAGCTCGATCCCATCGATGCCGTGCGGCATGAATGACGAAAAAGGCCGGCGCCCTCGGGCGTCGGCCTTTTCATCAGAAATCGGATCGCAATCGATCAGAACGGAACGTCGTCCTCGTCGAGCGGGTCGTTCGGCACGGCGCTCGGCTTCGGAGCGGGCGCGGCGGCCGGACGGGCGGCGGGAGCGGGACGGGGAGCGCTTTCGAAACCGTCGCTCGAAGCGGCGGCGCCGGCGTTTTCATAGTCGCTGCGGCGGCCGAGCATCTGGAAGTTTTCGCCGATGATTTCCGTCGTGTAGTGGTCGCGCCCTTCCTGGTCGGTCCACTTGCGCGTGCGCAGACGGCCTTCAACGTAGATCTGACGGCCCTTGCGCAGGTAGTCGCGGGCGATTTCAGCCTGACGGCCGAAGAAGACGACGCGGTGCCATTCGGTTTCTTCCGTGGTCTGACCGTCGGGCGTGCGGTAGCGGCGCGTCGTGGCCAGGGCGAGATTGGCGACCGCGGTGTTGCGGTCGGTGGTGAAGCGAATTTCGGGATCACGACCGAGATTGCCGATGAGAATGACTTTGTTGACCATAATTCAACCCAAAATCAAAGTAACGTACCCAAATAAATAAAACAAAGCCGAAGTCTCTCGAGCGGCGGAATGTCCTCGGGCGGAGGGCATGCTCGGCGTGAGAGTCAGCCAACCTGTGCTCGGAAATCTTCCGAAGCGAGGTTCATTCTACAGAACCGATGCGACATTTTGTAGCGCATCGACGCACACTTCGTCACTCTGTCGCCTCGACGCGCTTTTTTCGTCCGGGCTCCGACTGGCCTCGGGCGACGAAGTACCAGAGGACCATGAGCAAAGCGGCTGCGACAAAGACGGTTTCGGCGCAGAAGTGCTTCGCGAGCCAGCCGCCCACGGCGCCGCCCGCGAAGAGTCCGATGTTCTGCGTCGTGTTGTAGATGCCCAACGCGAGCCCCTTGCTTTCGCGGGGCGAGAAGCGCGAGATGAGTCCGGGGAGCGTCGCCTCGAGCACGTTGAAGCACGTGAAAAAGAGCGCGAGAAGGAACGCGATCTCCCAGATGGAGTGCATCAGATAGGTGAAGAGCCCGAAGGTGACGGTCATGAGGATGATCGCCCGCCGAACGAGGGTCGTGACGTTTTGCGTGCGCTCGGCCCAGCGGATGGGCGCCACCATCAGCGCGAAGCCGAAGAGAACCGCGGGCAGGTAGACGTACCAGTGGTGCAGAACGGGAAGATCCATCGATTCGAGCCGTCCCGGCACGACGACGAAGATCGCCGTGAGCACGGCGTGGAGCGAAAAGATCCCGAAGTTGAGCCGCAGGAGTTCCGGGTCGAAGGTGACGTCCTGCCAACGGCTCGGGCGCTTTTCTTCGGTGACCGCGGGTGCGGGCGGATTGGGAACGACAAAGAGGATCACGGGGAGGGCCGACAGGGCGAGAAGGCCCGTGATGACGAAGAGTCCCGGAACGCCGAAGAGCTCGTTCAGAGGCGGCGCGATGACGAGCGAGAGCGCGAAGGTGAGACCGATCGAAGCGCCCACCATCGCCATGGCCTTCGTGATGACGCGCTCGCGCACGCTGTCGGAAATCATCGCCGTGACGGCGGCCGAAATGGCGCCCGCCCCCTGCAGGGCGCGGCCGAGCATGACGAGACCGATCTGATCGGCGACGGCCGCGAGAAAACTCCCCACGGCGAAGATGAGAAGCCCGACGACGATCACGGGCTTGCGGCCCCAACGGTCGCTGGCGACACCGAAGGGAATTTGCAGAAGGCCCTGCGTCAGACCGTAAATGCCGAGCGTGAGCCCCACGAGAAACTCGTCGTCGCCTCCGGGGATCTTGTGAGCGTAAACCGCGAAGACGGGTAAGATTAGGAAGAGTCCGAGCATGCGAAGCGCAAAAATCCCGGCGAGGGAGGCGCTCGCTTTGATTTCCGTACGGGTCATTTTGCCCGGCTGCACGTCGATTTCCTGTTCCTGGCTCATTTTGCGGCTTTTGCTTGGGTTGGAAAGATGCAAAGTCTAGCGGAGCCGCCAAGTCCTTTTCCTTAAGGAACCGAGATGCCCAATCCCAAAGTCATCCGCGTGCGCGGCGCGCGCACGCACAATCTGAAGAACGTCTCGGTGGAGATCCCGCTCAACGCCGTGACGGTCGTCACCGGCGTGTCGGGGTCGGGAAAGAGCTCGCTTGCCTTCGATACGCTCTACGCCGAAGCGCAGAGACGATATGTGGAGAGTCTTTCGATTCGGGCGCGGCAGGCGATGGACCTTCTGCCGAGGGCGGACGTGGAGGGAATCGAAAACCTCCCCGCCGCCGTCGCGATCGAACAGAAGACTTTGGTGAGAAATCCCCGTTCCACGGTCGGGACGATCACGGAACTCTCCGACGCGCTGCGTCTCCTTTTCGCCCGGACGGGACAGCCCTTCTGTCCCGAACACGGCGAGCCCCTCTCCGCGCAGACCGTGGCGGAAATGGTCGAACGAACGCTCGAGCGATCGGGCGAAGCAAGGATTCTCATCACCGCACCGTTGGCGCAATCGGACGAACCGACGGTTCGCCGACTCGCCCCCTGGAGCGCCAAGGGGTACACGCGCTTCGTCGCGGAGGGCGTCGCGCACGAAATGGAGGAGGCAGGCGAGCTTTCGGAACACATCGCCTCGCTCGAACTTGTGGTCGACCGTCTGCGCGTTCGCGAAGAGCAGCGTGAGCGTCTCGCCGAGAGCTTCGAGTCGGCCGCCAAAATCGGCAACGGCCGCGTTCTCGTGCGGGAAATGGATTCGTCGACCCTCTACGGCTTTTCGACGAACTATGCCTGTCCCGTTTGCGACTACCGCTCCCCGCTTCTGGAGCCGAAACTTTTCTCGCCGAACCATCCTTCGGGGTGTTGCCCCGAGTGCGGCGGGACGGGAGAGGAGTCGGCCTTTGCGCTCGAAACGCTCGTCGAAAGAGAAGACAAGTCGCTTGAAGCGGGGGCGCTTCGGGGATGGAATCCCTCTTCGGAAGGGCGGTGGGCGACGCTCAAGGAAGCCTGCGGGCGTCTCGGCATCGACACGGGGCTCCCTTGGAAGAGGCTCTCGGTGGAGCAGCGCGATGCGCTATGGTCGGGTCGGGCATCCGTGTACGAAGGGATCCTCAGTGAACTTGAGGAGGCCTGGCGCACCGGAGACGCCGCGCTGAGAAAGGGACTCTCGGACTACCGCAGACTCCGGCCCTGTCGGACCTGCGGCGGCTCGGGAATCGGTCTGTACGGGCGCAGCGTCTGGATCGGGGAGGGAGCGATGCGCAGAACGCTACCCGACATTCTCTCCCTGCCGCTTTCGGATCTCGCCCGCTATTTCGACGACTTTTCGGTGCCGGGCGGCAAGGCCGTCGTGGCGGCGCCCCTTCTCGCGCTCATTCGCGAGCGCCTTCGCTTTCTCCTCTTGGTGGGGGTTCCCTACCTGACGCTCGGCCGCTCGGCCGACACGCTCTCGGGGGGCGAAGCACAGCGAATCCGGCTTGCGGGCCAGCTCGGCTCGGGACTCACGGGCGTGCTCTACGTATTGGACGAACCGAGCGTGGGACTCCATCCCCGGGACAACGACCGACTCATCAAGGCGATCCGGAATCTTCAGGAGCAGGGGAACACCGTCGTGATGGTCGAACACGACGAAACGGTGATGAAGACGGCCGACTGGCTGATCGACATGGGGCCCGGAGCGGGCGAAACGGGCGGCGAACTTCTCGCCGCGGGGCGCCCCGAAGACGTGGCTCGAAACGAACGGTCGCTCACGGGCCGGTTTTTGTCGGGTCGCGCCGATTTCGGTGAAAAGCGCCCGAGGCGCAAGTCCGGCCGCACCCTGCGTCTCGTCGGCGCGAAGGGACACAACCTGCAGAACGTCACGTTATCGATTCCCGAAGGACTTTTCGTGGCCGTCACCGGGGTGTCGGGCGCGGGCAAATCGTCGCTCGTCAACGACACGCTGTGCCGGGCGCTCCGGAACCTGTACATGGGCGCCCGCGAGGAGGTCCTTCCCTTCGAGCGGCTCGAAAACGCTGACCTCTTCGACAAGATTCTCACGGTCGACGCTTCGCCCGTCGGCCGTACGCCGCGTTCGAACGTGGCGACCTTTGCGGGTCTCTACGGCCCGATTCGGGAGGTGTTCGCCTCGACGCTCACCGCGAAGGAGCGCGGCTACGACGCCAACCGGTTCAGCTTCAACGTCAAGGGCGGACGCTGCGAAGCCTGCTCGGGCGACGGCGTCGTTCGGGTCGCCATGCAGTTTTTGCCCGACGTCTACGTTCCCTGCGACGTCTGCCACGGGGAGCGCTTCAACCGTGAAACGCTCGAAGTCCGCTACAAGGGACTCAACATCAGCGAGGTGTTGGCGCTCACGGTGGAGGAGGCTTCGGAAGTCTTCGCAAACCATCCCGTGCTCAAGCGTCGGCTCGCCCTGCTCGAGGAAGTCGGGCTCGGCTACATCCGTCTCGGACAGAGCGCGCCGAGCCTCTCGGGAGGCGAATCGCAGCGCCTGAAGCTTGCGACGGAGCTCGCGAGACCGAGTACGGGGAGAACGCTCTTCGTGCTCGACGAACCGACGGTGGGTCTGCACCCGGCCGACGTGGCGAAGCTTTTGCAGACGCTCGACCGTCTGGTCGAGGCGGGCAACACCGTGCTCGTCGTGGAACATGATCCGCGCGTCATCGCGTTTGCCGACCGGGTGGTGGAACTCGGTCCCGAAGGCGGCGCTGCGGGCGGTCGGATCGTGGCCGAAGGGACGCCCGAAGAAGTGGCCGCGGGCGATACGCCCTCGGCGCCTTATCTGCGTGAAATTTTGGAGGAAGCATAAGAATGCGGTGCCTGATTACCGGGGCGGACGGCCGACTCGGACGAGCCTTGATGCGGGCGATGACCGGACGCCCCGATCTGACGGTTTGGGGGCTTTCGAAGGATCGGCTCGACATTACGAGCCGCAGCGCGCTCGAGCGGTGCATGAGGGAGTTTCAGCCCGACTGGGTCGTCAACGCCGCCGCGGTGACGCGCGCGCCCGAAGACCGTCTCTACGAATACGACCGCGTGAACGCCGAGGGCGCGGGCTTCGTCGCCGAAGCGGCCCGGGCGGCGGGCGCGAGGATTCTGCAGGTGAGCACGGACTACGTGTTTTCGGGGGAGGGCGAAGCACCCTGGTGCGAACGGGACCGTCCTTCGGCGCGGGGGCCCTACGGGCGTTCCAAGGAGGAAGGCGAATACGCCGTGATGCGCTCGGGCGCGGCAGGCTACATCGTGCGCGCGGGCTGGCTTCATTCGGGCGAACGGGACTTCGTCGACGCGATCCTCACCAGGGCCGCCCGGGGCGAAGCCCTGCGCGTTGTCGACAAGCAGGTGGGAAAGCCCTCCGAAACGGAGGCGTTCGCGGCGTGGCTCGTGCGCGTCCTGACGGAATGTCCCGCGCCTTCGCGGCTTGAAATCGAACACTACGTGGAGCGGGGCGACTACGTTTCGCGCCTCGAGGAGGCGCGCTTCATTCTCTCTTCGGCCCGGCGTCACGACGAAGCGCACGCCGACCTCTGGAGCCGGGCGCTCTCGGAACTCGGCCCCGCTCCGCTCACCGACCAGGCGCAACCGGCCAATTGCCGGCTCATCTGTGGAAAAACGAGAGGGACCTCGGAAATTCCTACGGAGAGCTGGCAAAAAGGTGTGGATAACTCTGTTATCAAATGGTTGTCGCTTTCCGCGAACCTGTGGATAACTTCGCAGGAGAGCGAAAAAGCGGCACCGCCCGAAGCCGGGCGGTGAACCCGATGCGGACTCAGCCTTCGAGCATCGACTCGAAGCGCCAGGCGTCGCGGCACATGTCGTCGATGTCGTAGCGGGCCCGCCAGCCGAGGAGCTTTTCGGCGCGCGAAGGATCGCCCCAGTTCGCGGCGATGTCGCCCTCGCGGCGCGGAACGATTTCAAAGGGGATCGTCTGTCCGCTCGCCTTCTCAAAGGCGCGGATCACTTCGAGCACGCTGTAGCCGCGTCCGCAGCCGAGGTTGATCGCGATCCAGCCCGGGTGCACCGTGACGTAGGGAAGCGCCTTCACATGCCCTTCGGCGAGGTCCATGACGTGGATGTAGTCGCGCACGCCCGTGCCGTCGGGCGTCGGGTAGTCGTTGCCGAAAACGCGGACCTTGGGGAGGCGTCCGTGCGCGACGTGGGCGACGTACGGAAGAAGATTGTTCGGAATGCCGTTGGGATCTTCGCCGATGAGTCCCGAGGGGTGCGCTCCGATCGGATTGAAGTAGCGCAGGCAGACGACGCGCAGTTCCGGATCCGCCTTGGCGCAGTCGGCGAGAATCTGTTCGATGTGCAGTTTCGTGCGGCCGTACGGATTGGTGGCCTCGCCCGTAGGCATGTCTTCGGTGAGCGGAAGCGACTTGGGCGTGCCGTAGACGGTGGAGGACGAACTGAAGATGAGGGACTTCACGCCTTCGGCGCGCATCGCTTCGAGCAGCCGCAGGGTTCCGACGATGTTGTTGTCGTAGTACTCGAGGGGCTTATCCACCGATTCGCCGACGGCCTTGAGGCCGGCGAAGTGGATGACGGCCTCGATGCGGTGCTCGTGAAGCGCCCGCCGCATGGCCTCTTCGTCGCGGATGTCGCCCACCACGAGCACGGGACGGCGCCCGGTGATGCGCTCGAGCCGGTCGACGACTTCGGCGCGGCTGTTGGAGAGGTTGTCGTAGAGCACGACGTCGTGTCCGGCTTCGAGAAGAAGCGCGGCGGTGTGCGAACCGATGAAGCCGGTGCCGCCCGTGAGAAGAATGCGCATGAATGAAATCCCGTAGACGGGGAGACGTTCCGAAATCCGGGAACGATCCCCATTAAACTTGAAAAATCGAGCTCTTCCTCTGATCGACGCGGAAAACCGTTTCGTCGTCGAGGAGGGGAGAAGAGAAAGATTCCCTGAGATTGTATCCGTTTGACGGGGCGACTCACGCGTAGAACGCGCGCCCGAAAAGACGGAGCGATCCGTTCGAACCCGAAAAGGAGGCGGCGCTCCCTTTCCCGACCAAAAGACGGGGACGGGAAGCGCCGACAGCGTTATGAACTTTCGCTCGGCGGCCGGCCCGACGATGGCGGCGATGGCGATATTCCTGTTGTGCGGACAAAGCGTGTGGGCCAAGACGCCCGAGGAAGTGCGCGCCGCGTGCCGGGCGGAGGGGCGTCCCTGCGTCGGGCTCGTGCTCTCGGGCGGCGGCGCCCGGGGCTTCTCGCACGTGGGCGTCCTCAAGGTCCTTGAAGAGCTGAACGTCAAGATCGACGTGGTGGCGGGGACCTCCATGGGTTCGATGGTGGGCGGCGCCTATGCGGCGGGCTACAGCGCCGACGAAGTGGGCAAGATCGTGCTCGGCGTCGACTGGGACAAGATGCTCGCCCTGCGCGGCGCCCGCCGGCACATTCCGTGGCTGCAGAAGCTCGACGACTATTCCGGCCTCACCACGGGCGGCCTCAAGATCGACCGGGACGGTCACATGCGCCTTCCCGAAGAAGTCTTCCCCTCGCAGGAACTCGACATTTTCCTCTCCAAGCACGTCGGCTCGGTCAACCACATCCGGGATCTGTCGAATCTCGCCATCCCCTTTGCGGCTCCGGCGACGGACCTCGTGAACGGACACCGCGTCGTGATGCAGAAAAACTGCACGCTGCGCGAGGCGATGCGCGCCTCCATGTCGGTGCCCGCCGCCTTCGCGCCGATAGAATATCAGGGGCTGCTGCTCGTGGACGGCGGCTTGGTCGACAACCTTCCCGTAGAGCTCGCGCGCGAGCTCGGCGCCGACATCGTCATCGCCGTGAACGCGGGAACTCCTCTCGCGAAGCGAGAGGAAATCACGAATTTCCTCGACGTTTCGGCGCAGATGGTGAATCTGCTCACGGAGCAGAGCGTGCGCCGCTCGATGGCGCAGCTTACCGAGCGGGACATCCTGATCACGCCCGATCTGACGAACTTCACGAGCGCGGACCTTAAAAAGAGTCCCGCCATCATCGACGCGGGCTACGAGGCGGCGATGAAGGTGAAGGACCGTCTCGAGAAACTCTCTTCCGATCCGACCGCGTACGCGGCCTGGAACGAGCGGCATCTCGAAGGGATGCCGAGGCGGGCTTCGGAAGAAACGAAGGTCCGCATCGCCGAAGTGCGCGTCGAAGGCCTTACCACGGTCAATCCGGAAGCCGTCGTGGCGCGCGCCGACCTGCCGCTCGACCGCGAGGTCACGAACGAAGAAGTGGCCGACTCGGCCCGCCGCATTTGGGCTTCGGGCGACTTCACGCAGGTGTCCTATTCCTTCGAGCCCGGTCCCGACGGTACGTCGGTGCTGGTGCTCAAACCTCAGGAACTGAAGCCCGGCTATTCCTCCATTCGATTCGGCGGCGCCGTCGAGTCGGATTTTCGCGATCACTCGGACTTCAATCTGATCCTCTCGCACACCTGGGGGTGGATGAACTCCTGGGGCGGACAGTGGCGCAATCAGGTGCAGCTGGGCGAAACCAAGGGGTTCTCGAGCGAACTCGTGCAGCCTCTGGGACCGGGTTCGCCCTGGTTTGTGATGCCGAGACTGAGCTTCGAAGAAACGAGCTACGACGTCTATCAGGACGGCAAAGCCCGGCACCGCTGGAGCAATGAGGAATACCGCGCGCAGGTGCGGCTCGGACGGGAACTCTGGGATCTCGGCGTGATTGCGGGCGGCGTCGGCTGGGTCAACCGCGACACGACGCGGGTGATCGGCACGGCCCCCGACGGGGGAAGCCGGTCCTCCGCCGTGGCGATGGTGGACCTCTATCTCGACACGCTCGATCGGGTGGCGTTCCCGACCAAGGGCTGGAGTCTCTCCGCCTCTTGGGAACTTTCGGAGGAAGACGCGTCAGGCGACGCGGGCGGCCACAATTCGTACGAGGTGAGCTTCAAGAAGCCCGTTTCCTTCGGGCGCTGGACCGCCACGGGATCGATCGAGGTGGGGCGCTCCACCCGCCACGGCGAATATCAGCTGGGCGGAGCGGGGCATCTTTCGGGGAGTCCCGTCGGCCGATGGTCGGGGTCCGACAAACAGTTCGGATCGATCGGCCTCGCGCGGAACATGTCGGACAAGCTCGACATCGGGATGCCCGTGTGGTTCGGCGGCTCGCTCGAAGCGGGACGGGCCTGGAACCGCTCCGAGTCCTCCGAATACGATTCGTCCTACGACGACTGGAAGAAGGCCATGTCCCTCTATGCGGGGCTCGACACCTACGTCGGCCCCGTGTATCTCCTTTGGGGAAAGACCTTCGGCGAAGACAGCGGACTTTATTTCCGCTGGGGCTACATGCGCTGAGCCTCAGGCGGCCTTGTCGTCGGCGGGCTCGTTTTCGGGCAGATGCTCGACGACGAGTCCGAGCGCGTGCAGGGAGACCGTCACTTCGGCCGAGAAAAAGAGCGTCGAGACGACGATGCAGAAAATGGCCGAGACGAGAAGCGCGGACTGCACGCCGACGAGCGAGACGTCGAGGATGCCGCTCAGTACGCCGGCGAGCACCATCAGACCCGAGCAGAAGGCCGAGAGCACGACCGAGATGGTGGCGGAACGCAAGAGGGCCGCGCGGTGGAAAATGAGGTCGATTTCCGCGTCGATGTCGGGTTCGACGGTCGTCCCCGACGCTTCGCGCTTTTCCATGAGCTGGCGGATGCGTTCGGTGGCGTGGTTGTAGCGCGCGGTCATGCAGAGCATGAGAATGCCGACGCCCGAAATGAGGGTGATCGGCGTGAGGGCCTGGGCGACGATCGAATTGAATTCGGAAAAAATCATGATTTCCTCCTTTTAGTAGAAGCGCGCGTAGTGCTTCTTGCGCTTGCCGGGGAGGTTCGAGACGGCGATCCCGAGCGCCTTGAGCGACGTGAGCACTTCAAAGAAGAAAAAGAGGGAGGAAAGCAGAATGAGGCCGATCGAGAGGAAGAGCCACAGCACCGCCAGAGAGGTCAGGTCCGTGTCGAGGAAGTGGCTCGCCACGCTCGTGGCGACGAGAAAGCCCGTGCAGACGGCGGAGCTCGAAATGCAGAGCATCGCGTGGCGCAGGAGCGCGGCGCGTCGGAAGACGTAGCGGATTTCCGTGTCGATGCAGGGTTCGTTCTTGAGTCCCGACGCTTCGCGGCGCTTGATGAGCTTGCGGATGCGGTCGGTGGTGCTGTTGTAGCGGTTGGTCATGCACAGCATCATGAGGCCCACGCCCGAGATGAGCATGGTCGGCGTCAGGGCGCTCGTCAGGATTTCATTGAAGGAGGTGATCATGGCGAAGAGATCGTGGTCGGGAAAAAAATCGGTTGGTCAGGCCTTTACGAAAGAGACGGGTTCGGGCGCCACGATGCGGCGGTAGTCCTCGGTGCGGATGATGATCGACGTGTCGAGGGCGCCGGCGTTGAAGGCGAGTTCGTCGTAGCGTTCATAGAGCGAAGGGTCGGCCACGAGGCGCAGGTCGGGGTGCAGACTCACGGGCGGAACCGCGCCGAAGACGCAGCCCGTCAGTTCGCGGACTTCGTCGGGACTCGCAAGCGAGGCGCGGCGGCCGCCGAGTGCGGCGGCGAGCTTCGGAAGGTCGGCCTGCTTGTCTGCGGGCAGGACGGCGAGCACGTGGCACTTCACGCCGTTTCCCTTGACGGTGCAGCAGAGCGCCTTGGCGCCCTGACCGAGTTCGGTGCCGCGGATTTCGGCGACGGACTGGCTGGTCTTGCCGGCCGCTTCGTGGTGCAACACGCGAAACTGCGCGTTGCCCGCGCGGAACATTTCACAGAGTTGATCGAGAACGTTTTCGGGCATGGTGTTTCTCGCAGAGAAAAGAAAGAAACCGTGAAAAGGGAAACGGTGCGTTTTTTAAGAAGCCGAGGAGTATAAACCTTTCGGCCCCGTTGCGTTGTATCGGATAAAATACCGCTCTGTTTTCTCGGGGACGGATGTCCCGCAGAGAAATTCGATTTGCTCTCCCGTCCGACCGGGGCGACGGCCTCGGTTTCGGAAGCTTTTTCCCTTTAGTACTTATGAAAAAAACTGCCGTGGAAGGTACGATCCTGGCGCTCGACTACGGTCTTGCGCGCATCGGCGTGGCCGTGGGCAACACGCTCACGCAGTCGGCACAACCGCTCGTCATTCTTCACACCGTCAAACGCGAGGACCGTTGGCAGCAGCTTTCGGCCCTTGTCGAGGAATGGAATCCCGCCGCTTTCGTCGTGGGCGTGCCGCTTCACGGCGACGGAAGCGAATCCGAGCACACGCTTCGCTGCCGACGCTTCGCCCGTCAGTTGGGGGGGCGCTTTCGCCGGCACGTCTTTGAAGTGGACGAACGATATTCCTCCGTCGTGGTGGAATCGGGTTGGGAGAAAATCGACGACCGTTCCGCCGCCCTGTTGCTGCAACAATTTTTCGACGAAGCCTCCGCGCAGTCCTAAGCGAGTTTTTTCATGCGTTATCTCATCGGCAGCTTCCGTTTTCTGCTCATCGCGCTCTACATTCTCTTTCTGATTTTCTTCGCGGTCCTGGTGCTTCCCGTTCTGACCGACGGGACCCGCGCCGCGTGGATCCGGCGTCTCGCCGGCGTCGTGCCCCGCATCATGGGGGTGCGCGTTCGCGTTTCGGGCGGCATTCCCGACGCGGATGCGGTGACGCTCGGGCGCCGTCAGGGCAAGACGGGCTACATGGTCTGCTCCAACCACATCTCGTTTCTGGACATTTTCCTTCTGGACTCGATTCTGCCCGTGCGCTTCGTCGCCAAGAAGGAGATCGAGTCCTGGCCCGTCTTCGGCTTGATTTCCCGTGCCGCGGGGACGCTCTTCATCGACCGCAGCCGCCGTCGCGCGGTGCTCGAAATGGCGGAGAAAATGAACGAGTCCCTCCGCGCGGGCGAATCCGTGCTCTTCTTCCCGGAAGGAACGACGGGCGAAGGGCGCGTGCTTCTTCCCTTCTACGCGAACCTCTTTGCGTCGGCCGTCGCGACCGAGGCGGAACTCATCCCCGTGGTGATCCGCTACACGCAAAAGGGTGAAATCACGACGATTCCCTCCTATGCGGGCAACATTCCGCTCTTCACCGTCATGAAGCGGATCGTCTTTTCTTCGGGGCTCGAAGCCGAAGTGCAGGTGCTCGAGCCGATTTCGTCGGCGGGTGTGGACCGCAAGACCCTGTGCGCGCAAACCTCCGCCGTCATGTCCGCGGCGCTCGGCGTGCCCGACGCCACGGCGGCGAAGGAAGAGGCCGTCCGTCAGCGCCGCGAGGCGGCGCTCAAGCACGACTGAGCTCAGCGCTTCTTCGAGGAGTAGCGCAGGGGGTCGGCCCACATGGGGCAGGACACCTGCACGATCTCGCGGGTGTCAACGTTGAGGGCGGTGAGCGCGCCGCCCCAGAGGCAGCCCGTGTCGATCGACATCAGGGTCCTTTCGTTTTTGAGACCGAGCATGGACCAGTGCCCGAAGCAGATCGGGACGTTTTCACTGCGGCGGTCCGTGAATTCAAACCAGGGAACGAGGCGCTCGGGCACGCCTTCGAGCCCTTCCTTCTGATCGAAGTCCATCTCTCCCGTATAGCGGTCAACGAAACGGATGCGCGAGAAGCTGTTGAAGACGGCCCTTCTGCGCTCCGCCCCCGTGAGGCCCGTCGACCACTGGGTGTTGCCGTACATGTCGCGGAACATTTCGCGCCAGTCGTCGCCGTGCAGTCCCCCTTCCATTTCCCGTGCAAGCGCCCGGGCGTCCTCCACGCTCCAGGCGGGATTGAGCCCGGCGTGCACGAAAACGACGCCCCGGTCCTCGATCAGAAGACGTCCGTGGCGAAGCCAGTCGATGAGTTCCTCCCGGTCGGGCGCGCCGAGGACGTCGTCGAGTGTGTCCTTCTTGTGGGTCGACGCAAAACCCGCGGCGATGGCGAGAAGATGCAGGTCGTGATTGCCGAGGAGAAAACGGGCCCGGGATTCGAGCGAACGGATGCGGCGCAGCACGCCGAGCGATTCGGGACCGCGGTTGACGAGGTCGCCGAGAAAGAGAAGTTCCGCGTTTTCGGGAAGGAGCTCGAGGAGTTCGTCAAGGCTTTTGAGGCAACCCTGTACGTCGCCGACGGCAAAAAGGGGAGGATTCGTCATGGAGCGCTGCGGCTTCGGTAAGATGAAGGGATCTACATTCTAATCCCGGGAACAGAGAGTCATGAGCACGCGTTGTCCGCCCCCCGCCTTTGAAAAGAAAATCTGCACGATGGAGGAACTCCCCGAGCGCGCGGCGGCGCTTCCCAAGCCCGTCGTTTTTACGAACGGCGTCTTCGACATCCTTCACCGCGGACACGTGACCTATCTCGCGCAGGCGAGGGCGCTCGGCGCGAGTCTCGTCGTCGCCGTCAACAGCGACCGTTCGGTGAAGATGCTCGGGAAGGGAGACGATCGGCCGATCAATACGGAAGCCGACCGGGCGGCCGTCGTGGCGGCGCTCGAGAGTACGGACCTCGTCGTCGTCTTTCCCGACAAGGTCCCGCTCGAGGCCGTGGAGAAGGCCCGCCCCGACATCTACGTAAAAGGCGGCGACTACCGCATCGAGGATCTTCCCGAAGCCAAGCTCGTCGCCGCCTGGGGCGGGCGCACCGTGACGGTCACGTTCGAACACGAACGCTCCACCACGGCGCTTCTGCGCAAGGTGCGCGGCGGTCAGTGAATTTCAAAGCCGCGCTTGCGCGCGAAGTGAACCGTCGCGTCGATGAAGCCCTGCTTGCTGCCGCAGTCAAAGCGCGTGCCTTCGAAGCGGTGGGCGTAGGTCGGCACGTTTTCGAGCGAGGCGGCGATGCCGTCGGTGAGCTGGATTTCACCGCCGACGCCGGGCTGCAGACGGGCGAGATGGTCGAAGATGTCGGCTTCGAAGACGTAGCGGCCGATGACGGCCATGCGCGAAGGCGCCACGGCGGGATCGGGCTTTTCCACGATGCCGCGAACGCGCGGCGTCGTAAGCGAACCGTCGTCCACGCTCACGATCCCGTACTTCTTGGTTTCTTCGGGCGCGACGTCCTGAACGGCCACGACCGAGCCGCCGCCCACGCTCGCGCGGGCTTCGATGAGCTGACCGATGCAACCCTTCGGAGCGTCGATGAGGTCGTCGGCGAGGATCACGGCGAAGGGATCGTCTCCGACCACGGGCTGCGCACAGAGCACGGCGTGGCCGAGGCCGAGCGCCTTGGGCTGACGCAGATAAATGCAGTGAATGTTGTGCGGGAGAATGCTGCGCACGATTTCAAGCAGTTCGTCCTTGCCCTTTTCTTCGAGTTCGCGTTCGAGCTCGGGGTGGGCGTCGAAGTGGTCTTCAATGGCGCGCTTGTTGCGGCCCGTGACGAAGATCATTTCCGTGATGCCCGCGCGGGCGGCTTCTTCCACGGCGTACTGAATCAGGGGCTTGTCGACGATCGGAAGCATTTCCTTGGGCATCGCCTTCGTGGCGGGGAGAAAACGCGTGCCGAGGCCGTTGACGGGGAATACGACTTTGCGAACGGGTTTCATGGTGGTTTGAGCGCCTTTCCCTCCGGCGGGATTGCCGAAAGGGGGCGCATCCTCCTATGCGTTGGGGCGCGGCGAAACGCCGCGCCGTCGTTGACGTGAAATCGGTCGGCCGGAAACCTTCCGGCCGTACGTTGCCGCCTTACGAGGCGGCGGGTTGGGAATCGGACAAAAGGCCGACGCCTTCGAGCAGGGACAGAGCCGTGTGCGTGGCGTCGGGAGCGGGATCGGGAAGGGCCCGGGCGTCGGTGCCGACCTGAATGCGCACGGGAACGCCTGCGCGCCGGGCCGCGGTCATGTCGCCCGGCTTGTCGCCGAACATGACGCTCTTCGAGAGGTCGAGCGAGAGCTCTTCGGCGGCCCGCAGAAGCATCCCGGGCATGGGCTTGCGGCAGTCGCAGGCGAGCTTATACGCGCCGATTCCCTTTTCCGGATGGTGCGGGCAACAATAGACGCCCGCGATCGAAACGCCTTCGTCGGCGAAGCGCGACTTCATCCAGTCGGTGAGCCGCAGGAAATCCTCTTCGCCGTAGTACCCGCGGGCGATACCCGACTGGTTGGTCACGACGACGAGCGCGTAGCCGAGACGGACGAGTTCACGACAGGCCTCGAAGACGCCGGGGAGCCACTCGAAGTTTTCAGGTTGGCTCACGTAACCGTGATCGGCGTTGATCACGCCGTCACGGTCAAGAAAGGCGGCTTTCTGCATCAGGCTTCCACGTCCGGATGGGCTTCGAGAAGGTAGTCCATGTAGGCCGAGACGCCTTCTTCGACGCTGCGGAAGGGCACGTCGCAGCCGCTTTCGCGAAGCTTCGTGAGGTCGGCCTGGGTGTAGGCCTGATACTTGCCCTTGAGCGCTTCGGGGAAGTCGATGTATTCGAGTTCGCCCGAGGCGACGGCTTCGGAGAGCGTGAGGGCGTCCTTCCCTTCGTGGCGGCGCAGGCTGTTGATGACGGAGAGCGCCACGTCGTTGAAGGGCTGGGCGCGGCCCGTGCCGCAGTTGTAGATGCCCGACACCGGATGGTCGAGGAAGTGCATGAGTACGTTCGTGACGTCGTCGATGTAGACGAAGTCGCGCAGCTGTTCGCCGTTGCCGTAGCCGAGGCAGCCTTCAAAGAGCTTCACCTTGCCGGTGCGGCGGTACTGGAAGTACTGGTGGAAGGCGACGGAGGCCATGCGGCCCTTGTGCTGTTCGTGCGGACCGTAGACGTTGAAGTAGCGAAGCCCGATCACCGGGGCGCGCAGATAGTCGAATTCGCGGCGGAGCACCTGGTCGAAGAGGAACTTCGAGTACCCGTACACGTTGAGGGGGCCTTCGAACTCGAGTTCTTCACGGAAGGTCGTCTTGGCGCCGTACGTGGCGGCGGACGAGGCGTAGATGAAGGGGATGTGCAGCGACTGCGCCCAACGGTAGAGGTCGAGCGTGTAGCGGTAGTTGTTTTCCATCATGTAGACGCCGTCCTGCTCCATCGTGTCCGAGCAGGCGCCTTGATGGAAGATCGCTTCGGGCTTCGGAGCGGTTCCGGCGCGAACGCGCGCGATGAAGTCGCGCTTGTCGAAGTAGTCCGAGATGCGGCACTGGGCGAGATTGAGGAATTTCTCGCTCTTTTCGAGATTGTCGACCGCGATGATGTCGGTCACGCCGCGGCGGTTGAGAGCCAGAACGTTGTTGCAGCCGATGAAGCCGGCCGCGCCGGTGACGAGGATGCTCATAATGCTTCCTTAGGAAAAAAGTTCTTCATACGTGACGGAGGCCGTCCCGAGTTTACCGACCACGATGCCGCCCGCGCGGTTGGCGGTGGCGACGGCGTCGGGAATCGGAACGCCCGCGGCGACGAGCGTTCCGAGGACGGCGATGACGGTGTCGCCCGCGCCCGAAACGTCGAAGACTTCGCGGGCCTGTGCGGGAACGGTCATGGCGCCGTCGTCGGAAAAGAGCGTCATCCCTTCCTCACTGCGGGTGAGAAGGAGATATTTCAGATCGAGTTCGGCGCGCAGGTTCTGCGCGCGCTCGAGAAGATCCGCTTCGCTCTTCCAGGCGCCGACGACCTGACGGAGTTCGGAGCGGTTGGGAGTGATCACCGTGGCGCCGCGGTAGCGCTCGTAGTCGTCGCCCTTGGGGTCGACGAGGACGGGACAGCCCTTCGCGCGGGCGCACTCGATCATCTTCGTGATGTGCGTGAGACCGCCCTTGCCGTAGTCGGAGAGAACGAGGGCGTCGGCCTTTTCGAGATGACGGTTGAAAAGGTCGAGATGCTTGAGGAGCGCTTCGGCGTCGGGGTGGGATTCGAAGTCGCAGCGAAGCATCTGCTGCTGCCGCGCGACGATGCGGAGTTTTTCCGTGGTGGAGAGCGTCGGATCGAACTGCAGGGCCGCTTCGATCCCTTCCTTTCGGAGGAGCTCTTCGATGCGGCGGCCCGCGGCGTCCTCACCCACGACGGAAAGAAGCGTTGTGCGGGCTCCGACGTGGGCGATGTTGAGCGCGACGTTCGCCGCGCCGCCGAGACGTTCTTCGGATCGGACGACCCGCACGACGGGCACCGGCGCTTCGGGAGAAATGCGCTCGGCGTCGCCGAACCAGTAGCGGTCGAGCATGGCGTCGCCCGTGACGAGGACGTTCGCGGAAAGAATTTGTGCTTTTTTCATGGGCAAGTGGGCGGGTGCCGCCCGTTCGGAACTAGCTCAGGTGCGCTACATTGTATCCCATGGTCAGGGGGCTCATTCCGAAGAGGTAGGGGCCTTTGCTAACATACATCCTTTCAGCTTATTTCCAGATTCCGGGTGATTGAACATGCTGGATGCATCCATTTTCAAGGCGTACGACATCCGCGGGGTTGTCGACGTGACGCTGACGACCGAAGTCGTTCGCGCCGTAGGCCGAGTGCTCGGTTCCATGGCCCGTGAGGCCGACGTCAAGGCGTTCTGCGTCGGACGCGACGGACGACTCTCGGGCGAACGTTTGGCCGATGCGCTCATCGAGGGCGTCCTCTCGACGGGCATCGACGTGATCGACATCGGCATGGCGCCGACTCCCGTCCTTTATTTCGCAACAAATTATTACGGAACGGGTACGGGCGTGGCCGTCACTGGTTCGCACAATCCGCCCGAATACAACGGTCTCAAGATGATGGTGGCGGGCGTGACGCTCTTTGCCGACCAGATTCAGAAGATCCGCGAACGCATCGAACGCCGCGAATGGTTCGAAGCCGAGACGCCGGGGACGCGCAAGACCGTGGACGCCGTGACGCCCTACCTTGAGAAGGTGCTCGGCGACGTTTCGCTTTCGCGCTCGATGACGATCGCCGTCGACGGCGGCAACGGCGTGGCTGGTCCTCTGGCCGAACGCCTCTACCACGGCCTCGGCTGCCGCGTGATTCCGCTCTTTACGGAAGTCGACGGACACTTCCCGAACCATCACCCCGATCCTTCGAAGCCCGCGAACCTTGAGGATCTGCAGGCGCTCGTTCGCACGTCCGACGCGGAAGTGGGGCTTGCCTTCGACGGCGACGGCGACCGCCTCGGCGTCGTAACGAAGTCCGGCGAGATCATCTATCCGGACCGTCAGATGATGCTCTTTGCCGAAGACGTGCTGCGCACCCATCCGGGCGCCCAGATCGTCTACGACGTCAAGTGCACGCGCGCGCTGGTGCCCTGGATTCGCGAGCACGGTGGCGTGCCGACGATCAGCCGCACGGGCCACTCGCTCGTCAAGGCGAAGCTTCGCGAAACGGGTGCGCCGTTCGCGGGCGAAATGTCGGGTCACCTCTTCTTCAACGACGGCCGCTGGCCGGGCTTTGACGACGGCGTCTACGCGGGCGCCCGACTCCTCGAAATCCTCTCGCGCGAGAAGGATCCTTCGGCCCGCCTCGAAGCGTTGCCGAGCGCCGTGAACACGCCCGAACTGCACATTCCGATGGCCGAGGGCGAACAGCACGCCTTCATCCGCCTCCTGCAGGAAAAGCTCCGCTTTGACGACGCCGAAGACGTCATCAAGATCGACGGCGTGCGCGTCGAGTGGAAGGACGGCTTCGCGCTCGCCCGCGCCTCGAACACGACCCCCGTCGTCGTGATCCGTCTCGAAGGCGACACGGAAGAGGCGCTCGAGCGCATCCGCAAGCGTTTCGGCGAGGCGCTCCATGAAGTGGCGCCCGATCTGGCGCTTCCGTTTTGATTGAGTTTCAGAGGATTCCCATGCCCAATCCCACCGTCGAATTGTTGCCGCTCCTGCGTCAGTCCGGCGCGGCGGTCGAACGCCGCGCCTGCGGCATTCGGCTCGACATCGGCCGACAGCGAATCAGCGGTCCCGACTTCGAACGGCTCGTCGCCTTCGGCGAGAAGCGCGAAATTCTCGCCGCGCACCGCCGCATGATGGCGGGCGCGATCGTGAACGAATCCGAAGGACGCGCGGCGCTCCATACGTCGCTTCGCTCCTTCTCCCCGTCGGCCCCGTTCTACGACGAGGTCGAGCACGAACGCCGCCGCATCTTCCGGTTCGCCGAAGACATCCGCAGCGGGCGTTGGCTCGGTTGCCGCGCCGACCGTATCACGGACATCATCAACGTGGGGATCGGCGGCTCCGAAATGGGCCCGCACGCGGTGTACCATGCCCTGCGCGGCCCCAACCCCGACATCCGCGTGCACTTCCTGAGTTCCGTCGACGGCGTGCTGCTTGAACGCGTGCTCGCTTCCTGCCAGCCGTACTCGACCCTTGCGATCGTCTCGTCGAAGAGCTTCTCGACGCGCGAAACGCAGGTGAACGCGGCGGCCGTGGACCAGTGGTTCCTCGACGCCGGGATCGTGGGGGCGGACCGCAACCGTCACATCGTGGTGGTTTCCTCCAAGGAGGACGCGGCCGCGCAGATGTGCCTCCCCGAAGAAAACCTTTTCCGCATCTGGGACTGGGTGGGCGGCCGCTTCTCCGTCTGGGGCGCCGTGGGTCTGCCCGTCGCCGTGGCGCTCGGGCCGGAAGTCTTCCGGGAGTTCCTCCAGGGCGCGGCGGAAATGGACCGTCACTCCGCCGAGGCGCCGATCTCCGAAAATCTGCCCGCGCTTCTCGCGCTCATTTCGTACTGGAACGCGACGCGGTTGGAAATCTCCTCGCACTGCATGCTCCCCTACGACGAGCGCCTGCGCGTGCTCGTGGCGTGGCTTCAGCAGCTTGAAATGGAGTCGCTCGGCAAGACCGTCACCCCCGAAGGGGAGCCCATCGAAGGGCATACCGGTCAGGGCGTCTGGGGCGCCAACGGCAACGAAGGCCAGCACAGCTTCTATCAATGGCTCCGTCAGGGGACGGGCCGCACGAGCGTCGACATGCTCTGGAGCGAAATGCCCGGACACCGTTTTGCGGAACACTACAAGGTGCTTCTCGCCAACGCGCGCGCCCAGGCCGAGGCGCTCGTCGCGCGCGATCCATCGAGCCCCTTCTTCAACGCCGTGAGCACGATCGTGCTCGATGCCGTGAATCCGCGCCGTCTGGGTGCCCTCATGGCCATGTACGAACACAAGACCACGATGCTCGGGACGCTCTTTCACATCAATCCGTTCGATCAGCCGGGCGTGGAACTCGGCAAGCGCCTTTCGCGCAGGGCGGAAAAGGGCGGGGATCCCGCCGCGGCCTTCCGGGCCGTTCTGGAGGGCGCCGCGTGAAGATTCTCGTCGTCAAAACGTCGAGCATGGGCGACATCATTCACGCCTTGCCCGTCACGGTCGACATTCGTGAAAACCTCCCCGACGCCGAGGTGCACTGGCTCTCCGAAGAAAGCTTCAAGGAGATCCCCGCGCTCTCGCCCGTCGTCTCGAAGGTGCACGTCTGCGCCTTTCGCCGCTGGCGAAAGAACGTCTTCTCGGCCCAAACCCTGGCCGAGGTTCGGGCGCTGCGCGCGGCGCTCGCCGCCGAGCGCTACGACGTGGTGATCGACGAGCAGGGACTGCTTCGCTCGGCCTGGCCCGCCTCCTGGACGCGCGCGCCCGTGCACGGCTTCAGCCGCGATACGGTGCGCGAGCCCGCGGCCGCCTTCTTCTACCGTCATCCCCATCGGATTCCCGAGGAAGTGGGGGCGGTGAAGCGCTACCGGTTGCTCGCGGCCGAGACGCTCGGCTACGAAGTGCCCGCGCACGCTCCCGCCTTCCGGCTTTCTCCCCGGGCGGAGGCACTCGAGGTGTCCGATGGCCCCTGGGTGGCGCTCGCCGTCAACGCGAGCCGCGACGAAAAACTCTGGCCCGAAGACCATTGGGTCGATCTCGGTCGTTCGCTTCTCGAAGAGGGGCGCCGCAGCGTCTTTTTCTGGGGCAACGATAAGGAACGGGAACGCGTCGAGCGTCTGGCCCGCTTCATTCCCGATTCCATCGTCGCGCCGCGCGCGCGGCTCGACCGCGTGGCGGCCACGCTCGTGAAGGCCGAGGCGCTCGTCGGCGTCGATACGGGTCTCTCGCACCTCGCCGCGGCGCTGGGACTGCCGACCGTGGGGCTCTACGTTTCGACTCCCACGGAGATTCTTCATCTCGTCGGCGACGGTCCGGTGCGCTCGCTCGGCAACGTCGGCGAGATTCCCACCTGGCGGGAAGCCAAAACGGCGCTCGATGCGGTGCGTCAAGAGCAAAAGGAAAACGGATGCAGCTGACTCCCTCCATGTACCGCGCCATCACGGTGGTGGCGCTTCCTCTGGCGAGCCTCTATCTCATGTGGCGCTCGCGCAGACAGCCCGCGTACAAAAAGTTCTGGGACGAACGCTTCGCCTGGGGCACCTTCCCGCCGCGCACGAGCCGCCCCCGCGTGTGGGTGCACGCGGTGAGCCTCGGGGAAACGAACGCGGCGCGTCCCCTGATCGAGATGATGCTCAAGCGCTGGCCCGAAATCGACGTGCTCCTCACGCACATGACGCCGACGGGCCGCGAAGCGGGCAAGAAGATCGTCATGGCCCTCGGGCCCGAACGGATTCGGCAGTGCTATCTCCCCTACGACGCGCCCTATGCGGTGGAGAAGTTCTTCCGTCAGACGCGCCCGACGATGGGCGTCATCATGGAGACGGAAGTCTGGCCCAATCTCATGCGCGAAGCTAAGCGCCTCGACATTCCGATGGTGCTCGCCAACGCGCGCGAGTCGGCGAAGTCGCAGCGCGAGGCGCAGAAGTTTCACCTGGTGATGCGTCCGGCCTTCGAGAGCTTTTCCGCGGTTCTCGCGCAAAGCGAGGAGGATAAGGTTCGCCTCGAATCGCTCGGCGCGCAAAACGTCAAGGTCTGCGGGAGCGTGAAGTTCGACATCAAGCCGAATCTCTCGCAGTCGGCCGCGGCGAAAAGTTGGCGAAAGACGATCGACCGTCCGGTGCTCACGATCGCCTCGACGCGCCGCGGAGAAGAAGTGCGCTTTGCCCGCGCCTTCGTCGCGAAGCGCGAAAAGCTCGGGAACGCCCTTCTGCTCGTGGTGCCTCGGCATCCGGAGCGCTTCGACGAGGTCGCTCAAGTTTTCTCGGAGGCGGGACTCAAGGTGTGCCGCCGCTCGAGCGTGTTGTCGCCGCGCGAAGTGCCCGCGGACGCCGACGTGCTTCTCGGCGACAGCATGGGCGAAATGAGCTTTTACTGCGCTCTCGGCGACATGACCGCCATGGGCGGATCGTTCGAGCCCTTCGGGTCGCAGAACATGATCGAACCCGCGATGGCGGGCTCGCCCCTGGTGGTGGGGCCCTCCACCTTCAATTTCGACAAGATCGTGCGCGACGGACTCGCCGCGCGCGCGATGGTGCAGGTGGAAACGCCCGAGGAGGCCTTCGACGTCTTCTCGGGGTGGCTCGCAGACGAGGCCGAGCGCAAGGCCGCGGGCGAACGGGCCGAAGCGTTCGCGCAAAAACATGCGGGCGCGACGGCGCGCATGATGGATGAAATGGAGTCGCTATGGCAGACCGCGCTCAAGAACCGAAACGAATTGCAAACGTATTGACGATCGCCGGGCTCGACCCTTCGGGCGGCGCCGGCATTCTCGCCGACGTGAAGGCGATGAGCGCCTGCGGCACCTACGGCATGGCGGTCGTCGCGGCGCTCACGGCGCAGAACACCTGCGGCGTGTCGGGCTGGCAGCCCGTGGCGCCCGATTTCGTGCGCGCGCAGATCGACGCGATCTTCGAAGACATCCGCGTGGACGCCGTCAAGATCGGCATGCTCGGAACGCCCGAGGTGATCGACGCCGTCGCCGAGGCGCTCGAGCGTCATCGCCCGCCCTTCATCGTGCTCGACCCGGTGATGGTCGCCAAAGGGGGCGACCGTCTGCTCGCCAAGGAGGCCGAGTCGGCCCTTTGTGAGAGGCTTCTTCCGCTCACCACCGTCATCACGCCCAATCTGCCCGAAGCGGCCGTGCTCGCGGGCGAAGCGGAAATCCGCGAACGCGGGGAAATGCCCGCGCTCGCCCGTAAGCTTCTCGACCGACTCGCTCCGGACGCCTGGGTCTATCTGAAGGGCGGACACCTCACGGAAGCCGAGTCTCCGGACCTGCTTCTCTCGCGCGAGACGTCGCTCACCTTCGAAGCGCCCCGCATCGCGACCAAGAATACGCACGGCACGGGCTGCACGCTTTCCGCCGCCATCGCCGCGCAGCTCGGTCGCGGCGAAAGTGTTCCCGAAGCCGTCCGCAAGGCCAAAGCCTATGTGTACGAAGCCATTGCCCACGCGGACGAACTTTCCGTCGGGCACGGTCACGGCCCGACGAACCACTTCGCCGCCCTGTGGCGAAGCGGGGAATTGTAAGAAAGTTGTAACAGTCCCTTGACAACGAAAGGAACTTCGTGCATAATCTCAATTCTCAACGGCGCATTAGCTCAGTCGGTTAGAGCAGAGGAATCATAATCCTTGTGTCCGCGGTTCGAGTCCGTGATGCGCCACCAGAATTCCGGAAAGAGGGAAGGGTGTCCGAGCAGTCGGATGCCCTTCTTTTTTATGCGCGTTTTTCGCGCGCCTCACGGGCCCGAGGGCGGAATATTTTTGTATATTCCCTTTCGCACCGCCCGGAATTCACACCGAAATCCCAGGCATGTCAGAGGGTTGCGGGATTCGCCCCAAGGCGGGCGTCTCTCCCTCGGTCAGCGATCAACCGAGGTTCCTCGTCCTTTCGGATGCGGAGCCTATTTTTTTTGTCCCCGGATATAAACCGTGTCAGCGAAAAAACTCTATCTGCGCAGCTTCGGCTGTCAAATGAACGATTACGACTCCGCCCGTCTTTCGGACCTTCTGGCCGACGAGGAGGGGTTCGAACGTACGGAAATTCTCGAAGAGGCGGACCTCGTCGTCATCAACACCTGTTCCATCCGCGAAAAGGCGCAGGAGAAGGTCTTCTCGGACCTCGGCCGCATCCGCGAGGTGAAGAAGCTTCACCCCGACATGCGCATCGCCGTGGGCGGCTGCGTGGCGACCCAGGAGGGCGACGGCATTCTGAAGCGCGCTCCCTACGTGGACGCCGTCTTCGGGCCGCAGACCCTTCACCGTCTCCCCGAACTTCTTCGTCAGCGTGAAAAGACCGGCCGCGCGCAGGTGGACGTGAGCTTCCCCGAAATCGAGAAGTTCGACCACCTTCCCGTGCCGCACGCGCAGGGGGCGACCGCCTTCGTTTCGATCATGGAGGGCTGCTCCAAGTACTGCTCCTACTGCGTGGTGCCCTACACCCGCGGCGAAGAAATCTACCGCCCGCTCGTCGACGTGCTCCTGGAAGTCGCGCAGCTTGCCGACCAGGGCGTGCGCGAAGTGACGCTTCTCGGACAGAACGTCAACGCCTACAAGGGTGAAGCCCCCGACGGCGAGACGGTCGACTTCGCGGCGCTTCTCGACTACGTCGCGGAAATCGACGGGATCGAGCGCATCCGCTACACGACGAGCCATCCCCGCGAATTCACGCAGCGCCTGATCGACGCCTATGCGCGAAACGAGAAGCTCGTCAATCACGTGCACCTTCCCGTGCAGTCGGGGTCGGACCGCATTCTCGCCGCCATGAAGCGCGGCTACACGGCGCTCGAATACAAGTCGATCGTGCGCCGTCTGCGCGCCGTTCGTCCGGACATCTCGATTGCGACCGACATCATCGTGGGCTTCCCCGGCGAAACCGAGGCCGACTTTGAAGACACGATGAAGCTCGTGCGCGAGGTCGGATTCGACGCGAGCTTCTCCTTCATCTACAGCCCGCGTCCGGGCACGCCCGCCGCGCGTCTCCCCGACCCCGTCTCCTACGAGGAGAAACTTCGCCGTCTGCAGGTCCTGCAGGCGGAAATCGACGCCAACGCCCAGCGAATCAGCGAATCGATGCTCGGTTCCGTGCAGCGCGTGCTCGTCGTCGGTCCGGCCAAGCGGGGCGAAGGCGTTCTTGCCGCCCGTGTCGACAACAACCGTATCGTAAACTTCAAGGGAGACGCCTCTCTGATCAACCGAATGGTCAAGGTGCGCATTACGGATGTCTTCCCGCACACGCTCGGCGGGGAACTCGTCAAGGAATGAAGATGGAGAACGAACGAAAAGAGACGCTGACCTTTTCGACCGACGCCGACATGACGTCGCTTGCGGGCCTGTGCGGTCCGCTCGACGAAAATCTGCGGCAGATGGAAACGATCCTCGGCGTCGTCATTCGGCGCCGCGGGGGCGTCTTTCGCGTGACGGGGGCGCTCGAAGAGTGCCGCCGGGCCGTCAAGGCGCTCGAAACCCTGCTCGCGCGGGTCGAGGCCGAGTCGCGCGAACTTTCGACCGACGACATTCAGTGGCACTTCGTGGCCCGGGACGATGAATACCGCTCGGGTGAAGCGGAGGATCCGGAAGGTCCCGTTTCCGACATCGACCTCAAGGTCCGCCGGCGCGACCTGCAGGGGCGAACGCCCAATCAGCGCCGCTATCTGCGCGATATCCTCTCGCACGACATCTGCTTCGGCGTGGGGCCCGCCGGGACGGGGAAGACCTTCCTCGCCGTGGCGGCGGCCGTGGACGCCTTTGAGCGCGGCACGGTCGAGCGCATCGTGCTGACGCGCCCGGCCGTGGAGGCGGGCGAACGGCTCGGTTTTTTGCCGGGCGACCTCACGCAGAAGGTGGACCCGTACCTGCGCCCGCTCTACGACGCGCTCTTTGACCTGATGGGCTTTGACAAGTCCCAGCGCCTCATGGAGCGGCACTCGATCGAAGTGGCGCCGCTCGCCTACATGCGCGGGCGCACGCTCAACAACGCCTTCATCATTCTCGACGAAGCGCAGAACACGACGCCCGAGCAGATGAAGATGTTCTTGACGCGCATCGGCTTCGGTTCGCGCGCCGTCATCACCGGGGACGTCACGCAGATCGACCTGCCGCGCGGCGTCCGAAGCGGTCTGAAGCACGCCTGCGAGGTGCTCGAGGGCGTGCGCGGCATCGCCTTCACCCGGTTCACGAGCAAGGACGTGGTGCGTCATCCGCTCGTCGCACGCATCGTCGAAGCCTATGACGAAGCGGACAAAAAGGAGGAAAAACGTGAGGCCTGAAGTCAACGTTTCGATTCAGCGGGCATCGAAGTATGAAGAATTGCCCTCCCGCTCGGTGATGCTGCGCTGGATCCGCCGCGCCTGCGAAACCGAAGGCAGCGTCACGGTCCGCTTCGTCGACGAGGAGGAGGGCCGGATGCTCAACGCGCAGTACAGAAAGCGCGACTACGCGACGAACGTCCTCACCTTCGACTACTCGCATGACCCGGTCGAGGCCGACATCGTGATCTGCGTGCCGGTGATTCACCGGGAGGCCGCCGAACAGAACAAGACCTTCCGTGCGCACCTCGCGCACCTGCTCGTGCACGGCGTTTTGCACGCGCAGGGGTGGGATCACCTGACCGACGAGGAGGCCGAGGAAATGGAAGCCGAGGAGCGCCGCATTCTCGCGTCGCTCGGATTCGACGACCCGTATTCGACGCCCGCCGTGGCGCACGACTGACGCGCGGTCGTGCAATACTATACGGACCTTCCAATTCGACCAGGACCATATGTCAAACGAACCTCCTAACCCGAAACCGAAATCCTTTTTCGATCGACTCGCCGCCGCCTTCCACGAGGAAGAGGTGGAAGACCGCGATCGACTGTTGACTCTCATGCGCGACGCCCAGTCGCACAACGTCATGGACAAGGAGACCCTCTCCATGATGGAGGGGGCCCTGGAGGTCTCGGATCTGCGGGCGGACGACCTGATGATTCCGCGCGCACAGGTGCAGGAGATCGATCTCACGGGAACGCTCGACGATTGGATCCGAACCGTGATCGAAAGCGGTCACTCGCGCTTCCCCGCCGTGGACGGCGATCTCGACAACGTGCAGGGGATTCTTCACGCCAAGGATCTTCTGCGCCTCATGATCAATCCCGAGCTTGACGTGCGCAAGCTCCTGCGCCCGGCGCGCTTCATTCCCGAGTCGCAGCCGATCAACGTTCTTTTGCGCGACTTCAAGAGTACGCGCAGCCACCTCGCGCTCGTCATCGACGAGTTCGGCAGCATTTCGGGCCTCATCACGATCGAAGACGTTCTCGAGCAGATCGTGGGGGACATCTCGGACGAATTCGACCGGGACGATCCTTCGGGCGTCATCGTGCAGGAGTCGACGAACCGCTGGCGCGTGGGGGCGCACCTCGAAATCGAAGCCTTCAACGAATACTTCTCCGCCGAGCTTCGGGACGACTACTGCGAAACGGTCGGCGGCCTCGTCACCGACCGCCTCGAACACGTGCCGCAAAAGGGCGAATCCGTCGAGGAGGCGGGATTCCGCTTCACCGTGGCGGACGCCGACGAACGGCAGGCGCAGGCGCTCATCGTCGAGCGCCTCTAAAGGACCGGCGGGAGTGGCGACATGATCCGAACGAGGGGCACGGGCGTGCGGGTTCTTCTGGCGCTTCTCGCGGGCTGCGTGACGTCGCTCGCCTTCGCGCCCCTGGAGTGGCGCGCCGCGCTCTTTGTCGGATGGCTCCTCTACGGTGCGCTTCTTCTTCGCACGGAAAGGCGCAAGCACGCCTTCCTGCTCGGCTGGGCCTTCGGGTTCGGCTGGTTCCTGCCGGGCCTCCACTGGGTCCTTCACTCGATCGTCGAATACGGTCGCCTTCCCTTTGCGCTCGGCGCGGCGGGGCTTGTGCTCTTCGCGCTCTTTCTCGCGCTCTTTCCCGCCTTCGCGGCGCTGATCGCCTCCCGCTGGCGCACGTCGCCCGCGGCCTACGGCCTTTTGGCCTTCCCCCTTTGGAACACGGCCTTCGAAGCGATCCGCACGGACGTCGTTCGCTTCGGATGGCTTTCTCCCGCCTACGGGACGCTCGACACCTGGTGGAGCGACTGGGCCCGCCTCGGGGGCGTCGACTGGGTGAATTTCGGCTTTTTCCTCACCGTGGGCGCCGTACTCACGATCCTCTTCGGACGAACGATGAAGGGCCGCGTCACGGGCGTTCTTTTGGCCGTCCTCGTGCTCGCGGGCGGCTGGGGGCTCGGGAGCCTCTCGTGGTCGACCCCGACGCAGGCCGCCTGGTTCCGTCTCGTGCAGCCGGGCCTCATCGTGACGAACCGGCCGACGATCGAGGAAAACGCGGGTCGGCTCGACTACGTGACGAACTTCGTCAGGGATCCCTGGCCCGCGGAGAGCGCGGGACGCCGGGCGGTCCTCTTTTCCGAAAGCGTGGTGACGGTTCCCGTGACGAGTCTTCCCGCGGCCGACCTGGAGCGCCTTCGCACGCTCGCGCGGAGCGCGGACGCGCCGGTTCTCTTCACGGGGCTTCGCCGCGAAGGGGCGGCCGTCTACAACACGGCCTACTGGATGGACGACAAGGGATGGCTGTCGCTTGTCGACAAGCGGCGGCTCGTTCCCTTCGGAGAATACGTTCCCTCGGCGCTGCGGTGGCTTCCCGAACTCTTCGGCGTGCGCATCGGCGACATGACGCCGGGCGCGGGGAACGCGGCCCCGCTGACGATCGGGGAGGCGAAGGTCGCGACCCTCATCTGCTTTGAAAATCTCTTCGGAACGCTTCTGCCGGAACTCTTCGCTGGCGGCAACGATCCGACGCACCTCGCCGTCGTCTCGAACCTCGGCTGGTTCTCGTCGGCCGCCAAGGGACAGCATCTCGCCATCAGCCGACTGCGCGCGATCGAATCGGCGCGCCCGATTCTCTCCGTCAACAACAACGGCGACTCGGCCGTGATCGACGCCGAGGGGCGCGTTCTTCTTCGTTTCGTCCCGGAAGGCTCGCAGGTCGAAACGATCGTTCTCGAGGGCGCGTCGGGCGATCCGACGCCCTTCATCCGCTGGGGCAACCTCCTTCGGGCGCTCCTTTACCTCGTCGCACTCCTTTTTCTCCTCGCCTTTGGGGTAAGAACGAAAAGAGCGTGGCGTTCGAATGACTTATAATCATCCGTCTCTTTCGCTTTTGCGAAATCTTCAAAAGACCAACCGTAAAGGCGCCGCGCATGTCGCGGCCGTTTCACCATGATCACTTTTCAGGAAGTCATCCTGCGCCTGCAGGAATATTGGAATCGCCAGGGCTGTGCGCTCCTGCAGCCGATTGACTTGGAGGTGGGTGCCGGTACGTCGCACACCGCCACGTTCCTGCGCGCGCTCGGCCCCGAACCGTGGCGCGCCGCATACGTTCAGCCCTCGCGCCGTCCGAAGGATGCCCGCTACGGCGAAAACCCCAACCGCCTGCATCAGCACCATCAGTATCAGGTCGTGCTCAAGCCCGCGCCCACGAACATCGTGGACCTCTACCTCGGTTCGCTTCGCGCCCTCGGCATCGACACGACGATCAACGACATCCGCTTCGTCGAAGACAACTGGGAAAACCCGACGCTCGGCGCCTGGGGTCTCGGTTGGGAAGTTTGGATGAACGGCATGGAAGTGACGCAGTTCACCTACTTCCAGCAGGTGGGCGGTCTCGAATGCAAGCTGATCACGGGTGAAATCACCTACGGTCTCGAACGCCTGACGATGTATCTGCAGAACTGCGACAACGTCTTCGACCTGGTCTTCACGACCTGGAAGGATCCCGACGGGTCCGAGCGCGTTCTCACCTACGGCGACGTCTTCCATCAGAACGAAGTCGAACAGTCGCACTACAACTTCGAAGCCTCCGACTGCACGAAGCTTCTGCAGCAGTTCGACTACTTCGAATCCGAAGCCAAGCGCCTGATGGACCTCAACCTGGCCCTCCCCGCCTACGAAATGGTGCTCAAGGCCGGTCACACCTTCAATCTGCTCGACGCGCACGGAGCGATCTCCGTGACGGAACGCGCCGCGTACATCGCCCGCATCCGCAACATCTCGCGCTCCGTGGCGCAGAGCTACTACGACTCGCGCGAACGCCTCGGCTTCCCGATGTTGAAGAAGGCTCACTAAGGCGGAGGATGAAAAAAATGAAGAATCTGCTTGTCGAACTCCAAACGGAAGAACTCCCGCCGAAGGCCCTTCTGAAGCTTTCGCGCGCCTTTGCCGACGGCATCGCCAAACACCTCGGGCAGCAGCATTTCCTGACCGAAGAAAGCGTCGTGGCGCCCTACGGTTCGCCCCGCCGCCTGGCCGTGCGCATCACGAACGTGCTCGAAAAGAGCCCCGACGAAGCCTTCGCGCAGAAGCTCGTCCCCGTGCGCGTGGGTCTGACGCCTGAAGGCGAAGCGACGCCCGCCCTCACGAAGAAGATGGCCGCGCTCGGCATTCAGTGCGACGTCTCGGCTCTCAAGCGCGTTCAGGACGGCAAGAACGAACAGCTCGTCTTCGAAGGCGTGCGTCCGGGCGTGGAACTCGCCGCGGGCCTTCAGACGGCTCTTGACGCCGCCGTCAAGGAACTCCCGATTCCGAAGGTCATGACCTATCAGCTCGCCGACGGCGAAACGACGGTCGCCTTCGTGCGCCCCGTTAAGCACCTCGTCGCGCTCTTGGGCGAAGACGTCGTCCCCGTCAAGCTCTTCGGCCTCGACGCCGGCCGCGTGACGATGGGCCACCGCTTCATGACGTCGGACCCCGTCGAAATCGCTTGCGCCGACGCCTATGCGGACACGATGAAGACCGCCTTCGTGATGGCCGACTTTGAGGAACGCCGCGAACTCCTTCGCAAGCTCCTCACGGAAGCGGGCGAAAAGGCCGGCGGCTCCGTCATCATGCCCGAAGACCTGCTCGAAGAAGTCACCGCGCTCACCGAATGGCCGGTCGTCTACGAAAGCAGCTTCGAAGAGGAATTCCTTCAGGTTCCTGAAGAATGCCTCATCCTCACGATGCAGCTCAATCAGCGCTACTTCGCGCTTCGCGACGCCGACGGGAAGCTCATGAACCGCTTCCTCCTCGTCTCGCAGCTCATCGCCCGCGACGGCGGCAAGGCGATCTCCTCGGGTAACGCCCGCGTCGTTCGCGCCCGTCTCGCCGACGCCAAGTTCTTCTACGATCAGGACCGTCTGCAGACGCTTGAAAGCCGCGTAGAAGGCCTGAAGCACGTCGTCTACCACAACAAGCTCGGCAACCAGGCCGAACGGATGCTGCGCGTCAAGACGATGGCCGGGCGCTTCGCTTCGCTCATCGGCGCCGACACGGCGCACGCCGAACGCGCGGCCATGCTCGCCAAGGCCGACCTTCGCACGCTGATGGTGGGCGAATTCCCCGAACTCCAGGGCATCATGGGCGAATACTACGCCCGTCACGACGGCGAACCCGACGACGTGGCCCTCGCCATCCGCGAACACTATCAGCCCCGCTACGCGGGCGATGCGCTCCCCTCGACGCCGGTGAGCCTCGCCGTCGCGCTCGCGGACAAGATGGAAACCCTCACGGGCCTCTTCGGCATCGGTCAGATGCCGACGGGTGAAAAGGATCCGTTCGCGCTTCGCCGCCATGCGCTCGGCGTTTTGCGCATGCTCATGGAAAAGGGCCTCGCCATCTCGCTTCGCGACCTCGTCGACGCGGCCTGGGAAGTCGAATCGGGCGTTGCCGGCGTGAGCGACCACCGCGAAGAACTCCTGAGCTTCTTCTCGGATCGTCTGCGCGTGATGCTGCGCGACATGGGCTACAGCGCCCAGGAAGTCGACGCCGTGCTCGCGCTGCACCCGACGCACCTTGCGGACCTGCCCAAGCGCCTCGCCGCCGTGCGCGCCTTCATGGCTCTGCCGGAAGCCGCTTCGCTTACGGCCGCCAACAAGCGCATCGGCAACATCCTCAAGAAGGCCGGTGACGAAGAAATCGGCGACGTTTGCGAAGCCGATCTCGCGGAAGACGCCGAAAAGGTGCTCTACGCCGAGCTCGTTCGCGTCGAACCCGAAGCGACGGCCGACTTTGAAGCGGGCCGCTACGAAGAAATGCTGCGCCGTCTTGCGGTCCTCAAGACCCCGGTCGACGCCTTCTTCGAGTCCGTCATGGTCAACGCCGAGGATCCGAAGCTGCGCCGCAACCGTCACGCGCTCCTCAAGCGCCTCTACGGCGCGATGAACCGCGTGGCCGAACTCGCCCGCGCGCAGTAATCGAAGACGCTGAGAAGGGGGACAAAGTCCCCCGCGCATACCCGCGGAGGATGTTCGGCATTCCCGCGGGTTTTTTCTGAGGTTTGAAAAATGGATGCGATTCGAGGCTTTTGCTTTTACGTCGTGCTCGGCGTGACGGTGATCTTTCTCTCGCTCGCGGCCCTTCTCGCCGCGCCCTTTACGAACGAAGTGTGGCGCTACGAGAAGCTCTGCCGCCCCTGGGCGAAGTTCATTCTGCGCACGCTCGAGGTGATCTGCGGCGTTCACGTGAAGGTCGAGGGCTGGGAGAACATGCCCGAGGCAACGAGCGCCCACGTGGTGCTCGCGAAGCACCAGTCGGCCTGGGATCCCTTCTGGCTCGGCGCCTATCTGCCGGCGCGCGCCTCCTTCCTCTACAAGAAGTCGCTCCATTGGATTCCCGTCGTGGGCTGGCTCATCTGGTCGATGAACATGCTCGCGATCGACCGCTCGCAGGGGCGAAGCGCCTTTCAGAACTTCATGTCGAAGGGCCCCGAGTATCTGCGCCGCGGCTGGTGGATCTGCCTCTTTCCCGAAGGAACGCGCGTGCCGCCCGGGGAGTCCTGGCCGCTTAAAACGGGGGGCGCCCGCTTCGCCGTGGCCCACGGCGTGCCGATTCTTCCGATCGCCCACAATGCGGGCCGCTGCTGGCCCAAAAACAGCGTGGCGAAGCACCCCGGCACGATTACGGTCGTGATCGGAAAGCCCATCGAGACGGTCGGGCGGGAGCCGCATGAACTGACCGAATCCCTTCGCACCTGGTTTGCCGAAACCGAGGAAAGGATTTCCCGGTGAGCGCGGAAGTCACCCTGCACGAGATTGCGCTTCCCGACGGCACGCACTGCAGCGTTCTCTGGCGCCGGTGCGCCGGAGCGTCCTACTGCTGCGGCGCGGGGCGCCTGCGGTTCTTTTTCATCAACGGCAATGTCCGATTCTTTCGCGGGATGATGAAGAGGATCGAGGCGCTTTCCTTTCCGCCCGAAAAAGTCGGTCCCTGGCGGGTGACGGGCTTTCGTCCGATCGCGGAGAAGACCTTTCGGATTGCTCTCGAACACCCGACGGCAGGTGAAAAAAGCGTGGTCTGCGCCGTGCGCGCGGACGCGAGAAGACGCTCGATCGGCGTGCAGGCGGACCGAACGCTTCGCCGGATCAACGTCACGCTGCCGGGGGAATACTGCGAAAAGTTGGTTCCCTACGCGCTGCGGCTTGTCGACTGGGCGTCGCTTCTCGTGACCGACGCCCGGCTGTTCTCAGGCGGGGAGGGGAGTGAAGAGAGAACGCTTCGCTGGCGCGGGCGGGAGTATCCCGTGCGGCTCGGGGCGAGGTCCTCTCACGTCGAGGACGGCGTTCTTCATCTGCGCGCCGCCCACGACGCCTCGGAAGCCGAAATCGAGGAGGCTTACGCGCGGTTTCTTCGAAAGGATTTCGAGGCCTATGTCGGCCCCATTCACGAGCGGGCCGTGGCGGAGACAAATCTTCGGCCTTCGGAGTGGGGGATGATTCGGCGGGGCGTACACACGCTCGGGCGCTGTACGCTTCCCGCCCGCAGGGTCACCTATCACTGGCGGATCGTCGCCGAAAGCGAAGCTTTCGTGCGATCCATCGTGATTCACGAACTCTGTCACCTCAAGGAGATGAATCACGGTCCGCGCTTTTGGCGTCTCGTTCTTTCCTTTTGCCCGGAATACTTCGCCCTGCACCCGAGACGCCGCATGCCGAATCTCGGCTGATCAGTCGCGTTCGGGAACGTTCTGGGCGAGCCGCACGAAGGCTTCGACCGGAAGCGTTTCGGCGCGGGCTTCGGGACGCACGTCAAGCGCCGCGAGCTCTTCGGCGGTGAACCACGCCGAGAGGGCGTTGCGTAGCGTCTTGCGGCGCTGTCCGAAGGCGGCCGTGACGATCTGGCCGAGCGTCTCGACGTCGACGGGCGCGAGGTCCTCGCGGGGGCGCGGGCGCATGCGCACGATCGAAGAGGTCACCTTCGGCGCGGGCAC
Organism: uncultured Sutterella sp.; assembly: GCA_949282745.1. Classification (GTDB taxonomy): domain Bacteria; phylum Pseudomonadota; class Gammaproteobacteria; order Burkholderiales; family Burkholderiaceae_F; genus Sutterella. The sequence continues at coordinate 241,228 of CASDQM010000047.1, read as the reverse complement.
GAAGGCGCCGGGCGGCACGTCAAAGAGCTTCTGCATCGAATAGCGGTACTGCAGCATGACGGAGAGACGCCCGTAGGTCTTGCTTCCCGGGGCCGCGACCATGCGGTCGACCACTTCCTTTTGCAGCATGAAGTGCTGATCGACGACCCGGTCGGCCGCTTCGGCGAGCTTGAAGAGAAGCGGCGAAGAGATGTTGTAGGGAAGGTTCCCGATGATGCGCAGACGCTTTTCGGGGAGCACCGCATTCCAGTCGAGCTTGAGCGCGTCCGCTTCGATGAGCGTGAGCTCGGACTCTTCGAACTGGGTGCGCAGGAACGCTGCCAGGTCCCGGTCGATTTCCACCGCGGTTTCGTGTCCGGCGAGCGCAATGATTTCCCGCGTGAGCGCGGCCTGTCCCGGGCCGATTTCCACGATGGCCTCGCCGGGATGCGGATCGATGCTGCGCACGATGCGGTCGATCCAGTGGCGGTCATGCAGAAAATTCTGCCCGAAGCGTTTGCGGGCGTGATGCCCTTCCAGCCATTCCTGTTTCACGGTGTGGGTTCTCTTTGCGTAGGGATAAAAACAAACGAGCCCGGGGCGCGGGCTCGTTCGAGAGGGAACATCAATCGAGGTTTTCGCCTCGGATCTCGACGTAGGCCTGGTCGCGCAGTTCACGTTGCCAGTTGTAGACGGCTTCGGCGAGCTTCTTTTCACGAAGCGCCTGCCGCGCGGCGATGCGCATGCGCTGGGGGTTGCCTTCCTTGTCGGTGCGGCGTTCGATCACCTGGATGAGGTGGTAGCCGTACTGCGACTTGATGGGCTCGGACACCTGACCGGGCTGCAGGGCGTTCATGGCCGCTTCGAATTCGGGAACGGTGTCGCCCGCCTGGATCCAGCCGAGGTCGCCCCCGCGCGTGGCGGAGTTGTCGACCGAGTTGAGTCGGGCCATCGTGGCGAAGTCGGCTTCGCCGGCGTCGATGCGCGCCTTGATTTCGTTGAGGCGGCGAAGCACGTCGGCTTCCGGCGTGATGTCGCTCACGAACATGAGGATGTGACGGACGTGCGTCTGAACGACGGGGCCGCCCGAGAGCTTCGCTTCCACGCCGTCGCGCTGATCGAGCACCTTGATGACGTGCACGGCGGTCTTCGTCTGCGTCACGAAGACGTTGCCGGTCTTGGGATCCTTGGAGATCGCCTCCCAGAATTCGGAAGGAATGCGCGAGCGGTCGCGCCAGCCGAGGTCGCCCCCTTCGAGGGCGTCGGGCGAGCGGGAGTGCGAAGCGGCGAGGGCGCTGAAGTCTTCGCCGTTGCGGGCGCGCTGCGCGAGCTGCATGCCCGTTTCGAGGAGCTGCGTTTCATCCGCGCCGGGTTCGAGCGGCAGGAGGATGTGCGCGAGGCGGTATTCCGTCGTGTCGGCGTTCGTGAAACCCGCCTGTTCGGCGAGATACGTGTCGATTTCGCTGTCGAGAATGACGATCTTTTCGTCGACTTCACGTTCGCGCAGACGCTGCGTCGTGATTTCGTCGCGGATTTCTTCGCGGAAGGCGGCGAACGACACGCCGTCGGCGGCGAGACGCTGGTTGAGTTCGTCGACCGAGAGGTTGTTCTGACGGGCGATCTGTTCGATCGAGGCGTTCACCATCTGGTCGTCGATGCGGATGCCGGTTTCCTTGGCGCGCTGCATGATGGCGCGTTCCGTGATCAGACGGTCAAGCACCTGGGCGCGCAGGGTTTCCATGGGCGGAAGCTGAATGTTCTGACGGCGCAGATTGATCGCGACCACATGGGTGCGGTTCTGAAGTTCCCGTTCCGTGATGACGTCCTGATTGACGACGGCCACGATGCGGTCGAGTTCTCCTTCTTCGAGTCGGGAGATCACGTAGATCGATTCGGGGGCGGCCGGCGCCTGCGCGGCGGGCGCGGCCTGCTGCGCCGGAGCGGGCGCGTCCATGATGCTCGCGGCGTGAGCCGAGGAGAGGCCGCCGAGAAGGACGGCAAACGTAAGCAGCTTATTCATAGTAGTCGTAAGGCGCCGACGTCATCGGAGCCGAGGTTCGGGTCTGATAGCCCTTGATGTTTCGTTGAAGCTCGGAGAGCGGATTGTTACCAATGCTACCCAAGCCGGAGAGCTCAAGTTGTAAGAAGAAGTTGGTTTCCTCTTCGTTCGAGGTGGTCGTATAGCGTTGGGCGACCGCACGGAAGATCCAGCAGTCGTGATGATATTCGAGCCCGCCGATGACTTCGAGCGGCTTGCTGCCGCGCAGCGAATAGTTGTAGCGGAAGAGCCCGTAAAGGCGTTCCGTGAGCGGCCACTGCATCGCGAAGTCCACCTGCTTGATGTGGTTGTAGGCGTCGTCGGGCGAGTAGTTGTAGCGGTAGTAGAGCCCCATGAGCGACATGGGCTTGGGCATCCAGCGCAGACCCGCGTTGATCTTCACGAAGCGGTTCTGGGCGGAGGAGTACTGCGCGGCGGCCGAACTCGTGATGTTGCGCGTCAGACGCGCGCCCACGCTCGCGAGAAGGTCGCTACGGACTTCCTGTTCGCCCACGACCCGTCCGTTGTCGCGGTACCAGTAGTAGGGGCTCCCTTCCGGGAAGGTCACGCGCTGGTCGTTGAAGTACTGACGCTGCCCGACGCTCGCGCGGAAGAGTTCCAACCCCGTCTTCTTGTCGATGTAGCGCGTCGAAAGAACGGCCGTCAGCTGATTCGCTTCGGAGACGCGGTCATAGCCCGAGTAAACGTTTTCGGTGAAGAGCGTCGTGAAGTTCAGGTCGGCGATGGTCGAGTCGAAGATCGGGATTTCGCTCTGGTCGCGATACGGCGTCCAGGCGTAAAAGATCCGCGGCTCGAGCGTCTGGTAGGCGTCGCGCCCGAACCAGGTCGAATCGCGCTCGAAGACGAGCCCCGCGTCGAGACTCAGGGTCGGGACCGTCATCCCGGGCGTCGTGTTGTTGATGTAGTCGCGCGAATCAAGGTCGTAGGACGTCGCGAGGAACTGCGCCTTCGGGGTGATGAACCAGCCCGGGCCGGCGAGCGGATAGCTCACCGTCTGATGGAAGACGAAGCGCGAGCCGTCGACGTAGTCACTGCGGGTGTGCTGGAAGCGCGTCGCTTCGAGCACGGTTTCGAGTTCGAATCCGTTGAAGTCCCCCGTGTGGCCGCGCCAGAGGAACTGCGGCACGCGCTCATACGGTTCCGTGTCGAGGTCCTCGATGTCGAGCGTCTGGTTCTTCGTCACGCGCAGGAAGGTGTTCCAGTACGTTTCGTCGTAGGTGAGGGTGTATTCCTGCGGCAGAACCGATTCGGAGGATTCGCGGATGTTCCCGGAAAAGTCCGAAATGTAGCTGTCGTCCGACACGCGGTTGTAGTCGACCTTGAAGCCGAGCTTGTCGCGACGGTATTCCCCTTCGAAGCGCAGGCCGTAGCGGTCGTCGTCATACTCGCGGTCGTTGGGGAGGTAGTCGAGATTGAGTTCCCCCTCAACGTTCGGAAGGAGGAAGCGGAACTGGTTCCCCATCATCACGCCGCGCTTCGTCATGATGCGGGGCGTAAGCGTGTAGTCGTAGTTCGGCGCGATGTTGAAGTAGTACGGAATCGAAAGGTCGACGCCTCGGGTCGAGCTCATCCCGTAGGTGGGCGTCAAAAAGCCCGAACGGCGCTGATTGCTGATCGGGAAGGCGAACCAGGGAGAGCCCAGAATGGGCACGCCCTGAAAGTGCAGGGTCGCGCCCGTGCCGCTCGCGCTCTGGTCGTACTCGTCGATTTCGAGCTCGTTCATGCGGATGAACCAGGCCTCGTCGTCGCGGCGGCAGGTCGTGATGGTGACGTCCTCCATCGTCGTGGTGTCGCCCGAGAGGAACTTGATGTTCTTGGCGCAGCCGCGCAGGCCGCGCGGAGCGTACTCCCATTCGGCGTCGGGCATTTCGCCCGAGCGCGACGTGATGCGGAAAAGCATCGACGGGCCCGAGAAGCTCGCCCCCTGACGGGCGACGCGGGCGTTGCCGTTGGCCTGAACGGTGTCGTCGGCGTGGCGGTAGGTGATGCGGTCCGCCGAAAGGACCGTGCCGCCGCGTCGGATCTGCGCGTCGCCGTAGAGATGCAGTTCGTCGTCGGCCGATCCTTCCATGCGGTCGGCCTCAATGAAGCTGGCGGCGTCGTTCGAAGGAGCGCCGAGTGCGGGATCGAGCGACCGGACGGAGTCGAGTTTGACTCGAACGGCGTCGGCGGCCGTCACTTCGCCGGCGATGGCCGAGAGCGCGGCGGTCAGACCGAGGACGATTTTTCGGGTGCGGAGCGCGGACATAAAAAAGCGTTGGAAAGTTCCTCAAACGGCGCGCAAACGCCTGCAAAAGGCGGTCGCGCGGGCGATTCAGGATACAATGGCGGACGTAAACAATGAATTATAGGTTGGGCCGCCCGCCCGTTGGGCGGATTGCGGGGACTTTCCCGCGCGGCCCGCCCGCTTTTTCGATCTTTTCGCCATGGACAAAAATTCGGATCCCCGCACCGCACGCATGCTCGCCTGGCTCGGCGAGGCGGGCGCCCCTCTGGGCCTTTGCGCCGATTCTCCCTGCGAGCCCGCGAGCACCGACGCGGGCTTTCGCCGTTATTTCCGCGTGACGGGCAAGGACGGCGCCACCTTCATCGTGATGGACGCGCCGCCCGAACACGGCGGGATGGAGCCCTTCGTGCGCGTGACCGAGCTCATGCACGAGGCGGGTCTGCACGCTCCGAAGATCTTCGCTACCGACCTCCAGGAGGGCTTCCTCCTTCTCTCCGACCTCGGGCGCGAGACCTATCTGCACGTCCTCAACGAGGAAAACGCCTTCTCCCTCATGGACGACGCCACGACGGCGCTCGTCGCCTGGCAGAAGATTTCCCGTCCGGGGGTGCTGCCCGAATACAACCGCGAGGTGCTCCTTCGCGAAGTGAACCTCTTTCCCGAATGGTACGTGGGACGCCACAAGGGGCACACCTTCACCGAGGAGGAAAACCGCTGGTGGAAGATGACGATCGACGCCGTCATTGAAAACAATCTGCGGGAAGCGAAGGTCTTCGTGCACCGCGACTTCATGCCGAGAAACCTCATGGTGTCCGACCCGAATCCGGGCGTCATCGACTATCAGGACGCGCTCTACGGACCGGTGAGCTACGACATCGCCTGCCTCCTTCGCGACGCCTTCATCAGCTGGGACGAACGCTTCGTTCTCGACACGACGATCCGCTACTGGGAAAAGGCCCGAAAGGCCGGCATCCCCGTGCCCTCCGACTTCGCGACCTTTTACCGCGACGTGGAATTCATGGGCGTGCAGCGCCACCTCAAGGTGGCCGGGATCTTTGCGCGCCTCCACTACCGCGACGGCAAGGAAAAGTATCTCAAGGACGTGCCGCGCTTCCTCAAGTACCTGCGCGACGCGTCGAACCGCTACCTCGAACTCTCGCCCCTCAAGCACCTCCTTGACCGCGTCGAGGAAACGCAGGATCGGGTGGGCTACACCTTCTGAGTGCCGTCATGCGCGCCTTGATTCTTGCCGCGGGCGCGGGCTCGCGCCTGCGCCCCCTTACCCGCGCGGTTCCGAAGCCCCTCGTTTCGGTCGGGGGCGCACCGATGGCCGTGCGCCAGATCGTCGCCCTGCGGGAGGCGGGCGTGCGCGACGTCGTGATCAACGCGGCGCATTGCTGGCGCCTTCTGCGCGCGGCGCTCGGCGACGGTTCCGCCTGGGGCGTTCGCATTCACTGGAGCGTCGAAGGCGACTCGGTGGAAGAAGCGCTCGAAACCCGCGGCGGCATCGTGAAGGCCCTGCCGCTTCTTTCCCCCGACGGCGAATCGCCCTTTCTCGTCGTGGCGGGCGACATCGTGACGGACTATCCATACGGGCGCCTCGTCGCGCGGGGCACTGCCCTGGGGAAGGACGCGCTCGCGCATCTCGTTCTCGTTCCGAATCCGAGCTACCACCCCGCGGGGGACATGCGGCTCGAAGACGGGCGGGTGCGGCGCGACGCCCCCACGCACACTTTTTCGAGCCTCGGCGTCTACCATCCGGCGCTTTTCGCTGGGGTCGACCCCGTCGAGGCGGGACTCTTTCCCTGGATGAACGCCTTCTGCGCCGAGGGGCGCGTGACGGGGGAGGTCTACGAAGGATACTGGCGCAACGTGGGCGACTTTCGCGAGCTTGCGCTCGCCGAACGCGAGGCGCCGCGACTCGAAGGCGTTTGGCCGAGACCGATCTGCGCACATGCCGTCGGGGCATGACTTACAATGGGGGTTTCTTTGAACGCACCCTCTGAACCGCGCCCGCTCATGCAGCTAGGACCCCATACGATCACGAATCCCGTGATGCTCGCCCCGATGGCGGGCATGTCGGATCTGCCCTTCCGGGAGATCTGTCGGGAGCTCGGTGCGGGCTACGCCGTGGGCGAGATGACGACGAGCAAGCCCGAACTGCGCGAGAGCCGAAAGAGCGCCGGACGCTGGGCGCAGGAGACCGAAACGGGTCTCAAGGTCGTGCAGCTTTTGGGCGCCGATCCGCGCCTGATGGCAGACGCCGCGCGCTACGCCGCCGACACCGGCGCCGACGTGGTCGACATCAACATGGGGTGTCCGGCCAAGAAGGTCCTGCAGACCGCCTGCGGAAGCGCCCTTCTTCGGGACGAGGCCCGGGTGGCCGCCATTCTCGACGCCGTCGTCGCCGCGGTCGACATTCCCGTCACGCTCAAGATCCGAACGGGCTGGTCCGCCGACAACCGCAACGCCGTGTCGGTCGCGAAGCGCGCCGAGGAGGCGGGCGTCGCCATGCTCGTCGTGCACGGCCGAACGGGCGAGCAGGGCTTTCGCGGCGAAGCCGAATACGAAACCATACGGACCGTGAAGGAAAGCGTATCGATTCCGGTCATCGCCAACGGAGACGTCGACTCGCCCGAAAAAGCCGAGGCCGTCCTTCGCGCCACGGGCGTCGACGGCTTGATGATCGGGCGCGCGAGCTACGGCAATCCCTGGCTTTTCGGCGCCGTATCCGCCCGTCTGGGCTTCGGAGGCCGCGCCGTGGAGGCGACGCCTCGGGAGCGCCGCCGCGTCGTTTTGCGTCATCTCGAGCGGCACTACGCCCACTACGGACCCGAGCAGGGCGTGCGCACGGCGAGAAAGCACATCGCACACTATCTGAAGTTGATTCCGGGCGGAGCCGAGGCGCTTCCCGCCATCCTGCGAGCACAGTCGGCCGACGAGCAGCTCGGGCTCACCGACCTCTTTTTCGAACGTCTTTGCGAGGAGTCCGCATGACCCGCTACCGTACCACCAAACTGCGCCGAATCGCCGACGAAGACGTGGAGGAGAGCGCTCTCGACCGCATCATCCGCGAACAGCTCGATCAGTATTTTGAAAACCTGGGCGGCCGGCAGCCGATCCCGCTTCATCAGCTCGTGCATGAAGCGGTGGATCGCCCGCTTCTGCGCTACGCCCTGAAGAAATGCGACTGGAATCAGAGTCGCGCAGCCGAATTATTGGGAATTCACCGCAACACGCTCCGTGAGAAGCTCCGAGAACTCGGGCTCTACGAGAGCAATTTTTGAGGAAAAGTAAATGCGCAAACAAGCTCTCATCAGCGTTTCGGACAAGACGGGCGTCGTCCCCTTCGCCCGTGAACTGCAGAAGCTCGGCTATCACATCCTGAGCACCGGCGGCACGGCGAAGCTCCTTCTCAAGGAAGGGGTCGAATGCCAGGAAGTCGCCGACTACACGGGCTTCCCGGAAATGCTCGACGGCCGCGTCAAGACGCTCAATCCGAAGATCCACGCCGGCATTCTCGCCCGCCGTCCCGATCCGGAACACATGAAGGCCCTGGCCGACCACGACATCGATCCGATCGACCTCGTCGTCGTGAACCTCTATCCCTTCGAACAGACGATCGCTCGTCCCGACTGCACGTTTGAGCTCGCCATCGAAAACATCGACATCGGCGGCCCGACGATGATCCGCGCCGCGGCGAAGAACCACGAATCCGTGGCGGTCGTCGTGGATCCGGCCGACTACGACCGCGTTCTCGAAGAAATCCGCCGCGAGGGCGGCGTGACGGCGGCCACCCGCCTCATGCTCGCCAAGAAGGTCTTTGCGCACACGGCCCGCTACGACGGCATGATCACGAACTACCTCACGAGCCTCGACGAAGAGGGCAACCGCGGCCGCTTCCCGCAGGTGCTCACGCGCCAGTGGGAAAAGGTGCAGGACATGCGCTACGGCGAAAATCCGCACCAGGCGGCGGCCTTCTACCGCGAAGTCTCCGTGGCGCCGGGCCTCCTTGCGGGGTACGTGCAGCTGCAGGGCAAGGAACTCTCCTACAACAACATCGCCGACAGCGACGCCGCCTGGGAGTGCGCCCGTTCCTTTGACGCGCCCGCCTGCGTCATCATCAAGCACGCCAATCCCTGCGGCGTGGCGATCGGCGAAAACGACGCCGAAGCCTACCGCAAGGCCTTCATGACGGACAGCAAGTCCGCCTTCGGCGGCATCCTCGCCTTCAACCGCGAAGTCTCGGGCGAATGCGCGCAGCTCGTCTCCAAGCAGTTCGCCGAAGTGATCATCGCTCCCTCGTACTCGAAGGAAGCCCTCGAAGTCTTCGGCGCCAAGAAGAACCTTCGCCTCCTGACCGTTTCGAACGGCAAGGCCGCCAACGACTTCGACTTCAAGCGCGTGGGCGGCGGCCTTCTCGTGCAGACGCCCGACACGCAGCTCTGCGACGCATCGAGCCTTCGCTGCGTGACGGAACGCAAGCCCACTTCGCAGCAGGTGGCCGACCTCATGTTCGCCTGGAACGTCGCCCGCTTCGTGAAGTCCAACACCATCGTCTACGTGCGCGACGGCATGACGCTCGGCGTGGGCGCCGGCCAGATGAGCCGCGTCGACTCCGCCCGCATCGCGGCCCTCAAGGCCGAAGAAGCCGGTCTCTCGCTCGAAGGTTCGGTGGCGGCTTCCGACGCCTTCTTCCCGTTCCGCGACGGCCTCGACGTCGTGGTGGACGCCGGCTGCACGGCCGTCATCCAGCCGGGCGGCTCCATCCGTGACGACGAAGTGATCGCCGCCGCCAACGAACGCGGCATCGCGATGGTCTTCACGGGTGAACGTCACTTCCGTCACTAACGGTTAAGAAAAAGGCGTCCGAAACCTCGGACGCCCGAAACGTCATTCGATAGACTGAGCGGAAATCCGCAGGAAACGGCGCCTTCGGGCGCTGTTTCCGTCAGCGCAAGTCCGCAAATCCAAGAGGCTTTTTCCTCATGACCGTTTCTTCGACTCTTTTCTCCCGCCGCACGGTGCTCGGCGCGGCGGCCTCCCTTGCCGCGCTCTCGACGATTCCCGCGCGGGCGGCGCTTCGCGTGGACATCACGGGCGTGGGCGCCAATCAGATTCCCGTCGCGATCACGGTGAATCAGCCCGCGGACGCGCCGCAGGACATCGGGGCGATCGTGCGCTCCGACCTTGAGCGCTCGGGGAGCTTCCGCTTCGTCGACGCTTCGCAGCTCGGACCGATCGACGACTACGAAAAGCCCGCGATCCTTCCGGAGGTCGCCAAGCTCGACGTGAACGCCCTCGTCGCCGCGAAGGTCGAGGCCCTCGGCGACGGCCGCTGGGACGTGCACTACTACCTCTACGACGCCGTCTCGGGCGAGTCGCTCGACTCGGCGCGCTTTACGGGACGTCCGACGACGCTTCGCATGTCCGCGCACCGCATCTCCGACCGCGTCTACACGCAGCTCACCGGAGACGGTCCGATGTTCGCTTCGCAGCTTGCCTATGTCGCGCAGCTCGGACCCCGCCGCTATCAGCTGATCGTGGCCGATTCGGACGGGGAGAATCCGCAGGTGGCGCTCGAGTCGCCCGAACCGATCATTTCGCCCGTCTGGAGTCCCGACGGCAAGTCGCTCGCCTACGTGAGCTTCGAGCGCCGCAAGGCGATCGTCTACGTGCAGTCGCTCTCGACGGGACGCCGCCGCGCCGTGGCGGCCTACCACGGGAACAATTCCGCGCCCGCCTGGAGTCCGGACGGACGCCGCATGGCCGTGGCGCTTTCGCGCGACGGTCTCACGCAGATCTATCTGATCGATCTCGCCACGGCGACCTTGAAGCGCTTCACGAACAGCTACGGCATCGACACGGAACCGGTCTTCACGAAGGACGGTCAGTACATCTACTTCACGTCCGACCGGGGCGGCGCGCCGCAGATCTACCGCCAGCCCGTTGCGGGCGGCCGTGCGCAGCGCGTCACCTTCGGCTCCTCCTACGCGATCAGTCCCGACATCAGCTTCGACGGACAGCGCCTCGCCTACGTGAGCCGCCTCGAAGGGCGCTTCCGCGTCGCCGTGATGGACCTCGCCACGGGACAGGACGTGCTCGTCACCGTGACGGACAGGGACGAGTCGCCCTCGTTCGCTCCGAACGGACGCTTCCTCGTCTACGCGACGGAAGAAAACGGCCGCGGCGTGCTCGGCACGTCCTCGGCCGACGGACGCCTCACGACGCGCCTCACGGGCGAGGGCGACATCCGCGAACCCGCCTGGGGCCCGATCATTCAATAAAAACTCCGAACCACGAAAGGAGAAGAAACATGCATTTCTGGAAACTTTCGGCCGCGGCCGCCGCCGCGGCGCTCCTCTTGACCGGCTGCTCCTCGGTGAGCCTCGACGAAACCGCCAAGGAAGGCACGCTCGCCGGCGAAGAAACGGCGCAGACGGCCGTGAATCCCTTCACGGATCCCGCCAATCCGCTCTCGCAGCGCTCCGTCTACTTTGCGTTTGACTCCTACGACGTCTCGCAGCAGTACCTCCCCTATGTGGAAGCCCACGCCGAATGGCTTCGCGCGCATCCCGACGTGAAGATCGTCATTCAGGGCAACACCGACGAACGCGGCGGCCGCGAATACAACCTCGCGCTCGGTCAGAAGCGCTCCGAAGCCGTCAAGCAGCGCATGCTCCTTCTCGGCGTGCCGGGCGACCGCATCGAAGCGATTTCCTTCGGCAAGGAAAAGCCCGTCGCGACGGGCTCCACGGAAGAAGCCTGGGCGCAGAACCGCCGCGCCGACATCGTGTATCCGCCGCAGTACACGGAAAACGTTGCGCCGGCTCCCGCCGCCGCGCAACCCTAACGAGAAGAGGTTCCCATGAGGGCACTGAAGGTTTTGGTCTTGACCGCGGCGCTCGCCGCGAGCACCTCCGCGATGGCCTTTGCCGACGATGAGGCGCGGCAGGCGATTCTGGACCTCCGCAAGGAAGTCCGGACGCTGCAGGAGCAGCTCGACATGCAAAAGAGCGCGCAGATGCAGCTGATGACGCAGATCAACCGCCTCACCGAGCAGAACCGCATGCTCACGGGCCGAATCGAAGAGATCTCCAATTCGATTCACGTCGAGCAGCGTTCGTCGCGCGAACTCTACACGAAGCTCGACGACCGTCTGATGGCGCTCGAGCCCGTGTCGGTCGAAATCGACGGGGCGACGCACCTCGTGGACGCGCAGGAAAAGGCCGCCTTCGACGCCGCCTTCGCGAAGCTCCAGGAAGAGGACCTCAAGCCCGCGCTTGCGGCGCTCAAGGACTTCGTCACGCGCTATCCGCGCTCCGTCTACAAGGCCGAGGCGCTCTTCTGGTGGGGCTCCACCGCCTTCGCGCTCGAGCAGTACAAGACGACGATGACGGTGCAGAACCGCCTCATCCGCGAGTGCCCGAAGAGCTCCCGCGTGCCCGACGCCATGCTGAGCGTGGGCTCGGCGCAGGCGGCGCTCGGCAACGTCAAGGCGGCGAGCGCGACCTTCTCGAAGGTGATCCGAAACCATCCGGATTCGGAAGCCGCCGCGGAAGCGAAGAAGCGTCTCGCGAGCATCAAGCCCTCGAAGGGAAAGTAAAACCAAGGGTTTTCCTTTGCAGATCGGTCGTCCGAACGGACGACCGATTTGCTTTGGGGCGGACCGACTCGGGCGTTTCACAGAGACGACGCGCACGGAGGCGGTGATACAATGCACGGGACGCTCAAAAGGGGCGTTTTCTGTATTTCTTTTTACGAAGGAATCCGGTCGGGCGGCGTCCCGGGCGGAATTCCGAAGGGCGGTCAGCCGGAGCTTTTCATGACGACACAGCATTCTCAAGGCGCGGACGTTTTGCGCAATCCCTGCAAAAACCGCGGTCCTTCCTTCACCGAAGCGGAACGTGACACCTACGGTCTTCGCGGCCTTCTGCCGCCGGCCGTGCAGACTTTGGACGAAGAGGCCCGCCGCGCGCGCCTTCTCGTCGAACGCTTTGAAAAGCCCCTCGACAAGTTCCTGATGCTCGACAGCATCCACGCGACGAACGAAGAGCTCTACTTCAAGCTTCTCATCGAGCACATCGACGACTACATGCCGATCGTCTACACGCCGACGGTGGGCGAAGTCTGCCAGAACTTCAGCAACATCTACCGCTTCCCGCGCGGTCTCTTCGTGTCGATCGAGGACAAGGGCCGCGTGGCCGAACTCATCGCCAACTGCCCGCAGGAAGAAGTGGACGTGATCGTCGTCACCGACGGTCAGCGCATCCTGGGCCTGGGCGACCTCGGCATCAACGGCATGGGCATTCCCTGCGGGAAGCTCTCGCTCTACACGGCCTGTGCCGGGATCCATCCGGAACGCACGCTCCCCGTGACGATCGACGTCGGCACGAACACGGAACGCTATCTCCAGGATCCGCACTACATGGGTCTGCGCCACGAACGCGTTTCGGGCGAAGCCTACGACGAACTCCTTGAAGAATTCGTCACGGCCGTGAAGGCCCGCTGGCCGCACTGCCTCATCCAGTTCGAAGACTTCGGCAACAACCACGCCTTTGATCTTCTCAACCGCTACAAGGACCGCGTCCTCTGCTTCAACGACGACATTCAGGGCACGGCCGCGGTGGCGCTCACGGGCTTCTATTCGGCCCTGCGCGTCAAGGGCGGCACGCTCGCCGACGAACGCGTCCTCTTCCTCGGTGCCGGCGAAGCCGCCACGGGGATCGCGACCCTCATCGTCGACGCGATGGAAGACGAAGGGATGGACCGTCAGGAAGCGCTTCGTCACTGCGCGCTCTTCGACTCGAAGGGTCTCGTGACCTCGCACCGCACGGGCCTCGCCCACAACAAGATCCCGTTCGCGCACGATCTGCCCGACTGCAAGACCTTCCTCGAAGCGGTCCGCGCCTTCAAGCCGACCGCCATCGTTGGCGTCGCCGCGCAGCCCAAGGCCTTTGACGAAGCCGTCCTCAAGGAAATGGCCGCGCTCAACGAACGTCCGATCATCTTCGCGCTCTCGAACCCGACCTCGCGCGCCGAATGCGACGCCCGCACCGCCTACGAAGCGACGGACGGCCGCGCGCTCTTCGCCTCGGGCTCGCCCTTTGCGCCCGTGACGCTCGGCGACAAGACCTTCGTGCCGCGTCAGGGGAACAACAGCTACGTCTTCCCCGGCCTCGGTCTCGGCGCCGTGTTCTCGAAGGCTTCGACCATGCCCACGGGCATGTTCCTCGTCGCCGCCCGCGAACTCGCCCGCCTCGTGAAACCCGAAGACCTCGAACAGGGTTCGCTCTATCCGGCCCTCTCCGAAGTGCGTTCCGTCTCCTGCCGCATCGGCGCGGCGGTTGCGGCCTACGCCTACGACCACGGTCTGGCCGGAAACGACCGTCCCGCCGACCTCGAGGCCGCCGTGGAAGCCTTCATGTACGCGCCGCGTTGATTCCGACAATGGAAAATCGGGGCGCCGTGAGGCGCCCTTCCCGGCGGGACCTTTTCGTTGACAGGACGGGAAGGTCCCGTTCCTTTCGGGGCCTTCCCCTTTGAGACGCCGACCGTGACGAAGAAGACGCTATCGCTGATGACGACGAACTTCTCCGCGTCCGACGACGTGCGGGAGGACGTCTTCGCGCGTCTTTACGGCGAGCCTCTCGGAAAGTGCCCCGAAGACCTCTTCATTCCGCCCGAGGCGCTGCAGGTCTTTCTCGAGAGTTTTGAGGGACCTCTTGATCTGCTTCTCTATCTCATCCGCCGGCAGCAGTTCGACATCTTCGACATTCCCATGGCGGAGCTCACCGAACAGTACGTGCGCTACGTCGACCTCGTGCGCGAGCGTCATCTCGACCTGGCGGCCGCCTACCTCGTGATGTCGGCGACCCTCATGCAGATCAAAAGCCGACTGCTCCTGCCTGCGCGCGTGAATCCCGAAACCGGGGAGGAAGAAGACCCCAGAGCGACCCTGATGGAGCGGCTTCTCGTCTACGAAGCCGTCCGCCGCGAGGCGGCGGCGCTCGCCGAACTCCCCGAGTGCGGACGCGACTACTTTGTCGCCGCCGTGCCGTTGCCCGTAGAACCCGAGCCGCCCGCCAAGGCCGAACCCGAGGATCTGCGCCGCGCCTGGATCGACATCGTCGGCCGACGGAGCCTCGCGGCGCACCACCGCATCACGCGTCAGGAACTCTCGGTGCGCGCGCACATGGGGGCGGTGCTTCGGCGTCTTCGCTCTCGGGCGTCGCTTCGCTTTTCCGAGCTCGTGGAGGGTGCTGAAGGGAGAGAGCACGTCGCCGTCTGGTTTCTCGCCCTCCTTGAACTCGCCCGGGAGGGGCTCGTGGATCTTACGCAGGAGACGCCCCGCGGCGACATCGTCATTCGGGCGGCCGAAGAAGAAACGGACCGCCTCCTCTTTGAGGAAGACGGTCCGCGGTAAGGGGATAAAAGCCCTGCGTCAGAGCGTACGGATGACGGGACGCGACTTTTCCTTTTCGTCGAGTTCGGTGAGCACCGTGCGGGCGCGGGCCATGGCGAACTCCATGTTCGGCACGAGGTTGGGGCCGAGTGCCTGAGCGATGCCCGTGCGGCGCAACTGCGCGAGCGGGTGACCCGTCGCCCCGGCGATGATGAGTTCGTGGTTGTGACGGTGCAGAGCGCGCACGAAGACCTCGATCTGATCCATGGCCGAATTGTCGATGTGAAGGAGCTCTTCAAAGTCGAGCACGACGATGCGGGCGGACCCCGCCATCGTGATGCGGGTGGGGTCGGTCACGAATTCAAGCTTCGAGATCGAGCCGAAGAAGAGCGCGCCCTTGATGTGCCAGGCTTCGACGTTTTCCGGCATGTTGAAGGGAAGCGTCGCGCGTTCGACCACCGTGAGGTTGTTCATGCGCACGAGGAAGAAGACGCAGGCGACGACGAGGCCGAATTCCACCGCGACCGTGAGGTCGAAGATCACCGTCAGAAGGAAGGTGACGATGAGGGTCGCCTTGTAGGAGAGCGTCATCTGGCGCAGACGCAGGAATTCGCGCCAGTTGCCCATGTTCCAGGCGACGAAGACGAGAATCGCGGCGAGGGCCGAGAGCGGAATGTTCGAAGCGAGCGGCGCCGCGGCGAGAATGACGACGAGAAGCGTCACCGCGTGCACCATGCCAGCCACCGGCGAGGCCGCCCCCGACTTGATGTTCGTCACCGTACGCGCGATCGTGCCCGTCGCGGGAATGCCGCCGAAGAAGGGCACGATGAAGTTGGCGACGCCCTGGCCCATCAGTTCCTGATTGGGGTCGTGGCGGTCGTCCGTCATCGTGTCGGAGACGCGGGCGCACAGAAGACTTTCGATCGAGCCGAGCACGGCGATCGTAAGCATCGGACCGAGGAGCATCTTCGCCGTTTCCCATTCGAAGTCGGGAATCGTGAAGGAGGGCAGGGACTGCGGAATGCCGCCGAACTTCGAGCCGATCGTCTCGACGGGCAGATGGAAGATCGAGACGAGGGCCGTCGAAAGGACGAGCACGACGACGGTGCCGGGGAGGTGCGCGATCCAGCGCTTCCAGGGAGGACCGCTCATCGCATAGCCCTTGGGCCAGAACTTCACGAGGAGGAAGCTCACGAGCGCGATGCCGAGCGCCCAGAAGTTCACCGTGTCGATGTGGGTCGCGATCGCGCCCACCTGGCCGAAGAAGTCGGCGGGCATCTTCTCGACCTTGAGGCCGAGGAAGTCCTTCACCTGCTGCAGGCCGATCATGACGGCGATGCCGTTGGTGAAGCCGATCACGATCGAGACCGGAATGAACTTGATGAAGCCCCCGAGTTTGAAGAGCCCCATGAGAAAGAGGATCACGCCCGCGCCCATGGTGGCGATCATCAGGTTGCTCAGACCGTACTGCGCGATGAGGCCGTAGATGATGACGACGAAGGCGCCCGCGGGACCGCCGATCTGCACGCGGCAGCCGCCGAGAAGCGAAATCAGAAAGCCCGCGATGATGGCCGTGTAGATGCCCGATTCGGGCGGAACGCCCGAGGCGATGCCGAAGGCCATGGCAAGCGGCAGCGCCACCATGCCGACCGTCAGGCCGGCCGAGACGTCGCGGCTCAGCATGTGGGAGTTGTAGCCGCGAAGCGACTGCAGGAATACGGGAGAGAAACGCGCCAGGGGCACGTGGTGGAGAAACTCCCGCAGGTGTTCTTTGAGGGTGCTCATTTTGGGGTGGGAATGGGCAGGAAAAAAGTCAGCCGATTATTGTAAGAAAAAAGCACCGTTTGTAAAAACGGTGCTTTTTGCCGTAGGGCAAAGATTCCCGAGAAATACGGGTTTTTCGGGATCAGCGGATGCGCATGCCCGGCACGGCGCCGCAGTCGGGGCTCAAAAGGAAGAGGCCGAGGCCCTTGTCCTTGGCGTCGGAGGCACAGAGAACCATCCCTTCGGAGACGCCGAAGCGCATCTTGCGGGGCGCGAGGTTCGCAATCATGATGACGAGGCGGCCTTCGATGTCTTCGGGCTTGTAGGCGCTCTGAATGCCGGAGAAGACGTTGCGTTCGCGTCCTTCACCCACGTCGAGCGTGAGCTGCAGAAGCTTCGTCGAGCCTTCGACGGCCTGGCAGCGAACGATCTTCGCGACGCGCAGGTCGCACTTCGTGAAGTCGTCGATCGTGCATTCGGGGGCGATCGCTTCGCCGCCGGGCAAAACGGGTTCGGGTTCCGGGGCCTTTTCGGGGACGAGAACGTCGAGCTGCTTTTCCATGTCGACGCGCTGCATGAGGTGCTTGAAGGGCTGAACGAGGTTGGCCGACGAAAGGGGCTTGTCCATGTCGTCCCAGTTCATCGGAGCGATCGAGAGGAAGGCTTCGACGCGTTCGGCCGTGGCGGGCAGCACGGGCTTCAACATCAGCGTAAGCATGCGGAAGCCTTCGAGCGCGATCGAGCTCACGCGCTGCAGGTCGGCCGCGCGGGCCGGATCCTTCGAGAGTTCCCAGGGCTTTTCGCGGTCGACGAACTCGTTGATCGTGTCGGCGAGTTCCATGACGATGCGCATGGCGCGGGCGTATTCGCGAAGTTCATAGCAGGCGCGCACTTCGGTGGCGCGGGCGCGGATCGCCGTGAGGATCGGATCGTTCATGGCGTCGTCGGCGATCTTGCCGCCGAACTTCTTGACGATGAAGCCCGCGGAGCGGCTCGCGATGTTGACGTACTTGCCGATCAAGTCCGAATTCACGCGCTGCGCGAAGTCCGACTTCGTGAAGTCGACGTCTTCGACGCGGCTGTTCATCTTGGCGGCTAGGTAGTAGCGCAGCCACTCGGCGTTCATGCCGAGTTCGAGGTACTGCAGGGGCGAAATGCCCGTGCCGCGGCTCTTGGACATCTTCTGGCCGTTCACGGTCATGAAGCCGTGGACGTTGACGTGGTCGGGCACGCGGAAGGGCTTGCCGGAGAAGTGCAGCATCGCGGGCCAGAAGAGCGTGTGGAAGTAGATGATGTCCTTGCCGATGAAGTGGATCTGCTCGGTGTTTTCCTTCTGCAGCTCCTCTTCGAAGTTGAGGCCGTTCTTGTCGCAGTAGGCCTTGAAGGAGGCGTAATAGCCGACCGGCGCGTCGAGCCACACGTAGAAGTACTTGCCCGGGGCGTCGGGGATCGCGATCCCGAAGTAGGGTTCGTCGCGCGAGATGTCCCAGTCGGCGAGGTTGCCGTCGGGACCGAGCCATTCGCTGTCCTTGGCGAGGACTTCGGCCTGCACCCGGGGCTGGCCGTCGCGGCCGTTGCCCTGCGTCCAGGCGCGCAGGAATTCCACGCACTTCGGATCGGAGAGGCGGAAGAAGTAGTGGGTCGACTTCTTGAGAACCGGCGTCGTGCCCGAGAGCGTCGAGTAGGGATTCACGACTTCGGTCGGGGAGTAGACGGCCGAGCACTTTTCACAGTTGTCGCCGTACTGGTCGGGCGCGCCGCAGCGCGGGCAGGTGCCCTTGATGAAGCGGTCGGCGAGGAACATGTTCTTCGACGTGTCGTAGAACTGTTCGATTTCCTTCGTGTAGATGAGGCCCGCGGCCTTGAGGCGGCGGTAGACCTCCTGGCTGAGCTCGTGGTTTTCCGGAGCGTCGGTGCTGTGCCAGTGGTCGAAGCTGATGTGGAAACCGTCGAGGTACTGCTTGCGGCCCGCGGCGATTTCGGCGACGAAGGCCTGCGGCGTGATGCCGCGCTTCTGCGCGGCGATCATGATCGGGGCGCCGTGCACGTCGTCCGCACCGACGAAATGCACCCGGTTGCCGGACATTCGTTCGTGGCGAACCCAAATGTCGGCCTGGATGTATTCCATGATGTGCCCGATGTGGAACGCGCCGTTGGCGTAGGGCAAAGCGGTGGTGACGAAAAGATTGCGCTGTGACATACGAAAAAAGTGTGTGACGGTCGAGGAAAGCCTGTCCTGAGGTTCCGACAGGCGGAATCCGCTCATTGTATCAAGCCGAAGGGAGCATGTGCGCCCGCACACTTGGCTACAATGGACGGATTACGTTGCGGCGGCGCCGCCGTCGTTCCTTGAATCCATTCAGGCAAAACAACATGATTACGGAAAACGAAGCCCGTGCCGTATTGGCGCAGTTGGAAGAACCCGTGACGAAAACCGATTACGTGACGGGGAAGATGCTCGAGAAAATCGAGGTCGACGAAGAAGGCAACGTGCGCGTCGCCATTCGTCTCGGCTACCCCGCGAAGAGCTGGGCGCAGAAGGTCGGCGAAGCCGTGGGCGAAGCCCTCAAGCAGGCGGGCGCCGCGAGCGTCGAAGTGAGCGTGCGTCAGGAGATCATCGGCCACAAGGTGCAGGGGACGACGAAGGCCCTCCCCAACGTGAAGAACATCATCGCCGTGAGTTCCGGGAAGGGCGGTGTGGGCAAGTCCACCGTTTCGGCGAACCTTGCCCTCGCGCTTTCGCTCGAAGGCGCCCGCGTGGGCGTGCTCGACGCCGACATTTACGGTCCGTCGCAGCCGACGATGCTCGGCGCCCACGGACAGCCCCTCAGTTCCGACGGCAAGATGATGGAGCCGCTCGTGAGCCACGGACTCGAGATCAACTCGATCGGCTTCATGGTGAGCGAAGACGAACCCATGATCTGGCGCGGCCCCCTCGCGGCGGGCGCGCTCACGCAGCTTCTCAATCAGACGAACTGGCACGACCTTGACTACCTCATCATCGACATGCCGCCGGGAACGGGCGACATTCAGCTCACGCTCTCGCAGTCGGTGCCCATCACCGGGGCGGTGGTCGTGACGACGCCGCAGGACATCGCGCTCATCGACGCGAAGAAGGGCCTTCGCATGTTCCAGAAGGTGAACGTGCCGATTCTCGGGATCGTCGAGAACATGTCCGTCTTCGTCTGCCCGAACTGCGGTGAAGCGCACCACATCTTCGGCGAAGGCGGCGCCAAGCGCATGTGCGAACAGTACGGCGTGCCGCTTCTCGGAGAACTGCCGCTTTCGCTTCGCATCCGCGAACTTGCCGACGGCGGCAAGCCCACGGTCGCGAGCGAACCCGACAGTACCGAAGCGATGATGTACCGCCGCATGGCCCTGCAGGTGGCGGGCGCCGTCGCGCGTCTCGCGAAGGACTACACGGCGAAGATGCCTTCGATCAAGATCGTGCGCTGAAGCGCGGTCCGAGAAAAAGCACGGGGGCGGCTCCTTAGCGGGGTCGCCCCATTTTTACGGGCATACGCCGACGAAAACGGGGACCGTCCCGGCCGATGCTTTCGGTCTTGACGGTCCCCGTGTTTTGCGCTTCAGCGAAGGCGATCAGTCTTCGTCGAAGTTCGGCGTTTCGACGCCGAGCACCTTGTGGAGCTTCGGCGAAGTCGTCGTGTACTGCAGGAAGATGCGCTTTTCCGGGAAGACGTAGTCGCAGGCCGCGAAGGCGGCGAGAGCGCATTCATGGAAGCCCGAGAGGATGAGCTTCTTCTTGCCCGGATAGGTGTTGATGTCGCCCACGGCGAAGATGCCCGGGATGTTCGATTCGAAGCGGGCCGTGTCGACGACGATTTGCTTGCGCTCGAGCGTGAGGCCCCAGTTTTCGATCGGGCCGAGCTTGGGCTGCAGGCCGAAGAAGACGAGGAGATGGTCGAGCGGAATGCGGCGGGTCACGCCGTCGGCGCCCGCGACGAGCACTTCCGTGAGGCGGCCGTCGGCTTCGTTGAAGCCCGTCACCTGACCGACTTCAAACTGCATTTCCCAGTTTTCGCAGAGTTCGCGCATCTTCGCGACCGAAGCGGCCTGGGCGCGGAAGCCGTCGCGACGGTGCACGAGCACGACGCTTTCGGCCTTGCCGACGAGGTTGAGCGTCCAGTCGAGCGCGGAGTCGCCGCCGCCGAGAATGACGACGTTCTTCCCTTCAAAGAGAGACGGATCCTTGCAGGAGTAGTGGAGCTGCGTGCCTTCGAACTTTTCGATGCCCTTCACCTTGAGGGGACGGGCCTGGAAGGAGCCCACGCCCGCGGCGATGATCACGACCTTGGCGTGAAAGCGCGTGCCCGCGCTCGTTTCCACGTAGAAGCGGCCGTCCTCCTGCTTTTCCACGCGCGTCACTTCCTGACCGAGGTGGAAGACCGGGTGGAAGGGGTGAATCTGCTTGAGGAGGTTTTCCGTGAGCTCGTAGGACGAGTAGACGGGAACGGCGGGGATGTCGTAGATGGGCTTCGTCGGATAGAGTTCCATGCACTGACCGCCGACGCTGCGAAGCGAGTCGACGACGTGCGCCTTGATTTCCAGAAGACCGAGTTCGAAGACCTGGAAGAGACCCACCGGGCCGGCGCCGACGATTACGGCGTCCGTTTCAATGATCTCGTCCGTCTTTTCGGCCAGAGTCAGATAGTCTTCAATAGCCATAGGAGAAGGGATTCCGCGGGCGGAACCCGTACGCTCGACCGTCCGGGGGAGCGGGAGCAAAAGGGAAAAAGGAAAAAGAAAAAACCGTGCGAAACGGTCGTCCCGTATTTTCGCACGGTTGGAGAGGAAAAAGTTGAGCGGAAAACTCGATTTTCAGCGGCGTTCCTTTTCGTACTTGAGTTCTTCGCGCAGTTCGCGAAGCCGCGCGTCGATTTCGCTCATCGTGTAGAAGTCCCCGTCGCTCGCGCGCTGCGCGAGGTCGTACTGATAGACCGCCGCTTCGGTGGCGCCGAGGAGCGCGTACATTTCTCCGGTGTGCTGGAACTGGAGACTGCGCTTTCCGAGCGCTTCGTAGGAGCGCGCCAGAAGCGCGTGGTAGTCGGGATTGTTTTCCGAAATGGCCGAGGAGCCGCTTCGCAGGAAGCGCACGATCTCCTCATGGCGCCCGAGCTCGTAGAGCATGTCGAGGTAGTTCGACGACATCATGGGCGAGAGCGGATAGCGCTCCATCGCCTTTTTCGCGCGGGCGAGCACGGCCTCCTTTTCCTTTTTGGAGTCCGTCGCCTCAAAGCTCGTGCGAAGGAGGTTGCGCTCGACGGTCGCGTTCTTCGGGAAGGCTTCCGCGGCGCGCTTGGCGTAGGAGAGCGCCTTGGCGCGGTCCTTGAGTTCCTGATAGCAGACGGAAAGGCCGTACCAGCGGGCGGCGCGGTCCTTGCCGGAGGTTTCGTTGAGTTCGCGAAGAAGATTCTTCTCCACTTCCCGCCAGCCGTCGTAGCGCGTCTCCTGCAGAACGCGAAGGCGCTGCTGCACGAGAAGGAAGTCGTCGGAATCGCGGTGCATGCGCGTGGGAAGCTGCTGCGTGCGGTTTTCCACGTCCGCCATACGCTCGACCGTGAGCGGGTGGGTCGAGAGATAGGCCGGGGCGGCCGACTCGTAGAAGCGGTTGTTCGCCTGCAGACGCGCAAAGAAGCTTCCCATGCCGTTCGGATCGAACCCAGCGGCGTAGAGCGTGCGAAGTCCCACGCGGTCGGCCTCGCGTTCTGCGTCCTGCGAATAGTTGAGCTGGGACTGAATCATCGCCGCCTGCGAGCCCATGGCGACCGCGGCCGCGGCGTGTCCGCCCGAATTGCCGCCCGCGCGGGCCGCCAGGATGGCGAGAAGAAGGGAGCCGAGCGTGAGCGCGAGATTGCCCTTTTGCCCCTCGATCATGCGCGCGATGTGGCGCTGCGCGACGTGGCCGATTTCGTGGCTCATCACGCCCGCGAGTTCGCTTTCGGTCTTGGCGGAAATGACGGTGCCCGAATGCACGGCGATGAAGCCGCCGGGAAGCGCGAAGGCGTTGAGGCTCGCGTCGCGGATCGGAAAGAAAAAGAAGTTGTAGGTGTGCGTCGTCGCGTGGCTGACGAGCTGATAGCCGATGCGGTTGAGGTACTCCGTCACCTCGGGGTCGTTCATGTAGGTGGGGTCGGCGCGGACCTGCTGCATGAGCTGCTTGCCGAGCGCGTACTCGTCGGCGGGCGAGAGTTCGGCGCCCGCCGTGGTGCCGAGGCTCGGCAGATTGAGGTCGAGCGCCGTGCTGCCGGGCGCCGCATAGGCGCCGAGCGGCGTGACGGCGAGCGTGAGCGAAGCGATCAAAGAGGGCCAAACGGGATGCATGGGCATAGCCTGGTGAAGTGGTCCGATCATGATAGACGCTCGCCTCCGGGAAGGGCGAACGGGAAGGCTTTTCCCTCTGTAAAGATCTGAAAACGCGCGTTCGGGCTCGTCTACAATGAGCCTTTTCCAAACATCAGCCGGAGAGAAGCCCAATGTCGGAACTCACGCACTTTGATCAGGAAGGCCAGGCGCACATGGTCGACGTCGGCGGCAAGGCCGAGACGCACCGCATCGCGCGCGCCAGCGGCCGCATCTACATGGCGCCCTCGACGCTCGAACTCGTGAAGACGGGGACGGCCAAGAAGGGCGACGTCCTCGGCGTGGCGCGCATCGCCGCCATCATGGCCTCGAAGCGCACGTCGGACCTGATCCCGCTCTGCCACCCGATTTCGCTCACGCGCGTGAAGGTGGACTTTGAGATTGAAGACGAAAAGAGCGCCGTCTACTGCACCGCGCAGTGCGAGTGCAAGGGGCAGACCGGGGTGGAGATGGAGGCGCTCACGTCCGTGCAGGTGGGGCTTCTCACGATCTACGACATGTGCAAAGCCGTGGACCGCGGCATGACGATCACGGACGTGCGTCTCGAAGAAAAGCGGGGCGGCAAGTCGGGCGTCTGGCTTCGCCCGACCGAGTGACGTCCGTCAGTTCGGAAGAACGCCCAGACAACTCGCCTCATACACGGCTTCGGCGCGGGAGTGCACCTGGAGTTTCCGGTAGAGCTTCTTGACGTGCGCCGTGACGGTGTGGGGCGAAATGTTGAGAAGATTGCCGATTTCGGCGAAGCTCAGGCCCTTGGCGAGGAGGACGAGAATGTCGTGCTCGCGCTGCGAGAGGGCCTTGTGTTCCTTTCGTTCGGGCTCGAGCGACTTTTCCGTGAGCGTCCAGTCCCCCGTCTGACGGGCCCGAAGGGCGCGCAGCACGCAGCGCACGACCGAGGGGGAGACGGGAGAGCCGCCGCTTGCGAGCAGACGGATGCAGCTCACGATGTCTTCGCGGCCGCCCTTCAAGAGGTAGCCCGAAGCGCCGGCCTGCACGGCGCGCATCACGACGGAATCTTCGGCGTGGGCCGTGTAGACGATGACCTCGAGCTTGGGATTCTTCTGAACCGCCTTGGCGAGAATCGGCGTGACGTCCTTGTTGGAGAGGACCACGTCGGTGACGAGAAGGCCGAGATCGGGGTGTTGAGCGAGATGCTCTTCGAGTTCCGAAGGCGTCATGACCGTCGCCAGGACGCGAAGATCGTCGTGACGGTCGATCTGACCTGCTAAGCTTGCGGCCTCGGGAGCGTTGTCGGCGGCAACCAACACGGTGATGATTTTCTTGTTGGAGGAATTCATTGTGGTCGTCGAACTCGTTCTTGGAAATTTTTTGCTGAAGTGGAGTTATAACGCAAATTCGGGACGGTCGTGCCTCGGAACCGCCCCGCACAAAAACACCCCGTAGACGAGTCTGCGGGGTGTCGTTGGGAGCCGAAACGGCGTCAGGCGGTGCGGACGATCAGGAGCGGAACGTCGGAGAGCGCCGCGATGCGCGTGGCGGTCGAGCCGAGCAGGGCGGCCTTGAAGCGGCCGTAACCGTGCGTGCCCATGACGATGAGGTCGAGCTTGCGCTTCTTGGCGAAGTTCGAGATTTCGTCGCCGGGGTTGCCGACGAGGCAGATTTCCTTGACGCGGCGACCGGCCTTGGCGAACATCGGACGAAGCGGCGCGACGGCCTCTTCAAATTCTTCCTTCTGCAGTTCGGCCACTTCTTCTTCCGAGAGGCTCGGAAGCGCCATGCCGGCCATGTCGGGCATGACGGCGCCCGCATAGTCGCTCACGACGTTGATGATGTAGAAGTAGACGCCGGCGCCGAAGAGCGAGGCGTGACGCAGGGCGTAGCGCACGGCGGCGCGGCCGTACTTCGAGCCGTCGACGGCGATCCCGACGCGAAGCGCGTCGTTGATGCGCGGCATGTGGTCGCGAAGGATCACGACCGGGCAGGTCGAACGGGCGAGCACGCCGTTCGAGACGGAACCGAAGAAGAGGCCCTTGATGGCGCCCTGACCGCGCGAGGACATCACGATGAGGTCCGCGCCGATGTCCTGGGCGGCCTGCATGATGCATTCGACCGGGTCGCCGACGGCGGTGCGTTCCTTCACGGGAGCGTCCTTGAGGGCGATGCGGGCAGGTTCGAAGACTTTTTCGGCTTCGTCTTCGTAGTAGCGGGCGAGCGCTTCCTGGCCGACCAGACGGCAGGCGCGGGCGGGCAGGGGCTGCTGCACGTTGAGGAGTTCGATCGTCGGGTTGCTGCCGAGCAACGTGGTGCGGCTCGCGAGGAATTCAAGCGTGTATTCAGTCTGGGGACTGGCGTCGATGGGAACAAGAATTTTCATTTGTTTTCCTGTTAAAACCAGAACGGATGGGGCTTGGAAGAGATTTATGATTTCATCTTCTTTGTATTAGGAATAGTACCGAATTTGAGTGTCGTTGTCCAATCCGTTTCCGTTAAAACCTTGTGTTTTCAAGGAAGAATTCTTTTTTACACTTTTTGCTTTTGGTGAAGTTATCGAAAGAAAAAGAATCCCGTACGGGAACCGAAATTCTGTCGACGCACCCTCTTTTCTCTGTGATTTAGCTAGTATGACGAGGAGTTTCGAATGAGCAGAACCCTGGATCCCCGCCGCATGGGCGGCGTGGCGCGACTCTACGGCGAGTCGGGCGCCGAACGTTTGGCGGCGTCGCACGTCGTCGTGGTGGGCCTCGGCGGCGTGGGCAGCTGGGCGGTCGAGGCGCTCGTGCGAAGCGGCGTGGGGCGCCTCACCCTGATCGACGGCGACAAGGTCGAAGCGTCAAACACGAACCGTCAGTTGCCGGCGATCGATCCCGAATACGGTCGTCCCAAGGCGGAGGTCCTCGCCGACCGATGCCGCCGGATTCATCCGGACTGCGACGTGCGGGCGGTGGTGTCCTTTGTGACGCCCGAAAACGTGTCGACGGTCGTACCGCCCTGCGACTGGGTGGTCGACTGCATCGACGACCTGGCGGCGAAGGCCGTACTCTGCGCCGAAATGAAGAAAATCGGCCGTCCGATCGTCGTTGCGGGCGGGGCGGGCGGCAAGGTCGATCCGGGCTTCGTGACGGT
This sequence comes from uncultured Sutterella sp., assembly GCA_949282745.1. GTDB lineage: Bacteria > Pseudomonadota > Gammaproteobacteria > Burkholderiales > Burkholderiaceae_F > Sutterella. The sequence goes on along the minus strand of CASDQM010000047.1, from coordinate 215,329 downwards.
CGACGACCTCGCGCGCGCCAAGGGGGACGCTCTCACGTCGAAGCTGCGCACGATTCTTCGCAAGGAGTACGGCTTTCCCAGGGGACGGGCCGACGGCAAGAGCGCGCCCTTCGGCATTCCCTGCGTCTACTCGTCCGAACCCCTTCGCCAGCCCGAGGCGGCGAACAACGAAGCGATCGGCGCGGCGCCCGGCGTTCGCATCGGATTCGGTTCGTCGGCCGCCGTGACGGGAACGGTCGGTCTGCGCGTCGCGAGTCTCGTCATCAACGCCGTCGCCTTCGCGGACGGACAATCCCGATGACGGCGCCTCGCACAACGCTCTACAATGGATTGAATCGGTAGGCTTCGCTTCGGCGGGCCGCCACGGAATGCTCAAAGGAGGACAACATGTTCAAGCGAATTCTCGTTCCGACGGACGGAACGGAGCGGTCCGCCAACGCCGTCAAGGGCGCCGCGGGCTTTGCCAAGGCCCTCGGGGCCGAAATCGTGCTCGTCACCGTCATCGAACCCTATTCCTACACGAACCTCTCGGAGTACCGCCCCGAAACGATCGAGCAGTACGACGAACGCGTCACGGCCGACGCCGAGGAACGCCTCGACTTCGCGCAGCGCCTCTGCAAGGACATGGGCGTCGAGACGGTGCGCACCGAAATGGTCAAGAGCTTCTCGCCCGCGGAAGCGATCATCGAGCTCGCCAAGCTCAACCACTGCGACCTCATCCTCATGGCGAGCCACGGCCGCAAGGGGATCGCCGCGGTGCTGCTCGGCTCGGAAACGCAGAAGGTGCTCACGCACTCGCAGATTCCGGTCATGGTGTACCGCTGATCATTTTTCGAGACAATTTCCCGCTTGGGCGGACCCGAGCGGGAAAGCGCTCTTTGCTACAATCGAGCCTCCCTCTTTCATGAGGGATTGGGCGGGATGTTCCGGTGTCAGGGAACATCCCGTATTTCCGATTGATTCGAATTTATATTGCTGGAGAACGACATGGCTGAAGAGACCGTTGCGGACGATCTGAAGGGTCAGATGGATCCCCTGAGCCTCTACCGCGAAGAGGTGATTACGGACCGCAAGGTGGGCACGATCCGCATGCTTACGCCCGTCACCGACAAGGGCGAGATCGATCCTTCGCGCAAGCCCCTCTTCGTGGGCGACGCGCAGATCATGACGCAGATGGGGCCGCTTCCCCTGACGTTCGACATTCCGGGCGAAACCCTCGCCGAAGCCGTCGCCAACTACCGCGACGCCGCCAAGGAGGGCCTGCGTGAAACGATCGAACGCATCGAAGAGATGCGCCGCGAAGCCGCGCACAAGATCGTCACGCCCGGCATGCCCGGCTACCAGGCGCCTCCCGCCGCCGGCGGCAGCGGTCTCGTCATGCCCTGACGCGGGACGGACGAGTCGAAAGCAAAACGGGAGGCAGTCGGGGCGACCCGCTGCCTCTTCTTTTAGGAGCTTTGCCACAGGATGTCGGATAAACCCTTCACTCGCGAAGATCTGGCCCGCGCCGACGTTAAGTTGTTGCGCGACGGACGGGCCGCGAACGCCGTCGTCACCTGCGTCACCTGGAAGGGACGCCGCTGGACGGTCAAGGACTTTTCGTCCCGTTCGTGGTGGGTGCGCCGTTTGCTCGCTCCCTTCCTGCTCGGACGGGAGCTCAAGATTCTGCGCCGGCTCTCAGGGGTCGACGGCGTGGCCGAGGAGGCCTTCCGGATCGACGCCGACGCCATCGCCGTGAGTTTCGTCGAGGGACGAAACTTGAGCCGCGTGACGCGCGAAGAGGTGACGATCGAATTTCTCGAAGCTTTCGAGAAGCTTCTCGACGAGATGCACGCGCGCAACGTCGTGCACCTCGACCTGCGCGGCACGGGCAACATCGTTATGCGCCCCGACGGCACGCCGGCCCTCATCGACTTTCAGGCGTCGCTCGTGACGAGCTGGATGCCCCACTGGCTTCGGCGCATTCTCGAAGACATGGACCGCTCGGGCGCCCTCAAGAAGTGGCGCAAGTTCCATCCCGAGGCGATGGGCGAGGAGCGCGAGCGCGAGCTCAAGCGCATCGACCGCCTGCGCCGCTACTGGATTTTCCGCGGGTACTTCGGCAAAAAGAAGAAGCACCGCCGCTCCCGCTCCTGATTTTCAACAACAACCTTCCCGGTCCCCGCGCCGGGGTTCTTTCTACCGTTTATGGCTCAGTACGTATTCACGATGAATCGCGTCGGCAAGGTGGTTCCGCCGAAGCGACAGATCCTCAAGGACATTTCCCTTTCCTTCTTCCCGGGCGCCAAGATCGGCGTTCTGGGGCTGAACGGCGCCGGCAAGTCGACGCTCCTCAAGATCATGGCGGGCGTTGATACGGACATCGAAGGCGAAGCCGTTCCGATGCCCGGGATCAAGATCGGCTACCTCCCGCAGGAGCCGCAGCTCGATCCCGAAAAGACCGTGCGCGAAGCCGTCGAAGAGGGCATGGGCGAAATCATCGAGGCGCAGGCCAAGCTTGACGCCGTGTACGCCGCCTACGCCGAACCCGACGCGGACTTCGACGCGCTCGCCGCCGAACAGGCGCGCCTCGAAGCGATCATCGCCGCTGCGGGGACGAACACCGAAACGCAGATGGAAATCGCCGCCGACGCGCTGCGTCTGCCGCCGTGGGACGCGAAGATCGGGAACCTTTCGGGGGGCGAAAAGCGCCGCGTGGCGCTCTGCCGCCTGCTTCTCTCGCGCCCGGACATGCTCCTTCTCGACGAACCGACGAACCACCTCGACGCGGAAAGCGTGGAGTGGCTCGAACAGTTCCTGCACCGCTTCCCGGGCACCGTCGTCGCCGTGACGCACGACCGCTACTTCCTCGACAACGCGGCCGAGTGGATTCTCGAACTCGACCGCGGCGAGGGCATTCCCTGGAAGGGGAACTATTCCTCGTGGCTCGATCAGAAGGAAAAGCGTCTTGAGATCGAACAGCGTCAGCAGGACGCCCGCATGAAGGCGATTCAGCACGAACTCGAATGGGTTCGTCAGAACCCCAAGGGCCGTCAGGCGAAGTCGAAGGCCCGTCTCTCGCGCTTTGAAGAGCTCTCGAGCTACGAATACCAGGCCCGCAACGAAACGAACGAAATCTTCATCCCCGTGGCCGACCGTCTCGGCAACGACGTGATCGAGTTCGAACACGTCTCAAAGGGCTTCGGCGACCGTCTCCTGATCGACGACCTTTCCTTCCGCATTCCGCCCGGCGCCATCGTCGGCGTGATCGGTCCGAACGGCGCGGGTAAGTCGACGCTCTTCAAGATGATCACGGGCAAGGAAACGCCCGACTCGGGTTCGATCAAGATCGGTCAGACCGTGCGCATCGCCGCGGTCGATCAGATGCGCGATTCGCTCCCGAACGACAAGACCGTGTTCGAAGCCGTTTCGGAAGGAAACGACATTCTGCAGGTCGGCAAGTTCCAGATGTCGAGCCGCGCCTACATCGGCCGCTTCAACTTCAAGGGCGGCGACCAGCAAAAGCTCGTGGGCGCCCTCTCGGGCGGTGAGCGAGGTCGTCTGCATCTCGCGAAGACCCTGCTTGCGGGCGGCAACGTGCTGCTCCTTGACGAACCGTCGAACGACCTCGACGTTGAAACCCTGCGCGCCTTGGAAGAAGCGCTCCTCGAATTCGCGGGCTGCGCGCTCGTGACGTCGCACGACCGCTGGTTCCTCGACCGCATCGCCACGCACATCCTCGCCTTTGAAGGGGATTCGAAGGTGGTGTTCTTCGACGGCAACTACAACGAGTACGAGGCCGACAAGCGTCGTCGTCTCGGCGAAGCGGCCTGCCAGCCCAAGCGTCTGCGCTTCAAGCCCTTGAAGCACTAAGGCATGACGTCGCGGCGCGAAGTCGTACTTTTCAACGGATCGGCGGGAGAAGAGGCCTTTTCCCGCCGCGTGCGGGCGGTTTCTCTCGGGAGCCGCCCGTCTTTCGTTCGCCTGTCCTTCGTCGAACCCGACGACGCCCGGATGCCGGGCATACACGTTCGGGAAACGGACTACGGCGAGGAGGCCTTGGTCGCGCTTCCTTCGAAAAAGCGGCGCAAGGCCTGGACGGGGCGCATCGACGAGATGTGGCTCGACGCCCCCGACGAACATCTTCTCCTCGCGGATCCCGATACGCTCGTTCATCTGCCGGAGAGCATGGATCCGGGCGGTGCCTTTCAAAAAACACCCGACGGCCGGCGCCGCAAAGGGCGCAGCGCCCCGACGCGCTCTTTGCCCGAGCGCGTGATCGTCGTGGGAGCGGGGCTTGCGGGCGCCTTCGTGACGGAGGCGCTTGCGGCGCGCGGCGTGCGCGTCACGGTGATTGATGCGCACCAGGTTCCTGCGGCGGGGGCGAGTGCGCTCTGTTGCGGTCTTCTTCACCCGCACTGGCAGGCGTCCGACAATCCTCTTTTCGCGCTCACTCGCGCGGGGTTCGCCTGCGCGCGCGAAACGCTTCTGCGTCATTCCGACTGTTGGGCCCCCGTGGGCGTTCTAGACGTGGCGCGGGACGACGAAACGGAGGCGGCGTGGATCGCCGCCCGGGCGCAAGGGCGCCCCTTTCCCATGCCGCCCGCCTTCGCGCGATGGGTGTCCCGGGAGGAGGCGCAGACCCTCTCGGGTCTTGCGGTGCGCCGCAGCGCCTGGTGGTACGAAGGGGCGGGGCTCGTGCGCGTGGGGCGTCTTGCGCGCACGCTCCTTGCGGAAAGCGGCGCCGTGATCCGCTGCAACACGCGCGTTTTTCTTAAACGATGCGATGGTGAATGGCTCGCCCTCACGCCCGCGGGTGAAGTAGCGGCGCGGGCCGACGCCGTCGTGATTGCGGCGGGCTGCGCGAGCGCGGGCCTTGCGAATCTTTCGGATGCGCTCCTTCCGATCGAACCTCTTTACGGGCGAATCAGTCTTTTGGGAAACGATCCGTATCCGGGGCTTCGCACGGCGCTCACGGGACACGGCTATCTTGGAAAACTCGACGGCTTCACGGGCGTGGGCGCCACTTACGAGCGCGGGGACGCTCGGGTGCTCACGGTCGAAGCCGCGCACGAACACAATCTCGGAACCTTCGGCGACGTCACGGCGCCCGTTGAACCGCCGCTTCCCGTCGCTTTCTATGAAGGCGTGCGCGCGGTGTCGACGGACCGCCTCCCCGTGGTGGGGGCGGCGCCCGACGCCGAGGCGTTGCGGGGACTCGCTTTTCGGGGCGTGCCGCAGGAAAAGGACCTTCCGACGGCCGAAGGGTTGTGGCTCTGCACGGCGATGGGCTCGCGCGGCATCACCTGGGGGCGGCTTTGCGCCCGGATGCTCGTGCGGGAAATGGCGGGGGAAGCGCCGCTACTCGAAGCGGCGCTCGTCGGGGCGCTTTCGCCCCTCAGGTTTGCCGCCCGTGCTTATCGCGCTTCGGGCGGCAAAGCGATTTGCTGAACAGGGAAGGCGGGCGAAAGGCTTATTTCTTCCCGCAGCACTGCTTGTACTTCTTGCCGCTGCCGCAGGGGCAGGGATCGTTGCGGCCCACGCGCTCGGCGGCGCGGACGGGGGCGTTCGGATTCCATTCGGCCTTGAGGCGGTAGGCGGCCTCGACGATGCGGTAGAGCGCGTCGGCAAGGCTCACCTTGACGGCTTCCTCGCCCGAAACGGCGTCCCAGAGTTCGCGGGCGGTCTTTTCCTCTTCGGAGAATTCAAAGGTGTCTTCGGAGAGGTAGGAGGCGATCACGGAGAGCGCCGCGTGCGACTTGTCGGAGAGGACGATCTTTTCGGAGGCGCCCTGGAAGAGTCCCATCAGAAAGCCCGCGCACCAGGGCTCGACCGCTTCGATCCCTTCGGGACCTTCGATCGGGTTTTCTTCGTCGTCGAGAATCGGCAGGATGATCGGGTCGAGACCGTTCCCCGCGCGAAGCGCCGCGTTCACGACGTTGCGGCGAAGCGTGAGGAGTTCGAAGAGACGATCGTTCTTCGGGACGGCGGCCGGGTCGCCCGCGGCCGAAAAGAGGTAGGGGATCACCACTTCGTCGGGGCGGGGATTCTTCAGAACCGAGAGGGCCGTGAAGAACCCGTCGATGACGCCGATGTCCATCGTTTCGTCGTTGCCGCAGGACTCGAGAAGGTCCTGAATTTCGTTGACTTCTTCGTTGTCAAAGCGCAGGTGCGTCGTGGTCATGGAAAATATCCGTTCGGAAAGAGAAATCGAAGCATCTTAACAAAGTAACAGCTCGAATACAAAAAGAGAATGCTCGCTTGCGCGGCGGTCGCGCGGATTCCGCTAACATGACGGGTTTCAAAGGGATTTAGCCGGAAAGGAGAAAGGCGTGGATTGGTTTTACTGGTTTCAGGCGGCGGTGCTCGGCATCGTCGAAGGCTTGACGGAATTTCTGCCCGTTAGCTCGACGGGGCACCTGATCATCGCCGCGGACGCGGTGGGATTTGCCCAAACCCCGGGATCCGACACCTTCGTGATCGCGATTCAGGCGGGGGCGATTCTGGCCGTCTGTTGGTACTACCGCGCCCGCATTCTCTCGGTCCTCAAGGGTCTCTTTTCCGAGCCCAAGGAGCAGCGCCTCGCCGTCAACACGATCGTGGCTTTCTTGCCCGCGGCCGTGATCGGCGTGCTCGTGGCCGGCCTCATCAAGGCCTATCTCTTCAACGCCGTGACGGTCGCCGTGGCACTCGTCGTGGGCGGGTTGCTCATTTTGTGGATTGAAAACCGTCAGGAGCGCCTTGGCATCCAGCCCCGCGTCGCGACGATGGACGACATGACGTGGAAGGACGCGCTCGCCGTGGGCTTTTGTCAGTGCCTCGCGATGATTCCGGGGACGAGCCGTTCGGGCGCGACCATCATCGGGGGCCTCGTCCTGGGGCTCTCGAGAAAGGCCGCTACGGAATTCTCCTTCTTCCTTTCGATTCCGACCATCTTCGGCGCCACGGTCTACGACCTCTGGAAGTCCCGCGAGGTGCTCCACATGGCGAACCTCCCGGGGCTTGCGATCGGGACGGCCGTCTCCTTCTTTTCGGCCCTTCTCGTCGTGCACTGGCTCCTTCGCTACGTCTCGACCAACAACTTCAAGGCCTTCGGTTGGTACCGCATTCTCTTCGGCGTTGTGATTCTCGTCACGGCCGCCACGGGCTGGGTCTCCTGGGAAGGAGGCGAAGCCTTCTGACGAAGATCCGCGCAGAAACGACGACGGCCCGAGGCGATGAGCCCGGGCCGTTTGATTGTCGACGTCGGAAACCGTTAGCGGCGGATGTAGACGAGATCCCAGATGCCGTAGCCGAGGCGCTCGCCTCGGGCCTGGAACTTCGTGCGGGGACGCTCACAGAGGGGGTTCCCCATGACGGGACTGAAGTTCCCCTTGCCGTGGAGGTTTTCGAGAAGGGGTTCCCCTTCGAGAACCTCGAGCATCTGCTCGCTGTAGTTTTCCCAGTCGGTCGCGCAGTGGATGTAGCCGCCCGGACGAATGCGGGAGGCGAGCATCCCGATGAAGGGCTGCGCGACGAGGCGGCGCTTGTGGTGACGGGCCTTGCGCCAGGGATCGGGGAAGTAGATGTGCACGCCCGCGAGCGAATTTTCGGGGATCATGTCGCGGACGATTTCGACGGCGTCGTGACGGACGATGCGCACGTTTTCCAATCCCATTTCATCGAGGCGCTTTGCAAGCGCCCCCACGCCCGCGACGAAGACTTCGCAGCCGAGGAAGTTCACTTCCGGGTGCGCGGCCGCGATGGCGGCCGTCGTCTCGCCCATGCCGCAGCCGATTTCGAGCACCGTGTCGGCTTCGCGCCCGAAGGCCGCCGTGAAGTCGAGCGTTTCGGGACGGTATTCGATCTGATAGCGCGGGAAGGTTTCCTCGAGCGCGCGCTTTTGGGCGGCCGAAATGTGGCCGCGGCGCATGACGAAGCTGCGGATGTGGCGGTTCTTGAGCGCTTCGAGCTCTTCGGGCGTAAGTTCGGGTTTTTCCATGGTGATGTACGGAAGAGAAACACAAAAATCGCACCACGAACAACCCGTGACACGACGACGATCTTCTGCAGTGGGGAGAGTATTCCGCAACGAGTCGGCGGAGAGGAGGAGGGAGGCTGGAGCGGGTGAAGGGAATCGAACCCTCGTCTTTAGCATGGGAGGCTATTGCTCTGCCATTGAGCTACACCCGCCCGCAGAGAGCATGAAGTGTAGCACGGCGGCCCCGCCTTGTGGGGCCTGCCGCGCCAAAAATGTCACTTGTGGCTGATTTTGCGGACGATCCAGTCGCCGATCATCTGAATGCCCTGCACGAGAACGATCAGGATGAGAACGACCGTCCACATGACTTCGGGCATGAAGCGCTGATAGCCGTAGCGGATGCCGAGGTCGCCGAGACCGCCCCCGCCGATGGCGCCCGCCATGGCGCTGTAGCCGATCAGGGCGATGATCGAGATCGTGAGGCCCGAGACGATGCCGGGCATCGCTTCGGGAAGCAGGATCTTCATGACGATCTGCAGATTGGTCGCGCCCATGGACTGCGCCGCTTCGATGAGGCCCTTGTCCACTTCACGAAGGCTCGTTTCGACGATGCGGGCGATGAAGGGCGCGACGGCGAGCGTGAGCGGCACGACCGCGGCGGCCGTCCCGATCGAGGTCCCCACGACGAGGCGCGTGAAGGGAATGATCGCGACGAGCAGGATGATGAAGGGGACCGAACGCAGCGCATTGACCACGGTCCCGAGCACGACGTTGAAGGCGGGCATCGGAAGGAAGGACTTGCGGTCGGTGATGAAGAGGACGACCCCGAGGGGAACGCCGAGAAGCGCGCCCACGCCCCCGGAGATGGCGACCATCGCGAGGGTTTCGAGGAGCGACTGCCAAATGATGACGAGCATGTCAGAGGACATCGTTGAGTTCCTCCACGATTACGCCGCGGGAGCGGATGAATTCGATGACGCGGATGTAGTCCGCGATGGGGGTTTCGACGAGCACCGTGAGGGTGCCGAGCGTGCGGCCGTGCAGGTCGTCGACCGTGCCGCGCAGAATGCTGAGGTTCACGTGGAAGCGCTGCGAGCACTCGGAAATGACGGGCTTCGTGACTTCGCTTCCCACGAAGGCGAGGCGAAGGAGATGCACGGACTTCCCTTCTTCGGCGTTTTCGCGGGCGTTGCGGAAGACCCGGATCACCGATTCGGGGAGGTCGCGCGCCATGACGTTGCCGATGAGGGCGCGGGTCGTTTCGGACTGCGGACGGCTGAAGATGTCGATGACGTCGCCCGACTCGACGATTTCACCCTGATTCATCACGACGACGCGCTCGCAGATCTGCTTCACGACGTTCATTTCGTGCGTGATCATGACGATCGTGACGCCGAGCTTGCGGTTGATCCGCTGCAGGAGTTCGAGCGTGGCGGTCGTCGTTTCCGGGTCGAGGGCCGAGGTGGCTTCGTCGGAGAGAAGCACCTTCGGGTCGTTCGCGAGCGCACGCGCGATGCCGACGCGCTGCTTTTGTCCGCCCGAGAGCTGCGAGGGATACTTGTTCGCGTGCTCGGAGAGCCCCACGAGTTCGATCAGGGGCGTGATCTTTTCGCGGATCTTCTCTTCGGAGACGCCCGCGAGTTCGAGCGGAAGCGCGATGTTGCGGTAGACCGTGCGCGAGGAGAGCAGGTTGAAGTGCTGGAAGATCATGCCGATCGAACGGCGGGCCTCGCGGAGTTCCGCTTCCGAGAGGTCGGTCAAGACCTTGCCGTCCACCACGACGTTCCCCGACGTGGGACGGTTGAGGAGATTGATGCAACGCACGAGCGTGCTCTTCCCGGCGCCCGAGCGGCCGATGATGCCGAAGATTTCGCCCGGACGGATCTCGAGCGAAACGTTCTTGAGCGCATCAAAGGTCTTCCCTTCGGGCGTCGTGTAGGTTTGCGTGATGTTTTGTAGTTTGATCATGGAATGTCCGCAGAAAGGGTTTCGGGACAGTGTAGGCGAGGCGCGGCGGCAAACCGTCGCGTCCGGCCCGATTTTTCCGCATTCCTTGCGGTATTACCTCGAAGAAGTCGACTGCGGGGACGCCGTAAGGAAAAAGCCCGCCGCAGAACACTCTGCGACGGGCTTGATGTGGTGGGAACGTAGGGATTCGAACCCTAGACCGACGGATTAAGAGTCCGCTGCTCTACCAGCTGAGCTACGTTCCCGAACGCAGTTGCAAAACTACGTTTGCGAATTTTGGTGGGAACGTAGGGATTCGAACCCTAGACCGACGGATTAAGAGTCCGCTGCTCTACCAGCTGAGCTACGTTCCCGGTGTGAATTGTCTCGTCTTGGTGGGTCGTGCGGGAATCGAACCCACGACCAACGGATTAAAAGTCCGCTGCTCTACCGGCTGAGCTAACGACCCCCAGTAGGAAGCGTATGCTTCAGTTGGCGAGGAACAATCAACCTAGGGGATGAATCATACCTGAGCCGGAGAAAAATGTCAAGGACAATTTTTACGGCGACCCCAAAAAAATCTGAACCGAGGGATTTCGACGATTGGCGGGTTGTTAGATTTGTTAGGGTAACCACTAACAACTTTAACCTTGGCAAACGTGAAATTTTCAGGCATCATACCATCATGCAAAGGGAGTCAATTTCCTATCATGTTGATATCAAAGGGATTCCTGTATTTGTAAGAGAGACGTTTCGAGCGACTATCTCTCGACAGTTGCTCATAAGACGATGCTATCGTCGATTTTTTGAAAAGGACAGATCATGGCTGCCAAGAACAATCCTCCTCCGCGCCCCGAACGTTTGGAAGGCGAAGAACGCAAGAAGGCTCTGGCCGCGGCGCTCGCGAACATTGAAAAGCAGTTCGGCAAGGGCTCCATCATGCGCATGGCGGAAGGGTCCGAAGCCGAAGACATCGAAACGGTGTCGACGGGCTCGCTCGGTCTCGACCTCGCGCTCGGCGTGGGCGGTCTGCCGCGCGGCCGCATCATCGAGGTCTACGGTCCGGAATCTTCGGGCAAGACGACGCTCGCCCTGCAGGTCATCGCGGAAATGCAGAAAAAGGGCGGCACCTGCGCCTTCATCGACGCGGAACACGCGCTCGACATCAAGTATGCGCAGCGTCTCGGCGTGCATCTCCCCGACCTTCTCATCAGCCAGCCCGACACGGGCGAACAGGCCCTTGAAATCACGGACGCCCTCGTGCGTTCGGGTTCGGTCGACCTGATCGTCGTGGACTCGGTGGCGGCCTTGACGCCCAAGAGCGAAATCGAAGGCGAAATGGGCGACTCGCTCCCCGGTCTGCAGGCGCGCCTCATGTCGCAGGCCCTTCGCAAGCTCACCGCCTCGATCATGCGCACGAAGTCGATGGTGCTCTTCATCAACCAGATCCGCATGAAGATCGGCGGCTACGGCAATCCGGAAACGACGACGGGCGGCAACGCCCTCAAGTTCTACGCCTCGGTGCGCATGGACATCCGCCGCGTGGGCTCGATCAAGAAGGGCGACGAAGTGATCGGCAATCAGACGCGCGTCAAGGTCGTCAAGAACAAGGTCGCGCCTCCCTTCGGCGAAGCGGTCTTCGACATCCTCTACGGCGAAGGCATCTCGCGCTTGGGCGAAATCATCGACATCGGCAGCGAACTCGACGTGATCGAAAAGGCCGGCGCCTGGTACTCCTACAACGGCACGCGTCTAGGCCAGGGCAAGGAAAACGCCCGCGACTTCCTGCGCGCGAATCCCGAACTCTGCGAAGAGATCGAAAACAAGATCCGCGAACTCAAGGGCGTGCACCACAACACGGTGTCGAGCGACGAGTCCGTCGTAATGGATGACGAGGACATCGAACTCTGACGTCCGGTCAGCCGGTAAGAAAAGGACCTTCGGGTCCTTTTCCGTTGGTGGGGAGACGAATTTGAGACGAAAGAACGACGAGGACTGGGAAGAGGGACAACTCTTCGTTTTCGGCGACGACGGCGAAGTGCTGCCCTATACGGAGGCGCCGCCCGAACCGCCGCCCGAGGCGCCGGCCGCACCCGAGCCGGAACCCGAGGAGACGTTCGAAGCGAGATGGGGGGCCGCGGATGCGCCGCGCTCGGCCGAGGCCTTTCTGGCCGAACGCTCGGAGCGTCCCGCGCGCACGGGCCGGCGCGCCCGAAGGCGGGAGCCCGAGGATCCCTTCGAGTTCGAGTATTGCAACGATCCCGAGGAATGGGAGCGGCGCGCGAAGGAAAAAGCCGAAAAGAAGGGGCGAAAGCGTCCGAAGCGCAGTCTCAAGATGCGCGCCGCCGCGGCTCTCGCACGGCGCGAGTACACGAGAAAGGCGCTTCGTGAGAAACTTCTTCGGGGGCTCGAGGAAGGAGAAACCGAGGCGGACGTCGACGAGGCCCTGAACGACATGGAGCGCTGGGGCTATCTCTCGGACGAGCGATTCGCCAAGGTACGCGCCCGCAACAAGGCCTCGGTCTTGGGCGACCGGCGCATCCGCGAGGAACTGCGCCGCGAGGGCGTGGCGCAGGAAACGGCGAAGATCGCGATGAACGAAATCGCCGAGCCCGAAAACGTGCGCTGCTACCGTCTCTGGAAGCGCTGCTTCGGGGAGCTGCCCGCGGATCGGAAGGAGCGCGAAAAGCAGATCCGCTACCTCCTCTATCGGGGCTTCAGCATGTCGAGCGTCGACGACGTCCTTCGCGGCCGGGTGATCGTGGAGGAAGAGGAAGTGACGGACTGGGGACTGTGATTTTCTAGCGGTTTTTGCGCAAAAACCGGTGTCTTCGGCTTGTGCTCGAGGATGCCTTTGCTAAAATTTTTCCCGTCTTACTCATTCTCCATGGAGGATACTTTGGAAGCGATTTGGGACATCCTGGTCAACCTGCACTGGGGCGCCATCGGTCAGATCATCATGATCGACATTCTCTTGGGGGGCGACAACGCCGTCGTCATTGCCATGGCCTGTCGAAACCTGCCGCACGAACAGCGCAAGCTCGGCATTTTCTGGGGCACGACCGGTGCGATCGCACTGCGCGTGATTCTGATCACCTTCGCCGTCATGCTGCTGGATCTTCCCTTCCTCAAGGTCGCGGGCGGCGTGCTCCTGCTCTGGATCGGCATGAAGCTTTTGATTCCGGACGACGGTGCGCACGACAAGATCGAAGGAAGCGGCCGTCTCATGGGCGCGATCAAGACGATCATTGTGGCGGACTTCGTCATGAGCTTCGACAACGTCATCGCCATCGCGGGTGCCGCGCAGCAGGCGCATGAAGCGCATCAGACGCTTCTCATCATCTTCGGCCTCGTCGTTTCGGTGCCCTTCATCGTGTTCGGCAGCCAGGTGATCCTGAAGCTCCTCGACCGCTTCCCGATCATCATCTACTTCGGCGGCGGCCTTCTCGGCTGGATCGCGGGCGGCATGGTCGTGAGCGACGCCTGGGTCGTCGGTCACTGGGCTCAGGCGGAAGCGATGCACTATCCCGCGGCCGTGATCGGCGCTCTGATCGTGGTGGCGGCCGGCCACTGGATCGGCAAGCGCAAGCAAAAGGAAATCGACGCGCGTCACGCGCAGAAGACCGAAGCCTAAGCGCGAAAATTCGGCAATCCACAAAAAGAGAGGCGCCCGAAAGGGCGCCTTTCTTTATTGCGGGGAAGCGGTTGAAATCCGGTTTTCCTTACCCGATGGTGTGCGACGTGTCGATAAAGCCGCCGCCGAGACAGACGTCTCCCTGATAGAGAACGGCGCTCTGGCCGGGGGTGGCCGCCCACTGCGGTTCGTCGTCAAAGAGAAGCGTGAAGTTCTCTTCGCTCACGTCGGCGAGACGGCAGGGCGTGTCCTTTTGCCGATAGCGCGTCTTCACCGTGAGCTTCGCTTCGGGGTCGGGCGCATGGCCCGCGACCCAGCTCGGCTCCGCCGCGCGAAGACGGTCGGCGAGAAGCCACGGATGGTCATGCCCCTGACAAATCCAGAGGGTGTTCGTCGCGAGATCCTTGCGGGCGACGAACCAGGGTTCGCCCGTCGCGTCCTTGAGGCCGCCCACGCCGATCCCCTTTCGCTGACCGAGCGTATAAAAGGAGAGCCCCATGTGTTCGCCCACGACCTTGCCGTCGGGCGTCTTGATCGGGCCCGGGTGCGTCGGCAGGTAGCGGTTCAGGAATTCACGGAAGGGACGCTCCCCGATGAAGCAGATCCCGGTCGAGTCCTTTTTCTTGGCGTTCGGCAGTCCGATGCGTTCGGCGAGCGCGCGCACCTGGGTCTTGAGGAGACCCCCCACGGGAAAGAGCACGCGGGAGATCTGTTCCTGCGAGAGACGGTGCAGGAAGTAGCTCTGATCCTTGTTCGGGTCCGTGCCGCGAAGGAGCTGCACGCCCGCTTCGGAGCGGCGCACGCGCGCATAGTGGCCCGTCGCGATCCAGTCGGCCCCCATCGTCATGGCGTGGTCGAGAAAGGCGCGGAACTTGATTTCGGCGTTGCAGAGGACGTCCGGATTGGGCGTGCGGCCCGCGCTGTATTCGCGAAGGAAGTCCGCGAAGACGCGCTCCTTATATTCCTTGGCGAAGTTGACGGCTTCGATGTCGATGCCGATCACGTCCGCCGCGGCGGTCGCGTCGATGAAGTCCTGACGCGAGGAGCAGTATTCCGAATCGTCGTCATCCTCCCAATTCTTCATGAAGAGACCGATGACGTCGAAGCCCTGTTCTTTGAGGAGCCAGGCGCTCACGGCGGAGTCCACGCCGCCCGAGAGGCCGATCACTACTTTTTGACTCATGCTGGTGTCCGATGGATTCGCCGGTCGTCCGTTTCCGGCCGACCCGCTACAATGCCTAATCCTTAATCTCAATGCGTTGACGGGTGAATTATGAACGAAAACGATTCCGACCGTTCCCTTTCCGAGCGTCTCGGGGTGACGGCTCCGGTGTGGAGCGCCCCGATGGCGACGGACCTGCCGCCCGAATTCGTGGCGGCCGTCTGCGAGGCGGGCGGTCTCGGCGTGGTGCCCGCGGACGACGTCGCGGATCCGAAGGCCTATCTCGAAGCCCTGCGAAAGGGCACCGGCAAACCCTTTGCCGTGGCGCTTCGCGCCCCGGACGTGAAGGCGTTTCCGCTTACGAAGGAATCTTCCTGGCGGTGGGCGAAGGTGTTCATCGAACGTCATCGCGAGCAGATCGAACTCGCGGGCGAAGGGTGGACGGAAGCGGCTCTTGCCGACGCCTTCCTTGAATTCGATCCCCTGAAGACCTTCGAAGAGCGTTTCCGTTTCTGGCTCGAAGCGAGTCCCGCGGCGATGATTTCGACCTTCGGCGCCTTTCGCGAGCCCGAAGAGGACGCGCTTCGCGAAGCGGGCGTCCTCAACGTCGCGACGGCGACGACCCTTCGGGAAGCCAAGGTGGCGCGCGCCGCGCGCGTCGACGCGATCGTCGTGCAGGCCGCGGAAGCGGGCGGACCCCGCTGGTCTTCGGTCGACACGGGCGCGGCCGCGGTGGGCCTGATGTCTCTTCTTCCCCACGTGAAGCGCGCGACGGGACTGCCCTTGATCGCCGCGGGCGGCATCGTTACGCCCGAGCAAGCGCGTGCGGCGAGGATCCTCGGCGCGGAGGCGACCCTCGTCGGATCGGCTTTTCTTACGACGGAGGAAGCCCGCGCGGACGGCTTTTATCAGTGGGCCGCAACGGAGAGTTCGCCCGCCGACTACGTGTACGGTCCCTTCGAAGGAACGACCGACGGGTGGTATCTGCGAAACGACTTCGTCTCGGGGCTTGCGAAGGACATAGCCTTCGCCGATCGGCCGCCCGCCGGGCTCTTTGAACCCTGGACGGCGCAGTTGCGAAAGCGCCTCATGGCCCGGGGCGAGGGCGCGGCCGTGGCGCTGAGCTTCGGTCAGGCCGCGGGGCGCGTGCCCTACGCCCGCGTCGCCGATGTCGTACGCGCGCTCAGCGCGTAAGCCACTCGAGAACGGGCACGCCGAGGTAGGGCGCGAGGAAGGCCGTCAGGAGACCCGTGATTCCCATGGCGAGCCCCGAGAAGGCGCCCGCCTTGGGCGAAATGCTGAAGGCGGCGCTCGTGCCCATGCCGTGGGCGGAAACGCCGAGCGCCACGCCCTTGGCGGTGTCGGACGAAACGCGGATCAGACGGAAGAAGCTGCGTCCCACGACGGAGCCGAAGATCCCCGTGATGACGACGAGCGCCGCGGTGAGGTCGGGCATGCCGCCGATCGCTTCGGAAATCCCCATGGCGATCGGGGTCGTGACGGATTTCGGCACGAGCGAGAGGAGCGTCTCGGTTGAAAGGCCGCAGAGAACGCCGATCACGACGACGCTCAGAATGGCGACGACGCCCCCGACGAGAAGCCCCGTGACGAGCGGCACGAAAAGCCGCACGAGACGCGCGCGCTGATCAAAGAGCGGAATGGCGAGCGCGACGGTCGCGGGACCGAGAAGCAGGTGAATCGTCTGCGCGCCCTCGAAGTAGGTTTCGTAGGGGGTGTCCGTGACGACGAGCACGGCGATGAGGAGCGCGACGCTCACGATGATGGGGCTCAGAAGCGGAAAGAAGCGGGCCTTTCGGTAGAGGAAGTGCCCGAAGAGGTAGATCGCGAGCGTGAGTCCGAGCCAGAAGATGTTTTCGGACGCAAAGTGCTGCCAGAGTTCCGTCATGATCAGTCCTCCTCCGCGTCGTGAACGCCGAGCGCCTTGCAGGCGAGCTGGATCGTCCAGGCCGTCACCGCCATGGCGATGAGGGTCGAGAGAACGAGCGTCACGGCGATGCCGACGCCTTCGGCTTCAAAGCGCGAGACGTGACGAATGATGCCGACCCCCGCGGGGACGAAGAGAAGCGAGAGGTTCGAGAGGAGAACCCCGCCCGTGGGGCGGATGAGGTCGATCAGGTCGTCCTTCACGAAGAAGGAGAGAAGAAGGAAGACCATTCCGAGCACGGATCCCGGAACGGGAATGCCCGTCAGCAGTGCGAGCGCCTCGCCCGCGAGCTGAAAGAGCACGATGATGGTGATGGCATTGAGCATTTCTTCTTATGGGACGGGTCGTTTCATGAAGGAGAGCGCCGTTCCGTTTGTTAAGATGAGAGCCGAAGATTTTGGCACGTCTCGTCGTGTCATACGGGACTTTCCCGTTCCCACGCACACAACTTTTGTCCGAGCGCAAAGAATATCCGCCGTTCGGATCACACATGATGAAAGGAGGGCACGATGGCCCGAAACATGACTTTTGCAATCCGCGGCGAATACATTACGCTTGACGCCCTTTTGAAGGCGGTGGGCGCGGCCGACTCGGGCGCGCAGGCCAAACACCGCATCGCCGAAGGCGAAGTGACGGTGGACGGCATCGTCGAGACGCGCAAGACCCGCAAGCTCCGCGGTGGGGAAACCGTCGTCGTCGACGATCTCACCATTGTGCTCACGGCGGAGAGCGCGGCATGACGACCTTCGTTCGCAATCTCCTCTACCGTCAGGTGAAGGACCATATCCTCGGCGAACTTGCCGCGGGGCACTGGAAGGCCGGGGAGATGCTGCCGAGCGAAAAACTGTTTGCCGAGCAGCTCGGCGTCTCGCAGGGCACGGTGCGAAAGGCCATTCAGGAGCTCGTCGAAGAAAACGTCCTCTACCGCGAGCAGGGACGCGGCACCTTCGTGCAGAGCTACCTCGCTTCGGGCTACTGCAATTCGTTTCACCGCTTTACGAACGAAGCGACGGGGACGATCGTTCCCTTCACGATGCGGCTCGTTCGCTTCGAGCGCGTCCCCGCCATGAAGGCGGACCGTCCGGCGCGGGTTTTGGGTCTTCCGAGCGACGGAGAGCTCTTTCACGCCCTGCGCGTCTATTCCTGGGAGGGAAAGGACGTCGGCATTTCGGAACTCTGGCTCGACACGAAGCGCTTTGCGAAACTCACGGCCGAGAATCTCGCGCATCACGAGGGGAGCCTCTATCAGTTCTACGAGCGCGACCTCGGGGTCACGATCGTTTCGGTCGACGACCGTTGGCGCGCCAAGGTCTTCACCCCGGCGCTCGCTTCGCTCGGACAATTCATGACCGGGGCGCCCTACATCGAACTCACCCGCATCGGGAAGACCTTCGGCGGCGTTCCGGTGGAGTACCGCCTCTCCTACTGCACGACGGAAGAGTTCTACGTCCGGATGTAAGGACGCCGTTTCCCAAAGAAACATGAAAAAGGCTCGGCCTTCCCAAAGCGGAAGACCGAGCCTTGTTGTGTTGGCGTCGAACGTCGATCAGCTGATGACGTAGAGAACGACGAGGCCGCAGGCCATGACGGGCGCGGTGCGCTTGACGACTTCGAGCGGGCTCACCATGGCAATGCCTGAAATCACGATCATGCCGCCCGCGAGAGGCGAGGAGGCGCGGCCGAAGGCGCCCGCGATGCTCGCGAGGTAGCCGAGGTCGGGGATCGTCATGCCGAACTGGGCGGCGTGCGGGGTGACGGCCTCGTTGAAGGCGAAGGTGGCGGCGTCGCCCGAACCGGTCATCACGCCGAGCACGTAGGGCCCGATGGCGGCGCCGAGCTTGGCGACTTCGCTCGAGTGGCGCAGATAGTCGACGAAGACTTCGATCACGCCGCAGGAGGCGAGACCCGCGGAGAAGACGCCCGCGGCGATGATGATGCCGATGATGTTGCCGTAGCCGCGGCCCATGCCGTCAAAGAACTTCTTGATGATTTCCTGCGGATTCGAGCGCGTCACGACGATGCAGTAGAGCATGCCGATCAACATGGCGGTCGCGACCGAGAGCTTGAGTTCGGGCATCCAGATCGAGAAGCAGAGGAGAACCACCACCGGGAGGATCGGAGCGAAGGCGAAGAGGAGATTCGGATTTTCCGGAAGTTCGGGGCCCTTGCCGTCCGTGTTGAGTTCCTTGACGTCGAAACCGCCGCGCTTATAGTCGCCGTAGACGAAGCAGAGGATCGTCATGAAGGCGGTGAGCACGAAGAGAAGACCGATCGTACGCGGAGCCGTCGCGTAGATGTATTCCATGATCGGCATTTCGGCGAGCTTCGAGACGAAGACGTTGTGCGAGGTGCCCGGCGACAGGAAGCCCGGCACCGTGGCGCCCGCCACGGCGGCGGCCGCGATGGCGGGACGGAAGCCCGCGCGGACCATCAGGGTGACGATCGTCGGACCGACGGCGGCGCACAGGCCCGCAAAGGACGAGATGGCGACCGAGATGAAGCCCGTGACGATCATGCAGCAGGGAAGGAGCAGAACGCCCAGCGTGCGAAGGGGCTTCGTCAAAAGCGAGACGAGATGGAGGTCGCACTTCGTGAGCGACATGACGCCGGCAAAACCCATCGACGAGCAGATGGCGATGATGAGCGAAGCCGAGGTCATCGACTTGTCGAACTGCTTGAAGGCGGCCATCGGTTCCACGGCGAGGAGCGCCATGATGAGGCCGGACGTGAGAAGGACGAGACGCGTTTCGTAGCGCTTGATGAGCGCCCACACCGTCCCGATCACAACGACCAAGGCGGCCCAAAAGGTCCAAGTCATTTGAGGTGTCTCCGTAAGGGGGCCGAACGTTCGGGAAAGGAGTTCCGAGGGACGGCCGTGAGAGGATGGAAAGCGAATTTTGAATGCCGTGCATCTTATTGGGGTTCTCCCTTGTGAGAAATTGGGAATAAACCCGAATTTTGTGTCTTATAGAAGACATAGGACTCGGCGATTTCCCGCTGTCCCGCACCCGTCAAAGCCGTTAGCATACGGGCACGGCAAAGGAATGCGCGGCGCTTCGGCGACGGCATTCCGAAATCTGAAACACTGTAAGTTAGGGAGTCCATCATGACCGCTGTGCCCGCACTCGATCCGAGTTACGTGCAGTTGCTCGAAACCATCCGCCGCGACGAAAAGGTCGCGCGTGCGCTCGAGATCGCGTTCGAAGAAGTCGACCGCGCCATGGAAGAACAGATCGAACTCTGTGAAATCGAAGCCCCCACCTTTGCGGAAGAAAAGCGCGCGGCCCGCGTGGCCGAACTCATGCGCGCCTATGGCCTCACGGACGTCGTGACCGATCCGATCGGCAACGTCGTCGGCCGCCGTCCGGGCCGCAACCCTGAGGGTCCCGTGCTCGCGCTCGGCGCCCACATGGACTCGGTTTTCCCCGCGGGCACCGACGTGAAGGTCCGTCGCGAAGGGAATATCTTCCGTGCGCCCGGGATCGGCGACAACTGCTCGGGCCTTCGCGCGCTCCTGCAGATTCTGCGCATGTTCGAGATCACCGGCATCGAAACGGAAGGCGACATCCTCTTTGTGGGCACGGTCGGCGAAGAAGGCCTCGGCGACATCCGCGGCTCGAAGGCGCTCTTTGACGGCTCGCGCCGCATCGACGGCTTCATCGCGATCGACTCGACGGACGTGGGCCGCGTCCTTTGCGGCGCGACGGGGTCGCACCGCTGGCGCCTCACGGTCGAAGGGGCGGGCGGTCACTCATACGCCGACTTCGGCAAGATCCCCTCGGCCATTCACGCGATCTGCCGCGCCGGCGCCAAGATGGCGAACTTCCGCGTCCCGTCGGACCCCAAGACGACCTACACGATCGGCACCGTCAAGGGCGGTACGACCGTGAATTCGATCGCCGCGCGCGCCTCGGTCGAAGTCGACATGCGCAGCGTGAGCAACGAAGAGCTCCTCGCCCTCGAAGCGAAGATCCTTGAAGCCTTTGAAGAAGGCGTTCGCGAAGAAAACGAATTCTGGGGCGTCACGGACGAAACGCTTCGTCTGCGTCTCGTGAAGGAAGCTATCGGGAACCGTCCCGCCGGGATGCGCCCCGACGACTGCCCGGTTCTGCAGTCGGCCCGCGCCGCGCAGAAGTCGCTCGGGATTGAATTGACGAAGTACATGTGCTCCTCGACCGACGCCAACGCGCCGATGAGCCTCGGCATTCCGTCGACGTGCCTGTGCTCGGGCGGCAAGGGCGTCAACGCCCACACGACGAAGGAATACTTCGAAATGGTCGACACGCACCTCGGTCCGCAGCTCGTCTTCCTGACGACCTGCCTTCTCGTCGGTGCGGACGGCTCGGCTCCGAAGCTTCCCCGCCGTTAAGGAAATCCTTCCTCCATAAGCAAAATGGGCGCCCTGCGGGGCGCCCATTTTGTTGTGATTCAGGAGAATCAGGCGAGGTCCTTGAGTTCCCGGCGCAGGATCTTGCCGACCGGGGTCTTCGGGAGCGACTCGACGAAGACGATCTTCTTCGGAACCTTGTAGCCCGTGAGCTGCGTGCGGCAGTACTTGCGCACGTCGTCTTCGGTGAGGGTCGGATCCTTGCGAACGATCACGGCCTTGACGGTTTCGCCCGACTTCGCGGAGGGAATGCCCACGACGCCCACTTCGAGGACGCCCGGCATCGAGGCGATCACGTTTTCGACTTCGTTCGGATAGACGTTGAAGCCCGAGACGAGGATCATGTCCTTCTTGCGGTCGGTAATCGTGATGACGCCGCAGTGGTTCATGAAGCCGACGTCGCCCGTGCGAAGCCAGCCGTCGCGAAGCACGTTGGCCGTTTCTTCGGGCTTCTTCCAGTAGCCCGACATGACCTGCGGACCGCGCACGCAGATTTCGCCCGTGTAGTCTTCGGGGTTGCCGCCTTCGGGGCAGAGGCCGAGGTCTTCAAAGCCGTCGCCGCGGATCGTCACTTCGGTCGAGGGAAGCGGACAGCCGACCGAGCCGTCCCAGGGTGCGTTCGGGATGTTCCCGCACACGCCCGGACTCGCTTCGGTGAGGCCGTAGGCTTCGAGAATGTTCGAGCCCGTCTGCGCCTTCCAGCGTTCGGCCACGGTGCGCTGCACCTGCGTGCCGCCGCCCGCCGTGAGCTTGAGGCGCGTGAAGCGGTGCGAGCAGAAGGTCGGGTTGTTGAGCATGGCGGCAAAGAGCGTGTTGACGCCGACGATGACGGAAAAGTCCCACTTCTTGACTTCCTTGGCGAGCCCCTCCATGTCGCGCGGGTTCGTAATGAGGACGCTCGTGGCGGCCCAGCGCGTAAAGCAGATCGTCGCGCAGAGCGAGAAGATGTGATAGAGGGGAAGCGCCGTCATGACGACTTCCTTGCCTTCTTCAAATTCGCCCGAGATCCAGCTACCGACCTGTTCGACGTTCGCGATGAGGTTGCGGTGCGTGAGGACCGCGCCCTTCGAGACGCCCGTCGTGCCGCCCGTGTACTGCAGGAACGCGACGTCGGTGTTGCGGATTTCGTGCGGCGTGAAGCCGTGTTCGGCCCCCCTGGCGAGCGCCGTGCGGAAGTCGACGGCGTTCGGGAGGTGGTAGGCGGGGACCATCTTCTTGACGCGGCGCACGACGAAGTTGACGAGCGTGCGCTTCGCAAAGGGGAAGAGGTCGCCCACGGCCGTCGTCACGATGTGGCGGCAGTCGGTGCCTTCGAGCGCGTGCTCGAGCGTGCGCGCGAAGTTTTCAATGATGACGATCGCCTTGGCGCCCGAGTCGCGCAGCGTGTGCTGCACTTCGCGGGAGGTGTAGAGGGGATTGACGTTCACCACGATGAAGCCCGCGCGCAGGCAGGCGAAGAACGTGACGACGTACTGCAGGAGGTTCGGCATCATGATGGCCACGCGGTCGCCCGGCTTCATGTCGGGGAGACTCTGCAGATAGCCCGCGAAGTCGCGCGTGAGCTGCACCATGCGGCGGTACGAGATCGCCACGCCCATGTTGACCCAGGCGTCGCGGTCGGGGAACTGCTCCGCCGCACGGTCGAGAACGGCTGGGATGCTCGGATAGTGATCCGGATCGATTTCGTGCGGAACGTAGGAGGGATAGACGTCGAACCAGGGGTGTTGCGTTGCCATCGTGGAAATGTCCAGTCGAAAGAATGGGCGGGTTATAGCACGTTTTTTTGCCGCAAAACGAGTCGAAAAACCGCGATTTTCCCCAATTTTCGCCGCAAAGGCATGCGAAAAAGCAAAAACCGACGCCTTCCCCGAAGGAATGCGTCGGTTTTGCGCGTCGAAGACGAGAAAAATCAGGCTTCGAGCGTAAGGCAGTGACGGGCGTACTCTTCGACGTCGTTCCAGTCCGTGTAGTCGATCACGGCGGTCGGTTCCGTCGGGCCCTTCGTCATCTTCATGATCATCTGGATGAGCTTCGTGTCGATCCAGGACCAGTTCGGATAGTCCACCTTGCCGGCGAAGCAGTGGGCGTCCTTGGGCTTCCAGGGATTGTTCGCGAGGAACTTGCGGCAGTAAACGTTGCCTTCGGGGGTGGCCTTCGCCGGCGTGCGGGCGACGACGGAGACGCAGAAGAAGGAGTTGGCCTTGCAGTCAAGCACGGCCTTGTACTTGTTGACGAAAGCCACGAATTCGCGGCGGAAGTGACCGTAGAGCACGGGGGCGCCGGCGATGACGAGGTCGTACTTGTTCCAGTCGAGACCTTCGCGATCGGCTTCCACCACGTCCATCAGGTCGGCCTGATTGCCTTCGGCGATGACCGTTTCCCAAATGCGGCGCGCGATGCGGGCGGTGTGGCCGGAACGGCTTTGGTAGAGGACAAGAACCGTCTTCATTGTGTGTTTCTCCAGTTGGACGAAAATTCCGTCCTTCAAGTTTAGCGGTTTCGGGATCGGACGGCACCATGCATCCGACGAAACGCATCCTAAGCCCCCATCATTGCTCGGACCTTAAGCAAAACGGCGGAGTGAAGAATTCTCGGGAAAATCCTCCGTCCCCTTCGCCGTTCCGTTACAATGCAGTCCTTTCTTCCGCGAGGAAGAGGAGTTCGCGCCCGCCGGGCCGAACCGACGTTTCCCGTTCTGTGCGCCCCATCCCGATCGGCGGGCTCTGCACGAACGGACATTTGATCAATGCGGGTTCGAAACGCTTTTTCCGATACCGTGTCGTTTCGGGCTCCAACCCTGGAAAATTATGGCAAAGGAAGATCTGATTGAGATGTCCGGCCAGGTGCTCGAAGTCCTGCCGGATGCTCGTTATCGCGTGAAACTCGACAACGGCCACGAACTCGTGGCTTACACCAACGGCAAGATGCGCAAGCACCACATCCGCATTCTCGCCGGCGACAAGGTCTCGCTCGAGCTCTCGCCCTACGATCTGACGAAGGGTCGCATCACCTTCCGCCACATCGAAGGTCGCCCGCCGATGAATCCGCAGGCCCGCCGCCGCTGATCGTCGAGAAAGACACCGAAAAAAGAATCCCGCGCCTCTCGGTGGAGAGCGCGGGATTTTATTGACCGTCGGCGAGACTCAGAACGCGTCCTTGAAGGTGATGAAGAAGATCACCGTCAGGTGGTAGAAGACCGGCGCCGCGAACGTCAGCGGCGCAAGGCGCATGAGCGTGCCGCGCGTCATGTAGACGTCGCCCTCGCCCGCGAGGGCGTTGGCGCCCATGCTGCGGCGGACGACGTTGAGGACGAGGTCGCCGAGACCGCCCGAAATCACGATCGCAAGGCCCATGAGAAGGGCCTGCCAGAAGCGGAACGGCGTGATCCAGAAGAGCGCCGCCGAGGCGAGAAGGCCGCCGAGGACGCCCACGAGCGCCCCGACGAGGGTGCGGTTCGTGTTGAAGGAGAAGACCTTCTGCCCCATGAAGGAGCTCGCGACCGTCGCGCAGAGGTCGGAGATGAAGAGGACCGCAAGGAAGAAGAGCATCATGAGCGGGCCCGACGAGTTGTAGCGCGTCAAGTCGAGCGTCGCGATGGCCGGAGCGTGGCTCACGCAGAAGACGCAGAGCATGATGCCCCACTGCACCTTGGCGACGCGCTCGAGATAGCGGTCCGTGTCCTTCGAGAACGCCATGATGACGGGGAGCGCCAGGAAGAGATAGACCGGAATGAAGAGCGTGAAGAGCGACGGCAGGTCAAACCCGATGAGGATGTACTGCAGCGGAATCGCGATGTAGAAGGCCGTGATGAGCGCGTAGTGGTCGGTCGACTTCGTCGGCGTGATGGCGATGAATTCGCGAAGCAGAAAGAAGCTCAGCATCGCGAAGAAGACGAGAAGCGTGTTCTGCCCGATCGCAAAGGCGATCGCGAAGACGACGATCAGCCACCAGCCCATGCGCACGCGCGAATGGACGGTGAGGAGGCGGTTGCGCCGTTCGGGATCTTTGACGTGATCAAGCGCCCAGGCGCCGTAGGCGGTGCCCGCGGCGATCAGGACGGTCATGCCCACAAGCAGGATGATGTAGGCTTCCTGAATGGTAAATCCGAGTCTCATGGCTGGCTCAACTCCACAATGGCGTTGCGGGCGCGTTCAAGGAAGTCCTCCTTGAGGTCTTCCGGATGGTGCGGCAGCGGCGCTCCGAAACGGACGGAGCAGACGGTCGGAACGGGAATGAGCACCCCCTTGGGCATGGCCCGGTGAAGGTTTTCAATGTAGACCGGGATGAGCTCCACTTCGGGGAATTCGCGCATGAGGCGCCAGATGCCCGACTTGAAGGGGCTCGGCAGGGGCTGCGGACGGCGCGTTCCCTCGGGAAAGATGATGAGGGAGGAACCTTCGCGCAGCGCTTCGCGAAGGGGATCGAGGGGATTGGCGTGCTCGGTGCGGCGCCGGTCGACGAGAACGACGTTGAGCTCTTCGAGCGCGATGCGGCGGCGAAGAACGCCCTTTTCCCAGTAGTCCTTGGCGGCGACGGGGCGCACGGTGGCGCGCAGAGCCGGCGGCAGGGACGCCCAGATCACGATGGTGTCGAGGTGGCTCGTGTGGTTGGCGAAGTAAATCCGCTGACGCGACGAGGGCGCGCAACCCTGCCAGTGGGGATAGGCCCCGACGAGCAGTCTGGTGAGCCAGACGATCGGCGTCATCAACTTGAATGATTGGAGCACGGTGGTACCCTGAGGTATGACAGATTTGTTTGATTATAGAGCGTCAGGCTTCGGTGCCGCCCACGGTGAGGGAATCGATGCGAAGCGTCGGAAGGCCCGTCCCGACGGGGCAGTTCTGGCCGTCCTTTCCGCACTGTCCGATGCCGTCGTCGAGGCGTGAGTCGTTGCCGACGAGCCGGATGCCGAGAAGCGCCCGGTCGCCCCGCCCGATGAGGGTGGCGCCGCGCACGGGCTCGGCGAGTTTGCCCTTTCGGATGCGCCGCGCGCCGCTCATCGTGAAGACGAAGTCTCCGCTCGTGATGTCGACCTGGCCGCCCGCGAAGTGTTCGGCGTAGAGGCCGTCCTCGACCGAGGCGACGATCTCCTCGGGCGTGTGTTCGCCCGAGAGCATGAAGGTGTTCGTCATGCGCGGCAAAGGGAGCGTCGCGAAGCTTTCGCGCCGGCCGTTACCGGTGAGGGGCAGTCCGAGCGCGCGGGCGTTGAAGCGGTCGGTAAGAAGCCCCGTGAGGATCCCGTCCTCGATGAGGACCGTGCGTCCCGAGGGGGTGCCTTCGTCGTCGACCGTAAGCGATCCGCGGCGCCCCGGAAGACTGCCGTCGTCGACGATCGTGACGCCCTTCGGGGCGACGCGCGTGCCGATGCGGCCCGTGAAGACGGAGGTTTCCTTGCGGTGGGCGTCGGCTTCGAGGCCGTGACCCACGGCTTCGTGAAGGAGAATGCCGGGCCAGCCCGGTCCGAGCACGACGGGCATCACGCCCGAGGGCGCGGGACGCGCTTCGGTCTGCAAAACCGCTTCGCGCACGGCCTTTTCGCACCAGGCCTCCACCCGTTCGCGCGTAAAGTGTTCGATTCCGCATCGGGCACCCCCGCCGCTCGTTCCCTGTTCGGTACGGCCGTTTTGTTCGGCAAGGACGTTGACCGAGAGATAGATCTGCGGACGAATGTCCGCGGTGAGCCGACCCTCGAGGTCGGCGACGAGCATCGTCTCGATCTCGGCCTGAAGCGTCGCCGTGACGTTTCGCACCGCGGGAGAGAGACTCCGGGCGTAGCGGTCGATGTGGCGGAGAAGTTCGATTTCGCGCGAGGGTTCGGCCGACGTCACGTCGGGCGAATAGAGCGGCCGCACGGTTTGAGGAGAGAGACGCGCGGGCATCGTCACCGAACGCGTGCCGGTGAGCGAGCGCAGGTCGTCGGCCGAGACGAGCAGATTGCGCGCGGCGAGGTCGTCTCCGTAGGAGAGGGCCTGGCGCTCGCCCGCGACCGTGCGAAGGCCGTAACCCCGGTCGATCGAAAAGTGTCCGGTCTTGACGATTCCTTCTTCGAGAAGCCAGTCGTGCGACTCGATGTGCTGAAAGTAGAGGTCCGCCCAGTCGACGCCGCGGCTTCCCGCGCGCGCGAGGGCGCGCAGCAGGGCGGTCTCGTCGAGGTCCGACCCCGTCCACAAGGTGGCGCAGGCTTTTTCAAGGATCGTAGACATGAGCGCAGAAAACGGGTGAAAGGGCGAACTCTAGCAAAATGCGCCTCATTGTGCCGTGCGGGCCCGCGGCTTTTTCTCGACGACGGGGTCCTGGAAGCTTCCGTGCACGTGATAGGTCGAACTCATCAGGTTCGAAATTTCGTCCTTGAGGAACCACTGCGCGACGAAAGTCCCGACCCCGACGGCGGGATTCAAAAGCGTGAGCGCGAGCGCGGGCGCTTCGGCGTTGAATTTCGGCAGGACCAGGGCCTCCAAGTCGAGCTTTTCGCCCACGAGGTCGACGTCGCCCGAAAGAAGGATCGTCGCGGGCGAGCCCACGACCGCGACCTTTTCGGTCGAGAGAACGCCGCGGTGGAGTTTCCCGCCCGCCGCGATCGAGTCGAAGGTGAAGCCCTTCCCGATCACGTCTCGGAAGTCGAGCGTGAGGCGCCGCATGAGGTGCTGCATGGAAAGAAGGCCCAGCAGTCGTCCGCTTCCGGGTTCCACCTGCAGGATCTGGCCGGAGCCGAGCACCGCCGTCACTTCGCCCGAAAGCGTGTTGAGCTGCGGCATGTGGGGTTGGCCCCGGAAGGTAAGGTCGAGCTTCACGTTCCCCGGGGCGTTGCGGATGACGTCGCGGATGCGAAGGTCGTGCAAAAGGCGGCCGAGGTCGGAGAAGTTCGCCTCGAGCGTGAGGTGAGACGTTCCGATTTCGTCCGCGGCCGATTCAGGACGCCAGACGCCCTGACCGAGGAGACTGCCGCCCCGGGCCGTCACGGCGATGCGGTCGATGATGGCGAGCCCTTCGCCCGAAGGCGCGATTTCGTTGCGGCTCACGAATTCGACCTTGCCGATGCGGCGTTCGCCCACGCGAAGGTCGCCGATCGTGAGATTGAGGCTCGGAAGGGTTCCGGGCGCGGGACGGGTTTCGAGCGCCGTGTCGATTTCGTCGCCGGCCGCTTCCGGCAGGTGCGCGCGGTCGATCTTGAAGGTCCACTTGTCGGGCGCGGCGCCCGCGTCGAGGAATTCCGCCTGACCGCTCAGTTCGTCGCTCGCGACGCGCAGGTGCCAGTCGTTCTGGCCGAAGTGGCGAAGCGTCGCGTCGATCCCGTGAAAAGCCATGCGGTTGGCGAGGAGTTCCCCTACCTTCACGCGCAGCGTCCCCCAGGGAATGTTGTAGCCGTCGGCATGCACCTTGCGGTTGCGGTCGATTTCCCGCCAATAGGGCTCCCACTCGTTCCAGGAGAAGCGCGGCACGTTGACGGAGAGGTCCAGGCGATCGCCCGCCTTCCCCATGGGGGCGCCGACGCCCACGAAGCCCGACGTGAGGGTGTAGCCCTCCTTGCGGTCGTCAAAGTAGAGGGCCGCCTCGAGGTGTCCGGCCGAGCTCAGAACGAGCCCCTGTCCCGACGGACGGGGCGACCACGAGAAGCTCGTAGGCCAGATTTCCGAAGCGCTCTTCGCAAAGGGGGCGGGCAGGCTCGAGGCGAGGCCCGAGAGATTCGTGCGTCCGGAGAGGCGAAGCGGCGTCTTCCCCTGGAGGTCGACCCGGGCGTATACGCGCACGGGTGCGGTTCCCGAAAGGGCGGAGAAGACGGGGGAGAAGCCCGGGTCGGAGACAAGCCTTGCCAGGTCCTGAGGACTCGCCCGGCCGTCGACGTCGATCACGACGTCGTTTTTGTCCGTGCGCACGGCAACGCGCGTCGGACCCGAAGCGGTCCGACCCTCGACGGGCGAGGGTGTGGTGACGTCCTTTTCCGTGATGACGAGCGTTCCGACCGCGTCTTCGAGCGTCGGAAGACCGTGACCGTAGGAGAAGTCCGTTTTCTGCAGATTGGCCGTCACCTTCACGCGGGTGCGCTCGGGATGCGCGAGCGGAACGGAGAGACCGAGCTGCACGTCTACCGGTCCCGAGCCCTTCGACTCCGCGAAGGCGCCGCCGAGAATGCGCGAGAGCATGGGGGCTTCGTTGAGGTAGCGAAGCGCGTCCTTGGCGTCACCGCGGATGCGCCCGTCGACAAGAAGCGTGACGGGCGTCGCGGAAAAGGCGGGAATTTCCACGCGCACGTCCGAGGCGAGGAGATTCCTCGACGAGGCCTTGTGGCCCGTGATCAGCATGCGCTCGCCCTCGAAGAGGAGATCCGCCTCGACGTTCGTGAGGACCGGCCATTCGGATCCGGCCTTCTTGCCCTTCATCGGGAGAAAGTCGAGCGTGCCGCCCGTGACGTGGCCGCGGATGCGGAAAAGTCCGTTCTTGCCGTCCGACCAGGGATAGTCCTCGAGACGTCCTTCGAGGTTCCAGTCGCCCGAGGTGGCGCGGCCCTTGAGGATGCCGCGCTCGAGCCAGTCGAGCGTGCCTTCGCCCACGACGCGGGGCAGATAGTGCCGCACGGACGGACCGTTCGCGCGGAGGATCTTTCCCGAAAGCTTCACGGTGCCCGCGACGTCGTCGTCGAGCGTCCAGGTACCCGCGCCCGTCACGGCCGCCTCGCCGTTTTCGGCGCGAAGGTCCCGAAGGTCGACCGACCAGTGTTCGCCCTTGGTGACGAGCGCTTCGAGCGAAAGCTTGTCAAAGCGCATCGTCTCGCGCCGAAAGACCTTGGGGAAGCGAAGCGACGCGTTGCTGCTCGCAAGCGTCACGCGCACGGAACGGTCCTGTTCGCGCGTCGAGAGCGTTCCCGAGAGATTGCGAAAACTCGGACGGTCGGGATCGTTTTTGATGCCGAGTCCTTCGAATTCGAGCGAAACCGCCCAGTTGGCGAGCGCCGAGAGGTCGCCCCGGCCCGAAGCGGTGAGGTTGCGGATGCGCCCCGTCACACCGTATTCCTTGAGCTGCGCGCGCATGTCGTCGGGGATCGGAAGCGAAGTCCCGATCGAAGAGAGAAGCCCGATGTCGAGCATGGAGGCGCCGACGTCGACTTCGACGGTCTTGCCCGAGGCGTCCGTTTTGCGGCGAAGCGTCAGCTGCCGCGGGCGCCACTGCCAGCTCTCGGCCGACTGCAGGCGAAGACCCTCGAGAGAGACGGTCTGCGTGCGGGTGTCCGGGTCGAAGGCGTAGTTGAGTCGGGCCTCGGCGCGGCGAAGATTGAGGGGCGCCAGATCGTCGGCGAGGCGCAGGCGAACGTTTCGGGTCGAGAGGTCGGCAAGGAGCGTGCGCACTTCGCCCTGATCGAGGTCGCTCCAGATGCGAACGCGCCCTTCGCCCGAAGAGAGGTAGTTGCGCAGTCCCAACCGTCGGGCGATTTGTCCCACGTTCGTGCGCTCGAGGTTCGCATAGGCGCGCGCCGTCCAGGTGCCCGGGCGGGCCGGGTCGGTAAAGAGGCTCTTGTCGACCTGGACGCGAAGCGAAAAATCGTCCGAACGCTCGCCGCTCACGAAGGTGCCGTCGAGACCGCTTCGCCAGGCGAGGAGTTCGTCCTGAAACAGAAAGTCGAGGTTTTCGATCCGCACGGGCGCGAGATCGGGACGGCGAACGTCCTGATAGGTGACGGTGCCGCCGACGAGCGCGAGCCGGCGCTGTGCGAAGAGTTGGGCGAGCGCCGGAATGTCTTCGGGAACCTCCGTCTTTTCTCCCTCGGCGGAGAGTTCGGGAAGCGGCAGTACGAAGCCCGCGAGATCGACGGTCTTCTCGTCGAGACGCCGCACCGTAAGGGTCGGCTGATAGACGATCAATTCGCGAAAGCGCGGCGCCCGGTACCAGAGGGAGGACCAGGAAAATTCCGCGCGGATGTGCGGGATGAGAAGAGAGTCGGGGCCGTCCGGACGGGAAAAGCGCAGCGCGTCGATTTCGATGCGGGGCCAGAGGAAATGAAAGTCGAGCTCAAACTTTTCCGCTTCGATTTGCGCGCCCGTCGCTTCGGAGATGGCCGTCGTGATGCGCCCGCGCAGTTCGTCGGCGTGGGTCGAGACATACCACCGCATGCCGAGGAGCAGAAGTCCCAGCGCGAAGTAGACGACCACGAGCGACCACCAGAGCCAGCGCGTGCGCTCGAAGAAGGCTCGGTAGCCCGCGCGGTGACCGCGGTAGACGACATAACGGCGTTTGAAGTAGGACATGCACCGACGTGGATGGGATGGAAAGGGGCAAACGTATTGTAGTCCTCCGCCGCGCGCCCTCCGAAGGGACTGCGGTGAACGGGAGAGGCCCCAAGCGTAAAAAATCGTGAGGAAGCCCTGCGGTGTTTCGCCGATTGGTGTCGGCGGTCGCGTGCCGTAGAATGAAAAAACTTTGTCTCACTCACGGAATCCGTCATGCCCCGTCTCGACCTTGCCGGCGTATTCGAACACTCCAACTTTGTGCGGCGCGCCCTGCGCGCGATGTATCCCATGGAAGAGGACGACGCGCGCCTCGCGCATCTCGCGGCGCTCGTCGCGGAAGGCCGAACCCGGGCGGATTTCGAGCGCGCCGTCGAAGGCGAAGACGATACGGAACGACTTGCCGAGACGCTCCGAAAGGTGCGCCGTGAGCTCATTCTCTACCTCATCGCGGCCGATTCCACGGGCGCGATCGACTATTTCGGCGTGGTCGAGCGCATGTCGGACTTTGCGGAGGTGGCCGTGCAGACGACGGTGCGCGCGCACGCGAGGGAACTCGCGCGCCGCCACGGCGTTCCCTTCGGCGCCGGAACGGGAACGCCCCAGGACCTCATCGTGGTCGGCATGGGGAAGCTCGGCGGCCGCGAACTCAACGTCTCTTCCGACATCGACCTCATCTTCCTCTACGACGAAGACGGTGAAACGCGCCCGACGCCCGAATTTCCCGACGCGCGGCGCACCCTCACGGTTACGGAATTTTACGAAAGACTCGCGCGACGGGTTCTTCCTGCACTCAACGACATCCGGGGAGCGGGCTTCGTCTTTCGTGTCGACATGCGGCTTCGCCCCAACGGCGACTCGGGTCCGATCGTGGGGTCGAGCGACATGCTCGAAGAGTATCTCTACACCCAGGGGCGCGACTGGGAGCGCTTCGCCTGGCTCAAGGGCCGCGTCGTGAGCGCCCCCGTCTTTTCGAGCGAAGAGCAGTTCACCCGCGCTTCCAAGACGGTCGAGAGCCTCGTTCGTCCCTTCGTCTTTCGCAAGTACCTCGACTTCGGGGCGATCAGTTCGCTCACGAAGCTTCACGAGACGCTTCGCGCCGAAACGGCGCGCCGCGAGGCGCAGCGAAGCTTCACGGGCGCGAACGTGAAGCTCGGACGAGGCGGCATTCGGGAAATCGAATTCATCACGCAGACGCTGCAGGTGATCCGCGGAGGCCGCGACGTGCGGCTTCGCGGCAAGGAAACGCTCCCGATGCTGACGCGCCTCGGCGAAGAAGGCGTGCTTTCGCCCGAGGTGGCCGAGTCGCTCAAGGAAGACTACGTGTGGCTCCGAAACGTCGAGCACGCGCTGCAGTACGTGGACGATCAGCAGACGCAGCTCCTGCCGCGCGAAGGGGAAAACCTCGTGCACGCGGCGGCGCTTCTGGGCGTCACGCCCGAAGAACTCTGGGCGCACTACGAAGTCGTGCGCGAGCGCGTGGGCCGGGCCTTCGAGAACGTCTTTCAGGTGAAGGACACGCCCGAAGAGGCGGAGAGCGACTGGCCCGTGGGCTGGCAGACCGGGACGTCGAGCGCGAGAACGGCGCTCGAAGAAATGTTCGTTCGCAAGGGCTATGCGGCCGAAGACGCGCCGGAACTTGCGCAGCGGACCGCGAATCTCGCGATGGGACGCTTTTCCGCCTTCAAGTCCGAAGGGGCGCTCCAGAAGATGCAGCAGCTCCTGCAGATGGTGGTGACGAACGTTCCGCAGTGGGTGAAGAACGACGCCGTGCGCGTCGTGGCGCCCTCCGAACTGCTCTCGCGCTACCTGCGGCTTCTCGAAGCCGTGGCAGGCCGAACCACCTACGTGACGCTTTTGTGTCAGTACCCGAGGGCGGCCGAACGCGTGGGCCGCGTGCTCGCGGCGAGCCGCTGGAGCACGGATTTCGTCGCTTCGCACCCGATCATCCTCGACGAACTCGTCGACGGACGGATTCGGGAGATGGACGACTTCACGCCGGTCGACTGGAGCGAATGGCGCGAGCGCTTCCGCGAGGCGCTCGCGGAGTGCGGAGACGATCAGGAGCGGCAGATGAACCTGCTGCGCGACGCCTATCACTCGGCCGTCTTCCGGCTCCTCATCGCCGACATCGACGGACGCTTCACGGTGGAGCGCTTGGCCGACCAACTCTCGGCGCTTGCCGACGCCGTGGTGGAGGAAACGCTCGAGATCGTGTGGCGCGCGATGGCGCAGAAGCACTGCGAGCGTCCCAAGTTCGCGGTGCTGGGCTACGGGAAACTCGGCGGCAAGGAACTGGGGTATGAAAGCGACCTCGACCTCGTTTTCCTCTACGACGATCCCTCCGACGAGGCGGACCGCACCTACAGCCGCTTGGTGCGCCGCATGATCAGCTGGCTCACCGTGCCGACTTCTTCGGGGAAGCTCTTTGACATCGACCTTCGTCTTCGTCCCAACGGGGAAAACGGGCTCGTCGTGAGCACCATGGCGCACTTTGAGAACTATCAGAAGCGCTCCGACGGCGTGGGCGCCTGGATCTGGGAGCATCAGGCGCTGACGCGCGCCCGCTTCGTCGCGGGCGACCCCGCGATAGGACGGCGCTTCGAAGCCCTTCGCGAAGAGGTTCTGCGCATGCCGCGCGATCTCGCGGCCCTCAAGGAGGCGGTCCTCGAGATGCGCGAGCGCATGCACGAGGGACACCGCAACCCGACGAAGCTCTTTGACGTCAAGCACGACGCGGGCGGGATGGTCGACGTCGAATTCATCGTGCAGACTCTTGTGCTGGGTTTCTCGCACGATCATCCGCAGCTCGTGAACAATTTCGGCAACATTTTGTTGCTGGAAATGGCGGCCGAAGCGGGGCTCATCCCGGCCGAACTCACGGCAAAGGTGGTGAAGGCCTATCGCCGCTATCGCGCTCTGCAGCATGAGATTCGATTGAACGCGGGCGAAGCGCGGGCGGTGCGTGTCGATCCCGCGCTCGTCGCCGACGAGGCCGAGGCCGTGCGCGAACTCTGGCGGGTGTTTTTCGGGCGCTGAGAATAGAATCGAAGAAAAACTTTTTTCGAGAGACTTTCATGCCCGTCGTTCAATCCGACTACCGGGCGCCGTCCTGGTGCCCGGGTTCGCATCTGCAGACCTGTCTGCCCGCCAAGCTTTCGAAGCGTCCCGAAGTGGAGTACCGCGTCGAGCACGTGGAACTCCCCGACGGGGACTTCATGATCTGGCACTGGGCCAAGCCCGAGCCGGCGGACCCGAAGGTCCCCGTGCTCGTGCACTTTCACGGCCTTGAGGGGAGTTCGCACAGCCACTACGCGCTCGCGCTCATGCACGAGACCGTCAAACGGGGCTGGCGCGGCGTGGTCGCGCACTTCCGCACCTGCGGGGGCGAACTCAACCGTCTGCCGCGCGCCTACTTTGCGGGCGACACGGCGGACAATTCCTGGGTGCTCAAGACCGTGCACGCCCGTTTTCCCGAGGCGCCGCTCTATGCGGTGGGGGTGAGTCTGGGCGCCAATCAGCTTGCCAAAACGATGGGCGACCTCGGAGAGGACCTCTCCTTCATCACCGCGGCGGCGGCCGTGGGCGGTCCGGTCGACCTCGTGGCGGGAAGCGAGCGCATCGACAAGGGCGTCAATACGCTATACGCCGACATGTTTCTCTCGACCCTGAAGCCCAAGCTCGAGAAAAAGTGCGAACGCTGGCCGGGACTGGTCGACCCCGATCGGCTCGCCGCCTGCAAGACCTTCTTTGATTTCGACGACCTCTATACGGCGCCCGTGCACGGCTTTCGCTCGGCGATGGACTACTACGTGAAGTGCTCCGCGAAGCCTTCGCTTCCGGGCGTGCGGCAGCCCCTTTTGCTTCTCAACGCGAAGAACGATCCCTTCTTTTCGGGTTGGGCCCTGCCGCGAGAAGACGAGGTGAGCCGCTTCGTCACCTGCGACTATCCGGAGGAGGGCGGACACATCGGATTTCCGACGGGACGCTTCCCGGGCGAACTTTCCTACCTTCCTCACCGTATAATGCGGTTTTTCGACACCGGCGGCTAAACCGTCCGCGTCCGGTGTTTGTCCCCAACCCCGTCACCGCCCCGGCTGACTGCGCCGGCCTGCGGCTTGAGAGGAGTTTTTCATGTCCGGTCTTCACGGAAAGCGCTGCGGACTCGCCGCGCTCGTACTTTTCATTCTCACCATTCCCGTCGGCAACTGGGTCGTCCTCAACGTCGGCACGACCTGCTATCCCGACGGTCCCTGCGTGATCCCGGTGTGGCCGGGCCTTATGTCGCCCTCGGCCGTGCTGCTCGCAGGTCTTGCGCTCGTTCTTCGCGACGCCGTGCAGTCGCTTCTCGGAAACCGCGCGACCATTGCCGCGATCCTCTGCGGCACGCTTCTTTCGGGCCTTCTCTCGGACCCCGCCGTCGTGATCGGTTCGGCCGCGGCCTTCCTCTTTTCGGAATTGGCCGACTTCCTCGTCTACACGCCGCTTCGCCGTCGTTATCCGAGCTCGGCCATTCTCGTCTCGGGCCTCGTGGGTTCGATCGTCGACAGCTGCATCTTCCTGCAGCTCGCCTTCGGGTCGCTTGAGTTCGTGACCGGACAGGTCGTGGGCAAGTTCTGGATGAGTCTCGCCGCCGCGGCGCTTCTCTATCTCTGGCGCCGCCGCCGTGCGACGCACGCCGAAGGCGGCGCCTTCGCCTGAGGTTCGCATAGAGAGCTTTCAACCCGAGCGTCTTCCGAGGCGCTCGGGTTTTTCAATGCCCGCGCGGCAATGTCGCCTTAAGTTTCGCCCGTCAGAATGAGGGCACACGATTGATTTGGAGTCTCCTTTCATGACCAACCGCGAGCGCACCGCCCTTCTTCTTCTCAACACGGGTTCGCCCGACGCGCCGGAAGCTTCGGCCGTCCGGCGCTATCTCGCGGAGTTTTTGAGCGACGAGCGCGTGATCGAACTCCCGAAGTGGAAGTGGTGGCCGATTCTCCACGGCATCATTCTGCGCGTGCGTCCGGCGAAGTCGGCCGAGCGCTACCGTGGAGTCTGGACGGAAGAAGGCTCGCCTCTTCTCGTTCACACGAAGTCGATTGCCGAAAAGCTCGGGCGCCGTCTCGAGAGCGAAGGGATTTCGGTGCACTGGGCCTCCTGCTACGGGAATCCTTCGATTCCCTCCGTTCTCACGCAGCTCGAAGAGGCGGGGGTCGAGCGCCTCGTCGTCCTTCCGCTTTTCCCGCAGTACGCCCCGCAGACGACGGCCTCGGCCTTCGACGCGGTCTTTCGTCACCTCATGACGAGGCGAAGCCAACCGGCCCTTACGACCATCCGCGAGTACGGTTCGCATCCCGATTACATCGAGGCGCTCGCGCGCCGGATCGAAGCGCACTGGGAGAAGACGGGCCGCCCCTTTGCGGAGGGCGGAAAGCTTCTCCTCAGCTTTCACGGCTTGCCGAAGTCCTGCATCGCCAAGGGCGACCGCTACGAAGAGGACTGCCGCAAAACGGCGGCCCTCCTGGTCGAGCGCCTCGGACTCGGGAAGGACGAGTGGCTCCTTACCTTCCAGTCGCGCTTCGGAAAGGAAGAGTGGCTCACGCCCTATACGGAGCCCACGCTTCGCGAACTCGGGAAGGCGGGCGTCCCCAGAGTCGACGTCGTCTGTCCGGGCTTCGCTTCGGACTGCCTCGAGACGATCGAGGAAATCAACGACGAAGCGCGCCGCGCCTATGAGGAAAGCGGTGAAAACGGGCGCTTCGAATACATTCCGGCTCTGAACGACTGCGACGACGCCGTGGCGCTCTACGCCCGTCTTACGCTTGAAGCCCTCGGGCGCAAGGCTTGAAAAAAGGGGAACCGTCCCCATATAAGAGGCATCACAGGTATTACCCCTTTCTACCGGGAAGATTGTCATGACGGAACAGGAAGAAAAGAAGACGCAGGAAGCCTGCGCCGCCGAGAAGGAAGAAACCCCCGCGGGCGAATGCGGTTGCAACGCGGAAACGTGTGCCGAAGAACCCAAGGAGGAAAAGAAGGCCCTCTCGGTCGAAGAGCTTCAGACGGCTCTGCAGCTCGCCGAAGCGAAGGTGCTCGAGCACTATGACCTCTACGTGCGCGCGATGGCGGAACTCGAAAACACCCGCCGCCGTTCGAACGAAGAAGTGCAGAAGGCCCGCAAGTACGGGATCGAAAAGTTTGCGGAAAACCTTCTCCCCGTCGTCGACAGTCTCGAAAAGGCCCTCGAACTCACGAAGGAAGACGAACAGAATCCGCTTCGCGAAGGGATGGCCGCCACCTACCGTCAGCTCACGCACGCTTTGGAAGTGTCGGGCATGAAGGAAATCAATCCGAAGGGCGAAGTCTTCGACCCGCATCACCATCAGGCGATCGCCATGGTGCCCGCGACCGAAGAGATCAAGGCCGGTTGCGTCGTGGAAGTCTTCCAGCGCGGCTGGCTCATCAACGAACGCGTTCTGCGTCCCGCCATGGTGAGCGTGGCGCAGGGTTGAGAAACCGCCGAATAAGACCGAAAGCCCCGATTCCGCAAGGAATTCGGGGCTTTCTGCTATTTCGTACAAGAAAATTTTCCCAGCGGAACTTGAAAAATCTGGGGGTGCCCCCATATGGGGATTAAAGGCGAAGAAAATCCTTCGCAGACGATTTCTATTTCTCATACGCGCCTGCGGGTCCGTCGCGATCGATCCGCAAGAGCGCCCACAAGAGGTTTTACAGAAATGGCAAAGATTATCGGCATTGACCTTGGTACGACGAACTCCGCCGTCGCCGTGATGGAAGGCGAGAACGTCAAGGTTATCGAAAACAGCGAAGGCGCCCGCACGACGCCGTCGATCATCGCTTACATGGACAACGGCGAGATCCTCGTCGGCGCCCCCGCCAAGCGTCAGGCCGTCACCAACCCGAAGAACACGCTCTTCGCGGTGAAGCGCCTGATCGGCCGTCGCTTCGACGACCGTGAAGTGCAGAAGGACATCGGCCTCATGCCCTTCAAGATCACGCGCGCCGACAACGGCGACGCCTGGGTCGAAGTGCAGGACGGCAAGAAGCTCGCTCCGCAGCAGGTGAGCGCGGAAGTGCTCCGCAAGATGAAGAAGACCGCCGAAGACTACCTCGGCGAACCGGTCACGGAAGCCGTGATCACGGTTCCGGCCTACTTCAACGACAGCCAGCGTCAGGCCACGAAGGACGCCGGCCGCATCGCCGGTCTCGAAGTGAAGCGCATCATCAACGAACCGACCGCCGCGGCTCTGGCCTTTGGCCTTGACAAGGGCGGCAAGGGCGACCGCAAGATCGCCGTCTACGACTTGGGCGGCGGCACGTTCGACATTTCGATCATCGACCTCGCGAACGTCGACGGCGACAAGCAGTTTGAAGTGCTCTCCACGAACGGCGACACGTTCCTGGGCGGCGAAGACTTCGACCAGCGCCTCGTTGACTACATCATCGGCGAATTCCGCAAGGACACGGGCGTCGACCTCTCCAAGGACATCCTCGCTCTGCAGCGTCTGAAGGACGCCGCCGAAAAGGCCAAGATCGAACTCTCGAGCCGTCAGGAAACGGAAATCAACCTTCCGTACATCACGGCCGACGCCACGGGTCCGAAGCACCTGAACCTCAACATCACGCGCGCCAAGTTTGAAGGCCTCGTGGAAGATCTGGTTCAGCGCACGATCGAACCGTGCCGCAAGGCTCTCGCCGACGCGGGCGC
Organism: uncultured Sutterella sp.; assembly: GCA_949282745.1. GTDB lineage: Bacteria > Pseudomonadota > Gammaproteobacteria > Burkholderiales > Burkholderiaceae_F > Sutterella. Next base: position 176,387 of record CASDQM010000047.1, on the reverse strand, counting down.
CTCGACGTCCGACATCACCGACGTGATCCTCGTCGGCGGTCAGTCCCGCATGCCGCGCGTGCAGGAAGTCGTCCGCGAATTCTTCGGCCGTGAACCGCGCAAGGACGTCAACCCCGACGAAGCCGTCGCCATCGGCGCCGCCGTTCAGGGTTCGGTCCTTACGGGCGAACGCCACGACGTGTTGCTCCTTGACGTGACGCCGTTGACGCTGGGCATCGAAACGCTCGGCGGCGTGATGACCGCGATGATCAAGCGCAACACCACGATCCCGACCAAGCACAGCCAGGTCTTCTCGACGGCCGAAGACAATCAGCCCGCCGTGACCATCAAGGTCTATCAGGGCGAACGCGAAATGGCCGCTTCGAACAAGCTCCTCGGCGAATTCAACCTCGAAGGGATTCCGCCTGCCCGCCGCGGCGTGCCGCAGATTGAAGTGACGTTCGACATCGACGCCAACGGCATTCTGCACGTGGCCGCCAAGGACAAGGCCACCGGCAAGGAAAACACGATCACCATCAAGGCGAGCTCGGGTCTTTCCGAAGAGGAAATCGAACGCATGGTGCAGGACGCCGAAGCGAACAAGGAAGAGGATCACCGCCGCTTCGAACTCGCTCAGGCCCGCAACACGGCCGACGCCGCCGTGAGCCAGGTTCAGAAGACCCTGAAGGACTACGGCGACAAGATCGAAGCCGCCGACCGCATGGCCTGTGAAGACGCGATCAAGGTCGTGGAAGAAAAGGTCAAGGGCGAAGACAAGGCCGCGATCGAACAGGCCGTCGAACGTCTGATGGACGCCGCTCAGAAGATCGGCGAAAAGATGAACGCCGCCGCCAAGGACGCCGCCCCGCAGGGCGAAGCCCAGCAGGAGGCGAAGAAGGCCGATGACGACGTCGTGGACGCCGACTTCACGGACGTGAAGAAGTAATCGGTTCTTCCGAAAGCCACACCCAGAAGGGTCGGTCGCGCAACCATGCCGACCGACCCTTCTTGAGTTTTTCAACAGGACACGAAGCGCGCCCCAAAGGGGCGCCGGGAGCAAGGTAGAAGATGCCGGATCAGGACTACTACGAGGTACTCGGCGTATCCAAAACCGCCACGCAGGACGAAATCAAAAAGGCGTACCGGCGTCTGGCGATGAAGTATCACCCCGACCGCAATCAGGGCGACAAGACGGCCGAAGAAAAGTTCAAGGCCGTGGGCGAAGCCTACTCGGTCTTGTCGGACGAACAGAAGCGCGCGGCCTATGACCGCTACGGCAAGGCGGGCGTGGATCCGAGCGCCGCGGGCGCGGGCGGCTTCGGCGGTTTCGGCGGCTTCGGCAACATGGGCGGGGCCGACATCAACGACTTCGCCGACATCTTCAGCGACTTCTTCGGCGGCGGCCGCCGCCGCGAAGCGGGCCCGCGGGGTCCGCGCGCCTACGCCGGCAACGACCTGAGCTATCAGATGGAAATCTCGCTCGAAGACGCCGCGAAGGGGAAGACCCTCAACATCCGCATTCCCGCGTGGGAGACCTGCAAGGACTGCCACGGTTCGGGCTGCCGTCCGGGTACGGGCCGCAAGGCCTGTCCGACCTGTCACGGCACGGGTACGGTGCGCATGAGCAACGGGCTCTTCCACATCCAGCAGGAATGCCCGGACTGCCACGGCGAAGGCCAGGTCATCGCGGATCCCTGCCCCTCCTGCAAGGGCACGGGCCGCATCCGCACGACCGCGACGGTCGAAGTCAAGATCCCGGCCGGGATCAACGACGGCCAGCGCGTTCGTCTCGCGGGCCGGGGCGAGCCCGGCATCAACGGCGGTCCCGCGGGCGACCTCTACGTGGAAATTCGCCTGAAGCCGCATGAGATCTTCTCGCGCGACGGCGACGACCTGCACGCGGAACTCCCGATCTCGTTCGTGACGGCGGCCCTGGGCGGCACGGTTGAAGTGCCGACCTTGGACGGCAAGACCCAGGTGACGATCCCCGAAGGGACGCAGAACGGGAAGACCTTCCGTCTGCGCGACAAGGGTGTTGCGAACCTGCGCACGAAGGAACCGGGCGACCTCTTCCTCCATGTGCAGATCGAAACGCCGGTCAACCTCTCTTCGAAGCAAAAGCAGCTTCTTCGCGACTTCGAAGCGTCGCTCAAGGACGGCGGCGACAAGCACAATCCGAAGACGCAGTCCTTCTTTGACCGCATGAAGAGTTTCTTCGGCTGATCCCGGAATTCGCTTTTCCAAAAAGATGCCCGAGGCGTGTGAGCGCCCCGGGCACTTTTTTACGGCTGTTCGGGCTCGTCAGCGCTTACGCTTCGTACGCGAAGCGAACCACGTGAAGAAGACCGGAACGAAGACGGTCGAAATGAAGGTCGCGGCGAGCATCCCGCCGAAGACGCCCGTGCCCATGGAGTGACGCGCCGCCGCGCCCGCGCCCGTCGCGAGGATGAGCGGGACGACGCCGAGCACGAAGGCGAGCGACGTCATCAGAATCGGGCGGAAGCGAAGCCCCGCCGCCTCGATGGCGGCCGTGAAGGGCCCCTTGCCTTCCTCGAGCTTCTGCGCGGCCACTTCCACGATCAGAATGGCGTTCTTCGCGGTAAGACCCACGAGCACCATGAGGCCGATCTGGAAGTAGATGTCGTTCGGAGTACCGCGAATCCAGATCGCGCACATGGCGCCGAGCACGGCGTAGGGAACGGCGAGCACCACGGCGATCGGAAGCGACCAGCGTTCATAGAGCGCCGCGAGGATGAGGAACATCATCAGGATCCCGAAGCCGAACGCCGTCGCCGAGCTCGAGCCGATCCGCTTTTCGTGATAGGCCTGACCGGTCCACTCGATCGTGTAGCCTTCGGGGAGAACCGCCGCACCCACTTCTTCGGCGATGCGGATGGCGTCGCCCGAGGAAACGCCCTGGGCGGCCGCGCCCATGAACTGGGCGGCAAGATAGCCGTTCATGCGCGCGAGCGTATCGGCGCCCGAAATGCGCTCGTAGGAGATGAGGCTCGAAATCGGGATCATCTCGCCCGAGGAACTGCGCACGTACCCGCGCCCGAGGTCTTCGGGGGTGGCGCGCGAGTCGGCCTTGGCCTGCATCACGACGCGGTAGATCTTGCCGTTTCGGGTGAAGTCGTTGATGTAGGAGCTCCCCATCAGGGCCGAAATCGTGTCGTAGACCTCTTCGACGTCGACGCCGAGCGCAATCGCCTTGGCTTCGTCGACCGAGAGGACGAGCTGCGGACTGTCGGCGCGAAGGAAGCTTCTCAAACTCGTGAGTTCCGGACGCTCGGAGAGCGCGTCGAGATAAACGTCCATCACTTCCTGCAGCACGAGCGGATTGTCATTGCCGCGCGAGAGCACGTAGCCCGAGAAGCCGTTCGTTGCGCCAAGTCCCGGAATGGCGCCCGGGGTCGTCGCGACGCCGCGCACGTCGGGGTGGGAGGCGAGGAGTTTCGTGAATTCCTTCTGCACGTCGGAAGCGGACGTCGTGCGGTCGTCCCAGTGCTTCAACTGCGTGATGAAGGTCGCGGCGTTGGCGCGCTGGTCGCTCGAGAGCGTGTCAAAGCCCACCATCGTCACGACGCTTCGCACGGCTTCGTTCGAACGGACCTTCTGATAGAGCTCGTCGACCACTTTTTCCGTTCTCGGGAAGGCCGCGCCTTCGGGCAACTGCAGGGCCATGCGCACGATCCCCTGGTCTTCCGTCGGAATGAAGGAGGTCGGAATGCGCTGGATCATCTGCCAGGCGCCCGCCGTGACGAGAACGAGGATCGTGGCCGTGACGATGCGGTGCTTGAGCGCAAGGCGCACGAGCTGCAAAAAGCGCATCGTGAGCGCGGCGAGCCCCTGATTGAACTTCGTAAAGAAGAAGTTGCGCTTCGCATTGGCGTCGTGGGGCTTCAAGAAGATCGCGCAGAGTGCGGGCGTGAGCGTAAGCGCCACAAAGCCCGAGAGCATGACGGAGACCGAGACCGTCACGGCGAACTGTCGGTAGAGTTCGCCCGCGATCCCGCCCAGGAACGCAACGGGAATGAAGACGGAACTCAAGACGAGAACGATCGCGACGAGCGCGCCCGAGACTTCCTTCATCGCCTTTTGCGAGGCTTCGTAGGGCCCGAGTCCTTCGGTGCGCATGATGCGCTCGACGTTTTCCAACACCACGATGGCGTCGTCCACGACGATGCCGATCGAAAGCGTCATGGCAAAGAGCGTGAGCGTATTGAGCGAGAAATCGAGAAGCCACAGACCCGCCATCGTGCCGATGAGCGACACCGGTACGGCGATGATCGGAATGAGGGTCGCGCGCCAGCTCTGCAGGAAGACGAAGACGACGAGAAGAACGAGAAGGCCCGCTTCCGCGAGGGTGCGGTAGACCTCGGTCAACGACGCCTCGACGAAGACCGTCGTGTCGTCGGTGATGAGGTGCGCGATCTTGCCCTTCGGGTAGTGCGAGGCGAGTTCGTCGACCTTGGCCTTGACGAGTTCCGCCGCGGCCACGGCATTGGCGCCCGTCTGCAGATAGACGCCCACGTTCACGCCGGGAACGCCGTTGATGTCGACGCGGAATTCGTAGGAGCGCTTTCCCACCTCGGTCGCGGCGATGTCGCGAAGGCGGACGATCCCGTTGGGACCGTCGGCGCGCACGATCACGTTCGCGAACTGTTCGGGCGTAAGGAGCTGCCCGGGCGTGCGGACCGTGTAGAAGAGCTGCTGCTCGGGGATCGTGGGCGCCACGCCCACGCGCCCGGCGGTGCGCTGCGCGTTTTGCGTTTCGATCGCGTCGTTGACGTCCTTTACGGTGACGCCGAGCGCCCCCATGCGGTCGGGATCGAGCCAGATGCGCATGGCGGACTGGGCGTTGCCGAAGACGTTCACGTCGCCGATCCCGGGGATGCGCTTGAGTTCGTCGACGATGTTGAGGTTCGCGTAGTCGGCAATGTCGGTGACGCCGTAGGAGCCGTCGGGCGACCACATCGCCATCATGAGAAGCGTGTCGTTGTTGCGCTTTCGCACGCTCACGCCTTCGTCGCGGACGCGGTCCGGGAGACGCCGTTCGGCCGTGCGGACGCGGTTGTTGATTTCGAGCATGGCGTCGTTCGCGTCGGTGCCGACGTCAAAGACGCACTGGATGCGGATGTCGCCGTTGCTTCGGATGCTCGAGGTGTAGTAGAGAAGCCCTTCGATGCCCGAGAGCTGGTCTTCGATCGGCGCCGCCACGGTTCGCGCAATCGTCTGGGAGTCGGCCCCTTCGTAGGTGGTCGAAATCATCACCGACGGGGGCGAAATGTCCGGATACTGCGAGAGCGGGAGAACGCGCAGGCACAAGAGCCCGGCGAGCACGATGATGATCGAGAGAACCGTCGCGAAGATCGGCCGGCGAATGCAGAACTGACTCAGCATGGGGCTCTCCGATTAAGCCTGCGGGTCGGTGACGGCGGAGCCGTCGCGAAGACGCAGCAGCTGATCGGTGATGACGAGGTCTCCGTCGTCGACGCCCGAAAAGACGATCCAATCGGTGCCCTCCCAGAGCCCGACCTTCACGGTCTTGGCGACGGCCTTGTCGCCTTCGCGCACGTAGACGCGGTAGCTGCCGTCCGGCATCTGCACGACCGCCTTTTGCGGCACGCGGAAGACGTTCTGGTTCACGACGGTCTCAAGGCGCACCTTCACGAATTCGCCGGGAAGGACCGGCGCGGGTTCTTCAAAGCGGGCGCGCATGAGGCGCGTCGACGTGTCGGGGTCGAGCGACTGGCTCACGAAGTCGAGGTGCGCCTTGTATTCCTTGCCGTCGGCGGAGAAAAGACGCACGCCGCTCTTCGTTGTGATTTCGGCGCCGCCCAAAAGCCGTTCGGAAGGCGCAAAGCGCACGCGCAGGTCGTCTCGCTGCGTGATCGTCGTGAGAAGCGTGGTCGACGCGGAAAGAAGCGCGCCGGGATTCACTTCGGTGCGCCCGGCAATGCCGTCGACGGGGGCGGTCACGCGCGTGTAGCCCAGGGAAATGCGGGCATCCTTCTGATTCGCTTCGGCGTTGGCGAGCGCAAAGCGCGCGGCGTTGCGGCCGGTTTCGGCGTCGTCGAGCTCCTTGCGGCTCGTGGCGTTGGCCTTCCACAACTGCGTTTGACGACGGAATTCCCGCTCGGCCTGATCGAGTTCGGCCTTCGCCTGACGGGTCGCCGCCTCGGCCGCCCGCAGACGGGCTTCATAGGGCGCAGAGTCGATCTCGTACATGAGGTCGCCCGCCTTCACCGCGTCGCCCTCTCGAAAACGCACGGTCTTGAGCAGTCCCCCCACCTGGGGACGCACTTCGATTTCCTGGCCGCCTTCCGCTCGTCCGAGCACCTCGATCCAGTGCGATTCCGTGGACGCATGCACCGCCACCGTATGCACGGGCAGAGGCGGCGTCTTCACCGTGACGGTTTTCTGATCGGAACAGGCGGCGAGGAGCGCGACGGAACAAAGCGCCAGACCGCGCATAAGCAAGGATTTCAGCATAGGCAAGGACGAAAAGGTGTGCCCTCGGAAAAGGAGGGCACGATGAGAAGCGTAACTATCCAATTTTGAGAAACTTTCGTCACGGATGAATGAACGAGAACCCCTCGTAGGCAAAGAAGCGTAACGAAATGTTTCCGATGTCAATCTTCTTTGCCGAGCGGCCGGGTGGCGCGAAGGAGCCACGCCTTCCCCGCGTCCGTGAGCGAAACGCCGAGAAGTGCTTCGCGGGCGCGCGCGTGGAAGGCGTCGATCTGACGGATTTCCTCTTCGCTCAAGAGCGAAGCGTCGAAGGCTCGGGCGTCGAGCGGCAGAAGCGTAAGCGTTTCAAAGGCGAGAAAGCCCTCGTGGTCGGGATCGGGCACCACCCGCAGGGTGTTTTCCCAGCGGATCCCAAAGCGGCCGGCCGCGTAAAAGCCCGGTTCGTCCGAGAGCGTGGCGTTGACGGGAAGCGCTTCGAGGCAACGCGGCGAAATGCGAAGCGGCCCTTCGTGCACGGACTGGGCGAATCCGATCCCGTGCCCCGTGCCGTGCCCGAAGTCGAGCCCCGCCGCCCAGAGGGGCGCACGGGCGAGGGCGTCGAGCGCAACGCCGGGCGTTCCCTTGGGAAAGCGCGCGCGGGCGAGCGCAAGCATCCCCTGCAGAACCCGCGTCGAGGCGGCGAGTTCTTCCGACGAGAGCGTCCCGATCGCGAACATCCGCGTTGTGTCGGTCGTGCCTAGAAGCGAGTGCGCTCCAGAATCCACGAGCAAAAGCCCGTTTCCTTCCAAGGGCGCCGCGGTTTCCGGCGCCGTTTCGTAGTGGGGAAGCGCGGCGTTCGGTCCGAAGGCGACGATCGGGTCGAAGCTTTCGCAAAGATAGGCCTCGGCCTTCGAGCGCTCGGCGACGAGCATTTGGGCGGCATCCCATTCGGTGAGGCGCTCGCCCGCGGCGAGGCGTTCTTCGAGCTTCGCCATCCATTCGATCTGGGCGCGGGCGTCTTCAAGGAGCGCAAGTTTCGTGCGGCGGATTTCCTCGTCGCACTTCACGCTCATCCAAAGCGGCACGGGCGAGGGCGTCTCGCAAAGCGTGAAGCCCACTCGGGCGAGGTCTCGCCAAAGCGATGCGGGCAGGCGTTCGGGGTCGGCCAAGAGCGTTCCGCGCGGAATGTCGGCGAGCGTCCCCACGCGGATTCCTTCGCGGGCGAGTTCGTCCGTGAGCAGGGTGGCAAGTCGCGAGGGATCGGCGAGAAGGAGGGCCTCTCCGGTCTTCGGGACCCAGAGACGCACGTGCGGCGTCGTGTTGCAGGCGACGTCGAAGGCGCGAAGATGCGTGAACCACGCCGTCTCTTCGGGGCCGACAATCGTGCTTTCTCCTTCGTCCATCGTGTCGCGAAGGCGATCGAGACGCAGGCTCGAAGCCTCGGGCGGGTCGATCCGAAAGAGCGGCGCCGCGACTTCGGCGGGACGGTCTTGCGTCCAACCCTTGCGAAGGGCGTCGGGAAGGGCGACGAGTCGGGCGTCGACCTCTTCGAGCGCGGCCTCCAAACGTCGAACTTCGGCTTCGGAAAGCGTTTCGGGATCGAACCCCACGGCAAGTCCCTCGGCTTCTTCCGGAAGTTCCCGTTGGAGCGCACGGCGTTGCTCGTGAAAGACGAGTCCGAGCGCGCGGCAGCATTCGCTTGCCGCCAGGGTGTAGCGGGAGTCGGTCCAGAGGACGTGCGGGGCGGCGCGGCGCAGAAGAAGCGTCCCGGCGCTCCCCGTAAAGCCCGTCAGATGGGCGCGAAGCGCCCAATGGTCGGGAAGATATTCGGAGCCCCAGGGGTCGCCCGTGACGACGAGAAAGGCGTCGATCGCGTCGGGCAGGGTGGAGAGAAAGGAGCGGATGCGTCCGAGGTGGTCGATGGACATCTTGAAAAAAGCAAAAGGCGCAGCCCGAGGGGCTGCGCCGAAGGAAAATCAAAAGAGTTTTCGCACCGTGATGGTGACGGGGAAGCCCACGTGATTGTCGCGTTCTTCCTCTTCCCCCACGTCGAGGCTCACGACACGCCAGCCCGCGTCGCGGATTTCGTCGATCGTCGCCGAGACGTCGATGTCGGGGCAGGCAAAGCTCACTTCCTTCACGCGGCGAAGCACCGTGACGGGCTCCTGCGAGACGCAGCGCATGGTCGCGCGGTGGGGCGCGTCGATGAGCGGGTCGCGGGACGATCCGCCCGATTCGGCCGTCGAAGAGGCGTCCGACGACGAGCCTTGGGGACCCTGTACGGCGCAGCCTGCGAGAAAAAGCGCGGCTGCGAGGGCGGCGAGCGTGGTGCGGGGGGAAAGCGTGAACATGAAAACTTCTCCGTGGACGAGACATTCTAGGGCGGCGCGGCTCGAAGGCGGGCCGCCCTATGGTGAAACGTCCGTAACCGAGCGTTAGCGGCGGTTGCCGTTCTTGCCGAAGTGACGCTTGTTGCCGTCGCGGTAAGGGGTGCGGTTGCCGTTGACGTTGCGCACGGGGCGCGGATATTCGTCGGGCATGATCTGCGGCAGGCTCAGCGCCTGAGAGCTCGGATGATAGGGATCGACCGGCTCCCAGTGGATCGGCTGATCGTAGCCGAGGTTGCGGAAATTGCGGCGCTTGGGCTGATAGTGAATGGAATTCCCGAAGTTGTCGTCGTCATAGTCGACTTCGCGCTTCGCGTGCTGCTTCTTGGGCTTCTTATCGAACTTCTTCTCGAATTTCTTGCCGTTCGCCTTCTTGAAGTCGCCCCGCTTCTTGTCGGTCTTTTCCGAAGAGCGCTCGGGCTGGGCGTCCTTGCGCTTTTCCTCCTGCGCGCTTTCATCGGCGTCGCGGCGGTTTTCCTTGCGGTTGTTGCGCGCGGGGCGCTTCTTCACCGTGAGCGTGCGGGGACGCTCGGAGGTTTCGGGCGCCGGAGCGGAGGCATCCGCAGCGGGCGCTTCCGCGGCGGGCGTCTGGGCTTCGGCCTCGGCGGCGGCGCGGCTTTCTTCCTTCTTCTTCGCGAGGCGGGCGCGGCGCTCTTCGTGGCGGCGGCGTTTCGCTTCGTGGAATTCGCGGTCGAATTCGGCCTTGGTGCGGATCACGATGTTGAGGGGATTCTCGGGTTCGATCGTGAAGCCGAGGAATTCGGAGAAGCGCGGGAGCTCTTCGGCGAGCGACGGATGGACGAACGTCACGGCTTCGCCGCAGGCGGCGGCGCGGCTCGTGCGGCCGACGCGGTGGACGTAGGTTTCCACGTCGCGGGGAAGGTCGTAGTTGACGACGCAGGGAAGCGAGGCGATGTCAAGGCCGCGCGCGGCGACGTCGGTCGCGACAAGAACTCGCAGTTTCCCGTTTCGGAAGTCTTCGAGCGCCTTTTCGCGCTGGGCCTGCGTGCGCTCGGAATGAAGGACCGCCGCTTCAAAGCCGTCCTTCAGAAGATCTTCGAGGACGCGGTCCGCGCGGGCGCGGGTGCTCGTGAAGACGAGAACGCGGTCGAGCTTGTTGTCGACGATGAGATCGCGCAGATAGACGGGCATGCGCGAGGGAGAAAGGATGACGAAGCGTTCCTTCACGTCGGGGACGTCGCGGTGGGCTTCGTCGATGCGGACGGGATCCTTGAGAATCGCCTTGGCGACGTCTTCGACCTCGTCGTTCCAGGTGGCCGAGAAGAACCAGGTCGAAACCTTCGAGTCCTTCCCGAAGTGGCGCACGATGTGGTTGATTTCCTTTCGGAAGCCCAGATCAAGGAGCTGATCCCCTTCGTCGAGCACGAAGCACTCGAGGTCGCTCACGTCGGCCGCCTCCTGCTTGATGAGGTCGAGCGCGCGGCCCGGCGTGGAGATCCAGAGGTCGATGCCGCCTTCAAGCGCCCCGATCTGCGGGGCGAGACGGCTGCCGCCGACGGAACAAAGCATGGAGATTTCGAGACCGAGGCCGAGCTGCGCGGCGGTGCGCGCCGTCTGTTGGGCAAGTTCCCGCACGGGGCTCAGAATGAGGGCCCGGACCTTTCTCGCCTTCGGGCTCTTCTTTTCGCGCACGAGACGCTCGAGAAGCGGCAGGAGAAAGGCGGCGGTCTTGCCGCTTCCGGTGTTGGCGACGGCCACGCAGTCAGTGCCCGTGAGCAGGGCCGGAACGGCGGACTCCTGCACGGCAGTGGGCTGCTGCCACGTCAGGGCCTCGATATTTTGCAAAATCGGGTCGGAGAGACCCAGATCGCGAAACGTTTTCGACATGGATGTATCTTCGGTCGCGTCGAACGCGTGACCGTTGTGATTGGAAGAATTCTTACGATCGAGATTCCGATTCCGCGGCAGGCGCCGCGGCGCGGGACGGAACTGCCGTCAACCGCTTCGGAGGGGGAGTTTTCTCGGGGCCTCTTCTGTGGGAGGGGCGCGCCGAACTCCGCGGGGGATCGGCCCGAAGGGTCGGGCCGACCGAATTTCTTTTCGGTGATTCTAGCAGAGCGTTTTCCCAAACGGAAAGGCGTCTGCGCGGGCGCTCATGGCAGCGTAATGCCGAAGGGCGCGAGAAGCGCCGCCGTTTCGACGACGGGAAGACCCATGACGGAGGTGAAGCTTCCGTCGATGCGGGGAATGAAGAGGCCTCCGAGCCCCTGAATGCCGTAGCCGCCCGCCTTGTCGAAGGGCTCGCCCGTGGCGACGTAGCGGGCCATTTCGTCCTCGGTGAGTTCGCGCACGTAGACGTCCGACGAGGAGGCAAGAACGCGGGCGTTCTCGCGCGTCGTTCCCACGCAAACGTGCGTCACGACGCGGTGGCGGCGTCCTGAGAGACGGCGAAGGAAAGCCATCGCCTCTTCGGCGTCACGGGGTTTACCGAGCACGATGTCGTCGATCGTGACTACCGTGTCGGCCGCAATGACGGGGTAGGGCGCGTCGCGAAGCGGCGAAGCCGCCTTCATGGCGAGTCCCTTTTCAAACTTCTCCACCGTGATGCGGCGGCCATAGTCGTCGGGCTTTTCGCCGGGGAGCTCCTCTTCGTCGCCCGCAAAGGCGGTGCGGATCTCGGGATTCTCCGCGAGAACGTGGACGACGAGTCCGAGGTTTTCGAGAATTTCGCGGCGGCGCGGGCTCTTGCTCGCGAGAATGACGTGTCGCTCCATGACGATCAGGCTCGATGATAGGGATGCCCGGCGAGAATCGACCAGGCTCGATAGAGTTGTTCGGAAAGGAGCACGCGCGCGAGCGCATGCGGAAGCGTCATGGCCGAGAGCCGCATCGTTTCATTGGCGCGGGCCTTCACTTCGGGGGCGAGTCCGTCGGGGCCGCCGATCACGAAGACGACTTCGCGGCGGTCGGCGCGCCACGCGGCGACCGAGCGCGCGAGCGCCATGGTGGTCGCGTCCTTGCCGTGCTCGTCGAGGACGACGACCCAGTCGTCATCCTCGATTTTGGCGAGGATGTGCTCGGCCTCGGCCTTCATGAGCTGCGCGGGCGTGCGGCCGTTTCGGGGTTCCGTGCGGATTTCGACGAGCGAGACGGGAAACTCGCGCGGAAAGCGCCCGAGATAGTCGCGCACGGCGGTGTCGGCCCAGTCGACGATGCGCTGGCCGACGGCGACGATGCGGATGCCCATTTATTCGGCCTTCTGACGGTGCGGCATGAGGCGGTCGTCGAGCTTTTCGCGGGCTTCGAGGAAGACTTCCTTGCCGCCCCAGATCTCTTCGAGGTTGTAGTAGTCGCGCACGGCGGGCTGCAGGCAGTGGCAGACGACGCTGCCGCAGTCGACGAGCACCCATTCGCCCGTGTCCTGGCCTTCCATGCCGATGACGGTTTCTCCGGCTTCCTTGACGGCGGCGGAGACGGAGTAGGCAAGCGCGCGCGTCTGACGGTTGGAGGTGCCAGACGCAATGACGACGCGTTCAAACTGATCGGTGAGGGCTTCGGTGTTGAAGACCTTCACGTCCTTGGCCTTGACGTCGTCAAGGGCGTTCACGATGAGCTGGGTAAGTTCGGCGGTGTTCATAAATTAACGTTTACTTCTGTCGAAAGGAAATCGGTCGGTAGAGGCCGTTTTCGAGCACGTACTGCACCACGGCGGGCGGCAGGTCGCGCTCGAGCCGTTTGAGGGCCTCGACGAGCGGTTGGGTGGCAAGCGTGCGGCGAACGGCCGTCGCGCTCGTTTTGTGCGGCGGCATGGAAAAGAAGGTGACGTAGCCCGCGCCCTTTTCCGAGAGGCGTATGGGCTCGACCGTGCGGTCGGCCGCCCAGCGGCGGACGGCCTCGTCCGGGGCCGTCTCGACGCCCTCGCGGGCGGCGACGGCGATGTGCGCGAAATCCGTGATTTCGCGCCAGCGCACCCAGGTGGAGAAATTGTTCCACTGATCGCTCCCCAAAAGGAGCACGACCGGAATCGAATCGCCCGTTCGGCGGCGAATCGCCTCGAGCGTGTCGATCGTGTAGGTTTTCCCCGGCCGCAGCACTTCGCGTTCGTCCACGCGAAAGCGGGGGTCGTATTGTAGCGCATGCCGTAGCATCGTCACGCGGTGAAAGGCGGACGTCACGCGTTTTTTCTGCCACGGGTCGCCCGCGGGCAGAAAGTCGACGCGAAGGATCGGGAGCGCCTCGAGGGCCGCTTCGGCAAGCGCCAAGTGCCCGCGGTGAACGGGGTCGAAGGTGCCGCCCAAAAGAGCAAAACCGCGCCGCATCATATCAAGGATTCGTTGCCTGAGAACTGAAGAGCCGCACGGCGCGTCCGTCTTCAAAGCGAACGCCGAGCCAGTTGAGTTCGAGCATCTGGAAGTTGCGCTCGTTTCGAAGGAAGCGCTGACTGAACCAGTAGTGCCAGCCGTCGGCGGCGTCGAGCGACGCGGGGCCGAGGAGTTCGAGGACGGCGTCCTTCGTCATGCCGAGCCCCACCTTGCCGAGCCGGACGGGAAGACGCTCGGGCGCGAGAGACCGGCAGGCGGGATCGGGCTTTTCGCCCTCGGCCATCCATTCGAGCTGCGCTTCGGATACGCGGGGACCGTCGGTCGCAATGAGCCAGAGGCGCATCGGACGACCTCCTTCGGTGCCCGCGAGGCACAGAATGTCGCGGCGAAAGATGCCGCGCCCCTCCGAGAGGCGCATGCCGCCCGTGCGAAGGGCCACGTCTTCGAGCGTCGTCTTCTCGAGCGTCACGACGGGCTTGCCGAGACGCACGAAGGGAGCGGGAGGCTCGGTGAGGGTGGCCGGGGCGTCCATGAGTGTGGCGGGATAGCCCGCGGGACCGCCCGCAGCCGATGCGGCGCCCGAAAGAAGGGCGAGGATCGGGAGGAGAAAAGCAAAACGCATGGCGGACCTTTCAGAGAGACCTTCTTACTAGAGAACTTAGCATTGTGCGCTTCCGCTTTGGGAAAGTCGCCCCCCGAAAATGCGTGAAGGCACGTTTCCGAGCCCGAAAACGTGCCTTCAGAGAGGAAAAAGTCGACTTAGCGGCCGATCGCGCGGTAGCCGATGTCGGAGCGCATCTGCATGCCGTCGAACTTCACTTCGCGGGCGGCTTCGTAGGCGCGTTCCTGCGCGGCCTTCACCGTGTCGCCCAGGCCCACGACGCAGAGGACGCGGCCGCCCGAAACGATCGTGAGGCCTTCGTCGTCAAGCGCGGTGCCCGCATGGAAGACGTGCGTTTCGGCGTTGTCTTCGGGGAGCGCTTCGATGACGGCGCCCTTTTCGGGACGCGTCGGATAGCCGCGGGCGGCGCAGACGACGCCGAGCGCCGTGCGCGGATCCCATTCGACCGTCTTTTCGTCGAGCTTGCCGTCGATCGCGGCTTCAACGAGTTCGGAGAAGTCGCTCTTCATGCGCATCATGATGGGCTGCGTTTCGGGGTCGCCGAAGCGGCAGTTGAATTCGAGCGTGCGGACGACGGGCTTGCCGTCGGCACCCTGGGAAATCATGAGGCCCGCGTAGAGGAAGCCCGTGTAGCGGATGCCGTCTTCGGCCATGCCGCGAACGGTCGGGAGAATGATGTTTTCCATCGCCTGACGGTAGATTTCCTCCGTCACGCACGGGGCGGGCGAGTAGGCGCCCATGCCGCCCGTGTTGGGACCCTGGTCGCCGTCGAGGAGGCGCTTGTGGTCCTGCGAAGTGGCCATCGGGAGGACGTGTTCGCCGTCGACCATGACGATGAAGGAGGCTTCTTCGCCGTCGAGATAGTCTTCGATGACGACGCGGGCGCCGGCGTTGCCGAATTCATGGCCTTCGAGCATCATGTCGATCGCTTCGTGGGCGGCCTCTTCGGTCATCGCGACGACGACGCCCTTGCCGGCGGCGAGGCCGTCGGCCTTCACCACGATCGGGGCGCCCTTCTTCGCGACGTATTCGTGCGCGGCGGCGGGATCGGTGAAGCTTTCGTAGTCGGCGGTGGGAATGCCGTGGCGCTTCATGAAGGCCTTGGCGAAGTCCTTGGAGCTTTCAAGCTGCGCCGCGGTGCGCGTGGGCCCGAAGATGCGCAGACCGCGGGCGCGGAACTTGTCCACGATCCCGGCGGCGAGCGGCGCTTCGGGGCCGACGAGCGTGAAGGCGATGCCTTCGCGTTCGGCGAAGTCGGCGAGCTGATCGAGATTCGTGACGGCGAGGTTTTCCAGACCTTCGGTCACGGCGGTCCCGGCGTTGCCCGGGGCCACGAACACCTTTTCCACGCGGGGACTTTGCGCAAGGCGCCAGGCGAGGGCGTGTTCACGGCCGCCGTTGCCGATAACGAGAAGCTTCATAGGAGCACTCCAGAGTATGGGAGAAAAACGGTGTTGCGATTCTCGCAAAAAAGGCCCGCGAACGCGAGCCTTTCGGAGGGAAAAATTACTCTTCGTCGTCGAAGACGGCCGAGGTGTAGACCTGCTGCACGTCGTCGAGATCTTCGAGGGCGTCGATGAGCTTTTGCATCTTCGCGGCGTCGTCACCCGTGAGAACCGTTTCGTTGAGGGCCTTGTAGGTGATTTCGGACATTTCCGGGGTGAGGCCGGCGGCTTCGAAGGCCTTCGTCACGGCGTCGAAGGCGCTCGGATCGCAGGTGACTTCGACGGAGCCGTCGTCGGGATCGGTGACGACGTCGTCGGCGCCGGCTTCAAGCGCGGCTTCCATCACGGCGTCTTCGGAGGTACCCGGCGCAAAGAGGAATTCGCCCACGTGCTTGAACATGAAGGAGACCGAACCTTCGGTGCCCATGTTGCCGCCGTTCTTCGTCAGGGCGTGACGGACGTCGGCGACGGTACGCACGCGGTTGTCCGTCGTGCAGTCGATGATGAGGGCCGCACCGCCCACGCCGTAGCCTTCGTAGCGGACTTCTTCGTAGGAGACGCCTTCGAGCTGGCCCGTACCCTTGAGGATGGCGTTGTTGATCGTGTCCTTCGGAACGTTGCCCGCGCGCGCCTTCACGAGGGCGAGACGAAGACGGGAGTTGGTGTCGGGGTCGCCGCCGCCGAGACGGGCGGCCACGATGATTTCGCGGACGAGCTTCGTCCAGAGGTTGGAGCGCTTGGCGTCCTGACGGCCCTTACGGTGCTGAATGTTGGCCCACTTGGAATGACCGGACATGATGTACCTTTTTTTCTTGTGCAGACCT
Source organism: uncultured Sutterella sp. (assembly GCA_949282745.1). Classification (GTDB taxonomy): domain Bacteria; phylum Pseudomonadota; class Gammaproteobacteria; order Burkholderiales; family Burkholderiaceae_F; genus Sutterella. The sequence goes on along the minus strand of CASDQM010000047.1, from coordinate 160,394 downwards.
CGGCGAGGCCCGGGAGGCCTGGCGCACGGGGAATCGGATTGAACGCGGGAGAGACCCTTGAGAAGGGGCCCTCGAAAAGAATGCGCTATTCTAGCGCAAAAAGAGGGGGACGAAAAAAGCCGAAGCCCTGCGGATGAGGGCTTCGGCTTCGCTTGAGAAAAGAAGCTTATCAGCCGAGCACGCGTTCAACGGCGTTGGCCCAGACGTTGAGGCCCTGCTTGACGGCGTTTTCGTCGATGTCGAACTTGGCGGTGTGATGGCCCGACGGACGGTCGGCGCCGAGCACGAAGAAGGCGGCCTTCCCGCCGTGCGCCTGCACGCGGCGGGCGATGATCGTGGCGTCTTCGGAGCCGCCGAAATTCATGGCGTCTTCGCGCACGTTGATGCCTTCGACGGCGCCCGCGGCTTCGCGCAGCACGTCGACGAGTTCGTCGTCGTTCGTGAGGTCGACGGCTTCGCCCATCTTTTCGATGTGGTATTCGCAGCCCTGAGCCTTGGCGCAGCCTTCGATGATGGCGACGGCCGAGTCGTACATGTACTGGTTGATTTCACCCGTTTCGCCGCGGACTTCCATCTTGAGGAGCGCGTTCGAGGGGATGACGTTGCGGCCTTCGCCGGCGATCATCTGGCCGACGTTGATGCGGGTCATGCCGGAGCCGTGGCGGGCGATGCCGAGGAGTTGAACGACGGCGTTGGCGGCGCAGGCGAGCGCGTTGCGGCCGGCGTTGGGTTCGACGCCCGCGTGGGCGGGACGGCCCTTGAAGGTGACGTCGAGCTTCGTCGTGCAGAGGAAGCCGTACGGACGGATCGAGACTTCGCCCGACTTGCACATCATGGCGACGTGAGCGGCGAGGAAGTAGTCGGCGTCGTCGACGATGCCCGAGGCGGCCATGCCGGCGGCACCGCGCACGCCTTCTTCGGCGGGCTGGAAGAGGATCTTGAAGCGGCCCTTCAGTTCATCCTTGTGGTCGGCGACCCAGTGGGCGAGCGCAAGGCCCGTCGAGGTGTGGGCGTCGTGACCGCAGGCGTGCATCAGGCCCGGACGGGTCGAGATGAAGCCTTCCTTGGCGGGAATGTGGTCGGCGTCGGTCGATTCGGTGACGGGCACGCAGTCGATGTCGAAGCGAACGGCGAGCGTGGGGCCGGGACGGCCCGTGTCGAGCACGCCGACGCAACCCGTGAGGCCGTCCATTTCGGCGAGGAGTTCTTCGGAAACGCCGTTTTCGCGCGCATAGGCGATGCCGGCGTCAACGACCTTCTGCGAACGACCGAGGCAGTTGTCGGGATTGATCACCTTCTTGCCCGTGAGGACTTCGTAGCCGTAGGAACGAAGCGTTTCGATGATGAAGGCGGTGGTGCGGAATTCGCTCCAGCCTTCTTCCGGCATGGTGTGAAGATGACGGCGAATTTCGATGAGTTGATCGTTGTAAGCGCAAGTAGAGGCCATTTTTTCAGCGTCTCCTAAAGGGATGGGTGGGCGCAAAGAGCGCCCGTGTCGAGCACACTATAGGCGCATCGTTCGGGAATGTCATCAGGGAAAGTTTTGGGTCTTCTATAAGACTTTCCTCGGGCATTCGACACTCGCCAACAGAGCGTTTTTCCCGTAGGATTAGGCTTGCGAAAAACGGGGCCCTTCGGGCCCGAATCAAACGAAGGAGATGCACAAATGGCGCTTTCTGCCGAAGTCAAGGATTTTGCCCGTCGACTCTTCGACACGGTCCGCGAAATGAGCGCGGACGTGCGCGGCGTGACCCGTCAGGGTTACGGTCCCGTGGAAACGAAGGTCCTCGAATTTCTGAAGGACGAAGGCCGCAAGCTCGGTCTGGAAATCGAAACCGATGCGGCGGGGAACGTCTGGATGACGATGAAGGGGCGCGATTCGACGCGTCCGGCCTTCGTGGCCGGAAGCCACGTCGACAGCGTTCCGCAGGGCGGCAACTTCGACGGTCTCGCGGGCGTCGTCGCGGCGCTTGTCGCCGCGAAGCACATGCACGACGAAGGCGTCGTCCCCGCGGTCGACTACCGCGTCCTCATGATGCGCTGCGAAGAAAGTTCCTTCTTCGGGAAGGCCTACGTGGGCTCGCTCGGGATGCTCGGCCGCTTGAAGACTTCCGACCTTGCGCTTCGCCATCGTACGGAAGCGGGGACGCTTGCCGACGCGATCCGCTCGACCGGGGTCGATCCCGAACGCCTCACGACGGGCGAACCCGTCGTCAACGTGAAGAAAATCGGCGCCTTCGTGGAACTCCACATCGAACAGGGCCCGACGCTCACAAGCCGCGAATCGCCGCGCGTGGGCGTCGTCACGGGGATCCGCGGGAACATCCGCCACAAGAACGTCGTGTGCCTCGGCGAAACCGCCCACTCGGGGGCCGTCAACAAGGAATACCGCCACGACGCGGTGATGGCCGCCGCGCACCTCTTTGCCGAAATGGACGCCGCCTGGGACGAATTCCTGGCCGCCGGGAAGGACCTCGTCTTCACCGTGGGCGTTCTGAAGACGGGCGAAACGGCCGCGATCTCGGTGATCCCGGGCGAAGTGCGCTTCACGATCGACATGCGAAGCCTCAAGAAGGAAACGCTCGACGAATTCCATGCCCGCCTCGAAGCGGAAGCCAAGAAGCTCGAAGCCGCGCGCGGCGTGCGCTTCGTCTTTGACGACGCCCTCTACACGGCGCCCGCCGTGCTCTCCGACGAAGTGTCCGAACGCCTCCACGCGGCGGCCCGCGAAGCGGGCATCCCCGTGATGCCGATCGCCTCGGGCGCGGGGCACGACTCGGCCGTCTTCGCCAACGCGGGCATTCCCGCGGCGATGATCTTCATCGCCAATCAGCATGGTTCCCACAACCCCGACGAAGCGATGGAACTCGACGACTTCATGACGGGCGCGGCGCTCCTCACGGAAACCGTGCTGCGCTATGCGTAAGCCGAAGACCTCCGTACTCCTTCTCGAGAGCGACGAAATCCTGCGCGCGGGGGCCGTGTCGGTCCTCGAGGCGGACGGACGCTTCTCGGTGGGGCGCGCCCGAAACGCGGCTGAAGCGAGACTCGAGTGGAGTCTTCGGCCCTCCGTTCTCGTGCTCCCCGTCGATCGGGAGGCGTTCGACCCGTACGCGTGGCTTGCGGCCGCGCGCGAGCGCGCGGGCGTGAAGGTTCTCCTCGCGCTCGAGCCCGACGTGAATCCCGCCTTCGTGAGGAGTCTTCTCCAACGGGGCGCCTGCGGGTACGTCGAGCGTACGAGCGACGTGGCGGGGCTCCCCGAAATGCTCGAGCGGGTCCTGCGCGAGGGGCGCCTCGAGGAAGGGGAAACCGTCCGCCGGGCGCTCGTCGAGTATGAAGGGCTTCGCGCGAAGCACGCGTCGCTTTTGAGCCTCTTTGAAGGGCTCTCCGACACGGCCTACGCATCGCTTGTCGGACCGCTTGCGGGCGACTCCGACGCCGAGACGGCGGACCGTCTCTCGCGCGTCGTGCGAAGCGTTCGCGACGCGCGAAGCGAGGCGAAAAAGGCGCTTCTTCGCGCGGGCTTCACGCGCGAATCGGTGATCGCGGCCATTGAAGAGCTGAGGCTCGCCGAGAAGACGGCGGGACGTCTCCCGGCGCTTCGTTGACTTCCGGCGCAACCCACAAACGACGACTCCCCGAAGGGCCGAAACCCGACGGGGAGTTTTCGTCTGGTGAGAAACCGAACGATTACGCGGCGACGCGCGGAACCGTGAGGCTGCCTTCAGGCATCAGGATGACCGAGGGACGTTCGCCCACATAGGTCTTCGCGAGCGCAAAGGCCTCTTCGGGGGTGTCGACCGCCGCGGTGAAGAGCATCTCGTGCGCGAGCGTGCGGTCGAGGCGCGAAACGAGAATGAAGCGCGCCTTCGAGAGCGGACGCGTGATGGCGAAGGCCTTGTTCGCGCCGATGCGGAAGTTTTCTTCGAGTTCCTTCTTGATCGCTTCCGGGGTCTTGAGACGGCGGAAGGTCTCTTCGAGAACGGCCGAGCCCGAACCTTCCTCGCAGTCGGCAAAGAGAATCACGACGCCGCCCTTCTTGACGGCGCAGGCCGCGTTGTCCATCGTCTTTTGCATCTGATAGACGTTGATGTCCTTCGGGTAGCCGCCGCAGGAGGCGACGACGAGGTCGGCTTCGTGCGGGATTTCGCAGCCGTAGACCTGGTCGACGAAGCGGCAGGCTTCGTTGTGGGCGGCGACGTAGTCGCCCGCAAACATGCGAAGGAACTCGTGCTTGGCGTTGAGAATCGCGTTGAAGAGGAAGAGCGAGCGGCCCTTCGCAAAGAGCGCGACCCCTTCCATCTGGTCTTCGTAGCAGGGATTCCCCGTCGTGATGCCGAGACCGGCCTTTTCGTCGAGCATGAAGCTGTGGTTGACGCGGACGGTCTCCATGGCGGCGCAGCCCGGGAGAATCGCCTTGCGGCCGCCGCCGTAGCCCGAGAAGTAGTGGTGCACGATCGTCCCGGTGAGGATCACGTGGTCGACGTTGCAGAGTTCCTTGTGAATCCAGACGGGGGTGCCGCGGGAGGTGTCGCCGAAGTATTCGAAGTCTTCCGACTTCGTGGCGATGGAATTGAACATGCGAAGGCGCGAGGCGACGTCTTCGCCCACCTGCTCGACCATTTCCTCGTGCGACATTTCGCGGTGCGTGCCGAGCGCGAAGACGATCTTCATGTTTTCGTCGGGGACGCCCAAGCGGTTCATTTCGTTCACGAGCACGGGCATGAAGTCGAAGCTGTTCGCGACGCGCGTCGGGTCGTTGCAGATGAAGGCGACGGTGTCGCCGGGCTTGACGATTTCCGCGATCGAAGGAAGGCCGATCGGGTGATGGATGGCTTCGAGGACGCCTTCGGCGACGTTTTCCATGACGGGGAAGGTTTCCGTGCGGACTTCCTTGAGGATGAGTTCGTCGTCGAGTTCGAAGGTCTTGCGGCCGCGGCCGTAGGCAAAGTCAAAGGTGCGGATCGACATGATGAGGCAGTGAATATGAAACTGCCGCACTTCGAAAGCTCGACGTGCGGCAGGAGGTCCTTATGAGATCTGGGTTACGCCGGCGACCGGAGCCGCCGGTTGATTTCAGAATCAGATGTAACCGTAGACCATGCCGAGGATGTAGCCCACGAGCGAGGCGGTGATGACGCCGATCAAGCCCGGAGCGATGAAGGAGTGGTTGATCACGAAGCGGCCGATGTGGGTCGTGCCGGAACGGTCAAACTGAATGGCGGCCAGGTCGGACGGGTAGGTCGGCAGGATGTAGTAGCCGTAGCAGGCCGACGAGAAGGCAACCACGAGGCCCGGAGGCGTGCCGATGGCGAGGGCGACCGGAACGATCGTCGCGACGGCGGCGGCCTGGGAGTTCACGAGCTTCGAAACGAGGAGCAGCACGATGGCGTAGGTCCACGGCGCTTCACGAACCCATTCGGTGAGGATTTCCTTCAGGTTGGCCAAGTGGGCGGCAAACATCGTGTCGGCCATCCAAGCCACACCGTACACGGCCACGATGGCGACCATACCGGCGTTGAACACGGCGGTCTTGGCGACGGCGGAAGCCTTCGTCTTGCAGAACATGACCATGAGGGCGCCGGCCGTCAGCATGAACATCTGAATGGCGAGCGTCATCGAGAGGGCCTTGCCGCCGGAAGCGGGGCGCAGCGACGGGAACATGCCGAGCAGAGCAACCACAGCCACGGTGCCGAGGAAGATGTAGAGCGAAGCCCACTGTTCGGGACGGAACTTGATGCCGATGAGGGTCGTCGTTTCGCCGTAGATGTACTTGCGCTGTTCCGGATCCTTGATGAGTTCCTGGAAGGCTTCGTCCTTGTCGAGGTCCTTGCCGCGGAAGAGCGAGAACGTGGCGAGAGCGAAGATACCGACGATGGCCGACGGGATCACGATGGCGAAGAGCTGCGTGAAGCCGAAGGGCTGACCGCCGACTTCATAGCCGTCAAGAAGAGCGATCATCGAGACGGCGGCCACGGCGGCCGGCGAGCAGATCACGCCCATCTGAGCGGAAATGGTGGAGGCGGCAAGCGGACGTTCCGGACGGACGCCGTTCTTGATGGCCACGTCATAGATAATCGGGAGCATCGTGTAGACGACGTGACCCGTACCGCAGAGAACCGTCAGGAACCAGCAGATGTACGGAGCGAGGTAGCAGACGAAGCGCGGATGACGACGGAGCATCTTTTCCGCGATCTGCAGCAGGCAGTCGAGACCGCCGGCGGCCTGCAGGGTGGCCGAAGCGCACACCACGGCGAGAATCGTGAGAATCACGTCGACCGGGGGCTTGCCCGGCTTGAGGCCGAAGCCGAAGATGAGGACGATCAGGCCGATACCGCCGATGAGGCCGAGGCCCATGCCGCCTTTACGGGCGCCGTAAAAGAGCGCCGCAAGCACGACCAAGAGTTGGATCCAAAAGTCTAAACCGAGTGCCATTTTGGTTCTTCTCTAGAGTGATGGTTGGTTAAGGTTTGAGGTGTAAGAAACACAAGGACAGCTAATTCTCTACGTTTCGCCGGCGCTTTTCCCGAAAATTTGAACGTTCTTTGACGAAAAACGGAAAGTTCACGCATTGGTGACGATCGTTTACATTCAAATACGATCAATATCCTAGGTAGTAGCCCGAACTCTTACAGAGGAGCGGGTCCCGAGTGTGTGAAAAATTGTTTCACGGAAAGAAATAGGCCGCCCCTCGACGGAGGCGGCCTTGACTTTCAGCGAAGGTGCGTCAGGTTACTTGGCCTGGCAGCAGGGCTTCACTTCAACCTTCCAGGGCTTCAACTGCTTGAAGAAGTCGTTGCCCTTGTCGTCGACCAGGATGAAGGCCGGGAAGTTTTCGACGCGGATCTGATAGACGGCTTCCATGCCGAGTTCCGGATACTCGATGCATTCGATGCTCTTGATGGCGTCGCTCGAGAGAACGGCCGCCACGCCGCCGATCGTGCCGAGATAGAAGCCGCCGTGCTTCTGGCAGGCGTCCGTCACGGCCTGGGTGCGGTTGCCCTTGGCGATCATGACCATCGAGCCGCCCTGGGACTGGAAGAGGTCCACATAGGGGTCCATGCGGTTGGCGGTCGTCGGACCCATGGAGCCGCAGGCGTAGCCTTCGGGGGTCTTGGCCGGGCCCGCGTAGAGGACCGGGTGCTTCAGGAGGTAGTCAGGCAGGCCTTCGCCGCGTTCAAAGCGTTCCTTCCACTTGGCGTGGGCGATGTCGCGGGCGACGATGATCGTGCCCGTGAGCGAGACGCGCGTGGAGACGGGGTGCTTCGAGAGTTCGGCGAGAACGTCCTTCATCGGCTGATCAAGGTTGATCGAGATGCCGCCCGCATCGCCGGGCTTGCGGAGTTCTTCGGGGATGAGGCTCGCGGGATTGTCGTCGAGCTTTTCGATCCACAGACCGTCGCGGTCGATCTTGCACTTGACGTTGCGGTCGGCCGAGCAGGAGACGCCCATGCCGATCGGGCAGCTCGCGCCGTGGCGCGGCAGACGGATGACGCGGATGTCGTGGGCCATGTACTTGCCGCCGAACTGAGCGCCGAGACCGATCTTGCAGGCTTCTTCAAAGAGCTTCTGTTCGAGCTCGAGGTCGCGGAAGGCGCGGCCCGTTTCGTCGCCCGTCGTCGGCAGATCGTCGTAGAAGTGGCAGGAAGCGAGCTTGACCGTGAGCATCGTGCGTTCGGCGGAGGTGCCGCCGATCACGAAGGCGATGTGGTACGGCGGGCAGGCGGCCGTGCCGAGGCTCTTCATCTTGTCGATGAGGTAGGGCACGAGCTTCTGCGGATTGAGGACGGCCTTCGTTTCCTGATAGAGGTAGGACTTGTTGGCCGAGCCGCCGCCCTTGACGACGCAGAGGAACTTGTATTCCATGCCTTCCGTCGCTTCGATGTCGATCTGAGCGGGGAGGTTGCACTTGGTGTTGACTTCTTCGTACATCGAGAGCGGAGCGTTCTGCGAATAACGCAGGGCTTCCTGGGTGTACGTGTCGTAGACGCCCTTGGAGATGGCTTCTTCGTCGCAGAAGCCCGTCCAGACGTGCTGACCCTTTTCACCGTGGATGATGGCCGTGCCCGTGTCCTGGCAGAAGGGGAGCACGCCCTTGGCGGCCGTTTCGGCGTTGCGCAGGAACGTGAGGGCGACGTACTTGTCGTTGTCGCTCGCTTCGGGGTCGTGAAGGATCTTCGCGACCTGTTCGTTGTGCGAGCGGCGGAGCATGAAGTTCACGTCGGTGAAGGCGCGGTGGATGAGCTTGGTGAGGCCTTCGGCTTCAACCTTGAGGATGGGATGTCCTTCGAATTCGGAAACCGAGACGTAGTCCTTCGAAACGAGGGTGTACTCGGTTTCGTCCTTTCCGTGCTGGAACATCGGAGCGTACTTGAAGGCGGGATTTTGAGCCATGCTTCTTCCTTTTTTTGCAAGGGGAAAAAGGGCCGCGCAACGGGGCGCGGTCTGGTTATGGGGTGGATACGGCGGTCTTCAGACGCCGCGGTTGGGTCTCGTGGTTTTTCAGGCGCCCCTCGAAAGGGGGCCCGAAAAAAGTCAACGATGCATTATCCGCCCTCGCCCTGAGCTTCGCAATGCAGAGAATCACGAGTGTTGACACAGGAGAAAAAGGATGCGCATCTTTGCATTTCGAAGGGAGAGCGGACGGTTCTCACGCAAAGGGCTTCCGGGTGAGCCGGATGTCGAGCGTAAAGTTGTTGCCCTTGAAGTAGTTCCTCGAGCAAAGGAGCACTTCGCCGCGGGGATTGCGGAAAGTGCGAAGGATTTCGAGGATGGGACTTCCCGGGCGGGTGCGAAGCGTCTTCGCAAGGTCGGACGTGACGATCCTCGCGCGCACCGACTGATCGATCGTCTGACAGGTGTCGTTGCGAAGCCGGCAGAGGAGATTGATCAAGGGCACCGTGGGCTCGGCGCGGATGGTTTCGAGAAAGCGTTCGTTTTCCGAAGGCATCCACGCGGTCGTGAGTCCGAGGACCTCGTAGGGCTGCCGGCCGAAGCGCGCGAAGTCGATGCGCCAGACGGGTTCGTTTTCCGCAAAGGGCAGGTTCTCGCCCTCTTCGGGCGCGTAGAGAAAGTGCGACTGCGCGAGGATTTCGCGCGGCTGCAGGTTGTGGTAGGGGTCGAGGTTCGAAAAGGATTCGACTTCGTAGTAGAAGTTCGGCAGGTGGCCGGTGTTGATCACCTGCGAGCCCACGTGCGGCGTGCGGCGCACGTAGCCCAGACGCACGAGCTCGGCGTAGGCGCGGCGCGCCGTGTGGCGGCTCACGCCGAAGGTGTCGATGATTTCGCTTTCGGTGGGGAGAACGGAACCGACGGGGTAGCGGCCCCGTTGAATGTCCTCGACGAGGGAGCGGTAGATTTTTTCCCAGAGGGGCGTGCGCATGGGGGACTTCCAAAAAAGAACCCGCTCATCGGGAGATGAGCGGGTTTCCTTACGGGGAGACAATCTCCCGAATTACTTCCACCAGTTCAGTTCATCGGGGATGACGTAACGGGCGGCTTCCTGACCGGCTTCAACCTGTTCGGCGCCGATCGAGTAGTTGGTCCAGGCCGTGAGCGTACCGCAGACGATCATGAGGAAGGCGATGATGAGCATCGTCTTGCGAAGGCCGGCACGGTCGCCGACGCGCTGGTCGATGATGTCGCGTTCGGGGTTCTTCGCGAAGATGTCCCACTTAACGGCGAGGCGATAGAGACCGATCATGCCGTGGAGTTCCGTGATCACGAGGAAGATGAACGTGTAGAGCATGCCGGAGTGATAGGTGTGCACGCCGATGAGGTTGGGGTCAAAGCCGCTCGGGTTCGTGAGCATGCCCATGACGTGGGGGAACACGAAGAGGAAGAGCAGGAAGGCCGTGACGAGCTGGATCATCCAGAGCGTGGTGTCGGGGTGACGGAGCAGGCGATAGTGGGCCTTGATGTCGCGGCACTGATGGTACGAGGTCGGGAAGCGACGCAGAGCGCAGAGGGCGTGCAGCGTCACGCAGATCGTGATGAAGAGCACGAAGATGAAGTGGAAGGACGGATGATCCTGGCCGTCAAGGAAGTGACCGCCCGAGAAGGCGATGAGGTTCCAGAAGACGTCCTTGCCGAACTGCACCGAGCTCGTAAAGGCCATGTGGCAGAAAAGGAAGAGGCCGAGGATGAGGCCGGTGACGGACTGCGTGACGTCGCAGATGGCCGTGAAGCGGCTCTGACGCTTGGCGTCCTTGAGGCCCACGCCCCAGACGTTTTCGGTGGCCGTCGGGGTGTTGGCGTACTTGATGGATTCAGGGGTCGTCATGATGACTTGTCCTTCAGGGAGTTTGGAAATCGTTGAAAACAACGCGCGGCGCCCGAATACAGGAGAGCGCCGCCCGCGTGGTTGGTCCGTGCAATCTACGTAGTGCGACTGCCGTTTGTACGGCCGCAATGATGCCTGTTTTTTCAGAGTTTGTCTTTGACGGATGTCATGAAATTTTACGAAATTCGTCCGGCGAGCCTCGTTGGAGGCCGGAATACGGTTCAGAAAGCCTCTTTTTCTCGTCGATCTACATGGAAACCCTGAAATTATTCTGTTGAAATACTTCGTAAATCTGCAAATGCGGCATACGCGAATTTGCGTAAAAAAGCGGACGTCGGGGGAGTGCCCGGCGTCCGCTTCGAGAAAAGGACGGAAAACGGCGTCTTACTTCGTGCCGAAGATGCGGTCGCCTGCGTCGCCGAGACCCGGGACGATGTAGGCGTTTTCGTCGAGGTGGTCGTCAAGCGCCGCGACGTAGACTTCGACGTCGGGATGGAGTTCCGAGAAGGTCTTCACGCCTTCGGGCGCGGCGACGAGCGCCATGAACTGGATCTGATGGCCGGGAATGCCGCGCTTCTTGAGGGTGTCGACGGCGTAGGCGCCGGAATACCCCGTGGCGAGCATCGGGTCGACAACGATGAAGTTGCGGCCTTCGGTGTCGGGCAGACGCACGAAGTATTCGACGGGGCGCTTGTTTTCGTCGCGGTAGAGACCGATGTGACCGACGCGGGCGCCGGGCATGAGGGTCAAAAGACCGTCCGTCATGCCGAGACCGGCGCGCAGGACCGGGACGATCACGGGCTTCTTCCCCTCCATGACGGGGGCGTCGAATTCGGCGAGAGGCGTTTCGATGCGGCGGGTCGTGAGCGGATAGTCGCGCGTGAGTTCATAGCCCATCAGCATCGCGATTTCCTTCAAGAGCTCGCGAAAGTCGCGCGTGCTCGTTTCCTTTTCGCGCATGAGCGTGAGTTTGTGCTGCACGAGCGGATGGTCAACGATGTGAAGCGTGGGAAAGCGCGGATCTTTACGCATGATGGCAATACTCCGGTTGATTCGAAAAAAGAGCGGGCAGGGCCCGCTCGCAGGAAAGAGTGGTCAGAAGAGATCCTTGAAGAGCTCTTTTTTCTCGGCCGTGTCCTTGGCGTCCTTCTCGGCCTTGGAGGGTTCCTCTTCGGCGGGCGGAAGGGGCGGGAGCATCTTCGCCTCGATTTCCGAGAGCGAAGCGCGGATCGCCTGCAGGTTCTTGGCCTGATAGTCGGCCTGCATGGAAGCGAGTTCGGCGAGCTTGGCGTCGACTTCGCCCGAGCGCGTGCGAACGAGCGTGAGCATTTCTTCGGTGCGTTCCGAAAGCATCGTCTCGATCTTCGTCAGGCGCTCGTTCATTTCGTTGTGGAGCGCCGTCACGCGGCTCTTGTCGGCTTCGTCGGCGAGATGACGCGCCGTGCGGGCTTCCTTGTAAGCCGAACGGATTTCAAGCGACACGCTCGCCTGCTGCCAGACGGTGTAGATGAACATGCAGAGGACGACCACGGCGAAGGCCGCCACGACGATGACGCCGAGCGGAGCCTGAATCTCGCGGTAGACGAGGTTGACGGTCATCACGGTCGAGAGGGCCGTCCAGTTGATGATGAGGAAAACGGCGAGGAGGATGAGAACCAGGATGATTCCCAGCGTTCGCAACTTCATAATGAAACTCCGTGCCGCCTCGTTCGGGGAGGCGGCCGCAAGTGAATGAATGGCGTCCGGTGCGCCCATGAGGGCGCACTTTCAGCATAGCAGAGAGTCTTTCGGAGAAGATACCCCGTTTACGCCTTGTGATATCCCGTCACGAGATCCACTTCTTCGCGGGCGCCGAGCATGACGGCGACGCGCTGGTGGATCTTCTCGGGCACGATGTCGAGAATCGGCGTATGGCCGTTCGTCGAGGCGCCGCCCGCGTTTTCCATGATCATCGACATGGGGTTGGCTTCATAGAGAAGACGAAGCTTGCCGGGCTTGGCGGGATCGCGGTTGTCGCGCGGATAGAGGAAGATGCCGCCGCGCTGCAGAATGCGGTGCACTTCGGCGACCATCGCGGCGACCCAGCGCATGTTGAAGTCCTTGCCGCGGGGACCGGTCTTCCCGGCGAGAAGTTCGTCGATGTAGCGGCGAACGGGCGCTTCCCAGTGGCGCATGTTCGAGCAGTTGATGGCGAATTCCTTCGCGGCGGGCGCGACGCGGACGTCTTCCTGCGTGAGCACGAAGGTGCCCGTCGAGGGATCGAGCGTGAAGAAGACGACGCCGCGGCCGAAGGTGAGGCAGAGCTGCGTCTGCGGGCCGTACATGCAGTAGCCCGCGGCCACCTGCTTGCGGCCGGGCTGCAGGAAGTCCGCGTCGACGGCCGTGCGCTTCGGACGGACGGCGGGCGTGACCGAGAAGATCGAGCCGATCGAAACGTTGATGTCGATGTTGCTCGAGCCGTCGAGCGGGTCGAAGGCGATGAGGTAGGGACCGACGGGGAATTCGTCAGGCACCGACATGACTTCGGGGACTTCTTCGCTCACCATGCCGCAGACGGCGCCCGAACGGACGACGGCGTCGACGAAGATGTCGTTGCTGATGATGTCGAGCTTCTTCTGGTCTTCACCCTGGACGTTTTCGGTGCCGGCAAGGCCGAGGACGCCCGCGAGCGCACCCTGACGAACCTTGTGGCTGATCGTCTTGCAGGCTTCGGAGACGCTCGTGATCAGACGGGCGAGAACGGGGTCGAGTCCATGGAGCGATTCTTCACGGGCCAGATATTGAGAAAGAGTGGTTGCCACGATGCGATTTCCTCAGGTGGGATTGTTGAGAGCCTTTTCGACGACTTCCAAGACGCTCTCGGAAAGTCGGTCCTTGTGCAGATAGACGTTCTCGAGCGCTTCGTACTGAAGGCGCGAGAGCTGCGGCGTGTAGCGCCGCCAGTTTTCGAGCGTACGGGCGACGCGGGCCGCCACGTGCGGGTTGATGCGGTCGAGTTCGAGGACGACCTCGGTCCAGAACTTGTACCCTTCGCCGTCCTTCGTGTGGAATTCCGAGGGATTCTGCGTGAAGAACGCGAGAAGGAGTGCGTAGACGTTGTTCGGGTTCGAAAGCGAGAAGAAGTCGCACTTCATGAGTTCGCGAACGCGCTCGAGCACGGGCAGTTCCCCCGCGTGCGTCTTCGTCGTCGCCTGAACCGTGAGCCACTTGTTGACGAGAAGCGGCTCGGGCAGATAGGACTGCAGCGTCTCGACCTCAAAATTGTTCTTGCTCGGCACGTTCGAGTCGACGATGAGCTTCAGGGCGGCGAGTTCGTCCGTGAGGTTCTCGCGCTTGATGAGCTGATCGCGCACGCGGATGACCGTGTGGTGGCTCGAGGCGCCCATGAGGTAGTAGAGCGCAAGATTCTTGAGGGCGCGCTTGCCGGCGCTTTCCGGATCGGGCGAATAGGGCCCGGGTGTCACCGAACGGTCAACCGCGGCCGTGAGTTCGAGCTGCAGGCGCTTGGCGATCGCGACGCGAAGCGCTTCGCGGGCCCGGAAGGCGGCCTCGGGATCGATGAAGGGAAGCGACTCGCCGATCGTACGTTCTGAGGGAAGTTCGAGCGTGACGGCCGCGTAGGCGGGCGAGAGCGTTTCGTCCGTGAGCGTGCGCTTGAAGGCTTCGAAGAAGACGGCGGGGACGTTCTCTTCGCGTCCGGCGAAGCGGTCGCGAACGAGCTCGCGCGCCGTGCGAAGCATCAGTTCCTGCATCGCCTCCCAGCGGTTGAAGGGATCGGTGTCGCAGGAGGCGAGAAGCGCGAGGTCGTCGAGCGAATAGTCGTAGCGAAGACGAACGGGCGCGGCGAAGCCCCGGTTGAGGCTCGGCACGGGAGCGGACGTGAAGCCCGTGAAGACCCATTCGTGGCGCGCTTCGGTGAGTTCGAGGGGCGTGTCGAGTTCCACGATGCCCTCGGGCGTTTCGAGGCGAAGCGGGCACTCCTTGCCGTCGCGGTCAAAGAAGGCGACGGGGAAGGGCATCAGAAGCGGAGCCTTGTGGGGCTGGCCCGGCGTGGGCGGCGTCGCCTGTTCGACGACGAGGCGGAACTTGCCGGCCGCGGCATCCCATTCGCCTTCGACGGCGACGACGGGCGTGCCCGCCTGTTCGAACCAGCGGGCGAACTGCGAGAGGTCGCGCCCCGAAGCGTTCGCCATGGCCGTGAGGAAGGCCTCGCACGTGATGGCCGAGCCGTCGTTCGTGCGGATGTATTCGTCAAAGCCCTTGCGGAAAACCGTCTCGCCGAGGAGCGTGTGAAGCATGCGGATGACTTCGGCGCCCTTTTCGTAGACGGTCATGGTGTAGAAGTTGTTGATTTCCTTGTAGCTCTCCGGACGGATCGGATGCGCCATGGGACCGGCGTCCTCGGGGAACTGCGCGGTGCGCAGGGCCTTGACGTCTTCGATGCGTTGCACGGCGCGGGCCGTCGGGTCGCCCAGCATGTCGGCGGAGAATTCCTGATCGCGGAAAACGGTGAGGCCTTCCTTGAGCGTGAGCTGGAACCAGTCGCGAAGCGTCACGCGGTCGCCCGTCCAGTTGTGGAAGTATTCGTGCGCGACCACGGACTCGATGTTGAAGTAGTCGCGGTCGGTCGCGATCGCCGGATTGGCGAGGGCGTAGCGGGCGTTGAAGATGTTGAGCCCCTTGTTTTCCATCGCGCCGAAGTTGAAGTCGTTCGTCGCGACGATCATGAAGAGGTCGAGGTCCAGGTAGAGGCCGAAGCGCTTTTCGTCCCAGGCGATGGCGCGCTTGAGGCTTTCCATCGTGTGTTCGGTCTTGCCGATGTCCTGCGGTTCCACCCAGACTTCGAGCGTCACTTCGCGGCCGTTGCCGAGACGGTACTTCTCGCGGCGGCACTCGAGCGTCCCCGCGACGAGCGCGAAGAGGTAGCAGGGTTTCGGATAGGGGTCGACCCAGCGGACTTCGTGGCGGCCGTCGAGGAGGTCGCGCGATTCGACGCGGTTGCCGTTCGAGAGAAGGACCGGGTAGAGCGCCTTGGGCGCGCGGATCGTGACCGTGAACTTCGCGAGCACGTCCGGACGGTCGGGCCAGTAGGTGATGCGACGGAAGCCCGTCGCTTCGCACTGGCTCATGAGGTTCTTGCCGGAAGCGTAGATCCCGGAGAGCGCGGTGTTCTTCGAGGGGCTGAAGCGGTTGACGATGACGACCTTCGCCGCTTCGCGCAGCGCCGGAATCGTGAGCGTGGTGTCGGTGAGGGTGTATTCGCTCTCCGAGAGCGCCCGGCCGTTGACGTTCACGCTCACGAGCGTGACGGCCTCGCCGTTGAGGACGAGGTCGAGCACCTTGTCGTCCGTGTCGGGATTGGGACGCACGTCCATCGTGGACGTCACCGAGCTGCTGTCGGGGTCGAGATCGAATTCGAGATGAACCGAATCGATGAGATGCGAGGGAACCTTGTAGTCTTTTCGGAAAGTCGTGCCCATTCTTATGCCGGCCTCTGTCGAAATGGTTTGGGCCCGCCGCGCTCGGCGGGCGTGCATCGGTTGATTGTAGACAAACTGTGGTCGTTCGTGGCAAAAACGAAAAAAGGCCCCGACCGAGGGGTCGGAGCCTTTCAGAGAGTATTTCGCGGGGCCGAAATTACTTCGCCTGGGCGACGGGGAGGATTTCACCCGTGTAGTTGTGGCCGGCGGTCGGGTGGCAGCTGATGCAGTCCACCTTGGTTTCCGGGCCCATGCCCTTGTGGATGGCGGCGACGAGCGGCTTGCCCGGGTTGTACATGCGCTGAACGTCATGGCAGCCGCGGCAGGCTTCGAAGTTGTCAGCGCGCATCGATTCGAGAACGGCGGCGGCCATTTCCGGACGCTTTTCAATCTGCTTTTCGGGGGTGCTGAGCGAACCCTGGATCTGACCGAAGAGCGAGATCGAACCGGCCTTGGCCTTGTACATGAGCATTTCGACGTAGTCGATCGGGCCGACGTGTTCGTTCGAGTGGTTCTTCAGGTGGCAGTCCGAGCAACCGGCGGTGGCGCCCGAAGCGGTGCGGAAGTGATCGCCCTTCTGATAGGCGATGTAGGTCGCATCCATCGAGTGGCAGAATTCACCGCAGAACTTCGGCGTGCCAGCCCAGTGCACGACGCTCGTGAGAATACCGACGAAAATGATGCCGACGACGACGCCGATGAGGCCGATGCCGGCAAGATACCAAACGCTGTTCTTTTCCATCTTGGAGCCTTTTGTTGAAGTTCACCGCCGATCCGGAGGGAGTGGGACGGCGGGAGCATTGTCTTTTCGTCGGCGGCAAACGAATAGCGGGGTCTTCGCCGACACTAAGCAGGCTGTAATGTTATTCAGAAAAATGTAAGAAATGTTTTTCAGCGGTTGACTACAGTCAAAGAGAGCGGAAATTCCTGCAAAAAGATGGATGCTTTTCCGTTTGCATACAATGAGCTACGTGCAAATCCTTAAGGATTTTCGCCTGCTCTTTGGAACGCTTTACTGCGCAAGCGCAACGGCGATGTTGTCGCAGGGCATGAGCACCCAGGCGGGGCCCTGGCGGCGCAGTCCGTGGTGCGCGCGGGCAAAGCCTACGAGCGTAAGGCCCGAGGGAAGGCGGACGGTGCATTCACCGCCGTGGTCGTCGCGGTCGCAATGGACGACCGTCCCTTCAAGGAGGTTGTCGGCCGTTTCCAGGGGCTCCGAGAAGACTTCGACGCCGGTCGCCTTGCAGAGCGCGACGACGCGCATCCCTTCGCGAAGGCCGAGAAGCTGGGCGCTTTCCTTGGTGACGGAGGCGCGGATGAGATGGTCTTCGTCGATCGCGAGGAGAAGCCGCACGAGGGCCGAGCCGATCTTGAGGGTATGGATGGTGGCGGGCAGCTGGTTGCGCATGGAGATCAGAAAATGTCCTCCCGCCGCGGAGAGACCTTCGGCGCCGTTTCGCCCGAACTCTTCGAGCACGCGGCGGCGGGCGCGCACGAGCGCCTCGTTGAGGCGCAGAACCTCTTCCCCGCGGGACGTGATGCGGGTGCCGCCGCCCGAGCGGCCGCCCACGACCTTCTCGACGAGCGGACCGCCTGCAAGGTTCGAGAGGGTCTCAATCGCCTGCCAGGCCGCCTTGTAGCTCACGCCCGCGCCGCGGGCGGCTTCCGAGATCGATCCCACGTCTGCGACGCGTCGAAGAATGTCGAGTCTTTTGTCAATCGTCTCGTTCAAAAGGTGCGTGAGCAAAACCGGATCGGCCTGAACATTTTCCTTCGGCATGCATCTCCCCCGAGGTGTTTCCTTGCGGCAAAATCGAAATATCGCTATTCTTTTTCAGAATAGCGAGAGCGGGGGCGTTTTCGCCCTCGCGATCGTGTTCTCACTCTACCAAATTTTAGGACGGTACCGTTCGCATGCCGTCCGTAAGGAGAATCGCAAATGAAGAAGGCCTGCCTTGCCCTCCTGCTCGCCGCCGTGGCCTCGGGTTCGCTCTACGCCGAAACCGTCCGCGTGGCCGTCGCCGCCAACTTCACGGCGCCGATCAAGGAACTCGCTCCGATCTATGAAAAGGCCACGGGCGACAAGCTCGTGCTTTCGTTCGGCGCTACGGGCGCCTTCTACGCCCAGATCAAGAACGGCGCTCCCTTCGACGTGCTGCTCGCCGCCGACTCGAAGACCCCGGCCAAGGCCGTGAAGGAAGGCTTCGGCGTGGAAGGCACGAACTACACCTACGCCATCGGCAAGCTCGTCCTCTGGAGCTCGGACGCCAACTTCATCAAGGACCAGAATTCGCTCAAGAGCGACAAGCTCCAGAAGCTCGCCGTCGCGAATCCGAAGCTCGCTCCCTACGGTGAAGCCGCCCACCAGGCGATGGAAACCCTCGGCATGAAGGTCGCTCTCACGCCCAAGATCGTTGAAGGCGACAACATCGGCAAGACCTATCAGTTCGTCGCCACGGGCAACGCTCAGGCCGGCTTCGTCGCCATGAGCCAGTGCGCCAAGGACGGCAAGTTCACGTCGGGTTCGGGCTGGGTCGTTCCGCAGGAACTCTACAAGCCCATCACGCAGGACGCGGTCCTTCTGAAGGCCGGTGAAAAGAACGAAGGCGCCAAGCGCTTCCTCGAATACCTGAAGACGAACAAGGAAGCCGACCGCATCCGCTTCGTCTACGGCTACGACACCGCCAAGTAATCAAAGAGAGAGGAGAAAGGCATGCCGCTTACGCCGACCGATCTCGGTCCCGTCTGGCTGAGTCTGAGACTCGCGTTCGTTACGACGGTTTTTCTGCTCATCCTCGGCATGCCGCTCGCATGGTGGCTTGCACGGCGAAAGAGCGCCCTGTGCGCACCGATCAGCGCGATCGTGACGCTCCCGCTCGTCCTGCCGCCCTCGGTTCTGGGCTTTTACGTCCTGGTCGCCCTCGGCCCTTCGGGGCCGATCGGCGCCTTTACGCAGCTCTTCGGAATCGAGACGCTCAACTTCACCTTTACGGGGCTCGTGGTGGGGAGCGTGATCTATTCGCTCCCCTTCATGGTGCAGCCCCTGCAGAACGCATTCGAAGCCGTGGGGACGAAACCCATGGAAGTCGCCGCGACGCTGAGGGCGGGACCTCTCGACGCCTTCTTTTCCGTCATCCTTCCCATGGCGCGTCACGGCATTCTTACGGGCGTCCTCATGACGTTCGCCCACACGATCGGGGAATTCGGGGTCGTGTTGATGATCGGCGGCAACATCCCGGGCGAAACCCAGGTGGTGTCGACCGAAATCTTTACCTACGTGGAAGGGATGGAATACGACAAGGCCCACTGGCTCGCGGGCGGCATGCTCGTCTTCAGCTTCTTCGTCCTCCTTTCCCTCACTTATTTTGAACGGCACGGTGCCGGAAGGAGCGGGCGATGAAATACGGCGTATCGGTTCGCCTCGCCCGTTCGACGGGCTTTGCCCTCGAGGCGGAGGCCTCTTTCCCCGAAAAGGGCATCACGGTGCTCTTCGGACCGTCGGGCTGCGGGAAGACGACGCTTCTTCGCTGCGTCGCGGGGCTTGAACATCCCGAGGGTCGGGTCGTCATCGCCGACGAAATCTGGCAGGACGACGAAAAGGGGATCTTTCTTCCCACCCACAGCCGCGCGCTCGGCTACGTCTTTCAGGAGGCGAGCCTCTTTCCGCATTTGAACGTCGAGGACAATCTCCGCTTTGGTCTCAAGCGGACGAAGGATCCGCGCGGAAGCGAAAAGCTCGCCGAAGCCGTGGAACTGCTCGGCATCGGTCATCTTCTGAAGCGCCGCGTCTCGGAACTCTCCGGGGGTGAGCGGCAGCGCTGCGCCATAGCGCGCGCGATCGCGATGACGCCCAAGGTGCTCCTCATGGACGAACCGCTCGCGGCGCTCGACTGGAAGCGTAAGGAAGAGATTCTTCCGTGGCTCGAGCGCCTTCGCGACGAGCTTTCGATGCCGATTCTCTACGTGACGCACTCGGCTGAGGAAATGATGCGCTTGGCCGACCGCGTGATCGCGATGAAGGACGGAAAGATCGTCTCTTCAGGGACGCTCAACGAAGTGCTCGGCGCCATCGAAACGCCGGTTCGCCGCGCCGAAGGTCCCGTCGTGGTCCTCGACGGCACGGTCGTCTCGATCAACGAACGCTGGTCCGTGGCCGAGGTGCGAACGAAGTCGCTCACGTTCGAGCTTCCCAAGAAGAATCTCCGGTTGGGCGACGCCGCGCGTCTCGTCGTCGCGGCCCGCGACGTGAGCATTGCGCTTGATCGCCACGACGATCAGTCGATCCGAAACGTGCTCCCCGCCGAGATCGTTTCGCTCGAACCCGATCCCTCGGAAGGCCGCACGCTCGTGACGTTGCGTTCGGGCGAAGAGACGGTGCTCTCGCTCGTCACGGACGAAAGCGTGGAGCGCCTGCAGCTGCGCCCGGGACTCTCGGTGTGGCTTCAGGTGAAGTCGGTCGCCGTCGCGCTCTGATTTCCCTGCGGAAAAACGGAAAGGGGCCCGTCCGAAGACGGGCCCCTTTATTCAGCGGTCTCGCAGACGCGCCGATCAGCAGCGGCGGGCGAGTTCGACGGCCTTGCCGATGTAGGTGTCGGGCGTGAGCGCAAGGAGACGGTCCTTGGCGTCCGCGGGGATGTCGAGGCCGGCGATGAACTGACGCATCGTTTCCTTCGTGATGCCTTCCTTGCCGCGGGTGAGGGCCTTGAGCTGTTCATAGGGGTGCGGCACGCCGTAGCGGCGCATGACGGTCTGAACGGCTTCGGCGAGGACTTCCCAGGCGTGGTCGAGGTCTTCGGCGATGCGGTGTTCGTTCACCTGAAGCTTGCCGAGGCCGCGCGTCAAGGCGTTGTAGCCGATGAAGCAGTACCCGAAGGCGACGCCGAGGTTGCGAAGCACCGTGGAGTCGGTGAGGTCGCGCTGCCAGCGGGAGACCGGGAGCTTGCCGGCGAGGTGGCCGAGGAGCGCGTTGGCGATGCCGAGGTTCCCTTCGGAGTTTTCGAAGTCGATCGGGTTCACCTTGTGCGGCATCGTGGAGGAGCCGACTTCGCCTTCCTTCAACTTCTGCTTGAAGAAGCCCATCGAGATGTAGCCCCAGACGTCGCGGTCGAAGTCAAGGAGGATCGTGTTGGCGCGTTCGATTTCATGGAAGAGTTCGGCCATGTAGTCGTGCGGCTCGATCTGGATCGTGTGGGTGTTGAAGGTGGCGCCGAGGCGTTCCTCGACGACGCGCTTCGAGAAGGCTTCCCAGTCGAAGTCGGGGTAGGCGATGAGGTGGGCGTTGAAGTTGCCGACGGCGCCGTTCATCTTGGCGAGGATCTTGACGCTACGGATGGCTTCGATCACGCGGCCGAGACGAACGGCCACGTTCGCGAATTCCTTGCCGACGGTCGTGGGCGAAGCCGTCTGACCGTGGGTGCGCGAGAGCATCGGGATTTCAGCCCATTCCTTGGCGAAACCGGCGATCGTCGCGTGGATCTTTTCGAGGTACTCGACGAGTTCCTTGCGGCCTTCCATGAGCATGAGCGCGTGGCTCGTGTTGTTGATGTCTTCGCTCGTGCAGGCGAAGTGCACGAATTCGGCGGCGCTCTTCAATTCCTCGTCGTGGGCGACGCGGTCCTTGATCCAGTATTCGACGGCCTTGACGTCGTGGTTCGTCGTCTTTTCGATCGTCTTGACGGCTTCGCAGTCTTCGAGCGAGAAGTTTTCATAGAGACCGCGCAGGAAGGCCTGGCCCGATTCGCTGATGCGGGGCAGTTCTTCAAAGCCCGCTTCGGAGAGGGCGATGAGCCATTCGACTTCCACGCGCACGCGGGCGTTCATGAAGGCGTATTCGGAGAAGATGCTGCGCAACGCGTCCGTCTGACGGGCATAGCGGCCGTCGATCGGAGAAAGAGCGGTAAGAGCGTTGAGTTCCATTTGAGAGGAATCCTCGGATAGATAAAGAAAAGGAGAAGCGGGACGTCGGGCGCCCGCAGAATGGGGGGCGCCGCAAGAGGTGCCTCATTCTAGCAAAAGGGAGGAACCTGCGCCCGAAGGTAAAGGAAGTCCGGGAACTCGTGAGGAAATATTGCTTTTCGTGAGGAAATTCGGAAGTGTCGCAACGGCGGGCTTCCCCCAGAAAGCGCCTGCAGCAAGCGAACTGAACGACCGTTCACTATTTCTGGGCGTCCGCTTTTCTCTGTTTTTCGTTACGTACGCACAAAGTCGGAGAGACATTCCCGGACGCCGTTTTCCTATAGTAGAGCCATCGGGAACGACGCGTTCCCCCACTACCATACAAGGAACCAAGATGACGAAGACGAAGAAGATTTTGGCTACGGTTGCCGCCCTCGGCGCGATGACGGTGAGCGGGTTCGCCCTCGCGGCGCCGGCCGACGGTCCTCGCCGCGGTTCGGACGTTCCGCCCTGCGTGGAACGCAGCGTTTCGGCAGCGGACTGGGCGGCCGCCCGCTATGAAAGCCTCGGCGAAATGCTCACGCTCACCGATGCGCAAAAGCCTCTCTGGAAGGCCTATGTCGACGCGCGCATGGCCCGCTTGACGGAAGCGGCCCGCGACGTCAAGCCCGCGGTGGACGTGCAGAGTCGCCTTGAGCGCCGCGCCGAACGTCTCGCCGCCCGCGCCGACCGCGTGAAGAAAATCGCCGACACCCGCGCCGAACTCCTGAAGTCCCTCTCGGTCGAACAGAAGTACGTGCTCGAATCGTATGAATACCGCCACCGCGGCTTTGCGAAGGACGGCCCCGACTTCCGACGCGACCGCGATGATCGTCCGTTGCCGCCCCATATGCGCGACCGTGACGACCGTCCCCTCCCGCCGCATCACCGCATGATGCCGCATCATCCCTACGGTCCGGGTTTCGACTGCCCGTGGCGTTGATGCGCTGACCGTCTCCGACCAAAACGGAACGCGCCCGAAAGGGCGCGTTTGTCTTATGGCGGAAGGGAAAACTCAGTCCCAGCTGAAGCGCTTCGCGAGGCGTTCGTTCGCGGCGTTGAGGCGCGAGAGAAGCTGAATGGGCGTGATGGAGCCGAGCTTTCGGGAAATGTGGGCGCGGTGCACTTCGACCGTGCGCGTCGAGAGATTGAGGAGCTCCGCCACTTCCTGATTGCGCTTTCCCTGATAGAGCAGTTCGAGCACTTCGCGCTCGCGTCGCGAGAGATTGTCGAGAAGGAGCTTCAGCGTCCGCTTTTCCTGCAGGGCCTCGCAGATGTCGAGGGCCTTGCCGATCGTGAAGTAGAGGACTTCGGGGTCGACGGGCTTCTCAAAGAAGCTCACGGCGCCGTTTTCCATGGCGCGCACGACGGAGCGCATGTCGGCCGAGCCCGAAAGGAAGATGACGGCGATGGGGCTTCGGGCGCTCCGAAGTTTTTCCTGCACTTCGAGTCCGCCGATTCCCTTCATGTGCAAATCGAGCACGAGCACGCCCGGACGATCGAGCTCCACTTCTTCCAAAAAGGCTTCGCCCGACGGAAAGGTGCGCACGTTCATGCCGTGTGTCGCCAGGGCGAAACGGATGGTTTGGCGCACGTCGTCGTTGTCGACCACCCAGACGGGGGCGGAAATTCTGCTTCGTTTTTCTTCCATGGCGCTCAACGGTGAAGGCATCGGTATCGGACGCGGGGAAAAGAGACGGTTGCGGAAAGGAGACCGAAGTCTTGCATTATACGGGTAACCTTGGGGAAATTGCTGAGATAATGGGAAGAGGCGCCGGGGACGTCCGGCTTCATTTCGATTTTGCGCAACACCATGAAAGATTTCGCCGCCTACGACAATTCGCCGAGAACGGACCGGACGGTGCATCCCGCGGAGGGGACGCTCGCCGCGGCGGCGCTTGCGCGAAAACTCCCCAAGACGCTCGCCCTCGGGACGGTGGGGTGGTATCACCCCTCCTGGCGGGGAACGGTGTACGACCGCTTTACGGGGGAGCGTCCCGACTGGTTCCAAACCTATGCCGCGTATGCGGCGCATCCGCTCTTTCGCACGACGGAGTGGGTGCTCTCGCGCAGACGTCGCACCGACGAGCGCGACTGGCAGCGAATCGCCCTGTTGACGCCCCCTGACTTTTCCCCGTTCATCCGGCTCTCGGGGCGCGTAACGGACCTCGTGCTTCGGCAGCGCCGCGGCGAGGCCGCGGGCGAGAATCCCGAGTTTCTCTCAATCGAACTCGTGCGCGAACTCGTGACGGAGCCGATCGCCAAGCATTTCGGGGCGAATCCTCCGGGTGTGCTCCTGGATCTTCTCGCGGATCCCCGGCGGGGCGCCTATCGCCCGGCGGAGCGCAAGGCCTTCTATGAGCGCCTCGAAGTCTTTCTCGCGCGTTGGCGCGAAGAGACCGAGGCGACCCTCTACGTCAACGTACGCACGCCCCTTTTGCAGACGCCCGCCCTCATGAAGCTTCTTCTGAAGAGCGGAGCGTTTCCCACTCTTACGCTCACGTCGGGCGGCGCAAGCCTCTCGGCGCAGTTGCGATCGCTCGCCTGGTACGAGGAAGCGGCGGGGGAGGCCGCCCTTCGTACGCCCCTCATTCTTCGCTGGCTCGCCCCGCAGGTGCCGACGCACTTTCGAGGCGAACGGGCGCAGCGCGATCCCGTCACGACGACGCGTCTAGCGTATGCGGCGGCCGCCGCCCTGAACGGAGGCCGCAGGGTCCTCTTTCTCGCCGACGAGAAGGCCGAAGGCAATGCGCCGGGGACGGTGACGCGCTTTGCCGAATCCGTGGCGGAGCGCCTACGCAAGATGCGCGAAGAGGCGGAGCGGAAGAGGCGCAACGCCCCGCCCGATCTGCCGCCTCTTCAACCGAGTCAGAAATAAGTCGACTCAATGGTCTTGCGTTCGCCTTTCTTTGCGTCCGCCGCGGGACGGCCGCAGAGCACGAAGCAAAGAAGCGTTTCCGTTTCGGGGTTGTAGAGTCCGTCGGGACTGCGGAAGTCCTTTCCGGACACGGTCTTCGCGGCGTAGCCCGCGAGATGCAGGGCGTCAAGAAGCCGCATGAGGGCGGCGCCTGCGGACAGCAGCCGTTCGTCGCGGTCGCGGCGGGGCGCGTCCTTCGTTTCGCGCAGAATGAGGGCGAGGCAACCCGGGCCCTTCTTGGCCTTTTTCACGGCCTTTTCGCAAGCCGCCTCGTCGGCGTCCTCGGGGAGTTCCGCGAGGAACACTTTGCCGAGCGCTTCGCGGTCTTCGCAGATCACGACGCGGAAGGGATAGGCGTCGTCGTGGCAGGGGGCGTTTTCGAGAAAGCGAAGGATCGCCTTCCATTCCTCCCGATCGGGAGCGGGGCCCGTCAGGTATTTGGGGCCGAGCGAGGCGCGGGTCAGCAGTGCCGAGTCTTCGGACATGGGTTTTCTCCTCAAATGGTGTTTTGACGTCCCGCGGGGGAGGCGTCCGAATGTCTACAATACGTCATTCGCACGGGCGTTGCCCGATTCTCCATTTTTTCTCTTCTGCACCATGAAGCGCATCTGGGATATTTCACCCGCGGTCGGCGTCACGAGTCCGGTTTTTCCGGGGGACGCTCCCTTTACGATCGATTGGTCGGCCCGCGTCTCCGAGGGAGACTTCGCCAACGTGTCGATCCTGCGGTTTTCGCCCCACATTGGGGCGCACGTCGACAGTCCCATGCATCTCGATTCGGCCGCGCCCGACGTGGCGGGACTGAAGCTTGAAACCTTCATCGGGCGATGCCGCGTGGTGGATCTCTCGCAAAACGGCCGGACCGGAGAAATCGTTCCCGACGAATTTCCGCTTCGCAATCTCCCGACGCGGGTGCTCGTCAAGACGCGCGCGAAGCGCGTAGACGGCTGGTCCACCGACTACCGTCCGATTTCGCCCGCGCTCATGCGGCGGATCATCGAGGCGGGCGTCGTGCTCTTGGGCGTCGACGTGCCGAGCGTGGACCTCGCGGAAAGCACCGTTCTTCCCTCGCACCGCATCGCGCTCGCGCACAACCGCGTGCTGATGGAGAACCTCGATTTGTCGGAAGTCCCTGCGGGCGACTACGAACTGATCGCTCTTCCGCTCCGCCTGTCCGGAGCGGAAGCAAGCCCCGTGCGCGCCGTGCTTCGTTCTCTCACCGTAGGTCGATAATGTCTCAGAAATACGTTCAGCCCCTTCGCATCCGCTTCAGTCACTGCGATCCCGCGGGGATCGTCTATCACCCGCACTATTTCACGATCCTCAACAACCTTATGGAGGACTTCTGGCGGGACACGCTGGGCTACGGCTACGAAGGCATGACCGAACGCCGCATGGGCTTTCCGGTGGTGGGCGTCCACGTGGACTTTTGTTATCCGAGCCGCGTGGGCGACGAATGCGTGATGAAGTGCTGGATCGAGCATCTCGGCACCTCGTCGATCCGCTTTGCGATGACGATCGAAGGCGTCGACGGAACGCTTCGTCTGCAGGGGACCGAAACCGTGGTGTGCGTGAAGCCCGCGGGCGACGGGGAGGGGCTGGAAAGCCTTCCCTTCTCGGAAGAAATCCGCGCGAAGCTTCTGCCTTATTTCATCGACTCGAAGCTTTCCGTGCGCGCTTGAAAATCCTTGTCGAGCGCCTCTAGACGCGCGTCCTTGCCGGCAAGAAGTCGGAGGACCGCTTCGCGGCGCTCGTTTGCGCCCGTCGTGAAGAAGCGGTGTTCGGGTGAGAAGCCGTCCGAGAGCGCGTCGTTGGCCGCGAGCCGGCGCTCCAACTGCCGCACGACGGCGGGCGCGGGGTCGATGAGTTCGACCCCTGGGCCGGCGACTTCACGAAGGACGTCCGAGAGGAAGGGATAGTGCGTGCAGCCGAGAACGAGTCGGTCTGCCTTGGCTTCCACGAGAGGCGCGACGTAGCGTCTTGCGAGTTTCACCGTTTCGGGCGCGTGAAAGGCGCCCTTTTCGACGCAGTCCATGAGCCCGGGACAGGGCTGATCGAGCACCGTCACATCGGCGGGCGCGAGCGTCTTCAGATGCCGGTACTTGGCGCTTCGGATGGTCTTGGTGGTGGCAAGGACCCCGATCACCTTCGTCTTCGTTTCACGACAGCCCGGGAGCACCGCGGGTTCGATTCCGATCACGGGAATCGAAAGGCGTTCGCGAAGCACCGCCGCCCCGACGGCGGTCGCCGTGTTGCAGGCAAGGACGATCGCCTTCACGTTTCGGGAGAGAAGAAACCCGACGAGACCCTCGAGCCGCCCGAGAATGTATTCGTCCGAGCGGTCGCCCCAGGGCGCGCCCGCGCAGTCGGCGGCAAAGACCGTGGATTCGCCCGGCAGGAGCCGGCGAAGGGCCGCGTAGACGGAAAGGCCTCCGAAGCCCGAATCCAAAATGCCGACGGGGGCACGGTTCACGAGCGAACCTCCGCGGAGAGCACCGCGTCGAGCCCCGTCGTGACGCGGCCGTCGGGCCACTCGACGACGGGACGCTTGATGAGCGTGGGCTTTTCAAGAAGCAGGGCGCGAAGCGTGTCGGCGTTCTCGGCCGCAAGCTTTTCTTCGGGCGTGAGCGTGCGCCAGGAGGTGCCCCGGCGGTTGACGAGCGTCTCCGCCCCCACGGCCTCGAGCCAGGCGTCGATTTTGTCCGCGGTGAGCGGCGTCTTTCGGAAGTTCACGAATTCGTGTTCGATTCCGGCTTGGTCGAGATGAGCGAGCGCCTTTTTGACGCTCTGGCAATTGGGAATGCCGTAGACCTTGAGCATGCTTTCTCCTCTGAAAAGCGCAAATTACGCGGCGGCGCGGCCGAGACGGTCGGCGACGGCGGCCCAGGGGCCCGTCGAGGGCGTACGAAGCGCGAGAATGCGGTCCGCTCCGGCGCGGTCCAATTCGTGCAGGTTTTCATAGAGCGCCCGACCGTAGGCGAGCGGATCCGACTCGGCGGCGATCGTAAAGACCGGCTTCACCGGAAGGCGAGCGAGGAGTTCCGCAGGGGCCATGACGGCGATGCGCTGATCGGCGAGCTCCGACGCCCGCGCGAGAAGCGACGCTTCGTCGTGAAGTTCGAGCTTCGTGCGCGGCGCGTAGTGACTCTTCAAACGCCCCGAAGCGCGCGGCGCGTTCTTCCCAGCGTCGGGGACCGCAAAGCCCAAGGTTTCCTCGAGCATCTCGCGCGTCACGACGCCGTGGCGCAGGATCGAAGGCATCCCGTCCGAGAGGTTCACCATCGTCGACTCGATCCCGAATTCGCAGGGGCCGCCGTCGAGGATCATGTCGAGCTTCCCCTCGGGTTTGAGGCCGAGGTCTTCGGCGACGTGCGCCGCCGTCGACGGACTGATGCGCCCGAAGGTGTTGGCGGAAGGTGCCGTGAGGCCCTTGTGGGTTTCGCCCGCGAAGCGTTCAAGAAGCGCGTGCGCGACCGGGTGCGAGGGGCAGCGAAGCGCCACCGTGTCCTGGCCACCCGTCACGAAGGTGCCGCAGCGTTCGCTCTTTTTGAGAACGATCGTAAGGGGCCCGGGCCAGTAGGTCTTGACGAGGAGCCAGGCTTCGGGCGGGACGTCCGAGGCCCAGAAGGGGATCGCATCGGGGCCTGCAACGTGCACGATGAGCGGGTGGTCCGCGGGTCGCCCCTTGGCGGCGTACGTGGCGAGCACCGCCTCGCGGTTGTCCGCGTCGGCGGCGAGCCCGTAGACGGTTTCGGTCGGAATGGCGACGAGGCCGCCCTCGGAGAGAATGCGGGCGGCCTTTTCGACGGCTTCAAAATCCACAGATTGCGTCATGGAAATCTTCAAACCGGTTCGGGAAGGTTCAGAATGCGGGCGACCGCGCGGGCGCGCTCGAGCGCCTCTTCGCGCGTGGCGCCCAAGACCGTGACGTGGCCCATCTTGCGGGCGCGGCGCGGTTCGGCCTTGCCGTAGAGATGAAGCTTGGCGCCCGGGACGGCGAGGACCGAAGCCCAGTCGGGGGAGCGAAGCTTCCCTTCTTCGTCAAACCAGAGGTCGCCCAAGAGGTTGAGCATGACGGCGGGCCTGCGAAGCGACGTGTCGCCCAAGGGGAGACCCGTCATCGCGCGGACCTGCGCTTCGTACTGGCTCGTCGTGCAGGCTTCGATCGTGGCGTGGCCCGAATTGTGGGGACGGGGCGCGAGCTCGTTCACGACGAGCGTGCCGTCCTTCAGAACGAAGAATTCCACGCAGAGAACGCCCACGTAGTTGAGGGCGAGCGCGATTTGTTCGGCGTAGCGCTTGGCCTTTTCGGCCGTTTCTTCGCTGACGCGCGCGGGCAGAACCGAGACGGCGAGAATGCCGTTTCGATGATGGTTTTCCGAGACGGGGAAGACGACGACTTCGCCCGAGGCGCCGCGGCAGACGATGACGGAGATTTCGAGCGCGAGGTCGAGGCGCTTTTCAAGGACGCAGTCGACGCCGCCGAAGGTGCGGAAGGCCGCAAGGACTTCCTCGCGCGTCGTGACGCGGGCCTGACCCTTGCCGTCGTAGCCGAGGCGGGCCGTTTTCAGAATGCCCGGGAGCAAATCCTTCGAAACGGTTTCGGCGTCGCGTTCGCTGCGCACGGCCGCGTGCGGCGCGACGGGCACGCCCGCGACGTCGCCCACGAAGGTCTTTTCGCGGTTGCGGTCCTGCGTGACGGCGACGGCCGAGGCCGGGGGTGCCGTGCGAACGCCCAGATCGGCAAGCTTCTGCAGGGCCGGAGCGGGAACGTTTTCAAATTCGGTCGTGACGGCCTTCACGCGGCGGGCGAGCTTTTCGAGCGCCGCTTCGTCGTCGTAGGGGGCGACGATCGCTTCGAGCGAGACTTCCGCGGCGGGCGCGCTACGGCCGGGTTCGAGCACGGCCACGTGGTAGCCCATCGTCGCGGCGGCCTGGGCAAACATGCGGCCCAGCTGACCGCCGCCCATGAGGCCCAAGGTTTCACCGGGGAGAAGAATGCGGGACATGGTCGGCACCTCAGCGGGGAAGCGTCATGGCGCGGGCCTTGGCGTTCTGGTCGCGACGGAACTGCGCGAGCTTTTCGGCAACGGCCGCGTCGGTGACGGAGAGAATCTGCGCCGCGTAGAGAGCGGCGTTGGCGGCGCCCGCTTCACCGATCGCGAAGGTCGCGACGGGAACGCCCTTGGGCATCTGCACGATCGAATGGAGGCTGTCGACGCCGCGCAGGTACTTGGAGGGAACCGGAACGCCGCAGACGGGAAGGGTGCACTTGGCGGCGATCATGCCCGGAAGATGGGCGGCGCCGCCGGCGCCTGCGATGATCACCTTGAGGCCGCGGTCGCGGGCCGTTTCGGCGTATTCGAACATTTCGTCGGGCATGCGGTGGGCGCTCACGACGCGCGCTTCGAAGGGAATCCCCATCAGGTCGAGCATGTCGGCGGCGTTTTTCATCACCTCCCAGTCGGAGTTGCTGCCCATAACGATGCCGACGAGCGGAGCGGAGTGTTCCATGGCGAAACCTCTTGAAAAAAGAAATCAATGAAACGGGAAAAAGCTTCGGAAGGGGTCCGCAGGGGGACGCCTTTCGAAGGTTCTTCCGTAGGAGACGGAAACGGGGCGCACGGCGCCCCGTTTCGTGGAATCGGACCTTATTCGATGTCCGTGTCGGCCAAGCGGCGCAGCGCTTCGCGATACTTGTCGGCCGTCTTTTCAATGATTTCGGCCGGGGCGCGCGGCGCAGGCGGGGTCTTGTCCCAGGGCTGCGCTTCGAGCCAGTCGCGGATGAACTGCTTGTCGAAGCTCGGCGGCGACATGCCGACTTCGTAGCTTTCGGCCGGCCAGAAGCGGCTCGAGTCCGGCGTCAGGACTTCGTCCATGAGGCGGACGTTCCCTTCGGCGTCGAGACCGAATTCGAACTTCGTGTCGGCGATGATGATGCCCTTCGTCGCGGCGTATTCGGAGGCGCGGCGATAGAGTTCGAGCGTGGCGCTGCGGATCTTGTTGGCGATGTCTTCACCGTAGAGTTCGACGACGCGCTCAAACGTGATGTTTTCGTCGTGCGTGCCGACGGCGGCCTTGCCGGCCGGCGTGAAGATCGGTTCGGGGAGCTTTTCACCCATGCGCAGGCCTTCGGGGAGCTTGATGCCGCAGACGGCGCCCGTCTGGCAGTATTCCTTCCAGCCGCCGCCGATCAGGTAGCCGCGGGCGACGCATTCGACGAGGATGGGCTTCAGACGCATGGCGACGACGGCGCGGCCGCGCACCTGATCGCGTTCCTCGGGCGCGACGACGCTTTCCGGATCGATCCCGGTGAGGTGATTGGGCAGAACGCCGTCGAGCTTCTTGAACCAGAAGTCGGTGATGGCGGTGAGAACTTTGCCCTTGCCGGGGATCGGGTCGTCAAGGATGACGTCGAAGGCGGAAATGCGGTCGGTGGCGATGATGAGGAGTTTGTCGTCGCCGACGGCATAGCTTTCGCGCACCTTGCCGCTGTAGACGCGGGGCAGGGACGTGATGGTCGTCTTGGAAAGACCGGTCATGGATGCTCTCCCAGAGAGATAGTCAAAACGGACGGACTGATTGTACCGCTTTGACGGTCCTTCCTCAGAGGAAGAGGCCCAAAACTGCGGGAACCGCGATGAAAAGCCAGGTGAGCCCGAGAATGAAGCAGGCGATGAGGACGGCGGCGCTTCCGAGGTCCTTGGCGCGGCCGCTCAAGGGGTGGAGTTCCGGCCCGATGCGGTCGACGACGGCCTCGACGGCGGAATTGAGAAGTTCCACCAGAACTAGAAGAAGGAGCGAGAGGATGAGAAGAAGCTTCTCGAGCCCCGTGACGGGGAGAAGGAGCGCCACGGGCGTCAGCACGATCGTGAGCATCGCTTCTTCGCGGAAGGCGGCTTCGTTCTGCCAGGCGGCGCGGAAGCCCTGAAGGGAATAGCCGAAGGCGTTCAGAAGGCGGCGAAGGCCCGTTTTTCCTTTGAGCGCGTTGGCGTCTTGGGGTTTTTCGTTCGTCATGGAAGAAAAGACTAAACGAAAACGCGCGCTTGTGGCGTCAAGCGCGCGTCTCGGAGTTGTCACTCGATCAAATCACGTCGATTAAATCACGTTCGCCTTGAGCGTGCCGTCGGCGTAGAGCGCGGCCATGCGGTCGAGCATGACGGGCTTGATCTTGGCGCCCTGGCCTTCGCAGCCGAACTCGAGGTAGCGGCGCTTGCAGAGTTCCGTGGCGGCCTTGCGGGCGACCTTGAGGAATTCGCGCGGGTCGAACTTCGAGGGATTTTCGACGAGGAAGCGGCGGACGGCGGCCGTCATGGCGAGACGGATGTCCGTGTCGATGTTGACCTTGCGAACGCCGTGCTGGATGGCCTTCTGAATTTCTTCGACGGGCACGCCGTAGGTTTCGCGCATGTCGCCGCCGAATTCGCGGATTTCGGCGAGGTATTCCTGCGGAACCGAGGAGGAGCCGTGCATGACGAGGTGGGTGTTCGGGAGGCGTTCGTGAATTTCACGCACGCGGTCGATCGAGAGGATTTCGCCCGTGGGCTTGCGCGTGAACTTGTAGGCGCCGTGCGAGGTGCCGATGGCGATCGCGAGCGCGTCGATCTGGGTGGCCTTCACGAAGTCGGCGGCCTGATCGGGGTCCGTGAGGAGCTGTTCGCGCGTCATCTTGCTGTCGGTGCCGTGACCGTCTTCCTTGTCGCCGCGCATCGTTTCCAAGGAGCCGAGGCAGCCGAGTTCGCCTTCGACGGAAACGCCGATGCAGTGGGCCATTTCCACGACGCGGCGCGTCACGTCGACGTTGTATTCATAGGTGGAGATCGTCTTGCCGTCGGACATGAGCGAGCCGTCCATCATGACGGACGTGAAGCCCGAGCGCATGGCGCCCTGGCAGACGGCCGGGCTCTGACCGTGGTCCTGGTGCATGCAGACGGGAACGTCGGGATAGGCTTCGACGGCGGCGGAGATGAGGTGGCGCAGGAACTGTTCGCCGGCATACTTGCGGGCCCCGGCGGAGGCCTGCATGATGACGGGGGCGCCGACTTCGCTCGCGGCGGCCATGATGGCCTGAACCTGTTCGAGGTTGTTGACGTTGAAGGCGGGCACGCCGTAGCCGTTTTCGGCGGCGTGATCGAGCAATTGACGCATGGAAACGAGGGCCATGGCGGGAAACTCCGATCTGAAGAAAAAGGAAAAGGGACGGCGGGACGCCGTCCTGTTGTTAGTTCGAATTGTATAGGGAAAAAGAAGGGTTTGCGTCAACGAGACGTGTTCTCGCCGCTCTCGCCGATCGTCGTCCTCACGCACCACTCGGACCAGGAGCCGGGATAAAGCCCCGCATAGGATAGGCCTGCGAGCCGCGCGGCGAAGATCGTGAGCGACGCGGCGATCCCGGAGCCGCAGTAGTGCAGAACCGGACGGTCGTCTCCCTTGAGCGTTTCGGCGAAAATCGCGCGGATCTCTTCGGGCGTGCGCAGACGTCCGTCCTTCAAAAGACGCGAGGCGGGAAGGCTCACCGATCCCGGAATGCGGCCGGGGCGGGTGTCAACGGGTTCGACGAGTCCCACCCAGCGGTCGTGCGGACGGGCGTCAAGGAGCACGTGCGAACCCGCGCGGAAAATCTCGAGCGTCTCTTCAAAGGTGAAGACGCCGGAAGGCGCTTCTTCGAGGGGCGCGAGGGTCTCGGCGGGACGCATCGAAGGAGCGCCCGTCGTCTCGAATCCGAGCCGCGTCCAGAGGGCGAAGCCCCCGTCGAGAAGCGCCGCCTTCGGAAAGCCCGCGAGCAGCGTCGCGTACCAGGCGCGGGCGGCCGAGCCCATGCCGCCCTCGTCATAGAAGACGACGGTGTCTTCGGGCGTCACGCCGATCGACGCGAGGAAGGCTCGGACTGCCTGTGTGTCCTTCCAAGGATTGCGTCCGCGACCGGGTGCGCCCGGGTCGACGAAGGAGGGACAAAGGGGCGCGTGGAGCGCCCCCGGGAGAAAGCGCTCGGGGGCGGGACGCACGTCAATGACGACGGCGTCGGGGGTGTCGCGAAGCGCTTCGGGGGTAAAGAGAAGGTTCGTCATGACGAAGTGAGCACGCTCGGGTTGGCCGCGAGCTGCTTTTTGATGCCCGTGAGAATGGCGCGGGCGATTTTGCTCTGGTGAGCGCGGTTTTTGAGAAGACGCTCTTCCTGCGGGTTCGAGATGAAGGCGGTTTCCACGAGAATCGATGGAATCCCCTGGCCCTTCAGCACGGCAAAGCCCGCCTGTTCGACCTTTTCCTTGTGAAGACGGTTGATCTTCTTCATTTCGCGAAGCACCGCGGCGCCGAGGCCGAGACTGTAGGAAATGGTCCAGGAGCTCGTCATGTCGATCAGAACGCTCGCGACGGTCTTGTCGACGTTGGCGATGTTGACGCCGCCGATCAGGTCGGATTCGTTCTGACGCTGGGCGAGCCATCGGGCCGAAGCGCTCGTGGCGCCCCGCTGCGAAAGCGCGAAGACGGAGGAGCCCCGTGCGGAACTCTTCACCCACGCGTCGGCGTGGATGCTGATGAGAAGGTGCGCACGGGCCTTGCGGGCGATCGCGACGCGGCCGCCCAGGCTCACGAAGTGGTCCGACGAGCGCGTGAGAATCGCGCGCATGTCGGGCTCCTTGTTGATTTCGGCGGCGAGAAGCTTTCCGATCGAGAGAACGACGTCCTTTTCGCGCGTGCGGTTGCGCCCGATCGCGCCGGGGTCTTCGCCCCCGTGACCGGGGTCGACCACGATGATGAGACGGTGCTTTTTCTTGGTCGGCTGCTTGACGGGCTTCTTGGTCGGCTTCTTGTCGTCCTTCGCCGTCGTGACGGGCGGCTTCTTAACGGGCTTCGAGGGTTCGGGTTCCTTTGCCGGTTCGGGTTTCTTCCCGTTCTCGAGATCCGCGAGAAGCGCTGCGAGGGGATCGTCCTCGGGCGCGGCGTCGGTGTCGTCGTCGCCCTCGGCGACGCCCGCGAGAATCTTGCTGATGGGGTCGACGGGGACGACGGGATAGAGGTCGAAGACCAGGCGGTACTTGTAGTTCGCAAAAGGCTTCAACTGGAAGACCTCGGGCTTCACGTCCGTTTTGAGGTCCATGACGAGGCGCACGATGCCGGGCTGATACTGGCCGATGCGCATCGCCTGAATGTAGGGGTCGTCCGCCTTGACGGCCTCGATCTGCTGCTTGAGCGCGGCCGTGAAGTCGAGTCCTTCGATGTCGACCACGAGTCGAAGCGGGCGCGAGGAGCGAACGAAGAAGTATTTGAACTTGAGCGGCGCGTCGTGCTCGAGCGTGACGCGCGTATATTCCTGCGCAGGCCACATGCGCACGGCGACCATGTGGGCCCCGTGCGCGAAGTCCGCGGGCAGGAAGGAAAAGAGGAGCGTCCCGGCGGCGCCGGCGATCAGTTCGCGGCGTCGCATTCGAGAGCCTCGAAAATCTGCCGGCCGGCGGGGGTGAGGGCGCGAAGGCGCGCGCGGCGGCCGAGCCCGTCGTGCTCGAGTTCGATCACGGCGTCGGCGTCGGGGAGATAGGGGAGCGCCTTTTCGCTCCACTCGGTGACGGCCAGGGTGCCCGGCGCGAAGTCGTCGCGAAAGCCCGCGTCTTCGAATTCGATCGGATCTTCGAAGCGGTAGAAGTCAAAGTGCGCGAGCGTGACGCCCCAGAGGGGATAGGTTTCGACGAGCGAAAACGTGGGGCTCTTGACCGGACCCGCAAACCCCGCGGCGCGCAGCATGGCGCGCACGAGCGACGTCTTGCCCGCGCCGAGATTGCCTTCGAGACGCAGTGCAAAGCCCTTTTCCCGGAGCAGTTCGGCGTTGCGGCCGAAGGCCTCGGAGAGCCGGGCGCCGAGACGGTCGGTGTCTTCCGGCGTCGGAAGGGCAAGGGTCAAAACGGAGTCGGACACGGAGCACCTGTGTGAATAGGAGAAAGATGGATCATTGTAAGCGACGCGGAGGATCCGCCGCCCGCAATCGAATACAAAGACGTGAAACGAAGCAATGCAAGAGGTAGATGTAACAAGTTGTAAACAACGCTTGCCTTTTTCTGGTGGTTCCTGCATAATTTCAATTCTCCGATGAGCACTGCTCGACGGAGAACAAAATGGGAAGCCGGAGTAGCTCAGCTGGTAGAGCAGCGCATTCGTAATGCGAAGGTCGGGAGTTCAAATCTCTTCTCCGGCACCATCAAACAGAGAAGCCTAAAACAAGTTTTCTTGTTTTAGGCTTTTTTCCTATTCGGGCGTCGGAAAACTTCTCTCGACCCCCCAAAAGCGCACGCCCGACCGGAAACCCGGCCGGGCGTTTCGTCATCCGGCATTCCGCCGTCAGCGGGCGGGCGTCTTGTTCGCAGCCGCCTTGTCCGCGTCGACGCTCTTGTCGTCCGCGGTCTTCTTGGCGATCGCGTCGTTCAGAGCGTCGACGATCCCCTTGGCGAGGGCGTCGCGGTCGAGCCCCGCCGCCGAGACGCGGCCGTTTTCATACTTGAGGTCGTTCAACGTAATGCGGGCGTTCAGGACCTTGTTGACCTTCCCCGCCTGTTTTTCCACGCTCTTCTTGCCGGTGAGCGCCCCGAAGATCGAAGCGATCTCGGCCACCTTTTCAATCTGCTTCGTTTCCTTGGTGCCGGGCTTTTCGATGACGAGCGTCTTCACCGCCGCGCGAAGCGGTTCCTTCGTGTCGACGTCCATGCCCGTGAGGCGAAGCCCGTTCAGGGTCGCAAGCGACTTGTTGCCCGCGTCGACGAGGTCGAACTTGGTGAGCGAGGCGTCGCCCTTCCACTGCACGACCGGCGTGTCTTTGTTCATGGCAAGCGCCAGATCGCCCGCGACGTTGAGGGTGCCCGACTTCGCGCCGTAGCCCGCGAATTTTCTCGCAAGCGGCGAGAAGGGCGAGAGCTGCAGGTTCTTCGTCGCGACCGCAAGGTTCGCGGCGACCGGATTCGCGCCCGCCTTCCCCTTGACGGAGAGCGACCCGCCCGCCACGTTGGCGGAAAGCGAAAGGTCGCCCACGTTGTCCTTCGCGGACGAGAACTTCGAGGCGGATACCTGCAGTTTTGAGACCGAAATCGCGGTCTGGGGCGAGGTCGTCTGATCCTTGTAGTTGACCGTGGCGTTGCGAAGCGTCGCCTTGCCGAGCGACCAGTTCCAGGGGGCCGTTGCCTCCGCCGTTGCGACCTTTTCGGTCTTGGGGGCGGCCTCCTTCTTCTCGGCGGTGTCGCCGCCGACGAAGGGAAGGTTGAGGCCCGACTTCGTGTTCCGGAGATTCACCATGACGGTGTCAAAGAGCACCGTGTCGACG
Source organism: uncultured Sutterella sp. (assembly GCA_949282745.1). GTDB lineage: Bacteria > Pseudomonadota > Gammaproteobacteria > Burkholderiales > Burkholderiaceae_F > Sutterella. The sequence goes on along the minus strand of CASDQM010000047.1, from coordinate 123,477 downwards.
GCGACGTTCTTCTTCGCGAGGTCGAAGGCGCTCACGGCCACGTTGGCGTTCTTGAGCGAGAGGAGCGTGTCGAGGCGGTTCTTCACGGTGATGCGCGTGAGCGTCAGGTTGCCGCTTGCGGTCGTGTTCGCTTCGTCGTGACGGGCGTTCACCGTAAAGTTCGCGAGGCCTGCGACGTCAAGCCCCGTGGCGCTCTGCACGTAGCCCGCCGCCTGACGGAAGTTGATCTTGTCGCCCGAGAGACTCGCCGCCACCTTGAGGGGCGAGAGCGACACCGTGCCCTTGAGGTTGGTCGTGCCGTCGAGGACGCGCGCCGAGAGTGCGAAGCCCGCGGGCGCGGCCCCTTCGGCCGACGTGAGTTTCGTAAGGTCGGCCTTGAGGTTCGAAACCGTCATGTTGACGGCCGGACGGACCTTGCCGTCGTGCCAGGTGAGGGTGCCGTTGCGCACAGACAGGGCGCCGAGCGACCAGGCCCAGGGTGCGGAAGCGGCTTCGGCGCTCTGCGGAGCCGCCTGCGTGGCCGTCGCGTCGGATGAGGCGGCGGTCGTCGCGAGGACGCCGTCACCCATCGTGAGGTTGGCCTTGGGACTTTCGATCGCGACGGTGTTGATGTCGATCTTCTGTCCGATCGGATCGATTTCCTTGGCGTCGACCGTAAGTGACTTGGCGCTCAAAAGGAGAGCGTCCTTCCCCGCGACGCGCTGTTCGACGAGCACGTCGTCAAGCCCCACCTTCCCCGAAACGAGCAGCTGCGCGGGGTTGCCGCCCGTGGGATTGCGAAATACCAGCGAAAGGTCGCTCGTGAGCAGCCCCTTTTCGAGGTGCGCCGGGGCCGTGCGCAAGGCCGGCACGAGCTGCAGGAGCGGCACGACGTCGAGTTTCGAGACGTTGAGGCGAAGCTGCGCTTCGAGCGACTGTCCGAAGGGACGGGTCGAACCCGTCGCGACGATCGGCGTGCCGTTGAGCTTGAGCGAGAGCTTCGGCGTCACGATGCTTTCGCGCTCGGCGGGCAGCGTGCTCACGAACGGCAAAGCAATCGTCAGGTCCTCGATTTTCTGATCGATCCCGCGCGTCTTGTCGACAAAGCGAAGCGACGTGTCCGAAACGTTCACGTTGTAGACCGCGAAGGCGGGAAGCGTCGAATCGGCCGCCGTTTCGGCGGGTGCGTCGGAGGACTCGTACTTTTCGGCTTCCTTCAGGTTTTCGTCCGACCAGGTGAGCGTGCCGTGCAACCCCTTGACGGTCACCTCCTCGATGACGGGGGCCATGTTGGTGATCGTGGCGCCGCTTGCGTCCACCGCGAGTTCGTCGAGCGTGAGAAAGTACCCCGCACCCTCCTGACTCTTGATGGAGAGCCCCTCCAATTCAAAGCGCCAGGTCCAGGGATTGAAGCGGATGTCCTTCACCGCGACGGTGCGGCCGAGTTCGGTGCTGCCGAAACGCTCGAGCACGGTTCTCGCGACGTAGGGGACGCCGAAGTAGCCGAGGCCCGCGTAGAGCGCGGCGCCCACGGCGACGGTGATGCCGGAAACTTTCAGAAATTTGGACATGTTGTCGAGGGGCCCGAAAAGAAGTCGAAGAAAAGATGGAACGTTTGTTCCCATTATTATCGCCCCGAGGGACGGGGACGCGGCAAAAGAAAAATTTTCCTCCCTCCAAACGTGACGAAACGTGTCGAATTTTTGTCTCCGGCGGCTTGACCTTCAAGTTTCTTGAAGGTGTGTAATGCCGATAACAGTCAAGAATCGTTTCCAAGGAAACGACCCGGAGAGTTTTGAATGATCACCGTTTTGTCCATAAAGGAAATGTGTTGCCCCGTCGAGGGACGGGCCGTGGAGAAGGCCCTGCGTGCGATCGAGGGCGTCGAGGAGATTCTGTGCGACTATGCGGCGCGCACCGTTCGCGTGACGCACGGAGAAGCCTCTGTCGAGACGCTCGTGCGCGAAGTGGAAAAGCTCGGCATGAGCGCCCGCGTCTCGGATGCGCCCAAGAGCGCCGCCGCGGCGATTTCGATCCGCGTCCCGGAAATGGACTGCCCCGTCGAGGCGGCGCAGATTGAAAAGGCCTTCGCCGCGAAGGGGCTGCCCAAGGCGACCTTCGACACGGAAAAGCGCGTCGTGCGCGTGGCGGCTTCCTTTGAAGCCGCGAAGGCGGCGATCGAGTCCTGCGGCTATCGCGCCGAACTGCTTCGCGAAGCGGCGAAGATCGTCTTCAAGGTGCCCGAGATGGACTGCCCCGTGGAAGTGGCCGAAATCCAAAAGGCGCTCGCAAAGCGCGGGCTCGAAGGCGCCGAGTGCGACACCGAAAGCCGCACGCTCACGATTTCGGGTGACGAGGCGACGGCAAAAGCCGTGAAGGAAGCGATCGAATCCTGCGGTTACGGGGCGGAGCGTATTCGGACGTCGGAGAGGATCGTCTTCAAGGTCCCCGACATGGACTGTCCCGTGGAAGTGGCCGAAATCCAGAAGGCCCTCACGAAGCGCGGGATCGAAGGGGCGGAGTGCAACACCGAAAGCCGCACGCTCACGATCTCGGGCGACGAAGCGACGGCCGAAGCCGTGAAGGCGGCGATCGAATCCTGCGGATATGAGGCGACCCGCGTGCAGGCAAAGCGCGCGGCGGTGGCTCCCGAAGCCGACCCCATTCCCTGGAGCCGCTACATCACGGCGCTTGTCATCGCGCTTCTTTCGGAAGGGATGGAACTCTGGTCGCACTACGCGACCGAGAGCCTTCCCGTGAGCGAATCGACGGCCTCGACGATCACGCTTGTCTTTGCGGTGATCGCGATTCTGCTTGCGGGCCTTGCGACCTTCCGAAGCGGTCTCGTGGCGTTGCGCCACGGCAACCTCAACATGAACGCGCTCATGAGCGTCGCCGTGATCGGCGGCGGTCTGATCGGGGCCTGGCCCGAGGCTGCCATGGTGATGGTGCTCTTCCAGATTTCCGAATCGATCGAGCAACTCGCCATGAACCGCGCCCGCAATTCGATTCGCGATCTGATGAGCGTCGCACCCGAAAAGGCGGCGGTTCGTCAGCCGGACGGCCGCTATGTGGAAGAAGCCGTGGCGGACGTTCTGCCAGGCGCCGTGGTGCGCGTGTCGCCGGGCGACCGCGTGCCTTTGGACGGCAAGATTCTGACCGGTTCCACGTCGCTTGACGAATCCATGGTGACGGGCGAGGGTCTCCCCGCCGAAAAGAGCGAGAACGCAACCGTTTGGGCGGGCACCGTGAACCTCACGGCCACGATCGAAGTGCTCGTGACGGCGGCCGCAAGCAACAGTCTGACGGCGCGCATCATCGACGCCGTCGAAAACGCGCAGTCCGCGAAGTCGCCGGTGCAGCGCTTCGTCGACCGCTTCGCGACGGTCTACACGCCGCTCGTCTTCTTCGTCGCCTTGGTGGTCGCGATCGTGCCGCCGCTCTTTGTCGGCGACTGGGGCGGATGGTTTTATAAGGCGCTCTGCCTTCTCGTCATCGCCTGTCCCTGCGCGCTCGTGATTTCGACGCCGGTCACGGTGGTGTCGGGGCTCGCCACGGCCACGCGCTGCGGCCTTCTCGTGAAGGGCGGCCTTTACCTCGAAGAAGCACGGAAGCTTCGCTTTGTGGGGCTCGACAAGACCGGCACGCTCACGAAGGGCGAACCCGCGGTGGCGGACGTCACCTATCCGGACGACTTCGACCGTGCCTCGGCCGACCGCATGGCGGTAAGTCTCGCCGCCATGAACAAGCACCCGCTCTCGCAGGCGATCGTGCGCTGGGCCGAAGCGAAGGGGATTGAGCCGCAGGCGGTCGAGGGCTTCTCGGCCCTGCCGGGAAGCGGCGTGACGGGCCGCGTGGGGAGCGGCACGCTCTGGCTCGTGAACGAGCGCACGCTCGACAAGATGGGGATTCTGACGTCCGACGTGCATGAAGCCTTCGTGCGCTACGCCGAAGCCGGCATGTCGACCGTGGCCTTGGCCGACCGGTTCGGCGTGCGGGCGGTCTTCGGGCTCGCCGACACGGTGAAGGAGGACGCCGCCGAAGGTCTGCGGCAGCTCCGTGCCGTGGGTCTTACGCCGCGACTTCTGACGGGCGACACGCCGGCCGCCGCGAAGGCGCTCGCGAACGAACTCGGTCTCGAAGACGTCCGTGCGGGACTGCTCCCTGACGACAAGCTTCGCGAAATCGAAGCCATGCAGAAGGAGGGCCTCACCGCCATGGTGGGCGACGGCATCAACGACGCGCCGGCCCTGGCGCGCTCCGACATCGGCATCGCCATGGGCGTGCGCGGCACGGACAGCGCGATCGAAGCGGCCCACGTCGCGGTGATGGACGACAAGATCGGGTCGATTGCGACGCTCGTTCGACTCTCCCGCATCACGCATGCGGTGCTCGTCGAAAACATCACGATCGCGCTCGGCATCAAGTTCCTCTTTGCGGCCCTCGCGCTCTTCGGGATGGCCTCGATGTGGATGGCGGTCTTCGCCGACGTCGGCACCTGCCTCATCGTCGTCGCCAACGGCATGCGGATGCTTCGCATGAAGCCGCGCCTCGACGCGATGGCGAAAAACGCGGTCTGAAGGCTACACTTTCCTTTCGAAGAATTCGAAAGGAAACCACGGCATGACCGATCAACGCTTCGCCCGACGCCCCCGCATCTGTTTCGACACGGAAACGACGGGACTCTACTGGCGCTCGGGCGACCGGGTGTGTGAAATCGGGGCGGTGCGCCTCGATGAGGCGTTTCGCCCCGTCGCCCGTTTTCACAGCTACGTGAATCCGCAGCGCCCGATGAGCGAGGGCGCCTTTCGGGTGCACGGCCTCTCGGACGAGTTCCTCTCCCAAGCCCCGACCTTCGCGGAGATCGCCCCCGACTTTCTCGCCTTTACGAGAGGGGCGGAGCTGATCGCCCACAACGCGGTCTTCGACGTGGGCTTCGTCAACAACGAGCTCTCGATCGCGGGGTTTCCGTCGCTTGAAGAAAACGGCTGCACGGCGCTTTGCACGCTCACGCTCTCGAGACTTCTCTATCCGGGGATCCGGCATTCGCTCACGGACCTATGCCGCTATTTCGGCGTCGACGATTCCCGGCGCGTGAAGCACGGGGCGTTGCTCGACGCGGAACTTCTGGCGGAAGTCACAAAAAAGCTCCTCACGCGCGGCGCGTAAGGAGTTCTTTCGAAGCTTTCCCGACGAATCACTTGTTTTCGAGGGCCGCCTTCTTGGCGGCCTGATGCTTTTGCAGGGCCTTCCAGGCGAGGCCCACGAGGACGGGGCCGAGAATGGCGGCGACGATGCCGAGAACGAGAATGAGGGAGAGGTTGTTCTTGATGAAGGGGATGTTGCCGAAGAGGTAGCCCGCCCCGATGATCGAGACGGCCCAGAGGACGGCGCCCGCGCCGCTGAAGAGTTCGAAGCGAAGCCCGTTCATGCGGGCCGCCCCCGCGATGAGCGGAGCGAAGGCGCGCACGATCGGAACGAAACGGGCAAGGAGGATCGTCTTGCCGCCGTGCTTCACGTAGAAGTCGTGCGCCGTCGCGAGCTTCTTCGGATTGATCCAGGAGACGCTCCCGTCGTAGATCTTGTTGCCGAGCCACTTCCCGGTGGCGTAGCCCACCGAATTTCCGAAGATCGCGCCGAGCGCCACGGCGAGCATGATGATCCAGGGACTTGCGGTGCCCGACGCGGCGACGGTGCCCGCGACGAAGAGGAGCGAGTCGCCCGGCAGGAACGACATGATCACGAAGCCCGTTTCGAGGAAGAAGATCAGAAACATCGCGACGTAGATGAGCGTGCCGTAGTCCGTGGCGAGCGAGACGAGAAAGTGATCCGCGTTGGTGAAGAGATCGACGATAAGACCGAAGATGTCCATGATGGGTAAGCGATAAGGCGCGCACCTTCGGTCGCATCGAAGGGCGTCGGGATGCAAAAAACCAAATTGCCCCCTATCATACTGAATGCTTCACCCGCATGGGGTGTGACGAAAATCAAAACCGTAACGGAAAACGACGAGGGATGCAGGACACTCAAACGCCCGAAAAGAAGACGCGCCGCCCGATTGCGGCGCTCCCCAACGAATTGGTGAGCCAGATCGCGGCCGGCGAAGTGATCGAACGGCCCGCTTCGGTGGTGAAGGAGCTCGTGGAAAATTCGCTCGACGCCGGCGCCACCGACATCGAAGTCCGCGTGGACGGGGGCGGCTTGAAGCGCCTCGTCGTGACCGACAACGGCTCGGGGATCGCGAAGGACGATCTGCCGCTCGCCGTCATGCGGCACGCGACGAGCAAGATCCGCAACCTCCTCGAACTCGAAGAGGTGATGACGCTCGGCTTCCGAGGCGAAGCCTTGGCGAGCATCGACTCCGTTTCCGCCATGACGATCCGAAGCCGCACGCCCGAGGATTCGCACGCCTGGGAATGGAAGGAAGGGCGCGTGACGCCCGCGGCCGGAAGCCCCGGCACCCGCATCGAAGTCTGCGACCTCTTTTACAAAACTCCTGCCCGACGCAAGTTCATGAAGTCGGACGCGACCGAGACGGCGCATATCTTGACGCAGGTCGAGCGCCTCGCGCTCGCGCACCCCGAGGCGGGGTTCCGCGTCGTCGCGAACGGCCGCGACGTGCTGACGCTGCCTCCGCAGACGCCCGAAGCCCGCATCGCGGCGGTGCTTCCGAAGGAATTCCGGGAGAACTGCCGACCGGTCCTTGCGCTTCGCGACGGCATTCGCCTGACGGGGCTCGTGGGTCTTCCCGTGATCGGAAAGGCCCGTACGCAGGACCAGTACTTTTTCGTAAACGGCCGCTTCGTGCGCGACAAGCTTCTCTCGCACGCCGTGCGCTCCGCCTATCAGGACGTGATGCACGGTCAGACGCAGCCGCTCTATTGTCTTTACCTCGAAATCGACCCGACGGCGGTCGACGTGAACGTGCACCCCACGAAGAGCGAAGTGCGCTTCGCCGAGGGTCAGCGCATCCACACGGCGGTCTCCTCCTCCGTGCGGGCGGCGCTCTCGTTCTCGGAAGCGACGGTGCAGGAAGGGAGCCTTCCCCGGCCCGAACGGGTCTTCCACGCGGGGAGCGGCGCGAAGCGGGACTTTGATGCCCGCAAGCCGGTGCGCGAAGACCGTCCGCCCGTCGCGAACGCCATGCGACTCTTCGGGGCGGACCTCGATACGGCGCTCGCCGCTGAGTCGGGAAAAACGGTCCCCGCCTCCGCGCCCTTCCTGAACGACACGCTTTCCGGTGAAGAAAAGGCGGAAGCCTCCCTCCCAATTTCCGAGTCGAACCGCTTCGCCTCGGCGGCTTCGCAGACGCTCACCAAGCGTCTCGGCGACGCCGTGTCGTCCGGGGCGGGAACGCCTGAATCGGCTGCGGTCGAACCCGAACCGATCCCCGTGACCGTCCCCGCAGAAGGTTCGGCGGAGAAGGGGGGATTCGAACCCGTACTCGAGAATTTCGAAGCCGACCGTCCCTATTTCGGACGAGCCTTGGGCCAGGTGGCGGGCGTCTACGTCCTCGCCGAAAGGGAGGACGGGATCGTGGTGGTCGACATGCATGCGGCGGCCGAGCGCGTCACCTACGAACGGCTCAAGAAGTCGCTCGACGAAAAGGATCTGCCCGTGCAGCCCTTCCTCATCGCGCAGGTCTTCCGCGTGACGCCCGCCGAAATCGCGACGATCGAAGCGCACAAGGAAGAGCTCCTCGCCTTCGGGATCGACGTGAGCGTGACGGGCGAAAACGCCGCGGCGCTTCGTGCCGTCCCCGCGATTATCGCCGAAGCGCCCGCCGACAGTCTTGAGACGCTTGTGCACGAACTCCTCGACGAGCTCGAGAGCTTCGGCACGTCGAACCTCACCGAAGTGATGCGCAACAAGGTCCTCGCCACCGTTGCCTGTCACGGCTCGGTGCGGGCGAACCGCAAGCTTACGCTCCCCGAAATCGACGCGCTCCTGCGCTCGATGGAGAAGACCGAACGGATCGATCAGTGCAATCACGGCCGGCCCACGTGGAAGCTTCTCACGACGGACGAACTCGACAAACTTTTCCTGCGGGGGCAGTGATGACGGCGCCCCTCGCACTCCTTCTTCTCGGGCCCACGGCCTCGGGAAAGTCGGCGCTGTCGCTCGCGCTCGCCAAACGTCATCCCGTCGAAATCATCAGCATCGACTCCGCCCTCGTTTATCGGGGGATGGACATCGGAAGTGCGAAGCCGACGCCCGAAGAGCGCTCGGTCTGTCCGCACCATCTGATCGACGTGCGCGAGATTGACGAGCCCTACAGCGCGGCCGACTTTTTGACGGACACGGCGAAGCTCGTACCGGAAATCCGCGCCCGCGGGCGCGTGCCCCTCATCGTGGGCGGCACGATGCTCTACGCCAAGGCCCTGCGCGAAGGCCTGAACGACCTCCCGACGACCACGCCGGAAGTGCGAAGCGAAGTCCTAGAAGAAGGCGAACGCCTCGGCTGGCCCGCCATGTGGGAGAAACTCCGCGAGATCGACCCCGAAACGGCGGCGCGGTTGCAGCCTGCCGACCGTCAGCGCATCGGCCGCGCGATCGAAGTCTGGCGCATGACGGGAAAGACCCTTTCGAGCTTTCACGCCAAGGCGGCGGAGCCGCTTTTTCCGATGCTCTCGGTGGGCCTGTTGCCGCCCGACCGAAAGCTTCTTCACCGCCGCATCGAAGAGCGCTTCGACGCGATGCTCGACGCCGGGTTCCTCGCCGAAGTGCGAGACCTCATGAAGAGCCCCCGATTCGATCGGGAGAGCCCCGCCATGCGGGCCGTGGGGTATCGCCAGGCGATCGAGTATCTCTTGGGCGAGTGCGGCTTTGACGAATTCCGCCTCGCGGGCGTTGCCGCGACGCGGCAGCTCGCGAAGCGCCAGATGACCTGGATGCGCTCGATGCCGGACCTGACGCTGCTCGACCCCGACGATCCGGCGACGCTCACGACGCTCGACGGCATGGTCGAAACGCTCGAAATGGGACTCGGAGCATGAAAGTTCAGTCTCTCGATTTGCCGGGCGTCCTTCTTCTGACGCCCGCCGTGCACGAAGACGCGCGGGGGTATTTCCTCGAGAGCTTTCGCGCGGACGACTTCGCGCGGCTCGGCATTACGCGCCCCTTCGTGCAGGAAAACGAAGCCTTCACGAAGGAAGCGGGCACGATTCGGGGGCTTCACTGGCAGGCGGCGCCCCACGCGCAGGCGAAGCTTCTGCGGGTGCTCTCGGGCGTGATCTGGGACGTGGTGGCGGACGTGTGTCCGAGAAGTCCCAACTTCGGAAAATGGGTGGGCGTCACGCTCGACGCGCGCGAGCGCGCGTCGCTTTACATCCCGGCGGGTTATGCCCACGGCTACGTCACGCGAACGGCGGACACGCTCGTCACCTACAAGGTCGACAACTACTACGCACCGCAGAGCGAACGTTCGGTACGCTGGGACGATCAGACGCTCGCCGTCCGTTGGGACACGGCGAATCCGACTCTCTCCGTCAAGGACGCCGCGGCACCGCTTCTCGAGAGCGTCCGCGCGGAAGACTTCCCCGAAGATTTCCTCGAGCTCGTCCAAAAGTAAGGGGGACCGCCGCCCGGCGGGCGGCAGTCCCCTCAAAGAGAAATCAAGGTCGATTTAGCGGACGACGCAGGGAGCTTCCCCTTCGGGGAGCTTTTCGATGCGGCCGATCGTGAAGACCTTTTCGCCCTGTTCTTCAAAGAGCGCCTTGGCGCGTTCGGCGTCCTGCGCCGAGACGATTACGACGAGGCCGATGCCGTTGTTGAAGACGCGGTGCATTTCGTGGCGGTCGATGTTGCCCTTTTCTTCGAGCCAGTCGAAGATCGCCGGACGCGTCCAGGACTGACCGTCGATCACGGCCTGCACGCCTTCGGGAAGAACGCGGGGCACGTTTTCGATGAGGCCGCCCCCGGTGATGTGGGCCATGCCCTTGATGCGCACCGACTTGAGGACTTCGAGAACGGGCTTCACATAGATGCGGGTCGGTTCCATCACGCGGTCGGCAAGGGTCGCCCCGTCAAAGGGCATGTTCCAGTCGGCGCCCGCGACTTCGACCACCTTGCGGATGAGGGAGAAGCCGTTCGAGTGCGGACCGCTCGAAGCGAGACCGAGAATCACGTCGCCTTCGTCGATCGTCGTGCCGTCGATGATTTCGTCCTTTTCGACGACGCCCACGGCAAAGCCCGCGAGGTCGTATTCGCCTTCGGGGTACATGCCCGGCATTTCGGCCGTTTCCCCGCCGATGAGCGCGCAACCCGCGAGCTCGCAGCCCTTGGCGACGCCCGTGACGACGCGGGAGGCGACGTCCACGTCGAGCTTGCCGCAGGCGTAGTAGTCGAGGAAGAAGAGGCTCTTGGCGCCCTGCACGAGAATGTCGTTCACGCTCATGGCGACGAGGTCCTGGCCCACGGTGTCGTGACGGCCGAGGCGGAAGGCGAGCATGAGCTTCGTTCCCACGCCGTCGGTGCCCGTGACGAGAACGGGGTTCTTGTATTCCTTGCTCACTTCGAAGAGAGCGCCGAAGCCGCCGATGGAGCCGAGAACGCCCGGAACGAGGGTGCGCTTGGCGGCGGGTTTGATGCGTTCGACGAGTTCGTCTCCGGCGTCGATCGACACGCCGGCAGCTGCGTAGGAGAGTTGGGTCATTGCCTTACCAATCAGGAAAAGAGGAGCGGCGGAGGATTTGTCTTCCTGTGAAGGAAAACCTTGCCGCTCAAGGGATGGAGCCCGTCGGAGGGCTCAATGAAGAATTGGCTGAGAGTATACGCGAAGACGCGGGAAGCGTCTTCCCTCGGCTTTTCTTTTCTTCGCACGGGACCCGATCGGCGCGGCACGTTTTTCGCATTCGCGGTAAACTCTTCCTTTCTAGATGTTGCCGCCGGACCCCACGGGGCCCACTCAAGCGGAATTCCCTCAGGACTTCTTCCACGCCTCATGCACGACTCGGAACAATACTTGCTGGCTATGCCCGCGGAAGACACGCCCACACTCGACAACTTCGTGGTCGGGGCCAACGGACAGGCCGTCATGGTATTGCGGGAAGTGGCCCGCGGAGCGGGTCCGAAATTCGTGTATCTGCACGGCCCCAAAGGAGCGGGCCTTACGCACCTCCTCACGGCCCTGCGCCCTCCGAGCCGCTTTCGCGTCGAACCCTTTGATCCCGCCGTCAAGCTCTATACGGTGGACGACATCGACGAGCTCGACCTGGGCTTTTCCCGTCAGTTGCGAAATCTGCAGAACGAAGTGATGCGGGTGCCCGACGCCCGACTCGTCTGCGCGGGGCGTTGTCCCATCGACGCGCTCCCCCTGGGGGACGACATCAAGAGCCGCCTGCACGCGGGCGTCTCGTTCGGCATCGCGCCGCTCAACGAAGCGGACCGCACGGCCGAACTCATGCGGCAGGCCCATCAGAGGGGTTTCGCCCTCACCTATGAAATGACGAACTGGATCGAACGCACCCTGCCTCGGGATATGAGAACGCTTTCCCGCGTGTTGGCGGCGGTGGACCGGCTGAGCCTCATGACGCAGCGTCCGGTCACCTTCCCGCTTCTGCGCGAGGCCGTGCAGGTGCTGCAGAGAGATCCGCACTTCTCAAACCCGGCGCAGTCTTCGACGCAACCCTGAGGGTAGCCGAAGCCCTGCGCAACGGAGACAGAACAACATGAAACTGGCCGTATTTGACCTCGACCACACGCTTCTGCCGATCGACACGGGAGACGGCTGGACCGTCTTTCTGATCGAAAAGGCGGGCCTGGGCGAGGAATTTCTCGAAACGAGCCGACGGCTCAACCGCGAATATCATGCGGGCACCTTCTCGCTCGACGAAATGATGAGCTTAGCCATGGGGCTTCTCGCCCGCTATCCGCGAAAGACGCTTGAAGCCTGGCGCGACGAATTCGTGCGCGAAAAGGTGGCGCCCCACATTGATCCCGTGGTGCTTGATTATCTCGAGCAGTGGCGCGAGCGCGGCTGCACGCTCGTTCTCGCAACGGGCACGCACCGCTTCGTCACCGAACCCGTCGCGAAGCTCTTCGGGTTCGAGCATCTCGTGGCGGCGACCCCCGAAACCGACGCCGCGGGCGAATTCACCGGCCGCGTCGCGGGTTCGCACAGCTATCAAGAGGGGAAGGTGATCCTTCTGAAGGAAAAGATCAAGGAGCTCGCGGAAACGAGCGGCGAAGACGTGACGATTGAGGCCGCCTTCTCGGATTCGATCAACGATCTGCCGCTTCTCGAATTTGCCGAAAAGGCGGGAGGCGAAGCCTACGCCGTGCACCCCGACGAAGCGCTTCGCGCCGTCGCGCTCGAGCGCGGTTGGAATGTTCTGCGGCTCTTTCCGGAAAGGAGTTCCCAGTGATCGAAACCTTCATTGATCGGGTCCGCTCCTTTTTCCAGCCCCACGAAGGCATCGTCAAGGAGCCCCGCGTAATCGGCCCCGACGAACACGGGATCGACCCCGAGCTCGTCGCCTGGCAGGCGAGAAAGACCTGCGAACAGCTGCAGGCCCGCGGCTACCGCGCCTACATCGTGGGCGGGGCCGTGCGCGACCTCTTGTTGGGCGTCACGCCCAAGGACTTCGACGTCGTCACCGACGCGCGTCCCGAAGAAGTGAAGCGTTCGGTGCGCCGCGGCGTCATCATCGGGCGGCGCTTCCGGCTCGTGCACGTGATGTTCGGCAACGAAGTGATCGAATGCTCGACCTTCCGCGCGCTCGCGGGTGCGGGCGTCGCGAAGGACGCGACGGGCCGCGTCGTCTCCGACAACGAATTCGGCGAAATGTGGGAGGACGCGGCGCGCCGCGACTTCACCTGCAATTCGCTCTACTACGACCCGAAGACGGAGGAGCTCTTCGACTACCATCGAGGCTTTGACGACATCAAGGCGAAGCGCCTTCGCATGATCGGCGCTCCGGAAGAGCGCTACCGCGAAGACCCCGTGCGCATGATCCGCGCGGTGCGCATCGCGGCGAAGCTCGGCTTCAAGATCGATCCCGCGACGGAGCGGCCGATCGGAAAGATGGGCGTGCTGCTTCGCAACGTTCCGAAGCCCCGCCTCATGGACGAACTCCTCAAGATCCTCACCTGCGGGCACGCGCTCGACTGCGTGAAGAAGCTTCGCGATGAAAAGCTCGATCAGGAACTCCTTCCGATGCTCGAGCGCATCGTGACGGATCCCGAATGGGAGCGCTTCCTCATGGTGGCCTTGAAGCGCTCGGACGAGCGCATCGCGATCGGAAAGAAGCTCTCTCCCTTCTTCCTTCTCGGGACGCTTCTCTGGCCGCAGGCCGCGAAGCGTTGGGAATACAACGAAACGAAGCTCGGCATGAAGCGTCTGCCGGCCCTGCACTCCGCCGCCGTCGAAGTGCTCGAAGGCCAGTCGGGGCAGTTTGCCGTGCAGCGCCGCATCCAAAACGACATCTACGACCTCTGGATGCTCCAGGGTCGCCTCGAGCGCCGCACGGGGAAGGCCGCCTACGCGGTGCTTCGCCATCCGCGCTACCGCGCGGGCTGGGACTTCCTCCTTCTTCGCTCGCTCGTCGACATGGCCGACAAGAACCTCGTCGATTGGTGGGAGCGCTTTGCCGCGGCCGACGCCGACACCCAAAAGGACATGCTCGCCGTGACGCAGCAGGAGGCGAGGAATCAGCCGCCTCGTCCGAGTACCAAGGACGGTGCGGCTCCCTCCGCGGAACCGCGAAAGCGCACGCGCCGTCATCGTCCGCATCGCCGCCGCAACGTCAACAAGAAGGAAGAAGCCTGATGGCGCTCGTCACGATCGCCCTCGGGGCCAATTTGGGCGAACCCCTCGCGACGCTCCGCAAGGTCGTCGCGGAGATCGAGGCCTCGTCCGACTTCACGGACGTGAAGGTGAGTTCTTTTTATGACACCTCGCCCGTCGAATCCTCGGGCCCCGATTACGTGAACGCCGTCCTGCAAGCTGCAACGACGCTCGATCCCAAGGAAGTTCTCCATCGCCTGCAGGCGTTGGAGAACCGCTACGGGCGCGTGCGGCCCGCGGGCGTCGTGAACGCTCCGAGAACGCTTGATCTCGACGTCATTCTCTACGATGACCTTACGAGCGATGACCCCGAACTCCTCATTCCGCATCCGAGGATGACGGGGCGGCTGTTCGTCCTCGTGCCGCTCGCCGACCTTACGGGCGAAGAGTTTGTCCTTGAAGGCCGGACGCTCGGCGAATGGATTGCGGCGGTTCGGCGCAAAGATCCTTCGCAGTCCATTGCTTTTTTGGCGCGGAGCTGATAAACTTCGACTTCTTCTTTACGAGAAGTCTCCCCAGGTGGCGGAATGGTAGACGCAGCGGATTCAAAATCCGCCGGGTAAAACCGTGTGAGTTCGAGTCTCACCCCGGGGACCAGATTCCAGTCCCGTACTGTCGTGTGCAGTGCGGGATTTTCTTTTACCTGCAGGCGATTCGGGAAATTTTGAATCCGACTTTTTCCCGGACGGATCGCGGAGCAAAACGGCGGAAATCAAAATTCTATAGGGTTTTTTTATAGGGGTTAAGAAGAAAAAGTCCTCGCGGTTTCCTCCATTTGTCCCCTATAAAAGCACCGGTCTTCTTCCTTCGGGTTTTCCGCTTGCCCTTCGAAGCGGGACCATTTTGACAGGATTGTCAAAATGGTCGCTCGCACTGGGTTTCGGCGAAGTGGGCGCTCTCTGAACCCCTCCCAAAGAAGAAAGGGGCCCGACGATGTCGAAGCCCCTTTCCGGTTCCGTTTCAAGTGGACTCTCAGCCTTCGGTCACGCGGCGAAGGAAGGCCGCCAACTGCAGCATTTCCTCCTGACAGAGTTCGTGGTCCATGTCGTAGGCGTGGTATTCGAAGTTCGGATTCACCTCGTGAATGACGCGGGCGCTTCGCTCCGCAATGAGGGGGGAAACGACCGAGTCGAATTCGCCGTGGCCCATGAAGACGGGCGTGCGGCGACCCGCAGGGGTCGCTTCGTTGTAGAGACGCCCAGCGTCGGGGAGGTAGCCCGAGAGCGCGGCGATGCCGGCGAGCGGTGTCTCGGACCGCAGACCCGCATAAAGCGCAATGGCCGCGCCCTGCGAGAAGCCGCCGAGCACGATGCGGTCGCGGCGAAGGCCCTTTTCTTCGAGTTCGCGAAGAAGGGCTTCGATGCGTCGGGCGCTCGTCTTGATCCCGAAGAGGTCGACGTTCTTCTCCAAGTCCGGATGGCGGATGTCGTACCAGGCGCGAAGCGCGTGACCCGGGTGAATGCTCACTTCGCAGACCGGGGCGTTCGGGAGGATCATTCGGCAGGCAGGGCCGCCGAAGTCGAGAATCTCGTCGGCAAAGCTCACGAAGTCGCGGTTGTCGACGCCCATCCCGTGGAGCCACAGGAGCGTGAGTTCCGGAGGACGAACGCTCATGCGGGGCGACACCATCAGAAGATCATTCGCACGGAAGGGTTCGACCGGTTCGGGCTTCGGCTCGGGCTTGGGTTGCGGCTTGGGCTCGGGCTTGGGTTGCGGCTTGGGCTCGGGCTTCGGTTCCGGTTTGGGTTCGACCGGAGCCTTGGGCGCTTCGGGCGTGCGGACGGGTTCCGCGGCCTTGACTTCGACCTTCGTCGCCTCCGCGGAGCGGGACGGTTCCGCCCCTTCGATCTTGATGCCCGTCTGCGCCTTGGGCTTTTCTTCCGACTTGGTTTCGGACTTTTGGGGCTTCTGAGCGTTCTTCGGACGGAAGGCCTTGACGACGTCGTCGTTCGTTTCGATGTAGGGGCCGCCGATCAAGTCGATGCAGTAGGGAACGGCCGCGAAGATGCCGTTTACGATCGAGCGGCCGTCTTCGTCCTTGAGGCCCTCGAGCGTTTCAGCGATCGCTTTGGGGCGGCCCGGAAGATTGATGATGAGGGCCGCATGGTCGGGCGTTTCACGAAGGACGCCCACCTGACGCGAAAGAATGGCGGTCGGAACGAAGTGTCCCGAAATCGCGCGCATCTGTTCGCCGAAACCCGGCATTTCCCGCGTCGCGACGGCGAGCGTCGCCTCGGGGGTCACGTCGCGTCGCGACGGACCCGTGCCGCCCGTCGTGAGGATGAGGTCGCAACCGATGATGTCGACGAGCTCGCGAAGGGTCTTCTCGATGTCGAAGCGCTCGTCCGGGATGAGGCGCTTGTGAATCGTGAGGGGATTCTTCACGGCCTTTCGCATCCAGGCTTCGAGCGCGGGAATCCCTTCGTCGCGATAGACGCCTTGGCTCGCGCGGTCGGAGACCGAGACGAGCCCGAGAATCAGTTCGTTTTCCGTTTTGCGGGGCGGTTTCATGCCGATGTCCTTGTCTGTGATCAGGCGTTTTCTTCGTCCTCTTCCTCTTCGCGGAAGAGTTCGAGCGGTTCTTCGAGCGTCGCGTGGAGGAAGCGGTAGAGTTCGCGCGCGTTCTTCGGGGGCTTCTGGAGTTCTCGCTCCTTGCGGGCGCCGCGAACGAGCGTGCGAAGCGCCTGAATGTCCACTTCGGGGTGTTCGTCGATGAACTTCTTCACGGCGTCGTCTCCTTCGATCATTTTGTCGCGCAGCATTTCGCAGCGGTGCAAAAGCGCGACGGCGGCGCGGGATTCGCCCGTGGCGCGGTCGATCGCTTCGCGCACGGCCTTGGGATCCATGTTGCGCATCTTCTTGCCGATCAGCTGCAGCTGACGGCGCTGTGCGCCAAACGAGCGCATGCGGCGGAATTCGAGAATTTCCGCGAGCACGTCTTCGGGGAGGTGAATGCGCTTGAGTTGGTCGTCGCCCAACTTCGTCATTTCGCGTCCGAGCTCCTGCAATTCGAGCTGTTCGCGCTTGAGCTGCGATTTGGAGGGACCGCGCTCGATCTCTTCGTCGTCCTCAATGAAGTCCTGACGCATAACCTTGAAATCCTAAAAGAAAACCGTATGATAACGGCTTTCAGTCGCGGGAGATGCGCATGGAACGCGAAGAGGCGAAGAGCCCGAAAACGAACGAAACCGAAGCCGTGGCGAAGGCCGCGCTCGAGCGTGCTCTGACGCTCGGAGCCGACGAGTGCGCGGCCGAAGTGAGCGCCGACCGGGGCTTCAGCGTGACCTATCGAATGGGAGAGGTCGAAGCCCTAGAATACACGTCGGAAAAGGTGCTCTCGATCGCCGCCTGGAGGGGTAAGCGCCGGGGAAGCGCCACCACGTCCGACTTCTCCGAGCGCTCGGTCGAGCGCGCGGTGCGCGCGGCGGTCGCGATCGCGAGCGTCGCGGAAGAGGACGAGGCGACGGGACTTCCCGACGAGCGCGACCTGCAGACGGTTTTTCGCGATCTCTCGCTCTCTCACCCCTATGAAGGAACGCCTGAGGACGCGATCGCGTATCTCGCGAAGGCCGAAGAGGCGGCCCTGAAGGTCGACCCGGCCGTCGAGAACACGGACGGCGCGGTCTTCACGACTTCGTCGGGGCGCTTCACGCTCGTCAATTCGCTCGGCTTTTCGGCGGGTTACGACTATTCCCGTCACGACGTCGACTGCGTGGCGGTGGCGGCCAAGGGCGATGACTTCGAACAGGACGCCTGGTGGGGACAGGGCCGAAGCGCTCTGGAACTCCCCGACCCCGAGACGCTGGGACAGCGCGCGGCCGAACGGGCCGCGGCGAAGCTCGGCCGCAAGGCCATTCCGGGCGGATCGGTCCGGGTGCTCTTTGCACCTTACGTCGCGACCGAATTCCTGGACATGCTCGAAGACCTCCTTTCGGGACGGGCGCTCTACCGCAAAACCTCTTGTCTCCTCGGACGGGAGGGAACGACGATTTTCCCCGCCCACGTGTCGGTGCTCGAAGATCCCTACATTCCGGGCGCGATCGGCTCGGGCGTCTTCGACGACGAAGGCTGCGCGGGACAGCGTCGCGCGATCGTCGAAGAAGGCGTGCTTCGGGGCAAATTCCTTTCGAGCTACACCGCGAGGAAACTTGGCTGCCGCACGACCGGGAACGCGGGCGGTGCCTACAACCTGATTCTCACCAGTACCGAGACGAGCCCCGACATGACGGAAAAGGCGATGCTCGAGCGCCTCGGCACGGGGCTTTACGTGACGGACACGATCGGACGCGGTTTGAATCCCGTGACGGGGGACTATTCCCGCGGCGTTTCGGGCTTCTGGGTCGAGCGCGGCGTGATCGTGCATCCCGTGGGCGGGATGACCTTGGCGGGGAACCTTCTCGACATGTTCCGCAGCGTCGAGGCGGTGGGCGCGGACGTCTACGACAACGGGGCGCGGCGCTCGGGTTCGGTTTTGCTCGGGCCCGTGCAATTGTCGGGCGAATCCTGAGAGCCCTCCGTACGGATTGAGTACAATACGTCCTTTTCTTTTCATCCTGGCCGGTCAAGCCATGCGAGAACAATACCTATCCGACTTTGATTTCGAGCTCCCGCAGGAGCTCATCGCTCAATATCCTCTGGAAAACCGGACGGCTTCGCGTCTTCTCCACGTCACCCGCGACGTGATGGAGGACGGCACCTTCACCGACATCGAAAAATACCTGCGCCCGGGCGACCTTCTCATCGCCAACAACACGCGCGTCATCAAGGCGCGTCTTTTGGGCAAGAAGGAAACGGGCGGCGCCGTCGAAGCCTTGATCGAACGCGTCACCGACGAAACGCACGCGATCTCGATGCTTCGCGCGAGCAAGTCCCCGAAGCCCGGCACCAAGCTCTTTTTCGGCAACGCCGTCGTGACGGTCATGGGGCGTGAAGGACAGTTCTTCGAACTCGCCTTTGAGCGTCCCGTCCTCGACGTCCTCGACGAAGAGGGCCACGTGCCGCTTCCGCCCTACATCGAGCACGAAGACAGCAAGAACGACGAAACCCGCTATCAGACGGTGTACGCCCAGTATCCGGGCGCCGTGGCGGCCCCGACGGCGGGGCTTCACTTCACGGAAGAGCTCCTTACGCGCTTGAAGGCCAAGGGCGTCGAAATCGCCTACGTGACGCTGCACGTAGGTGCTGGTACCTTCCAGCCCGTGCGCGTCGAAAAGCTCTCTGAACACCACATGCACTCCGAGTGGTACCGCATGCCCGAAGACGTGGCCGAAGCGATCAACCGCGCGAAGGCCGAAGGCCGCCGCGTGGTCGCGGTCGGCACGACGTCGCTTCGCACGCTCGAAAGCGCCGCGGACCGTCCGGGCCACGTTGTGGCCGGAGCACGCGATACGGCGCTCTTCATTACGCCGGGCTACGAATTCAAGATCGTCGACGCGCTCGTCACGAACTTCCATCTTCCGAAGTCGACGCTTCTCATGCTCGTCTCGGCCCTGGTGGGCCGCAAGCGCATCCTCGAAGCCTACCGTCACGCCGTGGAAAGCCGCTACCGCTTCTTCAGCTACGGCGACGCCTGCTTCCTCGAGCGCGACCCCGAGGCCGCCAAAAACATCGACTAACGCACCGAACAACGCAAGGATTCGACCATGTCCTTTTCTTTTTCCGTCAAAACGACCTGCGGGCGCGCCCGCCGAGGGACGCTGACGCTCAATCACGGCACGATCGAAACGCCGATCTTCATGCCGGTCGGCACCTACGGGTCCGTGAAGGCGATGGCCCCGAACGAACTCACCGAGATCGGCTCGCAGATCATTCTCGGCAACACCTTCCACCTGTGGCTGCGCCCGGGGCTCGACGTGATCGGCGCGCACGGGGGCCTGCACGACTTCATGCAGTGGCATAAGCCCATCCTCACCGACTCGGGCGGCTTTCAGGTCTTCAGTCTCGGCGAACTTCGCAAGATCACCGAAGAAGGCGTGAAGTTCAGCAACCCCATCAACGGGGCGAAACTCTTCCTCACCCCCGAAATCTCGATGCAGATTCAGCGCGTCCTCAATTCCGACGTGACGATGGTGCTCGACGAATGCACGCCCTACAAAATCGGCGACCGTCCGGCGACCGAAGCCGAAGCGGCCGCGTCGATGCGCATGAGCCTTCGTTGGGCGAAGCGCTCGAAGGACGAATTTGAACGTCTCGAAAACCCCAACACGCTCTTCGGGATCGTGCAGGGCGGCATGTTCGAGCACCTGCGCGAAGAGTCGCTGGCGGGCTTGAAGGATATCGGCTTTCACGGCTACGCCGTGGGCGGTCTCTCCGTCGGGGAACCGAAGGAAGAGATGCTCCGCATCATGGACGCGATCGTGCACAAGCTCCCCGACGACCGTCCCCGCTACCTGATGGGCGTGGGTACGCCCGAAGATTTGGTTGCGGGCGTCTCGAACGGGATCGACATGTTCGACTGCGTGATGCCCACGCGCAACGCCCGCAACGGGTGGCTCTTCACGCGCTTCGGCGACGTGAAGATCAAGAACAGCCGCTACAAGAACGATCTGCGGCCGCTTGATCCGACCTGCAACTGCTACACCTGCCGCAACTTCACGCGCGCGTATCTCCATCACCTCCACAAGGTGGGCGAGATCCTCGGCGCGCGGCTCAACACGATTCACAACCTCTCCTACTATCTGAATCTGATGCAGGAGATGCGCGACGCCCTCGAAGCGGGGACGTTTGAAGAGTGGAAGGCGCAGTTTGCGGCCGATCGGGCCCGCGGCATCGAATAACGAGCTTCGTTTTAAGTTTGCGTGAAGACGTTCGCTCGTATAATGATGCGCACGTCTCTCTTCCCGCCCCCGCGAGGGGGCGGAGGAAACATTGGTTTTTTACAAGTGGAGTTCTCCCATGTGGTTTATTGACAACGCCTACGCGGCCGAAGCCGCCGCTCCGGGCGGTATGGAAGGTTTCCTGGTTCAGGTCGTTCCCCTTCTTCTCATCTTCGCGCTCTTCTGGTTCTTCCTGATTCGTCCGCAGCAGAAGCGTCAGAAGGAACACATGCAGATGTGCGAAGCGCTCACGAAGGGTGACGAAGTCATGACGATCGGCGGTCTCGCCGGCCGCATCGAAGCCGTCCAGGAACAGACCGTAACGCTGACGATCGCGACGGTCGAAGGCAAGTCCGTGAGCGTTCGCATGCAGCGCGCCGCGGTGCAGTCGGTCCTTCCGAAGGGCACGCTCAAGTTCTAAGCCCCGCGAAAGCGATTCGAGAAAGGCGTTGAAGGCCGCAAATCGGCCTTCGGCGCCTTTCGGCGATTCAAACGGTCGGACTTCGCGTTCGATTTTTACCCGTTAGGTCACGTCCGGGGCGCACATCGCTTCGCGTGACGGAGACAAGCATGAACCGATATCCTCTTTGGAAATACCTGGTCATCGTCGTCGCTCTCCTCATCGGCCTCGTCTACACGCTGCCGAACTTCTACGGAGAGTCGCCTGCGGTGCAGGTTTCCTCGGGCAAGGCCACGGTCAAGGTGACGGAAGACACGCTCAAGCGCGTCGAAACGCTCCTCGCCGAGGCGAAGATCCAGCCCAACGGCGTCTTCTACGAGCAGGGCGCTCAGCAGAATTCCATCCGCGTGCGCTTCGAGCCGACGGAAGCCGAAAAGCAGCTGCAGGCGCGCGAAGTGATTGAAAAGGCGCTCAATCCGAATCCTTCGGATCCCTCCTACATCGTGGCGCTCAACCTCGTTCCGAATACGCCGGAGTGGCTCCTTTCGATCAACGCCCTCCCGATGTATCTGGGTCTGGACTTGCGCGGCGGCGTGCACTTCCTCCTGCAGGTCGACATGCACGCGGCGATTGAAAAGCGCGGCGAAGCGATCGCGACCGACCTTCGCACGCAGCTTCGCGACAAGCGCATCCGTCACACGGGGATTTCGAGGAGCGGCAACGACATCACGATCAACTTCGCGAGTGAAGAAGAACGCGCCCGCGCGAACGACCTTCTTCGCAACACGCAGCCCGATCTGACGCTCACGCTTCCCGAAACCTCGACGAAGCCCTACGTGATCCGCGCGTCGCTTACGCAGAAGGCGCTCCAGAACATTCAGGAATACGCCCTCAAGCAGAACATCTCGACGCTGCACAACCGAATCAACGAACTCGGCGTTGCCGAACCCGTGATCGCCCAGCAGGGCGCCGACCGCATCGTCGTGCAGCTGCCGGGCGTTCAGGATACGGCCAAGGCCAAGGACATTCTCGGCCGTACTGCGACCCTCGAAGTGCGTCTCGTCGACGACAGTCCCGAAGCGCTCGCGCAGCTCGCCCAGGGGAACGTTCCCTTTGGCGACGAACTCTTCAAGGAACGCGACGGCCGCCCGATCCTCGTGAAGCGCCGCGTCATTCTGACGGGTGAAAACCTCAACGACGCTCAGCCGGGCTTTGACGGTCAGACGCAGGAACCGACCGTCAACCTCGAGCTCGACAACCGGGGCGCGCGCATCTTCCAGGACGTCACGCGTGAAAACGTCGGCAAGCGCATGGCCATCATCCTCTTTGAAAAGGGCAAGGGTGAAGTCGTGACGGCGCCGGTGATCCGTCAGGAAATCGGCGGCGGCCGCGTGCAGATCTCCGGACAGATGACGACCGTCGAAGCCACCGACACGGCCCTCGTGCTTCGTGCCGGCTCCCTGGCGGCTCCGATGGAAATCGTCGAAGAACGCCTGATCGGGCCGAGTCTCGGCGAGGCCAACATTGAGGCGGGCTTCCGTTCGACCCTCTACGGCTTCATCATCATCGCGATCTTCATGGCGCTCTACTACCAGGTCTTCGGGATCGTTTCGGCCGTGTCGCTTCTCTGCAACGTGATGATGCTCGTCGCTCTCCTTTCGATGCTGCAGGCGACGCTGACGCTTCCGGGCATCGCGGCCATCGCGCTCACGCTCGGCATGGCCGTCGACTCGAACGTGCTCATCAACGAACGCGTGCGTGAAGAACTGCGCGAAGGTCGAACCCCGCAGGTGGCCATTTCCGAAGGTTACGAACGCGCCTTCGCGACGATTTTGGACTCGAACATCACGAGCTTGATCGCCGGTATCGCGCTTCTCATCTTCGGTTCGGGTCCGGTGCGCGGCTTCGCCGTCGTGCACTGCCTCGGCATTCTGACCTCGATCTTTACCTCGGTCGTCGTCTCGCGCGCGATGATCAACCTCATCTACGGCCGTCAGAAGAAGCTCGCGCGTCTGCACGTGGGCCAGATCTGGCGTCCCAACAAAGAAGCGAAGTGAGGAGCTGAAGAATGGAGTTTTTCCGCATTCATAAGACGATCCCGTTTCTGAAGTATCGTCACATTCTGAACGGCATCTCGCTTGTCAGCTTCCTGATCGCCGTCTACTGGATCTTCACCCACGGTCTGGCCTTCTCGATCGAATTCACGGGCGGCACGCAGATGGAAGTGAACTTCCCGCAGGCCGCGAACACCGAACAGATCCGAACGGACCTGAAGGAAATTTCCAACGAAGTGCTCGTGCAGAACTTCGGCACGGCCCGCGACGTGGTGATCCGCGTTCCGAACAAGGAAGGCGTCACGTCGGGCGAAATCGCCGCGAGCGTCATGAAGGTGCTCGAAGCGAAGAACCCGGGCGTGGAACTTCGCCGCACCGAATTCGTGGGCCCGCAGGTGGGCGACGAACTCGCCCGCGACGGCGGCACGGCCTTGGCGCTCGTGGTGCTCGGGATCGTGATCTATCTCGCCTTCCGATTCGAGTGGAAGTTCTCGATCGCGGCCATCATCGCCAACCTCCACGACATCGTGATCGTGGTGGGGATCTTCTCGGTGATGCAGTGGGAATTTTCGCTTCCGGTGCTCGCCGCCGTGCTCGCGGTGCTCGGGTACTCCGTGAACGAATCGGTCATTATTTTCGACCGCGTCCGCGAACACTTCCGCAAGATGCGCAAGGCCGACACGATGGAAATCATCGACTCGGCCATTACGGCGACGATCTCGCGTACGGTGATCACGCACTCGTCGACCCTGTGCATGACGCTCTCGATGTTCTTCTTCGGGGGCCCGGCCCTGCACTACTTCGCTCTGGCGCTGACGATCGGCATTCTGCTCGGCGTCTATTCCTCCGTCTTCGTGGCGGCGGCCATCGCGTTCTACCTCAACGTCAAGCGTGAGGACCTCGTGAAGGTCGTGAAGAAGGAAGAGCTCGACGAAATGGTGCCGTAAGGCCCGACGGTCTCTTCGACAAAACGAACCCCGCTCTTTCCCTGGGAAAGGCGGGGTTCGTTGCGTTCGGAGGAAAGAAAATCAGGCGCTCTTCAGATACCAGAGCACCGTTTGGCGAAGCCCCTCCGCAAAGGGCGTGAGGGGGCGCCAGCCGAGTTCCCTCTGAATCTTGTCGGGCGCGATCGCGTAGCGGAAGTCGTGCCCCGGACGGTCTTCGACGAAGGTGACGAGCTTCTCGTAACGATGCCCCGCCCACGGGCGCAGTTCGTCGAGAAGCGCGCAGATCGCTCCGACGATTTCGAGGTTCGTCTTCTCGTTGTGTCCGCCCACGTTGTAGCGCTCGCCCGCGCGGCCCTCGTGAAAGATGAGGTCGATCGCGCGGCAATGGTCGCCCACCCAGAGCCAGTCGCGCACGTTCCTGCCCGTTCCGTAGACGGGAATCGCCTCGTGCGCGAGACACTTGCGGATCACCGTGGGGATGAGCTTCTCGTCGTGCTGCCAGGGGCCGTAGTTGTTCGAGCAGTTCGAGATCGTGACGTTCATCCCGTAGGTACGGGCGTAGGCCTTCACAAGGAGATCGGACGAAGCCTTGCTCGACGAATAGGGACTGCTCGGCGCGTAGGGCGTTTCTTCCGTGAAGAAGCCCTCGGGACCGAGGCTTCCGTATACCTCGTCGGTTGAGACGTGATGAAAGCGCGAGGTTGCGAGGGTGCCGCGCTCGCGCCAGTAAAGAAGACACTCGTTGAGAAGGGTCGCCGTGCCGACCACGTTCGTTTCAATGAAGCGAAGGGGATCGGGGATGGAATTGTCGACGTGGCTCTCCGCCGCGAAGTGAAGCACCCCTTCGACGTCGAACTTGCGAAGGACATCGTGCAGAAGCGCCGCGTCGCGGATGTCGCCGTGAACGGTGACGACGTTTTCCATTCGTCCCTGCCGCTCGAAGACTTCCCTGCGGGCCGCATAGGTGAGAAGGTCGAGATTGACGAGCCGATAGCGGGGATGCCGTTCGGTGAAGTAGTCGATGAAGTTGGCGCCGATGAAGCCGGCGCCCCCCGTGATGAGGAGGGTTTTCTCAAACATACGGAATCGTGCGTGGGGGTGCGGCGCGAAGGCCGCACCCAAAGAGAGGACGGACGTCAGGCGCCTCGCCCGTAGAGCGACTCGAAGATTTTGCGAAGAATTCCGTCGACGTGATGAACAAGCGACGGCTGTGCCGAAGTCGGATTGTCGCGCAGGTGCTCGAACCCGAAGTCGTTTTCAGAAAGCAACGCCTGGAGCTGATCCTTCCATTCGGGCGGGCTTTCCGCGGCCCTCCAGGCCCCGCGGCCTCGACCGAAGTGCGCGATCGCAAGGTAGAGCAAAAGCGCTTCGAGCGCGAAGCCTTCGAGCGCCTTGTCGCTCCAGGTGAGTTCCATCCCTTCCTTGCGGTGGCGAGCGTTGTAGACGGTGGCGGCGCCGAGACCAGAGAGGGCTCCCACGACGGCGCCCACGAGGAGCCCGAAGCCCAAGGTGAGCCCCGCCGCGGCGGTGTCGGCGATGGCCCCCGAGGCCGCACCCGAAGCGGCGCCGATCACGGCCGCCTGACTCTTGTCGACCGTGTAGACGGCGAGGTGCCAGTCGCTCTTCATGCGGCGGATGATCTCGCGGTTCACGCCCGTGCCGTGCAGACCGTTTACCGACAGAAGGCGCGTGGTGAGCGCGCAGAAGCTGTCGGCGGCGTCCGCCGAGAGGGACGCCTGCGCGTCTTTCACGACGTCCGTCTTGTCCTTGAGAAAGCCGAAGCGCTGCGCCATCGAAATCGCCTGATCCTTGAGCGAAGGCGTCGGGACGAGCTCGGTCATCGTGAGAAGGTGCGTCAGGTGATGCGCGATCGCTTCGACGGAGCTCGCATAGACGGCGCGGCGGCCCCGCACCCAGACTTCGCGAAGCGAAGCGTAGGCGGCGGTGAGCGATTCGGGGAGGGCCTCCCCGATCGCGTCAAAGAGCGCCACTTCCTGCACCCAGCAACGGGCGAAGGCGTCCATCGGGAGAATCTTGTGAACGAAGGGATAGGGTGCGAGCGCCTTTTGCCAGGCTTCGATCTCTTCCTTTTCCTTCGCGCGGCTCGGGTCACCCATCTGGTTCAGAAGCACGATGACGGGCTTTCCGATCCAGGAGAGAATCTCCATTTCCGCGGGAATGTAGCCCGCGCGGTCGGGGCGTTCCGTCACGTTGACGAGATAGAGCACCACGCTCGAAGTGTCGCGGATGTGACGCACGACGCGCTGATCGAGGAAGAAGGCCTTGTCGGTGAATCGGTCCCAGACTTCGCTCAAGAACCATCCGATCGGATTCGAGCGGCCGCGAAGGCGCTCGGCGAGGCGCACGGAATTGCCGAAGCCCGGCGTGTCCCAAAGGACGAGCTCGCAGCCCGCCGGATCGCGCGCAAGCACGTAGTCGTCCGTCGTTTCGGTGACGTGCGGACGGTCGGCGACCTCTCCCACGTCGCGTGAGAGAAGCGTGCGGGCCAGCGTGGTCTTCCCGATGTTGGTGTGACTCACGAGGCTCAGGTGTACGCGTAGAGGATCGGAAGAAAACATGTGAAAAGAAAAACGGGTGGTTTTCTCTTATTGTAGGCGCAGGAGGTGAAGCGTCGCATGACGCTCGGCGGCGAAGCTTTCCCAGAGGGCCTTTCTTGCGGTGAGGCGTTCGGAATCGACCCCGAATTGTTGCTCAAGTCCCGAGAGGTCGACAAGAAGCGCGGAGGCGCCGGAACAGCGCTTCGCGACCGCTTCGAGCCAGCGCCCGTGGACTTCGTCCTCGGGCGTGGCGATGCCGTCAAAGAGGAGAACCACGGCGCCGGTCTCGACCGAGGCGAGAACGTTCTCGGGCTCGTCCTTCCAGACGTCGACCGCTCGCCAGTGAAGATCGGGCTCCATCAAGAGCGCGGCCGTGCGGCGGCGAAGCGCTTCGTCGGCGGGGACGGTGGCGAGCACCGTCGCGTCCGTCAAAACGGGCGAGACGGATGCCGGATCCTGCGGGGAAGCGGGCGCTTCCGTTTCTTCTATCCAGACGAAACGCGAGCAGGCGGCCTTGGCGCGGCGGTCCGCAACGAAGGCGAGAAGGAGCCGCGGGAGAATCACGACGCATGCGACAAGCCCCATGAGACGAAGAAGCCAGGCGGCCGCATCGGGACTCCCTTCGGGGTTCACGCGAAGATTCATGTCGGCGATCGCCGCGGCGTCCGGGAAGGAAAGACCGAAGACGTCGAGCGGAACGAGGCCGTAGGTGGCGGCAAAGAAGTTGGCGAGCCACGTTTCGTGCCCCGCAAGCCAGGTGCTCGTCCAGCCGACCGTGTAGGCGGTGCCGATCCCGCGGAAGGCGAGTCCCGTCAAAAGCCCCGCGCCCAGAGCCGCGGCCGCGAGATGAAAGGCGCGCGCCGCGTCAAAGCGAAGCGAGGGCGTAAGAAGTGAAAGCCACAGGGGGCGCTCCTTGAGCGTCTGCTTTTTCACCGCGGGCATGCGAGCGCGGGCGAGCAACTCCGCAAAGAGACGGCGGCCCGGCCACTTGGGCGCAACGCCCAAGAGCCCGGCGACGGCGCCCGCGAAAAGGAGAACGTAGAGAACGATCTGCCAGAAGAGGACGAAAAGAAGCGCGGGCGACAAAAGGTTCACGACGGCGCCCTCCGACGTAAAGCGGTCGGTGAGCACGCCGAGCAGATAGGCGGCAAAGACCAATACGCCCGTAACGAGCCCCGTCGGGAGCGCCGGCATGCGGGAGGGCTTGAGGGCGCGTCGGCTCAGCACGAGCTTGGCGCGCGCGAGGGCCCGATCCTTCGGGTCTTTCCCTGCAATGAGGCGGGCGTCGGCGGCGGCCGACGCCTCGGGACCGTCGATCTCTTCGGAAGCGCGGGCCGCGATCAGCACGCCCGCTTCTTCGGGCGTCACGGCAAAACGGAGGGTTTCCTTCACGACGCATCTCCCAAGGCTTTGCGGATGACGGCGTTATCGGGCGTCTCCCAGTGGTAGGAAGGATCCAAGATCGAGTCCGTCGGATCTTCGCCCTTCCATTCAATACCCGCGAGATCGAGTAACAGGGGTGCCGTCCAGTCGGTGCGGAAGTTT
Source organism: uncultured Sutterella sp. (assembly GCA_949282745.1). GTDB lineage: Bacteria > Pseudomonadota > Gammaproteobacteria > Burkholderiales > Burkholderiaceae_F > Sutterella. The sequence continues at coordinate 95,393 of CASDQM010000047.1, read as the reverse complement.
TCCGACGCGGCCTTGCGGTCCGCGGCCGGGCGCTCCCAGAGGAGCGCCGGAATGCGGTAGCCGCTCGGAAGGTTCGCCGCATGACCCGTTCGGTCGGCAAGGTCGCCGATTTCCTGTCCGTGATCCGACAGATAGAACCATGTGACGGGACCGGACTTGGCCGCCGTCATCTTGAGCGTCTCCGCGAGAATGTGGTCGTGGTAGTGCATGGTGCGGTCGTAGTCCTCGCGCGTTTCGATCGTGAGGAAGGACCGTCCCTTTTCTTCAAGACGCTGCTCGACGGCGTTGTCGGGCGTCCAGACTTCCGGATAGTCTTCCGGAGCGCGCAGACGATAGTGCGGATGCGCGCCGATGAGATGCACGATGACGAGGTGCTTTTCCGCGGGTTCCGCGAGCGCTTCGCGAAGCGGCTCGATCACCTTTTCGTCGAGCGACACCGAGGAGCGGCCGCCAAGCTTATTGAGGAAAAGGCTTCGGTCGGCGAGCGACGCGAACTGCTGACGGATCGCCACGTCTTCCTGATTGCTGATCCAGGTGATGCGGTAGCCCGCGGCACGGAAGAGAGGTAAAAGGAGATTTTCCTTCGGCGCCTTTTCGGTCGCGGCGAAGGTGAACATGTCTTCAAACGACGCGACGGTGCTCGACGACACGGACCAGGCGTTCTCGAAGACTTCCATGGGCGGCGTAAGCGTCTTGGAAAGCCTGCGCAGTTCCGGCGTCGTGTCGAGTTCATAGCCGTAGAGCGACCAGGCTTTCGGATTGACGCTCTCGCCGATCACCCAGACGATCGTGCGCGGACCCGCGTCAGCCTTCGTGAGAAGCGCCTTGCCGCGAGCGAGGAGCGCGTCGCGCGAAGCGAGGGTCTTCGCCCAGTTCGCCTTCACTTCCTTGACGTCCTCAACCCAGCCCGGCCAATAGAGAAACGGCGAGAAGCGCCGCCAGGGCCGCACGCTGTAGGCGACGGCGGAGACGACGACAAGAAACACCACCAAGGTGCCCGCCGCCCAACGCGACACCTGACGGTCGCCTTCGCGCAGTTTCGAGATGAGAGAAAGCGACAGAAGAATCAGAAAAACGACGGGCACGGTCCAGAGGAGAATGCCGCCCCAGTCGTTCTGAAGGAATTCGAGCCCTTCCGAGGAGGTTGTATTCGCTACGGATTCCAGCAAGTAGGACGAGCCCGGATCGGTCTCGTAGGTGCGAAGAAGATAGCCCCGCACGCCGATGTCGAGGAAGGTGACCGTGAGGCCGATCCACGCAACCGCCTTGATGAACACTCGCGCTTTGTTGATGAACGGTCGCGCGTCATTGATGAACACTCGCGCCGGTTTTGGAGAAATTCTTAGCAGCAGTAGGAGAACGAAGGGAAACTCCAACGCCCAGATTTGGAGTGCCCTGCGCCAGGAAAAGGCTGCGAGCGTAAGGAAAAGGGTTGAGAGGAGAATGATCGCAGCGGTTCGGTAGGCGTTGCGGTCGGTTGTGAAGAACCGGAACATGAAGAGGCTCTCCTCAGAAGGACGAACGCGTCGCGAGCAGGCTTCGGGCGGCCGCTTCGGGGTCGGATTTTCCGCAGATGGCGGAAACGACGGCGATCCCGGAGACGCCCGTTTCATAAACGGAGCGGGCGTTCACTTCGCTGATTCCTCCAATGGCGACGGCGGGTACGGGAGCGGTCTTCAGAAGCGTTCGCAGGCCCTCGAGCCCCACGACAGGGGCCGCATCCTTTTTGGTGCCCGTCGGAAAGACGGGGCCGATCCCGATGTAATCCACCGCGGGAGAAAAGCGCGACACATCATCAACGCCGGGGCGCGACACATCATCATCGGACGAGAGGCGCGACCGTTCATCAACGATGAGGCGCGACAGTTCATCAATGTTCGAGATGGAGAGCCCGACGACGGCGTCGGGGCCGACGATGAGTCGGCAGTCTTCGGGCGAGAGATCCTTTTGTCCGACGTGCACGCCCGCCGCGCCGACCGCGCGGGCGACGTCCGCATGGTCGTTGATGATGAGCGGGACGGACGCGGGCATGAGGCGCAACAATTCCCGCGCGCACTCGGCAACGGCGCGCTTCTTCCAGGTGGGTGCACGCAGTTGCACGACGGTGACGTCCCCTTGAATGGCGGCCAGGGTCGTACTGACCATTCCTTCGGCCCCACCGCAGAGGTCGGGGTCGAGCACCAGGTAGAGCGAGAGGTCAAACGTCTTCTTCATTCCGTTCTTCCCGTGAGGTAGAGACCGTCGATGTAGTGCACGTGAAAGCTTCCGGGTGCCTTGGCGTGCTGCGCGGCGTATTCGGCCGCACGTTTCGCAAGCATGGCGGCGGCGGCCGCCGCCGCAACCCGGTCTTCCGTCACCGCCGCGAAGGCGGCGACGAGGGCCGAAAGCGAGCAGCCGGTCCCGACGACGAGCGTCGCCATCTCGTGGCCGCCCGCGACGGACACCGTGCGTTCGCCGTCCGTCACGTAGTCGGTTTCGCCCGTGACGTGCACGACAGTCGGAACGGTTCGTGCGAGAAGCTCTGCGGCTTCCAGCGCCGAGTCGGAGGTGTCGCAGCTGTCGACACCCTTTCCCGACGACGAAAAGCCCGCAAGCGCGCGGATTTCGCTCGCGTTGCCGCGGATCACGGTCGGGCGCTTTTCGACGAACGATCGGATGACGTCGTCTCGCCAGGGAATGCCGCCCGCCGCCACGGGGTCGAGGACCCAGGGCGTGCGCTTCCGGTTGGCGGCGTCTGCGGCGCAGTGCATCGCGCGGATGCGCTCGGCCGTGGGCGTGCCGATGTTGATGAGAACCCCGTTGGCGATGCCCGCGAAGGTGCCCGACTCTTCGGGTGCTACGACCATGGCCGGGGACGCGCCGGCGGCGAGCAACACGTCCGCCGTGATTTCCTGCACGACGTCGTTCGTCAAGACATGCACAAGCGGACGTTCGTCGCGCAGTTTCTTCAGAAGGGAAAGAAATTCGGATTCGGGAAAGAGGGTCATGACGGCTTGCGGCCTCTCGGTGTTTCCGGAGGCGATTCGTACGAAGAGAAAGAGATAGTAGCAGTCCCCCAAAGCGTCGGGCGACTCCTTTGGCTAGAATGTTTTCTTCGATTCGTTACCGCCAAGCCGACATGCTCCTTCACCCGCAGTTCGATCCCGTCGTTTTTACGCTCGGCCCCCTGTCCGTGCGTTGGTACGGCGTGATGTATCTTCTGGGCTTCGCCGCCTTCTGGATCCTCGGGCGCGTCCGCGCCAAGGAATCCTGGCGCGGCATCACCCCCGACGACGTGGAGGATCTGCTCTTTTACGGCGTCTTCGGCGTGGTGTTGGGCGGACGACTCGGCTACTGCCTCTTTTACCAGCCGGGCTACTACCTCTCGCATCCGGGCGAAATCTTCGCGCTCTGGCACGGCGGCATGAGTGCGCACGGAGGCCTTCTCGGCGTCATCCTCGTGATGATTCTCTTTGCCTGGCGAAAGAAAAAGTCGCTCTTTACCGTCTCGGACTTCGTCGCACCCCTTGTTCCCCTCGGGCTCATGGCGGGGCGCATCGGAAACTTCATCAACGGGGAGCTGTGGGGCCGTCCCGCCTCGCCCGACCTTCCCTGGGCGATGGTCTTTCCGCAGGCGGCCGACGGCATCGCCCGCCACCCTTCGCAGCTATATGAAGCCCTGGGCGAAGGCCTTCTTCTTTTCATCCTGCTCTACGTCGTATCCCGCAAGCCTACGAACCCCGGCTTCGTTTCGGGGCTCTTCTGTCTGGGCTACGGCGTGGCGCGCTTCATCGTCGAATTTTTCCGCGAACCCGACGCCTTTTTGGGGCTTCAGGCCCTCTCCCTTTCGCAGGGACAGTGGCTGACGATCCCCGTCATTCTGTTGGGCGCGTTTTTGGTTTGGAGAGCACGCTGAATGTTTCGTTGCGTCATCAATCTGGATTCCTCCATTGACCGCTGGCACAGCATCAAGTCGCAGTTCGACGCCTTCGGCCTCGAAGTCGAACGCATTTCGGGCGTGCTGGGCAAGGCTCTGTCGCCTGAAGAAACGGCGGCGGTGCTGAAACCCATTGAATTCGGCTACGTCTACCCTCTGCAGCCTTCGGAAATCGGGTGTTTTCTGAGTCACCGCAAAGCTTGGGAGGCGTTTTTGGCGTCCGGAGAAAAATGGGGCATGATTCTCGAGGATGATGCTCGCCTTTCGAAGGAATTCGCTGACGTCTTCTCTCGTGAGGATTGGATTCCCGATGAAGTCGATTGCCTCAAGGTGGGAAGCGGCGGTCTTTCGGTGAAGGCTCGGGACATTCGTCCGATTCCCGGCGTCGGGACGATTTTCCGGCAGGTCCGCCCGACTCCCTTCAACTTGGCCTGCTACATCCTTTCTGTGCCCGCTGCACGGGATCTGCTCGCCATGACGGAGCGCTTCAATTGCCCGGTCGATTACATGATCTTTTCTGCGTGGTTCGATTTTGTGCGTACGCACAAGGTCTATCGACTCGACCCGCAACTCGTGCGCACGGTGTGTGCACCCTCTGACATTGGTCTTCGCAAGTCGAAGCGCTTCAAGCGCCCCTGGCGGCATCAATTGAATCCCCTTCGCTGGTGGCGTCAGATCTGTATTTCGTATGAAAAGAGAATTGGCGAACCTTATCAGATGAAGGACGGTACTTTTAACGATATGTGAGTGGAAATGGATTTTTTTTATTTGATTGGCAATTTTCGACTTTTTGCGAGGATTTGATATTTGTTGCAATAAACGCTCCTGTTTTTATCGCGGCCGTAAAGTTGAAGGTCACGTAATAGTAGGTTAGAAGCCCGACCGTAAAATACGAGAGATAAACCATGAGTAAGTACAGTATCACAACCATCGAACAACTCTGCGAACGGATTATAAATATCGGAGATGGTGATCTTTCTACTGTGATTCCTGAAATCGATCCGAAAGTTTTTGAGCGAAGGATTCACATTGAAGGTGAGGGATATTGTGCTTGTATCCCAGGCTTCCTGTTGCAAGGGCTTTCTGATTTCCAAACCTCTTCTATGAGAACGTACAACTTCCTTATAAATGGGAAGGAGGATCTGCGCGGACTTCAGAAAGATAATCTTTGGACAACTATTCAAATTCAGGATGGATCTCTGGAATTGATCTTCCGGGGAATTGGGCTTGGTATTGGTTTAGGAAAAACGATTTTAGATGTTCTTCCTCCTTCGGTTCGCGCGGGCACAATAATTTTTGTGAGTTTATGCTTTGCTGGTTACGGGTGTTATTCGGCCTATTCTAATAAAATTGTTGAAACAAGCAAAATTGAGGCTCAGAAGGAAATTGAACTTGCGAAAATTCAAATGGAGGTCGAAGTCGCTCGAGATAAAGCGAAGTTTGAACTTGAACGAGATAGACAACGAGATCAATTGATTAAGCAGGCTTTGGATGTAATTAAAGAACAAGCCGTGCGGCACGACAAGGCGTATGATGCTTGTAAGGTTGCTGAGAAGAACGCTCAGGAAGGGATTGAGTCTGTAGTGAGAAGTGCGAGAGGGGCAACAAAAATCAGCACGGGCAATACAATTTTTAATGCCGAGATGATTAAGAAAATTCAGTCACCAGAAGTGCCCTCGCCCAAACCTGATATTAAATTTGGTAAGTATAAGATTATTCAAATTAACACTGAAAGCGCTGACTCTTGGAAAGTGCTTTTTTTGAATGTGGTGACGAAAGAGAAGATTAGTGCAAACATTGAACCACAAAATTTGTTTATGAGTATTGTGGATGCGAAGGAGCTTTTTGATTTTCAAAAGGATGAGAAGATTCTTGAAATAAAATTTTGTGTGGTGCGAAAATCTTATTCCACAAACTATTCAGTTGAGCAACTAAAAGTACTTTGAATGTACGGAAGAAAGATACAGTAACAGGAGATGAGCTGAATCTGATTGGCTGGGAAAAGCAACGAGCTTTCCCTCTTTGTCCGTTGTTTTCTCTCATTCAGACAGCAACAATCGCCCTGTAGAGCATGTATGAAGCGAGCACGTAGAGAATCGACGCGAAGATGCGCTTCAGAGGCTTCGTGTCGATGGAGTGCGCCACTTTGGCACCGAGCGGAGCGGTAAAGATGCTCATGACCGCGACGGAAAAGAGCGCGGGAAGGTGAATGTAGCCGAGCGTGAAGGGAAAGCCGGGAAGGGTGGGTTCCGCCCAACCGCTCACGATGTAGCCGATCGTGCCCGCGAAGGCGATCGGGAAGCCGAGCGCCGAAGAGGTGCCGATCGCCTTATGCATCGGAACGTTGCAGTAGGTGAGGAAGGGAACCGAGATGAAGCCGCCGCCCGCACCGACAAGGGCCGAAATCGTCCCGATGCAGGTGCCCGCGCCGACCATGCCGGCTGTGCCGGGAAGGCCGCGGGAAGCTTCCACCTTCTTCGAGAAGAACATCTTCGTCGCGGAATAGCCCACGAAGCACGCGAAGATGAGCGCCACCCAGAAGGTCGAGAGATAGCCCGTAATCTGCGCACCGAGAATGCCGCCCAGAAGAATCCCCGGGGCGATAGCCGCGACCACTTTCCAGAGGACCGCGCCGCGGGAAGCGTGGGCACGGACGGAAGAGAGCGACGTAAAGAGAATCGTCCCCATGGACGTGGCGATCGCCACATGCACGATGTGTTCGGTCGGAATGTCCGCGTAGGAGAGAAGAAGCGTCAAAAAGGGTGTCAGAACCATGCCGCCGCCGATGCCGAGAAGGCCGGCGAGAAAGCCCGTGCAGCAGCCGAGTGCGGCAAGGGAGAAAACGATCCAAAGCTCCATGATGTGCGGACTCCCAAGGGAAGATCAGTTAGTGAAAGAGGGTTTTGAGAATGTGGGCGAAGTCGTCCCGCTCGACCGGCGTGATGGAGAGGCGGTTGCCCCGTTGCAGAATGCGGAGGTTGGCAAGCGCCGGGTCGTTGCGAAGCGTCTTGATCGGGATGACGGGGCACTTGGCGAGGGCCTTGACGTCGATCGTGAGCCAACGGGGATTGTCTTTGGGGCTCTTCGGATCGAAGTAGTCGCTTTCGGGATCGAACTGCAGTTCGTCGGGATAGGGGGCGGAGGCGATTTCCGCGACGCCCACGATGCCGGGCTCGGCGCAGCTCGAGTGATAAAAAAGCACGGCGTCGCCCACCGTCATGTCGTCGCGAATGAAGTTTCTCGCCTGATAGTTGCGGATGCCGAACCACGAGACCGTTTGGTTCGGAGCCGAGAGGGCGTCGTCGATGGAACATTCTCCGGGTTCGGACTTCATCAGCCAAAAGCGGCGGGCCTGAAGAAGACGCTCAACAAGGTTCGGCGCGAGAGACATGCGGGTCGCCTCTAAAAAGAAAAAGGGCAACCGTAGTTGCCCTGAAAGAAAATGCTCCTGCAGTGGAATCGGGCTACGTATCCTGAACCGGGAGTTCAGGGCGGTCGGCTCCGGGACGGACTGGGCGGTGCAACGCGTGTACCGCACTCCATCGGTCCTCGAGTACACCAACCTATTTGTCAAAGCATTGGTTCTAGGTACCTTGGAGCCCGAACGCTCTCACCGCAGGATTGAGATCATTGTAGCGGAAAGATTCGAGAAAATCAGAAGAATCCCGAAGCACGGGCGGGCGCGGCGTAGATCGCTTCCTCGCAGAGTCGGCAAAGGTCGTCGATCTCCTTCTCCCACACGGTCGTATCGGCGGTCGCGGCAGGAGTGGAAGCCGACTGGACAACCGCGGGTTCTGCGGTCGGCTCATCCACCGGCAACGTGCCCTGAAGTTCTTCTGGGTGACTCGGTGTTTCCGGAACTGCGGGGGCGGCGACTTCCTCTTCGGGGAGGTCGAGCGGGAGTTCGGGCTCGGGTGTAGCCGCCTTCGTCTGTGCGGCCCGTTCTTCGAGTTCCGCCACGCGGGCTTCGAGGGTGGTCTGCGTCTTGGAGTCGTCGTACGCGATCTCGAGCGCCGCCAGGACGGCGATCTGATCGAGCGCCACGACGCGTCCGCCGCTGCGGATCGCCTCCATGTGTTGATCCACGCGCTGAGCGCACTGCTCAAGCACGGGCTCTTCGCCCGGCGTCACGGCCAGACGATAGTTGCGGCTGAAAATGCGCAAATTGAGTTCGGGCATCGTCTCTCCTTACGATTCGAATTCGGCGGGATTCGTCAGACGATTGAGTTGCTGGATCTGGGCGTTGAGTTTCTTGAGTCGCTGCTGCGCCTGATCCAATTCCGCCTGGGCGGAAGCCAAACGACTGCGAAGACGAAGGTTTTCCTGGCGTTCTTCCCTCAGTACGAGCGTAAGCTGCTCGATGAGGCGGCGAAGCCGCTCGAGTTTTTCCTTCATTCAGAAGTCTCCTTCTTCGCCTTATCCTTGGGAAGGTCTTCCTTCGGGGCGAAGTTTCGAATGTTTCCGAGAATCAGTTGGTCGGCCTGTTCTTCGTCGGGCATGGCGTCGGACGTCCAGCTCTTGACGCGGTCTTCGTCGTTGAAGTAGACGGTGAGGCGACGAAGCTGCTCTTCACCGTTGCCGCGGCGCAGATAGTAGACGTAGTCCCACTGATAACGATGGAACTGGTCGCGGATGAGCGGAACACCGAGGAGGAACTGCACCTGGGCGGCGGTCATGCCCTCTTCGAGCTGATTGACCATTTCGCTCGTCACGAGATTGCCCTGGTGCACGTCGGCACGATAGGGCTGCAGGAAGTAGGGAATGTAGTCGGTGGGGTTTTCCCAAGCGTCCGCCATGCTCGAACACCCCGTGAGATTCGTGGTCAGGAGAAGCAGGGCGGCGGGTGCGAGGAAACGTTGGAACTGCATGGTGAAAGGGTGTTATTTTGAAAAGGTTCAATGCAAATCGGCATAAGCCCCCTTATGATACGCATCATAAGGTCCTAAGAGGGAGCAAAAGGTGAACGAAACGTCTCGAAACCAATCCGCGGAACTCAAAACGGTCGGTTTGAAGGCCACGGGTCCCCGCATGAAGATTTTGGAACTCTTCCAGCGAATCTCCGAACAGGGTGAGGGTGTGGTCCGTCATCTCTCTGCCGAAGACGTCTACCGCATGCTGGTGGAAGAGAAAAGCGACATCGGATTGGCGACGGTCTATCGCGTTCTGACGCAGTTTGAAACGGCGGGCATTCTGGTGCGGCATCATTTCGATTCGGGCCGCGCCACCTACGAACTCGCAGAAGGTCAGCATCACGACCACATCGTCTGCATGCGTTGCGGACGCGTCGAAGAGTTCGTGGACGTCGACATTGAACGCATGCAGCGAAACGTTGCGAAGAAGTACGGTTATGACCTGTGCGACCACTCTCTGATCCTCTACGGCATCTGCGAAGAGTGCCGCAAAGAAGAAGAGTCGAAGAATGAAAAACAGTGAAATTCTGGCGGAATTTCCCAAAATTCATCCGGTCTATCGGGGCGACCTGGACGGTCGCTCCGTTCATTTTGAGGACGCCGACGTCGACAGTTGGGAGTTGATCGGCAAAGGCGGCGAACGCCTCACCTGCTTTTCACCCCTTTTTCCCGAGGGCTGCGTGAAGCTGAGCGCGCGCTTTTGCTGTCCGCAGACCGTGCGCGAGGTCGACTACCTCAATTACCTGCGCAAAAAGGGCGTGACGGCGAGCTTTATGCCGAAGTTTCTCGGCTCTCTCTCGTCTCCATCCTACGTGGGACTCGCGGTGGAGGCCATCCTCCCGAATGAAGAGCGAAAGGTTTCGTTGCTCGCCGACTATCTACACGAAATCAAGGATGCAGACGAGTCGGTATGGAAGCGCCTCGAGGACGGCCTGCGCGCGACGAAGCGCGAGATGCACGAAAAGGGCGTCGTGGTGAGCGACATCGGAACTTCCAACATGTTCATCGTCGAGGAAAAGGGAGTGTTGCGTCCCGTGATCTTCGACGGCTACTACATTCCGGAACACATTCCGACCGCGAAGTACATTCCGTGGTTCCGCAACCTCAAGATCAACCGCCAGTGGGCGAAGTTCGCCCGCCGCTATCAGCGCGCAACGGGCCGGACGATCAGTTACGAATGAAGAGTCCCCGGAAGGCGACGTTCACCGCAAAGATGATCGTCGCCATGGCGGCGCCGCTTGCGAGATATCCGGCGTCAAGGCTTTGAAGGGCCGCTACGGCCCCCGTGATCGTTTCGGGGCTGTAGAGGAACACCAGAGCTGAAATCGTGGTGAGGGCGTTCGAGAAGAAATACGCGAACGTTTCCTTGAGCGGCCGCCCGCAGAGCGGCGTGAGCACTCTGAGCGTCGTGTAGGCGTAGCCGCGCCCCAAGAGAAGCCCCGCCGCCTCATACGTGCCGGGGAGCGTCTTGAGGCTCGTGCTAAGCGTCAGGTATCCGACTGTAAAGAGGTGTACAAGCGTGTTGAAGAGGACGAGAAGTCGATTTCCCCACACGCCCGAGAAAATCTCCCAACCGCTCAAACTCATGGCAAATCCCAAGCCCAGAATCGTGCCCGGAACAGCCATGGGAAGCAGTGCCGCCGCATGAAAGAGGGCGCCGACGGGGCGCACCGCCTCCTTGTGCCGAGTCATGAGAACGCTCGTTACCCAGGCGAGAAGGACACCTGCGAGAGCCGTTGAGAAGGCGAGACCCAGACTGTTGACGACGGGCGCGATGCCGTAGGAAAGCGACGTCAGGGAATAGGCCTCAAGCGTCCACGTGCGGTCGTAGGGCCAGGCCTGAACGAAGGAAGCAAGCACGACGGCGCCGATCGAAGCGAGCATGCCCGCCACAATGAACCAGGAGAGTCCCCCGAAGAAAGCGTCACGTCCGAAGTTCGGTTCAACTCTCAGGGCCTGCGGCGTGCCGCGCTCCTCTTTGCGGCGCGAGAGAAGCGTGTAGGCACCGAAGGCGAGAAGCGACGGAACCATAAGCCAGAAGCTCAGCAGGGCCGCACGCTGAAAGTCCGCGAGACCGATCGCGTACTTGTAGATTTCGGTCGCCAACATCGGAACGTTGCCGCCCAAAAGTTTCGGCACGCCGAAGTCCGTGACGGTGAGAACGAAGGCGATTAGAAGGGCGTTCACGACGGCGTCGCGCAGGTGCGGCAAAAGGACGGTGCAAAAGCGCCGTCCCGTGCCGCTTCCGAGCAAAAGCGCCGCGTCGAGAAGCCGTTGGTCGAGCGTGCGGAAAGCGAGCGACAACTGCAGGGTCGTATGCGGCAACGTAAAAAGTACGCTGCCCGCCAACAGCCCGGGAACACCGTAGAGTTGCGTTGGAAAAAGAAGTCCGTAGTTGCCGAAGAGATAGACGAGCCCCATGGCGGGCATGAAGGAGGGTGCCAGAAGCGGGGCCATGAAAAGCCATCCGAGCGCTTTACGACCCGGGGCCTTCGTCATCGTCATGGTGTAGGCGAGAATGCCGCCCAAAACCGTGCTCAAGAGCGCCGCGAGGCCCCCCACCCAGAGCGTATTGCCGACGGCGCGCAACATCGGGGGAGACAGAAGCATCCCGAGGACGTCTCCGGCGGCCGTCGTTCCGGAAAAGGCTTCTCCCACCAACGCACCCAACGGGAAGAGAATCCCGACGGCAAGCGGAATCGTGAGAAGGAAAAGGAGGGGGCGCATCACCATCGGCACCACCTTGCCTTGGGGAGCCGCACGACGAGTAACGCACCCTCACGAAGCCAGGGATGCTCCACCCGCACGACGTCCGCCGTAACGCTGGTTTTGAAGTCGTTCAACAGCACGTGTGCGCGCAGCATGTCGCCTCGAAATTCGAGGCGCTGCACCTTGCCGACGAAGCTCTCGGGCGCGGCGATCGTCTGTTCCGTAGGTTCGCTGAGTTTTACGTCCGCGTAGCGGATGCCGACGGTGCCGTCAGAGTCGGGGAGCGTCAAAAGATTCATGTCGCCCACAAACGTGGCCGAGAAAGCGCTCTTCGGGTGTTCGTAGAGTTCGTCGGGCGTGCCGAAGTCTTCAAGCTTGCCCTCATGAAGAACGGCCACGTAATCGGAGAGCGTCAACGCTTCCGTACGGTCGTGCGTGACCATGAGCGTCGTAACGCCGCTTTTACGCTGAATCTCCCGCAATTCCTCGCCGATCGCCGTGCGGCTCCAGGCATCAAGTGCCGAGAGCGGTTCGTCGAGAAGCAGGATGCTCGGATTGGGCGCGAGGGCGCGGGCGATGGCGACGCGTTGCTGTTGACCGCCCGAGAGTTCATGAGGACGGCGTTCGGCAAAAGCTTCGAGTCCCACGAGCGCGAGCATTTCGCGCATGCGCTCTTGGCGGGCGTCAGTCGGCCACAGGGTAGCACCGGACGCGTCTTTCCCATGGAGACCGTAGAGAACGTTCTCGGCCACCGTAAGGTTCGGAAAGAGGGCGTACTGCTGAAACACCATGCCTATCTTGCGGCGAACGGGCGGAATGTCGGTGATTTCCGAGTCGTCCACGAAAATCCGACCGCCGCTCGGACGTTCGAGCCCCGTGATGAGGCGCAGGAGCGTGGACTTCCCGCAGCCCGAAGGTCCGAGAAGGCTCGTAAAGCGTCCGCCCGGGAAGGAGAGCGTGAGCGGGTGCAACGCCACGGTCGAACCGAAGCGTTTCGTGAGGTCTCGAAGATGAAGCGTGTGACTCATGATCGTGTCCTTATCGTTCGCCCACCACTTCCTGCCACTTCTGGAGAATTTCGTTTTTACGCAGGGCGGCGTTTTGGAAGTTCATCGGAATCATGTGCTCGAGCGTCTTTTGACCCTCCTGCGTGGAGAAGTCCTCGCGGGCGGCGATGCCGCTGAAGTCGGCCGCAATGCGGGCGACTTCTTCGCCCGCGCAAAAGTCGAGGAAGGCCTTGGCGGCTTCAGGGTGTTTCGTGCCGGCGACCAAGGCGCTACCTTCGGCGTCCCAACCGATGCCCTCTTCCGGTTCGACGACCTTGAGGGGAATCTTCGGGTTGCGATAGGGCTTCGTAAAAGCGTTGGAGCTCAACCCGATCGCAATTTCTCCCTGCGCCACCATGGAGACCGGGCGCGATCCCGAGAACGTGTAAAAGAGCATGTTCTCGTGAAGCGCCTTGACAAACGCCCAGGTCTTTTCTTCACCGAAGAGTTCGAGCCAGCCCAGAAGAATCATGTAGCCCGTGCTTGACGAGACGGGGTGAGGCATGGCGATTTTCCCTCGGTAAACGGGATCGGTGAGGTCGGTCCAATGCTTCGGAACGGGAAGATTTTGCCGCTCCAAAAGCTCTTCGTTCAAACAGATGGCGCTTCCCCAGGCGTTGATGCCGACCCACATCGAATCCTTGGAGAGGAAGCGGGAATCGAGCACCTCGGCGTCTTTCGGTCGGTACGGCGTGAGGGCGCCTTCGGCGGCGAGCGTTTCGATGCCGATCACGGAAATCGCGTGCACAACATCGGCCTGCGGAGCGTTTCGCTCCGCAAGAAGACGCGCGACGATGGGGGACGCGGAATCCCGCAGGAACGTGATTTCGATGTCGGGGTGGCGGGCTTCAAAGGCTTCTTTGTAGAGCGTCAGGAGCTCGGGCTGCGAAGCCGTATAGACCCGTAGGGTTTCGGCCCCGAGAGGGGCCGAAAGGAAAACCGTGGCAAGAACCGCCGCGAGTACAGTCCGGTGAAGAGAGGAGAAACGACGCATTACTCGAGCTTGAACTCTTTCTTGATCGTTTCGATGAGAAGGCGCGCGATCTTGTCAGACGTGCTTGTCGACTTGTTCTTGAGATTGAGCGAAATGAGGCAGTCGAGCACGCGTTCGCGAAGAATGGACGAGCTGATCCCTTCCGTGCGCGGGAAAATGACGAGTTTTTCTTCCGGAATGTGGTTCGAATTGTCATTGCCGTGCACGAGCAGATCGCAGTTGTGCGCTACGACGAAGGCGTCGTCGATGAGCCAGGGGCAGGGAACGACTTCGTCCACGTAGCGGATCGCCTCGAGGATTTCCTTGCGCTCTTCGAAGTTGAGTTCGGGAACGTAGCCCTTCTTCTTCTCGATTTCTTCGTCCGTGGTGAGCGCCACGACGACTTGCCCGATCTCGTGCGCCTTCTTCAAAAGGCGGATGTGACCGTGGTGGAGGAGCGTGGCCGACATGTCGACCATGACGCGCAATGGTTTGTCCATGTTGAGATCCTTTTAGAAGTCGATGTACTGCACGCGAAAACGGCGGTCTTCGGGCGGCAGCGGAGTCATGTAGTCGTTGCCGTATTCTACCTTGAGGTAGACGTCGGGAACACGGGGCCCGGGCATCTTGCGTCCGCAAAAATCAAGAGTCCTCGTGACCGGCAGCATTCCGTCGATCGGAAAGCTGTTGTCCTGATAGTACTTGGATTCGTATCGCAGACGCGTGAAATGCGCGGCATGGTCCGCCTTGTTGCGAAGGTAATTGCGGATGGGGCGGCAGGGATACTTCAAAAGACTCAAAAGGAGCTTGTAGGGGTGCCAGGCGGGGTAGCGGTGACGGCTGTCGATCCACTTTTTGAGCTGCAACAGCGTTTCCGATTCAGGACCGGTCTCACGCAACACAAAGAGGTCGAGAAAAATGGGTTGCCACTTCGTCATGTCCTGGCCGCGAACGTAGTGGTAGCGGTCGTCTCGGAGTTTGAGGATGCGTCCGAGATCGAGCTTCAGATACGGCGGCAATTCCGACTGCAGGGCGCAGAGCTTTTCGAAATTGGGACGCGTGAGCATGAGGTCAATGTCGTCGTCCCAGGGAATGAACCCGTGGTGCCGCACGGCGCCGAGGAGCGTTCCGAAGGAGAGCATGTACTCGATTCCGTGGGCCTCGCAGAAATCATCGAAGGCAAAAAGAAGGTCACGGAGTTTTTCGTGATAGCGCCGGCGCTCGTCGTCGGTGAGTTCAAGTTGCATGGCGGACCCCGCAAGCAAAAAGGCGCAGAAGATGCCTCTTCTGCGCCTCGGAATTCTGGTGCGCGATACTGGTTTCGAACCAGTGACCCCTGCCGTGTGAAGGCAGTGCTCTACCACTGAGCTAACCGCGCCAACTGAGAAGACATATTATACAGACTTCGAGGAAAAATGCAAGGGGCTCGGAAGAAAAAAAGTTCAAAAACTCATCCCTTGCGTCCGCCGACACTGTCGCAGCCTTTGTTGGCGAGCTCGTCGGCTTTTTCGTTGCCCGGTTCTCCGGCGTGTCCCTTCACCCATCGCCACTCGATGTCGAACTGTCCGCAGAGGCGATCAAGTTCCTGCCAGAGCTCGCGGTTCTTGACGGGGGTTTTGGACGCGGTCATCCAGTTCTTTTTCTTCCAACCGTGAATCCACTTGGTGATGCCGTCTTTAACGTAGCTACTGTCGGTGTGAATGATGACGGGGCAGGGGCGACGGATGAGCTTCAGGGCCTCGATGACGGCCGTGAGTTCCATCTGGTTGTTGGTGACGTTCGGCGCGCCGCCGAAAATTTCTTTCGTGTGGACGCCCCAGACGAGATAGGCGCCCCAGCCTCCGATTCCGGGGTTGCCTTTGGAAGCACCGTCGGTCCAAATTTCCAGTTTCTTTTCCGTGTTGTCCGTTGTCATGGTTGCGTGTCGATTTTTGAAGACATGGGGCGCGGAACGGTCTTCTGCCCCGCTTTGCCGGCAAGAGCGCTGAGTGTATCCGCAAACGAGGCGGTGACGGGCGGAATGTGGCCGGGGATTTTTTTCACGGCCGAGAGCAGATAGAGATTTCCACACTGCGGGAACCACCGGTCCCCCGCCTTGTCGAGCCACTGCCAGCGGTTGAGCGTAGTGAGACGCTGTCTGGCGGGACGATAGATGCCGAAGTGACCCTCCTGCGTTGTAAGCCCCAGGAGTGCGAACCAGTCCTTGAGACGGGGAACGCCGATCGGATTGGTGTGTGGCGGCAGATAGGGGCGGCACCCGAACCGAACGAACTGTTGGCGCCACCACCAGAGTCCAAGCGGATTGAATCCGGCGAGAATGAGCCGTCCTTCCGGCGCCAACACCCGGACCGCTTCGGCAAGGAGTTGCTGCGGTGCGGGAGAAAAGTCGAGACTGTGCGGCAAAACGGCCAGATCAAAAGTTTCATTGGCAAAAGGGAGCGCTTCCGGAAGCGCCGTGATGCGGTGCCAGTCTTCACGGAGCGGCTCCTCCTTTTCATTCGGGGTGTCCGAGAGAAGGAGCCAGTGTTCCCTCATGCCGTTGGCGCGGAGCGTGTCGAGCATCGGCAGTCCGATCTGCAGCGCCCGGTCGCCCAAGACGTGCTCGACCATCTCGTCCAAAAGACGGGATTCCCACTGTCGGACAATTTGTCCGGGAGGCGAGAGGAAAAAGGAGAGCGTTTCTTCGGTCTGCATGTCGCGTGAAAAAGGAAGGGTCCCGGCCATCATAAGGTCGATGCGCTCCGCGCTTCGACCCCTTAACAGATTGTTTCGCAATCCGCGTGAAGCGCACGTTGCGCCCCGACTCTTCCGTAGAATAGTGCATTCTCCCCGAAACCGACTTTTCTTTGCGTTTTCGTCCTTCATGCCACACGTCTTTTCTCGTTCGCTCCTGGGCCTCGCCCTGAGTCTCTCTCTCTTCACCGTTGCTCCCGGTACGCACGCCGCGTCGGAGGACGACGACATTCCGGCGAGTGTCGCCAATGCCGAAGCCCTGCCCGCGGACGAGGCGAGTTCGGTGGAGGAGCTCGGTGTTCCGTCCGACGTGTGGGAGCGTATTCGACGCGGGTATGCCATGCCGGTGCTGCAGTCGAAGTTGGTGGACCGCTGGGTGGACTTCTACACGAAGGACCCGGCCTATCTTCGCCGCATGAGCGAGCGGGCGGGGCAGTACCTATACCACATCGTGGAGGAAATCGAAAACCGAGGCATGCCGACGGAATTGGCGCTCCTTCCCTTCGTGGAAAGCGCCTTCCAAGCGGAGGCTCTCTCACGAGCCAAGGCGGCGGGGCTGTGGCAGTTCATGCCGGCGACGGGGAAGGCCTATGACCTTGCGCAGAACCTCTGGCGCGACGACCGCCGCGACATTCTGGAAAGCACGCGCGCGGCACTCGACTATTTCGAATACCTGCACGGAATGTTCGGAGATTGGCATCTGGCGCTTGCCGCCTACAACTGGGGTGAAGGGAGCGTTCAGCGTGCGATTCAGCGCGCGAAGCGCCGCAAGCAGCCAACCGACTACCTCCACCTGAGAATGCCGCGGGAGACGGCCAATTACGTGCCGAAACTCGAGGCGGTGAAGCGCATCATCTCGAATCCCTCCAAATACGGCATCACGTTGCCCGACGTGGGGAACGAACCCTTCTTCGTGACGATCACGAAGCCCCGTGACATTGACATTGAAACGGCGGCGGAACTCGCCGGCATGCCGCTCGAAGAATTCCGACGCCTGAACCCGAGCTACAAGCTTCCCGTCATTGTGGCGTCGCACAACAACGTGATGCTTCTCCCCGCCGACAAAGTGGACTTCTTTGTCGACAACCTCGCGAGCTGGATGGACAGCGGCCAGCCCCTTTCGCAGTGGACGACCTATCGCCTGCAGCAGGGTGAAACTCTTGCGCAGGTGGCGGGTCGAAGCGGTATGACGGAGGACGAACTCCGCAAAGTAAACGGGATCCCTAAGGGCCGTCGCGTTTTGGCGAATTCCACCTTGCTCGTTCGTTCCACCGAAACCGAGGATCAGCAGGACATTGCGGCCGAATTGGCAAACGCCAAGCTGCAGCTCTCGCCCACCACGACCTGGCGTCGTGTGACCTACCGCGTTCGAAGCGGCGACACGCTCTCGGGCATCGCACGCCGTTGGCGCATCACGATGAAGTCGATCGTCACGGCGAACCGTCTGCGGTCCGACCGTTTGCGCGTGGGACAACGCTTGGTCTTGACCGTCCCGAACGTGCCTCGTCAGGCTATCGCTTCAACGCAGCGCTCCGAATCGTCGCAGCACGTCATCCACCGCGTGCGCTCGGGCGAAACGCTCTCGACCATTGCGTCGCGTTACGGCGTGAGCATTGCGCAACTCAAGATGACGAACCGCATCCGCACGAACCTCATTCGTCCGGGGCAACGCCTTCGCATTCCGTTCGGCGGTGCCGACGCGGTGTCGGATACCAAGATCTACACGGTCAAGGCGGGCGATACGCTTTCGACCATTGCGGCGCGCTACGGCGTGTCCGTGGTGCGTCTGAAGCGCGCCAACCGCCTGTCGGGAGACTCTCTGCGGATCGGCGATCGTCTGGAAATTCCGACGCAGGTGGCGGTCTCCGACGCGCCCAAGCGCGTGGCGAAGAGCCGCACGCACCGCGTGCGCTCGGGCGAATCGCTCTATACGATCGGAAAGCGCTACGGCGTGTCGGTCGATCGACTCAAGGCCGCGAACGGTCTTCGCCGCAACACGATCCGCGTGGGACAGGAATTGGTGATCCCCGCCCGTTCGTCCAGCGGCGCGGCCGCTTCCAACGCCAAGGTACATCGAGTCCGAAGCGGCGACACGCTCTCCGAAATCGCACGTCGATACGGTACTACGGTGTCGAAGTTGCGCTCCGCCAACGGGCTCAGCTCCAATCGTCTTCGCATCGGTCAGGAACTCAACATCCCGTAAACGGATTCCCGTTCCCATGGTAGGCGAGAATTGGCGAAAGGGGCTCGAATGGGTACAATACCTCCTTTCGGGAGAGAGACTCTCCGCAACCAATTTCATAAAGAGTACTGACCATGGGTTTTCTTGCTGGTAAGAAGGTTCTGATTACGGGGCTGCTTTCCAACCGTTCCATCGCCTACGGCATCGCCAAGGCTTGCCATCGTGAAGGGGCCGAGCTCGCCTTCACCTATGCGGGAGACCGTTCCTGCGACCGCGTTCACGCCTTTGCCGAAGAGTTCGGCAGCGAACTTGTCTTCAAGATGGACGTGAGCAGCGACGAAGAAATTCAGTCCGCCGTGGAAGGCATCGGCAACGCCTGGGGTGCGCTCGACGGCGTCGTGCACTCGATCGGTTTTGCCCCGCGTGAAGCGATCGCTGGGGACTTCCTCGAAGGTCTTTCCCGCGAATCCTTCAAGATCGCGATGGACATTTCCGCCTACTCCTTCCCTGCCCTTGCGAAGGCCTGCCTCCCGCTGATGGAAGGTCGCAACGGCTCCGTTCTGACGCTCAGCTACCTCGGCAGCGAACGCGTGGTGCCCAACTACAACACGATGGGCCTTGCCAAGGCCGCTCTGGAAGCGAGCACGCGCTATCTCGCTTCGAGCCTCGGTCCTCGCGGCATCCGTGCGAACGCCATTTCTGCGGGCCCGATCAAGACGCTCGCCGCTTCGGGCATCAAGGACTTCTCCAAGCTGCTCCACATCATGGAACATACGGCGCCTCTCGGCCGCACGGTTACGATCGACGAAGTCGGCAATACCGCCGCCTTCCTCTTGTCGGACCTCTCGAGCGGCATCACGGGCGACGTGATCTATGTTGACGCCGGCTTCCACAGCGTGGCGGTCGCCGTCACGGAGTAATGGCCGCGTCCATGAACGCGTAAAAGGAGGAGAGGCGGTGTGTCTCTCCTCTTTTTGTCTGAGGCTAGAGATCAAAAGAAGAGCGGAACGTCCCGAGGAACCATCTCATGTTTTCAAAAGTCGCCATTTTCGTTAAACCCACCGAGAGTTTGGCGGGTCCTTTGACCGCTCTGATCTCTGTGATCCGTAAGGCCGGTGCGGAAGTCTTTCTGGACGAACGCAGTGCCCAGACATTGGGAGACCGCGCGGGGAGCAAGGGGTACACCCGCGCAGAGCTCGGGAAACTTTGTGATTTGGCCGTTGTGTTGGGCGGCGACGGCACCATGTTGGGGGTGGCTCGTTCCTTGGCTCCCTTCGGTACGCCCATCGTGGGCGTCAATGCCGGACGTTTGGGTTTCATCACCGACATCGTGCTCGAAGACATGGAGCGTCTTCTTCCCGCTTTGCTTCAGGGACAGTGCACGAGGGACGTGCGGAGAATGCTGGGTGCAGAGGTCGTGCGAAACGGTGAAACCGTCTTCTCCGGTCTGGCCGTGAACGACATCGGCGTAAGTCACGGTCGTGCGGGCGGCATGGTGGAGTTCATTGTTTACGTCAACGGCATTCAGATGGCGAGTCAGTCCGCCGACGGCATCATTTGCTCTACGCCCACAGGGTCGACCGCGTATTCCTTGGCGGCGGGCGGTCCCTTGCTCGCCCCCATGCTCGACGGTGTAACCCTGGTTCCTGTGGCGCCTCATACGCTCTCCAACCGTCCGATTGTGTTGCCGGGTGAGTCGTCGATCGACATCGAGATCACGGAAAGCCGCGATGCGGTCGCCTATTTCGACATGCAGGAATTCGCGGACGTGCAGCCCGGGGACGTGCTGAAGATTCGCCCCTCTCAACGAACTTTCACCATGCTTCATCCGATCGGGTACGACTACTTTGATCTTTTGCGTCGCAAGCTTAAGTGGAATTTCATGCCGACGAGTTCCCGTCAGGATCCGAACGACGGGAAAAACGGGTAAATTTGTAGAACCTTTATTTCCAGCCTCCGGGGATCCCCATGCTTCTGACGCTCAGCCTGCGTGATTTCGTCATCGTCGAGTCTCTCAATCTGGACGTACAGTCCGGTTTTACCGTTCTGACCGGTGAGACCGGAGCGGGGAAATCCATCCTCATCGATGCTCTGCAACTCATTCTGGGAGCGAGAGGCGATGCTGGAGTGGTGCGGGAAGGAGCGGAACGCACGCAGATCGTTGCGGAGTTCACGCTTGCTGAACGCACTAAGACCTGGCTTAACGCCAACGAGTTGGATACGGGGGAAGACACGCTCTTAATTCGAAGAACGGTAGACGTGAAGGGGCGGTCGCGAGCTTGGGTAAACGGCATCGCCGTTACGGCCGCGCAGTTGCGCGAACTCGGTGAAACGCTCGTGGATGTGCACGGGCAACATGCACATCAATCGCTTCTCAAGTCCTCCTACCAGTTGAAGCTTCTCGACGATTTTGCGGAAAACGGCGACGTCCTCAAAAAGGTCCGGGAAGCGTTCGATGCTTGGATCAAGGCCCGAAAAACGTTGGAGGAAGCGACGGCCAATGCCGACGCCTTGGCGGAAAAGACGGAACGCCTGCAGTGGATGATTGAGGACTTGGAGTCGCTCAATCCCAAGAAAAACGAGTGGGAGACGCTCAATCAGGAACACTCGCGCCTGGCCCATGGCGTTGCCATTCGAGAAGGATTGGATGCGGCCCTGGAAACGTTGCACGACGGCGAAGTGAACGCCACCGAACTTTTGGCCTCTGTTCACGGAAAACTGATGGGGTTGGCTCGTTACGATGATCGGCTTGCCGCCATTGCCGAGACGCTCTCCACGGGAATGGACTTGGTGGAAGAAGCCGCGCAGGACGTGATGCGTTATGTCGACCGAAACGATCTGGATGAAGATCGTTTCGAAAAAGTCGACCGACGTGTATCGGCCTACTATGAGCTAGCAAGGAAATTCCGTTGCGAACCGGAAACGCTCTTTGAACGACTGGAGAACGCACGAAATGAACTCAAGAATCTTACGTCCGTGAAGGATGTGAAGGCTCTGGAGAAAGCGGAAAAGAAGGCTCTTGAAACCTATTACGCTCGTGCGACGGAACTCACCAAACGGCGGGAAGACGCGGGCAAACGCCTGGCCAACGCCGTGACGGAAGAGATGCAGACGTTGGCCATGAAGGGCGCTCGAATGGAGACGGCCTTGGTGCCGAACCAGCCCTCGGCAAACGGATCGGAGCATTGCGAGTTCCTCATTGCCGGTCACGCAGGCGTGCAAACGCGGTCGCTGCAGAAAGTGGCGTCCGGCGGTGAACTCGCGCGCATCAGTTTGGCGATCGCCGTCATCACGGCCAAGATTACGCCGGTTCCCACCTTGATCTTCGACGAAGTGGACAGCGGCATCGGCGGTGCTACGGCCGAGGTGGTGGGGCGACTCCTTCGTCAGTTGGGAAGCGATCGACAGGTTTTGTGCGTGACGCACCTCCCGCAGGTGGCCGCCTGCGGGCATCACCACTGGCGAGTGGAAAAGACGCAGCGGGATGGAAAAACGCAGAGCAATCTGCGCGTGTTGTCGCCCGACGATCGCGTGGAGGAAGTGGCGCGAATGTTGGCCGGCATCTCCATTACGGACAGCACCAAGTCGGTCGCGCGGGAAATGCTCGAGCAACCGACTGCCTGACGGTTTTAGGGTGCGCAAAGGCGGGTGAGTTCTCCGAGCACGGTATCGACGGAGGGCCACCCATCTTTTTCATTGCCGAGAACTACTGCCTTGGGATTCCATGGGCTCGTGCGGGTGATGTCGGTGACGCCGATCAGCGTGATCTGCGGCGCCGAAACGGCGGCAGCGATATGACTTACGCCCGAGTCGTTGGCGACGACGACCGCCGCCTTTTTGGCGAGCGCAGCAAACGTGCCGAGCGTCGTGGGGGGGAGAATGCGGGCGTCCGGACAGGCTTCCTTCGCTTCGGCCGCTTCGTCGGGGGAAGGAAAGACGATCGGCTCGATTCCCATTTCACGAAGCGGTGCGCAGAGCGCGTTGAAGTGCGGCCAGGACTTCTTTTTACCGTGATGCACGCCGCGCGCTACCGGAGCGAGCAGAGCGAAACGTTCAGGGATGTCGTACTTTTCAATGAGATTGCGGGCCCCGGCTTCGTGACGCGTCAGAAGCTTTAATTCCAACTGAGGCGGGACTTCGTCCCAAGCGGGTTTCGCTCCCCAGGCGAGCAATGCCGAGTGCGCGAGCGTAAAGAAGCGCTCCACTTCGTGCATCTTTCCGGGTTCGGGGAGTTTCTTGTCCAACAGAAAACCACGGCCGTCCGTTCCGAAACCGGCGCTTGCCACACGACCGATCGAAAAAAGCAGGGCGGAGCTGAAGGAGTTGGGGAAAAGAAGCCCGCGGGGTTTTTCTCCCAGAACAGCGGCAAGGCGGCGAATGCGGCCCATGTCTTCCGTTACGTGGCCCTCAATGGGGTCGAAGCGCCACCCCATGCCGGCAAACAAGTCTCCGGCCCAACGCTTTCCGACGAGGACGGGCATGAAGCCGCTTTGCTCGAGCAACTGAAGACCGGGCAACGCCATGCAGCAGTCGCCGATGTGATTGGGAAGTCGACAGAGAATGTTGGGCATGACAGTCCTTTTAACCAACTGTGAATTTCGCGCGGAGCCTTGGCATTGTAGCGGGTAAGCCGCTATGATGAGTAGCCTTTTGACAGACGAAAAAAAACACAACTGATGAAGAACATTCCGATTCTCAGCAATCCCTCCATGATGCGGTTGTTCCGCTACCTGCCGCCCTACAAGTGGCTCATCATCGGAGCAGCGGCCGCCATGGTGGTGGGAGGGGGCGCTTCGTCCCTGATCGCATTGGTCTTGGGAAAGTTGACCGATATGGGGTTTTACGACAAAGATCCTTCGGTAATTTACTGGGCGCCCATCGCCCTCATCGGCATCTCCATCATTCATGGTGGCTCGCAGTATTTGAGCCAGTTTTTGCTCGTCCGAGTTTCGCAGAGCGTATTGGTCCAGGTTCGAACTTTGATGTTTGATCGGGTTCTGCATTGGGACAACCGCCTCATTCAGGAAAACAAGTGCGCTCGTATTCAGGCGAAGTTCATCAACGAAGCCTCGACCGCCCTGACTGGTGCCGCCTCCATTATGACGACGATCGTTCGCGACAGTCTGCAGATCGTCTGTTTGGTTTGCGTGCTTATCTACCACAATTGGCGGTTGACGCTCCTTACCTTTGTGGTTGCTCCGCTTTTGGCCATTCTTCTGCGCTGGGTGAATAAGCGCATCAAGCGCCTCACTACGCAGACGCAGAACATCTTCGGGCAACTCATCGGAACGCTTCAGGAATCCTACGAAGGTCAGCGCGTCGTGAAGATCTACGACGGCTACGAATACGAAACAAAGCGCTTCTTCAAGGTCAACAACACGCTGAAGGATCTCTCTTTGCGCACGCAACGCGTGAAGGCGGCGGCGACTCCTCTGACTCAACTCATCTCGATGTCCGCCGTATCAGTCGTGGTTGTCGTGGCCCTTTTGCAGGCGCAGTCGGGTTCCTTGACGATGGGAGAATTCACGACCTTCCTCTCTGCCATGCTTCTTCTCATGCCGCCGATTCGCCATCTTTCCACTTTGAACGGGTCGACCGCCGCAATGACGGCGGCGGCGGAAAGTCTTTTCCAGACGATTGACGCGGAACCCGAGAAGGATCCCGGCACGCGCGAATTGGTGAACTATCAGGGTGCGGTTCGGTTTGAAAACGTGGGCTTTACGTATCCGGGGCAGGAAAAGCCGGCCGTGGAGAACTTTACGCTTGACGTGAAGCCTGGGGAAATGATCGCGTTTGTCGGAAGTTCCGGCTCGGGGAAATCCACGCTCATCAACATGATTCCGCGCTTCTGGGTGCCCACGCAGGGCGAGATCTATTTCGATGGTGTTCCTCAGAGCGAACTGACGCTTGCGTCCTTGCGCTCTCAGATCGCATTGGTGAGCCAGGAAGTCATCATTTTCGACGACACGATTGCCGGGAACATCGCATACGGTTGCAAAGACAAGGTGACGCGCGAACAAATCGAACGGGCGGCGGAAGCCGCCGCTCTCACCGATTGGCTCGCCACTTTGCCCGACGGCTTGGATACACAGGTCGGCAATGCCGGCAACCGTCTGAGCGGCGGGCAGCGTCAGCGCATCTCCATAGCCCGTGCGTTCCTAAAAGACGCCAAGATTCTGCTTCTTGATGAAGCAACGAGTGCTTTGGATGCAGAAAGCGAACGATATATTCAGGAGTCTCTGAAGTCTCTGATGGAAGGACGTACGTCCTTTGTTGTGGCGCACCGTCTTTCCACGATTCGCGATGCCGACCGCATTGTTGTCATGAATCAGGGCAAGGTCACCGAAGTCGGCACGCACGATGAATTGTTGGCTCAAGACGGAGAATATGCGCATTTGTGCCATTTGCAGCGCTTGACGCACACCTGACGCATCAACCTCGAAGCGATGAACGTTTGGCAGGGAAAAATGAAAGTCGGCTTGTTTTTGCATCGATACTTTCCGTTTGGTGGACAGCAACGAGATTTTGTAGGCATTGCCCAGGCCCTTCTAGATCAGGGGGCGGAGGTAGAGGTTTTTCTGCAGGAGCTAACGGAAGAACTGCCTCTCAAGAACGTGATGGTTCACAAAATTCACTGTCCCGGGTGGACCAATGCGGGGCGTGCGAAGCAATTCGCGCGGCGGGCTTTGAGGTTGTCCGAAGAAAGAAAAATTCAAATCCGTCTTGGGTTCGTGAAGATGGGCGGTTTGGATTTTTATTTTTGTGCCGATGGTTGCCTGAAGTCTCGCTGTGAGAGTTGGATCAAGAAGTTGTTGCCGCGTTATCGAACGTACCTGTCGCTGGAGGCTGGCGTTTTCGACAATCCGCACACGGTTTGCTTCGGGCTGACAACACGACAAATAGAGGATTACAAACAAGCCTACGGTGTGTCGGAGGAGCGCTTTGTTCTGGTGAAACCCAACTTGCGGAAGGAGTTTCGTCAATGTGTCCGCTCCGAACAGTGCATTAATGAACATCGTCTGTTGTTTGTCGCTTCCAACCTGCGACTCAAAGGTTTGGATCGCGTGTTGCATGCTTGTTCTTTGGCGCATTTGGTCGGCGATAAAAAGAAAATTCTTACGGTTGCCGGTTCGAAGGAGTGTGAGTTTCCTTTCTTGAAGGAGGCGCGTGCCAAGGGATGGAAGGTTCAATTCCTTGGCCCGGTGAAAGCTCTTCGAGAAATTTATGCTGAGGCAACTTTGCTTGTTCATCCGGCAAGGAAAGAGGCCGGCGGACTGGTGTTGTTGGAAGCTCTTTCTCAAGGATTGCCTGTCATTGCTTCGGAAGAGTGCGGTTATGCTCAGTACGTAGCTGAGGCAAAGGCTGGCGAGATCGTGCCCAATACGGACGATCCCAAGGAGTTGGTGAGAGTGTTGGAAGCCATGTTGAATTCCGAGGGCAGGTTGTCGGAATGCTCTCGCAATGCACGTGACTTCATGACTTCCGGCTCTTTTTATTCCTCTCATCATGACATCGCGAGAACCTTGTTGCAGGGAGAGCGGGTATGAGGTTGATTCTGAAGAAACCGTTCGATCAGTGGGGAACCAAGGCATTTGACGAAGTTCGAGCCCTGCAGGGAACCGTCGCGCGCTCGTTGGAAACGAGAAAGACCCTTCGTTTTGAAATGGAGGGAGGTGCGTACTACGCCAAGTACCATAAGGGCGGTAGTATTGGAGAATTGTTGAAGAATCTCCTAAGTCTTCGGATGCCCGTGTTCAGTGCCAAAAACGAGTGGGAGGCGATCGGGCATCTGCGCCGTCACGGAGTGGATACCATGACGGCCGTTGCCTACGGGTACCGTGGCGTAGCCCCTTTGTGGACAGAGTCTTTCTTAATCACCGAAGAACTCAAGAACTGCATCAGTCTCGAAGACGTGCTCTTGAAAGGCGTTTGGAAAACGCTGGCAGTGAATGCGCGCAGAGATCTTGTTCGATTGCTCGCCGAAACGGTGAAAAAGATGCATCAGGCAGGAGTGAATCATCGTGATTGCTATCTCTGCCACTTTCTCTGGAATCGTGAAGAGAACAGACTCTACATCATCGACCTGCATCGTTCTCAAATTCGGGCTAGCGTCCCGCATCGATGGCTCCTGAAGGACATTGCTTCCCTATATTTCTCGTCGATATCGCAAGACATTCCTTCCACGTACTTTATGCGCTTTGCAAAAGTCTATGGCCAGGATGAGTTGAAGGATCTGCTTCCGTCAATTTCTAAAAAAGTGGAAAAGATTCAACGTCATAATCAGAGCTTGAAGGAAAAGCGGGGCTTCTTGTAACGTTAAACACACTCAGCGGACACAGTTTCCCTTGGGCCTTTCTTGAGGCGAACTGGATTTTTAGAACACTTCTCGTTTGAACGAAAATGATCAGCGTACTTTCGATTTTTCGAGTGGGACTGGGACCGTCTTCCTCCCATACCGTCGGTCCCATGCGAGCCGGCCTAGATTTTGTGAAGCAACTTGCTAAGAAAGGGGTGCTTCGTCGTGTAACCCGCGTTTCGGTTCACCTTATGGGGAGTCTCGCGGCGACAGGGAAAGGACATGGGACCGATTCCGCTTGCCAACTCGGATTGATGGGGTTGCCTCCGGAAACGACGAGCCCTGATCTGGCGGAAACTTCTCTGAAGCAGGTGAAGGAAGATCTGCGGTTGATCCTCAACGGCGAGCTCTCCATTTCGTTCGATCCGGAAAGGGACATCTCCTTTGCCGCCGATGAGGTCGCCTCCTTCCACACGAATGCCGTGGATTTTTCGGCCTACGACGGGGTTGAACTCCTCTACAAGAGACGCTTTTATTCCATCGGCGGTGGATTTGTGGTCGCCGGTCAGGAGCAACATCCCGAATTGCCGGAGGTCTCGGAAAAGGATTCAAAGTCACAGTTGGGAGAGGTGCCCTATCCGTATCAAACCGCACGAGATCTGATTGGTTTCGCCCACACGACTAAACAATCCATTGCGGACGTCGTGATGGCCAATGAGTCCGTTTTTCAGGCGAAAGAGCTTGTGAATGAAAAATTGGACGCGATCTGGGGCGTGATGCATGCTTCACTCGAAAGAGGCTTACTGCAAACCGAACCTCTTCCCGGCCCTCTGAATGTGGCTCGACGCGCCAAACGTCTTGCGGATGAATTACGTCGTGCAACCGACAATGATCCCTTGGCGGTTTTGGATTGGGTGACGGCGTATGCGATGGCGGTGAGTGAAGAAAACGCCGCCGGCGGACGCGTAGTGACGGCTCCTACGAATGGGGCGGCCGGCGTTATTCCTGCGGTCATTCAGTATTACCTGAAGCATCTGCCTGATGCCGACCCGATCAAGGTGCGGGAGTTCTTATTGACGGCAGGTGCCGTGGGCATTCTCTACAAGGAAAACGCCTCCATCTCCGGTGCGGAAGTCGGTTGTCAGGGGGAAGTTGGCGTTGCTTGCTCCATGGCCGCGGCAGGACTGACCTCCGTCATGGGAGGAAACGTCCAACAAGTCGAAAATGCCGCCGAAATCGCGATGGAACACAACTTAGGTCTCACCTGTGACCCGGTCGCGGGACAAGTGCAGATTCCTTGTATTGAACGTAATGCGATTGCCGCGGTAAAGGCGATTTGTGCCGCCCGCATGGCGCTTCGTGGGAATGGCTCGCACTACATCAGCCTGGACCAGGTGATTCGAACGATGTATGAAACGGGCAAGGACATGCAAAGCAAATACAAGGAAACGAGTCAGGGAGGATTGGCTGTTTGTATGGTGGAATGTTGATTGTAGGGAGGGGAGATGAATCAGGAAGTAATAAAAGTAGTTTTTACCTTCGATAAAAAATATGAATTGCAGGGATTGATTGCGGCTTTGAGTCTTTTGGATTCTGATGCAAGTCATGAGTATGGTTTTTATTTTTTGAGTGAGACTCCTTTTTCGGATGACATAGTTTCAGACTTTAATGCATATTTGTCTGGGTTTGGAAATTTAAGTTTTTCGAGGTTTGTGTCTCTTGATCATCTTATTGGGGATGTTTATGAAAGCAGGCATCTTAATCGGTCGACGTATTTACGCCTGGAAATCCCTGAGGTCATTCCTGAGGAAAAGGTGATATATGCTGACGTGGACGTGATTTTCGTTTCTGGACTTGCGGGGCTTTGGTCGGAAGATGTAAGTGGATATTGTTTGGCTGCTTCGTTAGATGTTGGGTTGAATCGTGAACGTTCTTTTTCAAAAAAGTTGCTTGATCTTCCTTATTGGAATGAGTATTACAGCAAGCGAAAGGGAAGCTATTTTCAGGCGGGTCTTCTCTTAATGAATTTAAGAGAGATTAGAGACCGCCAACTCGTGATTCGGTGGCGAGAGTTGTGCCAGAAGAGGTTTGAATATCATGATATGGATGTTCTAAATATTTCATGCTATCCTTTTATAAAAAAAATAGGTGCGAATTACAACATTATCCCCGGGTATCTTGTGAAAAAAGCATACGAGCTGGGGGTTTCTGAGGGGTATTTTGATAAAAATGAGGTTGATGCGGTGTATGAAAATCCTGTTATGCTTCATTTTGCTGGGTCTCGGAAGCCGTGGGAGTTTCCTTCTTCTCCAGGTGGACGCGAGTATTGGCGTTTTTTAGGAAAATTTCCTGAATTGCAAGAGAGAGTAATGAAGCGATATTCGCCATCCCTGTATGAAAGGATAAAGAAATTTCTTGTAAAACCGCTTTTTGTGTGATATGGATACCATTTTGATAAATGCGGCTCCTAGAGAGTCCCGCATTGCAGTTGTTGTAAATGGAGAGGTACAAGATATCTTTGTAGAGCGTGTTGTTGCTCGAGGCCTGGTGGGCAATGTTTACCTCGGACGAGTGGTGCGGGTCCTGCCGGGTATGCAGAGTGCTTTTGTGGATATTGGTCTCGAACGAACGGGTTTTCTGCATGTGGCGGACTTGTTTGAAGCACACACTGAGGACGGTGAGGCCAAGCCGATCGAACATGTTCTGCATGAAGGTCAGGCCTTGATGGTTCAGGTCGCAAAGGATCCGATCGGAACCAAAGGTGCTCGCCTCACGACAACGATCTCTCTGGCCGGACGCAAACTCGTTTACTTGCCGAGAGATCCTCATATTGGTGTCTCGCAGCGAATTGAAGACGAGGCGATGCGTGAGCATCTCAAAGAATTGCTCACGAGCATTCGTCCGGAAACGGAAAAGGGCGGCTATATCATCCGTACCAGTGCTGAAGAGGGCGCCACTGCTGAAGAATTTGAGCAGGATATGGCGTACCTCGGTCGACTCTGGAACGAAATTCGTGCGAGTAGAGAAACGAAACCGGCTCCCTCATTGCTCTATCAAGATTTGTCTCTAGCGCAGCGAGTGCTTCGTGACATGGTTCACCAAACGACCGAAGCCATCGAGATTGACGACGAAAAGAGTTATGAGGAACTCGTCGAGTTCGCCGAGCGTTTCGTTCCGGACGTGCGGGGGCATTTGAAGCTCTACAGAGGGGAACGTCCTCTTTTTGAGTTGCATGGTATAGAAGAGGAAATCGCCCGTGCTCTCGAGCGTCGCGTGGATCTGAAGAGCGGTGGCTATCTCGTCTTCGACCAGACGGAGGCCATGACGACCATCGACGTCAATACGGGGCGATTCGTCGGGAAACGAGACTTCAGCGATACGGTTTTCAAGACCAATCTGGAGGCGGCGCAGGTCATTGCCCGCCAACTTCGTTTGCGCAATCTCGGCGGCATCATCATCATCGACTTCATCGACATGGCTTGTGACGAGCATCGGGAAGCAGTGTTGGCTGAGCTTCGCCGTTCCATTGCGACGGATCGCACCCGCATGACGGTGAGTGACTTCACCGAGCTTGGACTCGTCGAGATGACGCGAAAGCGCACCCGCGAATCGCTTGCGCACGTCCTTTGCGAACCCTGTCCGGTCTGCGGTGGTCGTGGAGAACTCAAGACGGCCCGTACGGTCTGCTACGAAATCATGCGTGAGATCGTTCGCCTTTCTCGGCAGTATCAGGAAACCAAGGAGTTCCGCATCGTGGCGAGTGAAGTGGTGATTGATATGTTGCTCGAGGAAGAGTCCGCGGCCTTGGAACTTCTCCAAAACTGCGTGCAGAAGCCCGTGCTCTTGGAAGTGGAATCGAGCTATCACCAGGAAGACTACGACGTCGTGTTGGCGTAAAAGGAAAAGAGCTCATGGAAGAGGCGAATCATACGTTCTATTGGTATGACCTGGAAACTTTCGGATTGGACCGCAGACGAGACCGTCCTGCGCAATTTGCCGGTTGCCGCACCGATGCCGATTTGAATTTCTTGGAGGGGGGCTCGGGCGAAGCGTTGTACATGCGGCCGAGCGAAGACTATCTTCCCTCTCCCGAAAGCGTTTTGTTGACGGGGATCACGCCCCAGGAATGCCTGGAACGCGGACTCCCCGAGCATGACTTCGCCCGAGAGGTGTGGAGTCGCTTCAATGCTCCGGGCACCATCAGCATCGGGTACAACACGCTCGGATTTGACAACGAGGTTTGTCGCTTCCTCTTCTGGCGCAATTTTCAAGATCCTTATTCACATCAGTGGATGAATGGGTGTGGCATCTGGGATCTGTATCCGGTCATTGTCGCGTACTGGGCGTTGCGGGGAGACGGGATCGTTTGGCCGGACTGGAAGGACGTGACGGTCAGGCAACCGGAAGAAGAACGCAGCGGCGTTTGCTTCCGTTTGGAGGAACTCGCCAAGGCCAATGGAATTTTGCACGACCATGCGCATGACGCACTGAGTGATGTGTTGGCAACTGTAGACTTGGCAAGGCTTCTGAAGGAAAAGGCGCCGAAGTTCTGGCGTTGGGCTTTGGAAAATCGAACCAAAGCGAAGGTGATCGAAGCCTTGGGGCAAGGGCCGGTCGTCTGCGTCAAGACGATTTTCGGACAGCAAAGAGGGTATACGGCCATTGTGAAGAAATTGGCGGTCAATCCGCAAAGCCCGAACGAAGTGTGGGTTTGGGATCTCTCGGAAGATCCTTCGAATCTTCCGAACCTGACGCAGGAGGAGTGGCAACGTCTTCTGTTTGCCAAAAAGGGGGCTCTGCAGGAGGGCGAAAAGCGTCTGCCGATTTACCGCATCAATGTGAGCTCCTGTCCCTTTGTCTGCTCCAACTTGAAGGTTCTCTCGGACGATCGGGCGGCAAAATACGGGATCGACAAGGCTCTTTGTCTGCGTAACTCCGAAATCCTGGCCGATGTGATTCCGAGGTTGGGCGGTGCGGTGACTGCACAGTGGGAACGAGAGGAAAGTCTGTCAACGGATGTAGACGTAGCGCTTTATCAAAAAGGATTTGACTGCACGAGACATGACCGGGATCTGAAAAAGCGGATTGCTTCCCTCTCGACCTCGGGTCTTGGTGAAGGAAATACCGTCTTTGATGATGCAGATTTCAATGAACTCCTGTTCCGCAGTCGAGGCCGCAACGCTCCCGAAAGTTTCAGTGACGAAGAGCGCCGGAGTTGGCGCAAACACTGTGCCGAGACTCTGCGGGATGGAAAGGGCGGAGCCCGAACCATTTCCCAGTACTTTGATGAGATCGACCGATTGCAGGAAGAACATCTCGACGACGAAGCCGCTTGTGAGAAGTTGGAGCTCCTCTACGAGTGGGGCGAACGCCTTGGCGACAACTTCTCGTCGTAATTGCACCGCGCCGGCGCTAGACTTAGAACCACAGAACTCTCTTAAGAACCGAATGTGAGGCATCTTATGCTCAAGACCTACGGTATTGTTTCCGGTCTCGCCCCCAAGGGCGCCGTGACCATGAAGTCGGCTCTTCTCTCTGCAGCCGCGAACAAGGGCCTTCAGGTGGAAGTGGTGATGGACGACCGTATTCCGCCTGCGGATGCTCCCGATGCCCGTACGGCATTGGCCGACCAAAAGATTACGGTAATGGACGCGGTGTCGGCTTTGGCCGAAGAAGGTGTTGCCGCCGTGTTGGTGGCGGGGTTGAAGGCTCAAAACTTCCTTCCGGAAGTGCAGACCGAGACGCAAGTTCCGGTGGTGTCCCTGTGGGGCGTTGTGGCTGACTGTGCCCGAAAGAAAGGCGTCACCAAGATCGGCGTGCTCGGTGGGTGTGACGAAGCGGAAAAGAAGGGCCTTGTTGCCGCATTCTCCGACCTTGAACTCGTCTTCCCGTCTGCTGAAAGCGGCTGTTGCAGTGATCCCGCTGATCATGCAAAGCATGTCGTGTGTGTAGCAGAAGATCTGAAAGCCCAAGGAGCAGGGTTGCTGTTGCCTTGGTGCGAGCATGCCGTCGAAGCGCTTGCCGCGCTCGAAGAAAAGGGTTTCTCCGTCTGCAATCCCTATCTCTTGGTGGGGGACTACGTGGTGGAACACGAGTGGAAGCGTTTGGCCAAGCCTTTCAAGGTTGGCATGATCGGAGGCTTGGGGCCGGCCGCGACCGTCGACCTCTATGACAAGATCACGCGTTTTACGCCGGCCAAGACAGACCAGGAACACATCAAGGTGGTGGTGGAGCAGAATCCGCAGACGGCGGACCGCACCGCTTGTCTGTTGCATGGCGGAGATGATCCGACCCTCGCGCTCTATGACTGCGCAAAACGCCTGGAAAAGGACGGTTGCGACGCATTGATCGTTCCCTGCAATACGGCCCACGCTTTTGTTCCCTTCCTGGAACGCCACGTGAAGGTCCCCTTCATCAACATGCAGCGCGTAACGATGGAAGAAATTCAACGTAAGCTCGGCAAGGAGGCTCGAATCGGTCTGCTCGCTACGAGCGGAACCATTCAGACGGGCATTTACGCCGAAAAGGCCAAGGTCATGGGCATGCCCATCTTCACTCCGGACGAAGAACATCAGGCCCGCGTGATGGCGGCCATTTACGGTCCGCAAGGCGCGAAGGCTGGCTTCACGGACGGCGTGTGCCGCGAAGACCTCGTTTCCGCGGCGGAATATCTGGTCAAGACCTATGACTGCAACTGCCTCATTCTCGGTTGCACGGAGTTGCCTTTGATCCTGGACGAGGACGATCACTTCCCCGTTGCAGGAAAGACGGTCTGCGTAGTGGATCCGACCGCAGTGCTGGCCCGAAAGGTTGTTGAAGTAGCCATGACTTGGAAGGAGAAGCACTGATGCCGTCTTTGTACGACGAGTTTTGCCGATTGCAACCTGAAGTGGCGGAAATCAACCAGGCCTACAGCTTGGATGACGCTTTCCGCATGAAGCTCTATTGGTTTCCCTTCAGAAAGAAGAAGCACACGCAGTGTTTGATTGGCAAAATTCAGACGACATACTGGGATTTTCTCGCCGATGGCTATATGGCTTGGGGAATCAATAAAAAAACGATCTCTCTGATGCACAAGGCCATTCGGAGAAAAAAGCCTCTCTTTTTCTTTGAAGACGCTTTTGTAAGGAGCCTGTACAACAATCTTTCTGGTGTTGAGCCTGCTCTGCGCTTCGGTATGGGATTTTCGGTCGATCGTTGTGCTCCCTATTACTGCGGTGATTTAGAGACCGATCTCGAGAGACTTATTCGGAAGCAAAGTCTTTCTGAGGAAGAAAAGGGTGTTGCGGATGCGTTGATTCAAAAAATTGTTGAGAACAATCTCTCGAAATACAACAACCAACCACTATCGGAGAAGGTTGTCTCTTCCTCCGATAAGAGAAAAATTCTCGTAATCGGTCAGAACTACGGGGATATGTCGTTGGTCTTCGGGGGTGTTCGCGACGATGTTTTCGAGACGATGATTCACGATGCCATCAATGCCGGGGGAGAGGTTTACTTCAAAACTCATCCCGATATGATTGCTCTCGGGCAACAGCGTGAATTCCAAGGGAAACTTCACGTCTTGGACAAGATGTGCAACCCCATCTCTCTTCTTCGTCAGATGGATGAAGTCTATGTGGCAACGAGCCAGATGGGCTTCGAAGCCTTGATGCTAGGGAAAAAAGTCACGGTGTATGGCAAGCCGTTTTATGCTGGGTGGGGGCTCACGGAGGACAAGCAACAGTTCGAACGTCGGAACGTGAAGAAAAGCCTGGAAGAGGTTTTTACCGCAGCGTATCTGACTCACCCCAAATACGTTCTTCCCGGGACTGCTCCGTTTGTGTCTTTGGATACGGTCCTTGACGAACTTCTTCGGCAGAGAAAGCAGCACTTTGGCTTCTGATTCACAGGAATTGAGAGTATGCAAAATATCGTTCCGTCCCGTGTAGCGTTCGTCGGTTTGGGAACCATGGGGTTTCCTATGGCCGGCCATCTTCAGATGGCGGGACACGAGGTAACCGTCTTCAATCGTACGAAAGCGAAAGCACAGCGTTGGGCAGACTGCTTTCACGGAGCAATTGCCGAGACGCCTCGTGAAGCCGCAGAACACGACTCTTTTGTTTTCCTTTGTGTGGGAAATGACGACGATGTTCGTTCCATTGTCTATGGCGAAGACGGCGTATTGGCTGGCATGTCCCCGGGCAGTGCCCTGATTGACCATACGACGACGAGTGCTGTGTTGGCACGTGAGATCGCCGAGAAATGTGCAGAAAAGGGCGTGTCATTTGTGGATGCGCCTGTCACCGGTGGTGAATCCGGAGCTCAACAGGGCACGTTGTCCGTTCTGTGCGGAGGAGATGAGCTGACCGTCAATCTCATCCGTCCGATTGTTTCTGCTTACGCTTCCTCCATCACGAGAATCGGTCCTGTCGGACATGGACAACTCGCCAAGATGGTTAATCAAATTTGCATCGCTGGTTGTGTGCAGGGATTGGCCGAGGCTTTGGCTTTTGGACAGCGTTCCGGTATCAATATGGAGAAGGTCTTGTCGGCCATCGGCTCAGGAGCGGCTTCTTCCTGGCAGATGAATAACCGCGGCATGACGATGTTGGATAAGAAGTTTGACTTCGGGTTCGCGGTTGATTGGATGCGCAAGGATCTTGGCATCGTCCTTGACGAAGCCTCTAGGAACGGTGCGGATCTTCCTGTGACGAAAACGGTTGACGGTTTCTACAAAGAAGTCCAAGAAATGGGGGGCGGTCGCTTGGATACCTCAAGTCTCATCCTGCGTTTGTTAAAATAAGCCCCCATTGACGTCCTTTTCGATCCGCCCTTGCGGCACAAGATTTGGTTGCAGGGTAGCGGGCGTCTCACAAGACGCCACCCTTCCACCAAGGAAACTCGACCATGAACAACAAAGAAGACCTCAAAACCCCTGCAACGAATTTCATTCGAAACATCATTGAGGAGGACTTGGCCAAGGGAGCCAATCTTCCCCGTTACTGGTGCGGTCATCCCGCTCCGTATTCCGAACAGTTGGAAAAGGGAGAGCCCGATCACGTCAAGATCCGCACGCGTTTTCCGCCGGAACCGAACGGCTATCTGCACATCGGTCACGCCAAGAGCATCTGCTTGAATTTTGGTCTCGCCCGCGACTACGGCGGCTATTGCCACATGCGTTTTGACGACACCAATCCGGTGAAGGAAGACCAGGAGTATGTCGACGGCATTCTCGACAGCGTGCGTTGGCTGGGCTTTGACTGGGAGCACGAGAAGGAATCGAACCTCTATTTCGCGAGCTCGTACTTTGAGTACATGTATGAGTTTGCCGAGCACCTGGTGAAGACTGGTTACGCCTACGTGGACGAACAGACGGCCGAAGAAATGAAGGCCAATCGCGGCACTCTGCACGAACCCGGCCGCAATTCGCCTTATCGCGATCGTTCCGTGGAAGAAAACCTGCGTCTCTTCCGCGAAATGCGTGACGGCAAGCACCCTGAAGGCAGTATGGTGCTTCGTGCCAAGATTGACATGGCAAGCCCCAACATCAATCTGCGCGACCCGGCCATCTATCGCATTCGTTTTGCCGAACACCATGCGACCGGCAACAAGTGGTGCATCTATCCGATGTACACCTTTGCGCATCCGATCGAAGACTCGTTGGAGAACATCACCCACTCGATCTGCACGCTTGAATTTGAAGATCAGCGCGCCTTCTACGATTGGGCGCTTGAGCGCATCGTTCCGGTTCTGCGTACGCCGCAGTTCGAGGAAGCCAAGCAAATTATTGCTTCCATGGCGAGCGGCGGTGACAACCGTGCCATGGCGTTTGTGTGTGCGGCCAAGGCGGCGGAACAGAAGCTCGGGCACTCCATTCCTGAGGAACGCGTCCGCGACATCTTTGCAAAGTGGGAAACGATTCCGGATTCCATCGAAGATCTGAGCGTGACGACTTTCTTCGCGCTTTTGAAGGAATATCCGGAAAACTTCACGCCGCTCCTTCAGGCGGCTCTCGAAGTGGTTCGTCCGAACTTCTTCCTGCTCTCGCACCAGTACGAATTCAACCGCCTGAATCTTACGTACGTGGTGGTGAGCAAGCGCAAGCTCATTCAGCTCGTGACGGAAGGCTATGTGGACGGTTGGGACGATCCCCGTATGCCGACGATTGTCGGTCTGCGCCGCCGCGGCTTCACGCCGGAAAGCCTGCAGCATTTTGCGGAACGTTGCGGTGTCTCCCGTGTGGCGGGCGGCTGGATTGATTACTCGGTTTTGGAAGCTTCGCTTCGCGAAGACCTGGAGGACCGCGCCGAACGTCGCATTGCCGTTCTTCATCCGCTCAAACTCATCATCGACAACTATCCGGAAGGCGCCTCCGAAATGTTGGTCGCCAACAATCATCCGCAGAAACCTGAAATGGGTACCCGCGAGATTCCCTTCTCGCGTGAACTTTGGATCGAACGTGAAGACTTTGCCGAAGTGCCGCCTAAGGGCTATCGCCGTTTGACGATTCCGGCCGACGGTACGCCTGCTAAGCCCGTTCGTCTTCGCTACGGTTATGTGATCGTTCCGACTTCCATCGACAAGAACGAAGCGGGTGAAATCGTGGCCGTGCATGCGAATTATCTGCCTGAAACCAAGTCGGGTACGGAAGGTTCCATGACGGTGAAGACGAAAGCTGCGATCCACTGGTTGGACGCCAAGACGGCCGTTCCTGCGGAAATCCGCGTGTACGATCGTCTGTTCCGCGTGCCGAATCCTGACTCGGGCGAAGGAAGCTTCCTGGACAACCTCACGCCCAACTCCAAGCAGGTGTTGCAGAGCTTCGTCGAGCCTTCGTTGGCGACGGTCGAGAAGGACGCCAAGTTCCAGTTCGAACGCAACGGGTATTTCGTTGCCGACCGCATCGATCATGAACCCGGCAAACCCGTCTTTAACCTGGCGGTCGGCTTGAAGGATTCGTGGGGTAAGTAAACCCTACTGAAGGGGAGAGGCGGCCTCTCAAGAAGGTCGCCCGCCTTCACGCGAGAGGACGTACCACCTTTGACGGAGTTGTTCCGAGAGGAATGAAGGTTTTCCTGTGGTATGATCCTTTCCAAGGCGGGAAGCCTCTAGGGGCAACCCGTTGAAAAGAATCCGTTCTTTGTACCTCAATGAAAATTTGAGTTCGGTTGAAGGTGCACGGAAGCCGGATGAGTGTGATCTCGTTTCAAAGGGATGGAAACGTTTGGAATGAGATCGCCTTCTACACAAAAATGAAGTTCCCTACGTCAAGGAAGAAATCATCATGAAGAAGTTGATCGTTCTCGCCGCCGCCGCTCTCATGGCCGCCGGCGCTCAGGCTGCCTACAAGGACGGTTCCTACACCGGTGAAGGCAAGGGTCGCGAATCCCAGATTCAGGTCCAGGTGGACGTCAAGGGCGGCAAGGTTGCCGCCGTCAAGGTTCTGAAGCACGGTGAAACCGAAATGATCTTCGCCGCCGCTGCCGAAACGCTCTGCCCCGCCATCGTCGCCAAGAACGGTGTGGACGGTGTTGAAAGCGTCGCCGGCGCCACGCTCTCGAGCGATGGCATCAAGGCTGCCGTCAAGGACGCTCTGTCCAAGGCCCAGTAATGATTTCGTTCGGACGCCCGTAACGGGCATCCACTGACGAATGATAGAAAGAGGGATTGACACGTTCCGTGCCGTCCCTCTTTTCTTACGTATGTCCATCATACGTAAGAAAAGAGGAGTTACAGAGAATATGACGAAACAGAGAGTTCTGACCGTTGCCGTGATGGGGTTCTTTCTTGCGATTGGTGGCTTGAACACGGCTCAAGCTATCGAGACGCAAGCGGTTTCAGTGCAAACGGAAGAATACGAATTGCCTTGGATGAGCCTGCACATGGGTACCATCATCTCCGGCAAGGTGTACGGATCGAGCGAAGAGGAGGTACTGAAACTTCGCCAGATGGTCGAGGACGAGATCGTTCGCTACGAAGACATGATGTCCGTGCACAAGAAGACCGCTCTGAACGAAGTGAATGATCGCTCCGGTGAATGGGTGTCGGTCCCCCAAGAAGTCGCCGAGATGACGCGTGAAGCGCTGGAGGTGGCCAAGGACTCGAATCAGGCCTTTGAGCCCACGATCGGTCCGGTCGTCAATTTGTGGAAGATCGGGTTCGGCGGAGACACCGTCCCTTCCGACGAGGCGATTCAAAAGGCCGTCAAGTCGGTGGATTATCGAAAGGTGGAAGTTCGCGAAGCGTCGAACGGTTGGCAGATTCGTGTGGCGCCTGGGCAGAACCTCGACATGGGCGGGATCGCCAAGGGTTACATCGGCCAGAAACTTGCCGAGCTCCTTCGTAGCCAAGGTGCCGAACACGCGCTATTGGATTTGGGCGGAAACGTCGTTACACTCGGCGAGAAGTCCGAAGGTCGTCCGTGGCGAGTGGGACTGCAGCGGCCGGATCAGGCGCGAAACACCTACTTTGCCGTCATCAACGCCAAGGACGTGAGCGTGATCACGTCGGGTGCGTACGAGCGCTATTTCGAAAAGGACGGCAAGCGCTATGGTCACATTTTGAGCGCCAAAACTGGCCGTCCCGTGTTGACCGATATCGCTTCCGTCTCCATTATCGACGTCAACGGCGCCAAAGCGGATGCGTGGTGTACGGCGCTCTTTGCCATGGGCTGGGAAGCCGCGACAGCCTATCTCTCGTCTCACAAAGACATTCATGCCGTATTGATGCATTCGGATCTGAAGCGGGTGTTCGCGAGTGAAGCGCTTCGCCCCATCCTGACCGTGACGGATGAAACGCTCTCCGTCACCTATCGTTGATATCGTCCCTGTTTTTCTGCACCTGTTGTCATGGCCAATCCTCGTTTTGTTCACCTGCGATTCCATTCCGAGTACTCTATCATCGACGGGATGGTTCGTATCGATCCGATCATTGAAAAGGTGCTCGAGCAGGGCGGTGTGGCGCTCGGGATTGCCGACATCATGAATCTCTTCGGCGGCGTGCGTTTTTATACGCACGCCATGAAGGCCGGTCTCAAGCCCATCATCGGTTGTGACATTAAGCTTCACAACCCCGCCATGCCGGATGAACCGGATCGTCTGACGGTGTATTGCATGCATCGAGAAGGCTATCGCCATCTGTGCGAGCTTCTCACGCGTGCGTATCTTGCGAAGGAAGACCGTCTGCGCGGACAGATCAAGCTCGAGTGGTTTGAAGGAAAGCAGGGGGAGGGCCTCATTGCATTGACTGGCGGCCCCGAAGGGGCGCTCGCGCGACACTATGCGCACGAACTCCCCGCTCTGGCCGTAACGGAACTGCAACGCTACAAGAAGATCTTTGGGGATCGTCTGTATGTGGAATTGCAACGTGCGGGACGTCCGGGAGACGAGGCGCTCGTTCATGAACTCGTCAATCTCGCGATCGAAGTGGACGTGCCCGTGGTCGCGACGCATCCCGTGCAGTTTTTGATGCCGGAAGACTACGAGTCGCACGCTATTCGCTGTTGCATTTCGGAGGGCTATACGCTCAACGACCCCCGCCGCAATCAGACGTTCACGGAAGAGATGTACCTCAAGACCGAGGAGCAGATGTGTCAGCTGTTTGCCGACATTCCTTCGGCCTTGGAGAACTCGGTGCAGATCGCTCTGCGCTGCAATTTGGACGGCGTTCTCTCGAAGCCTCAGCTGCCGCTTTTCCCGACGCCCGACGGCATGTCCTTGGACGACTACATCGACTATCTCGCGAAACAAGGTCTGCAAAAGCGCCTGGACTTCCTCTATCCCGACAAATACGAACAGGCGGAAGTCCGCAAGGAATACGACGAACGCCTGGAGTACGAACTCGGCATCATCAAGAAGATGGAGTTCCCGGGCTACTTCCTGATCGTTCAGGACTTCATCAACTGGTCGAAGCGTAACGACATTCCCGTGGGACCGGGGCGCGGCTCCGGTGCCGGCTCGCTCGTTGCTTACGCGCTCGGGATTACCGACCTGGATCCCTTGGAATTCGATCTCCTTTTTGAACGTTTCCTGAATCCGGAACGCGTGTCGATGCCTGACTTTGACGTCGACTTCTGTCAGTACAACCGCGACCGCGTAATCGAGTACGTGAAGGCGACCTACGGCGTGGATGCCGTCAGTCAGATCGCTACCTTCGGTACGCTCGGCGCCAAGGCTGTCGTGCGCGACGTGGCGCGCGCGCTCTCCATTCCCTACGGGAAGGCGGACAATCTTGCGAAGCTCATTCCTCAGCAGCCTGGCAAAAGCATCACGCTCAAAGAGGCGCTCGAAACGATTCCCGAGTTCAAGGAAGCCGTAGAGAAGGAAGAGGACTATCAGGAACTCATTCGTCTCGCCATGCCGCTCGAAGGCATGACGAGAAACCTCGGCATGCACGCTGGCGGCGTGCTGATTGCCCCGGGGAAACTTACGGACTTCTGCCCTCTCTACAACTCGGACGGCAAGCCTGAAAACACGGTCAGTCAATACGACAAGAAGGACGTGGAAAACGTCGGCCTCGTCAAGTTCGACTTTCTGGGGCTTACGACACTCTCGATTTTGAA
Source organism: uncultured Sutterella sp. (assembly GCA_949282745.1). GTDB lineage: Bacteria > Pseudomonadota > Gammaproteobacteria > Burkholderiales > Burkholderiaceae_F > Sutterella. The sequence continues at coordinate 54,086 of CASDQM010000047.1, read as the reverse complement.
GAAGGCTGTGGAGTACATCAAAAAGCTCCATCCCGATCTGCCCTTTGAGCTTGCCCGCATTCCGATCAAGGACGAGGAAACCTATCAGCTCTTCCAGGACGCCAATACGGCGGCCGTCTTCCAGTTTGAATCGGAAGGGATGCGTACGCTTTTGAAACAGGCCCGTCCGGACCGTCTGGAAGACCTGGTGGCCTTGAACGCGTTGTATCGTCCGGGGCCGATGGACCTGATTCCTTCCTTCATCAACCGTAAGTTCGGTCGGGAAAAGGTGAACTATCCTGACAAGCGTATGGAGGAGGTGCTTGAAGAGACCTACGGCATCATGGTCTATCAGGAACAGGTGATGCGTGTGGCGCAGGTGATCGGCGGCTATACGCTGGGCGGCGCCGACCTGCTTCGTCGAGCCATGGGTAAGAAGAATGTCGAAGAAATGAAGCGTCAACGCGACGTCTTCATCAAGGGGGCGGGCGAACGAGGTGTGACGCCCGAAACCGCGACCGAAATCTTCGACTTAATGGAAAAGTTTGCGGGCTACGGCTTCAACAAGTCGCACGCCGCTGCGTACTCCTACGTTGCCTATCAGACGGCCTATCTGAAGGTGCATCACACGGCGGCCTTCATGGCGGCCAACCTTTGCATGGTGATGGACCAGAACGACAAGGTCTGTGCTCTGATCGAAGACGCCAAGGAAAACGGCGTTGCCTTCCTGGCGCCGGACGTAAACGAGAGCGACTGGTTCTTCACGGTGCCGGACGAAGGCCACATTCGCTACGGGCTCGGCGCCGTGAAGGGCGTGGGCGAACAGGTGGTGGAAGAGATCATGCGGGTGCGCAAGGAAAAGGGCCCCTTCAAGGATCTCTTCGACTTCACGGCCCGTGTGAAGGGGATGTCCGCCCGCGTGCTCGAGAACCTCATCAAGGCGGGAAGCTTCGATTCGCTTGATGAAGACCGCGGCAAGCTCTACGGGAACATTCAGCACGCCTTGAATCTGGGCCGTGCCGAACAGGAAAACGATACGCAAGACAGCCTTTTCGGCGACATGGAGGAAGAGGTCGAGCGCCAGGTTCAGTGGGTGGACGCTCCCTCTTGGAGCGATCGCGAACGCCTGGTGAACGAAAAGAAGATGTTGGGCTTCTGCTTCACGGGGCACCTTTTTGACGTGTACGAGCGCGAAGCCCGACACTTCACGACCACGACGCTCAACCAACTCAAGGCCGGCCGGGAAAAGGTGCGCCTTTGCGGCGTCGTAACGGGACTGCGCGCGATTCAAGGAAAGCGCGGCCGCATGGCCGCCATCACCATCACCGACAAGACGGCTGTGATGGACGTGGTGGTCTACAGTGAGATCTGGGACCGCATTCGCGGCTCTTTCGACGTCGATGACCTCATCTGCGTGACAGGGCGCGTGCGCTACGATGAATTCTCGAAGCGCCTTGGCGTTACGGCCGACGAAGTGTGGAATCTCATGGAATTGCGCCGTCGCGTGGCACAGTACCTGGAGGTGGAGGTCACCAAGGACAACCTTCCCGCACTCGAAGAGCTCAAAGCAGTGTCGGACGATCTTCGCATTTACCAGCGTGTACCCGTACGCTTCAAAATCACTGCCGACGGCAAGTCGGAGGGCGCGCTTTACGCCACCATGAAGGTGTCAAACGAATGGGTGGACGCCCTGCGCATTGCCGGATATCAACCAGTGTTTATATATTAAATGTTGATTTTAGTTTGTGCCTTGTCGCTAAGAGAATAAAATGGAAATATTCTTTATTCGAAATGAGTTTTAGTTTTTTTCCTCTTTTTAGCCATAAGAGAAGTTTTTGCAGATTGTCTTCATCCAACAAAGATAAGTCGTTTATACTCGAGACCTTTTGCGCAATCCCGCAAATATTTACTATGAGGGAGTATTGAGAAATGGTTTTGGAAAAACTTAATCCTTTGATTCTTGCCGCCAATAGTTTTTTAGAGAAAAAAATGGATTGAGATAGGCTGGTTGGTCTATATCGATAAAAATAAAGAGGTTGAGGGATATAGGTGATTTTAGAGACTCGGGTAGCCATTTCCAGACAGAAAAGTTCGTCCTCGGTAAAAGCGTGATCATCAAAAAATCTAATTCCTTTTGCCTTTTCAGCAGAAAAGATCCGAAGAAACAACTGCCCCCCACTGCCGTGTAATTTTCGCCACTTTCCGAGAGAAAATATCTGTTCGACGAATGATTCTGGGCCAAAAGAGCAGTAATTTCCGAATCTGCGAAGAGGTTCTCTTGATTTGGGAAGGTCTATTCGTTTGTAACAGCAAGTTGCAATATCAGCCTCCTCTCTGACGACAGAATGGACCAAAACCTCAAGTAATTTTGGAGAGACTATGTCGTCACTATCGCAAAAATAAAGGTAATCGTAGGTTTTGTTGTTGTTTTCTATTGTTTCGAGGGCGAGGTTCCTGGCTGCTGAAACTCCTTTATTGACGCTTTGTTTAAGAATAATGAGACGGGGGTCGTTTTTAAATTTATGTAGAATATCAAGAGATTTGTCAGTTGAGGCATCGTCAATGGCGAATATATCAAAGTTAGTGTATGTCTGTGAAAGAAGTGATGTTATGGATTGATGTAAGAAATTTTGAGCATTGTAGATGGGGAAAATTACAGCAATTTTGTGCGGTGTGTGCGTGGGGGGGGGGGCATTGTTATTTGTGGGTAGATTATGGTAAAAAAATTAATCAAAGGTTGCGGCTGCTCTCTTTTTGCGTTTCTGTGATCTTCTTATATTTAGCAAATTGAGTGTCAAAAATATTCTAATCGCAAGAGGACCTTTGCTGAAAAACATGAACTGAAGATTGTTTTTGATTTTGTGGCTAAACAGATTCTTGAGTTGTTGTAGTGCGGATTTTAGGACAGGCCATTGTTTGTCGAGTGTTCCGAATCTAAAGGCTAGTATTACGGCGTTTTGCCATTGTTCTAAAGCCTCTTTTTCGATCGCTCTTCTTAGTTCGGATGGGATTGGAATGGGATCTTTAAGCCACTTAAAATATAGCGAAAAATCTGGAGGGGAAGAGAAGTTTTGGTGGTTGTGGGAAAGCGAAGATTTTCTTATTCGATAAAAATATGCGATGTTGGATAAAATTACACTTTTGTTGCATAAAAGAAGTGCTCTAAGCCGGAAGTCTTGATCTTCACCTTTTTTTAATAAAGGGTCAAAACGAAGACCGGAGATTGTTGTTGCATCCAGGCAGATATTTCCAATAAACTTGGAGTATGCTGGTGATGTTCGTAGGTAGTCGGTGTAGCCGAATCGGAGAATATCGTTGCCAAGAATTATTTGAGGTGTATGGCTGTTTTTATTCTTTACTTTTATTCCTGTTTTATAAAAACTCGTGTACCCGACAGTGATAAAATCTGCATTATACTCAATCTTATATTTTGCATATAGACTTAATAAATCTGGGGAGATGATATCGTCGGAGTCGCAAAATGTAATAAGGTCGAACTGGCCGTCGGCTTCGATTTCCTGTAGTGCGATATTCCGGGCGATTGCAACTCCGGAGTTGAATCTGTGAATAACTTTGATGCGCAGATTTTTTGTCTGGTATTCATCTAGGATGGTTGGTGAGTCGTCTGTGGATCCGTCATTAATTGCGAAAACTATATAATTCTGGTGATTTTGGTTTAGTAATGAGTCGAGGCAGTCTCTTAGATATGTCGATGTATTATAGACGGGAAGGATTACGGCGATTCGTATGTCTTTTGGTTGTTTTGCTGGTGGGGACGTAGGTGTATTAGACATTTGCGGTTTGGTGTTTTGTGGGCAAAGAGGCGATGTCTGTGAAATTATGGGGGCAGGTGTTGAAGATAATGAGGTTAACCCTGATTTACTGAGGAAAGATGCCAATAAATTATATGAGTCATATAGAGAAAGATGGAATATTCTCAAGAGTAGTTGAAAGAATAGGGTGTCGCAATCAGTATTTCTTGCGACACCCTCAAGAGTTTGTAGACAGTGTGAGCAGTAATCTCTCGCAAGATTACTTGGCGTTGCGTTCGGCGATGATGCCTTCCCAACGGGCCACCTGCTTGCGGACCTGTTCGGGAGCCGTACCACCGAGGTGGTTGCGGGCCTTTACGGAGCCTTCAAGCTTGAGGACTTCGTAGACGTCTTCACCGATTTCCTTCGAGAAGCTCTGCAGAACGTCAAGCGGAAGCTCTTCAAGACCGCAGTTGCGGTTGGCGGCTTCGCGGACGGTCTGACCGACGATGTCATGGGCCGTGCGGAAGGGAACGCCGTGACGAACGAGGTAGTCGGCGAGGTCGGTTGCGGTCGGGAAGCCGGCCTGGCAGGCCTGAAGCATCATGTCGGCACGCGGTTCAACACCCGCCATCATGTCGCAGAAGGCGCGAAGCGTGTCCTTCACCGTATCGATCGTGTCGAAGACCGGTTCCTTGTCTTCCTGGAAGTCCTTGTTGTAGGCAAGGGGCGTGCCCTTCATCAGCGTGAGCATGGCGATGAGGTCGCCGTAGACGCGGCCCGACTTGCCGCGGGCGGTTTCCGGAACGTCCGGGTTCTTCTTCTGCGGCATGATCGAGCTGCCCGTCGTGAAGCGGTCGGGAAGCTTGATGAAGGAGAAGCGCTGGCTCATCCAGGTGACGAGTTCTTCCGAGAGGCGCGAGATGTGCATCATCAGAACCGACGAGGCGGCGCAGAATTCGATCGCGAAGTCGCGGTCGGAAACGGCGTCGAGCGAATTCTGAGCGACGGCTTCAAAACCGAGGAGTTCGGCCGTGTATTCGCGGTCGATCGGGTAGGTGGTGCCGGCGAGGGCCGCGGCGCCCAAGGGGCTGCGGTTGACGCGGCGACGCACGTCGAGGAAGCGTTCGCGGTCACGTTCGAACATTTCGACGTAGGCGAGCATGTGGTGACCGAAGGTCACGGGCTGGGCAACCTGCATGTGGGTGAAGCCCGGCATGATGATGTCGCTGCCGCGCTTGGCCTGCGCAACGAGCACTTCCTGGAGGTGTTCGATGCGGGAGACGATCGTGTCGATTTCACCGCGCAGATAGAGGCGGATGTCGGTCGCGACCTGGTCGTTGCGGGAGCGGCCGGTGTGCAGACGCTTGCCGGCGTCGCCGATCAAAGCGGTAAGGCGGGCTTCGATGTTGAGGTGCACGTCTTCGAGTTCAAGCTGCCACTCAAAGACGCCCTTTTCGATTTCTTCCTTGATCTGAGCCATGCCGCGGCGGATGTCTTCGAGATCCTTTTCGGAAATCACGCCGATCTTTTGGAGCATCGCGGCGTGGGCGAGCGAACCCTGAATATCGGCCAAAGCCATGCGCTTGTCAAAATCCACGCTGGCGGTGTAGCGGAGAACGAAGGCGTCGACAGGTTCCGAGAAGCGGCCGGACCAGGCCTTCTTCTTGGCGTGCAGCGGGTCGTTCGAGAAATCTTCTTCAAAGCTCATAGCGGTTCCTTTTGTTTGGGGGAAGGGGGATGACTTGAGTCGCGCGTTATTGTATCGGAACGCCTGCCTCGGAGCGAAGAAATTCCGTACGGGGGACTTCTCGCCCAAACCGAATGTTTGCAAAACGTTTCAAAATGCAACCTCTCGCGAGCGACTTGGGTACCATGCCTATAATGCACCCTTTCGGGGTGTAGCGCAGTCTGGTAGCGCGCCTGCTTTGGGAGCAGGATGTCGGGAGTTCGAATCTCTTCACCCCGACCACCGGACACCGCCGCCCGTAGCTCAGTTGGATAGAGCATCGGCCTTCTAAGCCGGCGGTCGCAGGTTCGATTCCTGCCGGGCGGGCCAAAAATTCGGATGGTGCGAATAGCTCAGTTGGTAGAGTCCCGGATTGTGATTCCGGTTGTCGTGGGTTCGAGTCCCATTTCGCACCCCACTCATACAAAAAGCTCGCGTTGCTTTTCTTCGGCAACGCGAGCTTTTTCCTGTTTCAACGATTCAACGTGCCATCAAACCTTGGCATAGAGCTTCGTGAAGGAAGCGTACTGCGAGGTCGCCGCTTCATCCGCGGGCACATAAAAAGCCGTGCCGACTTCCAATCCGAGAATGTCGCTCACGGCGAAATAACGAAGCTTCGGGCAGACGCCGGAATTCGAGCCGCCTTCGGTCTGGTAGGCGAGCATCTTGAGCTCGTTGGTCGTCGTCATGCCGATGGCATAGGGCGAAACAACGCGGTCGAATCCGTGATAGCCGAAGTTGAGCGTGCGGTGACCTTCAATGGCCTCCACGATCGTGTCCACCGTAGTCATGATCTTTGACTCCTCTAAAGACGCCGCGAAGAAAGAATCGTTCGCGACGGGTTTTGGTTGTTGGTTCATTTTCCATTATGGCAAGACGAAGGCCCAATCGACCGACGCGTTCAAAAAACACCGTTTTTTGCCAAAAGTTTCTTCTTGGTGACTTGCTCTGGATCATAAAAAGCCCCTCCCCGTCGTTGGACGGAGAGGGGGTTCGAGAGGTTTTCGTCTAGTCCCCGAACGGGGAAAAACGACGCTTAGGCTTCAGGGAGGCGGGAGAGCTGTTCGCGAACCTTGGCGAGAAGGTCCGTGAAATCGGCAAGACGCTTCTTTTCCTGATCCACCACGGCCTGCGGGGCGCGGGAGACGAAACGTTCGTTGGCGAGCCTCGCTTCGCACTTCTTGATTTCGCCTTCGACGCGTTCGATTTCCTTCGTGAGGCGCAGACGTTCGGCGGCGACGTCGATTTCGACCTTGAGCATGAGCTTGAAGTCGCCCACGATCGCGACGGGTGCGATCGAACCCTTCGCAGCGGCGGAGAGATCGTCGACGTGTTCGACGGCTTCCAGGCGCGCAAGCGCCTGGAGGTACGGAGCCGCTTCAGCGGCCGTCGCGGCGTCGCCTTCGATCAGGAGCGGAACGCGAACGGAGGGCGAGAGCTTCATTTCGCCGCGCAGATTGCGCACCGCGTCGATCATGTCCTTGACGAGCTTCATCTTGCCTTCGGCGGCTTCGCAGACGTCGCCCGTCGCCTTCGGATAGGCCTGAATCATGACGGAGGTTTCTTCGTCGGCCGCACGCGTGCCGGCAACCACCGAAACCTTCTGCCAGAGTTCTTCCGTGATGAAGGGGATGATCGGGTGGGCAAGACGCAGCACCGTTTCGAGCACCGTCACGAGGGTGTGGCGGGTCGCACGGCAGGCGTCGTCGTCGCCCTTCAGCTGCACCTTGGCGAGTTCGAGGTACCAGTCGCAGTATTCGTTCCAGACGAAGGAGTAGATGGCGTTCGCCGCGTTGTCGAGGCGATAGTCGGCATAGGCTTCGCGAACCGTACGGATCGTGCGGTCGAGCTCGCCCAGGATCCAGCGGTCGACAAAGGAGAAGGTCATCGGGCTCGACGCCGTTTCACCCACGCCGCAGTCCTTGCCTTCCACGTTCATCAGAACGAAGCGCGTGGCGTTCCAGAGCTTGTTGCAGAAGTTGCGGTAGCCTTCGGCGCGCTTCAGGTCAAAGTTCACGTTGCGGCCGAGCGTGGCATAGGCCGCCATCGTGAAGCGAAGCGCGTCCGCCCCGTGCGCGGCGATGCCGTTGGGGTAGTGTTCGCGAAGCTTCTTTTCGACGTACGGGGCCTTTTCCGGCTGACGAAGACCCATCGTGTTCTTCTTGATGAGGTTTTCGAGGTCGATACCCTGAATGATGTCGAGCGGGTCGAGGGTGTTGCCTTCGCTCTTCGACATCTTCTTTCCTTCGGCGTCGCGCACGAGACCGTGGATGTAAACGTTCTTGAAGGGGACGCGGCCTGTGAAGTGGCGCGTCATCATCACCATGCGGGCGACCCAGAAGAAGATGATGTCGTAGCCCGTCACGAGCACGGTGCTCGGGAGATACAGGGCGTACATGTCCTTTTCGACGCCTTCGGGGTTGGGCCAGCCAAGAGTCGAGAAGGGAACGAGGGCGGAGGAGTACCAGGTGTCGAGGACGTCTTCGTCGCGCGTAAGCTTCACGCCGGCGCCCGCCTTCTGCTGGGCTTCGGCTTCGTTGTGCGCCACGTAGACGTTGCCGGCCTCGTCGTACCAGGCCGGAATCTGATGGCCCCACCAGAGCTGACGCGAAATGCACCAGTCCTGAATGTTTTCGAGCCACTGGCGATAGACGCCCTGCCATTCCTTCGGGAAGATGTTGACTTCACCCGATTCGACGGCTTCAAGACCCACTTCGGCGATGGACTTCCCCGGATAGAGCGAGCCTTCGGGTGCGGGTTTGCTCATCGCCATGAACCACTGGTCGGAGAGCATCGGTTCGACCACTTCGCCCGTACGTGTGACGATCGGCACCATGTGCTTATGCTTCTTGATCCCGACGAGAAGGCCCTGGGCCTTGAGGTCGGCGAGCGCCGCTTCACGGCATTCGTAGCGATCCATGCCGCGGTACTTTTCGGGAACGTTGTCGTTCATACGGGCGGTCTTCGTGAGGACGTTCAGCATGGCGAGGTTGTGACGACGGCCCACTTCAAAGTCGTTGAAGTCGTGCGCCGGCGTGATCTTCACGCAGCCCGAACCGAATTCGCGGTCGACGTATTCGTCGGCGATCACGGGAATTTCGCGGTCGGTGAGCGGAAGCTTCAGCGTCTTTCCGATCAGATGCTGATAGCGTTCGTCTTCCGGATGAACAGCGACGGCCTGGTCGCCGAAGAGCGTTTCCGGACGCGTCGTCGCCACGACGACGCCTTCGGAGCCGTCGGCGCCGGGATAACGGATTTCCCAGAGGGAGCCTTCTTCTTCCTTGTTTTCCACTTCAAGGTCCGACACGGCCGATTGAAGCTTGCAGTCCCAGTTTACGAGGCGCGTGCCGCGGTAGATGAGGCCTTCTTCATAGAGCTTAACGAAGGTGTCGATCACGACCTTCGAGAGCTTTTCATCCATCGTGAAGTAGGCGTTCTCCCAGTCGACGCTGTCGCCCAGACGGCGCATCTGCGAGAGGATGGAGCCGCCCGAGAACTTCTGCCACTCCCAGATCTTTTCAAGGAACGCTTCGCGGCCGATGTCGCGCTTGTCGATCCCCTGAGCTTCGAGCTTGCGTTCGACAACGATCTGCGTGGCGATGCCCGCGTGGTCGGTTCCCGGAATCCAAACGGTGCTGTAGCCGTCCATGCGGTGGAAGCGCGTGAGCGTATCCATTACCGTCTGATTGAAGGCGTGCCCCATGTGGAGAATCCCCGTGATGTTGGGCGGGGGAAGTTGAATGGCAAAGCTCGGCTTCGACGTGTCGGTGCCGGCGCGGAAGTAGCCGCGCTTTTCCCAAATCGGGTACCAACGCGCTTCGATGTCGGCAGGTTCGAAGCTCTTGGCGAGTTCTTGATCTTTGGACTGCGTCATGATCGGAAGAATGAAAAGAAAAAGCTTGGAAATGAGAACGGCACGCCCGCGAACGGCGGGGCGTGCCGTGGGTTTTCGTATTGTCGCACGAAAAAATCGCGGACGTTATTGAGGATCCTCTCCTTTGCGCATGAGGGCGCGCGAGAGGATTTCGGCGCGCAACTCGCGCTCGAGCGCCTGACGAATCATCGGTTGGATCGAGCGGTCGAGGTCGGAGCGCACCCGCATGAGCGCGTTGTGAAGCGTCATCTCCAACGTCTGCGAGAGCGCTTCGCGAATGGTCTTCTCGAGAACGGGCGTGAGATGGTCGCAAAGCGCCGCGATTTCCTCATCCGTGAGCGCGCGATTTGCCTCTGCGGCCGCGGGTTCGGCGAGAGCGGCGTCGCCTGCGGGCGACGCAACTGCGGACTCAGGCTTTTCAACAGCGTTGGCCTGCGTCGAGACGCTCGCGAGTTCATTCACTTCACGCCAGGTGAGCGGAATGCGTTCCTCGAGCGCAGAGACGCTCGGGGCCATGACGGGTTCTTTGCGTTCCATGAGAATTCCTCAAAGTGGAGTGACGGTCGTTTACTGACGACGGTCGTAGGCGGCGAGCTCGACGCCCGCCGCCTTGTAGGCGCGGTAGCGGGCGCGGGAAGCCTGCAGTTCGTCGGGTTTCGTGCTCACGACGTCGATGATGCGCGGAAAGCGCTCGAACGCGGTCTGCCAATCGGGAGGCAGGGCGTCGTCGAGAAGAAGCAGCACGTCGCCCTCGAGTTCCTCAAGGCGCGTCGAGAGCAAGATGGGCGTGTCGGGCGCTAGACGGTGCTCCGGCGCGACGTGCGGCAGGAAGGCGAGATCACTGTAACTCCAGAGGAGAGCGTCCAGCCTTCCGAGGCGATCCGCATCGGACGTCCACACCGCAAGGCGAAGCTTGCGGTGAAGGACCGTCTTTGCCACGGCGCAGGCGTAGCGCAAACGGTCGGGGACGTTGAAGTGGAAGTCGACTTTCTGCATGGGGCACATTATACCGAGGCGGGTTCCGTTGCCTTCTTCGATTCGGCAAGCTCCCGCAGGAATTCGACGAGCAACGCGACGGGGCGGCCCGTCGACGCGTGGTCCTTGCCGCTCGTATTGGCCGTGCCGGCGATGTCGAGATGTGCCCAAGGCGTTCCTTCGACGAAGGTTTCGAGAAAGGCCGCTGCCGTCGACGCTCCGGCACCGCGGACGGCGGAGACGTTGGCGAGGTCGGCGTAGGAGGACTGCATGAGTTCGGTGTAGTCCGAGTGCAAGGGCATGCGCCAGGCGAGGTCTCCGGTCTTCTTGCCAGCATAGAGCAGTTTTTCGGCTAGGTCGTCACGATTGGCAAAAAGTCCCGTATAGGTGTTGCCCAGCGCCACCACGCAGGCGCCCGTGAGCGTCGCGACGTCGATGACGAGCTGCGGCTTGTGTTCAAGCGCCTTGGTGAGGCCGTCCGCGAGAATGAGACGGCCTTCGGCGTCGGTGTTCTGTACTTCCACCGTGCGGCCCGAATAGGTCGTGATGATGTCGCCCGGCTTCAGGGCTGTTCCCGACGGAAGGTTTTCACAGGCGGGTGCGATGGCGACGAGATTGATGGGAAGAGCCAGATCAGCAACGGCCTGCACCGTCGCGAGCACGGAAGCTGCGCCCGACATGTCGTAGATCATGTCGCCCATCTTGGCGGCGGGTTTGAGCGAAATACCGCCCGCGTCAAAGGTGATGCCTTTCCCCACGAGAACGACGGGCGCATCGTCACGCTTGCCGCCGTCATAACGCAGTTCGATCATAGCAGGCGGCACGGTGCTCCCTTGCGCAACGCCCAAAAGTCCGCCCATGCCGAGCGCTTCGAGTTCGGGCTTCTCAAGAATCGTTGCAGAGACCTTTTCATGATTCTTCGCGATGTTGCGGGCCTCTTCGCAGAGGAAGGCCGGCGTGCAGAGGTTGGCGGGCGTGTCGGCCAATTGGCACATCTCGACAATGGCCGTGCCGATCGCTGCACCTTCAGCGAGGGCCTTGGATTCGTCCGTGTCGGAGAGCCACAGCACTTCGGAATACTGCGGAGCTTCCGCATCCTTCTTGTAGTTCACCTTGGGCGCGAGCGCGCGAACGACGTTCTGCGCGAAAAGACGGGCGCCAATCTCACGGTTGTCTCCGAACCAGTCGGTGGCACCAAAGAGCAGGGACGGAACCTTGTGAAGCTTCGAGATGGCAGTACGCACCATAGCACCCACACCTTCAGGCGTGCTTTCAGCACGAGTGCCGAGATGAAGAAGCACCAGTCCCTTGGGCCAGTCTGTACAGGGCGGTACCGTTAGCATTTCTCCCTTCTGAGAGGGAAAGAGTCCGGACGTGCGCAAGGACTCAAAGAGAGGCGAAGACCAGGCATCGGTGGCGGCCTGCGTCGGGACGAGAGAGTCGCCGTCCTTCCAAAAGCCGAGAACGGGAAGGCTTTCCGCCTTCATGGCGGTGACTTGCATGGGAGCGAAAGACATGGGATTTCTTCTCCAAAACGGGTTGAGGATCATTGTACCCGTGCCGGAGTTAAACTTTTTTAGCCGAACCCTTGCTTTTTTCGAAAAGTTCAGGCATACTTCGTCTCCTACAGTTTGATGAAGACGCAAGTCTTCGATCCTCGGTGTGGGGGGGTAGCTCAGCTGGGAGAGCGCTGCGTTCGCAATGCAGAGGTCGGGAGTTCGATCCTCCTCCTCTCCACCACAGAATTTCAAAGGTCTCGAGATTGTTTGATTCTCGGGACCTTTTCATTTGTTTGCTAGAAATTTAGCTCGTTGCGCCTACAAGAAACCGAGACGAAATTGTTTTTGTCGTCTCGGTTTGATTTGTTATATCGAAATTCTTCAGGATTGAAAGAACCCTTTCAAATTCTTGAGGTAGAGAATCAGCACATAGCAAATCACCACGGCGGCAATCACAAGTTCAACAGTGGCGAGTACATGCAGTTGCTTCACGTATTCTTCGCCGCCCGGAATCCTCGCAACCAGAGCAGAGGACTTGTATAGCGCTGTTGCTCCAATTGCCATCGGGAAGGTAAAGGCTGCATAGCCCGGTGAGAACTGCAATCGCAACAGGTTCCAGAACGCGAAGTAAATGGCGATCGTCATGAGAACGGCGATCCCCAACAGGATCGCGCAGAGGAGGAGGTTGGGTTCTGGTACGACTGTGAGGTAACCTGCCAGAGAGAGGCTGGCGGGCGCCGCCATGATGGCGATCGTGGGCTTGGCGGCGTTGGGTACTTCCGTCAGGAAGATGAGACGGTAGAGCATGAGCGGCAACAAGATGGCATAGGAGATCATGCCGATCGCCAGCAACACGAGCGCGAAGGGGAGCAGTTCCGGCACGCCCGGGAAGGTCACGTCCGCCACGATGATGCCGACGGGCGGGATGAACCAGCTTGGCACCATCTGCGCCATGTTCGGATCCCTCATGCGATGAAAGGCAAATACGGCCAACGCGCAAAGATGTGCGGCTACGGCAAAGCACCAGAGTCCGACAGAGAAGTCTGGCAAAGCCATGCCGATTGCCTTCGAAATCACCATGAGCGCCATCGCGAAGGTCGGTACGATGCTGCCCGCCACGGGATGTTTCAGGTCCGCCCAAAGCGTGTCGAAGTGACAAATGAAACGCACGACGAGGAGCCCCAACAGGCAGGAAGCAATGACGGCTCCGACGATCTGTCCGTAGCCGTGAAGCGGAAGGGCGTTCTCCATACACCAGCCGAGGCTCGCCACGCCGAGGGCGAGTCCCGCCATGGGGGTTGGAAGAGAACGGAAACGTCGGTGAAAAAGGCGCATGACCAACCTCTGACGGTCAAAATGTCAAAAGAGAAAGGACCGCCATTGTAGTCAGGAGTCTTCAGGAAAACCCGAGTCGAGCCGTATATTTCTCGGTTATAACGTGTTCGGTAAAATCGAACGAACTTTATTTTCTGTTCGGTGTGTGCTATGGATAGACCCGTTTCCCTCAAGCAACTCCTTGTGTTCACTGAGGTGGCGCGCGATGCATCGCTCTCCGAAGCGGCGGAGCGCCTGCTGATGAGCAAGAGTTCCGTCTCGCAGAGTTTGACGGAGTTGGAGGGGCGCATGGGCGTTTCGCTCTTTGAGCGCCAGGGAGGGCGACTTCGACTGAATGATGCGGGGAAAAAGCTTCTTCCCTTGGCGGACGACCTACTCTCGAGAGCGAAGCACCTGCCGCAGGTATTCGGCAAGACGCCTTCGGAACCGTTGCGAGTGGGCGTGACGGAGAGCGTGGCAGCGCACTACCTCATGCCGTCTCTCGCGGAATTCCGACGCCGTTGCGGGCGCTTTCCCAGAGTGCGAATCGGGAACACCGACGAAATGATCCGGGCGCTTACCGACTACAAGCTCGATTTCGCGCTCGTCGAAGGCATCGTGACGGATCCCGACATGGACGTTACGCTCTGGCGAGAGGAGCGCCTCTTCATCGTGGCGGCGGGTAATCACCCCCTGCAAAACCGGACGGTCTCTTGGGAAGATTTGCAAGAAGTCGACTGGCTGTTGCGGGAACCTGGATCGGGAAGTCGCCTCTACTTCGAATCACACCTCAGGGAAAAGCTTGGACACGATCTTTCCGTTCTGGTCCTCAATCACCATGACACGCTCTTGCGGGCCGTAGCGTCGGGACTTGGCGTATCACTCGTGTCGGAGGGTGTTCTTTCGGAACCGCATTTTGGCGACCACATCGCGGTGTTGGACGTGCCGGATACTTTCACCCGGCGTCTTTCCTTCGTGATGCGCCGCGGCAAGTTCGAGACGGACGATATGCGGGTGTGGCGGGAAATTCTTACCGTTCGGGGTGAGGGCGAGTCGCTACAATAACCGAATCCCATTCCAAGGAGTTTTGTCATGGCTGAAGACGACGATGAAGTCTCTCTTCCCAAACTTCCCGCCAATACCAAGAATTATATGACGCCCGCCTGTTACCGCCGACTGCTGGACGAGCGAGAACACCTCGTCAACGTCGAGCGTCCGGAAATGGTGAACGTTGTCAGTTGGGCCGCTAGCAACGGCGACCGCAGTGAAAACGGCGATTATCAGTACGGGAAGCGACGCCTCCGTGAAATCGACCGCCGCATCCGTTTTTTGAACAAACGCATCGAGTCGGCCGAAGTGGTGGACCCCGCCGCGCGTCCCGCGACGGACCAGATCTTTTTTGGGGCCACGGTGCTCTACGCCGACCAGAGCGGAAACGAACACAAGATCCGCATCGTCGGGATCGACGAAGCCGACGCTTCGCACGGCGACGTGAGCTGGATCAGCCCGATTGCGCGCGTCTTCCTCAAGGCCCGCGAAGGGGATGAAGTGAAACTTCCCACGCCCGCGACGGTGACGCATCCGGCGGGTGTTGAAACGCTCGAGATTCTCGAAGTTACTTACACAAACGAAAAGCCATATTAACTTCTAAAGGGCGCTCTCGAAAATTAAGGTGGTATTGCAAAAGGCAGTCATATTTTTGCGGAATCAACGCCCCTTCGTTCTTTTTTATATATTTAAGCAAAGAACAAATTTCGAGAATTGCCATCAATAGTCAACCTCAGAAAAAAAAACGCGGAAAAATGTTTGTAATAGTGAGACGTTCCTTGAGGAACTGATAGCGCTGAGTGTGTCTACGTAGTTTGGTGGTAAGATTCCTCACTGTAAGGTGACTCCAACAAGGCACTCTTACTATCAGGCTCAGGGGGCGACTCACAAGGCCTTCTTTTTTGTGGTTACCCCGTAAAAAAAGGAGTTGCACTCATCAGCCTGATTTTTACAACTTCCCCTTAATTTGGCACTGTAGAGGTCATACCTCAGGGGGATGGTACGAGTATGATAGGCCTCGTCAAAGATTAGGTCTAAAATTCCTCCTTTGAACTAACCCTGTACAATTTTGGTCTAGAATTTGAACTCACAAAGTTGCTCTGGTTTGGCAAAACTTAGAAAAATCGTAAGTCTTGAGCTCTGCGATCCTACGAGATGTCTCGTTGAAAATGTCAAGAACTTGTTTCTGATTTTGGTTGTCCAGATTTTTCTTCGTTAGACTTACGATTTCCTTTTGCAACTCCTGTGTCTTGATGTGTTGCAGATTCACGCCCTTCAGCAGTTTGGGTTCTGACTGTCTCATTTTGCTCTACCTTAATAACAAAAGGCTTATCTTGATTTGGTGTCGAAATTTTTGAAAAGTACTTTACTAGTACAGCCACTATGTCTGGGGCATCTTCAAGTTTGTGTACTGAGTTGAACAGGTCCTGAGCCTCGTCTCGATCAATACAGAAAGAATGCGCAGGATACCCTGCAATCAATTTCCTCAATTTATCTGGCAAAATCGAATTTGATCTTTTTGCTAATCTAGTTCCATATTCCATAGCAACAGCAATGGATCGTTGCATTGCGCCTATCGTCACGGGGTCAACTTGCGAGTACAGAGCTGAAGCTACGCTTTGTGCAATTCGTCCAGCTGCCTCGATAGCGTGCATTCTGGAAACTTTTGCCGACGTCATCATTTGAAATGTTGTGGCAAAAGAATCAACTACCTCACTTCTAGCGATTGTCAACGCAGTATTGAAATCAAGTCCAGAATTCATGGACGATTTGACTCCGTCATAGACTTGAACGTCAAGAGGGCCAAGTTCGGCGGATTCGTGCATGTACAACTCATCAGCTCCAATAGCCATGATTGTTCCAGCACTTTTGCACTGGCTAAAAACAACAACCTTCACACGCGAATACTTTCGCTGAAAAAGACGCATAACACGATAAGCTACGTCGGCAGAACCCCCATACGTCGTGAGGAAAATCGCACACGTATTGTTAGTGGGAGAAGAAACACATATCGTGACCATGGATTCCATCAGTTCATTGACAGGTCCATTGATAATGTAAAAATCACAAGAATCGGTCATACGTCAGTCTTAAGGCTCGAGTCTCACACAGTGTGATTATGTCAGGAAAATGTATAGTTGGGCAAAGAATTAGGATTTTGGAACGTCAGGGATAGTTGTGGGCAAAACCAACCCCCGTCCCTGTGAACCCCAGCCTAGACAAAACATTCCCAGGGCACGATGGTGTCTCCAAACGGTTAAGCACTACCTAATCCCATTTTTCGCTCTGTTTGGGTCCCATGTTAGGAGTTCAGCACCATGCTTCCGGGACAGTGTCGAGCGCTCGTAGGACGGCTTGAGCAAAGTTTGATTGGAGGCTGTCAACAACAAGATAAAGCTCCAGCTTCGCCGCTCCTTCGACTTCCAGAGTTTGAGGAACATGTTCGCCTTCATCCAACTGGTTCGCTTTAAGGCGCAGTTTCGTTACCCAACCGCCCGTAGGGGTAAGTATGATCGGGTTACTCAAACCACACATATCCTTTAAGCACCTTTCTTTTTCTTGGGCGGCAAGCCCGCCTCAAGGACGCGCTTCACCTTCATGACGACGGGCCGCTGACCGATCGTGCGCATGACATGCATGAGGTGGCCCTTGTCGCGAACGAGAATCGTGAGACGAACGAGCTTCTCGGGATCATCCTCTTCCGTCATAGAAACGCCCACGATTGAAGAGTTCGACTGCGCGACCGCGGCCGTGATCTGGGCGAGCGCCGTGTGCATGTCCGCGACGCGAATGTCGATCGGCACGGAGAACATGGCGCCCGGCCGAGTTTCACCCCATTCGACCGTCATCCAACGCTTGGCATCGGCCGTCTGACCGTGCACCGCGTGCGGGCAGTCCGCACGGTGGACGCTCAGACCATGCCCCGGACGCGTAAAGCCCGTGATCTTGTCGCCCGGAATCGGGTGGCAACAAGTGGAGAGCTGCACGGCCGCGCCCTGATTTCCCTTGATCTGCACGGGCGGGAGTTCCCGCTCGGTTTCAACCGCCTTGTTGCTTTGGGCAAAGTTCACGAGACGCCGCAGCATCGTGGCGGGCAGTTCCTTTCCGAGCCCGATGTTGGCGTAAAGCGACGCGAGGCTGTCGGCGTTCACTTCCTTCTTCGTGAAGCTGCGCCAGACGTGCTCGGGAATTTCGTCGAGACGAACGTTGTTTTCCTTGGCCGCTTCTTCGAGCGCAAGCCGTCCGAGCCGCACGGCGTCTTCAAACTGACAATTGCGAAGGAACTGTCGCACTTCGGCGCGGGCGCGTCCGGAGTGGACGTAGTCGAGCCATGCGGGCGACGGTCCTGCATTGGGATTCGTCACGATCTCGACGATGTCGCCGTTCTGAAGCGTCGTTTCGAGCGGACGGTGTTCGCCGTTGATCTTCGCGGATTCGGCATGATTCCCCACGTCCGTGTGGATCTGGTAGGCGAAGTCGATCGGCGTCGAGCCGCGCGGAAGCGAAACGATGCGTCCCTTCGGCGTAAAGACGTAGACACGGTCGGGGAAGAGGTCGACCTTGATGTTGTCGAGGAATTCCGTACTGTCCTGACTCGTGCGCTGAATCTCGAGAAGGCTCTGTAGCCACGCCGTGGTTCGTGCCTGCATGTCGGTCGAGTAGGCGTCCTGATGGTAGAGCCAGTGCGTGAGGATGCCGTCCTCGTTCGTACGGTGCATCTCTTCGGTGCGGATCTGGTACTCAATGGGCGTCCCGGAGGGCCCGATCACGGTCGTGTGCAGACTCTGATAGCCGTTTGTCTTCGGGATCGCGATGAAGTCCTTGAAGCGGTGATGCACGGGCTTGTAGAGCGCGTGCAGAGCACCCAACGTACGGTAACAGTCTTCCTTCGTGCGCACGATCACGCGGAAGCCGTAGATGTCGAGCGCTTCGGAGAAGGACTGATGATTTTCGCGCATCTTGTTGTAGATGCCGTAGATCGTCTTGTCGCGGCCGATGACGCGGGCGCGGATGCCGTACTTCGGAAGAATCTCCTTCGTTTCTGCGAGGATCTTTTCGAGAATCGTGCGGCGGTTGTTGCGCCGCAGAAGAATGTTTTCGTAGAGGACCCGGTAGCGGAAGGGATAACGGTTCGCAAAGGAGAGTTCCTGAAGTTCCCGGAAGACCTTGTTGAGACCGAGCCGGTGCGCGATCGGCACGTAGATGTCGAGCGTTTCTTTCCCGATGCGGGCGCGCTTTTCGGGGCGCATGACACCCAAGGTGCGCATGTTGTGGAGACGGTCGGCAAGCTTCACGAGAATCACGCGGACGTCCCGCGCCATGGCGAGAAGCATCTTGCGAAAACTCTCCGCCTGGGCGATTTCGTTCGAGGCGAAGCGGAGTTTGTCGAGCTTCGAGACGCCGTCCACCAATTCCGCCACCTGAATGCCGAAGCGTTCGGCCATTTCCTGCTTGCTGAGCGGCGTGTCTTCGAGCACGTCGTGCATGAGCCCCGCCTGAATCGTCGGGGCGTCAAGCTTCCAGGAGGCGAGGATCGTCGCGACTGCGATCGGGTGGGTAATGTAGGGCTCGCCCGACTTTCGGAATTGCCCGAGGTGCGCGCTGTCGGCGTAACGGTAGGCTTCGCGTACCTTGGCGACTTCGGCTTCCGACATGTACTGCTTGCAGCGCTCGATCAGGTCGCTTGCCGTCGCGAGCGTCGCGACGGGCTTTGCCGTAAAGAGCGGCAAGTCCGCGTCGGGCATTTCGTTGGAGGTCGGGGGCTCTACAAAGGTACGGCGCAAGAAGGCCTTCGGATCAAAACGAGCGATCGTACGCGGCGCTGCGGCCGCCGGCGTGGTTTTCGGCGCGGCATCGTCCCGTGTCGCGTAGAGATCTTCGGAGAATTTGTCCTGAGGCTGAGTCATAAAAGCCTTCCTTGAGGGATTGGGCCCCTTCGTTGGAGGGGGCGGGTCGTGCGGTGCGTAGCCTGCGCGACCGTTTTTCTTGTTTGTGTTTGGGTCTTCGCCACTGCCGAGGCGGCCGTCCGGTCGGACCGGGAAAAACAAACGGCCAGACGGGAGAAGCTCTCAACGCACTTCCGTCTGGCCGAAATCAGTATCGCGGGGCGAACGATCAGTGAATCCGCTTGAGGAGTTCGACGCCGACCTCACCCTGCGCCACTTCGCGCAGAGCGATGACGGCGGGCTTGTCCTTGCAGTCCACCTTCGGGGCGTAGCCCTGCGAAATCTGACGGGCGCGGTAGGCGGCCGTCAGGACCATCTGGAAGCGGTTGGGGATCTTCTTGAGGCAGTCTTCAACAGTAATGCGAGCCATGAAATTCCTATCTTATTCGAAGTAAGTGGGGGGAGTCGAACAGGTTTTCACTCAGACCGGAACGCCGAGCGCCGCAAGCGTGTCGCGATGACGGACGGCCTGCTGGCCGTAGGCAAGTCGACTGGCAATGACGACGGCGCGAATTTGCGAGAGCGCCACGTCAAAATCTTCGTTGATTATAACGTACTCGAATTCGGGCGCATGGGCCATTTCAGCCCCGGCGCCAAGCAAGCGACGCGTGATGGTCTGCTCGGAATCCGTGCCGCGGTGGTGCAGGCGCCACTCGAGCGCTTCGATGGACGGAGGCAGAATGAAGATCCCGACGGTGTCGGCAAAGCGTTCGCGAACCTGACGGGCGCCCTGCCAGTCGATTTCGAGGAGAACGTCGTTGCCGACACTCATCTGCTCTTCAATCCACACGCGGCTCGTGCCGTAGTAGTTGCCGTGAACGAGCGCGGACTCGAGAAATTCGCCGCGATCCTTCATCGCTTCGAACTCTTCGACCGTAACGAAGTGATATTCGCGGCCGTTTTCCTCGCCCGGACGCGGCGCGCGCGTCGTGTGCGAAATGGAGAGCTTGATGTCGGGCTCCATCTTGAGAAGCGCATTGACGAGCGAGGATTTCCCCGCTCCGGAAGGCGCCGTCACGAGAAAGAGGCGGCCCGAGTACTGTTTGGCTTCGGTCATGGAAAAGTCCTCCGTCGTCATTCGAGATTTTGGAGTTGCTCGCGCATCTGATCGATGTTGAGCTTAAGCGCAATCGAGGCCTGCGTCATTTCGATCGCGGCCGCCTTGGAGCCGAGCGTATTGGCTTCGCGGTTCATTTCCTGCGTCATGAAGTCGAGGCGACGTCCAACGACCCCGCCTTTCTCGAGCGTAGCGCGGACTTCGCGCACATGCGTGCGAAGACGGTTGATTTCTTCCGATACGTCCATGCGAAGCGCATAGAGCGTCACTTCCTGACGAATGCGGTCGGATACTTCTTCGCGCGAGAGCGTGCTCTTTTCGGTGAGCGCTTCGGCAAGCGCCGTTTCAAGGCGTTCCTGGAGTTTCGCGCGCAGATGCTCGTGAATTTCGGGCATGCGCTTTTCAACGTCCCCGACGATTTCGAGGATGTTTTCGCAGTTCTTGAGAAAGACGTGCTTCAAGGCTTCGCCCTCGCGTGTACGGGCAGCGAGAAAGTCCGAGAAGGCGCGCTCAAAGAGCTCAACGACCGCCGTGCGGACTTCGTCTTCGGACGCTTCGGGCTGGGCGGCGACGCCGGGGAGCGCCAGGATTTCCGCGACGGAAAGGGGCTTGGCGTCGGGCGCGGCCTTGAGAACCGAGGCCTGCAGCGCAAGCATGCGCGAGAGAACGTCGGCGTGAAGCGCCGTCGGGGCCGCCGCTTCGTCGGCGCGAAGCGTCACGCGGACTTCCACCTTGCCGCGCGTCAGGCGCTTTTGCAGGGCTTCGCGAAGGACGGGTTCGACAAAGCGGAGCTCTTCGCAGAGGCGAAGGTTGAGGTCGAGAAAACGGCTGTTGACGGAACGGCATTCGACCGTGGCGACGCCGACGGGCGTCTTACCCGTCGCCACGCCGTAGCCGGTCATGCTGGCAATCGTGGGCATGTCTTTCGGTATGAATTCAGTGGTGAATGCGGAAAAAGAGAAAAGCTTTCCGCGAAGGGGTGCGCAATTGTAGCGCGAATGGGCGTGCGACCGTTCGGAAAAGCAACGAGAGGACGATTCGACGGGCCGGACGGAAAAAGCCCCGCGGGCAACGTCTACAATGTCGGCACACCAAAATCAACGGACAAAGGATTTTCCATGAGCGAAACATTGCGCCGCGACGGTCGTCGCGCTGACGAAAAGCGTCCCCTCACTTTCCTTCGCCACTACACGAAGTACGCCGAAGGTAGCGTTCTCGTGTGTGCGGGCGACACCAAAGTGCTCTGCACCGCCTCCGTGACGGCGGGCGTACCGAAATTCCTGCAGGGCCGGGGCGAAGGCTGGGTCACGGCCGAGTACGGTCTGCTTCCCCGTTCGACGGGAACCCGCACGGACCGCGAAGCGGCCCGCGGCAAGCAGTCGGGCCGCACGCAGGAAATTCAGCGTTTGATCGGCCGTTCGCTTCGCGCCGTGGTCGACCGCAAGCTCCTCGGCGAATACACGATTCAACTCGACTGCGACGTTTTGCAGGCGGACGGCGGCACGCGCTGCGCCTCGATCGCCGGCGCCTGGGTGGCGCTTCGCGACGCCGTGAACGTCATGCTTCAAAAGGGCATGATCGCGACCGATCCGATCCGCACGCAGGTGAGCGCCATTTCGGTGGGCGTTGTGGACGGCCGTCCGGTTCTGGACCTCAACTACGTCGAAGACAGCGGCTGCGGCACCGACATGAACGTCGTGCTGACGGGCGAGGGCGGTTTCGTCGAAATTCAGGGGACGGCCGAAGGCGCGCCCTTCAGCGAAGCGGAGCTCATGGAATTGTTGCGCCTCGCCCGAAAGGGGAACGAAGAAATTCAGGCCGCGCAACGCGCGGTCTTTGAGGAGGAAGGCAAATGATCGAAAAGAAACTCGTGCTCGCGTCGAACAACGCCGGAAAACTCCGTGAATTCCGCGCGATGTTCGCCCCCATGGGCGTGACGGTGCTTCCGCAGGGGGAGCTTGGGGTATCGGAATGCGCCGAACCCTTTGAGACCTTCATTGAAAACTGCCTCGCGAAGGCCCGCCACGCCGCGAAGGAAACGGGGCTTCCCGCCATGGCGGACGATTCGGGCGTGTGCGTCGATGCCCTCGGAGGGCTCCCGGGCGTGCATTCCGCGCGCTTTGCGGGCGAACCCAAGAGCGACGCCGCGAACAATCGGCTCCTCATCGAAAAGTTGAAGGGCAAAACCGACCGAAAGGCCCACTACACCTGCGTGCTCGTGGCCGTGCGTCACTCCGACGATCCCGAGCCGCTTGTCGCCTACGGCTTCTGGGAAGGAGAAATTCAGGAGACGCCCGAAGGGGAAGGGGGCTTTGGCTACGACCCGCACTTCTACGTTCCCGCCTGCGGCAAGACCGCGGCGTCCCTTTCCGCGGAAGAGAAGAATCGCCTGAGTCACCGCGGCGCCGCCTTGCGGGAAATGGCGGGACTTCTTGCCAAGCGCTGGGGTTGGGCGTGACACTGAATCCCAAGGCGATCCCTCTGTCGCTCTACGTGCACTGGCCCTTGTGCGTGCGAAAGTGTCCTTACTGCGACTTCAATTCGCACGCGTCGGGGGCGGTTCCCGAGGAGCGCTACGTCAAGGCGCTCCTTTGTGAACTCGAACGGGAAGCTGAATTCGCGGGCGGTCGGGAAATCCAAACGATCTACTTTGGGGGCGGAACGCCCTCCCTCATGAGCGCGGAAGGTTTCACGACACTCCTCGAGGGCATACGCGCGCGCGTTCCCGTCGCGCACGACGCGGAAATCTCGATGGAGGCGAATCCCGGAACGGCCGACGAAGCGAAGTTCGAAGCCTATGCGAAAGCCGGCGTCAATCGGCTTTCGCTCGGGATTCAGAGCTTTGACGATGCCTCTCTCAAACGTCTCGGCCGCATTCACGATCGGGCGGCCGCGGTCCGCGCACTCGAAAAAGCCGTGAAGATCTTTCCGCGCGTCAATGCGGACCTGATGTTCGGTCTTCCCCATGAGACGGTCGAGCGCCTTCGAGACGAAGTCGCACAACTCGTCGAATCGAAGACGACGCATGTTTCCTGCTATCAGCTCACGATTGAAACGGGGACGGCCTTCGCAAAGCGTGTCCCCGAAGGACTCCCTGACGAAGACCTTGCGGCGGATCTGCAGGAGGCGGTCGTGGGTCTCCTCGCTCAGGCGGGCTTTGAGCGCTACGAAGTCTCGGGTTACGCTAAGTCGGGCGAAACATGTCGACATAATCTCAACTACTGGACCTTCGGCGATTATCTGGCTGTTGGGGCGGGCGCCCACGGAAAAGTGACGACGGAAGACGGCGTCTTTCGTGCGGCCCGCTTTGCGAATCCCGAGCGCTACATGCGCGCGGTCGAAGAAGGGTCGGAACCTTATGAAGAAAAGCGCCGCGTCACGGAAGAGGAGCTCCCCTTCGAATTCATGCTGAATGCGCTCCGTCTGACGGCGGGCGTCTCGAAGCGTCTCTGGACGGAGCGCACGGGTCTCTCGGACGACGTGATTGCGGACACGGTGGCAGCGCTCCAAAAGGACGGGCTTTGGACGACGGAGTCCGACCGAATCGGTACGAGTCCGCGCGGCTTTGCCTTCCTCTCGAGCGTGCAGGAAGCCTTTCTCTGACGACGACAAACTCGGCGCGTTGGTCCAAACGCAAAAAGTCGGTGCGGGCGGTGCAGTCCGCGCACCAATTCAGAGCATAATGAGGAGATCCATCTTGGGTCTCCTCTTTTTTTGAGGAGGCGCGTCGCTTTGCGGCGCACCCTCCTTGCGAAAAACGAGTCCCTTTCGAAATTTTGGCACGCCGTTTGCTCACTAATTGGGTACGACCCGTCACGGTGACGGGACCGCGTCAAAACGTCTTTAGGAGAACACATCATGACGACCGCTGCGGACGCTCTGCAGATGTTGAAGGACAACGACGTCAAGTACGTCGACCTTCGTTTCACCGACATTTCCGGCAAGGAAATGCACCTTACGGTGCCGGCCTCTCGCATCGACGAGGACACGTTTGAACTCGGACAGCCCTTTGACGGTTCGTCCTTTGCGGGCTGGCGCGGCATTGAAGCGTCCGACATGCTTCTTCTGCCCGATCCCTCGAGCGCCCGCATGGACCCCTTCCGTGAAGTGAACACGCTCATCTTCACCTGCGACGTCCTCGAACCCTCCACGGGCAAGGGCTACGCCCGCGACCCGCGTTCGATCGCGAAGCGAGCCGAAGCCTATTTGAAGAGCACCGGGATCGGTGACGAAGCCTTCTTCGGGCCCGAACCCGAATTTTTCATTTTTGACGGCATCCGCTGGAAGCACGCCCCGGGCGAAAGCTTCTACAAGATCGATTCCGAAGAAGCCCCCTGGTCCTCGGGTCTTGACCTCGAAGGCGGCAACCTCGGCCACCGCAACCGCATGAAGGGCGGCTACTTCCCGGTCTCCCCGGTCGACAGCTTCGCCGACATTCGTTCCGAAATGTGCACCCTCATCGAACAGCAGGGCGTGCCCGTTGAAATCCACCACCACGAAGTGGGTTGCGCCGGCCAGTGCGAAATCGGCACGAAGTTCTCGACCCTTGTCGAGCGCGCCGACTGGACGCAGATCGTGAAGTACACGGTCTGGAACGTCGCCGCCGCCTTCGGCAAGACCGCCACGTTCATGCCGAAGCCCCTCGAAGGCGACAACGGTTCGGGCATGCACGTCCATCAGTCGATCTGGAAGGACGGTCAGAACCTCTTCTCCGGCAACGGCTACTCTGGCCTCTCCGACATGGCGCTCTACTACATCGGCGGCATCATCAAGCACGCCCGCGCCTTGAACGCCATCACGAATCCGGGTACGAACTCCTACAAGCGCCTCGTGCCGGGCTTTGAAGCGCCGGTGAAGCTCGCCTACTCCGCCTGCAACCGTTCGGCTTCGATCCGCATTCCGCACGTGACGAACCCGAAGGCCCGCCGCGTCGAAGTGCGCTTCCCCGATCCGCTCTGCAACCCCTACCTCGGCTTTGCCGCCATGCTCATGGCGGGTCTCGACGGGATTCAGAACAAGATCCATCCGGGCGAAGCGGCCGACAAGAACCTCTACGACCTGCCGCCCGAAGAAAACGCCAAGATCCCGACCGTGGCGCCCTCGCTCTACGACGCCCTCATGGCGCTCGACGAAGACCGCGAGTTCCTGACCCGCGGCGGCGTGTTCTCGGACGAATTCATCGACAGCTACATCGAGCTCAAGATGAAGGACGTCCAGCGTGAACGCATGGCCGTGACGGCGATCGACTACGACCTGTACTTCTCGATCTGATCGTTCGAATTCGGGGCCTTCGGGCCCCGATTTTTTCTGAAGGACCGCAAGTGTCAGCTGCCGAGAAAACGATGCCGCCCGACGCCCTCTGGACGGAAAGCGCCGTGGGGCAGGGGCTCCTCGACGACGAGGGACGGTTCGTCACGCTCAATCCCGCGCTCGAAATGCTCCTGGGGGCCTCGAGCCGCGTTGCGGCGGGCGAATCCCTCACGCGCTATTTCCCGGACATGACGGGGTTCGAGCGTCTCTTTTCCGAGCACGCCCGCGTGGAACTCACAACCCGTCTCGTGCCCGGGCCCGGTGAGGAAAAGAAGGCCTGGCTGTCGCTTCGCCGGGAAGAGACGGGCGGCTATTTTCTCGAGGCGCTCGACGTGGGCGAGACGATCCGCGTGGAGCGCGAAGCGGCCGTGACGGAAGCGAGCGCCGCGGCCCGCGATCTTCTGCGAAACCTCGCGCATGAAATCAAAAATCCTCTCGGCGGCATTCGTGGAGCGGCGCAACTTCTCGAAGGCGCATTGACGAACGAAGACGACCGCGAGTGCGCCGCGATCATCCGCGAAGAGGCGGACCGTCTGCAGGCGCTGGTCGATCGGTTTCTCGCGCCCTATCGGCGTCCGAACGAAAAGGGCCCCTGCAACGTCTCGGCTTTGCTCGAACATGTGCGCAGTCTCATTGAGCACGAATTTCCGGCGATCACGGTCGTGCGGGACTACGACGTCTCCGCGCCCGACGTGGTGGGAGACAAGGGGCGGCTCACGCAGGTCTTTCTCAACATTGCGAGAAACGCGGCCGAAGCGATGGGAAACGACCCCGCGGGACGGCTTACGCTTCGCACCCGCATCGTGCGCGACGAATTCGTGCGAAACCGTCGGGTGAGAAGGGCGCTTGCCGTCTTCATCGAAGACACGGGCCCGGGCATTCCCGAGGCGCTTCGCGAGCGGCTCTTTTATCCCTTGGTGACGGGGCGTCCCGAGGGGAGCGGATTGGGCTTGAGCATTGCCGACGCCTTCGTGCGTGAAGCGGGCGGCGCGATTGACGTGGAAAGCGAACCCGGGCACACGGTCTTTCGGGTGTTGCTGCCGCTTTGACGCGGAAATAGGGAGAGAGTGATGACGGAAGGTTTGGTTTGGGTGGTGGACGACGACCGATCGATCCGATTCGTGCTCCGCAAGGCCCTGGAGCGGGCCGGCATTCCTTCGCGCGCCTTTGAGCGTGCCGAAGACGTCCTCGAAGCGCTCCGCGAAGAGCGTCCCGACGTTTTGGTGAGCGACATCCGCATGCCCGGCATGGACGGGACGAGCCTCTTGGAGGAAGTGAAGCGTCGGCAGCCGACTTTGCCCGTCATCATCATGACGGCCTATTCCGACGTCGAGAGCGCCGTGGCGTCGTTTAAGGGCGGGGCCTTTGAATACCTCGCCAAGCCCTTTGACGTCGTGAAGGCGGTCGAAGTGATCGACCGCGCCCGCAAGGCGAGCGCCGAGCGCACGACGGGAAGCGGCACCAAAGTCGTGCACGATCCCTTCGCCTTGATCGGGCAGGCCGAGTCGATGCAGGAAATCGTCCGCGCGATCGGACGCCTTTCGCAGAGTTCCGTCACGGTTCTCATCACGGGCGAATCGGGGACGGGAAAGGAAGTCGTGGCCCGTTCGATCTGGCAGCACAGTCCCCGCAAGAACGCCCCCTACGTCGCCGTCAACATGGCGGCGATTCCGAAGGAACTCCTGGAGAGCGAACTTTTCGGTCATGAAAAGGGAGCCTTCACGGGAGCGCTTGCCCGACGCGAAGGGCGCTTCGGCGAAGCGCGCGGCGGCACGCTCTTTTTGGACGAAATCGGCGACATGCCGATGGAACTGCAAACGCGCCTCCTGCGGGTTTTGAGCAGCGGCACATACTACCGCGTGGGCGGACACGAACCGATCCGCGCGGACGTGCGCGTCATCGCCGCAACGAACCAGGCCTTGGAGCGCCGCGTGAAGGAAGGTCTCTTCCGAGAAGACCTCTACCATCGCCTGAACGTCATTCGCCTTCGCCTCCCGCCGCTTCGCCGCCGCGTCGCGGACATCGGTCCTCTGGCTCGCTACTTCCTCAAGGAGCGCGCCGCGGAACTGGGTGTGGAAGAGAAGACTTTGTCGGATGAAGCGCTCGCGGTGCTCGAAAAGTTTCCCTTCCCCGGCAACGTCCGGCAACTCGAAAACGTCTGCCGCTGGCTTCTCGTCATGGCGCCTTCGAAGCTCATCCGTCCGGAAGACCTTCCCGAAGAGGTGCGCGAAGGAGAAGTGTTTTCTCCCGTCTTGGAAGACTCGGGGGATACGGCGGAGGAAAAGGGCGTCGACTGGCGCTCGGGGCTTCGCCGGGAAATCCTCGATGCGTTGCGCTCGGGTGAATCGAACCCCTACGATCGACTGGTGACCGAGGTCGAGCAGATGCTCTTTCGGGCGGCGCTCGAACACACCAAGGGACGGCGGGGCGAAGCCGCAACGCTCCTCGGGATCGGGCGCAATACGCTTACGCGAAAGCTCCAAATCGAGCGGTGAACGGTCGCCTTTGGGTAGAATGCGGTCTTTGCCTGCAAACCCTCAGACGATCCCGTTATCCATGCCGACGATTCCCACGCTCGACGATTGGCTCACGTCGCTTCGCACGCTCGGAGCCAAGCCCGAACACATCCGCAAGCTCGCTCGAGCCTTGCTCGGTCGCGCGCCTTGGCCGACGGTGGAGGACGAACGTCTTCCGAAGCGCCTTCGCGAAGCTCTGCCGGACGTACGGAACTTTTGGACGTCGCTTGCCCGCATGGTGTCGAATCATCCCGGCGTTTCCGGGGAGCGGCTTCTTCTCGAACTCTCGGACGGCGAGTGGGTGGAGTCGGTTCTTTTGCCTCGCGAAGGCGTCTGCGTTTCGACGCAGATCGGCTGCGCTGTCGGGTGCGTCTTTTGCATGACGGGCAAGAGCGGCCTCGTTCGACAGCTCTCCGACGCCGAAATCGTTGCGCAGGTGGTGTTGGCGCGTGCCAGCCGGCCCGAGACGAAAAAGGTCGTCTTCATGGGGATGGGCGAACCCTCGCACAATCTTCGAAACGTGCTTTCCGCCCTTCGCTTCCTCGCTGAATACGGGGACTTCGGACACAAGAATCTCGTCCTCTCCACCGTGGGGGACGACCGACTCTTTGACGAACTCTTCGCCTCCGACGTGCGGCCGGCCTTGGCCGTCTCGCTTCATACGGTGGACGAAGAAAAGCGTCGAAAGATGCTTCCGCGCGGCTGCCGCATGACGGTCGACGCCCTCATGGAACGCGCCGCTCTTTGGGCGCGGCATTCGGGCTATCCCGTTCAAT
Organism: uncultured Sutterella sp.; assembly: GCA_949282745.1. Classification (GTDB taxonomy): domain Bacteria; phylum Pseudomonadota; class Gammaproteobacteria; order Burkholderiales; family Burkholderiaceae_F; genus Sutterella. The sequence continues at coordinate 25,312 of CASDQM010000047.1, read as the reverse complement.
ACGAGTGGACGCTTCTCGCAGGCGTCAACGATTCGCTCGAAGAGGCGGAACGCCTCGCCGAGAAGATGGCGGGGCAGTACGCCATGGTGAACTACATCCCGGTGAACGCCGTCGAAGGCTCCCCCTGGTCGCGGTCTGAGCCCGAGCAGGTGAAGGCCTTGGTCTCGCTGCTTCGTTCCAGGGGCATCATCGCGACCGCCCGTGATTCGGCCGCGCAGGACGTCGATGGCGGTTGCGGGCAACTGAGGGCCCGCGCGCTTCGCGTCCGTCGCGAAGCCAGCGGCGAGGCCTGCTCTCACGAGAACGTCAAGGACGCGTGACGAGACTTGCGCGCCGTCGTTCTCCCCCTGCAAAAGGTGTTTCACGCTAGAAAAGCCGCGCGGCTTTTTCTACACTCTCACAATTCTTGAGCGTCCGTTTCGCTCTTTCGTGTCCCGTACCGTTCGGGACCAACGTCAGGTTTTTGGCAACATGCATCAGCGCACAACCCTTTCCCCGCTTACGCTTTGCGCCGCGCGCCTTTGGCTTTTGACCGGGCTCGTCGCGGCGCCCCTGGAAGCCTGGGCCTATCTCGACCCGGGTACGGGGAGCATGCTCCTTTCTATCGTCGTGGGCCTCGCTTCGTCGGGGTACTTCTTCATCCGACGTCTTCCCACCCTCATCCGACAGTTCGTCTTTCGGATGCGGGGTGAAGGAAAGGAATTGTCCGGGAAGCGCATCGTGATCTACGCGGAATCGGCCGCCTATTGGGGGACCTTCGAGCCCGTGCTGCGGGCTCTCGCTTCGTCGGGGGAACGCGTGACCTACTTCACGTCGGACGAAAAGGATCCGGTCTTTACGGCCGGCTTTAAGCACGTGGACGCGCACTACATCGGAAAGGGCAACTCCGCCTATACGTCGCTCGGCTTTCTGGAAGCGGACCTCTTCGTTTTGACGACGCCGGGGATCGACGTACTGCAGATCCGCCGCTCGAAGGGCGTGAAGCGCTACGTGCATCTCGTGCATGCCGCGACCGACATTCACGGCTACAAGCTCTACAGCTTTGACTACTACGACGCGGTCTTCTGCTCGGGGCCGCACCAGGTTGCGTCGCTTCGCACGCTGGAAGAGAAGCGCTGCACCGAACCCAAGGACCTCCGCATCGTGGGCTGCGCCTATTTCGACCGCATGGTCGCGCAAAAGAAGGAATGCTCCGTCACGCCCGACCCCAAGACTGTGTTGATCGCTCCTACCTGGGGGCGTGCGGGTCTCTTGACGAAGACGGGGGCCGCCATTCCGAAGCGTTTGGCGGAGGCGGGTTATCACGTGATCCTGCGTCCGCACCCGCAGAGCTTCGTCTCGGAACTTCCGTTGATGGAAAGCCTGCAGAAGGAACTGGCGGGCTACGACAACATCGAATGGGACCGCAACCCGAACGGTTTTGCCTCGCTCTCCCGCGCGGGCGTCATGGTCTCGGACTTCTCGGGCGTCGTCTTTGACTTCGCCTTCGTCTTTGAACGTCCGGTCGTGAGCATCGGCGACGGTTGGCAAAAGGACGGCTACGAAGCCTGGGATCTTCCGAACCCCGCCTGGGAAATGGGCGTGCTGGACGAAATCGGCATTCACCTCGCCACGGGAGAAGAATCAAAGGCCGCCGAAGCGGTCGAGGCGCTCCTCAAGGAAGGCGACGCGCGGATCGAGCGCATCCGCCGCGTGCGTGAAGCGGGCATCAAGAATTTCGGTGCCGCGGGCGAGCCCATCGCTCAAGCGCTTCTCTCGCTTCTTGCCGAAGTGAACGCTCCCGAATCCCAAGCGGCGCGTCCTGCCGCCCGAGTCGCCGGAAAGGAGGAATAAGGCATGCTGACCGTACTCTTTACCTTCTTCATTGCGCCGCTCGAACTCTTCATGACGACGGTGCTCGACTGGGGATACGGGCTCTTCGCCTCTTATGGCTGGTCGATCGTCCTCATGAGTCTCGTCGTCAACACGGTGATTCTGCCGATCTACAACAAGGCCGAAGGCTGGCAGGAAGAGGAACGCGCCGTCAAAAAGAGCTTCGAAGCGACCGAAGTCATGATCAAGCGCACCTTCAAGGGGCAGGAACGCTTCGCGATGCTGACGACCATGCGCCGTCAGGCGGGGTATTCCTCGAAGCTTGCGCTTCGTTCTTCGCTCGGGTTCTTCCTTCAGATTCCCTTCTTCATCGCGGCCTATCACCTGCTCTCGAACATGGCGGCCTTGAAGGGCGTTTCGTTCGGTCCGATCGCCGACCTCGGCGCCGCGGACGGCCTGATCGCCATTGGCGATTGGCACATCAATGCGCTCCCGCTCATCATGACGGCCGTGAACCTTCTCTCGGCCTTCGTCTACACGGCGCGCCTCACGAAGCAGGACAAGATTCAGCTCTACGGGCTCTCGGCGCTCTTTTTGGTGCTCCTCTACGCTTCGCCCGCGGCGCTCACCTTCTACTGGACGCTCAACAACGTCTATTCGCTTGGCAAGAACATCGTTGAGAAGAGCCTTCTGCCGCGCTGGCGCGCGACAAAGCACGCCGATCCCTTCGCGGGTCTCAAGGTCTTTGCCGAAAAGCGCCGCTGGGCTCTCGGGATTCTCGGTGCGCTCCTCATCGCGGCTGACACGGCGATTACGGCCGACACCTGGAACTACATCTCGCTTCGCGAGACGATTCCGGCCTTCCGTCTCGAAATCTTCCTGGTGCTCCTCTCGACGGGCTGCGCGCTTTTGGCCGCGGCTCTCTTGAGCGTTCCCTCGCGCGAGCGCGCGGGAAGCGCCCGCGCGACGGCGAAGGGCCTCACCGTACTCGCCTTTGTCTTGCCCTGGATCGTGGCGCTCGGTTGCCGTGGCATGATGGCGGAGTGGGTGCTCATTCCGAAGGAACCGCCGGCCCTTGCCTGGACGACGGTGGGCGTCGGGCTCGCCGCGCTGCTTTGTTCGTTGTGGACGCTTCTTCTCGAAGGAGGCTTTGCGAAGCTTTCGCGCTTCGTGCGTGAAGATCTCTCGGGCGTCAACACGGGGTTGGCCGTCCTTCTCGTGACGGTGCTCTTCCTCGGTCTTCCGACGCTCATTTTGTCTTCCGACCCGGATTCGGTCGCGACCACCTTTGACGTCGTAATTCCGTGCTTCATGCTCGTTGCCGTGGCGGGCTGGGCGCTTACCTACGCCTATCTGCGCGATCTCCCGCGCGGGGCCTCGCTCGCGTTCTTCTTCCTCCTTCTCTTTGCGAATCTCCTCGTCGTGGGCTACGCCTTCGTGTTCGTGGGCGACTACGGTCTTATCAACGGAGGCGAACTCGAAAAGACGCAGACGCTCTATGAAAGCGCCAACCGTTGGAAGGACATCGCGGTCGTGGCGGGCGTTGCCGTGCTCTCCTTCTTGATCGTGAAGAAAGTCCCCGTCAAGACCGTGCGCGACTTCTCCGCGCTCTTGACGACGCTTGTCTTCATCTTCTCGGGCGCGATGCTTCTGCCGCTCGCCCAGACCATCGGAGCCCGCACGACGCAAGCGGCGACGGAAACGGCCGAGGCGCCCGCCTACGCCAAGGATTCCTACGTCTTCAGCAAGACGGGGCAGAACCTGCTCGTCATCGTCTTTGACATGTACACGGCGGACCACTTCCCGCAGATTCTCAAGGAACACCCCGAACTCAAGAAGTCGTTCGAGGGCTTTACGCAGTTCGTCGACACGACGAGCGCGGGGAGCGGCACCCTCCACGCCCTTGCCGTCACGTCGGGCGGAAACCGCTTCTCGGTTCGCAGCATCAATCGGGATAACGAAGGGAAGACCTTCGAGCAGCTCTATGCCGAGAGCTATTCGCTCATCCCCGACCTTCTCGGAAAGGACTGGAACAGCGCCGTGATCGGGACGATGTGGCAGCTTCCCGAAGCCCCGAAGAATTACCTCTCGGTTGCCTACCATCCCCTGATGGACGACTGGTTCAACTATTACTACAAGGCCGAGTTTGAAAACGCCCGCGGACGCGACCGGGCGGACGCTTTCGGACGTCTCTTCTCGATTTCGCTCTTCAAGGCCGCGCCTTACAGCCTTCGCAAGACGATCTACGCGAACGGCCGCTGGCTCGCTTCTTCGAAGGAAACGCTCGACGGCTTCAAGGCCTTCGCCGCCTTCCGCGCGCCCGAGGACTTCAGCCGTACGGTGGAATCCGGGAACTACTACCGTTATGTCTATTCCGACGGTTCGCACACGGGTCGCTACTGCGGCGAAGACATGCAGCCCGCGCTCTCGCAGCCGAGAACGCCCGCGGATTTCCGCAAGGTCCATCCCGACTACAACTACAGCCACTACTTGTCCGAGCGCGCCTTCACGGTGAAGCTCGCCTCGTGGCTCGACTGGATGCGAAAGAACGGCGTCTACGACAACACCCGCATCGTGGTGACGGCCGACCACGGCGGCCGCGACAGCAAGGTGCTCTTTGACGCGATCGGGCACGTCCCCTACAAGGGACGCATCGACGAAAACGTCGACAATCCCGGAATCCGCTATCCGCTTCTTCTCTGGAAGGACTTCGGTTCGAAAGGGGAACTTCGCACGGCGAACGACCTCATGACGAACGGCGACGTTCCGGATCTCCTGCTTCGCGGCATTCGCGAGTTGCCCGAGAAATACCGTTCGCTCGAAGGTGGCGACAAGCGCCTTCGCTACTACGACTCCTGCAGTGACTCGAACCTGCGCCAGGAAAGCATGAGGTGCTACACCTATCGCGTCGAAGGAACGATGTTCAAGAAGGACGCGTGGCAGCTCGAAAATCCTTAAAAGGCTTTAAGTGTTGCCCAAAAAAGCGGCCGTCTCTCCTTATGAGGAAGACGGCCGTTTTGTTTTAAATGAACCTGATATATGATTATTGGAACAAAGTTTTTTAAGGTTGGAAGATGAATAGATGTCTTCGAACACTGATATCTCTGACAACGGTATTGCCCTTGAGTATCACTTTTACATATCTTTACGCAGGGGTGTTGTTTGAGAAGTTTCCTGTATGGTTGCGATTTGACTTTCTTTCCGTAGAAAATGTCAGAGTTATCTTAACGGTTTTGGTTGCTTCGCTTAACTATTTTTTGGGTGCCTTGATACTTCTGTTTTTGAAATATTTTACTAGGAAAGCAGGGGAACGTGTAATAAAAGTTACATCAGTGAAAGAGTTGGGTGGGGATGCGCTTATGTCGTATATGCCCTATGTTCTTCCTCTTTTTATTATTCAAGGGGAGAGCCAGGAGATGATGGGGTGGTTTGTTGGGTTTTGTTTGCTATTTTGTTTGTCTTGGTCCTCAATGACGATATCTTTTTCTCCTCTTTTGAGGTTGTGTGGTCTTAGATTTTATGAGGCGGTGCTAGTTGATGGTAAAATAGTGATATTATTAATCGGTGATGAAAATGTACGACCTCTGTGGGTTAAAAGCGCAGTAACGATTTCGGATAGTTGTTTGTATGGAGTTGGTTGAATGTTGTCATCTGTCTTTTCGTCTGGTGTATTGCTTTTGAAAGATGGTAAGGCTTCGGTTTATGGGTTAGAGTTTGATAGGGGTATGCAATATAAACTAGGTAACATGCTCAGTAGGCAATATGAAAAGCTGTCAAAGTTGGACCCAGAGGATTTTGGGTTGGGGTATTTGACCGAAGATCATCAAATTTTGAGAATTTGCAATTATCAAGATCCGGGGAAATGCATTGACTCTTTCTTGCAAGTGTGTGATGGCAGAAATTCTGAAATACTGACAAAGGCTGAAGATCTTTCGTTGTGTAAGACTTTGTTTTTCCGTCTTCCGCAGTACCCTAATTATTTGTTGATTCAAAGGTTTTATAAGAGCTATGTTGCAACAAGAGATAAATGGTTTAGTTTCTTGGGTGCCAATGCTATAACGGAGATGAAGGAGTTCGCCTTTACTATTGCTTCTTCTTTGTGTGGTTACTACGATATAGAGAAAAGAACTTTGTATTTTCAAAAGCTTAACTCTATAATGTATGCTCTTCCCGGATTGGCCGAAATGTACTCTCCTGAGGCGGATCTGAAAACTCAAGAGAAGTTTTTTACGGGTTCGTTGTTTGTAAAAGATTCTTGGGGATTGGTCTGCAGGCAGGGAGTTACAAGGAAAATGGCTCAAATTGTTTGGTTGATTGAGTCAGGGGCCTTGGATGTTTCGAAGCAAATGAAGAAACTAAAAGAGGTGGATAAGAAAAAAGATCTTCAGTGTATTCAAAATGGGCGAATTGTGATGTCGGAAGATCGCAAAAGAAATGAGTTGATTTTAAATGTTTTGGGAGGAAACGTTTTAAAGGATGGAGAGGACTTTTATCTAGTTAACTCAAAAAAGAAAATAGGATGACGCTCTTCTTGTAAAGAGGTGTGTCCATAAAAGAGGAAATGGACACACATTCATTGTATGTTCAGAAATTGAGCGTCGTTACAACGGGCGCATGGTCCGAGGGCTTCGCCCAGGCCCGCGGCGTCTCATCGATTTGGCAGGCCTTGAGTGCCGGACGCAGCGCGTCGCTCGCGAGCATGAGGTCAATTCGCAGACCATGGTTTCGCTCATAGGCCGCCATGCGGTAGTCCCACCAGGAGAACTGCTTTTCCTTTTGCGGGAAGGCCCGGAAGGCGTCGACAAAACCGTCTGCAAGAAGACGCTCCAGGGCCGTGCGTTCGGGTCCCGTCGTGAGAATCTTGTCGGGCCAGGTTTGCGGGCTCCAGAGATCCGCATCCGCCGGGGCGATGTTGAAGTCACCCGCGAGCACGACGCGTTCGTTCTTTGTCCGCTCCACCTGCATGGCGCGGCGAAGCGCATGGAACCAGTCGAGCTTGTAGAGGTATTTGCGGCTACCCGCCTCCATGCCGTTCGGGCAATAAACGCCCGCAAAGCGTACGGACTCGGTGGCCCCGATGGGGGTTACCGTGGCCGAGAGATAGCGCTTTTGGTCGTCCGCATAGCCCGGCATTCCGAGCGTCACGTCCGACACCGTCACGCGGTCGGGACGAGTGAGAAGCGCCACGCCGTTGTAAGTGGGCTGACCGTAGAAAACGCTCTCCCAACCCGCGAGGGCAAGTTCCCCCTGGGGGAACTTGTCGTCGGTGAGTTTCGTCTCCTGGAGCACCAGCGCGTCGATGTCGTCGCGCTCGGCGAGCCACGAGAGAACGTGCTCAAGGCGCACCTTGAGCGAATTCACGTTCCAGGTGGCAAGCGTCAGCGTCGTCATGCCTTTTCCCCTTCGATCATGCCGTTCTGGCGAAGCAGAGCGTCGACCGTGGGCTTGCGGCCGCGGAAGGCGACGAAACTGTCCATGGCGTCGCGCGAGGAGCCTCGCGAGAGGATTTCTTCACGGAAGCGGCGGCCCGTTTCCGCGTTCAAGACGCCCGTTTCTTCGAAGGCGCCGAAGGCGTCGGCCGAGAGAACTTCCGCCCACTTGTAGCTGTAGTAGCCCGCGGCGTAGCCGCCCGCAAAGATGTGCGAGAAGCTGTTCGCAAAGCGGTTGTAGGCGGGCGGGAAGGAGACGGCCACTTCGTCGCGAACGCGGGAGAGAAGGTCCGCGATGCTGTCCTTCTTCGCGTCGAATTCGCTGTGAAGGAGCATGTCAAAGAGGGCGAACTCGATCTGGCGCACGGTCTGCATGCCCGCTTCGAAGTTCTTTGCGGTGAGCATCTTCGCGAAGAGCTCGTGCGGGAGCTTTTCGCCCGTTTCGACGTGCTTCGAGAGCGACGTCACGACGCGTTCGTCCCATGCGAAGTTTTCCATGAACTGGCTCGGCAACTCCACGGCGTCCCATTCGACGCCGTTGATGCCGGAGACGGCCTCTTCGGTCTGAGAGGTGAGCATGTGGTGAAGCGCATGCCCGAATTCGTGAAAGAGCGTCGTCACGTCGTCGTGCGTAAGCGTCGCTTCGCGGCCGTCGACGCCCGGGGCGAAGTTGCAGACGAGGTAGGCGATCGGAAGTTCCAGGCCGTTCTTCGTCATCCGGCGGGCGCGGTCGGAGTCCATCCAGGCGCCAGAGCGCTTGCCGGCACGCGCGTGCAGGTCCGCGTAGAGGTAGGCGATGTCCTTGCCGTCTTCGGTGAGCGCAAAGAACTTCACGTCGGGGTGCCAGGTGCTTCCTTTACGTTCTTCGACGCGGATGCCGTAGAGCGTTTCGGCGAGATGGAAGAGCCCCGCAAAGACGGTCGACTCCGTGAAGTAGCGCTTCACGACGTCGGACGAGTAGCTGTAGCGGCTCTTGCGAAGGGATTCGGAAACATAGGCCTGATCCCAGCTTTCCATCTTTTCGAGGCCGAGCGTCTTCGCGTGCTCGCGAAGGGCTTCCATGTCCTTTACGGCGAAGGGCTTGGCGTGACTCGCAAGGTCGCGAAGGAAATCCGTGACTTCCTTCGGGGTCGAGGCCATCTTCACGGCCAAGGAGGATTCCGCATAGTTCGCAAACCCGAGAAGTTTCGCCTCTTCGTCGCGAAGCGTGAGGATTTCCTTCATGAGAGGGCCGTTGTCCCACTTGCCGCCGTCCAATTCGGACGCGCGCACGCTGAAAGCGTGGTAGAGCTTTTCGCGAAGGGCGCGGTTCTTCGCAAACTGCATGAAGGGAAGGTAGGAGGGGAACTGCAGCGTCACGCGCCAGCCCGTCTTCCCGGCCGCTTCGGCCGTGGCGCGGTAAAGCGCCTTCACGTCTTCGGGGACGCCCTCGAGATCCTCTTCGCGTTCGATGTCGAGCGTGAAGGCGTTCGTGGCGTCCAAGAGGTTCTCACTGAACTTCTGGGAAAGCATCGAGAGACGCTCGCCGATTTCCTGCACGCGGGCGCGCTTTTCGTCGGGCAGATCCGCGCCCGACAGACGGAAATCGCGCAGGTCGCGCTCGAGAATGCGCTGACGAACGGGAGAAAGCTGCGCAAAACCTTCGGATGCGCGAAGCGCCTTGTAGCGTTCATAGAGACGCGTGTCGAGCGAAATGCGAAGGAGCAACTCCGAGACGCGCGGGAGTTCCCGGTTGTAGGCGTCGCGAAGTTCGGGCGTGTCGCACACGCTCTGCAGATGGCCCACCACGCCCCAGGCGCGCGTCAAACGGCCGAGCGATTCGTTTAGCGGTTCGACCACGTTCTCCCAGGTCGTCGGACGCGAGGTGTCGAGCACCGCAAGAAGCGTCTTTTCCACGTCTTCGCAGAGCGCCGTGACGGCGGGCGTCACGTGTTCGGGGCGAACGGCGGCGTAGTCAACGAAATCGGTGATGGCAAGAAGCGGATTGTCGCAGGCAGTCATGTTTGTCTCTCAATATCGAAATCAGGATTGCGCGGACGCACGGGCGCGCTCAAGGCGGCGCTCCGCCGCGAGAACGGTGTTCGTCAAAAGCATGGCGATCGTCATGGGACCGACGCCGCCCGGCACGGGCGTGATGGCCGAAGCGACCTCGGCCACGTCGGCCGCGACGTCGCCGCAGAGTTTCCCTTCGGCGTTTCGGTTGATGCCGACGTCGATCACGACGGCGCCGGGTTTCACCATGTCGCGGGTAATGAGGTTTTCACGGCCGACGGCGGCGACGAGAATGTCGGCCGAGCGGGTGAGTTCCGCAAGGTCGGGCGTACGGCTGTGGGCGATCGTCACGGTCGCGTCGGCCGCGAGAAGCAAAAGCGCCAGGGGCTTTCCGACGATGTTCGAGCGTCCCACGACGACGGCGCGCTGCCCCTTGAGATCGCGTCCGTCTTCCTCTAAAAGGCGCATCACGCCTGCGGGCGTGCAGGGGACGAACCCCTGACGCCCCGTCATGAGGGAGCCGATCGAAAGGGAGTGAAAGCCGTCCACGTCCTTTTCCGGGGCGATCGCCTCGATCACGCTCACGGCGGTGAGGTGCGGGGGAAGCGGCAGTTGCACGAGAATCCCGTCGACCTTGTCGTCGGCGTTCAGCTCTTCGATCGCCTTGAGAAGCGTCGCCTCGTCCGTATCGGCGGGCAGCGTCACTTCAAAGGAGGTGATCCCCGTACGCTCGCAGGCGCGGATCTTGTTTCGCACGTAGACGCGGCTGGCCGGGTCGTCGCCCACGACGACGACCGCAAGGCAGGGGCAATGAAAAGTTTCTTTGAGCTGCTCCACCCGGGGCGCAAGCTCGGCTTCAATTTGACGGGCGAGGGCTCGTCCGTCCAATGGGTGCGCGCTCATGGTATGTCCATAAAAAAGAAAAACGAATGGACAAAATCATAATCGCTTGACGGGGCGGAGGGCGTCCGAAGAAAGGCAAAATTCCTTTGCGGGAAGTATCCGTTGGCGCGCCGATAAAAGAAAACCTCTCCGCCCGCGGGGCGAAGAGGTCTCTTCGGCACGAATTCCAACCCGAAAAAGGTCAGTCGTGCGTTTCGTCCTTGTGGAAGTTCTGGCCTTGACGCGATTCCATGAAGACGCGCATGAGGTCCGCAACCGTGCCGGAGTTGGTCTTGTCCATGATGGAGGCGCGGTGGGCTTCGACCGTCTTGATGGAGATCTTGAGGTCGTCGGCGATCTGCTTGTTCAGGCGGCCGTTCGCGATGCGTTCGAGCACTTCCTGTTCGCGGGGCGTGAGCTTGTCGAGGAGTGCCTGATTGAGCTTGCGGCGTTCCGACTCGATGTGACGGGTCCGGGCCACTTCGAGCATGCGTTCGATGAGCGCCTTGAGGGCGTTCTGGTCATAGGGTTTTTCGATGAAGTCGACGGCACCCGCCTTGAAGGCCTGCACCGCCATCGTCACGTCGCCGTGGCCGGTGACGAAGATGATGGGAATGTCGGCCTTGCGCTGCAGGAGGTGCTCCTGCACTTCCAACCCGCTCATGCCGGGCATGCGGATGTCGAGAACGAGCACCGCAATGGTGTTGGGGTCGTACTTGGCAATGAAGCTCTCGCCGCTGTCGTAGAGTTCGACGTGATAGTTGCTTGCTTCGAGCAGCCACTTGAGGGAGTCCCGGACGGCGTCGTCGTCGTCCACGATGTAGACGGTACCGGCACTCTCGCGGTAACCGTCGAGATAGTCGTAATGGTTCATCTCGTTATTGGTAAGGTTGGAATAAGCAAGTCAGGCAATTTTACACCAGAGGCGGCATTCTGCCACCCCCTGGCGAAGGGAAAATGGGAAAAAACGCGGAACCACGCTTCCGAAATCAGGCTTCGGCGGGTTTCTCGGCGTCCTCCTCGGGCATGTTTACGGGAATGCGCACGGTGAAGGTCGTTCCGCCCCCTTCGGTGTCGGAGACGAGCAACCGTCCGTGGTGATTTTCCACGATCGTGCGGCAGATGTTGAGGCCGATCCCCATGCCGGTCTTCTTCGTCGTGAAGAAGGCGTCAAAGAGCATCGCCTTCACTTCGTCGGACATCCCCGGTCCGTGGTCCCGAATCGTAAAGACGATCGCGTCGCTCTGCGCTTCGTGCGTGACGGAGAGCTCGACGTTTCGGTTGTTTTCGGGTTCGAGCGCCTCCATGGCGTTCTTCAAAAGATTGAGAAGCAACTGCTCGAGCATGACGGCGTCGCCGTTGATGCTCGGAAGGCCCTCGGCCATCTCGACCGAAATCGAGGCGCCGAGCTTTTTCGCCTGAATGAGGGCGAGTTCCATCGCTTCCGTCACGATCGTCTCGACGGGCACGACCGCGAACTGCGTGTCGTGCTTGTTTTTCGCAAAGCTTCGGATGCGCTTGATGATGGCGGCAGCGCGCTTCGCCTGATTGTCGATGCGCCCGAATGCGTCGACCGCGGCTTCGGGCCGCAGAGCCTTCGCTTCAAGAAGCGACTTCGCCGCGGCGGCGTAGTTCGAGATGGCGGCAAGCGGCTGATTGAGTTCATGCGCAAGCGAGCTCGCCATTTCGCCCATCGTCACGAGACGCTGGGTTTCTTCGGCGTGCTTCATCTGCGCCTGGAGCTGCTCCTCCATCTGACGCCACTCGGTGATGTCGGTCGCGATCAGCATCACGGCTTTTCGGTCGTTCGTCCACACGATCGTCTGACTGCGCACGTCGAACCACCGGTCCGTCACTTCGTCGTAGAGCCCCTCGCGAATCGAGGTCTTCTTCTGCGCCGCGAGCACGCCGAGAATGCGCCGGCAGGCGTCGGCCGTACCGCCGAACAGCCGCACGTAGGGCGTGTTCATGAAAAAGAGCTGCCGCGCGTCGTCGTCCGACACCACGGCGATGGCGCTCGCGAGCGACTGCACGACGCGCGTGAAGCGGTCGTTTGCGGCCTGCATGCGCTCGTGGGAGCGCTTGGCTTCCGTCACGTCGTAGAGCGCCCCGATGTAGCCGAGAACGCGTCCTTCCACGTCCAAAAGCTGCGAAACGCTCAACTGACCGTCGAAGGTTTCGCCGTTCTTGCGCTTCGCGAGAAAGTCGATCGTGTGAAGCGTTCCGCTCGGGTGCGACATCATCGCTTCGAACTGCTCCGTGATGTCTTCGGCCCAATAGGGGTAGGGCGGGGTCGCCCCGATCAGCTCTTCGCGCGAGAAACCGAACATCTTCTGGAAGGTTTCGTTCACGTAGAGGATCTTTCCTTCCCGGTCCGTCACGCGAAGACCCGTCAGGGCCGATTCGGAAATGGCGCGGCGAAGCGCGTATTCCACTTCAAGGCGTTCGGCGAAGCGGTGTTCCTTTCGTTGCACGCGAACGAGCAGCAAAAGAGCGAGAAGAAGAATCGAACCGAGTCCGCCGATGAGCCACACGGGGAGCGTCGACTGCTCAAGGAGCCCCGCCCGGTGGCTGGTTGCCACGAGACTCAGGCCTGCCAAGTGGTTGAAGGAAAGCGGCACCTCGGTGCGGATGTCTCCCATGTGAAGCGCTTCCTGCGCTTCGGGGAAGAAGGAGTTCCCGTTCAGAAGAAGGTCGAAGCGGTAGGAGCGGAAACCTGAAAGGTCGACGATGCGCGCGACGAGGTGCGTGAGGTTGACGCGCGCAATCAGAATCTGGTCGGGCAGAGCCGTCGGCACCGCGAGGTCCGCGAAGAGCTGGTTCGTGGGATCGAGCACGTAGGGGATCGAGAGTACCGACGAATCGCGCTCGAGCGCCTCCGTGATCGCCTTTCGCGTATTGGGATTCTTGAGGGTCGTCCCCGAGTCGCGTCGCTCCGCCCCCGAAGACATCGGATTGTTCCAGCTGCGAAGCACCGTGAAGTCGCGCGTCGCGATCACGATTTCGGCCACTTCGCGGCGGTCCTGCATGAAGTTCGTGGCGGAGAGTTCCGCGCTCGCCACCTGGCTTCGCACGTTCGGAATGTGCATGAGGCGAAGGCTCGTCTTCATGAGCAGTTCCGTCGTGCCCAGGAGGCGCGACTCCATCGCCTGCGCAACGAGGTCGGCCGACTGCTTGAGCCGCACGGATTCCGCACGCTGTTCGGACGAGAGGAGAAAGACGACGGACGAAAAGAAGGCCACCGTAAAGAGGGCGATCGTCGCCCAGCCCGCCCAGGCGGCGATGCGGCCCGAGCCGATGCGGCGGTCCGTGTGTCCGAGGGTGCGGAAGGCCTGAGCGATTTCCTTATCCGAGTGAAGCGTAGCCATAAGTGTGCGGTTCGTTGGGAGGAGACGACATTCTATACGCTAAAATAAGACGTTTTCCTTGTAGGGAGAGAGCGATGGCGCTCACGCAGAACGAATTGAAGCGCGCCGTGGCCGAGGCCGCGACCGCATATGTGAAGGAAGGGGAAATCCTCGGCGTCGGCACGGGTTCGACCGTGGATTTCTTCATCGACGCGATCGCGCCGATGCGCGACAAGATCCCCGCCTGCGTTTCCTCGTCGGAACGCTCGACGAAGAAGCTCGAAGGTCTGGGGTTCAAGGTCCTCGACATGAATGAAGTCGAAGAGATCGGCGTCTATGTGGACGGGGCCGACGAAATCGACGGCAACTTCGCCATGATCAAGGGTGGTGGCGGCGCGCTCACGCGCGAAAAGATCGTCGCCTCCGTTTCGAAGCGTTTCGTCTGCATTGCGGACGCGTCGAAGAAGGTGGAAGTGCTCGGTCGCTTCCCCTTGCCCGTCGAAGTGATTCCGATGGCGGCGCGCGCCGTTCGCCGTCGCCTCGAAGCGCTCGGCGCGACCGTGACGCTTCGCGACTTCGTCACCGACAACGGCTGCCACATTCTCGACGCGGCCGGGCTCAAGATCGAAGACCCCGAAGCGCTCGAAGCCGAGATCAACTCGTGGCCGGGTGTCGTCACCGTCGGGCTCTTTGCCGCGCGCGGCGCGGACGTCCTGCTTCTCGGGACGGAAGAGGGCGTCAAGACCTTTGAAAAACCCTGACCGCTGAAACAAAGAAAGGGAGCTGCGGCTCCCTTTCTCTCTTGGCCGCCCCGTTTCGGGGGCGGAAAATGTCCGGTTCTTACTCGGCCTTGGGCGGCACGAAGTTGGGAACCGTCATGTCGTCGGCGTCGCCGAAGAAATAGCGTTCGCACTGCGCCATGAGATGCTGACGGGCCGAGAGGTCCGCGAGATTCAGGCCGTATTCGTTCACCATCATCGTCTGCAGGCGCGTCCAGTCGCCCCAGGCTTCCTTGCTCACGTGGCGCCAGATGCGCACACCGAGTTCACCCGGGAACGGGGGATGGTCGAGCCCTTCGGCTTCCTTTTTCAGTTTGATGCACTGTACCGTACGCATGGAGGTTGTCTCCCGAATGTGTTGTTGGTTCGTGCATTCTAACCCGAGGACCGGATCCCCTGGGAGGTCCGGTCTCTTTTCCGGAGTCCAGTATGTCCGATCGTGCCCTGTGGGCCGCCTTTCAGAAAGTCCGCACCGAAGTGGAGGGTGCGCTCGAAGAGACGCGCAAGAAGGAGACGCAGCGCATCGAGGCCGAAGAAAAGCGTCGCCGCGAGGAGAAGGCCAAAAAGCGCGCCGCCGTGCCCGCTTCGTCCGCCGCCTCGTCATCCTCGCGCCTCGTTCGCGGAGAGGCGCCCAAGGTTCCCTCCGCCGGGAAGCCGCGCGAAGCGCAAGGGCCTTCGGCCCCGGCGCCCCGAACGGGGCGCCCGAACGCCGCGCCCTCGAGAGGCGCGGCTTCTCCCTCGCGGGGCGGCAACGACGCCTTCCGTACGGCGCTCGCTTCGGTGCGAAAGGACGTCGTGTCGGAAGAAAAGCCTCCCAGGGCCAAAGGCCGTCCGGACGACCGTCGCCGCGGTAAGCCCGCGCAAAACGGCAAGGTTCGCGTATCGAACACGGGAGCGAAGGGGGTGCTCACTTCGTCTGAAAAGCCTTCTAAGAATAAACCCGCGGCGCAGGAGAAGTCCCGCCGCGAAGAGCGGCGTCTCAGCTATGCCGAGCGCCGCACGCCCGTGCCGCCCTTTGAATTGATGCCCGGTCTCCCCGTCACCGAACACGGCGAGGAGCTTGTTGAGGCCGTCCGCGAAAACCGCGTCGTCATCGTCTGCGGCGAGACGGGATCCGGGAAGACAACGCAGCTCCCGAAGATCGCCATGATGGCCGGACGCGGCGAAACGGGCATGATCGCCCACACGCAGCCTCGCCGCATTGCGGCGAGTTCCGTTGCGAAGCGCATCGCCGAAGAATTGAAGACGAATCTCGGCGACGTCGTCGGCTACAAGGTGCGCTTTACCGACAAGACCCATTCGGGGGCGACGATCAAACTCATGACGGACGGGATTCTACTTGCGGAAACCCAGACCGATCCGCTCCTTCGCGCCTACGACACGGTCATCATCGACGAAGCGCACGAGCGAAGCATCAACATCGACTTTTTGCTCGGTTACCTGAAGCGCCTTTTGACGAAGCGCGCCGACCTCAAGGTGATCGTCACGTCCGCGACGATCGACGCCGAACGCTTTGCCGAGCACTTTGCCGACGAAAACGGCAAGCCCGCTCCGATCTTCAATATTTCGGGCCGCACCTATCCCGTTGAAATCCGATGGCGACCGCTCGACGACGTCGACGAGGCGGACGACCGCACCATGCTCGAAGCGATCGAAAACGCCGTGAGCGAACTCGAAATGGCGGGCCGGGGCGACATCCTCGTCTTTTTGCCGGGCGAGCGGGAAATCCGCGAAGCCGAAGAGTTCCTTCGGAAGACCCGCGTGGGCAAAGTGGAAATCCTGCCGCTCTTTGCACGGCTCTCCGCGTCGGATCAGGAAAAGGTCTTCAAACCCGCGGGGCTACGCCGCATCGTCCTTGCGACGAACGTCGCCGAAACTTCGATTACGGTGCCCGGCATCCGCTACGTGGTCGACACGGGGCTTGCGCGCGTCAAGCGCTACTCGTACCGAAGCAAGGTCGATCAGCTCTTGATCGAACCCGTGAGTCAGGCGGCGGCGAACCAGCGTGCGGGCCGATGCGGCCGCGTCGCGGAAGGCATCTGCATTCGCCTCTACGACGAAGAGGACTTCGCGCGGCGTCCCGCCTTCACGGATCCGGAAATCTTCCGTACGAACCTCGCCGCCGTCATTCTGCGAGCCAAGGCTCTCAAGCTCGGCGACATCCGCGAGTTTCCGTTCCTCCAGGCCCCTCCTCCGCGCGCGATCGCGGACGGGATCTCGATTCTGCAGGAGCTTCGTGCGCTCACGCCCGAAGGGGAACTCACGAAGATCGGCCGCGAACTCTCGCGTCTCCCCGTCGACCCGAAGCTCGCGCGCATGCTCCTTGCCGGAAGCGAATTCGGAAGCCTCTCGGAACTTCTCATCATCTGCTCGGGGCTTTCCGTGCAGGATCCGCGCGAGCGTCCGCTTGACCAACAGGAAGCGGCCGACCGTGCGCACAAGGAACTTGCCGACGAACGCTCAGATTTCCTGGGTTACGTCAAGCTCTGGCGCTGGTACGAAAAGGCGAAGGCCGAAAAGGAAAGCAACCGCAAGTTCGACGCGGAACTCCACCGCCGCTTCCTGTCGGCTCGCCGCATGCGCGAGTGGCGCGACGTCTATAAGCAGCTCGATACGATCGTCGAGGAACTCGGCTGGCGAAAGAACACCGCGCCCGCGACCTATGAAGAAGTGCACCGCGCGCTTCTCTCGGGGCTTTTGGGCAACATCGGTTCGAAATCCGCGGAAAGCGACTTCCGGGCGCCTCCCTATCTCGGGGCGCGCGGAATCAAGTTCTGGCTGTGGCCGGGATCGGTACGCGCGAAGAAGTCGGGCCGCTGGATCTTTGCGGGCGAAATCGTGGAAACTTCGCGCCTCTTTGCCCGGACGCTCGCCGACATCGAGCCCGAGTGGATCGAAGCGGCGGCGGGCGACCTCGTTCGCCGTCACGCGGGGGATCCCCGTTGGGAAAAGCGCCGGGGCGAAGTGGTCGGCTCCGAGCGAGGGACGCTCTACGGTCTGACGCTCTACAAGGACCGTTCGGTTCTCTATTCGCGCTACGACGCCGTCGCCGCGCGCGAAGTCTTCATCCGCGAAGGTCTCGTTCCCGGAGAAATCGAAACGCGCGGGTCCTTCCTCTCTCACAACCTTCGGCTCGTGCGGGAAATCCGCGAGCTCGAACACAAGACGCGCCGTCCCGACGTTCTGGTCGACGACGAACAGATCTTTGCCTTCTACGACGAAAAGCTCCCCGCCGACGTCTGCGGAACGATCTCCTTTGAAGCCTGGCGAAAGGAGGCGGAAAAGAAGGATCCGCGACTGCTGTACCTCAGCAAGGAAGAGCTCATGCGTCACGACGCGACGAACGCGACGCAGCAGTACTATCCGAAGACCCTCGAAATGGCGGGGGTCACGATGGCGCTCACCTATCACTTTGAGCCGGGCAGTCCCCGGGACGGGATCACGCTCACCGTCCCCGTCTACGCCTTGAATCAGATCGATCCGGTGCGCTGCGAATGGCTAGTCCCCGGGATGGTGAAGGAAAAGGCGCAGGCGCTTCTGAAGAGCCTTCCGCAGAAGATCCGCCGCCACTGCGTGCCGATCGCCGACTACGCGAAGGCCTTTTACGGGCGATGCGGCGAAGGGCAGTGTACCGACCGAGGGTTCCTTACGGTCCTGGCCGAAGACATCCGCGAGACGCTTTCTGTTCCCTGCACGGCGTCCGACTTCAAGGTCGAGCAGTTGCCGCCGCACCTCATCATGAATTTCCGCGTGGTCGACGAACACGGCCGCACGCTCGAGATGGGACGAAGCCTCGCACAGTTGCGCGCGGAATTGGGCGGTCTCGCGCAGGACGCCTTCCAGTCGGTCGCGCAGGCCGACGAATCCGTCGCGAAGGACCTGGCCGAGGGCGTCACCGACTGGACCTTCGGAGAGCTCCCCGAACTCATGGAAATCTCGCGCCGCGGCCAGACTCTGATCGGGCACCCGGCCTTGGTCGATCAAGGAAACGTCTGCTCGATCGAAGTCTTCGACGACCCCGTCGAAGCGGCCCGCACGCACCGAAAGGGGCTTCGTAAGCTCTTCCGACTCGTGCTTCGCGAACAGGTGAAGTATGTGGAGCGGTCCCTGAAGGACCTCGGACGCGTCTCCATGCAGGCGGCCGTGGTACCGGGCTTGAGCCGACTCTTTGAGAGCACCGACACGCTCTCGCGCGGCGTCGTCGACGCGGTGCTCGAGGCGACGGCTCTCGTGGATCCGCTCCCGACCGACGAAGAGAGCTTCAAGGCGAGGAAGGAAGACGTCCGCGGACGTCTGACGCTCGTCGCGGGCGAAGTGGCCCGTCTTCTCACGACGATCGTGACGGAGGCGACCTCGCTTCCGATGAAGCTTCGCCGCTTCACCGAAGCGCCCGAACTCGTGCGCGACGTCGAAGAGCAGTTGGACGCGCTCTTTCCGCCCGATTTTTTGCTCGCGGCGCCGCTTTCGCAACTCATGCACTACCCGCGCTATCTCAAGGCCATTCACTATCGCCTGGACCGCTATCGGGACGATCCGAAGCGGGACGCCGAACGGCAGGCGGCCCTGACTGCGCTTCGCGTTCCCTATCTGCGGGCGCTTGCCGCAAGGCGGGGTGTGCCCGACCCGCAGCTCACGGACTTCCGCTGGCTCTTGGAAGAGCTTCGCGTGTCTCTCTATGCGCAGCAGCTTCGTACGCCCATGCCCGTGAGCGTGAAGCGTCTCGAGCGCATCTGGGCGACCATCGCCCGCGGCTGAGAACGATTCTCTGATTTTGTAAGAAAGTGTGTCTTCACGGGAAGGGGAGGGGAGAGACCCCTCCCTCTCCCGCTTACAATGAACAACCTTTCAGCCACCCAACATCCGCGGTCTCTTTCATGACTTCCCTTCTTCGTCCCGTGGCCCTCGCCCTGTGTGCGGCGGGGGTGATGCTTTTTTCCGTCCCCAGCTTTTCGGCGCCCGCTCAAAATTCGGCGCAGGTGACGAACGGAACGGCGAAGAAGGCGAAGCGCGCGACGCTCACCCCGATCGCCGCGAAGAAGAGCGTGAAGAAGGCTTCGGCGAAGAAGACGTCGGTGCGCAAGGGCCGGGCCGTCCGCACGAAGGCGAAGCGCCGCGTGGTGAGCCGCGGTCCCTCGCAGGCGGCGCTCGCGGGGCTTCACAAGACCGTTGACTGGCTGTCGCTCGGGAGCAGCGTCGCCTATGCGGTCGATCAGGACACGGGCGAGGAACTCTACGAAAAGAACGCCGATGTCTCGCTTCCGATCGCCTCGATCACGAAGCTCATGACCGCCCTCGTCATCGCCGAGAGCGACCTCAAGATGAATCAGAAGATCCGCGTGACGCGCGAAGACTACGTGCGCTCGCGCGCTTCGTCGAAGCTTCGAAGCGGCATGGTTCTGACGCGCAAGGCTTTGTTGCAAATGGCTCTCATGAGTTCCGACAACCGCGCCGCGCATGCGCTTGCGCGCACCTATCCGGGCGGCAAGAAGGCGTTCGTCGCGAAGATGAACGAGAAGGCCCGCGAAATCGGGATGGAAGACGCCTTCTTTGCGGATCCGACGGGCTTGGACAACCGCAACCGCGCCACGGCGCGCGACATCGGGCGGCTTGCTTCGGCGGTGCACCGCTATGAAGACCTCTCGGAACTTTCGACCGCGCCCGTCGCGCGCGTTAGCGCCGGAAAGCGCACGCTCACGATGAAGACGACGAACCGTCTGATCGGCGACCCCGACTGGGAGATCGGCGTGCAAAAGACGGGCTTCACGACGGCTGCGGGCCGCTGCATGGTCGTGCAGACGGAAGCGGCGGGCCGCCGCATCGTCTTCGTGGTGCTCGACAGTCCCAACAACAATCAGCGCGCGCTCGACATGAAGACGATGAAGTCCTACGTCGAAGCGGAGTCGCGCTTCTCGAACGGATTCGGGCACGTCATGCCCTACGCGATTTTCTGATCGCGCACCCCTCCAAAAAATCAAGGTCGTCCTCCGCACAGGGAGAACGACCTTTTTTGTTCCGCCGGGCAATTCGGGCGGGCGTGAAGCCCGCCCGTAAAAATCAGCCCTCGGTTCCTTCTTCGAGACGATCCGCCACGATTTCGGCGATGTCGACGAGAACGTCGTCGCCCTTCGTTTCCGCGCGTGCGGTTTCGAGCATCGTGAGGCAGTGCGGACAGGCAAGCGCAATGCGCTTGGCCCCCGTTTTGCGGAGTTCCTCGAGACGAATCACCTGCACGGACTTTTCGCGCTTTTCCCCGTCCGTCCACATCTGACCGCCGCCCGCGCCGCAGCAGAAGGTCTTTTCGCCCGAGGCTTCGGGCGAGCAGACCGTCGCGCCGAGGTTCTTCAGAACTTCGCGCGGGGCTTCCGTGACGCCGTTCAAGCGCGCAAGGAAGCAGGGATCGTGATAGGCGAGGGTTTCGCCTTCCGACTTCACCTTGAGCTTGCCCGCCTTCATCATCTCGAGAATCCACTCGCTGTGGGAGACGACGTTGAAGGTTCCCCCCTCGAAGGCCGGGTATTCGTTCTTGAGCGTATTGAAGCAGTGCGGACAGGCGGCGAGGATGCGGTCGAACTCGTACTGACGGAAGTTTTCGATGTTTTCCTGCGCGGCCGTCTGGTAGAGATACTCTTCACCCGAGCGGCGGGCGAATTCGCCGTGGCAGCGCTCTTCCTGCATGACGGCGAATTTGACGCCCGAGGCGCGGAGAATCTTCACCATGCTGCGCGCGATCTTGCGAGCGCGGCGGTCGTAACTCGCGGCGCAACCGACCCAGTAGAGAATGTCGTAGTGTTCGCCCGGTTCCGCTACGGGAACGTCGAGCCCGTTCGCCCATTCGAGTCGATCGTAGGGATCGAGCCCCCAGGGATTGCCGACGGACGAGACGTTTTCGAAGGTGTTGGCGAGCCCCTCGGGGAAGTCGCCCTGTTCGAGAGCGAGATGACGGCGAAGACCCACGAGGAGTTCCGGAATCGGAATGTTCGCGGGGCAGGCGCGCGTGCAGGCGCCGCAGGTCGTGCAGCTCCAGATGACGTCCTTTTCGATGGCTTCGCCCGGAAGCGTCGGGTTGGCGGGATCCGCCGCGGCACGGCGCATGGCGGCGACGAAGTCGCGCGGCGAAAGCGGAGCGCCCGAACGGAGGGCTGGACACACGTCGTCGCAGCGGCCGCATTCGGTGCAGCCGTCCAAGGCGAAGCGCTGGGATTCGGTCAAGTCCGACGCATGAACGAGACCGAAGGATTCCTGCTCTTCAATGTCCTCGATCTTCGCGAGCGTTCCCGCGGTCGTCGCCTTGCGGCGATAGACGGCGGCGGGGGTGCGGTAGAGGTGCGCGTAGAAGGTGAGCGGAATCGCCGCGATGAAGGCGAGCGACAGGAGGCCGTGGAAGGTCCAGAGCCAGACGTGCACGCCCCGAAGCGTCTCGGCCGTGAAGCCCGCGGCGATGAAGCACTTCGCTACGAGCGTACCCACCGGAGAGAAATGCATCCAGGCGGGCTGTTCGACGGCGAGGCGCAGGCCTTCGACCACAAAGCCCGTCAGAACGACCACCGCAAGTGAGACGTAGGCGACGAGGAACTTGACGTCGCGCTTTGCCTTGCTCTCTTTGCGGTAGCGACGCCAGGCGCCGACGAAAAGCGCGAGAAGAACGGCAACGCCCGCCATGTCGAGGACGAACTTGTAGGTGAGGTAGACGTTCCCCTGCAGGAACTGCGTGCCGACGACGTAGTGGCCGATGTCCCAGTCGAGCGTTGCGAGCGCGGTGCCGAGGAAGAGGAAGAAGAAGCCGACGGCGAGCACCGTGTGGAGTCGTCCGCCCGTCGTCTCAAGATTCTTCGGCTGATAGAAGATGCTCTTCAGGATGGCGACGAGACCCTTTTCCACGGGCGGCTCGGAGACGGCCGCGCGGTGCAGACGCCAGTTGCGGACAATGCCCCAGATCAGAACGGCGACGGCGGCGATCCCTACGAAATAGACGCCGATCTCCCCCCAGAGGGGGACGTTCCAAAAGCCGGGACGAATCGGAAGTTCTGCGGTCATAAGCAAGGTAATGAAAATTCAACACTCCGCGTCCCGGAGGAGCGCGGAGTGTCGGGAAGGGAAAGAGATTGGAAAATCAGGCGTGTTCGCGGCGCCACTTGGCGACGGCCGTCACGCTGTCGGCGACGAGCTTGGGACCTTCGTAGATGAAGCCCGTAAAGAGCTGTACGAGGCTCGCGCCCGCCTCCATCTTTTCCACCGCGTCGGCAGCGGACATGACGCCGCCCGAAGCGATGATCGGAAGTTCGCCCTTGACGTGCTCGGCGACGAGGCGCACGACTTCGGTCGAGCGTTCGCGAAGCGGAGCGCCCGAGAGACCGCCCGTTTCTTCGGCGTGCTTGAGGCCTTCGACCTTCCTGCGGGCGATCGTCGTATTGGTCGCGATGACGCCGTCGATGCCGTGGAGCATCAATGTGTCGACGCAACGGAGAATATCGTCGTTCTCAAGATCGGGAGCGAGCTTGACGGCGATCGGCACGTGCTTGCCGTGACGGGCTTCTTTGAGCATTTCGCGGCGAGCGCAGATGCCGGCCACCAGCTTTTCGAGCTCTTCTTCGCCCTGCAGCGTACGAAGGTTTTTCGTATTGGGAGAAGAAATGTTGACGGCGATGTAGTCGGCGTGGTCGTACACGGCGTCGAGGCACTTCTCGTAGTCGGAGAGCGCGTTTTCAATCGGAGTCACGGCGTTCTTGCCGATGTTGATCCCGAGGACGCCGCCGCGCAGACGGAAGCCGTCGGCACTGCGGAGGTTCTTGAGGACCTGTTCCACGCCCTGGTTGTTGAAGCCCATGCGGTTGATGATGCCGCCCGCGGGAATGAGACGGAAAAGACGGGGCTTGGGATTGCCCGGCTGGGCGAGCGGCGTGATCGTGCCGATTTCGACGTGGCCGAAGCCGAGACCGCCGAAGGCGCTCACGCGGGTGCCGTCCTTGTCCATGCCGGCCGCAAGACCGATCGCGTTGGGAAAGCGAACGCCCATGACGGTGACGGGATCGTCGTCGGGGACGTAGGAAACAAGCTTGTGCAGACCCATGTGGACGATCCAGTCGAGATTGGCCATCGTGACCGAATGCGCCATTTCGGGATTCATCGCAAAGAGAACGCGTCGGGCGGTGTTGTAGAGCATGGTTACGCTTGGAGTGTGAGGTCGGTCGGCCGTTCGGGCGCAATGCCCTTACGGTACGGTATACGAGGGGAAAGTGTAGCACGGAAGATCGGAGGATTACGATGCCCGTAAAAGTCCGTGAAAGCAGGAGAAAGACGCTCGAAAGAGAAAGTTTACAAGCACGCAGATGTAACGATTTGTAATTTGGTATTGACGAGGGACGGGTTTCCATGCATAATTCAAGTCTCAGCTGATGCTGAACCGAATGCACCGCGGGGTGGAGCAGCTCGGTAGCTCGTCGGGCTCATAACCCGAAGGTCGGAGGTTCAAATCCTTCCCCCGCAACCAAATACAGGTCCCGTACCGCAGATGGCGGTGCGGGATTTTTGTTATGTGTGTCTTCCAAAGCCGAGACGGAAGGTATGAAAAACCGCCGGAATCGGTGGATGTCCGGCGGCTGCATAAAGAAAGAGAAATCGACGAGGCTACCTTCTCTTATTGCGGCTGAACGCCGATCAGGCAGCCCGTCGTGGCGTGCGAAGCCTGCAGACGAAGAATGCAGTGTTGACGGCCCCGTTCGAGGACGGTGGCGAATCCGAGAAGATGTCCCGTGGCCGTGAGAATCGGGTAGCGGGCGGCGTCGGCGAGCGTGCGACCTTCGTCGATGCAGTAGAGAAGCGTGTCGTTCCCCTCTTCCCTAGTATGAAAGACGCGCAGGTAGCCCTGCTTCGCAAAGAGCTTCTGAAGGACGCGGTGCGAAAGAAAGCCCGCGAGAAGGGAAAAGAGAAAGAGTCCGAGCGAAGTCACCGTGACGTTCAGGGGGTCGAGCCCGAAGAGAGACTCCAGGTAAGAGAGCGATGCCTTCTGCATCGCGCGCTTGTCCGCATGCACGTACACGGTCCAGGGATCCGTGGCGTTCCCGTTGGCGAGAAGCCGCACTTCATAGGAACCCGGCAGAACCGACGGAAGCGCATGAAGCGTGACGAGAACGTCCTCGCCTTTCTTTCCGATCGCGAAGTTCTGACCGACAAGCGAACTCGTCTGGGGCGTCACGAGAAGAGAGAAGTCCGAAGGAAGGAGGTCGGGGCGGCCGTGGAAGGGAAGACTCACATCGACCTGCGTGCCGACCGTCGTGTCGAGATGGCGTTCGGGAGAACGCAGACCCTTTTGCAGAGCGTCGATCGACGCAACGACGCCGACGAAGGCGAAGACGAGGCTTGCCCACAGCAGCAGTCGGCGCAGAAGGCTCAGAAAGCGCATCGGCGTCGGAAGTGCGGATTGGCTTCGTATGGGATTCGCCATGAAAGGAGTGTCCGTCGGTGTAAGGGTAAGAAATCAGCCTACATTCTAGGGAGCGGATGGCGAATTGCATCGGGTCACCTCTTGGGTTGACTACCTAACGAGGGTGATCGGGCGCAACGAGAGGCGAAAGAACTTCGATTTTTGGAAATTTTGCCTTCGAAATCTAGGCGAAATCGCCTAGAGCGCAGAGGAGGGCAAAGAGAAGATGTCGGGGCGCGTCGTGAAGAAAACGATAAATTTTCAAAAAGACCCTTGACAAGATTCGAGGAATCTGGCAGAATACGCATCCTTCGCTGCTTTGACAGCGACTGCTCTTTAACAATTCGAATTCAACGAACCGATAAGTGTGAGCATCGGCGGTTGTTCTGCGAGACGGTCTTCCTTCGGGAAGGCAAAGGACTCAAAGAAACTTACGATGTTCGCGCTTTGAAGGAAAGCAGAAAGACGGAAAATTCATTTTTCCTCTTTCAATTCCGGCGAAGAGCGACAAAACAGAGATTGAACTGAAGAGTTTGATCCTGGCTCAGATTGAACGCTGGCGGCATGCTTTACACATGCAAGTCGAACGGCAGCACAGGGAGCTTGCTCCCGGGTGGCGAGTGGCGCACGGGTGAGTAATACATCGGAACG
>CASDQM010000046.1 GCA_949282745.1 uncultured Sutterella sp. | reverse complement strand
CCGTCCCCGAGTCGGACGCGTCCGCGCGCTCGGCCTCCCTCACGATTTCCTGCCACAAGGCCTTCTGCCAGGGAAAATCGGGGTGACGTGCGAGCGCCTCCTCCTCTTCGCGCATGGCAATCGAGAGGGACGCTTCCGGAAAGACCGCGGGCGACACCGAACTCTCGTCCGTCCAGCGAAGGAGCCAGTCGAGACGATAGGACGCGTACTTCGTCAGAAGCTGCGAGACGCGGAGCGCGAGCTTGTAGCGCTCCGACCCGCTTTTGCCCTCCAGAAAGCGCGAAAGACGAGGAAAACGCCCGACGAATTCGTCGTTTGAGAGCCATCGCCACACCACCCAGTCGAGTACGCGCCCCGACATGCGGTTGGCCGCCGCCGGATACCATTTGAGCGACTCGAAGAACTCGTTCGTCGTGATGAACTTGACGCCCGCGCAGATGCCCTCCGATTCGGCGAGGAGCTGCGTGAGGCGCGTCGCCACAGCCCTCGAAGGGATCAGAATGCGGTCCTCGGCAAAGAGCGGCGCAAGACCGCCCGCCCCGCGGCGATCCTTGGCGTCCCACTCAAGATTCGTGCGCAGGATCTCCCAGAGAACTTCAAAGGCGTTCGAATAATAGGTGTGAATCATGTCGGTTTCCGGTACGGCCCGGGAAAGAGGCCTCTTCGTCTCTGCATTCTAAAGGAGCCGTGCGACAAATCCTTTCGCATGCGAACACCGTCTGAGGCAAACTCGGCCATTTTCCTGCGGGCGTTTCGATTTTGCCGACGAACGCCTCGTCCCGAACCCGTCCGCAAAAAAAGAGCGAACCGGAAAAGAGTTCTTTTTCCGATTTGCTCCCACCGATTTCCCCGAAGCCTTGGGATCGGTCTTTGCCTGCTCTCAGCCGACCATGCGCGATGGCGAACATCCGCGGAAAATCAAGCTTCCCGCAGAGTCAGCACACTGCTTCATTCACTCGCAGGTACGCCTTCCCATACCACGCGGCGGTAGTTTCCTTGGTCCGTGTCGCCTTCGGTGGAGAAGCAGAGCACGACGGCGTTTTCGTCCAAGCCCACCGTTTCGCGCCACTCCTTCGGAGAACCTTCGCGCACAAGTTCCACGAAGGCCCCGAAACCCGACGCACCGCTCTCGCCCGAAGTGATGCGGTCGTCTCCGGGCAAGGGATTGCCGAGCATGCGCATGGCGCGGGCCGACACGCTGTCGGTGATCGTGACGTAGTTCTCAGCAACCTCTTCGAGCATGGAAAGGGCCGTGCGGCAGGGCTCGCCGCAGGCAAGACCCGCCATCATGGTGCCAAGGTCCCCTTCGGCGATGTGGATCTTTCCGTCCTGCGCGGCCACGGTCTTGTGGAGGCAATCCGCCGCCTCAGCTTCCACGATCACGAAGACGGGCGGATTCTCCTTGAAGACGTTCGTGAGGTAGGCGGCCACGCCCGCCGCCATCGATCCCACGCCCGCCTGCAGGAAAACGTGCGTCGGACGAACGCCCTGCTTGGCCATTTCTTCGACGGCTTCCTGGGCCATCGTCATGTAGCCCGCCATCAGGCGCTTCGGAATGTCGGTGTAGCCCGGACGGTCCGTGTCCTGCACGTAGGTCCAGCCGTTTTTCTCGGCCGTGGCCTTGGCGAGTTCCACGGTCGCGTCGTAGTTGACGTCGGTGACGTGGACCGTGGCGCCCGTCCTGCGGATACGTTCCACGCGTTCGACGGAACTGCCTTTCGGCATGTAGATCACCGCCTTCTGACCGAGTTTCATCGCCGTCCAGGCGACGCCCATGCCGTGATTGCCGTCGGTCGCCGTCGAGAAGGTGCGGTTCCCGAGACGCTTCAGGGTTTCGGGAGCGGTCAAGACCGTGAAATCAGGACGTTCCATCCCGAGTTCTTCGGCGAGGAGCGACGCAATGCACCAACTGCCGCCCAAAGCCTTGAAGGCCTTGAGTCCGAAGCGCTTGCTCTCGTCCTTTACAAAGATGTCCTTGACGCCGAGCTCTTTGGCGAGAGACGGGAAATGCGCGAGCGGCGTCGGTTCGTAGTCGGGCATCGTGCGGTGAAAGGCCCGCACGGCCGCGGCGGTTTCGGCGTTGTAGAGAGGAACGTCGGGATTCTTCGGGTTCGTGGGGAGCGTTTGATGGAAGAGCTGCAGATCAGTCATGGGAAGTCTCTCAAGAAATGGGGCGGTACAGGGAAGCCGCCACCAATCCTGCGCATTATGGCTAAGAGCACGCACGACTCAAGAGAGCGTTATCCCGAACACGACGGTCGAGTCCGAGAACCTTCGACGGAATTTCCGCCGGCTGTTTCCTTCGTACAGTCACAGGCCAAACACCGTCGCCTCGCGGCAGGACGTCGTGAAAGTGGCAGAATGTTGTCGATGCCGCCCGTCAGCGGGCGGCGACGTCGCCACTCGAACCGTTGTCCACGCCACATCATGGATCTCAAGGTACTTCGTTCTTTCGTCGAAATCGCCCGGGAACAAAGCTTCACCGCCGCCGCGGAGAAGCTCTCCGTCACGCAGCCGACGCTCTCGCGCCAAATTGCGGACCTCGAAGAGGAACTCGGACAGAAACTTTTCGAGCGCACCACCCGCAGCCTCGAACTCACGGAAAAAGGACACTTCCTTTTCCGCCGCGCTCAGGACATCCTCGCCCTCGTCGACAGAACGAAGCTTGAGGCAATGACGACGGAGGGGCTTGCGGGCGACATCCGGATTTCCGCCGCCGAAACGCCCGCCGTCGGGATCGTCGCCGAAGCCGTTCAGCGCTTTCAGGAAAAATACCCGCGCGTTCGCTGCCATTTTGTGAGCGCCGACGCGCTTACCGCGGCCGAACACCTTCGGTCGGGACTCTCGCAGTTCGGCGTCTTCAACATGCCCTGCCGGCTCGACGGATTCGAATACATCCGTCTGCCGCGGGAAAACCGCTGGGGCGTGCTCACCCGCCGCGACGGAATCCTCGCGGGGAAAACCTTCGTCACACCCGAGGACTTGAAGCGCCTGCCGCTCTACGTTTCGAAGCAGCGCGGCGTGGAAAACCGCATCGGCGGGTGGCTCAATTATTCCTTCTCCAAACTTCGCGTCGTCGGAACCTACAACCTTCTCTACAACGCGTCGCTCGTCGTGCGCGCGGGCGGAAACGCCCTGTGTCTCGACGGCATCGTGCCGCCCGACAACGACATCGTCTTTTTACCCTTCCAGCCGGCCTTTCTCACCGACGTCGTCCTCGCCTGGTCGTCCGCAAGCCAGAAGCAGACGATCACGGAGGAATTCCTCAAAACCCTGCGCAACCTCTATCCGCCGCAGGAAGGAACGAAGAAAGAGAGCGCCGAGGCTGAAGAAGGTACCGCCCCGTAACCGTCGTCCGGAGCGGTTGTTGAGTCACGCGTTTGCCTGAGATTCTCACCAGGCGTACGCCGCGGGGGCTTCGCCGCCCGGGCCCGGAAAGATGCGGTCGAGCTCTTCGAGCATGGCCTGCGGCAGCGTGAGATCCAAGGCCGCCATCGAGCCTTCAAGGTGCGCAAGCGTTCTCGGTCCTACGATCGGCGTCGTCACGACGGGATTCGCCAGGACCCAGGCGAGCGCCACGTCGGCCGGATCCATGTCGTAACGTTCGCAAAGCGCTTCGTAGGCCGCAACGCGTTCGGCAAACTTCGGATCGCGGATCGGAAGCGAGGGCTTCGCGCGGCGCCCCGCCCCTCCGCTCTCCTTCGAGTGACCCGCAAGAAGTCCTCCGTCCAGAGGACTGTAAGTCAGGAGCCCCATGCCGTGATGGCGGCAGGACGGAATCACTTCGAGTTCGAGCTGACGGCAGGCGAGGTTGTAGCGGCTCTGCTCGCTCACAAGTCCGAAGAGTCCGCGCAGACGCGCTTCGCCCTGCATCGCGGCGATCCCCCAGCCCGGGAAGTTGCAGCTTCCCACGTAGAGAATCTTTCCTTGCCGGATGAGCACGTCCATCGCCTGCCAGATTTCGTCGAACGGCGTCTCGCGGTCGAAATGGTGCATTTGATAGAGGTCGATGTGGTCCGTCTTGAGTCGCCGAAGGCTCGCCTCGCAGGCTTCGCGGATGTGATAGGCCGAAAGGCGCCGACCGTTGGGACCGTTGACC
The DNA here is from genome assembly GCA_949282745.1 of uncultured Sutterella sp. GTDB lineage: Bacteria > Pseudomonadota > Gammaproteobacteria > Burkholderiales > Burkholderiaceae_F > Sutterella. The sequence goes on along the minus strand of CASDQM010000046.1, from coordinate 47,193 downwards.
ATCGGCTGATAGAGCTTCGTCGCGAGGACGATCTCGTTTCGTTTTCCGCTCTTTTGGAGCCAGTCGCCCACGATTTCCTCGGAAATGCCGTAGCCGAGCGGAATGTCGGGGCGTTGCGGACCGCCGTAGACGTCCGCCGTGTCGATGAACTGGATGCCGAAGTCGTAGGCGCGGTCCATGATCTCGAAGCTCGCGGCCTTGTCGGTGAGGTGACCGAAATTCATGGTCCCGAGACACAGACGACTCACGATCAGGCCGGTTCTGCCCAAATGGCGGTATTGCATGTATTCCTCCATGGAATCGCGGCGAAGTTTTTCCGGACCTCGCCTTTCCACCGTTGCCGACTTCACGGTAGCGCGGGAGAGCGCTGCCGTCCAATTCGCAAAACTCATGCGTATTCATGCGGTGCGGTTATGAAGAACGTTTCTTGCGGCGGCGTTGACAACGTGTCTGCAACTCGACCGTCGAAACTCTCCGGTAATTTTTTTCCTGTTACCTTACCGCTCATAAGCTTACCGGCCATAAGCTATTGGACCATAAGGTTTCTGAGTCAGCTGTCTCACGGACTTTATCCGTCCGAAACACAGCATCGAACGGCCGCATGACGCCTCGGCAATTTTATTTATCTTCCCCCCGCTCAACCGATTTTTGAGGCAAAATTGCGTTCCTCGGGTTTTTCCGTGATGGACCCGATCAATCCAACGAAAACAAAAGAAGAAACCCTCATGCCTCTCCACATTCTTGTTCTAGCGCTCGGCACCCTTGCGCTCGGCATCGCCGAATTTTCGATGATGTCGATTCTGAACGCCGTCGCCGCCGATCTTCAGGTCTCGATTCCGGAAGCCGGCCACTTTATCGCCGCCTACGCCACGGGCGTCTGCGCGGGCGTGATGCTCATGGTTGTTTTCGGAAGAAACCTGCCGCTCAAACGCCTGCTTCTTCTCATCGTGGGCCTCATCGTCATCGGAAACGCCGTGACGGTCTTTGCCGACGGCTACGCCGTCATGCTGGCTTCGCGCTTTTTGTCGGGCCTGCCGCACGGGGCCTACTTCGGCGTGGGCTCGATCATCGCGAGCGAACTCGCCCAACCGGGCAAAGCCTCGCGCGACGTCACGCTCATGGTGCTCGGGATGACGATCGCCAACCTCGTGGGCGTGCCGCTCGGAAGCTTCCTCTCCTGGGCCGTCTCCTGGCGACTCGTCTTCGGGATCACGGCGATCACGGGCGTCATCGTGTTCCTCTCGGTTCTTCGCTTCGTGCCGAGCCTCCCCGCCCTTCCGAACGCGGGTTTTCGCGCGCAGTTTCGCTTTCTCACGCACCTTCGCCCCTGGCTTGTCATGGCGGCGATCTTCCTTGGGAACGGGGGCTTTTTCGCCTATCTGAGTTACGTCAACCCCACGATGGAGGAAGTGACGGGCGTGGCGCCTTCCTCGATGAGCCTCGTCATGGCGGTCGTGGGCGCCGGCATGGTCGCGGGGAATCTCCTCTGCGCAAAACTCGCCGGGCGCTTCACCGATCCGGCCCTCGCCTGCATGGGCCAGGGCGTCCTTTTCGTCGCGCTTCTCACCGTCTTTTTCGGCGCCGCGAATCCCTTCATCGCGATTCCCGCCACGGTCGTGGCGGCGGGGTGCTGTTTCTTCATTTCGGGTCCCGAGCAGATCATGATGCTTCAGGGCGCAAAGGAAGGACGCCTCCTGGGCGCGGCCCTCGCGCAGACGTCGTTTAACGCCGGCAATGCGCTTGGCGCCTGGGTCGGCGGGCTTCCGATCGACGCCGGTCAATCTCCCGAATGGAGTGCGCTTCCGGGACTCTCGCTCGCCTTCTCGGGCTTTCTGATCCTGTATCTTCTCTGGTGGATCCACCGGGAAAAGCGCCGCAATCGCTGAGCGCATCTTCGGATCCCGGGGCCTTCCCGGGATTCACCCGAAACAAATGTCCGGCCTTCCTCTACTTCGGAAGACCGGACATTTCGCATTTTGAGAATGCCGTCCAGGATCGGGACGGCCGTGACTCACTTCGTTTCGAGCATCACGTTGATGATTTCGCGGTCGGTGCCGACCATGCCGCGGCTCGCGATGCGGCCGACGGCCGCCACCGTGGCGTCGACGTCGCTCTTGACGATCCCGTCGCCGCCCTTGAAGGCGCGGTCGTTCTTGACCATGTCGATCGCAAGGAGAGCCCCTTCGACGCTCATGGCGATCTTCGAAGCGCAGGACGACTTCGCGCCGTCGCAGATGAGGCCCGACGTGATGGCGAGCGCGTTCGATATGACGCGTTCGATGTCCTCGGTCGAGAAGTCGAGAAGGTAGGCGATGCCGGCGCCGCTCCCAGCCCCAGCGCTCACGGCGCCGCAGTAGGCGGAAAGTTTGCCGATGCCTTGCTTCAGGCACACCGTCACGAGGTCGGAAAGAAGAAGCGCGCGCAGGAGTTCCTCTTCGGACTTCTTGAGGTGCTCGGCGTAGATGAGGACCGGCATGCTCGCCGTGATCCCCTGGTTCCCCGAACCCGACACGATCACGACGGGGAGTTCGCACCCGTTCATGCGGGCGTCCGACGCGGCCGCCGCAAAGGCGCGGGCGCGCACGGCGGGATCTTCGGGGTCACGGGCCATAAGAATGCGACCGATCGTGGCGCCCCATTCGCCCGAGAGCCCCTGTTCGGCGATGGCGCGGTTGCAGGCGAGCTGACGCTCCAGGAGCGGACGCACATGGTCAAGCGGCATCACGCGGGCGGCTTCGATGAGTTCGGCGACGTGCCAGCTTTCGACGGGATGTTCCTCTTCGGGACGATCCCCTTCCTCCCAGACGACCTTGCCGTCCTCCTCGATGCGGGTGACGTTCGTGTGCGACGTGCGGATCACGGTCGACACGCTGTGGCCGTTCAAATGCCCCGTCACGCGGATGAAGAAGACGTCGGGTTCGTTCGACTGACGCACTTCGACGGGCGTCGTCTGAACGAGTTCGCGGATGCGGTCGCGTTCTTCCGGCGTAATCGCGGCGAGCACTTCGAGGGCCGCTTCGGGCTTCGCGGCCACGAACCCAGCGACGGCCGCGGCTTCAAGGCCCGTCAGGCCGCCCGTGTTCGGGACGACCACGCTCTTGACGTTCTTCACGATGTTGCGCGAGACGTCGAGCTCGATGCGTTCGGGATAGCCCCCGAGGCGCTTGGCGCAGATCGCGGCCGCATAGGCGAGCGCGATGGGCTCGGTGCAACCCATGGCGGGAAGGAGTTCGGCGGCAAGCGCCGCTTCGTAGACGGAGTACGGAATCATCGGTTGGTCCTCGACAGTTCTGTAGAAAGTGCCTGCATTGTACAGAGTCGGAGAAGAAAAAGCCGAAACGGAATGTATACCTCTCTTTTATCCGTACAATTCTTTTCTTGCATCTCCTTATTTGCCGTTGGTGCAGCGATTCCCGCGTCCCGCGCGGGCTTAGAGCGGTCATTCGACAGACCGAATTTCCGAAGATTCATCAAAACGAGAACGAACGTTCCGGAAGTAAAGAAACGCGTTCTCGTAGAATCCTGCCGAAATCCTAAGCTCGCGCCCAGCAAAGGCGGATCATTCGAAGGCGTCGTGCATCTCTTCGATGAAGAACATCGGCACCGTCCTTCGCAAAATCCCGACGGGTTGGAAGAAAAAGTTTCGGAGAAAAGAAAGTTCGGCAAAAAGCCGACGGGCAAGGAAGGTCCCCGGCCGCCTTTTTCAGACTTGCCCAAACCTGCTACAATTCCCGCATTTTCAGGCCCTCCCGGAGACATCCCATGGATGACGACACCCTCTTTCGCGAAATTCACCAGCACATCCTGACGCAAGCGAAGGAAGGGCGACGCATCGACACGGAAAACGAACTCGCCGAACGCTTCGGCGTTACGCGCTACAAGGTGCGAAAGGCCCTCTCGGTTCTGAGCCAGATGGGCGTCGTCGACCGCGCCCCGAAGCGCGGCATGACCGTCAACACGCTCGGCCCCAAGAACCTCTCCGCCCAGATCCAGGTGCAGATGGACATCGCGAACTTCGACATCCGCGAGTTCATCGAAGCGCGTCTCCTCATTGAAGTGCACATCATTCCGCTTGCGATCCGCCGCATGACGCCCGCGCTTCTCGGCAAGCTCGACGAAGCGATCTGCCACATCGAGTACTACGCCGGCAACGCCAAGGAAGCGGACCGCTGGGACCGCGAATTCCACCTGCTTCTGCTCGAAGCCTGCGGCAACCGCGTGCTGCAGGTCTTCTCGGCGGCGCTCGTCACCTACTTCGAGAAGACCTCCTCGGCCCTTCCGAAGAACAACCCTCAATTCTTCCTCAACATCGCCCGCACGGAACGCGCCCTTTTGAACGCCATCCGACGAGGCGACGAAGAACTCGCCAAGCGTCTCCTGCGCGACCACCTGAGCGAACAGGTGGATCTGCTCACGCCCTGATTGCGGCGCGAACCTTCCCTAAAAAATCCATAACAAGGAGGAAAACATGTCGCTCTCCGTCCCTTCCGACGACGTCGTTGCGTCGGATCGTCCCGTGCTCGTGAGTCTTCTGCCCTCGCGCGCAATGCCGGGAATTCTGCGAGAAGGTCTCGAGCAGTGCGGACGCCTCTACTTCTGGCCGGAAATGCGCTATGAGGAGCAGGAACGCATCGGCTCGCTCGCGTCCGTTCTCATCGGGACGGCGAGTTCGCGCGTCACGGCCGAGGTTCTTCGCCGCTTTCCCGCCTGCCGCATGATCGCGAGCTTCGGCGTGGGCTACGACGGCTACGACATGGCTGCGCTCAAGCGCCGCGGCATCGTCCTCACGAATACGCCCAACGTCCTCTCGGACGACGTCGCGGACCTCGCGTTCGCGATGATCCTCAGTCTCTCGCGCGGACTGCCGCGCGCCGACAGCTGGCTTCGCGAAGGCCGCTGGCCCGACGGGGGCTTTCCCTTGCAGACGCGCGTCTCGGGGAAGCGCCTCGGCATCTTCGGGCTCGGTCGCATCGGCAGCGAAATCGCCCGCCGGGGCGAAGCCTTCCGCATGCAGATCGGCTACACGGACCTCACGGGCAAGAACACCAAGTGGCAGCGCTTCCCTACCTTGAAGGAACTCGCCGTCTGGTGCGACTACCTCGTCGTGATCGTCCCCGCCACCGAAGCGACCCACCACGTGGTCGACGCCGAAATCCTGATGGCGCTCGGCACGAAGGGCTACCTCATCAACGTCGCGCGCGGCTCGGTCGTGCACACCAAGGCGCTGATCGACGCCCTCAAGACGCGCACGATCGCGGGCGCGGGGCTCGACGTCTTTGAAAACGAACCCTACGTCGAGGCGGAATTGAAGGCCCTTCCCAACACGATCCTCACGCCCCACATCGGGACGGCGACGCTCGAGACGCGCCGCATGATGGCGGACCTCGTCGTTCGCAACGTCCACGCCTTCGTGAACGGCAACAAGCCGATCACGCCGGTCGCGAACTGAGGCGGAGCCCCTCATGCCGATCATCCTCACCGAAACGCCGGGCAAGGGCGACGAAGTCGTCTTCACGCTTCGGGCGCCCAAGGAAGAGGCCGCGGCGCTTCGCCGCATCCTTACGGGGCTCGAATCCTTTTCGCACTTGGGCAAGCCCCTGCCGAAGCGCGAGGGCGAACCTTTCGAGCGTCTTCGTCAATACCGGCTCCTTCGCAATCTCACGCAGAAGGACCTGGCCGAAGCCGTCGGGACGACCCAGTCGCACCTCTCGAAATACGAGGCGGGGCTGCGCAAGATCCCGCCCGAAACGGCCGAGCGCCTCGCGCACTTCTTTCAGTGCGACGTCACGGAATTTCTCGAGTGAGCCTTAAAGTCCCGCCTTGCGGCGCTCGCGCAGAACCACGACCCAGCAGAGCACCGTGAGGACCCCCGAAAAGAGCATCACGCCCGCGTAGCGCGCGACGTCCCCGATCACGATCGGAACCCAGAGGGCCGCGGCGAGCGCGAAGCTCGACGTATGGAAGAATTGCTGCACCGACGCCGCCATCCCGCGGTTTTTCGGGAAATAGTCGAGATTGAGCGTCGCCATGACGGGGCGCGACCAGCTCATCGCCGTCTGATAGAGACACGGCGCCGCGATGACGAGGGGCCACACGGGGGCGGTTTCGAGCGCAATCCCGACGCCCAACACCCCCGCCGCGATCAGGACGGTGAGGCCCGAAGCGAGCGTTCTGCGCCACCCGATGCGCCCGACGAGACGCCCCGTCAGAAAGCTTCCCGCCATGGAAAAGGCAATGAAGGGAAGCGTCAGATACCCGAAGTCCTCGACACCCAGCTTCATGATGTGCATGACGAAGTCGGCGCCGCCCGCCGTGTAGACGATCCCGCCCATGAAGCAAAAGCCGTGCCCCATGACGCCGAAGAGAAAGGCGCGGTGCCGCAAAAGCATTCCGTAAGTTCTGATCGACTCTCCGAGACCAAAGGGACGTCTGGCGGCCTTCGGAAGCGATTCCTTCAGAACCGTGAGGCCGAACACGGCGATCGCGAGATTGAGGAGCGCGAGCGTCCAGAAGACCGCGCGCCAGCCCCAGCGCACCGTAACGGCGCCCCCGACGATCGGGGCGAAGGCGGGCGCCAAGGCAAAGAGAAGCGTCATGAGGGCGAGCATCTTCGTTGCGGCGACCCCGGACCAGCGGTCGCGCACGATCGCCATCGAAACGACGGGGCCGACCGAGGCGCAGAAGCCCTGCACCACGCGCCAGAAAAGAAGCCACCCGAAGTGATCCGTCGTCGAAGCGGCGAGCGCCGCCAGGCAAAAGCCGAGCGCCCCGCCCACCACGACGGGACGCCGCCCCAGGGCGTCCGAGAGCGTCCCCACAAAGAGCGATCCGACGGCAAAGGCGACGAGGTAGACCGAGAGCGACTGCGAAATCACGTCGGACGACACCCCGAAGGCTTCGGTCATTGCGGGAAAGGCGGGAATGTAGGTGTTCGCGGCGAAAGGGCCCATCATCTGGATGAGCGATAAAAGGAGCGCGTCGGCGAGCGTCGGTTTTCGGTCTCTTTCTTCTCTTTCGGGCATTTTGAGGGTCGCTCGCACTACAATTCTTGGGGTTCCCTTCATTTTACAAATGTGACGCCGCCATGATGAGCCAGTATCGAGGACGATTCGCCCCCTCCCCCACCGGACGCCTGCACCGGGGAAGTCTCGTCGCGGCGATGGGAAGCTGGCTCGACGCCCGCGCCCACGGGGGCGTCTGGCTCGTTCGCATCGAGGACGTGGATCCGCCGCGCGACATTCCGGGCGCGGCCGAAGACATTCTGCGCGTCCTCGGACGCCTCGAACTCACGTCCGACGAACCGGTGGTGTGGCAGAGCACCCGCGACGACGCCTACGAAAAGGCGCTCGACCTTCTTCGCAAGAAGGGTCTTCTCTACGGCTGCGCCTGCACGCGAAAGGAAATCCTCGCTCGCGACGCGGAGTTGGGTCTCCCCCCGGGCGTCTATCCGGGCACCTGCCGCAACGGCACGGGCGGACGCCCCGTGCGGGCCCTTCGCTTTCGCCTCCCCGACCGGACGCTCGGCTTTACGGACCGGCTCTGCGGGTATTTTGAACAAAACCTCCCGCTCGAAGCCGGAGACGTCGTCATGAAGCGCGCCGACGGCCTCTGGGCCTATCAGCTCGCCTGCATCGTCGACGACGTCAAGTCGGGCGTGACCGACGTCGTGCGCGGAGCGGATCTTCTCGACAACACCCCGCGGCAAATCGCCCTGATCGAAGCGCTCGGCGCCCCCGTGCCGCACTACCTGCACCTTCCGCTCGTCTTGAACGACCGAAAGGAAAAGCTCTCGAAGCAACAGGGGGCCGTGCCGCTTGACGAAACGAATCTTCTGGGCGAACTCGAATTCGCCTGGGCGCATCTGGGCTTTCCCGCGCTCGGCGCCGATTCGATCCCGGCCTTCTGGCGCGCGGCCGTGCCGCTTTGGCACGAGCGTTTTGCAAAGGAGGCCGATCATGGTTAAGGCGTCCTTTTGGATGCTCGTCGGGATCTTTCTCTTTTCCCTCACGGCGGCGCTCGCAAAAGTCATGGCCTCGGAAGGCTTCGGCGTCTGGGAGATCGTCTTCTGGCGCTCGATCGTCGGGTGCCTCTTCTGCGCCGCGGTGATGCGGCGAAAAGGCCTTTCGCTCAAAACCCGCTATCCCGTCCGCTACGTCGTGCGCTGCACGGTCGGAACCGTGAGCATTGCCTTGAGCGTCTACACGCTCACCGTCATGCCGATCGCGACCGCGCAGACCCTCACCAGCACGGGACCGCTCTGGTTCTGCGTTTTTCTCGCGATTGCCGCCCTCTTTACCGCCTATCGGCTCGACAAAGTCGTTTTGCTCGCCGTACTCGCGGGCTTCGGCGGCGTACTCCTCATTCTTCGCCCCGACGTGTCGCAAGGCATCACGACGACGGCCGCCCTTGCAGGCGTTCTCTCGGGTCTCACTTCGGGCGGCGCCGACTTCATGATCCGGCACCTCACGCACAAAGGGGAGCCGGGAGAGCGGATCGTCTTCTACATCATGCTCGCGGGCAGTCTCACGGGCTTTCTCTTCGCCTTCGGCGACGGCTGGCACGACGTGACGGCTCTCTCGATTGCGCTTCTTCTCGGCGTGGGATTTTCCGCCACGTTCGCGCAGATCGCGACGACCTACGCCTGGGCGAAGGGCCACTCGCTCGTGAACGCCGTATTCAGCTTCGCGGAGATCCCGTTTGCGCTCCTCTTCGGCATCGCGCTCTTTAACGAGACGATCGACCTTGTCGCGCTCCTCGGGATGGCGGTGGTCGCGGGCGCGGGCATTTTCGCGACGGTCCGGCGCCTCAAGGCGGAACAGCGCGCATCGGCGAAAGGAAGGGCCTGATGAACGAAACGCTCTCGCACTACGAACGAAACGCCGCCCGCGAGGCGAGCCGCTACGAGTCCCTCACCGCGACGACGCTTGACGCCGTGCTCGAACGGTGGATTCCGCGAGGCGCCCGGGTGCTCGAACTCGGCTGCGGCTCGGGGCGCGACGCACGACGCATGGCCGCGCGCGGCGTACGCGTCACCGCGACCGACGGATCGGAAGAGATGCTCCGCATCGCGCGGGACCTCGCCAAAGAGGTCGGGGGAATCCGGTTCCAACACCTACCCCTTCCGCCCCGAAACGATTCGGGCATGGCTCCGCGCACGAGAACGGGAGCGCTCGCGCTCCTCGGCGAAAAGGATTCCTTCGACGCACTCGTCGCGATCGGCGTTTTGCAGCACTTGGACGACGCGGGGCTCTTCGACGCGGCGCTCTTCATCGACGCCGTTCTCGGAGACGCCGGAACGATCGTCCTCTCCATTCCCGAAAACCATGCGACGGCGACCGCTGAAGATCCGCGGTTTTACGCAAACCGCCCGGCCGCCCACTATTCGTCGCTTCTCTCGCGCTTCGGGTTCGAAGAGGCCTACAGCGAGCGTCGCGAATCGACGGGCGCCCCGGGCAAGGAATGCACCTGGGTCACGCTCGTCTTCGTGCGCCGCGCCGAACGCCTTCGGGCCGTCTCGCGGCTTCGCGGCATTCTCGAGGACGAAGCCAAGACCGCCACCTACAAGTTCGCGCTCCTTCGCGCCGTAGCGGACGTCAACATCGAGGCGCCGGGACGCGCCCGCTTTCTCGCGAGAAACGAGTGGCAACCCGCGGCGAGCATTGAAGCCGACTGGGTTGCGATTCCCTTTTCGCTCGTCGTCGAGCGCTGGCTCGACTACTTCTGGGAGCTCACCGCGGGAACGGGGCCCGCGCCGCGGCAGATTCAAGGTTCACGGACGCTCGGCTTCGGCGCATCGCTCTCCCGCCTGCAGGCGCTCTACGCGGGCGATCGGCTTCACTTTCGGCGGGATTTCTACGAGGGACGGCTCGCCCTCCCCGACGCGGATCCCGCCAAGGTCAAGGCCTTTTTCGAAACCGTGATCGACATCGCCGAGACCCTCAAAAAGGGCCCCGTGTACTTCACGGGGAGCAAATCTCCCGACGGCAAACCCTTTTACACGTCGCACGTCCAAAAAGGCGCCTGGGCGCCCACGCCCGCGGGGCTGGCCCATCACTTCGGGGAACTGCGCCTCCCCGTTCCCCTCTGGAACGAACTCAACCGGTCGGCTCCTTGGTTCGTCAACACCGTCATGCTCGAGTGGGCGAGGCTTTCCGTGCGCTTTTCGAAGTTGGCGGGCGAGCCCGCAACCACGGCGGCGGTGCTCGAGAGACTTCTTCCGCCCGACAATCCCGAGCGCGACACGGTGCTCGCCAAGGCCGTTTTCGAAGGAACGGGGAATCTGCGCTGCGTCTGGACGAACCGACCGCTCACCCGCTCGACGCTCGCGGTCGACCACATGATTCCCTGGGCGAGAACGCACTGCAACGACCTTTGGAATCTTCTGCCCGCGGACCGAACCGCGAACGGTCGAAAGAGCGACCGTCTCCCGACGCTTCGGCTTCTCGACGAAGCGCGCCCGCGGCTCTTCCGCGCCTGGCGAACGCTCGAAGACGCCCATTCGGCGCTTTTTCGCGCGCAGGCGGAAAACACGCTTCTTCGCACGTCGCTTCCCAAGGTCGGCTGGGAGACGCCGCTCTTTGACGCGGTGCTCCGCACGGCCGACGATACGGCACGGCAGTTCGGCGCCGCCCGCTGGGACGGCGTTTCGACGGGCCAGTGATCGGCGCGCAATCATTTAGCGTCAAAAACGGTCGCGTCTGCGCTATCCTCTATTCGAACGCATTCCGAGGAAAACGAGGATGGAAAAGAACATCAACGCCGACCACAACAACGACATTCTGCTGATTCTCGCGGTGCTGCGCGGCATCACGCGGCGCTGGACGACGACGAGCGAAATTCAGAACCGTCTCGCGTCGCAGGGCCTCCACGTGCACCGTCGGACGCTGCAGCGCGTCCTGAAGCGCATCGTGAGCCACCCCGAACTCGGCGTGGAACTCGACGACCGCACGCGCGTCTACGCCTATCGGCAGACCGTTCCCTCGGGAAGCTTCTCGGCGATGCAGATGAGCCCGCAGGAGTGTCTCCTTCTGCGTCTCTTCGAAGAAAACATGCGCTACCTCCTTCCTGGATCCCTCATGAACGCAATGGAGCCGCTTTTTGAGACGGCCCGCGCGACGCTTCGCGAGCGCGCCCCCGAAACACCGGAGCGCACCTGGCTCTCGAAGGTGGCGTCGGTGCCGAGCGGCGTCAAGTTCATTCCGCCCGAAATCAAGCCCCGCATCTTCGACGCCGTCTCCGAAGCGCTCTACCGCGAAGTGAAGCTTGAAGTGCGCTACCGCAATCTCGACGGCGAGGAAAAGGAGGCGATCGTCTCGCCCCTCGGGCTCGTGCTGCAGGACCGCAAGGTCTACGTCGTCGTGCGCTTTGACGGCTACGACAACTGCCGGCACCTGGCGCTGCACCGCATGCTCGACGCAAAGCTCCTCGAATTCGCGGCGGACGTCCCCGAAGACTTTACGCTCGACGAATACATGCGGGGACGCCACTTCAACTACAGCAACGGCAAGAAGGTGCGGCTCATCCTCGAATTCGAGGACAACCACACGGCGACGCTCCTTGACGAAGCGCCCTTCTCGCGCGACCAGAAGCTCGAAAAGCTCGACGACGGCTTCTGGCGCCTTGAAGCGACGACCGACGACACGAGTCTGCTTAAGGGCTGGATCGGCGGCTGGCCCGACGGGCACTTCCGCGTGGTCGAGAAAATCCCCGTTGACTGAGAGATTTGTCGGCGGGCAAAAGGCCCGCCATTCCCCTCCGCTAGAATGAAAGAAACGGGTCTCCCGCAAAAGGAACAAGAAAAAATGACCGAGAAAAAAACGCTCAAGAACATCGTCGAGACGCTCGAGAGGCGCGTCAACGACATTCGCGAAGACTTCAACGACCTCAAGGCCGAAATGACGCGGCGCTTCGGTCCGCGAAACGACGACGAAATCTTCCGCGCGCTCCCCAAGGCGCAGGCCCTCGACGTGCCGCTGCAGACGGTTCTCATGAACCGCCGGTCGGAACGCAGCTTCAGCGACGAACCGATCACGGACTACGACCTTTCGACCCTTTTGAACGCGGTCGACGGGATCAACCGTCCCAACGGAAAGCGCACGACGCCCTCGTGCCTCAACTGGCGGGAAATCGAAATCTACGTCCTGAAGTCGAACGGCATCTGGCGCTGGGTGCCCGAGCGAAACGGCCTTCTCTTCCTTTCGATCGAGGACGTGCGCGAGGAAACGGGCTTCGGACAGCCCGCCATTCTCGCCGCGCCCGTCGAGCTCGTCTACGTGGCGAATCTGCAGAAGACGCGCGGCCGCATGACGATGCTCGGCGAAAAGATCATCGAACTCTTCAACGACGACTGGGACGACGAAGCTGCCGAGGACATCCGCCGGCGCGCCGCGGACATCAACGCGGGCGCCAAGGTGCAGATGGCCTACCTCGCCGCGGCGGCGCTCCATCTTTCGACCGTGGTGCGCCTCGGGTTCGATCCCGAACGGCTCGGGCGGGCCCTTCACCTCGGTCCCGACGAAAAGGTCGTCGCCGTGCAGAGCCTGGGCTATCGTCCGTCCTCCATCTTCGACCACATCCGCTGACCATTTTTATGAACAAAGCCAAACCGATTGCGGGTCTCGTGCTCCTCGCTCTCCTCGGTTCGGGGGCCTGGTATCTCCTTCACGACCGCACGACCGAAACGCGCGAACCGACCGCCTGGGGTCACGTCGACACGAGAAGCGTGTCGCTCGCCTTTGAAATTGGCGGACGCATCGCCGAGCTCGGTCCCGAAGAAGGCATGCGCGTGAAGGCGGGGGACGTGCTCGGACGCCTCGACACCAAAGCGCTCGAACTCGAGCGCGCGCGGCTCGTAGCAAGCGCGCAGTCGCTCAAGGCCCAGTATTCGCTCGCCGAAGAGGGCGCCCGCCAGGAAGACATCGCGGTCGCCCGCGCCGAACTCGCGGCCCTTCGCCAGTCGCTGCGCCTTGCGCGCATCACGGCCGACCGTCAGGATGAGCTCTTCCGCGCAAAGGCGACGACCGAGCAGCTGCGGGACGAAGCGCGCTTCACGCTCGCGCAGCGCACCGCCCAGGAAAAGAGCCTCGCCGAACAGCTCCGCAAACTTGAAAACGGCTCGCGCCCGCAGGAAATCGCCGCGGCCCGCGCGCAGTGGGAAGCGGCCGAAGCCGCCGTCGCGCAGCTCGATCATCAGATCAACGTGCAAAGCGTTTTGCGCTCCCCCGCCGACGGATTCGTGCGCGTTCGCGCGGCCGAACCCGGCGACATGGCGGTCGCCGCCCGCACGGTCTTCGAACTCTCGCTCGACGACCCGAAGTGGGTGCGCGCCTACCTCACCGAGGCGCGTTTGGGCGAAGTGCGCGAGGGCGACGTCGTGACGGTCGAAACGGACACGACCGAACCGATTGCGGGCCGCATCGCCTTCATCAGCGACACGGCCGAATTCACGCCCAAGACCGTGCAGACGGAAGACCTGCGCACGGCGCTCGTCTATGAATTCCGCGTGGACGTGCCCGATCCCGAACACCGTCTGCGCATGGGACAACCCGTCACCGTGAAGCTCAAACCCGAATGACCGTCCTCTCCGTCGAAAACCTCGAGAAGCGCTTCGTCGGTCCCGACGGACGGCCCCTGCGGGCGGTGGACGACCTCTCGTTCGAGCTCCCCGAAGAGGCCCGCCTCATCACGATCGCGGGACCCGACGGCGCCGGGAAGTCGACCCTTCTTCGGCTTCTCGTGGGGCTTCTCACGCCCGACGCCGGGAAAATCTCCGTCCTCGGTCTTTCGCCCGACAAGGCGTCGCTTTCGGGCCGCACGGGCTTCATGCCGCAAAAGTTCGGGCTCTATGAAGAGCTCACGGTCCTCGAAAACCTCGAAACCTTCGCGGCCTTGCGGGGCGTTCCGAAGGCGGAGGCCCCCGCGCGCTTTGAGGAACTGCTCGCGCTGACCGGACTCGCCGGATTCGAGGCGCGGCGCGCCGGCGCGCTCTCGGGCGGGATGAAGCAAAAGCTCGGCGTCGCGGCAAGTCTTCTCGCGACGCCCGAACTCCTTTTCCTCGACGAACCGACGGTGGGGGTCGACCCCCTCTCGAGGCGGGAGCTCAAGAACATTCTCCGAACCCGCTCCGACGAGACCGGCATGCGCGTCGTCGTGACGACCTCGAACCTTCCCGAAGCCGAAGAGGCGGACCTCGTCCTGCTGATGGACAAGGGCCGTCTTCTCGACGTCGCAACGCCGGAAGCCGCAAGACGCCGTCTTTCGCGAAGAACCTTTCTCCTTCGCGCGGCAAATCCCGAAGACGCCGAAACGCTCACGCGCGGAGCGCTCGACCTCGTCAACGCCGAAATGGGCGAAGACGCCCCCTTCCTCGATGCCTCCCCCAAGGCGGACGGGGTCGCGGTGCTCCTCGCCTGTGAATCCCGTCCGGAGGACCTCCGGGCGAAGGCGACCGCGGCGGGTCTCCCCGCCCTCACCGTCGCGGAACGCCCGCCCCTCATGGAGGACGTCTACGTCGACGCCGCGTTCTCGCGCGAAGCTTCGGCGCACTTCAGCGCTCCGAAGGTCGATGCGGGAAGCGAAGACGTCGTGATCGAGGCCGAAGGGATCTCTCGGCGCTTCGGAAACTTCACGGCCGTGGCCGACACGAGCTTCACCGTGAAGAAGGGAGAAATCTTCGGGCTTCTCGGTCCCAACGGCGCCGGGAAAACCACGACCTTCCGCATGCTCTGCGGGCTTCTTGCGCCGAGCGCGGGGAAAATTCACGTTTGCGGCGTGTCGCTCGAAGAGGCGAAGTCGGAGGTCCGCTCACGAATCGGCTACGTCGCGCAGAAGTTCTCGCTCTACGAAAAACTCACCGTGCGGCAGAATCTCGACTATTTCGGACGCAGCTACGGGCTTTGGGGACGGCGTCTTCGCGAACGCGTGACGGAGGCGATCGAACTCTTTCGCCTTGCGCCCTACGCAAACGAGCGCACCGACCGACTGCCGCTCGGCGCCAAGCGCGAGCTCGCCTTCGCGGCGGCGCTTCTGCACCACCCCGACATTCTCTTTTTGGACGAAGCGACGTCGGGCGCGGACGTCGAGGCGCGCCGCACCTTCTGGCGGCGCATCGTCGCGCTCTCGCGCCTGGGCGTCACGACGATCGTGACGACCCACTATATGGAGGAGGCCCACTACTGCGACCGCTTCCTCATTCAGGACCGCGGACGCGTCCTCATTCTCGGCACCCCCGACGAAGTGCGCCGCGCGGGCGCCACGCCCGGCAATCCCGAACCCACGATGGAGGAGGCCTTCATCGAAATCGTCGAACACTCTCGCGAGGAGGCGCCGTCATGAAAAGCCTTCGCCGGCTCCTCGCCGTGATCCTCAAGGAATGCACCCAGATCGAGCGGGATCCCTCGATCCTTCTGATCGGACTCTTTTTGCCGATCTTCCTTCTCATGCTCTTCGGCTACGGCCTTTCGATGGACGTGAAGGGCGTCCCCGTCGCGATCGTCGCGGAGGACGCGTCCCCCATGACCGACCGCTTCACCGACCGCTTCTTCGCGTCCGACTACTTCGCGGCGCGGAAGGTTTCAAGCCGCATTGAAGCCGAGGCGCTCCTGCAAAACCGCGAAGTGGACGCGGTGCTTCACATCCCGAGCGACTTTACGCGGCGCGTCCTCGCGGGCGAGGCCGATCTGGGCCTCACGATCCACGGGGTCGACGCCAATCAGGCGACGATGATCCGCACCTACGTGAGCGCGACGATCGCGACGCAGCTCGCCGCCAACGCCGAGCGGACCGCGACTCTCGGGCAGAGCGTTTCGGCGAAGCCCTCCGTGGCGCTTTCGACGCGCGCCTGGTTCAACGAGGCCAATACGAGTTCCTGGTACCTTGTCCCGGGCCTTCTCGTCGTCACGATGACGCTCGTCGGGAGTTTTTTGACGAGCCTCGTCGTCGCGCGCGAATGGGAGCGCGGCACGATCGAGTCGCTCTACACAACGCCGATCCGTCCCTGGGAGACGGCCGTGGCGAAGATCGTCCCGAACTACGTCGTGGCGCTCGCGGGCGCGCTTCTCGCGCTCTGCGTGGGGCTCGTCGCCTTCGACATTCCGGTGAACGGGTCGGTCGGGTGGCTCCTTGCGACGCTCTTTCTCTATCAGCTCCTCGCGGTGCTTTTCGGACTCTTTCTCTCGGCCGCCACGAAGCGGCAGTTCCTGGCGCTGCAGTACGCCGTGATCGGAAGCTTCCTTCCCGCGATGATGCTCTCGGGCTTTCTCTTTGACCTTCGAAGCGTCCCCGACTGGATTTCGGTCGTGGGGCATCTTCTTCCGCCCACCTACGCGATCGAGTCGGTGAAGATCTGCTTCCTCTCGGGCGGCTGCGTCGACATCCTCGCCCAAAACCTTTTGATCATCGCGCTCTGGTGCGTGTTCTTCTTCGTCCTGAGCCTGCGGTTCCTTCGCAAATCGCTCGAAGGAGGCCTCCATGCATGACGTTCTCGCTTCGCTCGTTCGCATCGCCGCGCTCGTCTGGAAGGAACTCATCACGATGTTCCGCGACCCGGGCTCGCGAAAGATCCTGATCGTCCCCGTTCTCGCGCAGGCGGTGCTCTTTGGCTACGGCGCCACCTTCAATCTCGAGCACGTCCCCTGGACCTACTGCGACGAAAGCCGCAGCGCCCTCTCGCACGAAGTGATCCGAAGCGTGGGCGAAAACGGCGTCTTCGAGCTCGTTCGCCCGAGCCTCAACCTCGACGCCCTGGGAGACGCCGTCGAACGCGGAGAAGCCCTCACGGCGCTCTACTTCCCCGACGACTTCGCCGAAACCGGACGGCTTCTCGTCATCACGGACGCGCGCAACACGACGACCGCGAACGTCGCGACGGGCTACATCTCCGTCATCGTCGAGCGTCTGAACGCCCGAAACGGCAACGCAGCCCCCGTGCAACTCGTCGAGCGCTTCCGCTTCAACGCAAACAACATCACGCGCTGGAACATCATGCCGGGACTCATTCTCGCGCTCTCCCTCATTCAGGTGATGCTCCTCTCGGGCCTCACCGTCTCGCGCGAGCGCGAAGAGGGAAGCTTCGACATGATGCTCATGACGCCCGCATCCAGCGTGGAGATCTACATCGGCAAGGGCCTTCCCGCGATCTTCGTCGGGATCATGCAGGCGCTCATCATCTTCGCGGTGTCGTACTTCTGGTTTGAGATTCCCTTCGCCGGATCGTTTTCGACGCTCCTTCTCGTGATCACCCTCTTTTCGGCCGCGGTCGTGGGCCTGGGGCTTGCGATCAGCGCGATCTGCCGCACGATTCAGCAGTCGATGGTGGCGGCCTTTCTCTGCATTCTCCCCGCCATCATCCTCTCGGGCCTCATGACGCCGGTGCGCGCCATGCCCGAGTGGATGCAGACGGTGACGATCATGAATCCCCTTCGCTACTCGATCGACGCCGTGCGGCGCATCTACTTTGAAGGCGCCACATTCACGGACGTGCTCCCGCTTCTCTGGCCCGTCGTCCTCATCTGGCTCGTCGTGACTCCTTTGGCGCTCAAACTCTTCCGCGCCAAGATCGCGTAAGGTGCGGCGCGAGCCTGTCAGACCTCTTCTCGGCGGCGAATCGGCGTGACAGAAAGCTCAACGCCAAGCGCCCGCAAGACCGGCATCAATGTCTGCAAGGTCGGGTTGCCGTTTTCCCCAAAGGCCTGATAGAGCTGTTCGCGCCGAATGCCGCTCAGCCGGGCCGTTTCCGTCATGCCTTTGGCTTTGGCCGCAATCCCGACGGCGTGCGCGATGTGCCGCGAATCGCCGGATTGAAAGGCTTCTTCCAGGAAAGCGGCAACCGCCTCGTCGGAATCGAGATGTTCGGCGGGATCGAAGTCTTTGAGCGAACGAATGTCTGTCATGGCTTCTCCCGCAAACGATGAAGAAAGTTGCTACGTCTCAATGTAATTTATAACTTACACAAAGGCAAGAAGCGAGAGAAATTCCGCAAGACCGCAGCAAAAAGCATAAGAAAGCCCCATCGGCACACTCCTGTGCGGAGTCTCAACGGGGCGGAGGTCACCGGCCCGGTTTTCCTTGCCGGGCCGATCGTTCGGTCGGGTGAAGCGGTTACTTCGCTTCGCCGAACCACTTCTTCCAGATCTTGTCGTATTCGCCGTTTTCCTTGAGGGTCTTGAGGGCGGCGTTCAGTTCGCCCTGAAGCTTGGCGTTCTGCTTCGTCACGACCATCGCGAAGTCGTCCGCGGAGAGCATCTTGTCGGTGAGGTGCACGGTCTTCTTCGCAAGGGCGGGCTGCTGTACGAGGATGTAGTCGGTCACCGGACGGTCGTTGATGACGGCGACGGAGTTCCCCGTGGTGAGGTCCATGATGGCTTCGGAAGCGTTGTTGAAGGTCGTCACCTTGGCGCCTTCGATTTCCTTGGCCTTGGCGGCGGCGGTCGTGCCGATCTGCACGCCCACGGTCTTGCCCTTCAGGTCTTCAAAGCTCTTGATGTCCTTGGCGGCGTCCTTGGAGACGAGGATCGTGAGGCCCGACTTGTAGAAGGGGTCCGTGAAGAGGACGCGCTTCTTGCGTTCTTCCGTGATCGAGAAGCCCGAGGCGCCCACGTCGGCCGTGCCCGCCATGAGGGCCGGGATGATGCCGTCGAAGCCGATGTTGAGAATTTCGACGTCGTAGCCCGCCTGCTTGGCCATGGCGCGGATCAGATCCATTTCAAAGCCCGTCACTTCCTTCGTTTCGCTGTTGACGAATTCAAAGGGCGGGAAGGTCGGGTTCGTCGCAACGCGCAGCGTGGCGGCGTTGGCAACGCCCGAAATGAGGCCGGCGGCGATGAGCAGTGTGGCGGTGAGGGACTTGAACATGATCGTTTCCTTTTGGCGCTAAGAGTGGTTTTCTCGGGTCCGGGGCCTTCGAGGGGGAGTCGAAAGCGCCCTTCGTTTCGAGTCACTATAGCGGGGCGAAAGACCGCAAAGTGCTTCTCCCGCGCGGTTTTCTTCGAAAATCTGCACATCTTTTTCCCGTCGCCAACCCCGCTAGGGCAAAGGTCCGAGTGGCCGACGTTTGGTCGACAAAACCGACTTTTCGGGCGACGCCGAAGCCCCGCGGGAGAAGACGGTCGCGGGTCCCGCGGCGGCTACGTGAAAGTGCGGAAGCCGATTTCCATCGCCTTGCGTTATGATTTTTAGATTCGTCAACCGATTGGAGACCATCCATGCATCCGATCCTCATTAAGAACGCCGACGTTTACGCGCCGGAACACATCGGCACCCGCGACATTTTCATTGCGGGCGGCAAAATCGTCGCGATGGCTGAAAAGCTCGACGTGACCCTTCCCGACCTCGAAGTGATCGACGCCGCGGGCTACATCGTGGCCCCGGGTCTCGTGGACCAGCACATCCACATCACGGGCGGCGGCGGTGAAGGCGGCTGGCACAGCCGTTGCCCCGAACTCGTCTTCTCCGAACTCGTGAAGGCGGGCGTGACGACCTTCCTCGGCGTCTCGGGCACCGACAGCATGACGCGCTCCGTCGAAAACCTTCTCGCCAAGGTCCGCGGCCTCAAGAACGAAGGCGCTTCGGGCTGGATGTGGACGAGCAACTACGCCTATCCCGTCACCACGATCACGAAGGACGTGCGCACCGACATGCTCGCGATCCCGGAAGTGCTCGGCGTGAAGATCGCCCTGGGCGACCACCGCTCCTCCTTCCCGAACCAGCATGAAATCATGCAGATCCTCGCCGACGTCCGCGTCTCGGGGATGCTCACGGGCAAGACCGGGTTCCTCCACGTGCACCTCGGCGACTTCGCGTACTCGTTCGACATCTTCGACGAATGCGTCGCCCAGGGCATGCCCATCAAGCACATCCGTCCGACGCACGTTGCGCGTCACCCCGAAGTCTTCCGCCGCGCCTGCGAATTCGCCAAGAAGGGCGGCTTCATCGACATCACGACGGGCGGCGGCAACTACATGGGTTCGGCCGCCGACGCCGTGCGCGCCGCGCTCGCCGCGGACGTTCCGTTCGACCGCATCACGCTGAGCTCCGACGGCCACGGCTCGATGCCGCGCTTCAATGAAGCGGGCGAAATGGTGGGCTTGGGCATCGGCTCGATCATGTGCGACATCGAAACGATCCGCGAACTCAAGGACGAACTCGGCGTCGAAAAGGCCCTCACCCCGATGACGAAGACCGTCTCGGGCGCGCTCGGCCTCGAATCGAAGGGCGGCATCGCCGTCGGCAAGGACGCCGACCTCCTCTTCCTCACGAAGGACTTCGACATCGACTGGGTCTTCATGATGGGCAAGGTCGCCATGCGCAAGGGCGAAGTCGTCATGAAGGGCGCCTTCGAAGAGTAAATTCGAAGCCTCCCAAGACTTGGATCGAAGCCGTCCGTTCGGTACGCCCGAACGGGCGGCTTTCTTGTTTGATCACACCGCAAGACCATGCATATCAAGGAGATAGAAAAAAGGTATCAAATCACTATTCTAAAATTGAATAGCGTATTTTTACTGCCGCTATTCCCGAACGTCGGTACGGCGCAAACCGTTGCGGAAGTACCTTTCCGTTAAGGTTCCGTCGGCACTATTTTGCCGTTTCCGCACGAAGCATCCCTCTCTCGGACTATGGGCGGAATCCTTTCCGCTGTGTAAAATGAAAAAATGACTCCGCACAGGGAGTCCGCACCCCACATCTTTCGGAGACCACCACACGTGAACTATTCCGCCGTGCTCGTTTTGTGCGAACCCGGTCGGCTGGCCGACGTGCGCCGACTCGCCGAAGCCTTCCCGTGGTTTGAAGCCCACCGGGAAGACGTCCCCAATCACCGCTTCATTGGCGTCATCGAATCCGACGACACCGACGCCCAGGTCGAACGCTTCCGCATCCTGCAGACGCTCGACGGCGTCCGGGACCTCTCGCTCATTGAACACCGGTTCGACCCGTCGCCCGACGAAGACGAATCCTGATTCTCTCCTTTCCCGTTTTCCATACTTCTCGGAGACCCTACACATGGAAAAACGCATTGAAATCGTCGACGCGCGCCGCCGCGCGCTCCTCAAGTCCGGTCTTGCGGCCTCGGCCGCGATGACGATCGGCCTTCCCGTTTCGGCCGAAGAAAAGGCGGCCGTCGCCGCCGGTGAAGACGGTATCGCCTGGCACAAGGGCGTCTGCCGCTTCTGCGGCACGGGCTGCGGCCTTCTGGTGGGCGTCAAGGACGGCCGCGTCATCGCGACGAAGGGCGACCCCGACGCGCCCGTGAACCGCGGTCTCAACTGCGTCAAGGGCTACTTCAACGCCAAGATCCCCTACGGCCGCGACCGCCTCACGCAGCCGCTCATGCGCCGCAAGGACGGCAAGTTCGACAAGAACGGCCGCTTCGAGCCCGTCACCTGGGACGAAGCCTTCGACGAAATGGCCAAGCAGTTCAAGCGCATCTATGCGCAGAAGGGCCCCTCGGCCGTCTCCATCATCGGTTCGGGCCAGTACACGATTCCCGAAGCCTACACGGCGTCGAAACTCATGAAGGGCGGTTTCCGCTCGAACAACATCGACCCGAACGCGCGTCTGTGCATGGCCTCGGCCGTCGTGGGCTTCTATCAGACCTTCGGCGTCGACGAACCGGCGAACCACTACGGCGACATCGAACTCGCCGACACCATGCTCCTCTGGGGCAACAACATGGCCGAAGCCCATCCGGTCCTTTGGTCGCGCGTCGCCAACCGCAAGCTCACCGCCAAGTCGACGAAGCTCATCAACATCACGACCTTCCGCAACCTCTCCTCGGGCCTTGCCGACGAAACGATCGTCTTCAAGCCCGGTACCGACCTCGCGATCCTCAACTACCTGATCCGCGAAATCTATGCGCGCGGCAAGGTCAACCGCGAGTTCGTCGAAAAGCACTGCGTCTTTGCGGCGGGCGTGACCGACATCGGCTATGGTCTTCGCAACACCGACAAGTTCGCCTATCCGGCCGAAAAGGACGTCATGCAGCGTCAGCTCGTCGTGAAGCTTGACGCCAACGAAGCCGTCGCCCAGGGCCGCAAGGTCGGCGAAGAAGTCCCGCAGAAGAATTCGGGCGGCACCGCCGGCAAGCACTGGCGCATCTCCGAAGAAGACTTCAAGAAGGGGCTCGAACCCTACACCCTCGACTTCGTCGCGAAGCTCGCCAAGGGCGACGCCGACGAATCGATCGAAACCTTCAAGAAGAAGCTCGTCGATCTCGCCGACCTCATCTGCGACACGAAGCGCAACCTCATGAGCTTCTGGTGCATGGGCGTGAATCAGCACACGCGCGGCGTGTGGGTGAACGAACAGATCTACGACCTGCATCTGCTCCTCGGCAAGCACGGCCTCCCGGGGAACGGCGCCTTCTCGCTCACCGGCCAGCCCTCCGCCTGCGGCTCCGCCCGCGAGGTCGGCGCCTTCTGCCATCGCCTGCCCTCCGACATGCTGGTTGCGAACCCGAAGCACCGCGCGAAGACCGAATCCATTTGGAAGCTCCCCGAAGGCACGCTCAACCCGAAGGTCGGGGCGTCCCTCATGGAAATTCTGCGCGGCCTTGAAGACAAGTCGATCAACTTCGTCTGGACGCAGGTCGTCAACATCTTCCAGTCGTCCCCGAACAACACGCACTGGGTGCGCGCCGCGCGCGATCCGGAAAACTTCGTGGTCGTGGCCGACGTCTATCCGACCTACAGCGCCCGCTGCGCCGACCTGATCCTCCCGGCCGCCATGCACTTTGAAAAGTGGGGCCTCTTCGGCAACGGCGAACGCCGCACGCAGGGCTGGCATCAGGTGACGGAACCCGTGGGCCAGAGCCGCTCCGACGTCTGGATGATGATGGAGTTCGCCAAGCGCTTCAAGGTTTCCGAAACCTGGGGCGCCGTGCCGCTCAAGGGCGTGAAGGGCGACAGGCTCCCCGACGTTCTCGAAAAGGCCAAGGCCATGGGGATCAATCCCGACGCGACGCTCTACGACGTGCTCTTTGCGCCCTCCGAATCGCGCAACGCCGTCTGGCCCGATCCGAAGTATCCGAACGAATTGAACGGCACCGGGAAGGCCCTCGGTCTTCCCTACTTCCCGGAAAAGGCGCTCTTCAACGAGTACCGTCAGTTCACGCTCGGCGACGGGCACGATCTCGCCGACTTCGACACCTACATGGATCCTAAGGTCCGCGGCCTTCTCTGGCCGGTCGTCGACGGCAAGGAAACGCCCTACCGCTTCAACACGGAATTCGACCCGTTCGCGAAGGAAGACGCGCTCTTCTACGGGAAGCTCATGAAGGACATGGCCACGGGCGACCTCTACGGCGTCACCGACCCGAAGGCCGTCGTCTACGCAGGGAAGGCCAAGATCTTCTTCCGACCCTACGCCGCGCCGGTCGAACAGCCCGACGCCCACTACGACCTGTGGCTCTCGACGGGCCGCATCCTCGAGCACTGGCATACGGGTTCGATGACGCGCCGCGTGCCGGAACTCCACCGCGCCGCCGCGCAGGCCTATCTCTACATGAACCCGCACGACGCCGAGGCCCGCGGTTTGAAGCGCGGCGACCGCGCCAAGGTCACGAGCCGTCACGGCGAGTGCACGGCCGTCGTCGAAACGCAGATCCGCAACATCATGCCGCGCGGCATGACGTGGCTCGCCTTCTTCGACGAGGCGGTCATGACGAACGCCGTCTGCATCGACGCAACCGACCCGATCTCTCTTGAGCCCGACTACAAGAAGACCGCGGTCCGCGTGACGAAGGCCTGACATGGCTGACGACCCGAAAGTCAATCGCCGGCGCTTTCTCGCCGGGGCCGCCGAAGCGGGTGCCGCCTGCGTCGTGCTCGGCCTCGGCTGGGGCGCGGTGTCGATGCGCGACGCGAACGCCCGCTGGGTGCCGCGTCCGCCGGGCGCGCTCGTCGGGAAGGACTTCCTTGCCGCCTGCGCACACTGCGGACAGTGCGTCGCGGCGTGTCCCTACGAGACGCTCAAGATCGCCGGGATCGGCGATCCCGCGCCCGTGGGCACGCCCTACTTCGAGCCCGAAAAGATCCCCTGCTACATGTGCGAGGATCTCGCCTGCGTGAAGGCCTGTCCCACGGGAGCGCTCTCGCCCGAACTCGAGTCGATCCGCGACGCCCGCATGGGCGTGGCGATGATCGACCCGAACGCCTGCCTTTCCTGGCAGGGGCTTCGCTGCGAAGTGTGCTTCCGCGACTGTCCTCTGAGCAACGAGGCGATCGTGCTGAGTCCCCACCCGCGCGAATTGAGCAAGCACGCCGTCTTCGTGCCGGAAATCCGGCCGGAGAAGTGCACGGGTTGCGGCCTCTGCATCAAGAGCTGCCCCACCGACAAGCCCGCCGTGCGCATCCACGATCCGGAGCGCACGCTCGGCGAAATCGGACGGCACTACCGCCTCGGCTGGCTCGAAGCGGACGACCCGAAGAACCAAAGGAGCGCGCCGGAACCCGACGCCAAACCCGAGGAAGAATCGGCGCCCTTTGCGTCGGGCCTTGACTACCTCAACCAGGAGGTGCTGCCGTGAAGCCCGAAGTTCGTCATCTGCCGCCCGCCAAGACCTGGCGCGAACGGTTGTACCGAAACCGCTTCGGTCTTGCCCGCCACCTCGTGCAGGTTCTGGTGCTTCTCGCCTTCGTCGGAACGGCCCGCTGGGGCTGGACCGTCGCGGGGGAAAAGCTCCTTTCGGGAGATCTTTCGAGCTCGCTCGTTCTCGGGACGATTCCGCTCTCGGACCCGCTCGCGCTTCTCGAGCGCCTCTTTGCGGGACACCTCCCGCAGGGCGCCGCGCTCACCGGAGCCGTGATCGTCTTCGTCCTCTACGCGGTCTTGGGCTCGCGCACCTTCTGCGGCTGGGTCTGTCCGATGAACCTCGTCACCGATCTCGCCGACGCGCTGCGCCGCGCGCTCAAGCTCGACGCGGACCTCGTGCGGCTCTCGAAGGGCGTTCGCTACGCGTCCCTCGTCACGGCTTTGCTCGCGAGCGCCGCCACGGGCGTCGCCGCCTTCGAGGCGGTGAGTCCGCAGGCCTTCCTCTGGCGCGACGTCGTCTGGGGAACGGGACTCGGCGCCCTTTCGGCCGCGCTCGGGATCTTCGCGCTCGACCTCGCGCTTCTGCGCCACGGCTGGTGCGGGCACCTCTGCCCCCTGGGCGCCTTCTGGACCGTCGTCGGAAAACTCGTCGGCCGCGTTTTCGGTAAGAGCCTCGTCGGGATCGCGTTTGAGAAGAACCGCTGCACGCACTGCGGCGACTGTCTTCGCGTCTGTCCCGAACCGCAAATCATTCGTTTCAAGGAACTCGAAGCGAAGGGCCGCATCCCCTCGGGCGAATGCCTGAACTGCGGGAAGTGCCTCGAAGTCTGTCCCGAGGACGCGCTTCGCTTCACCGTTCGATCCAAATCAAAAGGAGATTCCCATCATGATTCGTAATCTCTGCGTTTCTCTTCTCGCCGCGTCCTTCGGCGCGCTCCTTTCCACCTCCGCGCTGGCCGCGGGCGGCCCCTCGTCGGCCGACACGGCGATCATCGGCGCCCCGAAGCCCGTTCCCCACCCCGTGACGGAGTACCTGCCGATCACGCAGGAAAAGAACCAGTGCATCCTCTGCCACAAGAAGGCCGGCGCGCAGCCGAAGAAGGGCGAAATTCCCGCCACCCACTATGAAAAGGACGGAAAGCTCTCCGCCCTCCGTTGGGAATGCTCGCTCTGCCATGCGCCGAACGTGGATCAGTCGAACTATTCGTTCCAACTGCAGTGACGCCGGAAAGAGGCCTTCGGGCCTCTCTCCTCACCGTTTGCGACAACGCCGCCCCGAAACCGAGGCGGCGTTTTTCTTGGTGCGTTTCGAAGCGCCTTATCCTCGCTCGTCCATGCGCTTCACCTTCGCGCCCGTGAGCGTCACCGTCAAGCACGTCCCCGCAGGGGAACTCTCGATCGCGACGCGCCAGCCGCAGCGGTCCGCGATGCGCTTTACGACCGACAAGCCGACGCCCGAGCCCTCATGCCCCGCGGACGAGGCGCCGCGGAAGAACTTCTCGTAGATCCGCTTCTGTTCCTCTTCGGTGATGCCCGGTCCCGTGTCCCGCACGGAAAAGCCTTCGTTCGTCTCCGTGATCACGACTTCGCCCTTTTCCGTATAGAGAATGGCGTTCTTCACAAGATTCGTCACAACGACGCCGAGCAACACGGGCGAATAGGTCCCCGGCACCCGACCTTCCGAGCGAAGGGTGAGTGCAAGTCCCTTTTCCCGCGCAGCGGGCGTCCACACTTCCGCGGCGCGTTCGAGAACGGGCGTCACTTCGTCCGTCATGCCGTCCGAAGTCTGCGACTGTCGAGCAAGCGCAAGGAAAATTTCGAGGAGCTCCTGCATTTCGTCGATCACGCGGAAGATTCGCTCGAGGTGCGCGCGCTGCCGATCGTTGAGGTCGCCCAACTCCAGGCATTCCGCACTCGTCCGAAGGACCGTGAGCGGCGTGCGCAGTTCGTGGCTCACGTCCGACGTAAAGGCGCGTTCGCGCTCGATCGCCTTGAAAAGCCGTTCCATCGTGCGGTCGCAGGCTTGGGCCAGGCGCCCCACTTCGTCGTCGGCGAAGTCGATCGACATCGGTTGGTAGGTCTTGGCATTCATCAGCGTCGATACCCTCTTCGAGAGCCTTCGGATCGGATTCACCACCAAACGCCCGAGCCAGACGCCCGCAAGCGTTGCAATGAGCAAAACGACGCAGAAGGAAACGGTCACCATGCGGTGAAATTCCAGCTCCGTTTGTTCAAATGCAGCCTGATCGAAAACGAGAAGAAGCGTGTGGCCGTCGTCGGTCACGCGCTTGAAGAGAAAGGAAGCCGGTTCTCCCACGTATTCCGAATACCCCGTCGGCGCATCCGCGTATTGGGGAGGAATCGGACGCAATTTCGGCGAATCTCCGTAAAGACTGATTTCTCCCGTCTGAAAAGGCGTTCTCCCCCAACTCAATTCCGCCTCCATGAGGGTGATCTTCTCGCGCATGATGTCGCCCACGAGCGTCGACTCCACGTATTCGATCGTATAAACGAGCGCGACCGAATAGAGGAGCGACACAAGGCCGATCAGGATCGCAAAGCCCAGGATCACGCGCTGGACGAGCGTGAGCCGCGACGTGACGGGAAAGAGGCGTCGAGGCATGACTTACTCCGCAATCGACCAGCCGAGCCCGGGGTGCGTATGGATGAGCGCCTTGTCAAAGGGCTTGTCCACCTCCTGGCGCAGACGGTAGAGATTCGAGCGCAGGCTGTCGGAGTCGGGCGCCGAACCGTTCCAGAGAAGCGTCTCGAGCCGCGCGCGCCCCACGATCGCGGGACTTTGCGACATGAGGATCTTGAGAAGCCGAAGTCCCAGGGGATGCAGACGAATCTCCACGCCCGCGCGCGTGACGCGCATCGTTTCGAGATTCATTTCGAGGTCGGCGACGCGCAGGACCTTTTCCGAGACGCCGTAGCTTCTGCGAAGGAGCGCTTCGACGCGCGCCGCAAGTTCCCTTAGCGAAAAGGGCTTGACGAGATAATCGTCGGTCCCCGCCTCGAAGCCTCGGACGCGGTCGTCGATCGCGTCGCGTCCGGTCAACATGAGGATGGGCAGTTTCGAGTGCGCGGCGCGCAGTTCCCGGCAGATGGTGAGACCGTCGAGCCCCGGAAGACCCAGGTCGAGAATCAAGAGGTCGAAGGGATCGGCCTGCAGACGGCGAAGCGCATCGGGCCCCGTCGTGCACCATTCGATCGTCCAGCCTTTGAGAGAAAGGTATTCGCGAACGTTGTTGATGATGTCCACGTTGTCGTCGACCACGAGAATGCGGATGCTCACGATGAGACTCCCTGAAAAAGAAAAGAGGTTCTCCCTTTCCGTATTTTCGTTCCGGGACACGGCCTCGGGAGCAAAAAACAAAGAAATTTGAGGGTTTCTCTTCGCCGCTCAACGCTTGTCACGGCCCCGTCACGCGCTTTTGACGCCCGCCGTACCCGTCCCGCCCCGATCGACGGTCCGCAAAAGAAGAACCGCCCCTCGCCCGCCTCCCCATTGAAAGACCGTTCCGTCGCGTCCGAACGGCAATTTTCATCTTTTTCCCTGCGCCGCAAACCTCGTCACGGCACCGTCACGCGGCCTTGACGCCCAATTCACACGGCTCCCCCGAAACTGACCGCGTCATTTGAACCGATCCGTTTTTTCTTTCCCTTTATGTCGACTGCCGTGCCGTTTCGCTATCGCCGCTGGTTCCTGTTGCCCTTGTGGGCGCTCGTCTTTCTGATTCTCTTTCCGCCGCATGCCCTCGACATCGCGGTGAGCCACCTCTTTTTCTCGGGCGACCACTGGCCCTGGCACCGCGTCGAATGGTTCTCCACTCTCTTTCACAAGGCTGCCAAAGGGATTCCGATCGCGGTCGCCCTCGTGACGCTGGGCGCCCTCGTTCGCGACGCACTTCGCCGCAAAAAAGGCCTTCCCGTCGATCCGGCGCTTCGCGCGCGGCTTCTCTATCTCTTCGCCGCCATGCTCGCGGCGGTGCTTCTCGTATGGCGTTTGAAGGGCGTTACGGGCGTTGCTTGTCCGTGGGACGTAAACATCTTTAGTGGCGACACGCCCGTGCGCGACCCTTCCTTCTCTCTTTTCAAGCAGCCGGGCAACTGCTGGCCCGCGGGTCACGCGGGTTCGGGCTTCTGCCTCTTCGCCCTCTACTTCTTCTGGCGTGACGGCTCTCCCCGCCGCGCGGCCGCGGCCTTCTGGTTCGCCCTCGCCTTCGGCTTCTTCTGCGGGTGGATCCGCCTCATGCAGGGCGCCCACTTCCTGAGCCACATCGTTGCGACGGGACTCATCGACTGGCTCGTCTGCGCGGCGCTCTACGTTCTCTTCTTCGCCCGCGACATGGTCGCGAAGGCGCTCGGACGCGTTTTCAAGCCCATCTCGCATTCCAACCACGCGGTCGTGTGGATGACGGCGGTCTGGTGGACGCTCGTCTTTGACATTGGCTACTACCGTCAGATCCTCACGGGCGCGACCGCGGAAAACGCCGCGTCGATCCTCACGACGACGGGCATGTCGGCGCTCCTCTTCTTCTTCGTGTCGGCGTCGCTCCTTTACGCGCTCTCTCTGTTCCCGAAGGAGGTCTTCCGCACGGTGACGCTCGTCTTCAACCTGCTCGGCGGCTTGTCACTCACCGCGGCGCTTCTCTACGGCGTCATCATGACGCCCGACATGATCCGCAACTTCCTTGCGACCGACACGCACGAGGCGCTCGGCTACTTCTCGCTTCGCACCGTCCTTCTCTATCTCTTCGTGACGATTCCGCCGATCCTCCTTCTTCTGAAGACCGAAAGCAGAGACCGCCTTTGGGTTCCGGCCCTCTGCTGCGTCGCGGCCCTCCTCGCGGGCGCGGGCACCGTTTTCCTCGGCATGCAGGGCTTCTCGAGCGCCATGCGAAACGACAAGTCGCTTCGCTATCAGATCGCCCCGGTGAACATCGTCTATTCGACGGCGACCACGCTTTTGACCGACAAGAATCCCGACGCCGAAGTGAAGCGCGTCGTCGTGGACGAACGTCCGAGCCTCGGCGTCGTGCCCGACGACAAGTCGCTCCTCGTCGTCGTGATCGGCGAAACGACGCGCACGGCCAACTGGCAGCCCGCGGGCTACGCAAAGGAAACCGCTCCGCGGCTCACGGCCGACAAGGAAGTGCTTCACTTCCCACGCGTCCTCGCCTGCGGAACGAGCACCGACGTGTCGCTCCCCTGCATGCTGAGCCGCGTGGGACGCCGCGACTACGACCGCGACCGCATCGTCTCCGAAGAATCGCTTCCGGCGCTCCTTCAGCGCGCGGGTCTCTCGGTTTCCTGGATTGAAAACCAGTCGGGCTGCAAGGGCACCTGCGCGGGCGTTCCGACGAGAAAGCCCGCGGTCGACGAGGCGCTCTGCCCAGGGGGCGTGTGCTTTGACACGGTGTTCGCCGACGAAATTCACCGGGAAATCGAAAACCTCGCGCCCGGTCGTCCCGCGGTGGTGTTCCTTCACATGATGGGTTCGCACGGTCCCGCCTACTGGTCGCGCTCTCCCGAGTCCGACAAGGCCTTCCGACCCGAATGCCAAGAGGCCGACCTCGGCAGCTGCACGAAGGAGGAAATCGCGGCCGCCTACGACAACAGCGTGCGCCACACCGACCGGGCCCTCGCCGACGTGATCGAGGAACTCCGCAAGGCCGCCCAAGCGGGCGTCGCGACGGGCCTCGTCTACGTCTCGGACCACGGCGAGAGCCTCGGCGAAAACGGACTCTTCCTCCACGGTGCGCCCTACTGGATGGCGCCCGCCGAGCAGATCGAAGTCCCGGGCATTCTGTGGCTCTCCGACAACTACCGCCGGGCCTTCGGGATCGACTACGAAAAGATCGTGGAGAAAGCCCGCGGCGACGTGCGCCACGACCATCTCTACCACACTGTGCTGGGGCTCCTCAAGGTTCGGAGCACCGCCTACGACAAGACCTGGGACCTTGCGAGCTGAGGTTTCTCGCCCAAAACTTACCTCCGGCCTTCGGGCCGCATCGCTCCGACGGATTGGTTGGGAAAGGGGGCGGTGCGGCCCGAATTTTCGTCTTCCGATAAAATGTCCCCTTTCCCACCGTTTTTCTCCCGAACCATGTCCGAGTCGACTTCGAAACGATCGTTGCCCGAGCTCATTGCACCGCTCTTCGTGCTCGCCGCAACCCTGTGCGTCCTTTTGACGCACCCCGTCGGCCGCTGGTTCGAGACGGACCTTCTGAGTCTCTTTGCGGCCGACTCGACGGGGCTTTCGGCGGAAGTCATGAAGACGCTTCGTCAAACCGTGACGGAGGAAAACCGCCGCGCGACCGTTCTCGTAGCCGGTGCGAAGGAGGTCGACGCCGATCCCGCGCTCGTACGCGAAGCGCTGGCCGACGCGGAAAAATCGCTCGAAGAAAGCGGACTCTTCACGAAGGCTCCCGCTCCCGTCGTGCGCGCGACCGACGCGCTTCGCGACAAGGCCGCTTCGCTTCTCACGCAGACACGTTGCGACGAGATCGCCACCCTTCCCCGCAACCCCTCCGGCGCCCTGACGGCGGAAGGTCAAGAAAAGCTTCTCGCAATGCTGGAATCCGGCCTCATGAATCCCGTCGCGCCCCACTGGCTCGGGCGAGACCGCGATCCCTACGGTTTTGCGGACGAAACCCTCTTTTCGCTCCTGCAGACCTTTCCCGTACGCGAAGAGTCGGGCTTTCTGAGACTGGAAGGCGAAGCGCCTTTGTATCTCCTTCGTTTCGACGCGGACGCGCTTTCGGCCGAATCGGGCGAAGGCCGCATCACGGCGCTTCTTGAAGAAACGCGGACGGCCTTTTCCGAGAAACTCCGCGCCGCGGGTCTCACGCCCGTCTTTCACGCGACGGGCGTGCCGCTCTTCACCGACGCGATCGCGCAGAACGCGCAGACCGAAATGAACCGCATCGCGGTTCTCTCGAGCGCGCTCGTCTTCGGGATGGCCTGGCTTCTCTTCGGGCGCCTGAGAACGGTCGTCGGAACGGTCCTCACCGTCTCGCTCGGTTTTGCCGTGGGCTTTGCCGCGTCGCTCGGCGTCTTCGGGACGCTTCACCTTCTCACCTTCGTCTTCGGCCTGACGCTGATCGGCGTGGCGGTCGACTATTCGCTCCACTGGTTCTGCGCGGGGCATGCCGCCCCGGTGTCGGAACTTCTCAAACGCCGCAACCGTCTTTTTCCGAGCCTCGTCATGGCGGCGCTCTCTTCGTCGGCGGGCTACGCCATTCTCGCGGCGACGCCGATGACGGGTCTTCGCGAAATCGCCGTCCTCGCGGGCGTGGGTCTGCCCGCGACGCTTCTCTTCGTCCTCACGGTGCTTCCTCGCGCACCCTTCCTGCTGTCCGAAAAGGACGGCCCCGCCATGCGGGCGCTCCTCAACGGCCTTGCCCGTCTTCCGCGTCTCACCGACGCGCCGCGCTTCGCGACGGTCCTGATCGCGGCCGCAGTCCTGATTTTTCTCGTTGCGGGGCTCTCGAACCTTCGAACGGCGGGCGGCGCCGCCGACCTGCAGAACGCCCCGCGCGTCCTCGTGGACGATCAGCAGACGATTCAGCAATACCTTGCTCTTCCCTCGCCCGCGCAGTTCTACACGGTGACGGGAAAGACCCTCGACGAAGCGCTTCGGACGGAAAAGGAACTCCTCGCCCGACTCTCTTCGGTCCCGGGCATTCGGGCGACGGCGCTCTCCCAGATCGTCCCCGATCGGGCGACGCAGGAAGAACGCGCCTGGCGCTTCAACGAAGCGCTCAAGGCGGCGGCCCCCGTCCTCACCGAACTTCTCGGCGCCGCGCCCGCCGCGCGGCCCTTTGCCGCCGTGACGCCCGACGACTGGATTGAAGCGGGCCTCGGCGCGCGCGTGACGCCCTTCCTTCCCGCATCGGACGGAGACGGCGTCGTCACGGTCGTGCGGCTCTCGGGCGTAACGCCGAAACACTTGCCCGCGCTCACGGCCGTCGCGCTTCCGAACGTGCACTTCGTGAATCTCACGGCCCTCATGACGGACGAGATGAACCGCTACCGCACGCTCATCTTCGAGGGGCTTGCGGCGGGTCTTGCGATTCTGACGCTCGCACTGTCGCTTCGCATGGGGCGGCACACCTGGCGGGCCGTTTTGCCGCCCGTCCTCGGAATCGCCGCGGCGCTCGCGACGCTAGGCATCGCGGGACAACCGGTTACGCTTTTTAC
Source organism: uncultured Sutterella sp. (assembly GCA_949282745.1). Taxonomy (GTDB): domain Bacteria; phylum Pseudomonadota; class Gammaproteobacteria; order Burkholderiales; family Burkholderiaceae_F; genus Sutterella. Next base: position 14,463 of record CASDQM010000046.1, on the reverse strand, counting down.
CGCTCTGGCGCTTGTTTTGCTTCTGGGTCTCGGCGTCGATTACGGCATTTTCCTATATCATCAGCCCGATCAGCCGAGGGCGTTTGCGGCCGTGCTTCTTTCGGGCCTCACGTCGCTCGCCTCGTTCGGCCTTCTGGCCCTCTCCACGACCCCCGCCCTCTTTTCCTTCGGCGCCACGGTCGGGACGGGCCTTCTCGTCATTCTCGTGACGGCGCCCCTCATTCGTCGCCGATCTGACACCGTACAACCGGGCACGCCCCGCACGCTGCCCGCTCAAGGAGGAACTACATGTTGACCGCTCGCACCGGCATCCGCATCTGGACGGCCCTTTCGCTCGTGACGCTCGCCACGGGCTGCACCACCATTTCGGACGTCTGGGAAGGAGGACTTTTCTCGTCGGACGAGCCGCCAGAAAAATCCAAGCCCGCGGCCCTCTACGAAACGGAAAAGCCCTTTGAGCGGGTCGCCCCCGTCAAGGAAACGAAGCCCGCCCCGGTCGTGCGAAAGAAGGCGCCCGGCCAAAAGACCGTACGTCTTCCCTCCTTCATGCCGCCCTGGGGCGCCCTGACGCCGGTGGGCACCTACGCGGCCGAACTCACGGTCTCCTTCAGCGAGGAAGCCCGCAAGGCGGGCGCGCCCGAGTCGATCCCGACGCTCCTTCTCTATTCGAACGTTTCGGACGGATCCGTGCAGATGTCCGCCAACGCCCTCGGCATGAACGTCTGGAGCATGCGCGTTGACGGAAACATGATCTTTGAAGAACGCGGGGAAACGCTGCCGGAGTTCGTGGACGGCACGCGCGTGCTGCGCGACTGGACGCTCGCGAGCTGGCCCGCCGCCTCGCTTCAGAGCCGCCTTACGTCCGGCTGGCGCATGCAGGAAACGCACGGCTCGCAGGCCCTCGCGGCGCTTGACGCCGAAGTGGATTCCGGTCTGCAGACGCTTCGCTCGGCCAAGGACCTTCGCCACGTCGACCTCACGCACGACGGCGTGTCCCTCTACCGCCTCTGGACGGGGAGCGTCGAAGCGGGCCACACCGTCACCTACATCGTGAACGACCGCGAAGCCTATCGCCTCACGATCGAGAGCAAGCGGCAGTAATTCCCTGCTTTTCGGAAAACCTCAAGAAACACGAAGACCGCTCGGACGACTCCGGGCGGTCTTTCGCTTTACCTCACGCCTCAGCCGACCCGCACGTACCGTACGAGTTCCTTCGACGTGCGCTCAAGTTCCAGCAAGAAGCGCTTGGCAAAGGCCTCCCGCGCAGCTTCGCCGGTGAGGCGCACGGCGTCCGACGCGCAGAGGGCGTCCCCCGTCGCCCACATTGTTCTTAGAAGCCTTCTACCCTCTGGAAGCGGTCCGAAGCGAACGCCCTCGAGAAAGGTCCGTCCGCACCAAAGATTCGTCACGGACAGAACCGACCAACCGCCCGTCTCGGCGATGAGTCCCACGAGTGCGTGGCTCGAACTCACGGCGACGCGCCGCAGAGGCTCCGCATTCATGGACCGCAACACGCGGTCCATGGCGATCTCGTCGGAACTTCCTTCCCCGTAGTCGACGACCGGACGCGTTCTCGCGAGTTTGCGAAGCGCCTCCGCCGTTTTGGGGAACGGCACATCTTTTCCCGTCACCAAAAGAAAATCTTCTTCATAAAGGCGCTCGCGCGCCCAACGGTCTTCATTCAAAAGCCCCTCAGGCGTCACGACAACGTCCACCTTGTCTTCCCGCAACGCCGTGACGAGCGGCTGCGTGAAACCGCTCACGGTCTCGAGCCTTCCCACGCGCGACCAGAGAGCGGCGAGCATCCATGGCGCCACCGTGGCGCTCACCGTCTCCCCGAGACCGATGCGAAGCGTCAGCGTCGACGGATCCGCCGTCATGCGGTGCTTCAGCGCCCGCGCCGCCGCGACGATCGCCCGGGCTTCGGGAACGAGCGCCCTGCCCGAGGCGTTGAGCCGCAGGGGACGGACGTCGCGCTGAAAGAGCTCGGTCCCGAGGTCTTTCTCGAGCCGGAAGAGACTCTGCGAAACGGCCGAGGGCGTGAGCCCGAGTTTCCCCGCCGCCTCCTTCACCGTTTTCGTCTCGGCTACAAGAAGAAAGGCTCGCAACGCTTCAATCGACGGATAGTTTTCCTTTACGTCGGACACAATTTCTCCCTCGCAAATGTAGAAAATCTTCATCGGTACGTCGATTTTAGTTTCTTCGCTCGTCGAAAACCCAACGGAAAGCTCATGATTTCGGCAAAGCCCGCGCCTGTTCCTCCCGTTTTGGAAGCGATGATCGGCGCCATTCTCATGCACGACACGGAGAAATACATACATGACCACCCGAATTGAACGCGACTGTCTCGGCGAAATGGAAATCCCCGACGAGCGCTACTACGGCATCCAGACGACCCGCATGATGGCGGTCTCGGGTGCGGGGCGACTCCCCGCCATTCACTTTCCGGGGCTCTTTAGGGCGCTCTTCCAAATCAAGAAAGCCTGCGCCTTGGCGAACGCTGAAATCGGAGCGCTCGACCCCGAAGTCGCCGACGCCATCGCCTGGGCCGCGGACCGTGCGCTCGAAGGAAAGTACGACACGGAATTCCCGCTCGACATCTGGCAGGGCGGCGGCTACACGATCCTGAACATGAACGTGAACGAAGTGCTCGGGAACGCCGCGAACGAACGTCTCACGGGTCACAAGGGCCAGGACCGCGTCCACCCGAACACCCACGTCAACATGGGTCAGTCGACGAACGACACGATTCCCTCCGCCACGCACCTCGCGGCCGCGCCCGAAATCGACCGAGTCGTCGAAGGCCTTGATGCGCTCGCCGCCGTCTTCGCCGCGAAGGCCGAGGAGTTCAAGGACATCGTAAAAATCGGACGCACCTGTTGGCAGGATGCGCTGCCTATCACGCTCGGGCAGGAATTCTCGGGCTACGCCTCGCTTCTTCTCCGTCTCGCCGGCAAATTCCGGGCGCTTCGCCCCGGGTGCTTCGAGCTCGTGATGGGCGGAAGTGCCGTAGGCACCGGCTTGGGCGCCGCGCCGGGCTACATGGACGCCTTCTACCGCAAGATTTCCGAAGAACTCGGCGAAAACGTTCGTCCGATGGAGAACCTCTTTGACGGCTTCCAGAACGCCGACTTCCTCGTCTCTCTCTCGGGCGTCGTGCGCGAAGCGGCGACGTCCCTCTCGAAGATCGCCAAGGACCTGCGTCTTCTCTCGAGCGGTCCCCGTTCGGGATTCATGGAAATCACGCTTCCCGCCTGCGCGCCGGGGAGTTCCATCATGCCGGGCAAGATCAACCCGACCGTTCCCGAAATGGTGGTGCAGATCGCGCACCAGGTCGTGGGCAACGACGTCGCCGTGACGCTCGCCTACGAAGAGGGAGAGCTCGACCTCAACGTCTGGGACGCGACCCTCTACAAGTGCCTTTTCGAAAACCTCGGGCTTCTTGCCGAAGAACTCGTGATTTTCCGCCGCGACTGCGTCGAAGGCATCGTCGCGAACCGCGAACGCTGCGCGCACGAAGCGGAAACGTCGCTTGCTCTTTCGACCGTCGTCGCGGCGACCTTCGGCTATCCCAAGGGGGTCGGGACGGCGCACTACGCCGAAAAGCACGGCGTGACCGTGAAGGAAGCGGTGCTCGCCATGGGTCTCATGACGCCTGAAGAGGCCGACAAGATGATCGATCCCGCCCTCATGACGGATCCCGCCCGCATGGCCGAGGCGATCGCGGCCTTCCGCGCCAAGCACTGATTTCGTCCTCCAAGAACGAAACGGCTTCCTCGGGGTGACCCAGGGAAGCCGTCATTTTTTGAGATCCGCGATCAGCGGGCGGCACCTCTGCGTGCCGGAGACGCTGCCTTTTGCGTGCCGACGTCAGTCGTCAAGCGAAAAGAGAACGCCCTGCAGAGTCGAATTCTTGGGGCGGGCTCTGCGGCGCCACTCGCGCGTCGAGGGATGCGCTTCGGGCGGCTCGGGGAAGAGAAGCAGTTCATCGCCGAAAAGATCGGGGGCCTTGGCGGGAGGCGTCGCGGGCGCGGTAACGGGAGCCGGAGACGTTCCTTCGGAGGAAGTCGCGGACTCCGTCGTCCGTTCGGGCGCAACCTCTTCCCTTTCCTTCGGCTCGAGCACCTCGAAGACCGAAGCGAGCGCGGACTGCGCAAGCGCCGCGGTTTCGTCGTCGAGTTCGGGCAGGGCCGCAAGCCGCACGGCGTCCAACAGCGACGACGACTCGGCGGAGCCTTCGCGCTCGATGCGGCGGAGCACTTCAAGGAGCGCTTCGCTCAAGAGCAGCGTGAGAAAGCCGAGGAAAAGACGTCCGCGCAACATGGCGTCCGTCTGCGTGCCGATCCAGGGACGAGCCGGATCCCGAGGAGTCCCGGAGCGCGCAAAAGCGGCGTCCCAGAGGGCCTCGGTCTTGCGGCGCATTTTGTCAAGCGCCAGGGCGTCCCCCGTGCTTCGCACGCAGTTCGTCACGACGCGCCCTTCGGGGACGCGGTGCGAGAGGAACTTTCGTTCTCTGCCGGCCGAGCGGACCGTCACTTCGCGCACGGCCCGATCGGCCGGGTCCGCGCTCGGGAAGTTCTCGACGAATTCGTTCGAAAGCGTAAAGCTGAAGCGAAACCGCGCGCAGGGTTCAAGCGTCTGGGGAGTGAGTCCCGCGGGCGGCGTGATCCAGATCATCGGGGCGCTGCGGGGCAGGCCCAATTCGCGCCAGCGGTGATCCCAATAGAAAAACTGATCGAGGGGGTGCGTCTCGGGCGTGGTCGGACGATCGGGGGCGTCGCCCTCGTTTTCAATCACGAAAAGTCCGACGGGCATGCGGCGGCCCGTCTGCCAGAGAACGCTCGTCTCCCAGTTGTCCTTCGTGACGCGCACGCTTCCGTTGCCGGCGTCCCGCGTCACGCGGGCGTCCGTCACGCGGTGCGTCATCACCATGGGCATAACGCCGCGCGTTTCGAGTCGGGCGAGCCGACGAAGCGTCAGGGCGACGGGGAGTTCGTCGTAGAGCCCCAGAGCGTGCAGGAAGGCGGATTCGGAGGCCGACCCGTCCGCTTCGGGCGTGGTCGTGCGGCGCCAGGCTTCGGCGAGCGCCGCCTGCGTCCCTTCGGGACCGAAGAGCGCCGTCAGATCCTCCTCAAGATTCTCCCGTTGCGAAAGAACGGCGCCGAGGCGCATAAGCTCCCGCTGCCAGGGCTTGGGCGCGGGACGGACCTTGGCGAGTCCGGCGACGGCCTCCCTGAGGGAGGCGTCGCGGACGGCGTCGGGGCGCAACGCGAGGGTTCTCGCCTCGCGGCCGCCCGAAAGGAGCGCGGCGGTCAAACGGTAAGCATGTCGTCCGTGACGGATTTCCGTTTCATTGACCTTTTTCTCCACGCCCTTCTCCTTTCACGACGCAAGATTTTTTCAGACAGTCCTTCAGCTTCGCGGCGTCAGGTCGACGAGGTCGTCGCGGTTCTGCCAGTCTTCGGCGAAGAAGGCGGGCACCGCATCCAGACCCGCGAAGGAGACGAGGAAGGTGGTCGAGCCGCGAAGCAGAGGCTTGGCATGGTAGCCCACGCCGAGGCCCGCGAGCTTCGTCATGTCGAGGTCGTTTGCGCCGTCGCCGATGCTGATCGCCTTGCGCGGCGACACGTCGAGGCGCGAGCAGCATTCGAGAAGGGCGCGGCCCTTCCCTTCGCCGTTGAAGACGGGCTGGTCGTTGATGCTCGAGATCTTTCCGGAGAAGAAGCCTTCGGACGTGATTTCGACGGCGTTGGCGCGGGCGCCAGCAAAGCCGAGACGTTCGGCGATCGGCGCGGCGAGTTCGATGAGGCCGCCCGAGAAGAGCCAGACGTCAAGACCGTAGGACTTCACGAAGTCGAGGAGGTATTCGGCGCCCGGAGAGAGCTTCACGGCGGCGAGCGCCTCTTCGAGGATGGAAGCCGGGGAATCCTTGAGGAGTTCCACGCGCTGACGCAGGCTGTCTTCAAAGCGAAGCTTCCCGGTCATCGCCTTCTGCGTGATCGTGCGCATCTGATCGCCTCGGCCCACGAGGTCGCCGAGGATGTCGAGGCATTCGGTTTCGACGAGCGTGCTGTCGAGGTCGATGCAGAGAAGACGATATTCGTTGATTGAAAGACCGTCGGGAACGACGTTGATGTCCCATTCCTTTTCTTCAAAGGCGACGCGAAGGGTCGGCAGGACGGTCGCCACCCAGATCGGGTCGACGCCCTCGAAGCGCGCCATCGGCGCGGAGCCCTTGCCCTGGGGACGCCAGAGGGCCTTGACGGGGAAAATCTGTTCGACGAGTTTTTGTGCTTCTTCTTGCGTGAAAGTCGCACCGGCAATGATGACGGTAGGCATTAATGGGTGTTCCGAACGGTTGAATGGATGAACGGGCGCGGGGCGCCTCTCTTGTGGGTGACATTGTAGAAGTCGCCCGCAGGATTGCGCAAACGGTACTATACAATACCATTTCTCGAAAAATACGAATTTTCATTGCGGCAGAATCGTTTTCCGAAAATCTCCCAAAAGCGGAAGGTTTCTTTTCGTCGAAAAACTTGACAAATCCGGCATTTTCGTGTAGTACCGACACCAACCTTTAGAAAATCGGGATTTCCCTTGCGGGAAAACGGGAAGCACCGCCCCGCCCCGGTAGTTCGCTATAATTCCCCCGCACAAGAGCCTCAGCACCAAGCGACTAGCACAACGTTCGCGATATAACGCCATCAAATAAAGCAAATACGCTACAATGAGAGGGTTTCATTAGGAGCCCTCTCATGTCTCGTGGTCGCCCCGTTGTTAATCGTCTCGAACTGAACGCAGAGCAGACTGCAACATTGAAAGCAATTGCCAATTCTCGGTCTGAAGAGCTTCGACGAGTACAAAGAGCAAAGGTCTTCCTTGGAGCGGCCGCAGGCAGATCACAGAAGGAAATTGCTGCCGAAATCGGACTCTCTGTCAGCGCAGTCGCGCGCATGCTGCGCAAGGCGCTTCAAATCGGCCCGATGATGGCGCTTGACGATCTAAAACGGAGCGGACGTCCAATCACGATTGGAGAAGAAGCCCGCACATGGGTGAAGTCGATCGCTTGCACGCCACCAAAGAACTTGGGTGATGGGCCCACTCAGGCCTTATGGACAATCGATACGCTCGCCGCGTACGTACGCAAACACGCCGGAGAGCAACCTTTTGGCGACGAGCTGGCGAAAGCATCCAAATCGACGATTTGGACTATTCTGGAAGAAGGCGAAATCAAGCCGCACCGAATTCGCTACTACCTTGAAAAGAAAGATCCGGAATTCGAAGCCAAATGCAAAGAGGTTTTGTTGCTCTATAAGCGCGTCGAAATGGAGCTTCAGTTTCGAGATACGCTGTCGAGCTCAACACAGCCGAACGGCGCTGTTTATGTCTCGTATGACGAAAAGCCCGGCATTCAGGCCGTCGGCAATATTCATCCTGATCGACCGCCTCAGCAAGGCAAGGGTTTCACAAGACGCGACTACGAGCACAAACGTCACGGCACGCTCTCGCTGCTTGCTGGCATTGATTTGATTACGGGTAAAGTCCACAGTCTTATTCGAGAGCGCCATAAAAGCTCGGATTTCGTGGACTTTCTAAAGCTCGTCGACGCTCATTATCCAAAGGAATGCGTCATCTTCATGGTGTTAGATAATCACTCCATTCACACATCGCGAGAGACGCGCGCTTTCCTTGATGCCCGCAAAGGCCGATTTCAATTCATCTTTACGCCAAAGCACGCATCATGGCTCAATTTGATTGAAGCGTTCTTCAGTAAGATGGCGCGAATGAGCTTGCGCGGCCTCCGCGTGAATTCGAAGGACGAGCTTAGAGAGCACATTCAGGGCTGGCTTGATGAGTGCAATGCTGACCCCGTCCCCTTCCGGTGGCGCTGGAAGATGGACGAGGTTCACGAACTAATAAATAGTGTTATTTAACGAACGTTGTACTAGGAATTCCCGAACCTTCAAAATGAGAAAACCGCCCCAACCTTGCGGCGGAGCGGTTTTAAGGTGGAGAGACCGTTTCGGCGGACCGAAGCGGTCTCAATTGGAAACACTTTTTAGGCGGCCTTAACGGTCTTTTCTTCACGGCCGAAGAGCTTCGGCACGGCGTGCCAGACCACGAGGAGCGCCAGGATCATGAGCGCGATCGCGAGGATCAGCTGCAGGCCCTGAACCATGAAGGTGAAGGTACCGTCGGCGATCGTGCCGAAGATGCCCCAGACGGACATGCCCAGAGCCGTCATGGTCACGACGAACATGATCGTCATCGGGACGTAGAGCATGGCGCCGTTGCGGCCGGTGCTCTTCAGGAACACGGCGAGCGACGTGAGGACGAGCGCCGAGAGGAGCTGGTTGGCCGAACCGAAGAGCGGCCAGATCGACATGTAACCCGCGAGGCAGAGGAGGTAGGCGAGAACGAGCGTCAGGACCGTCGCGAAGTAGGGATTCGTGAAGAGGACCTGAACGGCGTTCTTTTCCTTCCCTTCGGAGGGCGTGAAGAGTTCCTGCAGGCTCATGCGGCCGATGCGGGCCACGGCGTCCACGCTCGTGAGAGCCAGAGCCGAAACGCACATCGTGAGGATGCAGGCCGCGATGTCCTGCGGAACGCCGAAGATCGTCGTAAGGAAGCTCGCGACCGAGGTCGAGAAGAGCTGGAAGGGCGTGCCGCTCGGGAGGACACCGCCCGTGGAGGCGGCGGCCACCACGACGAGGCTCAGAACGCCGAGGACGCATTCGACGAGCATCGAGCCGTAGCCGACGGGACGCATGTCGGCTTCGTTCGAGATCATCTTCGAGCTCGTGCCGCTCGAAACGAGGCTGTGGAAGCCCGAGACGGCGCCGCAGGCGATCGTCACGAAGAGGATCGGGAAGAGCGGCTGATTCTTGACTTCAAAGCCCACGAAAGCCGGAAGTTCGATCGACGGATTGATGACGATGACGCCAATCACGCCGGCGGCGATCATGCCGATCAGAAGGAACATCGACAGATAGTCGCGCGGATTCTTGAGGAGCCACATCGGCATCACGGCCGCGGCGAAGAGGTAGGCGAAGATGACGTAGCGCCAGGTCACGCCGTCGAGGTAGATCGGGTTGGCGATGCCGAGCCAGACCATGATGACCATGAGGACGATGCCCACGGCGAGCTGGACGCCCGCGGACGGACGCATGTACTTCAGATAGAGACCGAAGAGAATGGCGCCCGCCATGTAGATGAGCGAAATGGAGCCCGCAGCGGCGTTCGGGAGAATTTCGGCGCCGTCCTTGGTGAAGCCGTTGAAGGTGTTCGCGACCATGTCGCAGAAGGCGGCGATCACAAGGAGCGTAAAGAGCCAGCAGAAGAGGAGGAAGAGACGACGGCCGAGCGCGCCGATGTAGTCTTCAATCAGCATCCCGATCGAGCGGCCGTTGTTCTTGACCGAGGCGTAGAGTGCCGTGAAGTCCTGCACGGCACCGAAGAAGATGCCGCCCACGATCATCCAGAGGAGAGCCGGAAGCCATCCGAACATCGCGGCGATGATCGGACCCGTCACAGGGCCCGCGCCGGTAATGGAAGTGAATTGGTGCGCAAAAACCGACCAGCGGTTTTGCGGAGAGAAGTCGTTGCCGTCGTTGAAACGTTGTGCCGGTGTCAGCGCCGCGGGGTCGATGCCCCAGGTCTTTTCCAGCCAGCGACCGTAGAAGCGGTAGCCGAGGAAGAAGATCACCATGGCGCCCACCATGATTGTGAGTCCGTTCATTTTGGTTCCTGCTTTGTTGCGAGTGAGGGTGGTCCCGCCCCGAAGGGCGGACTGTTCAAAAAATATCTTATGGAGAATTTTTCCGAGGCGCTCGAGCCCCTCTGTCAATCACCCTAGGCGCTTTTATGTAGCTCCCCTTCGCGCCGTCAAGGAATCTGCAAAAAAAGGTTTGAACGGATATCAAAAACCCCCGAAACACCGTGCGGAAAGAGAGACGAAGGAAGGGCCGAGGACTGCGCAACAATCCGTTCGACAAGAGAAAAAAAACCGATTCGAACGTCCCGGAAAGTCGGGTTGAAACCGAACGGAAGAGAAGCGGCATCCAAAATGCAGAAAATACGCGGAAGCAAATCCTGCGGAGATCCGTGTCGGTTTGTTCGAGGTATTTTCCGCATGCCGGCGCTTCCCCGCGTCGCGCACCGCATTTTTCCGTGAGCCACGGAACGTTTCCGCTCGACGTGAACCGTCACCACGGGTTAAACCCCATGTGCAGAAAGGATCCGAAGCTTCTAGAATGCTCGCTTTCCAACGGGCGGCACGCCCGCCCTCCTCTTCTCCGCATCAGGCTAGGCGCCGCAAGCGCGCCCTCAACGTTCGCCGTCGCAGGATGCGTTTTCCAACGTTTCTCAAGGAAATCATCATGCGAAATCTCACGCTCCTTCTCCTTTGCGGTCTTTTTTCCGCCTCCGTCTCCGCCGCCGACGCCGTCTCGGGCGCCACGGCCAAGGCTCCCGCCTCCTCCGTCATGCCCGAAAACGTCGACGCCGTGACCTCGGCCTCGGTCGTTCCCGCCGCGCACCGCCAGACGGTGAAGCCCAACGGCTTTACGAAGTCCGACAAGAAGAAGGTGCTTTTCGTCGTGGGCGATCCGCGTCACGAATCCGTGGAATGGGATCTCGTCAACACGGCCATGGCCCACTTCATGAAGAAGGGTCTCGAAGTCGAACTCCGCGATCTCTATGAAATCGGCTTCTCGCCCGTTCTTCCGCGCGAATCCTTCTTCCACGCCAAGGACGGCTTCGGAAAGGCTCCGGAAGACGTCGCCCGCGAACAGCCCTACGTGGCCGCGGCCGACTACATCGTCTTTGCCTATCCGAACTGGCACGATTCGCCCAACGCGATCGTGAAGGGCTACATGGAGCGCGTCTTCTCAAAGCAGTTCGCCTACCGCGACACCGAAAAGGGCCTTGAAGGCCTCTTGAAGGACAAGGCCATCTACACGATCTTCAACGCCGGTTGGATCGGCCAGGGCCGCGGCGACGTGGGCGACGGCATCGGGAAGTCCGACGCGATTTGGGACCGCTACCTCAACGCCTACAAGGTGGTCGACGACGACACGGCCGACTTCTGGGGCGCGAAGAATCTCGGCCGCTTCGCGAACGACCAGACGCCCGCCAATCTTTCCAAGAACTACGACAAGGAAATCGAAGCCCTTCGCGCCGACCTTCGCAAGAAGCTCGACAAGGTCTTCGGTCTTTGATTCTTTCCTGAATCCCGCCCTTGAGGGCCGCGCTCCTTTTTCGGGGCCGCGGCCCTTTCTCTTCTCAGGCGCCCTTCAGGGTCTTCGCGCGAAGCGCGGCGCTTCGTCCCGCCACGCGTCCGAAGACGAAGGCGTCGGTCAAGCCGTTTCCGCCCAGGCGGAAGTTGCCGTGGACGCCCCCCGTGACTTCGCCCGCGGCGAAGAGTCCCGCGATCGGCAGGTCGTCCGTGTTCTTCACCTCGGCCTTCGCGGTGATCGCGACGCCCCCGCAGGTGTAGTGAATGTCAAAGCGCTCGCGCCCGAAGTAAAAGGGCGGCGTTTCGATTCGCTGCGTAAAGCGCGTGCGTCCGAACTCTTCGTCTCGTCCGAGATCGGCCGCTCGGTTGTACTTTTCCATTTCCGCGCGCAGGGCGTTCGCGGGAATCCCCATGCGGATCGCCAGTTCCGAGAGGTCCTGGGCGGTGCGAACCGTTCCCTGCTGCACCTTCGTCGCGAAGGTCGCGCCCTTTCTGCTTCGGGCGTCCGTGATCACCCAGAATTCCTTTTCCCCGAGTCGGGAGAGGTCCTCGAGAACCGACTGCCAGGTCCCCGTCTCGTCGGTGAAGCGCCGACCGCCGAGCGTGAGAAAGATTTCCGCCCCCGGATAGTCGAGCACGCGCCCGCCCCAGAAGGGAATCGCCATGACGGCGTCCATGTCGCGAAGGGCCGCCCCGGCGGCTTCCGCCATGCGGATCCCGTCCCCCGTGGCGGGATCGAGATGCGAAGACCCCGCGGCGTAGGTGGTGTAGTAAGTTTCGTCGAAGATCGGCGCCCAACGCATGCGAAGGGCGGCCGAGGCGCCGAAGCCGCCCGTCGCGAGCACGACGGAGCGGGCGCGCAGGGTCTTGATCCCCTGCGGCGTGCGGCATTCGACGCCCGTGACGGCACCGTCCGTCAGAAGCAGCTTTTGCGCGCGGTGTCGAAAGAGAATCGGGATCCCCCGGCGTTTGGCGACGCGCGCGAGCGTTTCGACGTAGACGAAGCCGTGACGGCGCATCACCGTGCGGTGCGCTCTCGGAAAGACGCCGTTGTAGGCTTCAAAGAGCTCCGGATCGAACGGAACGCCGTGTCCCTTGAGCCAGGCGAGCATGGGTTCGCTCTCGTGCACGAGCACGCTGATGAGGTCGGGGTCGCCCCGACGGCCGCCTCCTTCGTAGGTGTCGCGAAAGAAGGCCTCGGTCGAGTCGCTTCGGCCCATGCGCTTCTGTCCTTCGGGATCGTAGGCGTTCACCGACCCCGAGGCGACGAGCGTGTGCCCGCCCGCGATCGCCATCTTTTCGAGCACCGCGACGCGTTCGGCCCCCGCCTCATAGGCGGCGAGCGCCGCGGAGAGTCCCGCCGCACCCGAGCCCACGACGAGGACGTCCCAGGGTTCTTCGGGCGCAGCCCGCTCCTCTGCGGGCGTTGCGGCCCGCAGGGGGGTGAGCCCGAAGGCGCCGAGTCCGGCGCCAAGCCCCAGGGCCGCGACGATTCGACGGCGTTTACTCATCGCGCCTCTCCGCCGCGCAGAAGGTTTGCGCGCTCGAGCGCCCGCGCGATCGCGACGGCCGAGCGCACGCCCAATTTCTTCGTGACGTTGCCGCGGTGCATCTTCACGGTCGGAAGCGAAATCCCGAGGCGGTCGGCGATCTGCTTGTTGAGAAGTCCCTCGGCGACGAGCTGCGCCACTTCGAGTTCACGCTCGGTCAGGCGCTCCGTCGCGGCCTGCACCTGCGCGCTTTCGTCGGCGGTGCGCACTTCGTCGAGGCTCTTTTGCACGGCCTTCTTCACCGCCTCGACAAGGACTTCGGGATCGACGGGCTTCACGAGAAAGTCGAGCGCCCCGCGGTGCACGGCCTGCATCGCCATCGGGATGTCCCCGTGGGCGGAAAGAAAAATGATGGGCAGGGTCTCCCCTCTTTCGACGAGCGTCTCCTGCAGTTCCATCCCGGTCATCCCGGGCATGCGGTGGTCAAGCAGGAGGCAGCCCGGACGGGTCGGATCGTCCATGGAGAGAAACGTCGTGGCCGACGAGTAGGTGAGCACGTCGAACCCCGCCATGCGGATGAGAAAGGCGGTGCTTCGGAGGAGCTCCTCATCGTCGTCGACGATGCGAACGAGCGGTTTCGTCATTTTTCTTCTCCTTTGTAGGCTTCGATCACGACTTCGGCGCAGATCCCCGCGACGGGGAGCTGATAAAAGCGCAGCGTCCCGCCGTGGCGGTCCACGATGCCGCGGCAGATGGAGAGCCCAATGCCGAGTCCCTCCTGTTTGACGGATTCGCCGTAGCCCGTGAGGCGCGCGAATTGTTCGGAATTGAGTTTCGGTCCGTTGTCGGTGACGCGCATGTAGTAGCGTCCCTTCTCGAGCGTGAGCGACACGCTCACGAAGCCGCCCCGCACGTCGAAGGCGGCGTGGCCGGCGTTTCGCATCAGATTGAGCGTCAGAAGTTCGAGTTCAAGCGCGTCGCCGAGCACCACGACCGGGCGGTCTTCGCCCGGGTCGGCCTTGAGAAAGTCCCCCGCCACGATGCGGATCGGAACGCGCTTCGTGTCGTGGCGCTCGACGATCGCGGCGGCGCGCCGCACGGCGGCGAGCCAGTCGACGGGCTTCAGGGGTTCGTTGCTGCGCTTGGCGTAGCCGCGCACGCGGTTGACGATCGCCGTCACGCGGGCGGCCTCGTCCGCCATGGAGGAGAGCGCCGCCTCGGCCATGGCGCGGTCTTCGTCGGTCGTCTGCCGCGCCTTGTTCCAGAGCTTGAGCCCGCCGATGTAGTTCGTGATCGACGCGAGCGGCTGCTTCAATTCGTGCGCGAACATGCTGCTCATCTGCGAGAGCATGCCGACGCGCTCGACGGCGGAGAGCCGTTCGCGGGACGTTCTCGCCTCCTCTTCCATGCGGTCGCGTTCCTTCAACGCCGCTTCGAGTTCGGTCGTGCGCACGCGAACGAGATGCTTCGCGCGCACCGTGTGGAAAGCGAGGAAGGCAAGGAGCGCAACAAAGCCGATGAGCCAGTCGAGGTGACGCTTGAAAAATCCGAGGAAGGTCTGCTCGTCAAGATAGGCGTAGGGCCCGTAGTGAAGGGTCTCCATGAGGGAGCGCACGCCGCTCAGATCAACCCGAATCCCCCAGCGGTAGTTCTGCTGCGAAGGCATGCCGAAAAGCACCGCCGCGAGACGCCGTACCGTGTCGTCCTGCGCGTTCGCGGTGTAGGCGATCGACCAGT
>CASDQM010000045.1 GCA_949282745.1 uncultured Sutterella sp. | reverse complement strand
CCTGCGGTGGTTGTTGGCGACGGTCACCAGACCGTACTCGGTGAGGGCGTACTGCCTGTGGATCTTGTTGAAGGCTTCGGTGCGTTCCTTCCCCTTGGGCATGTCCCGCGCATCCCTCCACTCCTTCGATTCGCGCATGCGTTGGAGACGGCCGAGCGCCGTCCCGAGCGTCGCGTTGTAGATCGTGCGCCCGAAGTCGAAGGCCTTTTCGAGAAAACGATTCTGCTGATCGTTGACCCGAAGCGGAACTTCGACGATGAAGGAAGGAGTGGTGGATCGCATGAGGACAATTATACCTCACACAAAACCTCTAAACGCCTTGTCCCCCTACTGAAGTAAGGGGGTTTGCGGCGTTGGTTTTCCTATCATGACCTGGCCCAAGAAGGACAAGCCCGAGGACATCACGAAGCTCGCCGACAACACGATCCGCATCGCCAACGAAGCGAAGATGATGACGGTCCCCGTGGGCCTCGCCTTCATGGAGGCGATCAAGGCGAAGCCGGATCTTGAGATGTACATGCCCGACAAGAGCCATCCGTCCGCGGCGGGGAGCTACCTCTACGGTGCGGTTCTCTATTCGACGCTCTTCCACCGCACGCCCGCCGACATCAACTACCTCGGCGAGTGTGAAAAGCCGCTCTCTCCTGAAACGGCCAAGTTCCTGCGCGAGGTCGCCTGGAACACCGTGACGGAATTCTTCGGCTGGGAAAAGTAACCTCACGCTCTCTTTCTCCTACCTCATAGGAACGCGCCCCGTCCAATCCGCCAAGCTTCGGACGGAGCGCGCTTTTTTTTTACGTTGAAATCGGAGCGCACTGTCTTCAGTCGGCGTACAAGGGCGACAATCGCGTGGGCGGCAACGGCATTGCCGACGCGTTGGTATTCGGGAAACGCGCAGGAGAGGAAGCGCTGAAGTAAAGCTCCCGAACGGGAATCCAAAGCAAGATCTTCGGATCTGCATCAACAATGCGGAGCTTCCTCGCCCTCCTTCGAAGAGGACTTGCCTTTCTTACCGTCAGCCGCAACACCTCCTCCCTGTAAAGGAAGAGATTTCGATCGGACATTCCGCCGGGCCGGAATGCGCCGATCTTTTGGAAACCGCGGCGGCACTACAATGTGAAGATATCTTGTCGGGACCGTGAGCCATGTGGAACGCTTTTCTGCACTCGGTCGAGTGCGTTTTCATTCTGATTCTGCTTTCGGGTGCGGGTTACCTCACCGCCGCCCGCGGTTGGTATGACAGCCGCTCGCAGAGTCTCATCGCCAAGCTCGTCACCTTCCTGTCGCTCCCCGCCTATCTCTTTTCGAGCGTCTCCAAGTCCCTCACGCACGACGAACTCCTCGCTCTCACGGGTCCGCTCGTCGTGCCCTTCGTTTCCGTGTGGACCTGCTTTGCGATCTCTCTTTTCATCGCCAAAGTCGCCCGCATTGAGCGCATCCATCACGGAGTTTTCGCCTCGGCCTTCACCGCGACGAACAACATGTTCATCGGGTTGCCTGTCTCGATTGCTCTTTTCGGAGACGAAGCGGTCGTGCCGACGCTCCTCTACTTCTTCGCGAACACGACTTATTTCTGGACGATGGGGAATTTCCTTGAGGCCATGGACGGCGTCGAGGCGACGCACGCGAAGCGCCCGAAGCTCCTGTCCAAAGAAACGGTGAAGCGCGTTTTCTCGCCGCCTCTCGTAGGCTTTCTTTGCGCCATCGCCTTCATCCTGGCGGATGTACGGGTGCCCAACGCCATTCTCTCGGCAGCGCAGTACCTCGGAGGCATCACGACCCCGCTCGCCCTGATCTTCATCGGGATCATGATCTACACGATCGGCGTACGAAACATCCGATTTGACAAGGACCTCACGCTCGTCTTTATCGGGCGCTTCGTGATCTGCCCGCTCGTGTGCCTCGGACTCACGCAGGCCTTCGGGCTCTCGCCACTCTACGTGAGCGTGTATGTGATTCAGGCGTCTCTTCCCTGCATCACGCAGATCGCGGTGCTCGCGAAGTTCCATCACGCCGACACGAAGTTCGCTACGACCGCCGTGGCGGGAACGACCCTCGCTTCGGTCGTGACGTTGCCGGTGTGGATGATGATCCTGACGGCGCTCTCCTGAGAACATCCCTCGGGACAAAGAAAAGCCTCGCTTCGACCCTTCCGTTGCGAGGCTTTACTGTTCCGTGGCCGCCTCGAATGCGGGTGGGCGATAAACTGAAAATCGAAAAATCAGCAATTATGAAGAACTACTTTGCGGCGGACGAAAACTGAACGATCTGAAAGCGTCTTCAGGCCGGCAGGGGATCACTCCTCATAAGCCGCTCGACGAGACCCGTTCGACGCTTGTGACCGTCGGCGCGCTTGACCGCCGCCTCCAAAGCTTCGGGGTCGCCCGCAAACACGACGAGTTTTTGCCCGCGCGTCACGGCCGTATAGAGAACGTCGCGCCGCAGCATGACGGACTGCTCCATGGAGAGAGGAATGACGACGCCCGGAAATTCGTTTCCCCGCGCCTTGTCGACCGTCACGGCGTACGCCTGCGTCAGTTCGTCGAGCTCCTCAAAGGGGTAGCAGACGATCCGCTCGCCGAAGCGCACGTAGAGTTCGCCCTCCTTGCGGTCGATCTCCGTGACGACCCCGATGTCGCCCGTGTAGGCTCCTCGGCTGCGGTTTTCAACGACCTGCACCACCTTCTCCCCCTTGTCAAAGCGTCCGAAGCATTCGATTCCGCCCGTGAGACCTGAGAGATCGTACCGAAGCAGCAACTCGTTGAGGGCCCGCGAGCCCGTTTGACCGCAACTCGTGAACGTGAGGAGCTGCAGGTCTCGTTTGCCATGGATTCGGTACGCATCGGGAAGACGTTTGAGGAGGAGATCCTTCAGAGCCTCGGGAAGCTCTTCTTCGTCGTCCACCCGCAGAAAATAGCAGTTGCCGTCGTCGGACTTGCTCGGAAACTGCGGCACCTCACCGGAGCGAATCTGATGCGCAACCTTGGCGATCCAGCCCGCGGGACCGTCCTGAACCACCACGGAGAGCTTCGTCACCGGCACGACCTGCGAATCAATGAGGTCCAAAAAGAAGTTCCCGGGGCCGTAGGACGCAGGCAAATCGGCATCCCCCGCGAAGAGAACGGCCGCGTGAGAAGGCAGGGCTGCGAGCAGCCGGTGTGCAAACAGGATGTCCAACAGGCTGCTTTCGTACACCAAGATCAGGTCGCAGTCGACGGGGTGATCGGCATTTCTACGGAAGGTTCCGTTCGCACCGTTGAATTCGAGGAGACTCGGCACGCCGATGGCGACGCGTCCCATGGCTTCCGCCAAACGGTCGGCGGCGTTTCGCGACGGCGCGCAGAACCGAATCTTCACGCCTTCTGCGTCCAGGATCGAAAGGATCGTCTTCAGGATCGAGGTCTTCCCCATTCCGGGACCGCCCGCGAGGACCGACATCTTGGACGAGAGCGCGGTGACGACGGCGTTTCTTTGCGTTCTCGACAGTGCCTCGACTGGTCGTTGACCTTTGAATACGAAGACGAGGACCGAAAGACGAAGAAACGCACGTTCCGCCTGAATAAAGGCTTCCATCCGAAGGCGGTGAGTCACTTCAATTTCTTCGAGTGGCTGCCGTGGGAGTACGCCCAAGCGGAAATCAAAGCCGACAGACGTTGTTCGGTTTCGGTAAGTCCATCCAATCTCGAACCAAAAAAGGGACGGCCTCGCGGCCGTCCTTTTTGCTGATCTCTTGATTTTTCTCAGCTCTTGAGAGGTTATGGGGAGCTTACACATTTGGGTGTCCAAACCTGTTCACGTTTACGCGTCCGCTAACATCAGGAAGCAGAAGCCCAAGATGCGCTCGCAGAATCAGAGTTGGTCGTGGATGAAGCTACCGGCGAGATCCTAAATCAATGATTTGGTAAAAATCAGGTTGGAACGTTCTGCTGGTGAAGAGCGTTCCAACCAATCTTCCTTTTCCTCTCCTGTAAGGTTCAGTCGATCTGACCCTCACATCAGAGCTGATTTCCACCCTTATTTCTTACAAACCCTTCTTATTCTCTAAAGTCTGTTGGGCGAATTCCCGCACTATGACGCACTCTTACAGAATGTCCAAGGCTGGGAGCACGTCCGGCCGGGTCAGCATTCCGTTCCCGTACGGGAACGAAAGCCGCCCGTATCCATGAGCTAGGGTATGCAGCTCTGAAACGATACGGCGGAAGCATCGGCGCCAAGGTGCAGCAAAACAACCAGCAATGGTCCTTCGACGCGGCGTTCGACCTCATCGGGTTTCGAATCGACTGCGGAACGTTCGAACGACCCATCCGCATCATGCGAAATCGGGTTGTGCGTTCCCGCCGGATTTCCAAGAAAAGGCAGCCTCGCATCCACGCCATTGAATTCCCGTTCGAGTCCTTTATTCGGGTTTTCAACGTAGAGGTTTTAACTCTGAAAAGATGCTTTTCCAAAGCAAATTACGGATTTGCACCGATCGGGAAATCGCGGGGGGCGAAAAACGATTCCGTCAAGATACAATCCTCGAACTTGTCCACCGACGTCGTCCGACCGACGCCGGGCCCCATGCGGTCGGCGTGCGACGACGTCTCCACTCATGAGGAGTACCACCATGAAGCGTTCTCTCTTGGCGCTCGGTCTGGGTTTGGCCCTGGCCGCTACGGCGCAGGCCGCCGACATTCGTCTCGTCATTCACGGCGGCGCCGGCACGATGGCGCGTGAAGACTTCACGCCCGAACGTGCCGCGAAGTACCACGAAGGCCTCCAACAGGCTCTGCAGGCGGGCTATGCCGTGCTCGAACAGGGCGGTACGGCCGTCGACGCCGTCAAGGCCGCCATCAATCAGATGGAACTCAATCCCAACTTCAACGCCGGCCGCGGCGCGGTCTTCACGAGCGAAGGCAAGAACGAACTCGACTCGTCCATCATGGACGGCAAGACGCTCTCCGCCGGCGCCGTTGCAGGCGTAACCAACGTGAAGCACCCCATCAACTGCGCGGACCTCGTCCGCACCAAGTCGCCGCACGTCATGATGGCGACGAAGGGCGCCGAAGAGTTCTGCGCGAAGAACGGCGCCGAAACCGTCGATCCGAAGTGGTTCTTCACGGACTTCCGCTATCAGCAGCTCCAGAAGGCCAAGGAAAAGGAACAGATCATTCTCGACCACGACGGTGATCATCCCAAGACCGCCAATGCCGAACTCTTCATCGACCCGATGATGTACGACTACAAATACGGCACGGTCGGCGCCGTGGCGCTCGACAAGGACGGCAACATTGCCGCGGGCACGTCGACGGGCGGCATGACCAACAAGCGCTTCGGCCGCGTGGGCGACTCGCCCATCATCGGGGCCGGCACCTACGCCAACAACGAAACGGTGGCCGTTTCCTGCACGGGCTCGGGCGAAATGTTCATCCGTACGTCCGCCGCCTACAACGTGCATGCCCACTACAAGCTCCTCGGCCAGGACGTTCAGAAGGCCGGTGACGCCGCCATCGCCGAGGTCGGCGCCATCAAGGGCACGGGCGGCATGATCATTCTCGACGCCAAGGGCAACTTCGCCTTCCCGATGAACTCCCTCGGCATGTACCGCGGCACCATCGGCAAGGACGGCGTTCCGATGACCGCCATCTTCGCCGACGAAGAACTCAAGAACATCGACGTCAAGAAGCTCCGCGAGTCGAAATAATTCCAACCGTTCAGAGGAGGACGACGCGATGCTCTTTGCGCCGTCCTTCTCCCGCTTTCCTCGGCTTGAGCCGTTGCCGAGGGAATCGTTCGAAAGCCTGCTTTCCCGGCCGCAAGGAACGGAAAGGCGGGCTTTCTTGTCTGACGGCCCGCCAATCAGACCGTCTGCATCGAACAGTTCAAACCGTTCCGGGACGACGCGCGACGGTCTTTTCAGTCCGGTTTCGTGGAAAGATCCGGAGTCCGGGCGCTGACGGGGAGCGACGCGTCGGCACGGCCTGCCAAAATGCGGTCGACTTCCGCGACCACGATGTCCGGCGGCATCGTCTGGAGGCACATCGCGAGACTCGTGTCGCTCGAGCGCGGACAACGCGTCTTGTGTCCGGGACGGCATTGACGACAGTCGGCGTAGTCGGGATTCTTCTGGACGTCACAGTCTTTGAGCGCTGCAGACTCACGTGGTTTGCGAAGTTGCGCGAACCCGCGGAGGGCGCCGGCCCCCAATGACAGGCCGAAGTAGGTCCGAAGAGAGCAAGAACGGGCACTCCCACTGCGGCCGCGACGTGGGTCGTCGACGTGTCGACGCCGACATAAAGCGCCGCGCGTCGAAGCAGTTCCGCCGTCTGTCCGAACGAAAGAGCGCCCGAGAACTTTCGATAAGAGCCTTTGGGTAGAAAACGCGCGACGTCCGCAATCCGTTTTCCTTCTACCTCACCGCCGCCCCCCGTAAAGGCAAGACGGAGACCTTTGTTCGTGAGGTGCTGAGCCAATCGATGCCAGACCATCTGAGAAACATCCTTGTCCGAATACTTGCCGCAAAGATGGAGCACCGCGTACGGACCATCGTTGGTCCAAGTGCCGGCATCGTCCGGGAGCGGGGCGGTGGGCACCACGGATTTGAGCAGCGGAAAGTATTTCCGGGTTGCCGGTTTCAATCGCGTTGTTCGGAGACGAAACGGTCGTGCCCACGCTTCTCTATTTCTTTGCGAACACGACCTACTTCTGGACGATGGGGAACTTCCTCGAAGCCATGGGCGGCGTCGAAGCAACGCACGCCAAGCGCCCTAAGCTGCTCTCCAAGGAAACGGTGAGACGCGTCTTCTCTCCGCCGTTCGTCGGCTTTCTCGCCGCCATCGCCTTTATCCTCGCGGACGTGCTCGTTCCGGGCGCCATTCTCTCGGCCGCACAATACCTCGGCGGCATCACGACGCCGCTCGCTCTGATCTTCATCGGGATCATGATCTACACGATCGGGATCCGCAACATTCGCTTCAACAAGGATCTCGCGCTCGTCTTTATCGGGCGCTTCGTGATCTGCCCGCTCGTGTGTCTCGGCCTCACGCAGGCCTTCGGACTCTCGCCACTCTACGTGAGCGTGTATGTGATTCAGGCGTCTCTGCCCTGCATCACGCAGATCGCAGTGCTCGCGAAGTTCCATCACGCCGACACGAAGTTTGCCACGACCGCCGTGGCCGGGACGACACTCGCGTCTGTCGTGACGTTGCCGGTGTGGATGATGATCCTGACGGCACTCGTCTGATCATCAGACTCGAAGAAACAGAACCTCCTTTTCACTCCAATTTTCTCCATCCGCACGATCATGACCGTCAAAAAGATCTTTTGGGACGATCCCTATCGCACAACCCTCACCACGACGGTGACGAGCGTGCAGGACAACGTCGTCACGCTCAAAGAAACGATCTTCTTCGCCTTTTCGGGCGGTCAGGAGTCCGACCGCGGGCGAATCGGCGGTTTCGAAGTGTTGGAAGCGAAGAAGGTCGGGACGGAAATTCTCCGCTCCCCGACGGCCACGACCTCAAGAAAGGCGACACGGTGACGGTCGAAATCGACGGTCCCCGCCGTCTCGCCCTCATGCGGCTCCACTTCGCGGCCGAACTGGTTCTCTGGGCGGTGCAGACGCGCCACGGAGCGCCCGAGAAGATCGGCGCGCACATTTCGCCCGAGAAGGCCCGCATCGACTTTCTCTGGGAAGGATCCATCGCACCGATTCTTTCCGATACGGCCGATTGGGTGAACCGGATCATCGCGGAGGATCGCCCGATCGAGAGCGCCTTTACGGACGAAGCCGCCGAAAGAAGAGTCTGGCGAATCGAAGGCGTCGGCGAAACGCCCTGCGGAGGAACACACCTTCGCCGCACAGGAGACATCGGCCCCGTGCGGCTGCGCCGCCGCAACATCGGCGGCGGACGAGAACGGATCGAAATCACGCTCGAGCGGCCGTAATCAAGCGCGTTCTATCCCAGCCCTCGGCGGGCCTCACGGCGTCGCTTGCCTTCAATCCAATTCGGAAACGCCCCGCATCAGCCGCTCGACAAGCCCCGTCTTGCGCTTGCGGTCGGCGGTTCGCTTTACCGCCGTCTCGAGCGCCTCGGGTTCGCCCACGAGCACGACGAGCTTTTGACCGCGCGTCACGGCCGTGTAGAGGATGTCGCGACGCAGCATGATGAAGTGTTCCATCGAGAGAGGTACGACGACACCCGGAAATTCAATGCCCCGCGCCGTATCGACAGTCACGGCATAGCTAGGAACAAGCTCGTCGAGATCGTCAAAGGTGTAACAGACTACGCGGCCGTTGAAGTTGACGTAGAGGTCACGCGCCTGACAATCGACCTCCGTAACGTACCCGGCCTCGCCGGCGCAGACCGCCCGCATAAGGTTGTCGACGGTTTGCATAACTTTGTCGCCCTTCGCGAAACGATGCCCGAACCTTCCGATCTCACCCCAAAGCCCGGTGAGATCATGTCGAAGCAATGCATTGAAGGCCTCCGTGCCCGTTTCGCCCAGGTTCATCGGACAAAGAATCTGAATGTCGCGCAGACGGTTGATCCGATAGGCCTCCGTAAGACGTTTCTTGACAAGATCCTGGATCACGCTCGGAATTCCCTCCCGGTCGTCCACCCGGAAGAAGTAGCAGTTGCCGTCGTCAGCTTTGCTCGGAAAATGCGGGACCTTGCCCAACCTGATCTCGTGCGCCACCTTGGCAATCCAGCTTGCATCGCCCTCCTGAAGAACTTCCGAAAACTCCGTCACCGGCACGACCTGCGAGTCGATGAGGTCCGAGAAGAACATCCCGGGGCCCGCGGACGGCATAAGGTCCCTGTCGCCCACAAAGATAACGACAGCATTCGAGGGAACGGCCTCAAGAAGTCGGTGTGCCATCGTGATGTCGAGCACAGTGGCGTCGCTCACAACCAGCCAGTCGCACTCGATGGGGTTCTCTTGATTTCGTCTGAACGTTCCCTCCGCAATGCTGTATTCGAGAAGCTTACGAATGCTTTTCGCGCCGCGCTTTGTCAAGTCGGCAAGGCGAACGGCGGCGGTTTCCGAAGGCGCACAGAGCTCACACTTCTTACCCTCAGACTCGAGGATGGCGAAAAGAGTCTTCAAGACCGTCGTCTTGCCCATGCCCGGGCCGCCCGTGATGACCGACACCCCGGACGTGAGTGCTACTGTGAGAGCGTCCTTCTGCGTTTGAGTGAAATGGAATCCGATCTTCTTCTCTTCTGCCTCAACAAAAGAATTTACGTCGACCGAATGTCTGGGAAGACTGCTCGAAATGAGTCGCTGAATCTCGTTTACGACACCCTCCTCCGCCCCAAACAATTCGGCGGAGTAAATGCTCCCGGATTCCGGCATGTCGGACGCAACCAGACGGCCGCTTTCAATCTCCGCGCCGATCGCCTTCGCAATCACTCCCTTCGGTACGCCAAGAAATTCCGCCGCCATCGCTTCGAGTTCTCCGCCAGGCTGACAGCAGTTACCGAGCCCTGCCGAGACGTCGTTGAGTACGTGAAAGATGCCCGCCCGGGCGCGCACGTGCGAATGCAGTCCATAGCCGATGTTTTTCGCGAGTGCATCGGTCACTTGGAAATCGATTCCACGAAAGTCTTGCAGGAGACGTTACGGATTTTCCTTGACGATTTTCACTGTGTCGTCGCCGTATTGTCGAAAGATCTTCACCGCAATCTCCGAAGCGACACCATGATCGATGAGGTAGTTGACGGCGGTCCGTTCGGTCTTTTGTTCGGTCCAACTGCGAGCGATGGTGTCGCAGCGCTTCTTACCGACCCCTTCGACGGCCAGAAGCTTTTCGGGGTGCTTGTCGATGACATCGAAGATCTTTCCCCCGAAGACATCCATAAAGCGGCCCGCATAGGCGGGACCAATACCATCGATGAGACCGGAACCGAGGCAGCGCTTCATTTCTTCGGGATTCGACGGAAGTTCCGTACGGATCGCCTCGGCCCGGAGTTGCCGCCCGCCCTCGCACGACTGCCACCGCCCCGTTGCGCGAATTCGCACGCCCGCTGCTACGGACGACGCAAAACCCACGACCGTTTCCAGTCCTCGGCCGCCCTCAGGCGAAACCTGCAGGACGCTGAAGCCGTTGTCGTAGTTGTGGAACGTTACTCGAACGATCCGGGCTTCAACCTCGGCGAGCGGACGCGCTTGTTTGGACGTGCGTTTTTTGGGTGATGCAATAAAGGGAGTGCAGGACATATTCGGTCTCTCTCAAAATGTACTGAGTGAGAAAGATCTTAGCAGACGGCTTTTTGAAAAATTTGACTGTAATGTCCAAATACCCGGAATGCGTCATCCCATCAAAAGGGCACGGGAATTCCTCCCTATCCTCCGTTTCAGACGACACGTCGTGTCGTTTCGTTATCTTTTTCCCTCTAATCAGAAGGGATTGGATCCATTGGAATCAAAAAAGGAGAATGTCCATCGGATGCCTGAATCTTCTGAAGATTCTTCTTCACAACATTGCGAGAGGCGTTGGCGTAGCAATAGGCACAGAAATTGGCGCAGGTGTTGTACATGCCGATGTCCTTGCTCTCGACACATCCGCACTCCTTTCGCTGGCCCTTGTCCTTGAGCGCCCGGTTGCTGACGATCGGAACGACCTCGTCGAACTCGGAGAAAAGGCTCCCTGCCGGCACTCTCGGCTTCTTCTTTGTGAGAAACGACATGAGGGCATCGTCTTCCGGAAAGAGTCGGGCAAGGAGCTCGCCGTCGACGCAGCTGTTTCGCTCGATTCCGAAGCGGCTCAGGTCGATTTGTTCGGCGCAGGTAGCGACGGAAAAGTCCCAACCGTGGTCGTGCCAGTAGTCCCGGATCTTCCTGAGGCCCTCGGCGATTTCTTCGATCTGCGCGTCAGTGGGTTCGGCCAGCGCGATGTTTTCGGCGGAATAGAGAGACGGAGCTTCCGCGACGAGGTTTCGCTGCACCTTCCGATAGACGTTCACGTCGGCAAAGGAGACGACGAGCTTTTCGGTTGCACCCCGCAAGCGTTTGCTCAGGTTCCAAATCTTGTGAAGAATGTCCCTTGCCGTCTGTCCTTCATGAAGAATGATCGGATCGAAACGCCAGATTACGCGAGAGGGTCCGATCTTTTGAGAGAGCGAAAGAAAGGTTTCAATTCGTCGATCGAGTGCGGGAATCTTGGGTTCGAGTCCTTCAGCCTCGTAGTCATTCAGCGTGTATTGGAAATAGAAATGAAACCCCCGCTTCTCGATTTCGTCGAGATAAGGAATCAAGGGAGCTGCATGTTTCGTCCAGAAAACAATGGCCCTCGTATTTTTCACCGAAACGGCGTAGCGCTTCTGATTGAACGGATTCATCCAACCGAACCACCCAGCTCGCAGACGTTCCATAAACCATTTTGCATGTCGGGCGGGAATGTCGGTCGAACGACTCGCAGAAAGAATGACGGGTGCAATAACAGGATATTCTTCAGGAATGGAGACGCGGACAGTAGACATGGTTTTCTCCCGCTTCGCTCGCCAGGAAATCGAAACGCATCAGTTGAGGCTTTAGATATCGGTAGAGAGGTTCTCGACAGAAAACTCGGCAGCATACTTTGGAAACGCCGCGCTCCGCGTCGGGATTCAAACGGTCAAAATTAGTGTCGCGGCACATGATCTGTAGAAAGCCTTCGCATCGGCGATCCCCTTCGGCGCAGATTCTGCACCCCGGTGGAAGCAGGCATTCGAATTCGTCGTGACTCTGCAGAAACTCGAGACTTTCGTTGGAGAGATGTTGGGAGATGTGCAGGCAATCCCTTTTGTCGTTCACGTCGATCACGAAGCAAATCCCATGCTCCGACAAATGCGGAAGATAGGTTTCCAGGAATCGGCGGTACTTCTTTTCCACGTTGAGTTCGTTCAGCATCTTCGACGTCAGAACCACGTCGTACTCCGAATTGTCCTGCAGGACATCAAATATCCGCTGTGAGACCGACACCTTCCGAAGGCCGACGGCCATGTCGGCATCCGCTCCGGGTGCCTCGAGCTTTCGAAGAGCTTCGCGGGCTTTGTTCCAGGCGCCGGAATTCAATATTTCCCGGAAGAACCGTAGCGATTCGTCGTTCGCGTCAAAACCCCTCAGGATTACCTTCTCCACTCGGAACTTTTCGAGCACCACAAACAAAAGCCCGATCGTGCCGCCGCCCATTCCACAACCAACATCGAGAATTCGTAATTCTCCGTCCGTCGCAATCTGAGAACCGAAAACCTTTCCGAAGAGCTCGGATGCAATGTCGTACGTCTCCAAAAGACTTCTCGGGAAATACGTACCCAAATAACGGCGAAGATCCTCTTCGTAATAATCGACCGTACTTTTCACCCACTCACTGTTCGGAGCATAAAAGCCCTTAAATTCGCGAATCAGCGAAACGAGGAACTCCTCAAGATAGTCCGGGCGGGCAATGGTCATTTCGTTTTCTGGAAGGACGAAGAAAGAAAGTGATCGCAAGACGGTTTCATCATTATAGGCGACGGCTCCGCTCTCCCGTATTCTCTAAGTTAGCTCCCACCACACACCCGGTCTACTCTCTCAGAAAGGCTGTTGCTGACTCTCGCAAGGCGACCGTACTTGCCGTTGGGTACGTCTCTGTTCCGAAGCCCAGGATAGGGTCAGTTTTCATGTCGCTTGTCGGCTCCGTTCCCGCGTCGTATGCCGGTCCGCTCCGGTGCGACCCAACGGGATCGCCCGCCCGGCCTCCGGCTCGACTGATTTTCTTCAGAAATGCTCGGTTTCGACGTCGTTTGGCGCCTTCAGCAAGTTCGCCGTTCAGCGCATCTCCTTGAGTCCAAAGCCCTTCCGGATGAAAATACAAGATCAACGACGCAAATAAAACCCCTTTCAAAAACAGTCATGAGAAGTTGATCACCCAAACCCAGGGAAATCGCATCGCCGCACTCACGCCATGAACCCTCAAAATCCCGCTTTTTTCTTCATTTTCCTAGCTAGGCGATATAATGGTACTTATAGTGCGTAACTGCAGGTCGTAAAGCGCCTTGTTCGCTCTGTATCTAGTCTTCGTCTCACCATGAACACGGTGAATGAGGACAAAAGACACGACCGGAGAGGAACGGGGTAAAGACCTCATCTTCGACTTCCTTTCTTCTCTTTTGAAAGGAGTCGGTCGTTCAGCGCCGCGCTGCGCACCCGGACTCTCCCCTTTTTCGATCACCCTCCTCTGTCCAACATGACCGCCGAACTCGTCACCGTTTCCGATGCCGCGACGCTAGCCGACACCGCCCGAATTCCGTCGGGCGCAAAACCGGCGCTCATGTATCTCGGGGAACTCCACACCGAATATTCGAAGCGCACCATGCGCTCGGCGCTCAACCTCTTCGCCCGTTGGGGCGGCGCCCAAAGTCTGCTCGACGTTGAGTGGGCGAAGTTGACGCCCGTCGCGGTGTCGGCCTTCATGCGTCAACAGCTGTCGGCAGGGAAATCGGCCGTTTCGGTTAATCTCTATCTTTGTGCTTTGAAGGGGGTCGCCAAGGCTGCCTGGCAGCTCGAACTTCTGAATCATGACGCCCTCGATCGAATTCGCTCGATCAAGCAGGTTCGGGTTTCGCGACTTCCGGTCGGGCGGTCGCTCAGCTATGCCGAATCGGCTGCCCTCCTCTCCGCCGCTGCCGGAGATGATCCTCAGAAAATTCGCGACCGCGCCATTCTCACCCTCTTTCTCGGGTGCGGACTTCGACGGGCGGAGATCTGCAGTCTGCAGATGGACAAGGTAGATTTGTTCGACGGAACGATCCGGCTGATCGGCAAAGGGAACAAGGAACGAAAGGCGTTCCTCACGCCCGACATGCAAAAAACCGTGGCCGCGTGGTTGGCCGTGCGCACCGAAGTCCCAGGCTACCTTTTCGGGAACTTCACCGTCTCCCGTCGACTTCGTCTTGACCGCCCTTTGAATCCGTCTTCACTCTCTCGGATTCTGAAAAAATATTGCGACGCTGCGGGCGTCGATCCAGTGACGCCGCACGACCTGCGGCGCACCTTCGCGACGCGACTCATCGACAAGAACGTGGACCTCGTGACCGTGAAGAACCTCATGGGGCATGCGAGCATCACGACGACGTCGCTCTACGACCGCCGCGGCGAAGACACCATGCGGCGCGTGGCGGGGATCGTGCAAATCTAAGTTTCGACTTTTACCGATCGGCCCGACCGAATCTGATGCGAACGATTCGCTTGAATCGCAACCAAAAAAGAGCGGTGCTGAAACGTTCCGTCTCGCACCGCTCTATTTCGTACGCCAAGAGAAGATTTCTCAGAAGGCGTAGTTGAAGCGACCCGTGATCATCCACGTGTTGTCGACGTCGCCACCGAAAGCGTGTTCGACATCGAGTTGCAGACCGTAGGCCTTGCCCCAGGACACGGCGCCGCCCAAGCCGACCACGCCCCAGGTGCCGCGGTCGCCCCAGTTGGTCTTCATTACGTGACCGTCGTTGTCGCGGAAGATCGCGTCCTGACCGTCCGTGAACTGGTGCAGCACATCTGCGCGGACATAGAGTTCGCCCGCGGCGAAGTCATCTGCGAACTGACGACCGGCACGCAAACCGGCACGCCCCTGCAGGCTCGTCTCGCTGTCGGCCTCCACGCTCATCGTGCGTTCGGAGTCATAGTCATAGCTCTTCAGGAACGTAGCCTGCATTTGGACCTGCGGTTCAACGAAGAAACCGGAGGCGTGCCGGAAGGTCATGCCGTATTCAGCCGAGAGCGCGGCATAGTCCTGATCAAAGTCGCCCGTCGTGCGGTAAGCTAGACTCGCCGCATCGAATTCCGAGCTAACGCGGCCGATCCTTCCGACCAGGTCAAGGTACTGGTTGTTGAAGGTTAGCGTGTCGTAAACCGCAAGTTCGTAGCGAGTCATGTCGCTCGTACCTCGGCCGTTGATGTCGAGGAGATCCGCTTCGCCCTTCGTGTAGCTGAACCAAGCCCCGAGCGTATTGCCTGGAACGATTTCACGATCGAACCCGACATGCACACCCGTGCGGTCCCAACGGTACTGACCATCGATACCTGAACGGCCGTGGGAGATGCGTACCCAGAGACCGTTGTCCCCTTCGGTGTTGCGGACGGCCTCAGCAAGACGGCGATCACGGCGGTCCATTTCGATCGCGGCATCGTAGGCGGCGTAGCCAGAACCCGTCATCGCCATTGCAGCAGTTGATTCACGCATCGTAACACGGCGGATGTACCAATTTTGTCCATTGAGATACTTGTCCTTTTCGGCGGTCAGAAACTCACCGTTGGCATTCGTAAGCTCTTTTCTATCGAACGTATCGGTATCCGTGGTTCCTTGTGCGATCTCGAGCTCGTAGTCATAAAGCGTCTCGCCCTGCAAATTTTCGATGTCAGCAAACTGCACATCGTGTTCAACGTCTTTACCCACCAACGCGAAGATCAAAGTGTTTTCCGGCGTGATCGACTCGAGCTTCTGCAGATCGTTGGGTTCAAAATAATGCAGGCCACCAGTCGTAGAATTTTCAATGAAGACCATGTCGGACATCGTCTTGTCTTCAGCATTCAACCCGAGACGGAAGATGCCTCCACTCCCCTTCAGATCGCCGATCCGGACGTAGTCGTGATCCACAATGTAGTTGCCGTCGTTAAGGCGATCGTAAAGCCCTTGCTCCGTTAAGAAGTTTTTGATGTCTTCATCGAACAGATTGATGATGCCACCGTTTCGAAGCGTGATTGCGCTGATGCGCTTCGGTATCCCTTTGGAGTCCATCACATTGAGATAGGACCACTGTGCACCATTTTCGAAAGTGAGATTCAGAATCCCTTTGTTGTTTAAACGATTCTCTTGCGTAGTATTTCCGGAGGATGCTTCATCACCATACCAGAAGGAATCTGATCCCGAAAAAGTACCTGTGACTGTACTTTCATAATCTTCATAACCACCGTTACTGCTACTTAGGTCAATTGTGCCGACAACTTGATTGTGCGTGGAGTTGAATGTCAATGTAGATCCCAACTTCACGCTGACTGCATCAGGGATCGACGCGACGCTGATGATGCGCGTCAAAGTATCGGCACCTTCTTTCCCGAGCGTAAGAACCGCCCTTTTCTGGATATAAAGCGCATTTGCACCGTAGGCCGAGTCAAGTCCATCCGCGTGCGTGTTGACAATTTCAACATTGCCGTTTAGTTGAACTACTGCCGCCTCTCCTTCTAGGTAGAAGGCGTGTGTTGCGTCTTCACCACCACCAGCTGCATCTGAGTATATGGAGACGTGCGTATCACCATTGACAGTAAACGAATTCCGGACGTTGACGGTGAAATTTTGCCACGAGACCAACGTCTTTAGATTGTTAATCCTGATGCTGTCGGCGACAGAAGGAGTATTAATTTTTATGGTGGGCGCTTCTCCTGTGGAGAGATCTTCATTGGTGATATCACCGAGATTCGTCTGCGCCGTGGCACTAGCTGTCGCGACAATCGCACAGGCAATCAAAGAGATCTTAAAGGGAAGAATACAATTCAAGCGATGGGGGGGGGTAGCTATCAACATAATTCGCTCTATAGTGTTTATTAATTTCGAACTCTAGAAGCATCTTCTGACCAACCGCTCATTGGAGGATCTGTCTGAATAACGATCTGAGCGACGGTCTCGACTGCTCACTACAAATCGGCGATTGAATTGAAGAAGATCTTTTTAGTGATGATTCACCTCGGGCCTTAGATAGGATTTGACGTCACACTTGTGAGTTATGTGGCAACTTCTAAAATAGACGAACAGGAAGCAGGAGTCAAACACAATGAATTATCTATAACCCTTCAATGCACTTCTTTTTATTCTGGAAGTCACTCGTAGCAGTACTTTGATGTACTTTTCTGAATGTTGCAGACTTGGCACTCGGCCAAGCAATATTGAAACATCTGCGTCGCATCGAATCGAATAAGAAATCTCCGCAGGACAAATTGCCCCGCCAGAAGATTCGAAAGGCCCGATCGCAATCATACATCGAGCCTTTCTTTTCCGCGAACCGACGATTGATCGCGCTAGGTTCTCGTTACTCAATTACTTCAGGTAATCGGCGAAGTCACGGGTAAGACGGTCGCGCAGAACGCCACGCAACTTCTCGATCTTTTCGCCGTATGCGGGATCGAGGTTCGCAGGAGTGCGGTCATTGCAGAAGCGACCGAGGTTGCGCATGTCCTTGCCGACCGCGGCGTCGTCATCCACGACACGGAAGGCGAACATCCACGTTTCCCATTCCTGCGGGTTCTTCGCAAGCGAGTCGCCGCTCTGCCCCTGGCCCTGACCGAGCCAGCCCGCGTTCATAATGGTGTAGAAGGTCTTGCCGGGAAGAAGTCCCACGCGCCCCTTCGGACCGTCGTCGTAGCTGAAGCCCTTCGTGAAGACGCGAAGCTTGTAGCCCTTCGTAAACATGGGGTCGCTGTCCTGCCAGTTCGGCTGCACGAAGATGATGTGGTCGGCCTTCTTGATGAAGCCCTGCTCGACCTTTACGTCGGGCGGCGTCGGGCCGAAGCCGTCCTTGGCGTTGTAAAAGGCTTCGCGCGTCGTGATGAGCGGATTGAAGTTCATCGCGATCAGGTCGCGAAGAGCCACTTCGAAGCCCTTCTCTTCGAAGAACTTCATCGCCGTCACGCAGAGGTCGTAGGTCACGGATTCGTGACGCGGATCGTCTAGGACAAACAGAACGCGCTTTTTGTCCTTCGCATCCGTAAAGCCCTTGGGTTTATATTCCGTCTGACGGAATTTCGCCGGCACGACGGAAGCCGACGTCACGGCATCCACGTTGTCGGGCAACTTGTCGCCGCCCTTGGCGGCCATGGTGCGCACGCCTTCGAGCACGGGCGCATCCGCCGTTGCGGCAGGCACTTTGGAAGCGGAGGAAACGGCGTCCGCGGCAAAAGCAGAATTCGAGGACGCAAGAAGGGAAGCCGCGAGAACGACCGCGGCAAAAGTCGGACTGAGATGGTAGGTCACGGAAGGAACTCCCGAGATCGTTCGTTTTAACCGATTGGCGCTGGCCTGCCGCGTGCCCCCTGGCATTCGAACTCTTCGATTGCGACTGGCTGCTAGGTAATCAACCGGGCGAACAGGACAGATCTTACGCCGTTTTCGCATACGTCGTGATTAGAGACTTTCCCGTCCGTAGAAATCTGGATTTCCTTCATTGAGATCATCTATTCGGAAGTATCCTTGCCGCAGGCGCCGGGATGAGAACGAAGCATCCCCTCACAATGGACAGCACCGCCCTTTTCCCGGCCTCCGGCCGGATACTGCTAAGCTCATTGCTGAGAACGAAACGGCCTCAACCCGGTTTTCAAGGTCGCCGTTCCGTCGGCTTCCCTATGGAAGATTGAAACGAAAGGAGGCGCACAATGTCTTGTCCGGACACCGTTTCTCAAGACCAAATCAACCAAGCCGTCTCGCTTCTCCAAGAGCTTTTCCCGCAGGAACTGACGGGCATCTACCTGTACGGATCCGCCGTTTTGGACGGTCTTCGTCCCGAGAGCGACATCGACATTCTGGTCATCATCGACCGTCCCCTTACGCAGTCGCTTCGCGCTCGTCTCACGCAAGAACTCCTTTGTCTCTCCGGGCGTCCCCGTTCGGATAGAAGACCCATAGAACTCAGCGTCGTAAACCGCCATGCCATCGACCCGTGGCGTTTCCCGCCGCGATTCGAATACATGTTCGGCGAGTGGTTGCGCACAGACATGGAGAACGGAACGGTCCCCCAACCTTTTTCGGATCCCGACAACGTCCTCCTTCTCTGGCAGGCCCGTCTGCACGCCATACCGTTGCCCGCTCAAAGTCCGGCCATCGACAAGCTCATTGCTCCCATTCCATTTGAAGAGATCCGTCGGGCGATCCGCGGTGCGTTGCCGAATGTCCTTTCGTCGTACAAAGGGGACGAGCGAAATGTGTTGCTGACTCTCTCCATGATGTGGTACACACTTGACACCGGCAAGTTCGCATCCAAAGATCAGGCGACGCTCTGGGCCGAAGGGAAGGTCCCCGCCGAACACGCTTCGCTTTTGCGTCTCGCCCAGGATTCCTATCTCGGCAACCGCTCCGACCGTTGGGACGATCAGGAAGACAACGTGCTTTGCCTTCTCGCTTTCATGCGTCGCGCGGTGATGCACGCCATCGGGCGAAAATCCTCGGAAACCGACACCCTCTCCGGCGTCGATCCTTAGATCGTCGAAGTCTCGGCCGGCTCTTCCCTTACTTGCTTCTCGGCAAAAGGTAAATTAGGTTGAGGACCATCAAACCCCACTGAAACTTTCAAACGCAAACCAATTTTCTTATTTAGAATTATTCTCATTACCAAAACGCCTGAACTCTTATTTTGGAAGGAAAGACTCATGGCTATCAATCTGAACCGACGCGGCTTCATCGGAGCCGCGGCAGCGGCGGCCGTCGCCGCCCCGACTTTGGCCAACGCCAAGGAAAAAACTGCGGACAAACTTACGGACAATCCGGCCGCAAAAGGTAGTTCCGCTCAATTCGACCATTCCGTCGCCGCGCACGACCTCGAACTCACCGACACCTTCAATCTGGGAAAATCCACGATCGACACGGGCGAAGTCATCACCGCCGCCCGTTGGGGCATCTTCCGTGCCCATGTTCAGGGCGGCAAACTGACGCATCTCACGCCCTTCGAACACGACTACGCGCCGACCCCGAACATCAGCGGGCTCGCTCAGCTTCCCTACACTTCCTCTCGCATCCGCTATCCCATGGTACGCGAAGGCTACCTTAAGAACGGCCCCAAGTCCCGCGAAGGACGCGGCTCCGAAAAGTTCGTCCGCGTTTCCTGGGACAAGGCCTTGGACCTCGTCGCTTCCGAAATGAAGCGCGTATATGGCGAGTACGGCCCGTCCGCCGTGTTCGGCCGCTCCTACGGATGGATGTCGACTGGCAAGGTGAACGCCTCCATCAATCTGCAACAGCGTCTTTTGAATTTCTGCGGCGGCTTCATCGGCTGTGAGAACAGCTATTCGACCGCGGCCATCTCCAAGATTCTCCCCTACGTCGTTGGCTCGGGCGACCCCCGCTCCACCTCCTGGGACGTCGTCATCGAGCACGCCGATCGCGTCGTCTTCTGGGGCGCCGATCCCATCGTCACGAACGACATCGACTGGCTCACGACGCTTCACAACGGTACGGGTTACGTTCGAGCCCTCAAAGCCAAAGGCACGAAGACCTATTCGATCAATCCGGTTGCCACCGACACGGGCGAATACCTTGGATCCGAATGGATTGCGCCCCGTCCGGGCACGGACTGCGCCATGATGCTCGGCATGATTCAGGAACTCGTGAAATCCGGCAAAGCCGATATGGCTTTCCTTGAAAAGTACACATCCGGTCACAAGGAATTCCTGGACTACGTCATGGGCCGCACGGACGGCGTCGAAAAGACGCCCGAATGGGCCGAAGGAAAAACCGGCGTCAAGGCCGACGTCATCCGCAAGCTCGCCCACGACTTCCGCGAGCACCGCACCATGATCATGATGGGCTGGGGGATTCAGCGCACACAGTACGGCGAACAACCCCACTGGATGGGCTTTGCGCTTGCCGCAGCTCTCGGCCAGATTGGACTTCCTGGCGGCGGCATCGGCACGAACTATCAGTACTCGAGCGGCGGCTCTCCCACGGCCTACGGCCCCTTCCTCGGCGGCATTTCGGGCGCCGTCAAGCCTCTGAAGCCCTCCACTCTCCCGTGGAAGGGCAGTCAAGTGATTCCGGTCGCCCGCTTCGTCGAATGCTTCCTGAACCCGGGAAAGACCATCGACTTCAACGGCCGCAAGGTCACCTACCCGGAAGTGAAGCTCGTCATGTGGGCGGGCGGCAATCCCTTTACCCACCAGCCCGACACGAACAAGCTTGCCCGCGCCTGGAAGAAGCCCGACACGGTGATCGTGACGGACACCGTCTGGACCGCCACAGCCCGTCACGCCGACATCGTTCTTCCGGCCGCCACGGTCTTTGAGCACAACGACATCACCAACATCGGAACGTACTCGAACGACGGTCTCGTCGCGATGCAGCAGGCCATCAAACCGCAGTGGGAATCGAAGCCCGACTACTGGATCTTCTCCGAGCTCGCCAAGCGCATGGGCTGCGGCAAGGAATTCACCGAAGGGCTCGACGAAATGGGTTGGATCAAGCGCCTCTACGCTGAATCGAAGGCCATGGGCGAGCGCATCGGCGTGAAGCTTCCCGAATTCGATGACTTCTGGAAGAAGGGCTACGTCCTCTACGACGTTCGGGCCAAGGACCGCAACTTCGTCGCCTTCGAGGATTTCCGCAAGGACCCGAAGGCCAACGCCCTTACGACCGAAAGCGGCCTCATTCAGCTCTACTCGCCGAAGATCGCCGGATACGGCTACAAGGACTGCCTGGGCTATCCGAGCTACATCGAACCGACGGAGGGCGTCAACACCCGAACCAAGGAAACGCCGCTCGCTCTCATGGCCTGCAAGAGCCGCTACCGCATGCACTCGCAGCTCGACGGCACCATGAGTCATGATTTCGCGAACATCGAAAAACGTGAACCTTGCTGGATCAATCCCGTCGACGCCAAAACCCGCGGCATTGCGAACGGCGACGTCGTCTTGGTCAAAAACAAGCGGGGCGCGATCCTCGCGGGCGCCTACGTCACCGAACGAATCATGCCTGGCGTCGTCGTGGTCCACCACGGCGCTTGGTACGATCCTCAGAATACGGAAGAAGGCTGGATCGACGTCCACGGCAACTCCAACACGCTGACGATGGACGAGCCGACGTCAAATCTCGCCTGCGGCAACATCGCCTCCACCGCGCTCGTGGAGGTCACAAAGTGGAAGGGCGACCTTCCCCGCGTCTCCGTCTACGACGCACCCGAGGAAGTCCGAAGCTGACGAAGCTCTCGGATAGCATGACGGCGGCCTGACTCGACAAATCAAGACGCCGTCCCGCAAAGGGCCGTTCGGATCATGCCGAGCGGCCCAAATTTTCTCAATTTCCTGTCAATCGGCGGTATTCAGAACTTCCACAGAAGGTGCGCTGCGCCCCAGCCGCCCGTCACGCCGCCTCCGAAGACGCCGCCCGCGGTGAGCGCGGCGCTGAAGGTTTCGTCGATTTTCCCTTCGATCGACACGGATACGCTTCCCGTGTCGCGGGCGCGGTCCGCGTCGTCGGCCGTAAAGGAGACGCCGCGCCAGTCGGCAAAAGAGGCGGTCGCGTCGCCCGCGTCGTCGATGAACTCGTGATGCCAGAGTGCGGAAACCGTGACCTTCGCATCCCACGCCCGTGCGGACGCGTCGGGAAGCGCAAAAGTTCCCTTCACGCCGAGCGAAGAACGAAGCGATTGATAGGTTTCCGAGCGAACGTGCAATGCGGCACCGTTGGTGCTGTCTTCCGTCACGTCGGGGCGATGCGTAAAGGCGTAGTCGAGCCACGCCGTCGGTCCCAGGGTGATGCCCGGCGCCGCGGTGAAACTTTGCTCCGCCCCGAAGAGAAGGTTGCCGCCCCAGGCCGTCCAGTCGCTCTCCGCCCGATCGCGCCAAGTGCCGAATGCGGCGCCGCGCTCAAGGTCCGCATTTTCGACGGACATCTGCGCCAGACCAAAGAAACTCAGACCGGGGAGTGCGTCGGGATCGTAACGAAGATTTGCGCCCGCAACGAGCGTCTCGGCGTCAAGGCGGCTCTCTTTGTTCCCCGAGAAGACGTCCTTGCGCTTCACCACCGCGACGTATCCGCCCGACTGCAGCGTACCCGCTTCAAGCCGACTCGCCGTCTGCACACCAACGAGCACGCCGCCGTAGGTGGAGCGAACGTCGCCCTGTCCGTCGTGCCGGTAACCGCCGAGCGGAACGGCATAGACGTAGGACTCGCCGGTCCCGACCGCTGAAGCGGAAGTCGAAACGTTCCCGAGCGCATTCGAGACGTGCCGGAAGACGTTGAGCGAAGCCGCGCCCGCCCGACTGAAGACGTCCGGCATCAGGGACTCGTACGCGCTCTGCAGATCGCTTCCGTCTTCGCTCGAGAAGTCGAGCGCCGCAACGAGATTTCGCATGCCGCCCTCGGCGATGAAGGCGTAACGGTCAAAGGCGGCCGCCACCCGGCGGGCTTCCTCCGTCGAGGCGTAACGGCCGTAGGCATCCGCATCCCGCTTCACCTCCACCGTCAGAACACCCGATTTGTCGAAAGTGCCCTTCATCGAGAGCGTGGGAGACGACACGGCAAGTGTCTGCGGAGATCCCGAATTTTCAACGCTGATTTTTCCGAAGGAAGTCGATTCGTTTCCTTCCCCGTCCTTCTTCACGA
Organism: uncultured Sutterella sp.; assembly: GCA_949282745.1. Classification (GTDB taxonomy): domain Bacteria; phylum Pseudomonadota; class Gammaproteobacteria; order Burkholderiales; family Burkholderiaceae_F; genus Sutterella. Next base: position 44,096 of record CASDQM010000045.1, on the reverse strand, counting down.
TCGTCACGGCCTCGGAAAAATCCGCCGTGACGTTGCCGGCGAAGTACCCCGCCGCCGGCGCGAGATCGGCCGCGAAGGTCGGCACAGAGCCGTCCTCCTTCTCTGCGGCACCTTCGATCACGATCCTGTCGGTCTGACCCGAACCGTCGAATTCGAGCGCAAGTCGCCCGTTCTCGCCCTCGACGTAGTCGCCTTGAATCACCATCGTTCCGATGCTGTTGCCCGGCGACAAGGTCCCGTTGTTCGTGAACGTCTTGAGTTTGTAGACGGCGTTTCCCCCGAGGACCGCGTTTTCCGCGACCGTGAGGCGAAGAATGTCGGCAACGCCGTTGAAGGAGAGCGTCCCGCCCTCCACGTTCATCACGATCGACGCCTGCTCGGTTTCCCCCGTCGTTTCATTCCATCCGCCGAAGATGCGGCCGTCGTAACGGAGGGAAAAGTCCGCGTCGGCCGCGTAATCGTCCGTCGTCACGTCCCCCGAGACGTGCTTCACCCCGAAGTTGAGCGTCGTGACGTAGTCGTCCGGATTCGCGCCTTCGGGGAGCGTAACGTCTTCGGAGTTCGGATCCCAATAGGAGAGGATGTCGCCGGAAAGGCTTGCGCCTTGAAGCACGTTGATGCGCTCCACGAAGGCGCTCTCCCCGACGTAGATCGACGCGAATCCTCCGACGAGCCTTCCGGCGACGTCGAAGTTCTTCACGAGTGCGCCGTCCAAACCGGACTGCTCAAGCCTTTCTTCCGGCGTACCGTACGAGTAGTCGGGGTCGAGAACGGAAATGTAGCTCCCCCGCTTTTCGATGCCGTCTCCCAGAATGTTGGAGCCGAAATCGAAACGGGCGGCCACGCCCTTCGAACCGAGCGCCGTGACGGTGCCGCGATGCTCAATCCTGTGGTCTTTTCCGTAGGAGACGAGAATGCCCAAGCCCTCCTCTCCGTCCGCGGAAATCACGGTGTCGGAAGCGATTCTCAGCACGTTTCCCGTACCTTCCAAACGAATGCCCGTTCCGTAGGCGCCCGTCGTCAGAAGGTCGGCCGCCTGCGTTACGTCGTTGCAGCTTCCGTAGACGTGAAGACCGATCCCCCAGGCGTTGTCGTTGGGCACTCCGACCCTCCAGCCGTCGCCCGCATCGTTTCGGTCGTAGTAGGGATTGGCATTGACGAAGACGCGCCGATTCTCTTCCGATTCGCCGCTTTGATAGATCGAGTACCCGAACCAGTCTCGTCGATCGATCGCAAACCCCAGATCCTGCATGACGGCGAGCTCCGCCTCCATCGGCACGGTCCAATTGCGCCAGTTCTGATGGCTCAGCAGGCTGTTCTGCAGTTCAAGGTGACTGAGTTCCGGATAGAGGATCCATTCATCATTATTCGGCGTCATCTCCCAACCGACGACGGGAATACCGTTCACGCGGTAGTCGGAGCCGTTGTTCGGATACGCAATCTCGGCGTCCTGGATCACTTCGCTCACGTGCTCGCCCGTAAAGTACACGCCGTTCGCGCCTTCCGCACCTTCGGACACTATCGGCATGTTGAACTCGTCGCGGCTGCCCGTGTCCTTCCACGAAATGATCATCCCCGGCCGGGCACGGTCGCCGTCGACGTCGCGCAATCCGTCGATCCAGACGGAGGGAGCCTCGTTGAACCGCGTGTCCAAAAAAGGAATGAACTGACTTCCATACCAAATCCCCTCGTCAGAAATCGTCTCCTCCGACGACAGAAGGGCCATCACGCCGAGTGCATGGGTGAGCTCGTGAATCAAAAAACTGGCGAGATGCGGCTCGTCGCCGTTTTGAGCGAGCGTGTGCAAAGACCCTGCGTACCAGTCGTCCTCGGGGTCCAACGGCAACTCCAACAGGATGACCGCGCTCCCGCCGTTTTCGGAATACGAAAATTCGTTCCGAAGAAGCGCCGCAGAAAGCCAGGTGTTTCCGTCCGTTCCCGCGAGTAGGGAGAACGCCGCCGCGTTGCCGGAGTGATTGCTGTACGGAACAAACTCGACAACCGCCGGGGCGGTGTTCTTGAGCGCATCCCGGAAAACGGTCCCCCAATATCCCAATCCCGACGCAATCAGTCCGACTTCCCTGTCGGTGAGCTCACGCTCGGCCGTAAACCGCTCTCCGTCCCAGTCGGACGATGTTTCGCCTACGTCGAACACCTTCACGGTCAAAAACGGGTCGCCGTTCGGCGTGTTGACCGTGATGTTCTCCGCGGCGAGGACGACCGCCGATGCGAGAAGCGTCATGCTGCCGAAAGCGCCGAGAAAAGGAATTTTCATAGGGATGTCCGAAAACGTTTGCAGAGAACTCAACTCAACGGGAGAAAAACGAGGGGAACAGGACGAACAAACGGTGTTTCGCCGTGTCCGCCTTCGGAATCCATAATACACGGCCCGACCGATCGATGCATCCGTGTTCTTCGGATGCCGCTCATTCGCAAAACCGCCTCCGATCTTCGTCTTCCTTCGATCATTCCGATCGTTTACGGTTTTCATGTTGATTTACGTTTACGCTCTTTGTAGAATCTTCTTGTCACTTCAACGAAGTCCGCAAATCCAACATGAGCCCAAAGAACTCCCCCAACTGGGGCGGCCGCCGCGACGGCGCCGGCCGACCCAAGGAAGAAAACGCCAAGCGCGCACTCATTTCCGTTCGCGTTCCGGAAGACGTGGCCGCCCGTTTCAAGGAATTGGGCGGGAGCGACTTCCTTCGCCCCCGCATCCTTGAGATCATCCGGAACACCTCGTCCGCAACGAACGACGTTTCCGACCCGCTCGACATCCGTACTTTCCGCCTACCCTCTTCCACGCCGGAACCCAGAATCGCCCGCGTGGACATGACGGTCGCCTGCGGCTTTCCGTCGCCCGCCATGGATTATGCGACCGACCAGCTCTCGCTCTCCGAACTCATGATCCGCAACGAACTCTCGACCTTCTTCGCGGAGGCGACGGGCGACTCGATGGTGGACGCCGGCATCTGCGATGGAGACACCCTCATTCTCGACCGCTCGCTCGAACCCCGAAGCGGCGACATCGTGCTCGCCTTTCTGCACGGGGACTTCACTCTGAAACGCCTTCGCATCCGCGACGGCAAAATCGAACTCTGTCCCGAAAACGCCGCGGCCGACTATCCCGTCATCTGCCCCGGCGAAGGCGACAACTTCAGCATCGAAGGCGTCCTGACCGGGATCTGCCGCAAATTCCGCCGCTGAAAGGAAACGGTCATGGATCTTCCGCCATCGCGCCGCGTCATTCTGCACACCGACGTCAATTCGGCCTACGCCAACATGGAGCGGGTATTCAACCCGAAACTGCGCGACAAACCCGTGTGCATTCTCTCGAACAACGACGGCTGCATCGTCGCGCTCACGAAGGACGCAAAGGCGCTCGGCATCAAACGAGGAACGCCCTACTTCAAGGTTCGGGATCTCTGTGAGAAGCACGGCGTCGCCGTCCTCTCGTCCAACTACGAGCTCTACGACGCCATGTCCTCGCGCTTTCACAAAATCGTCGCGGGATTCGGACCGGTGCACGAAGCGTATTCGATCGACGAGGCCTTTCTCGACCTGACGGGCGTGGAAACGGAGTCCTTCACGGAACTCGGCCGAGCGCTGAAGGCGCGCCTCTGGAAGTGGATCGGTCTGCCCGTCTGCGTCGGGATCGCTCCCACCAAGACGCTGGCGAAGCTCTGCGACCATTTTGCGAAGACCTATCCCGTCTACGGAGGCGTCGTCAACTGGTTCGACCTTTCGCCCGAGCGCCGCAAAAAAGCGCTCTCCATCACGCCGATCGGCGAAGTCTGGGGGATCGGGCGCAAGACGGAGGAAAAGCTCCTTCGCGAAGGGATCGAGAACGTCTGGCAGTTCTCGCAGGCGGACGTCTTCACGCTTCGCCGCAGATACGGCGTCGTGCTCGAGAGAACGCTCCGGGAGATTCAGGGTGTCTCCTGTCTCCCCGTCGAGTCCGTTCCGAAGCCCAAGGAACAGATCCTTCGTTCGCGTTCCTTCTCGCACGCGACGAACGACCGCTCCGTTCTTCTCTCCTCCGTTTCCACCCACATGACGGAGGTGGCGAGACAGCTGCGGCGCGAGAAGGCGGAAGCAAAGAAGGCGGGCGTCTTTTTCCTGACGAGCCCCTTCAAGGAAAACGAACCCTGGCACGCAGCCGAACCCGTCACGGAGCTCACGCTTCCTACGTCCGACACGATGCGTCTCGTCGAAGTCGCCTGCCGGCTCGTTGAGGCGCACTGGCGCCCGGGGTTTCGTTACTGCAAGGCGGGCGCCTTCGTGACGGACCTCGTTCCGGAAGGCTCCTGCTCGGTGACGGGGTCGCTCTTTGACCTCCCCGACGAAGAACGGGACGAAACGAGGCGCCGCCTCATGGACTGCCTTGACGACCTTACCCGCCGCTTCGGCAAGGGCGTCTGGAAGGTCGGGAGCTCCGAGCTTGCCGACGGCTGGCAGATGAAGCGCGACCGCCTCACCCCCGCCTACCTCACGAGATGGGCCGATATCCTGACGGTTTCATAAGGCGCGACTCTCCCTCTCCCACAGAGAAACGACATACAACTGACCCGGTGAACGACATACAACTGACCCGGCAAACGACACGGAAACTGACCCGCCCTATGCCGGACCGACGAGACCCGCACGGGAACTTTAGCCAGGTTTCCTGCGGGCCTTCATGTTGCGACAGCATTTGACGCACTATGGCTGCACAATGAAGGTGTTCCGAAAATTTGGAGATGGAAAATGGAAAAGACGGAAACGCCGAAGGGTGAAGTTTGGAAGATCGTCGTGACGACGAACTACGCGGAGAAGTGGCTCTCGGGACTCAAGAAGCTCTGCCGCATTCTGCGCCTATGCACGCTCACGCTCGCAAACGAGAAAACGATCTTTGTCACGGGCGACGAGGGCACCGCGCTCGTGCGGTGTCTCGCGTCGCTTGCGGCGCGCTTCCCCAAAGAACTCAAAATCAAGCGCTTTGATTTGCCGGAGCGAGTGCAGCTGCAGTTCGAATGGGAGAAGCCATCGTTTTTCTCCTGGCACGGAGGCCTGGCGCTCGACACCGTCCGCAAGTCGATCGTACGGTCGCCCGACATCGATCCGCTCGCCCGCTTCTTCCGAGCGGCCATGGAGGAAACCGCCCCGACCGCGGATGTCGACAAGGCCGAGCCGATCTCGGACGCAGACGTGGAGCGCGCCTGGCAGGCCATGACGTCGCTCGAGCGCTTTGAAGCCTTCCTAAAGCGCCTGCCGCCGGGGTGACCCTCACGGGTACGGGCGACGCCGGCGCCCGCCTCCCCTGCATTTATCGGCAGGAACGAGAGTGAAAATGGCAGGGGCACGGGAAAAGCTCCGGGGGTGGACTTCTTTCTGTGCGACAGCAGAAAAGAATTTCAACTAATCATCAGAACGCCCTCGCCTTCAGGAATTCCAGTATTCTGAATTATTAATTCGAATCAAGGGACAGCAAATTCTTTCTTTCGTCGCGGCTGAAAGAGCGAAACCCAACAGTCCGTTCCGCCGGCCAAACGCCGTAGAACGTCTGACAGAACTTTCAGAGCGCTTTAAGCGGCCGTATTGGGTGAAACTCCAAGCTTGACCAGGGCGGAGACAGTATTCCTGCACCGCCCTTACATTCCCGTACGGGAAATAAAAAAGTGCCGCAGAACCGAAGCTCCGCGGCGAATCCAAACCCTCAAAAAAACTCAACCCTTGGCTGAATCTCGAATAGACCTTGGAAGTCCCTTTCGATGGTTGAACTCTATCAGATGCTTCTTCGGAAGGTATTTCCAATTCCTCGGAAGGTAACAAAGTGTTGAGCGCCCAAGGTCGCTCGGCAGAAGAGATTGCCAAACAGAACCCAAGAACGCTCTCTTATCGTTGGTCACAACTCATTGCGCCGCAGGATTATTCCAAATCGCGGGTAAAAACTCTTGAGTCCACGATTTGCCCTTTTCTCTCACGATTCGTTACGAAAGGAGGAGATTCCCGCTTAGGACCCTGCGAACTTTCTTCATAGAAAGATTGTGCGATACTGAGGGATCGTCTTGAGATTGATAAGGACAGAACCATGACGCATCCCCGCTTTCAGAAAACCACCTTCTTCGCCCTGCTACTCGCCGCCGTCCCCGCCCTCGCAGCCGACGCGCCCGCCTGGCTCGACGCGGAAGTGAAGGCCTCCGCACAGCAGCTCACCGAACTTCGCCACAAGCTTCACGCCATGCCGGAACTCGGCAACCAGGAAGTGAAGACGCAGGCCGAAATCGTTCGGATTCTAAAGGATGCCGGCATCGAGACCGTCGTCGGCACGAAGAACGCCCCCACGGCCGTGCTCGGCATTCTGAATCCCGACAAGAAGGACACGATTCTCCTTCGCGCCGACATCGACGCGCTTCCGATCAAGGAGCGCACGGGGCTCCCCTACGCAAGTCAAGTGAAGGGTACCTACTGGGGCCGCGAAGGCGTGGACGTCTCCCACATGTGCGGGCATGACGCCCACATGGCGATGCTCCTCACCGCCGCGCAGATTCTCGCAAAGCACAAGACCGACGTGCCCCGCCGCGTGATCTTCGCCTTCCAGCCCGCGGAAGAAGGCGACTCGATCGAGAATCCCTTCACGGCCGAGAAGCCCCGTCTCTCGGGCGCCAAGGCCATGGTGGCGGACGGCGTGCTCGAAAAGTACGACGTCAAGAACGCCTTCGGAATTCATGTGATGGCCCGCGCGCCTTCGGGGAAGATCCTCGTCTCGAAGGGCGCGGCCTTGAACAGCGCGGACGCGTTTGAAATCAACATCAAGGGCTCGCAGGCCCACGGCGCCATGCCCTGGACGGGCTCCGACGCCACGCTCGCCGCCTCGCAGACGGTCGTGGCGCTTCAGCAGATCGTCTCGCGCAACATCGACCTTACGAAGGGGATGGGCGTCATCACGGTCGGTAAACTCACGGCGGGCGAAACCGGGAACGTCATGAGCGGCTCCGCCTACATGATGGGCACCATCCGTTCGAACCACCCCGACATCCGCGCGAAGCTCCTCGAGCGCATCCCCGAAGTGGCGGACGGCACGGCCCGCGCGGGCGACGCCGAAGCGAAGACGAAGTTGATCGAAATCTACCCCGTCACCTGGAACGATCCGGCGCTCGCCGCCACGACCGTTTCGAACCTCAAGACCTTCGGGGTGGACGCCGAAATCTCCAAGTGGAACCCGGGCGCGAGCGAAGACTTCTCCTTCTTTGCCGAAAAGGTTCCGTCCGTCTTCATGTTCCTCGGCGTCGACAAGCCGGGCGTGAAGAACGCCCCGAACAATCACTCGGATCAATTCACGATCGACGACGCGGCTTTGCCTGCGGGCGTTCGCGCCCACATCGCGGCGGCGATGAACCCGACCGCGACGAAGTGATTCGGTTCTGATCCATTCCGCTCCCTTTCGGCCCGGGCCCGCCCCGGGCCGAATCGTCTTCGGGTCCCTCTTCGTCCGTAGCAACGCCTTCCTTTTTCTTCCTTCCGCTCTTCCCACAACGAATCTCGCCCGCAGTCCCTCACGCCGACCTCTCCCGCCTTTGAACCATTCGAGCGTCCCATCTCCGGTCCGGCATCCCGACGGCCGTACGGAACACATCCGGCATTCTTAAACATCCTCTTCGAAAGGGCCGCCGCCTTTTTCTCTCGGGTCAATACCGTTCGTGTGCAACGCACACCCCCGAGTCACAATGCTAAAATTCGCGTTTCGCAAAAATAAATAGAATTCCGCCGACCATGACGACCCCAATCACCCTCAACGACCTTCCCATCGGCAAGACCGCGACCGTCCGCACGGTAGGCGGCCAGGGAGCGCTGCGACAGCACTTCCTCGACATGGGGCTCATCCCCAACGCCGCGGTGACGATGGTGAAGCGCGCCCCGATGGGCGACCCCATCGAAGTGCGCATCAAGGCCTACGAACTTACGCTTCGCGCGGCCGAAGCCGCCGAAATTGAAATCGAGGACGTGCGAGACGAAGCACCGTCCCTTACGCCGAACATTTCCTCGGACGGCGCCGACCTTCTTCACCCGGGCTTCGGCGAAGGCGGGAAGTATCACGTCAAGACGCATGAAAATCCCCTTCCCGAAGGAACCGAACTCACGCTCGTTCTCGCGGGGAACCAGAACTGCGGGAAGACGACGCTCTTCAACCGCCTGACGGGGTCGAACCAGCACGTCGGAAATTTCCCGGGCGTCACGGTCGACCGCAAGGACGGCCGCATCATCGGGCACGACGACACGCTCGTCACCGACCTCCCCGGGATCTATTCGCTCTCGCCCTACACGAACGAAGAGATCATCTCGCGCGAATTCATCCTGAAGGAGTCCCCCAAGGCGATCATCAACATCGTCGACGCGACGAACATCGAGCGCAATCTCTACCTCACGATGCAACTCATGGAACTCGACCGTCCGATGGTGCTCGCCCTCAACATGATGGACGAGGTGCTCGCCAACGGCGGATCGATCCGCATCAACGAGATGGAATCGCTCCTCGGCCTTCCGGTGGTCCCGATCATGGCCGCCAAGGGCGAAGGGATCGACGAATTGGTCGACCACGTCCTTCACGTCGCCAAATTCCAGGAACCTCCGGCCGTGCAGGACTTCTGCGGTCCGGACGATCACGGCGGCGCCGTGCACCGGTGTCTGCACGGCATCATGCACATCATCGAGGACCACGCCAAGCGCGCCGGCATCCCGGTTCGTTTTGCCGCGAGCAAGATCGCCGAAGGCGACCGCCTCATCCTCGAACAATTGAAGCTCGACGTTAACGAAGAGCGCACGATCGAACACATCCTGAAGCAAATGGAGACTGAACGCGGACTCGACCGCGCCGCCGCCATGGCCGACATGCGCTTTGCGTTCATCGACCGCATCTGCCGAAGCACGGTCGTTCGTCCGCACGAGAGCAAGGAACACCTGAGGAGCCTTCAGATCGACCGCGTCCTCACGGGCAAATACACCGCCATTCCCGCCTTCATCGCGATCATGGCGCTCATCTTCTGGCTCACCTTCGACGTGATCGGCGCGTGGCTGCAGGAAATCCTCGAGGTCGCGATCGGGTGGCTCACCGAAATCGTCGACGGCCTCCTCACGGCCTGGGCCGTCAACTCCTCGATTCACGGACTCGTGATCGACGGGATCTTCAACGGCGTGGGTAGCGTCTTGAGCTTCCTTCCGACGATCGTGACGCTCTTTTTCTTCCTGTCGTTCCTCGAAGACAGCGGCTACATGGCCCGCGTCGCCTTCGTGATGGACACGCTCCTTCGCAAGATCGGGCTTTCGGGCCGAAGCATCGTTCCGATGCTGATCGGCTTCGGCTGCACGGTCCCGGGCGTCATGGCGAGCCGTACGCTCCCCTCCGAGCGCGACCGCAAGATGACGATTCTCTTGACCCCCTTCATGAGCTGCTCGGCGAAGCTTCCGATCTACGGCTTCTTCACCGCGGCCTTCTTCCCCGGAGAAGGCGCGGCAATCATGGTGGCTCTCTACTTCCTCGGGATCCTCACCGCTGTGCTGCTCGGCTTTGCGATGCGAAAGACCCTCTTCAAGGGCGAAGCGGTTCCCTTCGTGATGGAGCTTCCGAACTACCGCATGCCGGGCGCGAAGAACGTCCTCTTCCTTCTCTGGGAAAAGGCGAAGGACTTCCTGGAGCGCGCCTTTACGGTGATCTTCGTCGCGACCATCGCGATCTGGTTCCTGCAGTCCTTTGACTTCCAGTTCAACCCGGTCGAAAGCTCGCAGCAAAGCATGCTCGCCGTCGTCGCGGGCGGACTCGCCCCGCTGCTCGACCCGTTGGGTTTCGGCGACTGGCGCGTCGCCACGGCCCTCATCTCGGGCTTCATGGCGAAGGAAAGCGTCGTGAGTACGATCTCGGTTCTCTTCGGATCGGTGGACACGCTCCTCGCCGCGATCACGCCGCTCTCGGCCCTCGCGCTTCTCGTCTTCTGCCTTCTCTACACGCCCTGCGTCGCGTCGATCGCGACGATCCGCCGCGAATTGGGCGGCAAGTGGGCCGTGGGTGTCGTCTTGATGCAGTGCGCGGTCGCGTGGGTGGTCGCGTTGATCGTCCGCATTCTCGCCGCGCCCTTCTTCTGATGCGGAGACTCTTCACGTGAATGCGGCAAGTTGGATCGTATTGCTCCTGATTGCGGCGGGCGTCCTCTGGGCCTGCCACCGCATCCTCGGGGGCTCGGGCGGCTGCGGCGGGTGCGCGAACGAATCCTGCACCGCCCGAAAGACGAAGGGCCCCGCTCCGATCCGCTTCGTGCGAAAGGGCGAGAATTTACCTGCCGACTGTCCGCAAAAGGGAGCGCCGAGGCGCTGAATTCCTTCCGACACCCCTTAAAAACAACATCGGGACGGAGAACCTCTCCGTCCCGATTTGCGTTTCAGGGAAACCCGTTTAACGGGCGACGCCCATCACGATTTCGCCAGCCTTCTGGCCGTTGCCGAGCGCATCGGGAATGGCGTTGCCGCCCACTCGGTTCGTACCGTGCAGGCCGCCCGTCACTTCACCCGCGGCATAGAGACCGGGGATCACCTTGCCGTTCTTGTCGAGGACTCGGGTCTGTGCGTCGACTTCCACGCCGCCCATTGTGTGGTGCACGGCGGGGGCGCGCATTTCGGCGTAGTACGGTCCTTCGTAGAGCGTCACGTTCGGCGTGCAGGAGGCGCGACCGAAGTCGGGGTCGACCGTTTGCTTGCGGCAGAAGTCGTTCCACTTCGCCACGGTTTCGCCCAGGACCTTGGGGTCCATGCCGACCGTCTTCGCAAGCTCTTCGATGGTCGGGGCTTCGTAAACCTTCTTGGCCTTCAGGAGGCTCTTGATCCTCTGGCCCTGCGCCGTGATGCCGTTTTCGTCGACCTTGGAGATCTTCACCGTGGTGATGCGGTAGAAGACGCCGTCGGGCTGAGCGAGTGCGGCGCGCGAGAGAACGTCGCGGCGTTCGAGTTCGTTCACGAAGCGCTTCCCTTCCTTGTTCACGTACATGGACGTGCCTTCGGCGACGGCCGTCGTGATGCTGCCGTTCGCCGGGTCGGTCGTGGGCAGAAGCTGGATGAAGCCCATGTCGATCAGGTTCGCGCCGACCGCTTCGGCCATGCGCATGCCGTCGCCCGTGATGGCGGGGCTGTTCGTGGTCTTGACGTCGGGACCGAGCTTGCCGCCCCACTGGGTGTCGTATTTCATGCGCATTTCGGGATTCGCCCCGAAGCCGCCCGTCGTGAGAATCACGCCCTTGGGGGCCGAAGCCGTCACCTTTTCGCCGTTCGGGCCCGCGGCTTCGACGCCCACGACGCGGCCGTCCTTGACGATGAGCTTTTCAGCCTTCGTCTGATAGAGGATTTCAACGGGGAGCTTTTCCTTTTCGATCGTCGCGCGGAAGGTGTTGATGTAGCCGATGCCGGACTTGAAGTTCTTGGCGTCGTGCGAGCGCGGCCAGATGGCGCCCACATACTGCGTCGTGTACGGATTCCATTCGAGGCCCATCTTTTCGAGACGGTCGACCTGCCCCGGAGCGATGCGCGCGAGTTCCGCGACGAGTTCAAGTTTCGCCGCGTAGTCGCCCGCCTTCCAGGTCTGAAGCGCATGCAGGGTCGGCGTATCGAAAAGCACGTCGGGAGACTTCGCAAGCCAATCCTTCCATTCCTTCTTCGCCTGTTCAATGAGTTTGGCGTGGAGTTCGTTCCTCGGCTTTTCGGCAAGAAGGTCTTCAACCATCTTGCGCTGGCCTTCGGACATCTTTTGCTTGCCCTGCAGCTTCGGGTCGGCCGCGTTCAGAGCGCCGCCCGCGAGCACGGTGTTGCCGCCCAGGAAGCTCATCTTCTCGAGCACCACGACCTTGCCGCCCGCACGGGCCGCCGCAACGGCCGCGGACATGCCGGCGCCGCCGCCGCCCACGATCACGACGTCGGCCTTGGGTTCGGTCGGAACCTTGACGACGTAGCGGATGGTGTCGCCCTTCATGAACTTCGCCGGATCGAGGCCCGCCTTCTTCACGGCGTCGCGAACGGCGCCGAGGATGGCGAGGCTCGAGAAGGTCGCGCCGCTCACGCGGTCGACCTTGAGGGACTGGTTCTTCACGACTGTTTCGGGAATCCAGGCCAAGGGCTTTTCCGCGACCGCCGGGGTTTCGAAAGTCTGGACGATCTTGATGTCCGTGATGCGCTCCTTATCGATCGTCACGTCGACGATCACTTCGTCGTTGTGACCCATGGCCGTGCCGCGGAAGGTTCCGTCGGCCGCATAGGCGCTGCCCGCGATCGCAGCGGCCGTGAGCACCGCAAGGGTCGTGAGGCGAATGTTTTTCATGAGGCTTCTCCTTTGGTCGTGTGAGTCGGCTCCGATCGTTTTCGATCGCTATGTTTTGAGGCTAAGGAAAAATTACATGAACAACCATTCAGAAAAACCTCAGGCCCGAGCGGGCGCCGACAAAAAGCCACCGCCCCGAACGGATGAACCCGAACGGGGCGGCTTTTGGGTTATGCGGCTAAGCCGTGGATCGTGCGGTTATTCCACGATCTTCGCCGTGGCGGCGGGATGAACGACGAGGTTGGGCTTCGTCTTCTTGGGCGACGGCAGCGGCACGATGTGCGCGCCTTCGCCGTACTTCGCGCGAAGTTCGTCCACGTAGCCGAAATCAAGTGCACGCTGCGTGCAGGCTTCGACGCAGACGGGAAGTCCGCCCTTCGAAATGCGGTCGACGCAGGCGTCGCACTTCGTCATCTTGCCCGCCTTCTTGTTCAGAACCGGAGCGTGGTACGGGCATGCGGCCATGCACATGCCGCAGCCGATGCACTTCTTCGGGTCGATCAGAACGAGGCCCCCGAGTTCGGGGTGCTTGGCGTGCGCCTTGGTGGGGCAGACCTTCACGCAGGCCGGGTCGTCGCAGTGGTTGCACGACACCGACACGTAGCCGTGAAAGACGTCCTGATGCCAGGCGCCCGTGGCGCGGTCTTCACGCCAGGAACCCGATTCGTACGGAAGGACGTTGCGGAAAACGCGTCCGTCCTCGAGGCCGTTCTTGTCGGCGCAGGCAATCTGACAAGCCTTGCAGCCCGTGCAGCGGGCGGCGTCGAAATAAAAACCGTATTGCTTCATTTCATCCTCCCCTGCTTAGAGCTTCTGAACTTCGACGAGATTGGTGTGCGAGGGATTGCCCTTCGCAAGCGGCGTGGCGTCAAGCATCGTGAGCGTATTGATGCACGCCCCCTTGTCGACGCCCTTTTCGTCGGGCGAATACCAGGCGCCCTGCGGGAGCGCCACCAGGTGCGGGATGATGCGGTTCGTCACGAACGCGGGAATTTCGATTTCTCCGCGGTCGTTGAAGACGCGCACGCGGTCGCCCGTCCGGATGCCGCGGGGCTCGGCGTCGACCGGATTGATCATGAGCTGATCGGGATGCGCCGCGCGCAGCCACGGGACGTTGTGATACGTCGAGTGGGTGCGGCCCGCGCCGTGGTAGCCGTAGACTTCGAGCGGATACTTTTCTTCCGTCGGGTCGCCCTGACCGCGCATTTCCTTCGTGGCGATGAACTGCGGAATCGGGTGGATTTCCTGGCCCTTTTCCTTCGGGAGTTCCCAGGTGCGCGCGATTTCGGCGAGGCGTTCGGAATAGATTTCGATCTTGCCCGAGGGGGTCGGGAGCGGATGCTTCACCGGATCCTCGCGGAAGTCCTTGAGCACGATCCCCGAGTCGTCGCCCATGCGGTACTTGACGACGCCCTGCTTCCAGAATTCGTCGAAGTTCGGGAACTTCTTGGCGTCGGCGAGCTTCTGCGCCTTCTTCAAGGTTTCCTCATAGCCCCAACGGAGCCATTCCTTGTACGTGCGGCCTTCGGTGTAGGCGTCTTCGACGCCGAAGCGCTTGGCCATCTCGCGCATGATTTCCCAGTTCGGACGCTGATCCCATTCGATCTTGGCGGCCTGCGGGCAGGCGACGAGGTAGTTGTAGTCGCCCACGGCGTAGGCGTCGGCCTCGAGGTCGTCGATTTCCTGGTTCATCGTGTCGGGGAGCAGATAGTCGGCGAACTTCGCGCTCGGCGTCATCTGGTTGTCGACCACCACGATCGTTTCGACGAGCGATTCGTCTTCGAGAATCTTGCGAAGCGCATTGATCCCGCCGTGCTGGTTGATGAGGGTGTTCCCCTGCGTGTTCCAGATGAACTTGATGTTGTGCGAGAGGTGATCCGCACCGCGCACGGCCGAATTCTTCGCCGTCATCGACTTCGCGTCGGTAATGGCCTTGGGCCAGAGGAAGACGGGGAAGGACACCTTGACGGGGTTCTTGCCGACGGGGAAGCCCGTGTCGATGCCGTAGGAGTCGCCTTCGCGGGCGCCCGTGTTCGTGCCGGGAAGGCCTACCTGACCGGTGAGGAGCGCGAGCATGGCGATCGAGGTCGACTGCGTTTCGCCGTTCATGCGGCGCTGCGGTCCCCAGCCCTGGGAGATGAAGCAGGGCTTCGTCGTGGCGATTTCACGCGCGAGGCGTTCGATCGTTTCGACGGGAACGTTCGAGATGCGGGACGCCCATTCGGGCGTCTTCGGCGTCTTGTCGGCGCCGTTGCCGAGAATGTAGGACTTGTAGTCGCTTCCCTTCGGGGCGGACTTCGGGAGGGTCTTTTCGTCGTAGCCCACGCAGTACTTGTCAAGGAAGGCCTGATCGACGAGGTTTTCCTTGATCATGACGTAGGCCATGCCCGCGGCGAGCGCCGCGTCGGTGCCCGGACGGATCGGCACCCATTCGGCGTCGCGGCCGGCGAGCGAGTCGGTGCGGATCGGGTCGATCACGACCATGCGGGTCTTGCCGAGCCGCAGTGCTTCGGCGAGTTCCCAAGTCTGACCGCCGCCCGAAGCGCGCGTGACGGCCGGGTTGTTCCCGAACGTGACGTAGAGCTTGGCGTTCTTGATCTGACTCATGTAGGAGCCGACGCCCGGATTGCTCGAGCGAACGGCCCCGTAGTTGAAGCCGCCGAACATGAAGGGCCAGATGTTCTGGATGCAGGCGGCCGAATAGTCGGAGTACCAACCGACGTTCCCGCCGATCAGATTGAAGAACCGGAAGGTGCAGTTGCGGTTGTTGAAGAGGCTGTAGTTGCCCGAGCCGTGCATCAGCAGAATCGACTCGTTCGTGTGCTTCTTGATGGTGTCCTTGAGGCGCGCGCTGATTTCGTCCAAGGCCTGGTCCCAAGAGATGCGCTCGAATTTGCCTTCGCCTCGCTTGCCCGTGCGCTTCATCGGGAACTTCAAACGTTCGGGCGAATAGAGGCGCTGACGGATCGAGCGGCCGCGGTGGCAGGCGCGGACCTGCGGGAACTTCCCGTCGGCCACGCCCGCCTGGGCGTCGCCCGTGTTGTCGGTTTCGATGCGGATGACGCGTCCGTTCTTCGAGACGCAGCGAAGCAGGCAGCGGCTGCCGCAGTTGATCGAGCAGGCCGACCACGTGACGGATTCAATGTCGGCGGCAGCGGCCGCGACTGCGCGGCTCATAGGCGACGCCGTAAAGCCGGCGGCGGAGCCGAGAAGAGCCGAGCTTCGCAGAAAGCTTCGACGAGTAATCATAAAAAAGAGTCTCCTTCCAAAAGACCGACGCCCGAAACGGAACAACCGACCGCCTTGCGCAGCGGATGAAAGCGGAACGAACAACGAAAACGGGCGCGAGGGGCGCGCCCAATGCGGGTGTCCGATTGATGGGTGCTCTGACAAGCGTCTTGTGAACGGCCGCGGCTGCGTCGCGGCCCTTACCCATTCAGGGTAATTGCTAATTTATCTCGATTGTAGAGCACGGAAGGAGCGGAGGGCAGAGCGGATTTCCCTGCCGTGCCTTTTCTCTTTTGCAAAAATCGGAATGCGATTTCTACAAAACACCCTCCTTTCTCTTTGGGAACGGTTCTGGCACTCAGGAAATCTCGGCAATGAGAATAAAAACCAAATACAAATTCCGCAAAAACATTTTCGGAATTCTTCTTCTCTTTTATGAATGTCTGAGGCTCAACGAATCCACCCTCCACTCTCTGTTTCCGAGGTTCTATGCAAAGGCGAAACGAGGTCATTTCTGGGCTTTGCCGCGTCCGGCGACGGTGTAGGATTCGGAGCGCTCCCCGTTACGCAAAGAGAGCCGAAACGGCGAGACCGAGAAAGAGCACGGCGCTCGCGCGATTCAGGAGTCCCGCCCACTTGGGATTGCGAAGGGCCGACGCCAGAATCCCTGCGCCGAGCGCGCAGGCGGAAAACACCACGACGGTCGCCAATAGGAAGATGGCGCCCTGCCCGATCATCTGCAGCGCGAGGGCCATGCCTTCGGTGCCGGGTTTCACGAACTGCGGGAAAAAGGCGAGGAAGAAGATCTGGACCTTCGGATTCGTGATGTTCATGATGACCCCGCGGCGAACGAGCTGCCAGGGCTTGAGGTCGAGCGCACCGCCCTCGCCCGGCACGTCTTCCGCGTGGGTCCAGGCCATGTAGGCGAGGTAGCAGAGGTAAGCCGCGCCCGCGATCTTGATCGCCCAGAAGACGGCGGGAAATTCCTGAATGACGATCGCAAGCCCCAGGGCCGCAGCAATCGTTTGCACGAGGAGTCCCCCGCAGAGACCGAGCACGACATAAAGCCCCGCCCGGGCGCCCAATACGGCGCTCTGCGTGAGAACGAACAGATTGTCGGGACCGGGCGCCACGGCGAGCACGAAGCTCATCCCGGCAAAAGCGAGCCATTCGGAGGGGGACATGAGGGAATCCTTGAGGTGAACGACCGTTCCATTCTATCGGCTTTGTTCGTTCCCTCCCTCGGGCGAACTGCTTAGGAAAACGAATCCGACGGGCGTGCGCACTCGGGAATTCTGAGCCTTGTCGACTTCTTCCGAGACGCCCGATAATCGAGAAATCGAAGAACAAGCGTTCGACGGTCTGGCACTCGGAACGGCCCTCTCTTCCGAGTCCGGAGCGTCTCGAACCCGAAAAGGAGAATCTCATGCGAAACCTTCCCGCTCACAAGACCGGTCTTCGTCCGCTCACGGTGCTCCTCGCCGCGGCGGGCCTTCTTTGCGCGTCGGGCGCAGGCGCCGAGACGCTCTCGGCCGACGTTCTCGTCATCGGCGCGGGCGGCGCCGGGATGGCCGCCGCCATTGAAGCGCACGAAGCTTCGAACGGCAAGGCGAAGGTCGTGATTCTCGAGAAACTGCCGTTTGTGGGCGGCACGACGCTTCTTGCCTCCACCGCCTACAACGCGGGCGGCTCGAAACTGCAGCCGAACTATTCGGCGAAGGACTACGAGGCGAAGCTTCTCAAGGGCTTCCCGAAGGCGGACGATCACGACCGCGCCAACATCAGGCAGCTCGCCGAACTCTCGGGTCCGACCGCCGACTGGCTCGTCGCCATGGGCGCCGACATGTCCCGCGTCATCAACGGGTCTCAAATGACGCCCGCCGACGGAAGCGCCTACGGCGCGATGATCGTTCCGGTCCTTAAAAAACGCGTCGACGCGCTCGGCATTTCCGTCGTGACGAACGCCGACGTTCAGGAACTCGTCACCGACGCTGAGGGCCGTGTGACGGGTGTGAAGGCGACGATCAAGACGAAGGACATGCAAACGATTCCCGCCAATGCCGTGATTCTCGCGACGGGCGGGTTCGCTTCGAACCCCGAACTCGTCAAGCGCTTCTCGCCCCAGTGGGCGGGGTATCCCTCGACCGCGAGCGTCGGCGCCGAAGGGGACGGCATTCTCATGGCCGAGAAACTCGGCGCGAAGCTCGACAACATGGCGCTCACCGGCCCCCAGACCGTCGCCTACGACACGGGACACGGCGCGGTGTCGCTCACGAACGTCCGCTACAACGGGGCGATTCTCGTCGGCAAAACCGGAAAGCGCTTCACCAACGAACTCGGGAACACCGCCGTGATCGGCGCCGACATCAAGAAGCAGGAAGGCGGCGTCGCCTTCCTCATCTTCGACCGTACGAGCGTCGAGAACGCCGCGCTCATGAAGAAGTACGAAAGTCAGGGATATTTCGTGAAGGCCGACACGCTCGACGAACTCGCCCAAAAGCTCGGCGTCGACAAGACGAACCTCCGGGCCACGGTCGAGCGCTGGCACGGGTTCTTCGACAAGAAGAAGGACGAGGACTTCGGTCGCACGCAGTCGATGTTCTCGAGAATCGACAAGGCTCCCTACTACGGACAGAAGATTTCGCCCGCGAGCCAAACGACTTACGGCGGCGTCGAGCGCAATGCCGACGGCGCGGCCCTCAAGACGGACGGATCGGTGATTCCGGGACTCTTCGTCGCGGGCGAAACCGCCGACCAGTACGGTCAGGGCGTCTCGCTCGGGATCGTCACGGGTCGCATCGCCGCGCGCGGAGCGCTCAAGACGATCGATGCAAAATGACGCGGTGACGGTTGACCGAGACCGGCCCCGACCTGAATGGATCGGGGCTTTGCCTTGGATCCCGCTTCCGGCCACTTTCGACGAATTTCCCGCCGAAACCGTGAAGTTCGGGACTTGCAAAACAAAAAGGCAGGAGCGCGGTCTGCACCGCACGCCTGCCTTCCAACCCTAAGGGTTGTGCTTTTTACGCTTCGTCAGTCCTTGAGCGCACAGTGAACCGTGCCTTCCGTTCCGGGCTTCTTCGCGCTCTTCGTCGGATGAATCACGAGATTGGGCTTCGTCACGGAAGCGTCGGGCAGAGGCGCGATCGCGGCGCAGTCACCGTACTTCTTGCGGAGTTCATCGATCGGACCGAAGTCGAGCGCACGCTGCGGACAAGCGTCCACGCACGCTGGGTTGAGCCCCTTTTCACGGCGGTCGAGACAGGTGTCGCACTTACGCATCTTGCGCGCTTCGCGGTCGAGCTGCGGCGCACCGTAGGGACAGGCCGCGAGGCAGGCGCCGCAACCGATGCATTTTTTCGGATCGATCAGAACAAGCCCGTCTTCCGAACGCTTGAAATGCGCCTTCGTGGGGCACACCTTCACGCACGCCGGGTCGGAACACTCGTTGCAGGAAATCGAAAGATAGTAGGCGAAAGCGTCCTGATGCCAGGCGCCCGTCGCGCGGTCCTGCCGCCAGTTGCCGCCCGAAAATTCCGTCACGCGGCGGAAGTTCATCCCGACCGGCAGGTTGTTCTTGTCCTTGCAGGCGACCATGCAGGTCTTGCAGCCCGTGCACTTCGAGGCGTCGAAATAGAAACCATACTGCGTCATTTTCATCTCCTATTCGCCTCAGAGGGCCTTCACTTCCACAAGGTTGGTGTGCTGCGGATTCGCCTTCGCAAGCGGACTGTGGCGCGGGGTCGTGAGCGTATTGATCGAGGGGCCCGTGTCGGTGCCGTCTTCGCCCGGCGTCCACCAGCCGCCCTGCGGGAAGGCCACGACGCCCGGGATGATGCGTTCCGTCACCTTGGCGGCAATCCGCACGCGGCCGCGGCCATTGAAGACCTCCACCGTCGCGCCGTCGGCGATGCCGCGCGGGTTCGCGTCGATCGGATTGATGAGGAGCTGATCGGGCTGCAGTTCGCGCAGCCACGGGACGTTGTGGTACGTCGAATGCGTGCGGCCGTGACCGTGATACCCGAAGCACTGCAGCGGATACTTCTGCTGCAGGGGATCGCCCGGCATTTCAAAGGTGCGCACATACATCGGAAGGGCCGAAATCACTTCGTCCTTGTCGAGCGTCCAGGTCTTCGCGAGCTTGTCGAGCGCACCGCTCCAGATTTCGATCTTGCCCGACGGCGTCTTGAGCGGATGCTTCGCGGGATCTGCGCGGAAATCCTTCAGAACGACGGTCTTGCCGACGCCGAGCCCCGGAACCTTGACGATGCCCTGCTTCCAGAAGGTCTTGAAGTCGGGCATGGACGGGTTCTTCTTGCGGGTTTCGTTGTAGCACCACTCCACCCATTCTTCCTGCGTGCGGCCTTCGGTGTACTTGTCCTTGATGCCGAAGCGTTCGGCAAGTCCCGTGCAGATCGCGTAGCCCGAGCGCTGTTCCCACTGCGGTTCGACCGCCTTCTGCAGCGCCACCATGAAGTTCGACGTACCCGTCGCATAGCCGTCGGCGGCGATGTCGTTCAATTCCTGCTGCATGACGTCGGGGAGCAGAATGTCGGCGAACTTCGCCGAAGACGTCATCTGATTGTCGACGACAAGAATGAATTCGCACTTCGACTCGTCGGCGAGGATCTTCGCCGTGCCGTTGTGGTCGGAATGCTGGTTCACCATGACGTTCGAGCACTGGTTCCAGAGGAACTTGATCGGATGCTCGAGCTTGTCGCGGCCGCGTACGCCGTCCTTGACGGCCGTCATTTGGTCGCCGTGATCGATCGCATCGACCCAGGTGAAGAAGGAAATGGACGTGTTCACGGGGTTCTTGCCGACGGGAAGCCCCTTGTCGCCGAGGCTGATGTCGCCTTCGCGGCCGCCGTGGTTCGTGCCCGGAAGACCCACCTGCCCCGTCAGAAGCGGAAGCATGGCGATGGCGCGCACGGTCTGCTCGCCGTTGGCCTGACGCTGCGAGCCGTAGCCCTGCGCGAAGAAGACGGGCTTCGTCGTCGCGAAGAGTCGGGCGAGGCGCACGATCGTTTCCACCGGAACGCCCGTGATCTTCGAAGCGTATTCCGGGGTCTTCGGGAGACCGTCGGGGCCCTTGCCGAGGATGTAGGACTTGTAGTCACCGTTCTTCGGCGCTTCCTTCGGAAGCGTCTTTTCGTCGTACCCGATGCAGTACTTGTCGAGGAATTCCTGATCGACGAGGTTTTCCGTGATCATGACGTAGGCCATGCCTTCGACGAGCGCGGCGTCGGTGCCCACGCGGATCGGCACCCATTCGTCTTCCTTGCCAAGGCACGTGTCCGTATAGATCGGATCGATCACGATCATCTTGGGACGCTTCTTGCCGTTGCGGGCACATTCGAGTTCCCAGGCCTGCCCGCCGCCCGACTGGCGCGTGACCATCGGGTTGTGACCGAAGGCGACGTAGAGTTCGGCGTTGCCGACTTCCGTCATCTGCGAGCCGCCCGCGCCGATGCCGTAGGTATAGGGCATGGCGCCGTTGATCTGCGCGGACGAATACGTCCCGTACTGATTAAGGTAGCCGCCGAGCATGTTGAGGAGGCGCTGAGCGGTGTTGCGCGACGAAACGAGCTGATAGGAGCCCGACCCGTAGTTGAGGTACACCGCTTCGTTGCCGTACTTTTCGATCGTCTTCTTGAGGGCGGCGGCCACCGTGTCGAGCGCTTCGTCCCAAGAGATGCGTTCGAACTTTCCTTCCCCGCGCTTGCCGACGCGCTTCATCGGATACTTCAGACGTTCGGGGGAATACAGACGCTGACGCATGGAGCGCCCGCGCAGGCAGGCGCGCACGTGCGGCACTTCGGCGGGCATCTTCGTCGAGTCGGCGCCGGTGTTTTCGGGTTCGATGCGGATGACGCGGCCGTTCTTCGTAAAGGCGCGAAGCGGGCAGCGGCTGCCACAGTTGACGACGCACGACGTCCACGTCATGACTTCCAGATCGTCCGCGGCCGCGGCCACGGCGCGGGCGAGCGGAGTCAGCGTGCCGCCCGCGGCGGTCGCGGCAAGAGCGGCGTTGAAGAGGAACGAACGTCGGTTGATCGTCCAATTCGTGAAGCAGTTCATAAGAGTCTCCTTCGGATGAACCGGTTTGCAAAACGCATCCACTGCATTTTGATGGGTGACCCAATCCTACGGAACCGCGGCGTTCAAGAGTATCTTTTCATTAAATAATTGTCTTTGACGGCATCTCTAAATTGACTTATCAAGCACGGCGCGCATCTTCATCTGTCGCGGCGTCACGCCGTAATGCGCTTTGAAGGCTCGGGAGAAATGCGCCGCGCTTCGGAATCCGCAGACTTCGGCGACCTCGCTCACGGAGAGCGCTTTGGCGTGGGCCTCCTTAAGGTAGACCGCGGCATGCTCGAGGCGAAGACGCATGAGATGCGCCGCAGGCGTCGTACCGATTTCGCTGAAGATGACCGTGAGAAGTCTCGGCGAAATGCCGCAGTGCCCGGCGATTTCCTTCATCGTTACGCCGGGTCGCGGCATCCATTTGATCATGACGTTCTCGGCATCGTTGCGAAGCTGCTCGTGACGACCCGAACCTTCGTCGAGCCGTCGCTCGCGATAGCGCTGCATGAGAGCGGGCCGAAGGAAACAGAGCAATCCGTCGCAGGCGTCCCCGGCATCACGCGGATCAAGCGTATCGAGCGCCGTGCAAAGAAGAATCATCACGTGCTTCAACAGTCGCCCGAATGACTCCCGAAGGACAATGGGCTCCGAAAAATAGGCCAGAGGGGGCGAACTTGTATGAGCCCGGAAATAGTCGGCCGGAACCGTCAAGGAAAACCACTCGCACTCCGTGCGGGCAACAAATACGAAGGGAACCGCGGGATCCCGTATGAGAACGGCGTCCCGCAGAAGCGGCATGGTGCGGTTCCGCTTTTTGAAGAAGGCTTTCCCCCGAATCAGAAACAGAAGCTGAACATACCGCTCGGGTTCCATCGCAACGGCACCTCCGAAGGAGGAAGCCGAGACTTTGCCGTGAATGAGCGTTCCCACGGTGCACTGCGTCGCCCGAACGGAAAAGGCGAAGGGCTCGCTCTTGGGAACGGCGCAGACCTTCGGATCGAAGCGGTAGCCCGAACCTAGCGCACGCATGTGCCCCGAGCGGCTCATGGCATCCATGAACCGTTGAAAATTCTCTTCCGAGGAAAGATCCGGACGGCTTTCGGTAAAGAGCGTCTTCTGTTTTCTGTGGACGGAAGTGTTCTTCATCTGCTTGACCAAAACGGCATTCGCACTTGATTGATTAAGCAGATTATTTTAGCTTGAGATCGTCACGGGCCGCATCGCCGCGCGCGGAGCGCTCAAGGCAATCGAAACGAAATGACGCTTCGGCCTCGATGAGAAAAGCCCCGACTCCCTGAGAATCGAGGCTTCGCTTCGACACCCCGCCGGAAGGATTCGGCGGGGTGAGCGTTTTTATCAGAGCTTCGCGGCTTCCTTGCCGGCCGTGATGCCGGTCGAACCCGCATAGGCGTAGGCGTCGCCCGAACGGTAGCCGACGCCGAAGTGTTCGCCGAAGGCGACGGCGCCCGCGGCAAAGAGCCCTTCGGCGACGGGCGTACCGAGAAGCGTCGTCACGCGGCACTTTTCATCGATCGTGATGCCGCCCACCGTCTCGAGCATCACGGGCTTGATCTGAAGAGCATAGAACGGGGCCTTCAGTTCCTTTTCGTACACGGTGCGCCCGAACGGATCCTTGCGGTCTTCGGGCTTCTGACGCGTCGTGGCGTTGTGCGCCTCGATGTCGGCCGCAAGGCCCTTCGGGTCGCAGCCAATGAGTTTCGCCAGGTCTTCGACCGTGTCGCACTTCGTCGCGACGCCCTTTTCGATCATCGACTCGACCACGGGGTGAAGGTCCTTCGTGACGATTTCCCAGCAGGTCTTTTGCTTGAGCATGTCGATGTTGGTTTGGGTGTAGATCACATACTCGTTCGTGAAGCGACGGCCCTTTTCGTTCACGATGATCCCGCCCATGAGCAGCGGAGCGGAACTGAAGAAGATGTTCTTCGTCACTTCGAGCGTCGGACACACCATGGCGATGTTGAGGTTGAGCGTTCCCGCGCCGAGTTCGGTCGCGATGCGAAGGCCGTCGCCCTTGCAGCCGACGTCCATGATGCGGCCCGTCTTCGACCAGGGCGCCGTGAAGACTTCGATCATGTCCTGATTGCGACCGAACCCGCCCGTGGCGATCACGACCGCCTTCGTGCGCACGACCGATTCCTTGCGGCCGGCCGCGATCTTCGCGCCGACCACCTTCTTTCCTTCCGCCTCAAGGATCACGTCGACGAGGCTCGTCTTCGTGCGGACCGTAATGCCGGGATCCTTTTGCACGGCCTGGGCGAGCTTTTGCATGAGCGCGCCGCCCGCACCCTTCGTCTTCACGACGCGAAGCTTTTCGCCGCCGTTCGTGCGGTCTTCCTCGTCGGTGAATTCGACGCCGATCGCGAAAAGGTCGTTCACGAAGGCGCCCGCCTCGCGGGCGATCATCGCGGCCTTCTTCGGATTGCGGGAACCCTTGCCGTAGGCGACGATGTCCTCGGCGTAGGCATTTTCGGAGTCCTCAATGCCGCGGGCTGCGTGCCATTTGGTCCTGCAGGCGCGAATCCAGCCCGAGGAAATGGCGGACGACCCGCCCAACATCGGGAGCGACTGAACGAGAAGCACCTTTTTGCCGGCCTTCGCGGCCGTACGGGCCGCCATGCAGCCTGCGGCGCCGCCCCCTGCGACGACGACGTCGAAGGTTTCGGCGGATTCGGGAATGGCTTGGGCGGGTTTTTCAGCCGCACGCAGAGTCGGCGAAAGAGCGGCGACGCCGCCGAACGTGGCCGCGGCGATCAGCGAGCGACGGGAAATTTCAGTCATGATGTTCTCCTTAGGTCAGAAGCCAAACGGGTTGGTCCAAGGGAACATTCTGCCCAAAGGAAACGCCCGGCGACAGACGGGGAATCCCCGCGATCGTCGGGCGTCTTGTCATTACGGAGCGCCTCTAGAGCGCTCGTCCGTAAAAAATGCCGATCTCAGTAGTCCTGCGCAGCCCGCACCGCCTCCTCTTCCTCGGGGCTGCGGTCGTCGAGCTTGTACTCGTACCAGTTCTCCCTCTCAAAGGCCACTCGGATCTCTTCGAGCTGCTCGAAGCTGAAGGGTTCGGTGATTCGCCCGTCCGCCACGGTCTGACCGCGAAGCGTCCGTTGCAGATAATCTGCGCAATAGGACCAGGATTCTTTTTGCTCGGCCGTTCCGGGAACGTCCTGCAAAATGCGCATGGCGTTTTCCATCAGCGTCTCGCGCGGACGCACGAGCGAAGAGATGCGGTTGCGGAAGTTCTCGGCCGAACGGCTGCGAGCGTCGAAGCACGCGTCGTCGGTGGGGAGAGCCTCCTCAAAGAAGCTTCTCACCGAATCCACGTTCCCTTGGGCCTTCCCCCAGGCCGAGAGAATGTTGTCGAGGTAGCGCTCGAGTTCGCTCATGAGCTTGAGCCCGACGAGGTAGTCCTTCTTGGCTTCCAGCGTCGGAAGCGACGTCCCGTGCTCGACCGCCCGGTCGCTCAGACCGTAGATCGCCTGAAGGTTTTCGAGCGCCGCGTCGGCTTCCTCCACGCTTCCGATTCCGTTGATTTCGTCGAGAAGCGCCGGGTGCACCGTCAGGGCCGTGCGGTCGGCAAGGAGCCGAATCCCCTCTTCCGAACTCCGGTAGAAGGCCTCGCGAACGGCGGGAAGATTTTCGGCAAGATTCTGAAGCGACGTCACCGCCATGTACTTCAATTCGTGCGGCGACATGATGCGGGGCGTGAAAAAGCCAGAGATCGTGCGGCAGATCGCTGCGAGAATCGGATGCCCCGTCTGGGCGTAGCGCGACGCCTTGGCGCTCCACCAGCGCGAGAGCGTGTCGTAGGTGCGCCCGCAGAAGGTGCGCGTGTCGGGACGCACCTCTTCCCCGCGGTCGAGCGCTTCGGAGCCGACGAATTCCGCGCGGAAGTCCGTGCGAAGCTTCGTCTTGACGTCGGCGAGGATCTCGGTCTGCGACATGCCCTGAAACTCTTCGAGCCCCTCCGTCATCGGCGCGGTCACGCGGTCGTTCGCGTTGAGCGGTCCGCCGGCTGAAACTTCGTCGTGGGAGTGCGCAACGCTCTGCGCCGTGTCGACGTTTTCGTTCGACACCGACCAGCCGTCCCAATCGTCTTCCTCGGCCGCCGCGAGGGCGGCCCAGTCGTCGTCGGTCATGCCGGAGAGCGCCAGAATTTCATCGGTATCCGGATCGTCCGGCAGCGTTGCGCAGAGGTGCGTGAGGGCCTTCGACGCCGCCTCCTTGCTTTCGGGCGTGTTCGGAGGAAGGGTCGCTTCGGCGACCTCTTCGGCTTCGGCCGTCGGGTGCGACTCCACCTGCACGTCTTGGGCATTCTTCGGGTCGGCCGTTTCCTGCGCCTTTTTGGCGTCCGCGGCCTGCCCGATTTCTTCCAGAAGCTGCGCGTGCTCAAGAGCCTGCGTCCCTTCGGGACGGGTCGCCACGGTGCGGCCGAGCGTAACGGACGTCGACTCGGTAACCTGGCCCGCATCCTCGGTGACGGGGGTCTGCAACGTTTCGGTACTGATGCCGCTCACGGCGGCGGGATTGACGTTGGCCATTGTTCTTCCTCCTGAATAAAAATGCGCTTCGGGGCTACCGGTGTTTGGAAAGTTCCTCGGGACGACAGAGCCTCTTTATCCGGCAACGAGCCCGCCGTCAATCAGATACAGGCCGCCGGTAATGAAGCTCGCCGCATCCGACGCCAGGAAGTAGATGAGCTCGGCAACCTCAGGCGCCTCGCCGACTCTTCCGAGCGGATACTGTTCGGCTTCCGCTTTCCAATAGGCGCTCGCATCGCCGTTGTGCGTGATGTCCGCAAACTTCTGGAAAAGGTTGATCGCCAAAGGCGTGCGGATCGTCGCCGCGCAAACGGCATTGACCCGGACATTCTGACGCCCGAGGTCGATGGCCAGACTCTTGGTGATTTGACCGAGCGCACCTTTCGTGAGCCCGTAGCCAAAACTGTTGGCCTTCCCGATGTAGCTCTGGTCGGAAGCGTTGATGACCACGGAGCCGCCGCCCTTTCTCAAAATGCTCGGCACTGCAGCCTGCAGCGTGCGCACGGTACCCTTGATGTTGGTGTCGATCATCAAGTCAAGCTCTTCTTCGGTGATCGTGAGCATCGTGTTGCAACGGTGTATCCCGGCATTGGCCACCACGCAGTCGAGTTCACCGTATTCGGCAACGGCCGCCGCGACCGCTTTCTCGACGTCTTCACGATTTCGAGTGTTCCCCTCGACAAAAAGAGCGCCCGTTTCCCGTGCGACGGCCTCACCGTCCTCCACGTTGATGTCCATCAAAGTCACATTCCAGCCGCATTGTGCAAATTTGCGAACCGACGCCGCTCCGATTCCCGTCGAACCGCCGGTGATGAAAACGTTCTTCTTTTGATCAGACATGAGAGTCCTCCATACAAATCGGAGCCAAGGAATCAGGATCCGCGTTAAAGGTAAAGCGAATCCAGTTTAGCAAATCCAGTCCAATGCAGCGCGATACGGCTCTTCTGCTTACCAATGCACGAAGAACCAAAAAATGCGCGATGCGGTTTCGTGCGGGTTTGATCAGACGCTCAGCACGCCCGGACCCTGCATCCAGGAGAGGTCGGCGGGCGCGGCGACGGCCTCGTCCGACTCGGAGAAGGCCGCGCGAAGCTTTTGGACGCGGTCGGCCGTTCTGAGAAGGAGCGCCTCGAAGTCGCCGTAGGAAAGCTTCCCCGGCCGCACCCACACGCTGTAAACGAGGGCCGACCCGTCGGGGAGAAGTCCGAGAACCCCCTCGCCCACCTCCCGCGAGAAAGCGTTCATCTTGAGCGCCTGTTCGCAGAGGGCGAGGCGTTCGGATTCGCTTTCGGGGCGCTTCGCCACGGTCGAGGCGATCACGAGGTCGTCCGTCGACGGAAAGTAGCGAAGCGTGAGCGCCGCGCCGTCCACGGACAAAAAGAGGCCTCCCTCGTCCGTGAGAGCGAGCTCGGAGAGGCCCGCGGCTTGCGCGAAGGCATTCAGAAATTCGCCGATGCGGTTCGTTTCGTAAGACATGTTCTTTTCCTCAGTTGGGCCGCTCGAGGCTATTCACCCAGCGAAGCACTTCGGCGACGGGTTCAAGAAGGTCGCGCGGCACGTAGTTGTTTTCGACGCCCTCGCTGTAGAGCGCGCGGGCGAGCGGGACGTTTCGCATGATCGGAATGCCCTCTTCCTTGGCGACCTCGATCATGCGTTGTGCGAGCGCCCCTTCGCCCTTGGCGAGAATGACGGGCAAGGGCGTCTTCTCCTCGTCGTAGTCAAGCGCCACGGCATAGTGAGTGGGGTTCGTGACGAGGACCTTCGCGCGGCGGACGTTTCCGAGCGCGTTCTGATTCATGAGTTCGCGGTAGAGCTGCTTGCGCTGTCCGCGGATCTGCGGATCGCCTTCGGTGTCCTTGTATTCGCGCTTCACTTCGTCGATGCTCATCATGTGTTCGTGCGTCCACTTGTACTTTTGATAGAGATAGTCGAGCACCGCCACGATCGCAAAGGCGCCCGCCGAATAGAGAAGCAACTCCCCGACGGCCGAGCCGATCACGCCCCACATGGCCCCGAGTCCCCCCTTGGGGATTTGAAAGAGGACGGGCAGATAGTCGGAGAAGACGAGCCAGACGATCCCCGCGAGCACCGTGACCTTGACGATGTTCTTTGCGAATTCGAAGAGATTCTTCATCGAGAAGACGCGCTTGAACCAGCGCGTCGGGCTCAGGTTCTCGAGTTTCGGGGCCGCGGCCTTCGGGGCGAAGAGAAAGCCCGTTTCGGCGAGAAGCACCATGAGCGTGACGCCCATCACGAGCCCCACCACGGGAAAGACGATCCCGAGCGACACGTCGACGATGAAGCCCACGGACTTCGCGAGCGCCTCCTCGTAGGGAAGATGAAAGACTTCAAGGGGGACCGTCGTCATCTGCACGAGCTCCTCCCAGACGTTCTCGCCGTTTCCGATCGCATAGAGCGCAAAGGCGAGCACCGTCGCCGCGGGCGCAAGGTCCTGTCCCTTGGCGATGTCGCCCTTTTCACGCGAATCCCGAATGCGTTTCGGTGTGGGTTGTTCGGTCTTTTCACTCATGGCATCATCGCGCGAAGCGCCGAAACGTCAATGCCGAAGAGCGCAAAGCGCTCGGGGGCGTCCGTCATCAGGACGGCGAAGTAGAAAATCAGAAGGAAGGACGCGAGCGCGCTCTTGATCGGAAGGGCCAGGATGTAGACGTTCAACTGCGAGGCGAAGCGGTTGATGAGCCCCAAGGCAATGTCGGTGAAAAGACACGCGAGCACCACGGGAGCCGAAATGAGAAGGGCCGCCCCGGCGAGCTTCGCCACGGCCTCGCCGAAGTGCAACGCCGCCGCGGTATTGCGGAAGAATTCCATCGGAAGCGTCTCGGCGACCGGCCACCACTCGTAGGTGCTGTAGACGACCCCGAGCATCGCGAGAAACGCCCCCGACGCAAAGAAAAGCACCGCAACGCTTTGAAAGAGGAAGGACCCCGTAGGAGAGGTCTGGTCCCCCGTCAGGGGATCGGCCCCCATCGCCTGCGCGGCGCCGCGCTGGTTGTCGATGAAGAGCCCCGCGCTCTCGACCGCCCAGAAGACGAGCCCCGCGAGCCAGCCGAGAACGAATCCGAGGAAGATTTCCTTCAGAAGAAGTCCGCCGAGAAGCGCGAGCGCGCCCGGAGAGAGCGGCGAAAAGACGGGCATGGTTGACACCACCGTCGGATGCACGACGAGATAGAGCGCCATCACCACAGCCGAACGGACCGTCATGTTCAGGACCTGATTCCCCATGAAGGGCGCCACCGCGGCGAAGACCATGAGCCGCGTGGAGCCGAGGAGAAAGGCCTGAAAATGGGTCGTCAGGTCGTACTGCAGCAAAAAGTCGAGCATCCCGTTTTCCGCTCCTTACCGCAGAAGGTGGAAGGTGTCGAAGATTTCGCTTGCGAAGCGCAGGATCTCGCCCGACATCCAGCCGCCCAAGACGAAGATCGTCCCGACGACGGCAATCAACTTCACGCCGAAGACGAGCGTCTGCTCCTGCAGCTGCGTCACCGCCTGAATGAGGCTCAGCAGAATCCCGATCACCGAAGCGATCAGGATGGGCGGGAGCGAAATCATGAGAACGAGGTAGAGACACTCGCTCGCATATTCCATCGCCATCGGGTTCATCAGGACGCCTCCGTCGGACGGAAATAAATGTGGATCGTGTTGGCGCCCTCTTCATAGGCCCATTCCTGACGGGCCGAGACCTGCTTGATGAGGAAGATCCCGAGGCCGCCCACGGGACGCGCCTCGACGTCGAGCGTCAAATCGGGATCGGGCACCTCTTCGAAGGGATTGAAGGGTTCGCCCCAGTCGCGCACGGTGAAGACGAGCCAGTCCCCGGCGTTCTCCTCCTCCTTCGGAGCGGGAACGGTCTCGAGGTTGATCTGGGCCTCGCCCGTGTCGCCCTCGGGATAGGCGTAGCTGAAGACGTTCACGAGGAGCTCTTCGGCGACGAGCTGAACGTTGTTCCACTGGTCGGCGAAGCGCGCGGGCAGATTCTCGCGCAGATAGGTTTTGCAGGGCTCAAGGTTCTCCAGCCTGGCCGGCACTCGAATGGAAGGCATGGTCACCTCCGAATCTATAGGTTGAACGTCAGGCGAGATCCTCGACCGCGGAAGCGGTGTCGGGAGCGGTCCGCAGAATGTTCGTGAAGCCCGAGAGCTTGAACATTTCCGCGACCATCGAACGAAGGTCGGAAAAGATCACCTGAACGTTTCCGGCCCGGGCGGTCTTCGAGAGCATCAGAATGCCGCGAAGTCCCGCGGAGCTGATGTATTCGATGCCGCCCAAATCGACGACGAGCTTCGTCGAGCCCGCGTCGAGCGCGGCCTTCCATTCGGCGTCGAAGTCGGCGACGGAGGCCGCGTCAAGACTCCCCGAGAGCGCGATGACGGTGACGTCCGAAACCTGAGAATTCACAATCTGCATGGCGTGGTTCCAAAGGGCCGGAATCGTCCGGCCTCAGCGATAACTCAAAAGAAGTCCCTGCGTGATCTTGAGCCACCCGTCGAGCGTCACGAAGAGAAGGAGCTTGAACGGGAGCGAAATCGTCATGGGCGAAACCATCATCATGCCCATGGCAAGGAGAATGTTCGAAATGATCAGGTCGATCGCGATGAAGGCGAGATAGAGCACGAACCCGATCTGAAAGGCCTTCGTCAGTTCCGTGATCGTGAAGGACGGAATCAGGACCGCCCAGTCGTCGCTCTTCACCGAGTCGCGCATCTCTTCGGGCCAGATGCGTTGCGCGGTCGAGACGAACATGTTCGAGACGCGCTCGTCGGTGTTGACCGTGAGGAAGTGCTTGAGAGGGGGCGAGACCTTTTCCGCGACCGCGAAGACTTCCGTCGGGGCGATCGCCTCGCGGCCCGCCGTCTCCTTCTCGAGAAGCGCCATCGTGTCGTAGCCCACGGGCGCCATGATGAAGACGGTGAGGACCATGGCGAGGCCGTTGATCACCATCTGCGGCGGAATCTGTTGCACGCCCAAGGCGTTGCGAACGAGAAGGAGGACCACCACGATCTTCACGTAGGAGGTCGCCATCATGAGAAAGAGCGGCATGATCCCCAGCCCGGCGCCGAGGACGATGAGCCATACGGGATCAAAGCCCATTCGCTTCCCCTTCCGGCTTCACGGGTTCTTCCGCGGGGATTTCAGGACCGGCCGCGGCCGCTTCAAGGAGTTCGACGCCGAGCGTGCCGTTCAGGTCCACGAGACGACCCTTCGCGACGCGGCGGCCGTTGGCGCGGATCGTGACCGGGGCTTCCGGGTCGACGGTGAGCGGCAGAACGGTGCCCGCGCGCATGCGCGAGAGTTCGCCGAGCGTTACGAGGCGCTCTTCGAGCGAAAAGGAGAGTTCCACGGTCAGTTCTTCGACTGCATCCATGACGGTTTCCTCCAAGGGATGAAATTCTTCGGCCAGGCAAACGCGGCCGTTGTCGATTTTGGCTGAGGCAGAGAGGAGTCGCTTGCCCGGCGACGAAACTTCGACGCGGACTTCGTCGCCCGCGAACCATTCGTCGGGAACGAGCACGTCCCCCGCGGCGAGATTCCGGTAGTCCGCAACGGGGAGCGCCAGGCGCCCCGCCCTTCTTTCGAGACGGAAGGGAACGGCCGAGAGCGCCCCCGCGAGGAAGTCGCAGGGCAGAACGGGCGCCGTGCGGATCCGCTCGACCAGAGCGAGCGCCGCGTCCAAAGGCGACGATTCTTCGGGACGGAGAATGAAAAGCGTCTTTTTGTCGCCCACGGTGAGGCTAAGCGAAAACGGCGCCGTCGTCCCGTCGCCGTTCCGGAAGTCCCCCGCCGTCACGACGGCGCCCGTGACGGCGCAGAAAGCCTTGATC
This sequence comes from uncultured Sutterella sp., assembly GCA_949282745.1. GTDB lineage: Bacteria > Pseudomonadota > Gammaproteobacteria > Burkholderiales > Burkholderiaceae_F > Sutterella. The sequence goes on along the minus strand of CASDQM010000045.1, from coordinate 12,048 downwards.
AGAGCGCCGCAGAGCGCTTCGGCGACGAGGCCGAGTAGAGGCTCGGGCAAGGATTCGGGCGCGACGTCCCGCATCGCTTCCTCGGCAAAGAGGGGATGAAGCGGCAAAAGGTCTCGGTTTTCCAAGGCCAGGCGCCAGGGATGTCCGTCGATCACAACGGACATTTCCGCGGCGGGCGCAAAGGCGGCCGCGCGGGGGAAGACCTCGAGCCGGGCCGTTTCCTCACCGAAGGCAAAGGATACGGGCAGTCGCTCGAGAAGAGCGTTTCGAAGCGGCATCGCCCAGGCTTCGAAGGCCGGGAGGGAATGGACATTGGGCATGATGTTTTCTCCTTTCCTCAACCTTCGCCCGAATCATCGAAAAGACCGCGTCCGCGCGATTCGCGGCGGGCGTCGTTTTCTTCCCGATCGGTTTCTTTTTGGAGTTCCACGAGGACGGGAAGCGTTTCGCGTCCGGAAAGACGCGCCTCAAGTTCCGCGCGCGCCGAGACGATCGTCTGGAAGGCCGCGGCGTCGTTCGTGTGAATGCGAACCGTGAGCTGACCGCCCGCGTCGCGGGCGAGCGTGATTTCGGTGTTCTTCAAAACCGCGTCCTGAATCTGGAGGCGCACCTCGGTCTTTCCGCTCTCGGGACGGCTCACCAGAATGCGGGAGACAAGCGTCTCAAGCGCTTCGTTCGCCGCAACGCCCTCGGGCGCGGACGCGCCGGCGGTCTGCGCGGCGCCCTCGGCACGGGCTTCGCCCCCCACGCCGCGGAAAAGCTGCGCGAGAAAGTCCTGTGCCTTGCGGGCCTCGGGATCGGTCGTCATCGCATCGTCCGTTCGGGCAGTTCGGGCCGTCTCCCCTTCCGTGCGGTTGCGTGAAGAGGTTTCAGAATTTTCCCGCGAAAAAGCCCCTTTGTCGTCCGCGGCCTTTTGCCGCGCCTCGTCCGCCTCGCCGCGCATCGCACGTTGGAAGGCGGCGACGTCGTCCCGGGAAGCGGGCGGACGCTGTGCCTCGCTTCGCCCCGTCTCCGGTCTTTCCGTCGAAAGTCCGGCGGAGCGCAAATTTTCAAGAGTGTTCGTCATGATCTGCCGAGTTCCTTCCCGGTTGACGGGGGTTACGCGCCGTCGGGGGCTTCGGCCCCGAAGCGGTTGACGGGTTTAAATTCTTCGAGCGCCCGATCCTGAGCCTGCTCTTCGAGCTTTTTGGCTTCCTCCATCCAAAGGGAACGGTGTTTCTCCATTTTCGCACAGCTTTTTCGGGCCTGGAGAGCGACCTTCTTCGATTCCTCGAGCGCTCTCCTGGCGGCGTCCGACCGCTTTCGGGCGTCGTCGAGCGACATTTCCCGCTCAAGCTCCTCGGAAGCAAGCGACGCGAGGCTTCGATGAAAATTTTCGAGCCCGCCGATCGTGGTCTTTTGTCCGATGAGTCCCTCGTAGCGGCGGGAAACCTCTTCGGCGTACCAGACGCGCCAGCGCTCGAGCGCCTCCTCCTCCTTCTTCACCGCTTCTTCGGCGACGCGGCATTCGCTTTGCGCAGCCGCAACGCGCCGTCCGGCGCTCTCTTCGCGAAAGCGTCGAAGCGACAAAAGGGATTCGAGGGGGTAGGCTTCCATGGCGAGAATCCTTATTTCACCGCGGCTTCAAGCGCCGCCACGGTTTCCTCGAACGTGCTCTTTTCGCCCAAACCTTGCTTCAGGAACGCGTTCACGCGGTCGACGTGCGCGATCGCGTCGTCGGCGGCCGGGTCGGCGCCCTTCTTGTATTCCCCAATCTGGACGAGGAGTTCCACTTCCGCGTACTTCGCGAGAATCTGCCTGAGGCGCTGGGCGTTTTTCTTCTGTTCCTTCGTCACGATCGAGTTCATCAGACGCGAGACGCTCTGGTTCACGTCGATAGCGGGATAGTGGCCCTTCGAGGCGAGCTTTCGCGAGAGCACGATGTGGCCGTCCAAAATCGAGCGCGTTTCGTCCGCAACCGGTTCCGTCATGTCGTCGCCTTCGACGAGCACCGTGTAGAGGGCCGTGATCGAACCCTTGTCGTTGTTGCCGGCGCGCTCCATGAGTTTCGGAAGTTCCGAGAAGACCGAGGGCGGAAAACCTCGACGGGTCGGGGGTTCGCCTGCCGCAAGACCGATTTCGCGCTGGGCGCGGGCAAAGCGGGTCACCGAGTCCATCATGAGAAGGACGCTCTTGCCCTGATCGCGGAAGTACTCCGCGATGGCGGTCGACGTGTAGGCGGCCTTGAGGCGCTCCATGGAGGAGCGGTCCGAGGTCGAGACGACCAGGACCGACTTCTTTCGCCCTTCGGGCCCGATGTCGTTTTCAATGAATTCGCGCACTTCGCGGCCGCGCTCGCCAATCAGGGCGAGAACGCACACGTCCGCCGTGCAGCCCTTCAGAATCGTCGAGAGAAGCGTGGACTTTCCGCCGCCCGCGGCGGCGAAAATGCCCATGCGCTGTCCTTCCCCGCAGGTGAGCACCCCGTCGAGGGAGCGGATCCCGAGCGAGAGGGGCTTTGAAATGCGCATGCGGGTCATCGGATTCGGCGCGGGCGCGAAGACCGGATAGTGTTCGCGGCAGCGAAGGGCCGGCCCCCCGTCCAAGGGTTCGCCGAGACCGTCGAGCGTGCGCCCGAGAAGTTCCGGTCCCACGGGAATCGAAAGGATTTCGCCCGTCGGAATCACTTCGGTCGCGGGCGACACCCCCTGACAGCTCCCGAGCGGGGACAAAAGCGCGACGTTTCGGATGAAGCCCACAACCTCGGCCTTGAGTTCAAAGGACTCCCAGGGGTTCTTGAGAAGACACAGCTCCCCCACCTTCACCCCCGGGACCACCGCCCGGATGATCGTTCCCACGACCTGCTCGACGCGTCCGCGCACGTCGATCGTCGTGGTCGTCTGCACGGCTTCTTCAAGAAGCGGTCCGATGTATTCGAATGCCATGACTTACTGCCGGATCTTTGCGCTGAAGGCGTGTTCGAGGGCCTTCAGCTGCGTGGAGAGCGACGCGTTGATGACGCCCAGGTCGCTCTCGAGAATGCAGCTGTCGGGCTCGAGTCGGGCGTCGGCGACGACGGTGAGGAAGGCCCCTGCCGTCTGCGCGGCGAGTGCTTTGGAGACGATCGGCTCGTCCGAGGGCGCGACGCGCACGGTCACCTTCTGTTGGCCGCGCACGTTCGCAAGCGCCGTCTTCACGATCGCGCGGATGCGGTCCTCGCGGTTCATTTCGCCGAGGATCTTTCTGACCGACTGCATGACGACGTCGACCACCGTGCCTTCGATGCCTTCGATGAATTCGACGCTCGCCATGGCGGTCTCCATGACCTTTTCCATGTTCTCGAGGCGCCCGGCTTCAAGGCCGTCGGCGTAGCCCGCCTCATAGCGGGCCTTGTAGGCTTCCTCGGCCTTGCGCTCGATTTCCGCGGCGCGCTCTTTGGCGGCCTCGATGATCGCGGCCGCTTCGAGGAGCTTCGCGCGAACGTCACGCTTCACCACCTTGACGCCCGGCGCCACGGAGGGCTCGGGTCGGTTCATTTGAAGAGGTTTCGACACGCTTCGTCTCCTTCGCTTCGAATGAGTTTCAACAAAAAGGCGCGCACCCGACGGCGGAGGACCGGATCGTCGGGCGTCTCACCCACCGCCTCCCGGTGCGGCGCAAAACGTGCGGCGGTCTTTTCGCGAAGACCTTCGGGCCAGTCCGTCCAAAGAAGAACGGCCGCCAGGTGCGAGAGCCGCACGACCGCGTCGGGGAGAGAAAGGCCCGCGCAAAGGGCTTTCAGATCCGCGGCCAGAGACCCCGCCTGCCAGCGTCCGCGAAGAACGGCGTAGCGAAGGAGCTCGTCGCCGAGGCGCACACGAAGCGCTTCGCGATCGTCCTTCTTGACGGTCACGGCGATTTCCGCCCCGTAGACGGCCGCGGCCGCCGTGAGAAAGAGACGCGTCAGGTCGTCGTCCGTCAACAGAGCGAGGCGTTCGCTCGTCTCGGCAAAACCCCAGTAGTCGGGCGCTTCGCTTGTTTCATTCGAACCCGCGCGCTTTTGCGCAAGGGCCAAAAGATCCGGATGACGACGGATCAGGGCCGCCCAGTCGACGTCCGACGGATTGGAATCGAGTTTCTCGACAAAGCGCACGGACGACGACGCGCCGCCGCGGTTGAACGCGACGATGCGGGCGAGAAGCGCGAGATTCTCGGCGAGGAGCTCGCGGTAGAAGTCCCTTTCAAAGGTCGGCGCCGTCGTCATGGAAATTCTTCTCCGTTACGCTGGACGCGTCATTCGCGCCCGCCCTCCCGAGCGTTCTCCGCGGCCTTGGGCGCGCCCTTTTCGGCCTTGGTGCGGAGATACAGAACAACCGCCCCGCCGAGCGCACCGAGCCCGACAATCAGAGCGCCGAGCGCGCCGTAAAGGAGCGAGGAGCCCGCCTTCGGGCTTTCCTCTTCGAGCATCGGGACCGTGATCGTTTCGCGCACCGGCACGAGCATGACGGAGACGCGCTCGGGCGAGAGGCCCGGCACGGCGTTCGCCGCCAACTCGCGGATGCGGGCGATGAGGCCGGGCGCCTGCGAGTCGGGCGTGTGGCGAAGGAAGACGGCGGCCGAGGCGGGCGTCGTCTTTCCGGTCGCGAGGTCTTCGGTCTGCAACACCACGTGCACGCGGGCGGTGAGGACGCCATCGATGCGCGAGAACGTGTCCGAGAGCTCCTGCGAGAGCGCGTAGGTCATGCGGGCCTTCTCTTCCGTCGCGGACGAGATCATGCCCTTCGCAGCAAAGACGTCCCCCATCGTGTCGAATTCCGAGCGCGGGAGATTGTTCTCGCGCATGAGTTCGAGCGTCTGCGTGACGCGGTCACTTTCAACCGCGATCGAATAGCCTTCCTTGTCGGCGGTCTTTTCGGGTTCGATCCCGTTTTTGAGAAGAACCGCCATCATGGCGTTCGCCTGGGATTCGGTGAGCCCCCGATAGACTTCCGTCTTGCAGCCCGCGAGCATCAGGGCCGCGCAGGCGCAAACGAGCAGCGTTCGTCCGAAGCGATGCGGCGCATTCGTTTTGTGCATGTCACACTTCCTTCATTTTTACGACGCCGAGCGCAACTGGGCTTCGAGATCCTGAGCCGAGCGGTTGCGTATGGCGGAAAGCGCCTTGACGTCCATCATGTGTAGGTTCACCTCAAACTGCAGGCGATAGAGTTCCACAGGCGTGAGGGTCTGTGTCTCCCGAAGGGGGTCGACCCCTTGTGCCGCGGTGTTCTCGACCGAAGAGACTTCCTGCGTGCGAAGAGACTCCGCGTCGGCGGGCCGAACGCCCTCCACGCCCTGCGTCTCATTGGGACGCAGAGAAGCCTGCGCCGCCTCGGAAGAGGAAGCGGCTGCGTCGGGGCCCTCCGGGGCGCCCTCCACCATCGCGCGGAAGGCGTCCGCCACTTCGCGCGGCACGGGACTGCGGGTCGGGCCCGCTCCGGCGCCCGGAGTTTCTCCGAACCGCTCGAAAACCTCGACGAGGCGTCTTGACGCCTCGAGGTCGATCCCGCTCACGGCGCATCACTCCCGGTCAATCAGCACTCGGCCAAAAGAGCGTCCGCCATCGACTTGGCGTGCGTTCCCTCGGGAACCTTGTCGAAAATGCCGCGCGCCTCTTCCTTGCGGCCCGCAAGGAAGGCGCTCAAACCGAGATACGCGAGCGCGTCGGGGTCTTCGGGGTGTTTTTCGAGCACCTTTCCGAGGATTTCGTCGGCTTCGGCGTACTGTCCAACGGCGATGTGGCTCATCGCGAGGCTCACGAGCGTCGGCACGTGGTCGGGATGACCCGCGAGGATCCCCTGGTAGACCTTTCGCGCAAGCGCCACTTCGCCGCGCTGAACGCCGGCGTTGGCGACGTCGAGCAGCCGGGTAATTTCGGATGCGGTAAGCATGTCTTTCTCCTAAGACCCGGCTTCAGTTCGCGCGCTGCGCGATCTGCTTGGCTTCGTCGGTAAGCGCCTTCGAAACGGTCGAGGCCATTTCGAGCATCGTGTTGTACTGATTGAGCTGGAACTGCATCTTGAGCATGTCCTGATCGCTGATCTCGTCGCCCATGCCGTTGAGCGTAGTGTTGAGCTCTTCGCCCTTCTTGGCGATCGTTTCGGACACGCGGTCGAACATGGTGTTGATGCTGAAACCCACGGATTCGGTCATGACAGCCTCCTCATTCAAAAATGCGCGAGAGGATTTCCTCTGCGGCTTGGGCGGCCTCGGCCTCTTCGCGCACGACCTTCATTTCGTCGGGCGTGAGGCCGCGGTCCATTTCGCGGCGCAGACGAAAGGCGATTTCCGCCACTTCGTCGCGCACTTCCTTCTGCTCGCGGGCGAACCCGGTCGGGCAGACATCGGCAACGGAGATGAATTCACTCATTTGCTGCTCACCTTCAGAGGATAGTTGATCCGCTTGCCGTTCTTCGAGAGCACCAAGCGGTTGTGAGAAATCGATTCGAGCGTGAAGCCTCCGGGGAGTCGCCCTCCCGCAAAGACCTTTTCGCCCGTGGAAAGGGTCACGAACTTGAGCTTCCCGCCCGAAACCCCCGCCACGCGGAAGTTGGGCTTCGACGGATCCTTCGGGGCCGCCCGTTGCGCGGACGCCTTGGGCGCGGCCTTGCGGGCCTCGCGGTGAAGCAGTTCGTAGGAAAGCGGCACGTGCACGGTGCGGCCGACCTGCTGCATGGCGGCCGTCAGCATGTTCCGCGTCTTGGGGCTTAGCGGCGCCGAGAGCATAATGCGCCCCGGATGCCATTCGACCGTCACGTCGTCGAGCCCCTGCTCCTTGATGGCTTTGTCAAGAAGAGGCTTCACATCCGACTCGTGCACGATCCTGCGCTTCACGTCCACGGAATCGGCGGAGAGTTCGTACGACACTTCGGCAAAGGCCTTGTCCTCCACGTCCTTCGTGCGCATGTAGCCCAAGACCGTGAGGACGGGAGTCCCCGACGTTCCCTCAAGGTGCACTTCGGTCTTGAAGCCCCGCGCCCGGAAGGCCGCGAGCCACGGCGCCGTGCGGTCCGTGTCGACGTCGACGTCGAGCACCGCGGGGACCGTAAGCGTGCGCGCGAGCTTCACAAGGCGGCCGCGCTCTTCGTCGTTGGCGACGCGGCCCGTCAGATGCCAGACGCCCGTTCCCGCCTTTTGGGCGGTGACGTTCGCAAATCCTTCTCCGTTGAGCTTCGCGCGAAGGCCCGCGACGAGCTCTTCTTCGGGGACGGCTTCGGGCGAGAGCCACCCGAAGCGCGCAAGGAGTCCGTCTGCCCCGAAGACGCTCGAATAGAGCGCCGTCACGGCGTTGGGATTGGTCTTGGCGAAGTCCATCTCGACCGAGCGGCGCAGATCCGCGTCGCGCGCGAGCGTCCAGCCGCCCGCAAGCAAAATCGCAAGAACGAGCGCGGTCCCGACGAGAACGCCGTGCCCCCTTCCCTTTTCTTCCGGCTTCGCTTCGGTTTCGGAAGGTTTTTCGGCTGCGCTCTGCTCCGCGTCGTCCTTCGTTTCATTGCGGTCGGGCGAAGCGTTCGCCTTCGACTCCGCAGCCGGGGCCGACGGGATGAGCGTCGCGCGCCAACGGGCACGCAAATCCGACCAGTAGTCCTCCGTTTCGTCGGCGCCGCCCCAGGCAAGAGCGACCGAGCCGAAGAACAACACCGCGCCCTTGGGCCAGACTTCGTTTACGACCGCGCGGCCGTCGAGCGTCGTCACCTTGCCGTCGAGCGTCACGATGCCGACTTCGCCCGACTTGACGGCGATCGACGCGTGACGCGGCGCAAAGCCTTCGTCGGTGAGGATCAGGTCGCAGGAATCGTCCGATCCGATCACCCAGTCGCCTTCGGTGAGTTCGATCCGGGCCCCGGCGTGCAGTCCCGAGAAGAGTTCGAGTACGGCCGCGCGCATCTCAACCCTCCCCGTCCGCCTTGGGGGCGTCTTCGGCCGGCTTGGGCGGCTCGATCATCTCGTAGTCGGCGCTCGTGGCGCTGCGCCCGAAGCCGGGCTGATTCACCCGGGCGGGCACGTTTTGGCCTTCGGCTGTCACGATGCGCGGCGTAATGAGGATGAGACGCTCCATCTGGCGTCCGCTCGTCGAGCTCGACTTGAAGAGATGTCCCAAAATCGGAATGTCCTTCAGAATCGGAACGCCGCTGTCGCCCTCGGACTTTTGTTCGTAGTAGTAGCCGCCGATCAGAAGCGACTGTCCCGCCTCGACCATGGCCTGCGTGTTGATGCGCGTCTGCTTGATGGGGTTCACCGTCAGGGTGTCCCCCGTCTCGCCCACCGTCTGGTAGCCGGACGACGCGTCGTTCTGGTCGTCCTGCACGCTCACGGCGAGCTTGATCGAGGTCTTGCCGCCTTCATGAATGATGTGCGGCGTCACGCGCAGAACCGTCCCCGCCTCGACGCGGTAGAGGTCCACCGCCTCCTGTCCGCGAAGCGGGATGTAGTAGGTCGTGGTGTTTTCGAGCACAGCCTCCACGTTGTCGACGGTGAGGACCGACGGACGCCCGAGCATGCGCGCGGCGTTTTCCGACTCAAGCGCGTTGATGCTCGCCATGAAGTAGTCCGACCCGTGCGTGTAGATCGTGGAGAGGAGCGCGCCGCCCGAGGAAAGATCCGTCGAGATGCCGGGCGTGCCGCTTCCGACCGGCGTATTTTCGGATCCGAGCGAGCCCCCGCCCTGCCAGTTGCCGCCGCCTTTGCCGCGGAAGTTGACGCCGAGCTCGCGGCTCGCGTTCGTGTCGATGTCGACGATCGCCGCGTGGATTTCGACGAGCTCCACGGGTTTGTCGAGGCTCTTGATCACCTCTTCGTAATAGGGCATGCGGTAGGCGAAGTCGGAAACGAGCACGGCGTTCACGCGCGGGTCCGCGATGATGCTCACCGCCCCCTGCGCGACGGGCGTCGCGTTGACGGGGCCCGACTGCGTGTCGCGCTTCTTTTGGCGCGAGAGACCTTCGGCGCCGAGGCTCGGAACGCTCTCCGCCCGAGCGGGGCCGTTGGCGCCCCCCGTCACGGTCGTGCCGCCCACGGACTGCCCCAAGACCATGCCGCGCAGAATCGAGGCGATCCCGGGCACCGTGACGGTGCGGTCCATGTTCGTGAGTTCGATGTCGTCGGCCCAGGCGTGACGGATCGGGAAGACGCGCATTTCGATCTTTTCGGACTGCACGGCGAGATAGGCGTCCGCCGCCGCGCGGATCGACGTGAGGTAGGCCTCGGGACCGTTCATCGTGAGCATGTTCCCTTCGGCGTTCACCGAAACGGGAAGTTCGGAAGCGATGAAGCCCGAACGCTTGAGCGAATCGACGAGCGACTTCGCAGACCCGGCCGGAACCGTGAGGAATTCCTTTTTCACGGCCGAAGCGGGATAGAAGTGAATCGTGTCGCCGAGAACGTAGTAGCCCACTTCGTAGGCTTCGCTCATGGCGAGGAGAAAGTCCTTCGGGGCGACCTTCTGAAAGCGCCCGCTCACCCTCCCCTTCACCGCGTCGCCGTCAAAGGCGGCGGAGAGGCCCTGGGCCTTCGCAAAGCCCGTGAGGACCGTGCGGAGTTCGTGGCCGTTCGCAAAGTAGGAGAAGGACTTTTTGAGAACGGCCGGCAAAGCCGTCTCGGGGAGCACGGCGCCCGCGCCGAGGAGGCACGCGACCCCGACGCCGAGAAGAGACGAAAGATAACGACGTTTCATCACGATTCGCCCCCCTCAGAATTTCAGGCCGCCCGAGAACCAGTCGGATCCGAGCGAAAAGGGAGAGTCGGCAGGGCGCGACGCGGCGCCCGAAGCGCCCTCGAGCGCCTCTTTCCAGCGGGCCGCCTCGTTCAAAAAGGCCTCCGCCTCGCGCACCGCGCCGTCGGCGGGAAGACCGTCGAAAGAAAAGGCGCGCACGAGTTCAAGCCGATCCTTGGCGCAGGTAAACTGCGCCCGGCCGTAAGGCATGAGGGCCGCGCACACCGTGCCGAGGCGTTCGCTTTTCTCCGCGTAGTCGGGATCGTTCTCCGAGGGCGCGGCCCCGAGGTCGGAGGTCAGGATGCAGAGACGTCCGTCGGGCGAAAACATGGCGAAATCCAGCCCGTCCTCGAGATGAAAGCGATAGGCCCCGTCCGCACCGGCCTTGGGCATCGTCCAGCCGGTTTGGTTCGTGAGGGTCTTCAGGGCTTCTTGAAAATTCATACGGAGCATCCAGTTGAAAACCGCAGGAAAAGGCCGCGCGGGCTCTCTCAAACTGCACGCAGACGGTGGGCGCAGGCCCACTCCTGCCAATTTACTCATTATGCCTCAAAATCCGTCTCGGCTCCGCCCCGCCGCTTTGCGGGCTCTCTTATCGTTTCCTTTTATTCCCAATCGACCAAAACGCACAGAGCGGAACGGATGCGCTCAAGTTACAATGAATTGTTATGATCCGCCCCGCATTCTTTTCCACGCGGGGATTCTCCTCCGGATTTCCGGATCTTTTTCACGATCGTCCCGAACCGTGGTACGGAACGATCCAGCCTAAGGAGCTGACATGGCGGAAAACCAACTGCAGCAGCAAAAGGAAGCGCTCGAGCGCATGAAGGGCGAGCTCGCCCGTCTGAACGTTGCCTTCGACGAGGCGAAGAAGGCCCTCGGCGTCGAAGGGGACCTTACCCCGGCGGATGACGAAGACATGCCGCCCGCCCTTCGCGAAGCGCTTCGAAAGAGCGTCGAGCGCGCTCAGGAAGCGGGCCGCTCGGCCGTAAAGGAAATGCAGGGCCAGGGTGCCTCCCGTCCTGCGGGACGCGCCCGCCGCGGCGCCCTCTCCATCTGATCGGACCGTCCGCTCCGAGTTCCTTTTCCGACCGCTTTCCGAGATTTCGCTCATGGCCATTTCCGAACTCAATCTTTTTTCGGACGGCATTGCGGTCGGTCCCATCCGTCTTCATTCTTTTCACAGGCATACATCATGAGCATCAACTCCATTACCGGCAGCGTCTCGCTCGGCGTCCCCCCGCAGGTCGACGAAGAAGGGAACGTCATCACGCAGGACCCCGACTCCGACATCAAGGATCCCTCCGCAATACAGACGGACAAGATCAACACGCCCGATAGCGAAACGATCGACGATGACATCGCGTTCAAGGGAAGCATCCAGTTCCGCTTCGCGCTCTATCAGCTCAACTACGCCAATCAGTGCCGGCAGAACGCCGTCAACTACATGGGGCAGATCGAGCAGGTTCAGGACCAGGCCGAAGAGGCGGCCGAGATGATCACCAAGGCCCGCGACGCCGAAGCCAAGGGCTCGGGCGTCCCCGCGGAGGTCGTGAGCTATATGAAAACGCACAAGCTCGGCATGAAGGGGAGCGCGAGCAGCTGCTCGAGCGATGACTGGAGCTACAACCTCGCCTCGCTTACGCAGTACCAGGAGTCGATCAGCAGCAAGACCCAGACCCTGATGGTCTATCTGCAGGACTTCATCAGTCAGTACAACAGCTATCTGCAGGGCGCCAACGCCGCCGTTCAGGAAAGCGCCTCCACGATGCGCGCCATCCTCACCGGCCGTTGATTCCCGCATACAAACGGAGAAATGCCGTGACGAAACCCGTACTTTCCCCCGAGGCCCTGCTCGCCCTTTGGCAAGCCCTCGAAAACGGTCCCACCGCCAAAGAGATCGCCGCCGTCGACGACGCCTGCGTCGAGTCGCTCTATGCGCTCGGGCACGACCTCTACAAGGCCGAAAATTTCCGCGACGCCGAAGCGGTCTTTCGAGCGCTCGCCTTTCTGAACCCCAAGGACCGCCGCTTCTGGATGGGATTGGGCGGCGCGAGACAGGGCCTCGGACACTTCTCCGAGGCAAGCGACGCCTATCAGCTCGCCGCCCTGGCTTCGGGCCTCGGCGACCCCGAACCTCTCCTCTACGCCGCGCAGTGCTTCCTGCAGATGAAGAAAAAAGACGAGGCGAAGGCGGGGCTTGAGGCCGTTTTGCGAACGGGCGATCCCTCGGACGCGCGCACGGCCGAATGCCGCAGCCGCGCGGCCGCGCTTCTCGAACTGCTCTCGGGCGCGCCCAAACCCTGAGACCGAAACCGACACGGGAGGATATTCCTTTG
>CASDQM010000044.1 GCA_949282745.1 uncultured Sutterella sp. | reverse complement strand
TTACCATCCGGACAACCGTTATAACAAGAACCTTCTGACGGCTGACGAGGCCAAACAGGAAATTCTTAAATATTGCAATTACTACAATGAGGAACGTATCCAAGCCAAGTTGAACTACCGCTCACCTAAGCAATATAGGGACGCGATAGCTCAACAGGCTTGAACGCCCGATCGATCAAAAATCTGTCTCGCAAAGTGGGGACAGTTCAGGCCCCACCGGGCTTCGCACTGTGTAGGAATTTCCACTATGTCGAAAAAGCTTTCCATACTGCAGGAGGCAGGCTATGTCGTTTCAGCTTTCCTACGGCAGGAGATTCTAGCACTTCTTCGGGAAAACACCGCGCGTCTCCCGCCCTCATGAATCCTCCCCGCTCTCCGTGATTTCCCTTCCAAGAGAGCCTCGTTCCCATTCCCTGGCCGCCGCCCTCCCGCTGGGCCCTCCGTCCGATTCCCGTCGCAACGCACTGTCTTCCCTTATTCCCCGCCCTGACGGGGCAAAACCGCAATTCATAGCCTTAACCCTATCGAACAGATAACATTTTCAATATTCGACTTATGGACTAGCTCTCCTTAGACTTTAGGCGTAGTTGGTTGCGGTACCCTCTTCGAGGCGCACCGCTCCGTCATCCCCGACCCCAAGGAGATTCCCCATGTCCGACCAAGCTCAGCTCACCGAGCGCTTCACGGACGTCATGGCGAAGTTCACGGCCTTCTTCGGCAAGCGCCTTCCCGACGACGTTCTCGAAAAGCTCGAAGCCATGCGACGCGTTCAGAAGAGCGAACTCGCCACGCTCGTCTACGACGCCATGTTTACCGACCTCGAAATGGCGAAGGAACGAAACGTCCCCTTCTGCCAGGACACCGGCGTCATTCAGTACCACATCGAACTCGGCGCCGACTTCCCGATCCGAAACGACCTCGAAGCCTGCCTCAAGGAAGCCGTGCGCCGCGCGACGGTTGCGGCACCGCTTCGTCACAACGCCGTGCAGATCTTCGACGAAAAGAACACGGGCGACAACACCGGTCACCGCATTCCCTGGATCGATCTTGAAATCGTTCCGAATTCCTCCGACGCCGTGATCTACGCCTACATGGCGGGAGGCGGCTGCTCGCTCCCGGGCACCGCGAAGGTCCTCATGCCGGTCGAAGGCTACGAAGCCGTCGTGCAGTTCATCTTCGACACGATCTGCGAGCGCGGCGTCAACGCCTGCCCGCCCCTTCTCGTCGGGGTCGGGATCGCCGGTTCCGTCGAAGTCGCGGCGACCCTTTCGAAGCGCGCCCTCATGCGCCCCGTGGGCTCGCACAACCCGAACAAACGTGCCGCCGAATTCGAGCGCATGGTCGAAGAAGGCCTAAACCGCATCAACATCGGTCCGGGCGGCCTCACGGGCGAAGGCTCCGTCATGGGCGTAAACGTCGAAGCGGCCGCGCGCCATCCGTCGTGCCTCGCCGTCGGCGTCTCGGTCGGCTGCTGGGGACATCGCCGCGGTGCGATCCGCATCCACTCCGACATGTCGTACGAACTGCTTTCCTACAAGGGGGTTACGCTGTGAAGACGCATCATCTCACCACGCCGATCAAAAACGTTGATCTCGAAGGGATCGAAATCGGCGACATCGTCTACCTCTCGGGCTACCTCATCACCTCGCGCGACGACGTGCACATGCGTCTCGTGAAGCAGCACCGCCCCCTTCCCGTGAACTTGGCCGGCAAGGCCATCTTCCACGCGGGCCCCATCATGGTCCCCTGCGGCGACGAGTCGGGAAGCGGCTACAAGGTGGTTTCGATCGGCCCCACGACCTCCATGCGCATGGAAAAGTTCGAGCGCGAATTCATCCGCGACACGGGCGTGAAGATTATTGTGGGCAAGGGCGGCATGGGCCCCAACACCGAAGCGGGCTGCCGCGACCACAAGGCCCTTCACTGCGTGTGGCCGGGCGGCTGTGCGGTGCTCGCCGCGAGCAAGGTCGAGGAAGTTGAAGAGCACCACTGGGAAGAGCTCGGCATGCCCGAGTCGATCTGGGTGATGCGCGTGAAGGACTTCGGACCCATGATCGTTTCGATCGACACGAAGGGCCAAAACCTCTTTGAGAAGAACAAGAAGGTCTTTAACGAAAAGAAGCAGCCGATCGTCGATGAAATCAACAAGCACGTCGACTACTTCGACTGACGGAAAAGCGTTGGCCGCGGGTCTCGGTTGATCGGCGGCTTCGCGCGAGCGGGCGTCCGGGTTTTCGGGCGCCCGTTTTGCGTTCGGGAGTGTGGAGTTGGGAAAACGCTTTCCCCCTCACCCGCGGGCGAACTTTTCCCTCGCCACGTCCTGCATGGTCTTGATGAGAAGGCGCGCGGCCTTCGAGAGATATCGCGCCGGCCGGTACGCCGCCACGACCTTTCGCACGGGCACGGCGGGCTCGATCGAGAAGAACCGTACGCGCTTGGCGGCCGCACTTCTTCTTGCAAGCGTTTCGGTGACGATCGTGGCACCCAGCCCTGCGCCCGCAAGCGCCAGGGCGGCGGTAAGCGATTCGCTCTCGAGCACGATCTTGGGCGAGGCGCCGGTCTTGGCGATGAGCGAAAGATAGAGGTCGTGAATCTGCTGGCCCGCCCGCACGACGAGGAAGGGTTCGTCCGCGAGCAGGCGGAAGGGAAAGGGAGGAAACTCATCCTCTCGGCGCTCTTCGGGACAGAGGGCGAGCGCCTTTTCGATGAGGGGGCTCTTCTCGCTTACGGCCAGAAGAAGGCGCTCCTCGTAGATCTCCACCGCTTCGAGGCCCGGTTGCGCAAGAGGCGAAATGACGAGAGAGACGTCGGTCTTCCCCGCCCACACGAAGTCTTCGAGTTCGCGGGTCGTTCCTTCTTCCAGGGCGATTTCGATCCTCGGATGCGCTGCGCTGAAGACGGGGAGCACTTCCGTCAGAAAGAACATCTCGCGGTACTCCGACGCTCCGATCACGACGCGTCCGCGCCCGCCCCCGTTGATGTCCTCGACCGCCCGCCGGCAATCCTCGCGGATTTCCGCGACGCGCCTTTCCGCTTCGAAGAAGATCCGGCCCGATTCCGTCAGGGTAAGGGGCCGCGTGGAGCGGTCGAAGACTTCGGCGCCCAAGTCCTTTTCGATTCGCTGCACGAACTGCGAAAGCGAGGGCTGCGAGATGCCGAGGGTCTGGGCGGCTTTGGAGATGCTGCCCGCCGTTAGGATGGCGGAGAGGTAGCGGTGGGATTGGGGGTGCATGGGGAGACTGAAAGGCGTGCGGAAACTTCGTACTGAAAAGGGTGACATTGCCGCAACAAGGGTTGACAGCGCCAACCCGTTGAAAGGCAACAACAAAGTATGACAGAAAAACTTTTCTCGCCACGGACGGCAGACTTTCGCCCGGGGTCTGCCCCTCCATCAAATCAATAAAATTTTTCTCTACCTATATACGGCAAGGGATTTTCCTAAACAGCAAAGTCCAACAAAGAAAGTCAGGAGGGTGCCATAATCGAAATCAGCACGAAGCGGCGAGGCATTCGCAACGAAAGCGCCAGGTCTCCGATACGTTGCTGTCAGTGTTGAGCGTGTGCAGGCCCCAAAAACCCAAGCCATTCGCACGCCCTTTGGTCAAACAGTCTTTCAGAATCAATTACACGTCAGGAAAGGCCTATGTTATCAACACGTTATGCCCCCCTCCGAGTTTAGACCTTCGTTCTAACTCTTTTCATCTTCACCACTCCCGCGCGTGGCAAGCAGGAAAGAATGCTCTGACCGCCGCGATGATCCTGGCGTTGACGTCTCTCTCCGTCCACGCCGCCGATACGCTCACGGAAGAGAACCTCAACGACTCCCTGGCCTTCCCTGGCTACCATGACGGTCAAGAACATACTGTCGATTCGATACAACTAGGTACTCCGGAGAGTCCTTTTGAGACCATTGCCAAAGGCAGTTATTTTCTTCTGATGGTGGATGGTGGTTCTAAGGCCTTCATTCAGAACACTTCGCTCCACGTCCAGATCACAGGGGCGCACGGTGACGGCAATGACGCCTTTTACGCCTTCAACGCCAATGGATGGGGATCTTCAGCCGAAATACATTTTACCGGTCCGATAGACATCGTCGTGTCCGAAGCTGAGGGCGTTACCACCGATTACGGCATCAGTTCCATATATGCCCAAAATGGCGGACAAGTCATAATCGGATCTAAAGACAGTAATGATCTCGTCCGAATCTGGACACTGGCCAGCAAACCCGACACGATCGGCGCGAAAACCGGCGGCGATGTTACTTTCCTTTCCACCAACAATCAAATTGTTGGATCCTTCGATCTATTTGGAACTAACACAACTCCAGAAGGCGAAGAATCTCGTATAACCGCAACTTTCTCTGGGAGTAGTGCGTATTGGTTTGGCGACGATACATCTCATGCAAATACAAAAAGTTACGCCCTAAGTAGAGACCACAACAATGGAGTCCTCGATGTTACAGTTGAAAAAGGAGCACAGTGGTCTTACTTAGGATTAGGCAATCCTTTAGTTTCAGGCTTTCTCCCGAGCGCCCATCAAAAACGCATCAGCAACATTACTCTGCGGGACGGCGGCATTATTAATCTTTTCGACGAAAGTCTTCTGGGATTCTGGAAGTCCATCGGGTTGCTCGATCGGCTTCAGAACGGAAGGTATTCCGTTAATCATGATTACGTTGAAATTGGCGATCTCAAAGGAAATGGCGGCATTTTTCAGCTTGACCTTGATGTCACAGATAAAAGTAAAAGTGACGTAATCTTCATCGAAGGTTCTACTAATCCTGGCCAGCACGCCATCGATCTGGTTGCCCACGACCTTACTCTACTCAATCCCATCAATCCCGGAAATACGCTGATTTTCGCCGTAACGAAGGGGACAGCCTCCGACGACACTCCCGTAACGTTTGTCGACAAGGTGAACGAACGTGGCGAGGGATTAGTTGATTACGAATTGCAAATCGCTTCAAATACTTTTATTGCCGGGGATGAAGACCGAGAAGAATTTAAGGGGAAATCCCCGTCCACAGGAGTGTCAAATTACGAAGGAGGCACGAAGTGGTTCATTGAACCCATCGTTCTCTCCAAGTCCGCAGCTTCCCGAGGCTTTACTGGTGCGGGCTACGGCAGCTATGACGCAGCTGTCGAAATGGACCGCCACGACCGTCGTCTTCTCGAAACCGTACGTGACGGTAAGGATCCTGAAAACGGTCTTTAGGTTCGTATGCACCACGGCCGCAACGGCGCGGAAGACCAGTACCGCTGGGATCGTACGGGCGTGACCATCGGGTTTGACCGCGCCTTCACCGAGAAGAGCCGTGCCGGTGCGTGGTTCTCCTACACCGAGGGCGACACGGAATTCCTGGACGTGCGTGGTGACGGCGACATGAAGCGCTACGAATTCGCGCTCTTCGACACGCTCACCTATGGCAACCACTACCTCGACTTTGTCGGCCGCATCGGGCGTGTTTCGAGCGAGTACACGGTAGGCAACGAAGCCTATACCACCGACGGCGACTACGACCAGGACTACGCCGCTCTTTCGGCTGAATACGGCTATACACTCAAGAGTGAAACGGGCGTTTTCGTTGAACCGCAAGTCCAGTTCCAAGTCGCCTACCTCGACAGCTTCGACTACCGTACCGACCGCCACATGAAGGTGGAGGCAGAGAGCGAAACGAGCACGATCGGCCGCGTCGGCTTCCGTGCCGGTCGTGAGTTCAAGGGCCTTGAACAGGCCGGATCGCTCTATTTCCGTGGCGACGTGCTGCATCAGTTCTCCGACGGACAGGACGCCACGCTTTCGGACGGCACAAACCGCCTGAATGAAAACTGGGGTGACACAGGCACCTGGGCTACCTTCGGCGTCGGCGCCGTCTGGCAGTGGAAGGATACGCTCGGGTTCCAGTTCGACCTCGAACGCACCGCGGGCGGCAAGACGGACGACACCTGGTTGGTTTCGGGCCGCTTCAACTACTACTTCTGATCCTCCCCCGAGAAAGCGGCGTTCGCCTCACTGATCGGACGCCGTCTTTCTTCCTCTCCACCACGGACCGCGCCAACCCCGCGGTTCGTGTCTCTCGTCCACAAGGGGCACCATTTGGGCACAACTCAGCCTTCGGTGTCTTAAGCCCTTTTCCGCTCCCGACAGCCTCCCCTCGGGCAACCTCTCCCGCAATCGAGCGTTCTGACAAAACCTTGCTCGAATCGTTGCGTCCATTGCCGATATACCGTTCCCCAGCAAACTCTGACGACACGTGGTGTCGTTACATTTTCCGGATCCGCCTTCTACACATTTATACCAATCTTTGATCGCGATTAAGATCAAGGAACCTTTTTTTTCAAAAAGAGATCTCCATCAAGAAAACCTCAAAAACATTCTCTCTCTAGGGTTTATTCGGTGGGTGAGGGAAATAAAAAACTGCGAAGATTTCTTCAAGCGAA
This sequence comes from uncultured Sutterella sp., assembly GCA_949282745.1. Taxonomy (GTDB): domain Bacteria; phylum Pseudomonadota; class Gammaproteobacteria; order Burkholderiales; family Burkholderiaceae_F; genus Sutterella. The sequence goes on along the minus strand of CASDQM010000044.1, from coordinate 12,119 downwards.
GGAAGATCTCGAATCTTCCTATCGCACACGGAATTAAAAAACTACAGGTTCCGGAAAATCTACCGCGCATGTCGCGCCGGAGCGTTCTTTTAACGATGACTCGCGACGTTCGCCTCGCATGATTTTCGGACCTGCGGGAAATGTGTGCCGTTTTCCGCCTTCGGCGGGACAAACGCCCTCCTTGATCGTCAACAAGAAGAAAATCATGAGCCACTCTTTTCATACCTCCCCCCACACACACTCCGTCTTCCCCACCCCGAAGCCTTGTCGCTTCGCACCGATTGCCGTGGCCGTTGCGGCGGTCTTGGCCGCCGCTAGTCTCCCTGCCTTTGCGGCCGAAACAATCGTTATCAAAAACATCCTCGTTACCCCGAACGATTCGCCAGCAAATTACGATGACCCCGACAATGATTACCAACTAGGGTTTAACGGGAGTCACATGAACCCGGCCTCAATTTCCGTCGAAAGCAACCAACTCATTGCAGCAATAAATTCACTTACAATCTCAGACTCCGGTGTAAATTTCAATTGGACCTCTAATTTCCTTTATGGCATTACAGGCATTTCAAACTCTACGATCGACATAACAGCCAGAAACGACATCAAGCTTGAATCTCGAGACTCAAAAGCCCGAAATCTATACGGCCTCCACGCGAATAGTTCAACGACCATTTTAACCTCAGATAAAGGTTCCGTCATTATTGACCTATCAAAATCCAAGGATAATCAACCCGAAGGACATAGTAACAGCTCATACGATGGAACCTCTATCATCCGGCCCGAAAATTCCTCCGCAATCACTCTGAACGCCGAAAAAGAGATTTCACTCACGTTCAATTCCAACAAGTGGGAAAGTAGAATTTATGGTCTCTACAACGACAACTCCGCCATCACTCTCAACGCCGGAGAAAGGCTGACGGTTGCTGTTGAAGGCACTAACACCACAACCATCAATGGTACTGGTATCACTGCCGTAAGATCAGTCAATCAGACAACCGATTACAACAACAGTATTTTCGTAAATGCCAAGGGAAACGCAAATGACCTCAACAATTCAGTCATTAACATTTCCGCAAATGGCACCGGATACGGTTCAGTCTATGCGATCGAGGCAAAAAAATCCAACTTTCAAGCCGCAGCTACAAATGGCGGCATTACTATTTCCGCGAACAATGCCAATAAAGGTGTCGCGTATGCACTATGTCTGACAGATAGTGTCGACTCTAAGCTCACAGCAGATAATGGCAATATTACCATTAACTCTGTTGTCGGCGATGAGTCCACCCTCGCAGGCAACAGCATGGGAGCATGGTTAACAAACTCGAACCTAACCCTCAAAGGAAAAACAATCGAATTCAACAATTCAAACAACAGCTCTGATATCAAAAACCAGGGCGCACGTGCCTATTCAATCTATTCTTCCGGCTCCAACGGAAAAATGACTATCGAGGAAGGATCTGAAAATCTAATCATCACGACCTCAAGTCTGTCAAATAGCTCATATTCGATTTACAATTCCGGCAGTGCGATCGAATTAAATCTTTCGAAGAATGTCGACATCACGACGGACGGTTACGGCATCTATTCGTCAAAAGCCGGAACCACTACAGTATCCGCTGGTTCCGTTGAAATTGATGCTGGTAAGATTACGGAAGAAGGGTTCGGCGACGGCATAGCACTGCTGGCCTCCGACCGCGCCATCACGACGCTATCGGCTCAAAACGGAAACACTTTCCGCGGTATCGTGGGCGCCAATCAAAACGCAAGCGTTTCCATCTCGACGATTGCAGACGTCAACTTCATAAATGCCTATGGTAGCCGTGCCGAGTACAGCGCCACAAATCTCCCCTCGGCGGTTTACGCAACCGAGGGCGGCAAGGTAACCATCGACGCTGGCAACGGGTTGAATTGGATTCAGGCGGAATTCAATACGCTCGACGGAAATCCCGCCGCCAACGACATCGAACGTGCTGTTTGGGCGCGCTCGGGAGGCACGATCACCATTGATGGACGGACTATCGTCGCTGCGAGCCATGCCGCACTCGACGAAAACGGCAACGTTGTCGACGAGGCCCATCTCTCGAATGGCCTCGGCGTCGCACTTGCAGCCGGCTACGTGGAAGAAGATCTGCTCGAGAGCGGCGAACTGCCCACGCCTGAATCTTTGTCCACAATCAACCTCAACTATCTGGGATCGAGCCAGATTGTTGGTGATGTTGTTTCTGCCTACAGCGGGGATCTCAACGTATCGCCCCAATCCGAAGGCGGAACGCTTTTGCTTTACGGCAACGCGCTTGCGGGCAACGGCGGCAAGCTCGACGTCAATCTCGGCGAGAACGGCGTTTGGATCGGTCGTTCCGACGACTATGGCGATGCGGGTCTTCAAAGCCTGGACGACAACGGACATCAGAACTTCTTCAGCCCGGTCTTCAGTCACTCGATTGTTCAGGGCGGTCAAGTCAACGTAACGATGGGTTCGAATTCGGTCTGGCGCGTCAACGGACAAAGTTGGCTGACGACGCTTCAGACCGCCGACAACGCGGAAAACGTAGTCGTCGACATGGTCAGTGCGAACACGGACCGCAACCAGTCCGCCCATGCGCTCACCATCTACAAGCTGAACGGCGACGTAACCTTCTCCATGAGTCTTGACGGCAACCGCGACGTAAGCGACATGCTCTACATCAAGCATGCGGAGGGCGAGGTCAACATTGACGTCGTAGACAGCGTTTCCACGGAAGACATGTTCCGGGAAGGTTTCGACGGTCTGCGGTTCGCCACCGTCGGCAAAGGCTCGACCGCCTCATTCCGGGCCTACACGCTCCACGAAGGTGCTCTGAACGTCGAGTACCAAGTTGAAGCCGAAGCATACGACGCTGCCGCAGTCGATGAAAACAACGCCTACAACGGCACTGCGCTTGACACCGAAAAGCCGGGTTCCGACAACGTAGACCAGTTCTTCGGCTATGAAGAAAATACCGGCATCGTCACCGCCGACGCCGCGTTGAACGACGCGCAAACTGAAGAGACGCCCGGCGTTCAAGACACGACGAATTACAAGCTTGTCGGCCGAAAAGGCGAACGCTTTCCGATGCGGGTCAAACGATCTTCGCTACGGCGCGCGCCACTTATTGGAACGCCTTCGTGCTCGACCGCTGGAACCAACGCTATGGCGAGCGTACCTACGACCAAAACCGCAGCGGAGTCTGGGCCCGCGTCAAGCACGAGCGTCTCGGCACGGATGCCGGCGTCGGCGACTTCCGTTCCTACAACACCATGTATCAGTTCGGCTACGACTACACCAAGCCGACTCAGAACGGCCGAATGATCTGGGGCGGCGCCATCGACTATATGGACGGCCGCACCGACTACAAGTCGATCGAAGGTGACGGAGGCACGGACCGCACTGAACTGTCGCTCTATGCGACTTACCTTGCCGACAGCGGTTTCTACGGCGATCTGGTGGTTCGCGCCGGTCGTCTCTCGAGCGATTTCGAAATGTACACCGCCAAGGGCGTAAAGCTTGACGTCGACTACGACAACTGGCTCTACGGCTTGTCGTTCGAAACGGGCCATCAGCTGACGAACAATTCCGGTTGGTTCGTCGAGCCGCAGTTGCAGGCTCAGTACATCCGCATCACGAGCGGCGACTACACCACGCAGCAGAACACGCGGGTGGAACAGGACGACATCGATTCGCTCATCGGCCGTGCCGGCTTCCGGATCGGCAAGTTCCTCGCCAACGACAAATCGTCCGTCGGATACTTCAAGGCCGATGTTCTTCGCGAATTCATGGGCGAACAGCGGATACATCTGACCGACAAGACCACCCGTCGCGGCGGACAGGACTTCTGTATCTCGAACCACGGCACGTGGTTTGACGTCGGCGCGGGGTTCCAGGCCGGCGTAACGGATGATCTCTACGCTTTCGGAGACGTTGAATACCGGTTCGGAAACGATCTTGAACGCACCTGGATCTTCAACATCGGAGCTAAGTACCGCTTCTAAGTAGACAACTCACCAGAACCTGTCCCATCCTTTCTGAAACCCAAGGATGGGGACAGGTTGGCGACAAAGGGCATGTTTCGCACAAAAGACCGGAATATGCCCTTTGGCCCGTCGCCACAGCTAGGCGTCTCAACATCGGTATGAAAGGGCAACATGAACCCCCGACGCCGTACCCACACGCCTGCAGCCCGGCCCGCGCCCTCAAGGGAAACAACAAAGCGATCCCTAACCGGGAAACGCCCCGCGACGCCTTCGCGACCAACTTGCCCTCTTTCGGAACCCTCCGCCCCGGAAGCCCTCAAAGAGGCTCATCCCGAATGCTCGGATTGGATTTGGTCCTCCGTAGAGGTAGACGTCCCGGGCGAATCCGAACGAAACGACTGAAGGGCCCTCCCCTCAACCCACCTCCGACGCCGCACCGACACGCCTGCGCCCCGCCCCGCGCCCTCACGGGCAAAATCAAAGCGAAGCCAAGCGAAGGCCCGTCCGCTCGACGACTTCGCATCCGGCACAACAGATCGCCCGAAAGTTCTGCATCGCGCCTATGCACCCGACCAAGACAAACCCCGCCACCGATTTCCTGTCAAACGACCGGGACTGCCGAGACCACGAGTTCCTCGCCGGGAAAGCGAGCCCTCCCTCAAGAAGCCCCTCTCCCCAAGCTTCCCGCACGCAACGAAAAACTACGTGCGCCAAGATCGCGCCCCCGAAAGAAATTCCTCCCTCCGATCCTCCCGCCATTTCCATTCGTTCCACCGCAGGCGGGTTGCACGGCGGCCCCTACCCCGCCGCACTCGACCGCCACGATGAAACGCCCCGACGGGGCGGCCCCCAAGGAAAAGCCCCCGAACCCAACGGTGCGGAGGCCGACTGTCGCTGCGGACGAACGTCGTCTTATATCCGTCCCGGATCCGCAGAGGCCTGCTCTCACGGAGGCAGGACTTACGCCCGACGGGCGAAACGCCCGGAGCGGGAGACAACCGCAACGCTAAAGGACGTCCGAACTCCTTCGCAATCCCCGGATCCGCCGCTCCAAATCCGCCCCTCCCCGGCGGCCCGCCTTGTCGTTCTCCCGAAGCCCGCCGCCCCTCTTTTCCTCCCTTCCTTCGCTATTTCTCCTCTTCTTGCCCCGCATCAACGCCCCTAGGGGGACCGTTTCCGAGAATTTTCTTCGTGCGGCGGCAAGGACTCATCCCCGATCTCGACGCAAGGACACTCGTCCGAGCCGCCGCTTCACGCAAAAGGAGAAACCTCATGACCATGAATCGACGCAGTTTCTTGGCCGGCGGTCTCGCCGGCACCGCGGCCGCCCTTTCGGGCGCCTCGCACGCCACGCCCATCCTCGCCCCGAAGAAGTGGGACGAAACCTACGACGTCGTGATCGTGAGCGCCGGGGCCGCGGGCCTCACCGCGGCCTGCGAAGCCGTGAAGCAAAAGCTTACGAGCGTCGTCTTTGAAAAGATGCCCATCATGGGCGGCTCGTCCGTTCTCTGCGGCGGCATGATCGCCGTTTCCGACACCGACGAACAGAAGGCCCAGAACGTCAAGGACACGCACGATCTCTTCGTCAAGGACCTCATCGTATCGGGCGGCGGCTACGCCGACGAAAAGGTGGTCCGCGCCTACGTGTCGTCCATCCGCGAACACTACGAATGGCTCACGAAGGAGCTCGGCTTGAAGCCCGACGCGATCGTCCTTCAGGGCGGCCAGAGCGTCGCGCGCTCGCATCACTTTAGTCCCAGCAAGATCCTCATGGCGATGGCCGACTACGCGAAGAAGGGCGGCGCCGAGATCCGCACGAAGTGCGCGGTCGAACGCCTCATCTGGTCGTCGGACATGAAGAAAATCGAAGGCGTTCGCGTGAAGACGGGTGAAAAGACGATCACCGTGCGCGCGAAGAAGGGCGTCCTTCTCGCCGCGGGCGGCTTCTCCTCGAACCCGACGCTTCTCGGCCGCTACAACCCGCCTCTCAAAAACGCCGCCGTGATCGCGGGCAAGGGCACGCAGGGCGACGGCATCCTCATGGGTCTTTCCGTCGGGGCGGACTTCCTCGACACCGCCTACATCAAGGCGAGCTACGGCTTTAAGCTCAACCCCGTCTCGATCGACGAAATGGGCCAGATCTACTGGTCGGGCGGCATCATCGTCAACAAGAACTGCCAGCGCTTCGTCGACGAATCGATCTCCTACAAGAAGCTCGGCGACGCCGCCCTCGCGCAGCCCGAAGGGAAGTCCTGGATGGTCTTCGACCACGCCATGCTCGAGCGCGACTACAAGGTGAACCCGCAGGGGCGCGAACTCTGGAAGCCGATTCTCGAAGGGAAGAAGACACCCGACTACCTCTCTTCGGGCGCGACGATCGAAGAAGCCGCCAAGAACGCGGGGCTTGATCCCAAGGCCCTCGCCGAAACGGTGAAGCGCTACAACGGGTTCGTCGATCAGGGCCGCGACGCCGACTGCGGACGCATGTACATGGCGTCGGGGAACGGCAAGCTCGTGCGCATCGAAAAGGGTCCCTTCTACGTCATGCCCGCCACCGCCGCGATGATCGGCACCTACTGCGGTCTTCGCATCGACGAAGCCGCGCACGTGATCGACGTCTGGGGCGACGCGATTCCGGGCCTCTGGGCCGCGGGCGAAGTCACGGGCGGCTTCCACGGCGCGGGCTACATCTCGGGCACGGCCTTCGCGAAGGGCCAGGCCTTCGGGCGCCTCGCCGTGCGCTCGATGATCAAGGCCTGATCGGTACCACGCCTTCCTCCTTCCCCCCGGTCTCGATCGTCATTCTCCTCCCGGGCGGGAAAGAGGAAGGGTCCTCAAGCGCTTCGTCAACGAAGGAAACGGGACCGGGTCGTCGGGGTCTGCCCTCCGGCGAACCGGCCCTTTCGCCCGCTCCGACGTCTTTTTGAACCGGAAGGACGCCGACGGCGGGCGGTTTTGCTCTCCCGATTCCCTGCGGCCGGAACGCTTTTTCGCTCAAGTCACCCCGATCGTACCGATCCGCCCCGATCTTAGGGTTCGTTGCGCTTCGTCAACGCCCCTAGGGGATCCGGTTTCGAGAATGTCAGCGTGCGGCGGCGGAGGGTCCGATTCGACACGCAGAGATGCGCGAAAAGCCGCCGCACACCCCGACGCATCCGGGCCTCCCGCGGCGCAGTCCGTCGGGGCCCTCTCGTCCGTCAGGCCCCTCACGGGATGGCATCCGCCGGACCGCTTTCCGGACTCGGGAACCCGGGGACTCGGGTCAAGTTTCTCGAAGCGACACACCTTTGCGAAGGGGCGCCCTCCGGTCGCCGTTTTTCGGTGGGCGCCCCTTCCCCTTACAACAGTCGGAAAAAGGAAAGACTCTTGCAATTCCGCAACTACAACCGCGTCTACACCTCGGGCACGGGCCTCGGCGTCGCCTACACGAGCGGCCGCATCGCGGGGACCTACGCCGCGGATGAAAAATAATTCGTCTTCACGCTTTTTCGGGCGTCTTTGACGGAAGGCGCCCGACCCAAGACCTCTCCCTGGGGGTCGCCGGTTCCCTGCGCTCCCCTGCCGGGCGCAGGGGGCCGGTTTTCTTTTTTTTTGGGGGATCCCCTCAGACTTCCGTTCCGAAGGCGTCGAGAAGCGCCTTCGCTTCGGCCGCGCCCTGGACGTCAAGACGGCGAAAGACCGCGGTCTTGTGGGCTTCGACCGTCTTGGGGCTAACGTTCAGGGCTTCGGCGATCTCGCGGTTCGAAAGGCCCCGCACGGCGTAGCGGAGAATCTGCCGCTCTCTTTCCGTCAGCTGAGAAAGTCTCGCCTTGAGGGCCGCTTCGGTGGGCAGCCCCAGGCGTCTGCGGCGGTCTTCCGCCACGGCGTCCGCCACCGCCTTGATGAGGCGCGGCGGATCGATGGGCTTTGGAATGAAGTCGAACGCCCCCACCCGCATCGCCTTTACGGCCATGTCGATGTCCCCGTGCGCGGAGAGAAAGACGATGGGCGCGATGAAGCCCCGCCGCACGAGCTCCGCCTGCAGTTCCGGCCCGGTCATGCCGGGCATCTTGACGTCGAGCACGAGACACCCCGGATCGCTCGGAGCGTCGCCCACGAGAAAGCTCTCCGCGTCCGGATAGGTTGCGACGCACCAGCCTTCGTTTCCGAGCAAAAAAGCGAGCGCATCGCGCACGCCCGGATCGTCGTCCACGACGCGCACGAGCGGCGTCTGCGTCAGCGTCTTGGGATTCGTCATGGGTTTTTCTCCTCGTTCACGGGGTTGCCGCCCGCTTCGTTTTCTTCGGCTGTCTCGGGCGCGGCGGGAAGGTGGAGCGTGACGGCGAGTCCCCCTCGCGCGCTTCGTGCAAAGGATACGCGACCGCCCTGCGCTTCGGTGAGCGACGCCACGATCGAAAGCCCGAGACCGAGCCCGTCCTTCTTCGTCGTCTCCATCGCCGCGAGCCTCGCCGTGAAGGCCGCGAAGGCTTCGTCGTCGAGCGCCGGCCCCTTGTCCGAAACGGTGATCGTCACGTCTTCGGGTGTTTGGGCGTCGCGGTCGACTTCGACCGTGATTTCGGGATGCTTCACCGCGGCCGCCGTCTGGTTTCCGGGTATGTAAAGTTTGAGGTTGGAACGAGGCCTATCCCCTGGATGGAGTCATGTGGTTATTCACCAGGTTGGTTTGGTAATTTTTAGGTTGAGAGATTGGCTCTAAGTTTGTAAGATTTCTGGTTGGAGATTGGAGGTCTATGATGACGGAAGCAGCCGGTTGCTTCTCCCTTGTTTAGGGACAAAGGTCGGAGTCCTTTTCAGTGAAGAAGAGGAGTTCCGACCCTTTGTTCGCGGCAACTCGCATCATTTGAAGGCGTAGGTCGCTCTCACGACACCGCTCACGCCGTCCCGAACGCCGACATACCCGCGGACGCGGGCTTCAAAGTCCCAAGGAGATTCCGGAGTCTTCCGGTATTTCATGCCCAGTTCTGCGTACCCAGTTGCACCGTCGAGCGAAGCGGAGCGCAGGTTGACTCCGTTGACCGAGCCCGTGGCTTCACCGTCGAACTCGTATTCCAGAGCCGTGCCCAGATACCACTTGAAGGCCTCGTTCTTGTTGAAAGTCCACCGCAGGCCCGTGCGCAACTGTTCGCTTTGTACGGAATCGAGCTCGAACCGGTCGGAAGCGACGCGGAACGAATTGTCCCCGAAGTGTGTGTAGAAAAATCTCGCGAAGACGTCGATCTCGTCCGTATCGCTCGTTTCGAACAAGCGCCCGATCCCTGCGTGAGCGGACCAATAATCCGTGCGGAGATGGTGATCGAAGAACTCGCCGTTGCCGTTGAGAAAGGCGTTCTCCGCCTTGGTATGAATGATGCCGCCGCGGGCGGAAGCATCCCAATACCATCCGTGGTTCGAGCGGTAGCGAACTGCCAGACCGCCGCCGCGATAGTGGAACTTGCTGTCGGTTCGGTGAGAAGTGTCCCCGAAGTCAAAGTGAAAGCGGGAATTGGCGTCGCCGAATTCAAAGAACACGGCCCAGCTCAGCTCGCCGTCCTGCTTGCGGGATACGTCGCCCGTGCCGATCAGACCGTTCCAACCGTTTATCTTGAGGTCGTCTGCGACGTCGTACTTGCTGTAGATCCCTTCACCCACGGCGAAGAGTTTGGTCCCGAAGAGTTGATCCCGTTCGAGCGCGTTGAGTCCTTCCACGACGAGGTCGTTCGCCTGAAGGAGGAACGCCTGGGAGGCGGTGTTCATGGCGGCGACGTTGTCCGCCTGATCCGTCGTTCGGACGTCGGTGATGACGTATTTGACGCTTCCGTTGGGATCGACCTGCACTTCGCCAGAACCTTCGAAGGCCACGCCCGCAGTGAAGACGCTCTCGCCGCCCACGACCTTCTCCGGATCGGTGCCGAAGTCGTGCTCTTCGGCGGTGCGGATGAAGTACATGTAGTCCCCCGCTTGAAGCTGCGTGCCGCCGGCAAGCGTCGTGCTCTCCGCGATCTCAATGCCGGCGTTCGAGAGGTCGGAGGTTGCGTTTTCGTTGAGAACTTCAAGTACGGTGCCTTCGGTCTCCCAAACGACGTTTTGGAAGACTATTCGATCGAACCGGTTCACGGAATTGACCGCGCCCTTGTAGCCGTCGACCACAAGAGCGTTTCCGGAGGCGGTCACGTTCTCCACGGTTCCTTGAACTTCGTAGCCAACGAGGTCGGCCTTTGTAAGGTCTGTGCCGCCGATTAGAGCAATTTGGTTGTCGGTGAACGAGGCGTTATTGACGGAGCCCTGAGAAGTCGCTACGGCCGCCGCGACGATCTTGCCTTCGACCGTGCCGGAACGTACGGTCACGCTGTTCCCGGTCGCGGAGAAGTCGGAGAAGGAACTTGCGTTGAGTTCCGCCAACGCGCCGTAGACGCCGCCCGTGATAGAAGTGTCGCCCTCGATCGTGACGGAATTCTTGGTGAAGCTTCCGGAGCCTTCGGCCATGTACGGAAGCATGTATCCGCCGGCTACGGCGACCGTTCCGTCAACGACGCCGGTCGGCGTATCTCCGGTGATTTGAGAATTACGGATTGTGGTGTTGCCGTCGATCACGATGTACTGAGCAGACGAAGGCGTGATGTAGCCCGAAGCTGCATTGCCGAGGACGTAGCCTGTCAATGAAGATCCTTCTAGGAGAACGCTTGTGTTCCGCGCCTCAAGCGTGGCCTCGGCGTGCATTGGATAGGTTTGAGCGAGCTGACCCCAAACGATGCCTTGAAGTTCGGAATCGTAGATGCTGAGGGAGGTGCCCGACACGAGGGAATGTACGGTGCTCATGGAGCCGTCCGCACTTGCGATGGCGCCGTAGATCTCAGAATCTCGATCGGCAATCGTGCTGTTTCGGATCGTGACGGTGGAATTGAGCGACTGGATCGTGATGTCGCTTCCGAACGATGCACTCTGAAAGTTCGCGGTGCCGTAGACGTCGTGCGCAGTGACGCCGTTGAGCTCGACGTTGGCGCCGGAGAGAAAGTGGTCCTCGGAGGTGCTGCCGACCGTGACCGTGGAGCCGGCCCCGACGATTTCGTAATACTCGCCGCCCGTGAGGGAGAGTTGGCCGTCGGAATCATTGCCGTCGATGTTGTCGGCCGCCAGGGTAGGAGCGGCGAAGGAGGAAAGAGCCCAGAGAAGGGCAAGAGAAAGAGTTTTTTGGCTCAGTCGACAATGAGTAAAACTACGTATGGGGGGGGTGAACACGAAATAGCTCCTTTCGATTGTGTTGCTACGTATTTGTGTTAGTTGCGGGATGATTTTCCTCGTTACAGAGGTTTGGGGAGGGTGCATTATACAGCGGAATCGAGGGCATCAAAAAGTGCCTTTTCAAGGCTTTTCGGGAGGCGCCTTTCAAAGGAGGAGTTCAGGACTTTCGCGAGGGTGAAGAACCAACCCTATGGTCTCACCCGCTGTTGAGAACCTAAAAAAGCCGACGGAGCGAACTTCGTCGGCAATGGAAAATGTTCAAGAAGCAGGGCCGTTGCCACTTGCCCTTTGGCAACGGCCAAGGTTTTTCTTAGAATTTGTGGATCAGACCGGCCATGACTTCAACCGTGGAGGGTTCACGGTTAAAGCCGTTGTAGTCGGTGCAGTCGTCCTTCGTATAAGCGGCCGCGGTGTAGACCGACGTACGCTTCGAGAGGCTGTAGTCGTAACCGACGGAAACATTCCAACGGGTCAGGCCGCCGTCCTGATGCGCAGCGGTCCAGACGGCATTGCCCTGGGATTCCGCGTCCATGTAGCCGACGGAGGCCTTGGCCGTGCCGCCGAAAGCGGGAACGCCGACGCCGATCGCGATGCCGTAGCCCTTGGCGCTGTCCCAACCGTCCGTGCCGTTGTAGGTATAACCGCCGCCGAAGGTGCCGTCGCCGTTGATGGACTTCTGACCGATGCCCTTGGCGTTGTCAAAATACTGAGCCATGCCGTAGAGCTTCATGAAGCCGAAGTCGTAGTTGCCGCCGAGGGTGACCGTGTACTGATCATCCTTCGGATTCGGCTGCGTGGCGTCCCAGTTCGTGCAGGAGTAGTCGATAAAGTCAACAATGCCGACCAGGTAGAGGCTGTCGTTGTTGTAGGTCGCGGCTTTCCGGAGCACTCGCAACCGCACCGTGAACACG
>CASDQM010000043.1 GCA_949282745.1 uncultured Sutterella sp. | reverse complement strand
GTCTCTGGATGTACGAGTAACTCTAGCACAATTCCTTAGCAGACAAGGAATTTCCTTAAATTCGGGCTTCGCCCGGCCTGCTCGACCCCACCCTACCGCTTCGCGGTTAGGATGGGGCTTGCGCAGGCGATTTGGTCAAACATGTCCTTCACGGAAAAGGTGAGCCCTGAAAGCACTCCCTCGGTCGCGTGCGGGAGTTCGACGTAGGGGTAAGGCATGAAGGCCATGGAATTTTCGTGGGTCCACACTGTCATGGATTTTTTCTCCGAAACGGAAAGGAATGCGGATTGCATGGAGCGTCGAGCATCGGGCGCCACATCGCCGACAATCCGTTCATTCTAGGCGAAGCACCGAGACAACGCTCCCTCCTTCAGGAGGACGCCACAAAAAAAGAAGATCCCGCACGAATCGCTTCGTACGGGATCGATGGCTTGGAACCTGAGCGCCCTTAGGGGGCGCTCGTCAAAGAAGCATTACTTCTTCGCGTTCACTTCCTTCGTGGCGGCGCGCAGGAGGTTCGTGGCCTTCTGAGCGGCGGCGGCGCACTTCGAGAGCGAACGGACCGCCATGTCGGGATTGTGGAACCAGGCGCCGTTCACGGCCGTCCAGTATTCCCAATTGATGTGGGCCGTGGCGTGGAGCTTGCGGGCTTCGGCAAGCTTTTCTTCCGGCACGTTCATGGCGATGGCGAGTTCGAACGCATTGAACATGTCGTCCATGCGGGATTCGGCTTCGCGCAGCTTACCCGTGTAGTAGCCGTGCATCGCGTCGATCGAGGCTTCCATCTGCTTTTCCGTCTTGTCGGTGTGGCAGGTCAAGCAGGTTTCCTTGATGTAGTGACGCGGCGACGTGGCCCAGTGGTTCGTGTAGGTCGTGCCGTCGGCCTTCTTCACCTTGGGCATGTGGCAGGAAGCGCAGGTGGCGCCGGCCTTGTCATGCTTCGAACCGAAGAAGGTTTCGGCGTCCGGGTGCTGCAGCTTCACGAGCTGAGCGCCGGTCAACGGGTGCTTGAAGTCGCGGTAGCCGATCTTGTCGTAGTAGGCTTCGATGTCGTCGGCGTTGACCCACGGGAAGAGGTTCGTGAGACGGCTGTCCATGCCGATCGGCTTGCCCGTGCCGGCTTCCTGACCCGGGTTGCAGACGTATTCAACGTGGCACTGCGCGCACATCAGACGGCTGTCGGCGCGGTCCATCGTGGCGATCTTGCGGGTGAAGCCGCGAACGCCGGCGTCCTTGACCGTGAGCTTGGCGGGATTGGCGGCGTGGTCACGATAGACGTTCGGACCGTCCTTGCGTTCCATCGCGTCGATAAGCGCGTCGCGCATCACGCGCGGCTGAGCGGAGTGCGGATCGTGGCAGAAGTTGCAGTTGATACCGTGGTTGACGGAGCGGACCACGTCGACCGCGTTCGAGCCGCGGTTGAACTTGGCGCCGTCGACCTTGTCGCCCATGTAGGCCCAGTCGAGCATCAGGTCGGTCGACTTGCAGGTCCAGCACACGGCGTTGCCCGCGGCGGCGGTACCGGGCTTAAAGGGCTTGTGTTCGTTCGATTCGGGATGGTTGTCCTTGAGGACGTCCCAAACCTTGTAGGACTTGCCGCCTTCGAGCGTCGTGTAGAGCCAGCCTTCCTTCGGTTCGAAACGGCCGCCGAAGGCGCGGTCGACGATGAACTGGTCGATCGCCATGAAGGTGTGGGCGCGCGGAAGGTCGTGTTCCTTCGTGAAGCCGTGCGTACCCATGGCGCGGTCAAAGAAGGGGTTGGGCGCGGGACCCGTGGCGTCCTTCTTGGACTGGCGGGCCGGACGGTCGCTCGTCGCAAAGAGCGACTTGTACTGGTCGGTGTGGCAGGCGCCGCAGGCGGCCGGGTCGAAGTTGACCGTCGGACGCGTCTTCATGTTGGCGAGGTGCTGATCAAGACCCGTGTGGCAGGTCGAGCAGGCAACGTCCTTGTGCGCCGCGCCGGCGTGATCCTTGGCGATCGTGCCGTGGCAGCTTGTGCACTTGGAAAGGTCCGCGGCCGAGGCGGACATGGCGAAACTAAGGCCGAGCGCCGCGAGCATGAGCGGCAGAGGGGAATGTCGGAACATAGTTGGGGTCTCCCTGAGATAGGTTGTCGGATTCGATCGATGTCGACTTTCCGAACGCTTCGATTGTATGGGAGCCGCCTCTCTTCCTCCAATTTTTTTCTTTAAGGTTCGATTAAGAGAAAACCCGAACTTTTACTCCTCCCTACACCTCCCGCGGCGACAGGATCCTACTTTCTACTTAGAAAGCGGTCGCTTCAATTTGTTTTTTCTTCCGCATAAATAGAAAAAGTCGATCGACGCCCCGGGGTCGGGACGCAGCGATCGGCTTTCGGCAAAGGAAAGGAAAACGAAAACGCGTCAGTCCTGCGCGATTTCCTCTTCCTTGCGGCGGGGCCACGCGAGGATGCCCCTCTGCGAAGAAAGCACCTTCGGATCGAATTCCGGCGCGCGGATGCCGCGGGCCTTCTGGTCGAAGTAGTCCTTGAGCGACTCAAAGGCGAAGCGTCCCAAAAGGAAGATCGCCACGAGGTTCGTGAGCGCCATCAGAGCCATGAAGAGGTCGGCGAGGTTCCAGACGAGGCCGAGGCTCGCGACCGACCCGAAGTAGACCATCCCGATCACCATGAAGCGGTAAACCCAGACGGCCCAGGGGCGGCGCGAGATGAAGTCCATGTTGACTTCGGCGTAGAAGTAGTTGCCGATCACGCTCGAGAAAGCGAAGAAGAGAACCAGAACCGACATGAAGGTGTTGGTCCAGCCGCCGAGCTGCGTCGTGAGCGCGTGCTGCGCGAGTTCGATACCGGTGAGGCCGCTCGTTTCCCACCCCGGGGTGAGGAGCACGATCATGGCCGAGGACGTGCACACGAGCATCGTGTCGACATAGACGCCGACCGACTGCACGAGGCCCTGCTTCACCGGGTGCGAAGCGTCGGCCGCGGCCGCGGCGTTCGGGACCGAGCCCATGCCGGCTTCGTTCGAGAAGAGGCCGCGCTTCACGCCCGTCATGAGGGCGGCCGCGAAGCCCGCACCCAACACCGCGTCAAAGTCGAAGGCGCAGCGAACGATCGTCACGAGCACTTCGGGGACCATCGTGATGTTGAGCACCGTGATGGCGAAGGCGACGAGAAGGTAGGCGCCCGCCATGAAGGGAACCATGACGGCCACGACCTTCGCGATGCGCGTGACGCCCCCGCAGATGACGAGCGCCGTGAGCGCCGCCACCGCGATGCCGATGCCTTCGGCCGAGAGATAGTCGCCGTAGGAGGTCATCAGCGAAAGCGCGATCGTGTTGGCCTGCACCGAATTGAAGATGAGTCCGTAGGTGACGGCGAGGATCACGGCGAAGAAGGACGCAAAGAAGTGGCTTCCCAAGGCGTTGCCGATGTAGTAGGCCGGACCGCCCACGAAGCCGCCGCCCTTTTTCGGGGCCTTGTAGATCTGCGCGAGGGTCGACTCGACAAACCCGGTCGCGGCGCCGATCGTCGCGATCACCCACATCCAGAAGACGGCACCCGGACCGCCCATCACGACCGCGATGGCGATCCCGGCGATGTTGCCCACGCCCACGCGCGAAGCGGTCGAGACGCAGAAGGCCTGGAAGGTCGAGATGTGACCCTTGCGGGGCGACGCTCCCGCGCCTTCCGTCAGGAGCCTGACCATTTCGGGAAGACGACGGATCTGAACGAACCCCGTGCGAAAGGTGAACCACAGACCGATGCCGACCAACATGATGATCACGATGTTGGTCCACAGGAAGTCGTTGACGACGGTGACGAGTTGATTGAGCCAATCCACGGCGGGACTCCGATTTTGAGGGTTTGAGAAAACGAAAACGGTCCCGGGAACGTCCGAGACCGAGCGTTTTGTTTTGGTTTGGGGATTGCGCGATTGTACTGCGATGACGAGGGAGACGGGAAAAAAGGCCGCCCTTTTCTCGGACGAAGGTCCTGTCCGTATTGCCACGGTATCTTTCCGCGGTCTCTTTGAAGGCGTTTTTCAGCCGTCGGCGCCCCGTCAGGCGAGACGGTGCTTGCCGCCGTGGCGCCCGCAGGTGACCTGACGGACGTCGCCCTGGAGTTCCGCGCGGCGGCGACGGCGCTCCTTCGGGTCGATCAGGATGGGCGCGGCGACTTCAATGCGGTCGCCGTCGGTGAGAAGCGTGCGAAGATCGCGCTTTTCGCCCCAGAGACTCACGCCCCAGCCTTCGGGGAGCGTGATCGAGGCGAGTTCGAGGGCTTCCCCGAGAAGCGTCCCCGCGGGCACTTCGAACGTGCGGGTCGTCGCTCCCTTTTCATCAATCGTCACAATCGAAATGCGGTCCATGGTGTCGTCAGCCTCGGAAAAAATGCGCGAAAAGGCAAATCTTACTAGAATGTGGGGTTCCAAACGTTGAAACCACAAAAAGAAAGACAAACTTATGGCACAGATCGTCAACAAACGCGCCCGCTTTGACTACACGATCGAAGACAAATTCGAGGCGGGGCTCGTGCTGCGCGGCTGGGAGGTGAAGTCCGTGCGCGCCGGACGCGCCCAGATCAACCTCGCGCACATCTACATCCGCGACGGAGAACTCTTTCTCTGCAACGCCCACATGAATCCCGCGGATCAGGTCTGCACGCACGAAACGCTCGAGACGAACCGCACGAGAAAGCTCCTCATGCACCGACGCGAGATCATGAAGCTCATCGGCCGCGTCGAACGTTCGGGCTACACGCTTGTTCCTCTTGACCTCCACTTCACGCGCGGCCGCGTCAAGTGCACGCTCGCGCTCGCCCGCGGGAAGCGCGAATTCGAAAAGCGCGCCGACGAAAGCAAGAAGGCCTGGAAGCGCGAACAGGAACGCATCATGAAGAAGGACGCCCGCGGGCGCCACATTCTGTAAAAAGAACCTCCTTTTTCCCGGAAAAAACGTCATGCACGCCCTTCTTCGCCGTCTTGCGGCTCCGCTTGCGGGCTTCGCCGCCCTTTCGCTTCTCACGCTCTCGGCCGGCGCCCGCACGGTGACGGACGACAACGGCGCTTCGGTCGAAGTCCCCGACAAGGTGGATCGCGTCGCCGTCACGAACATCTTCCCGCTCGCCGCGGCCGTCACGGCCTACACGCAGTCGGGCGAGACCGTGATCGGGATGCACCCGGCAAGCTACGCCGCCGCGAAGAACGGTCTCCTGGGCGAACTCTGGCCCGATGTCCTCAAGGCCGACACGGGCTTCATGACAGGGAACGTCCTCAACATCGAGGCGCTTCTCGCGCTCGACCCCGACGTCGTGCTCGTAAACGCTCCCGACAAACGTACGCTCGAGGCGGTGCGAAACGCGGGCCTGCCCACCGTCGCCGTTTCCGCGACGAAATGGGACTACGACGTCGAAAAGACTCGCGCCTCCTGGATGCGCATTCTCGGAGAACTCTTCCCCGACGCCCCCGTGAAGCCCGAAACGGTCGCGGCCGAAACCGAACGTCTTGCGTCCCTCGTGACGGAGCGTCTTGCGGGCCTCACGGACAAGGACCACCCCTCGGTTCTCTTTCTCGTGCGTCTCTCCCCTACGGAAATCGTGACCTCCGGAAAGCATTTCTTCGGTCAATACTGGGCGAATGCCGCGGGCGGCCGGAACGCGGCCGAACACATCACGCTTCAGAACGCCAACGCCGTGATCACGATGGAGGACGTCCACGCGCTCGATCCCGACGTCATTCTTCTTACGAACTTCACGACGGCCGAGCCTCAAGACCTCCTTGAAAACCGCACGGAGGGCCGCGACTGGCAGGGACTGCGCGCCGTCGAAAAGAAGGCCGTCCACAAGATGCCGCTCGGGCTCTACCGAAGCTTCACGCCTTCGATCGACAGTCCCCTGACGCTCCTTTGGATGGCGAAGACCCTTCACCCCGAGCGCTTTGCCGACGTAGACCTCTCAGCCGAGACGAAGCGCTTCTACAAGACCGTCTTCGGCGCGGACCTCACGGACGATCAGGTCGCGCGCATCTACCGTCCGGCCAAGGCCGCGGGCGTCGGCACCGCCCGCGCACGGTAAGGATTCCCGCCGATGGATTCGAGTCTTGCCGCCGTGCGCCGCGAAACGCGGCGCTTTCGTCTCTGGATGGGAGCGCTCACCGCGCTCCTTCTCGTTCTCGTCGTCGCGGCGCTCGGACTCGGGCGCTACGGCATCACGCCCCACGACACCGTGGCGCTCCTTTTGGAGCCCTTCGGTTTTGAGGCCGAGCTCGAAGGTAAGCGACGCGTCGTCGAAAACCTTCTCTTTCAGGTGCGGCTTCCCCGCATCGCGCTTGCGATTCTCGCGGGCGCGGGACTCTCGGCCGCGGGCGCGGCCTTTCAGGCGCTCTTTGCAAATCCCCTCGCCAGTCCCGACACGCTCGGCGTCGCGACGGGGGCGTCCTTCGGGGCGGTCCTCGGGATTCTCTTCGGGGCAACGGGGCTGGGGATTCAGTTCTGCGCCTTGGCGAGCGGCCTTCTCTCCGTCTTTCTCGTCCTCACGATCGCGCGCGTTCGCGGCGAATCGGGGCTTTTGATGATGATTCTCGCGGGCATGGTCGTGGCGGCACTCTTTACGGCCCTCATTTCGCTCGTCAAATACGTGGCGGACCCGCAGGACGTTCTCCCGCAGATCACCTTCTGGCTCATGGGCGCGCTCTCGGGCGCGACCGTCGACCGCGTTCTTGCGGGGGCGCCCCTCATTCTTCTCTCGCTTCTCGCGCTCGAACTCTTCGCCTGGCGCCTCAACGTGACGACGCTCTCGCCCGACGAAGCGAAGAGCCTCGGGATTCCGCTTGCGCGCCTTCGCGCGGGCGTCATCACGGCGGCGACGCTTCTCACGGCCTCTGTCGTGTCGCTCTGCGGCCTTATCGGCTGGGTGGGGCTTCTCGTCCCCCACGCCGCGCGCCTTCTCTTCGGGTCCGACAACCGCTACGTTCTCCCCGCCTCGATGGTCCTCGGCGCACTCTTCATGCTCGTCGTCGACACGCTCGCGAGAACGGTCAGCGAAGCGGAAATCCCCGTTTCGATCCTCACCGCCGTGATCGGCGCGCCCTTCTTCATCCTGCTTTTGCGCCGCACGCAAGGAGGCGTCCGATGACCCACACGCTCTCTGCGGAACACGCCTTCTACACCTGGCCCGGTGCCCGCGGCAAGGCGCCGACCCCGATTCTCTCAGACGTGCACTTTTCCTTTGAGGCGAAGGGCGTCCTCGCGATTCTCGGCCCCAACGGCGCAGGCAAAACGACGCTTCTGCGCTCGGTTCTGGGGCTTCTTCCCTGGACGAAGGGACGAAGTCTTCTGGACGGCCGCGACGTGCGCGACTGGGCTCCCCGCGACTTCTGGCGCATCGTCGGTTACGTCCCGCAGGCCAAAAGCCCGACGTTTGCGCCGATGACGATCCGCGACATGGTGGCGCTTGGCCGCAGTCCGCATCTAGGTCCCTTCGGGCGGCCGGGCCCGAAGGACTGGGAGATCGTCGACCGGGTGCTCGAGGAAGTGGGCGTACCTGACCTCGCCCACCGGCTCACAAGCGAAGTTTCGGGCGGACAGCTGCAACTCGCCCTCATCGCGCGGGCCCTTGCGACACAACCCGCTCTGTTGGTTCTCGACGAACCTGAGAGCAACCTCGACTTTCGCAATCAGCGCGTGGTGCTCGACGTCATCGAACGCCTCGCCGACCGGGGGCTCGGCTGCATTCTCAACACGCACTTCCCCGCGCACGCCCTCGAGCTCGCGACGAAGACGCTCCTCGTTCCCAAGGGCGAGCCTCCCGTCTTCGGCGAAACGAAGGACCTGATGACGGAAGAGAACCTCACGCGGCTCTTTTCCATTCCCGTGCGCATCCGCACGCTCCATTTCGACGAAGGCGACGTTCCCTGCGTGACGGCGCTCTGAGAATCCGTCCTCAGGCGAGCTCGTAACTGGAAATCTGAATCGGCATGCGCAGATTCGGGAGCACGCGCTCGAGAAGAATCCCCTCGCGATTGTCGTGCTGATAGCCGAAGGTCGCGCGGATCCCCTGAAGAATGAACTGCACCGCGCGGTCCAATGCGATCGGCAGGCTGTCGCCCTGCAGGAGGCTTCCCGTCACGACGCTCGTAAAGGTGTCGCCCGTGCCCGGATAGTGGGCGGGGAGATAGGGACAGGTCACCTTCCAGGTGCGCCCGTCGCTTCGGCTCTTTGCGAGCACGGCCGTGAGACCAGGTTCGTTCTTGACGGGAACGCCCGTAATGATGACCGTGTCGGGGCCCTTTTCCGACAATTCCGCGATCATGTCCTTGAGCATCTCGTCCGTGCAATCGGGCCGGTAGTCCCTGCCCAGAAGCGCGAAGACTTCCGTAAGGTTCGGCGTCAGGACGTCGGCCTTCCGGGCGAGGACGCGCATTTCCGAGACCATCTCGTCCGAAATCTTGTTGTAGAGCCGCCCGTTGTCGCCCAAGACCGGGTCGACCACAACGAGCGTTTCGTCGCGGCGGAATGCCTCGATGAAGTCCGCGATGATGCGGATCTGGCGCGGGGAACCCAGATAGCCCGTGTAGATGGCGCTGAAGTCGATCGCAAGGCGCCGCCATTCGGCGATGATCTTCGGAAGTTCCTCCGTCAGATCGAGAAAGCTGAAGCTCGGATACTGCGTGTGGTTCGAAAGAATCGCCGTCGGCAGGGGACAGACTTCGAAGCCCATGGTGGAGAGGACCGGAATGACGGTCGTAAGCGACACGCGCCCGAAGCCCGAAAGGTCGTGAACGGCCGCCACGCGGCGAATGAAGGGGGCATTGCTGTGCATGGGAATTCCTTTCTCGTTACAACGGGCGTTTTCAGTCGCATTCCTTCTCGCGGCGCACTTCGGAGGCTTTCACGGAGACCTGCACCGGAATGCCCAGGGCCTTGACGCGCTCCCCGATCGCGAGGAGCCGTTCGGGATCGGCCTTGCGAAGCGTAGTGCAGGAAGCATCGCGGTCGAGCGAATAGATCGAAACGCACTTCGGGCGAATGTCGGCAATGACCTTGAGCCAGGGCTCCACGAAGTCGTCCGTCGTGTTGTCGACCGAGACGCCGTCGGCCGTGCCGCGAAGGAACATCGTCTGAATGATGCACTGCCCTTCCCAGCCCTTGAGCGCCTCGATCAGGGCCTCCTGACGGTAGGGACACTGCGGGCGGTTGACGCGCCGCACCCAGTCGGCGTCGAGCGCGTCGAGCTTGAACATCGGAAGATCGAACCGCTTCAAGGCTTCGGCCACCTTGGGCTTCAGAAGATTCGTCGAATTCGTGAGGACGCAGAGCTTCGCCTTCGGGACGAGACTGTTGCGGATCGCGATCGTGTCCTCCACGATCGCCGCGAAGTCGGGATGCATGGTGGGTTCGCCGTTGCCGGCGAAGGTGATGGCGTCGACGGGACGCCCCTCCCCGGCCAGGATCCGAATGCGCTCCTCGAGCTTTTCCGCGACGAGCGCGCGCGTCGGCATGTCGGTCTTGGGGCAGTGCTCGTCGTTCAACCCGCACTCGCAGTAGAGGCAGTCGAAGGTGCAGAGCTTTCCGTCCGCGGGGAGCAGATTGACGCCGAGCGAGAGGCCCAGGCGGCGGGAATGAACGGGCCCGAAAACGGGGGAAGCGAAAAGAATGGTCGACATCTGCGAAAAACTCCCGACGGAATCCGAAGAGGCGGCGCACAGACGCTTCCTGCGCCGACGAAAAGAACATTTTAGAGAATAGACGTTTTCTTTTCAGAAGCGAACCCGCACGCAAAAAGGGCGACCCGCCCGTTTTCGGAGGGGTCGCCCTTCATGGGTTGCCGAAGCGCCTTAGGCCGCCTTGGGGGCGTCGGGCGCGGGCGCGTTCTGCTGACCCGTGCCGTTTTCAAGCTCCGACTGCAGGAGCTTCACCATGAGGTAGCGGTTGAGCACTTCGCGCGCGAAGAGGAGATAGCCGAGGTAGAGCTCGCTCTTGCGAAGCGAAATCTGCTCTTCCGCGATCTGTTCCATGAATTCGCGCTGGGCCTCTTCAATGAGACCGAGGATGCGGGCGCAGTTGGCGGGAACGAAGTTGTCCCCGACGGCGCGCATGTCCTTGGCGAGCTTTTCGATGTTGTCGCGCATCTTGCCCGTGAAGGGAGAGTGCGAGTTGGCGACGTAGTTTTCGGAAATCCCGAGCTGGTCGCGCAACGCATGGCTCACCTCCTTCATGCTCGAGAAGGCGCGGTAGTAGAAGTTGCGCGCATCGCGGTCGGCCTTCGTGCCGCCGCCGGTGAGCGCCATGCGGTAGTACTCGCCGCGACGCATCATGACGAGGTCGAAGAACATGGCGCCTTCGCCCTTGAGGCGGGCGAGCGTCTTGTGGTCCTGCGCGAGGAAGGCTTCGAGACCCGAGGCGAAAAGATCGAGCGTACGGTCGAGGTTCGACTGGATGTTCACCGAAAGGAGCGCGCGGATCGATTCGCGGTCGCCCTTTTCGACGTGCGTCACTTCGAGACGGACGTCGTCGTCATCTTCCTTCGAGAAGAAGTTCGACTTGATGATGAGAACGAGCGAGATCACCATGCCGAGGATGATGGCGACTTCGCCGAGCCACACGAAGAGGAAGGTCACGATGCCGCAGGCGGTCGCCGCCGTGAAGGCCGTGATGAACCAGCCCGAAATGACGGTGAGGACGCCCGAAATGCGGTAGACGGCCGATTCACGGTCCCAGGCGCCGTCGGCAAGGCTCGAGCCCATGGCGACCATGAAGGTGACGTAGGTGGTCGAGAGCGGCAGCTTCAGGCTCGTGGCCGAAGCGATCAGCGCCGCGGCCAAAACGAGGTTCACGCTCGCGCGGACTTCGTCGAAGGCAATGTCGCGCGTCGAGTGCTTGGGCTGCTCGAAGCGCTTGTCGAGGACGCGGAAGATGCTCTTCGGGATGATCTGATGAATGACGTCGTTGGCGTGAATCGCACCGCGCACGAGCATGCGGGCCGGAAGCGACGAGCCGAACTGTTCCTTGCCGCCTCGCGAAGAGCTCGAGAGGTTGATCGACGTGCGGATCACCGTGTGGGCCTTCTTCGAGAAGCAGAGCGTGAGAACCATCACGAGGCCCGCGCCGAGGAGGATGTAGGTCGGCGTGTGCGTCACGTCGCGCAAACCGCCCATCAGGAAGGTGTCGGGATCGGCCCCTTCGACCGCGGAGAAGATGTACCAGCTGTCAAGCGCCGCCATCGGCACGCCGATGAAGTTCACGAGGTCGTTGCCGGCGAAGGCGAAGGCGAGCGCGAAGGTGCCCGCGAGAATGACGTAGGGGAAGACGTTGAGGCGGAAGAAGAGAATCAGCGCCTGGAAGAAGAGCGAGCACCCGACGAACGAGACGATGAGGATCGCCTGGGTGTTGACGTTGATCCACTCGATCCATTCGGGACGCATGAAGGAAGCGCCCTTGGCGCCCTTCATGACGAGGAAGTAGAAGATCGCCGTGAAGGCGATGCCCGAGAAGATGCCGCCCAACCACTTGTAGATGCGTTCGTAGTGGAAGGTGAAGATGAAGCGCAGAACCCACTGCACGACGACGCCCGAAATGAAGGCGACGAGCACCGAGATGAGGATCGCGAGGATCATCGCGAGGGCCTTGCCCGAATTGAGGTAGGTGCCGAGATCGGTGAAGGGAGCGCCCGACTGCCACACTTTGAGGCAGGCCATGGCGATGGCGCCGCCCAAGAGTTCAAAGATGATGGAGACGGTGGTGGAGGTCGGAAGACCGAGGGAATTGAAGGTGTTGAGGAGAAGTACGTCCGTCACCATGACGGCCGCGAATACGATGATGACTTCCGTGAAGGTGAAGTTTTCGGGGATCAGGACGCCGGTTTTGGCCACCTCCATCATGCCCGACGAAAAGGTGGCGCCGAGGAGAACGCCTGCGCAGGCCACCGCCAGAATCACCCAGAATGGGGCGGCCTTGGAGCCGACGGCGGAATTGAGGAAGTTCACGGCGTCGTTCGAG
>CASDQM010000042.1 GCA_949282745.1 uncultured Sutterella sp. | reverse complement strand
TAAATCCTTGAATGGCGAGGTAAATCAACTTCTTTTCCGCCTTCTCGTTCAGGAAAAGCGTACGCGTTTTGATTATCTTGCGAATCGCCCGGTTCAAGCCCTCGATGGAGTTGGTCGTATAGATCAACCTGCGCACCTCGGGTGGGAAGTTGAAGAAGGGAACCACCTGCGCCCAAGATAAGAAGAAATGTTTTCATGACACGGGAAGAATCGTAAGGTTTGATTTGCATTTTCCAGTCTTGAGACGCTCAAAGCCGTTGCACATATTGCAGACCCGCAACACCCGTGTTTGTTGGCCTTCCGCGGATTCTTGTGCGGGCTCGTTGCCCTAGAGCCAAGAGGCACAACGTCTTTTCGACATGTTCTTAGCGGACAACCATCAAGACAAAAAATTCGTAACATCCTCGCGGCGTTCTTTTCTAAGAAATGTGAGCCACAGAAGAAAACAGGGTCGCCCGGAGTAGAGCGTCCCTGCGAATATTGCCGTTAACGGTCGATCCGCTACAACGGTGGATCACCCGACAACTGCGTTAGAACTCGGTGCGAATGCCAAGATTCCATCGCCAGTTTTCTTCCACCTTCGCACCCGTCGTTCGTTCAAGATCGACGTAGACGTTGGTGGCGTCGGTCAGACGGAAATTGCCGCCCAACGCGGTCTCGACCCAACTGCCGCCGAGGTCTTCGGAGAGTTTCTGGTGAGCTGCTCCGTTGACGGCGCGAACGTCGGCTTCGTTTTCGCCCCGGAAGTCATGGGCGCCCGAAACACGCAGATAGAGGTTGCCTCGTTCTTTTGGGAACTTCACGCCGAAACGAACGCCGACTCGACCGATGAGCGAATCAAAGTCGTCCTGCGAGACATGAGCAGCGTTCTTCGTCGTAAAGGTGTCGCCTTCGATGCGGCCGTAGGTAAGTTCAACCTGCGGTTCAACGAAGCCGAAACTGCACGGGTCAAAGCGCCAGCCCAATTCGGCCGACACGCTGTAGGCGTTGTTGTCGAAATCGCCGTCCATTCCATTGAGTCGGAAGTCGTTCGAAATTCGACCGTACTTCCCGATCAAGTCGAGGAACAAACCGTTGTCGGCCATCCACGTCCCGTAAAGAGCGACGGCATAGGACTTGTTGTCCGCATCGCCAAGGTCATACTTGGCGTTGCCGTCCGTGTAGGTGAAGGCGCCGCCAACCTTCCAGTCGCCGATCTGATAGTCGGAACCAACCTGAACGGACGTATTTTTCGCCGTCACGTTTTGATTGCCGTATTCCATCTCGGAGCCGTAGAGACGCACCCAGCCGCCGATCGCGCCGGGATTGTCGCGCAACTCGCCCATGCGCTTCGTGAGGTCGTTCATTTCGTGACGCCACTGAACGGCTGAGAGCGTCGAAACGGACGCAAAGGCGTCGAGCTTGAGATTTCCCTTCTCCGTTACGGTCCAGCTGCCGTCTTCATTTTTCTCGGCCGTCCAACCCTTGCTCGCAGCGCCTTCTTCGGCGGCCAACTGAAGGTTGGAGCCATCCGTCGCGGTGGTTACGTTGACGGCGGCCTGCATCGCTTCGAGAGCTGCGTTGGCGTCGGCGAAGCCGTCGTTGACGTCACCCGAAGCAACGACGCCGAGAGAACCGGTGAGGTTCGTCGCGGTCACGGCCGGCGTGTCGCCGATAGCGTTGAGGCGAACGGTAGCGTTGCTACTCGTAAGGTTTTCGGTCGTGAGCGTGCCTCCTTCGTTGAGGACAAAGTTCGCGGTCTCGCTCTTGAGTTCGGTCGAAGCCGTGGTAACGGCGGTGTTCAGTTGAACCGTAACGGATTCCTCGACGCCGAGATTGCCGTCCGTACCGCTCCATTCGTTCACGGCCCAAAGGCCCGTACCGCCGAAGTTGACGGTCGAGCCGCCGGAAACGGCAAACTTGCCCGAAGAAGCGCTCATGTCGGCATTGCCGCTGAGATTGACCGTATTCGTGCCGACCACATCGCGGGTGACCGCATCTTTCCGACTGACGTTGATCGCACCCGTGATTTTGCCCGTGCCGTTGAAGGCGAGGTTCACGACGTTGTTGTTCGCGCCGCTTTCAGCCAAGGCCGTCCCGTCGTTCGTCACGTTGATGTCGCCGTCGATCACCGCATTCTTGGCGACCGCAATGTCCACGACGGTGTCTCGCGCGAATTTCGAATACGCGGTCCCGTGCGATCCGATGTTCACGTCGCCCGTCATGTTGAGTTCATTCGCTTTGATGGCAAGTCGAAGCTCTTTTCCGGCGTACTTGGTCGTCCCGTACGTTCCGCAGATGTTGCCGTCGATCGTGACCTTGTCGGCATCGACGAGCACGGTGCCGAAACTTCCGGAGCCGATCACGCCGCCCTGCGTGTGGTGGGAGCCGTCAAGCACGACTTCTTTCGCAAAGAGACTGACGGCACTGCCTTCATTCGCCTGCAAAATCGCAACGCCATAGTCCTGATCACCCCAAGAGGTGTGGCTTTCAAAACGTCCGACCCGGCGCTCCGCCGATCCGATGGAGACGACGTTGGCAGCTTCTCCCACTCTGCCCTGAGCATTGATGAAACCGTCACCCTGGTAGGAAACGATCTCGTTGGCGTGAATCGTGAGCTTGTTGCCGAAGCCCTTCATTTGAAAGGCCCTGTTCCGCAGTACCGATATGAAGTTTGTCGACATCGATCGTAAGCCGAGCATTGCCATCGAGCCAAGCGGAAAAGTGAGAATCGCCCGCCGTATTGCCCGGATCATTGGTCGTGGCGTTGGCGCTCTCGAAGGTCAGCGTCCCGGCTTTGATCTTGACGTCGCCGTTCTGGATGTAAAAGTTACTTTGAGAATCGATGGTAGCGTGGTTTTCCTTCGAAGCGGACGTGAAGGTCAGGTTGTTGACGCCAGCGTCAAAAATGAGCGTGCCGGAAGTGACGTTGTGGCTGTCCGTAACCGTGGAGGGTGCGTCGTATGTGAGCGTTTTGTCGGAACTGACGTCAACGACGGCGGCCTTAACTGCCGGAGACAAGGTCAGGATGGCGCTCGCCACCGCTGCCGCGAGGAGGTTTTTTCGCATGAATATGCCTCTGTGAGAGTTTCGTGGATAAGTGATGGAGAGCTTTGCAAAGCGTTTCAAAGTATCCGAAACTCTTTCGCGGAAGGGCGGTTCGAACGAAGACCCTATTCGGGTAAATACTCTTCCCGGAGGCTTTTTCTGAGGGGAGGTTGTTCCTTGTTTTGTAGTGGTACTTAAGGTGAAACGAGGATGTAGCGGCAGACGAAGCGGAAAAAATAATGCGCTCGTGCGCAGGAAAAAGATGGCTGACCGGAAAGAGGTCGAATTGTACACGATTCATTGACGGGGAAAGCCCCTTTCATTTTCTCTTTCCGTGTGAAATCCTTCCATTGCCCGGACAATACGAAGAGGGACGCGAATCCGCGTCCCTCCCATTTTTCGGCTACAAGTAGTCGGAGAAGCCCGACTGTTTCCCGTTTATCCGCTCTTCTTCGAGTCGACGTTGCGCTTCTTCGCGTTGCGCCATCGTTTCTTCGAGCTTTCGACGCTTGGCCTCGCGCCTTGCTTTGCGCGCCTTTGCCTTTTCGTCGGCCTTTTGTTGTCGAAGGTTCCGTTTCTCCTCCCTTTGAGCCTGCGCCGCAAGATTGGCCTCTTCCAACGCTTTGCGCATCGCGCCCCGATCGACGTTTTCGTTGTTTGATTCGATCGTGGCACCCTTCGGAGTGCTTGGAAGGGACGCTTCCGCCGGAGTTGTGGAACTGCGGGGTTTGGGCAGCGAAGGAGCGTGAACTTCCTTGGGTGCGATCCGAACGGGGGTTTTGGGTTCCGTGTCGATCTTCTTGGGAGTGATCTTTGTCGGAGCCTTGTTTTTTTCAGCTTCGCGCGCGAGGCGTTCCTTTTTTCGTTCCTTCACCTCCTCTCCATGGAGCACCACGCGTGCGTCACTCATGAGATTGCGAATTTCACGCTTGCGCTGATACGACGTCTTTCGGGCCTCGTTGACGCAACGGTTCACGAAGAACGTGTACAGGCAGGCGCCGGACTTCTTTTGAACGGCGTGATCGATTTCCTTCAGGCGATCATCCGCCTCGGCCAGTGCCCGGCGGGCTCCGGCGGGTGTGCGAAACGACGCTTGAGCCCGCCAATTCTCCACAAAGGAGCGATCGGAAAGCAGGCGATCGGCTTCTTCGCCGAGTCGCTCCCATTCTCCGCGCTTGGAGGCATCGACGGCTGTGAGCGGCGGCAGTGAGAAGCCGGACGTCTCTTCGGCAGTCGTCGAGCCGGACGCCTGAGCGACAGCCGTCCCCATAAAGCCGATAACGACGGCGCCGAGGAGGAATGACGGGACCCTCATGACAGGGAAAATAAGTTTCATGTCACTCGTCTCCTTTGCGGTCAGAGGGTTCGTTTTGTTGCAGTCGATGGAGTTTTGCGTAAAGCCCGTCTCTTGCCAAAAGTTCATCCTGCATCCCCTCTTCCACGACGGTTCCCTTTTCCATCACGACGATTCGATCGACCTTGGCGATGTTGGAGAAACGGTGCGCGATCGTGATGCAGGTGCGCCCGTTCGAGAGTTCTTCCAGTGCGGTCCTGATGAGCATTTCGTTTTTGCTGTCGAGCGCGCTGGTCGCTTCGTCAAGGATCAGAATTGGCGCGTCCTTCAGGAAGGCCCGTGCAATGGATACACGTTGTTTTTGACCGCCGGAAAGCAACGAGCCTCCTTCTCCCACGCGCGTATCGAGTCCTTCGGGGAGCGTCGCCACGAATTCATCGAGCGCCGCCGCCTTCACGGCGCGGGCTACGTCTTCTTCCGTGGCATGCGGCAGACCGTATGCGATGTTGCCCCGAATCGTATCGTCGAAGAGGAAGATGTCCTGAGACACAACCGCAATCTGCCGGCGGAGACTTTCAAGTTTGATGTCGTTGAGCGCCACGCCGTCCAATCGAATCTCCCCTTCCGTGGGCTCCCAGAAGCGGGGCAGCAGGTTGACGAACGAGGTCTTTCCCGACCCGGACGGACCGACGAGAGCGATGTGTTCGCCCGCATGAATCGTCAGATTGATGCCGCGCAGACTCGGTTCGTTCTGCCCGGGATACGTAAGAGATACGTTGTCAAAAACGATTTCGCCTCGGGCTCTTTCGATTTCCACGGTCCCGTTGTCGACTTCCCGTTCGGCGTCGAGCACCTCAAATAGACTGCGCGCAGCAGTCGAAATGCTTGCGAAGGTGCCGTTAAGACCGGTCAGATGCTGCAACGCAGGCTTGAGAAGCAGCAGTGCTGCGAGAAAAGTGATGAATTCACCGATCGTGAGCAGACCTGCCTGCGCTTCGTACAAGGCCGCCCCGACGACAAACGCGATGCCGAGCATCGTGATCATCTGCGTGATGGGAGTTGCAAGGCTCTCCATCTTGATTCGGTCGAGCGCCGTACGGCGAATGGTCTTGTTGACCTCTTCAAAGCGGGCTTCTTCAAAGGCATAACTTCCCGTAACCTTCACGACGCGCTGTGCCTCGTAAGCTTCCTGGACGCGCGAGAGCATGAGACCGACCGTTTCCTGACTCTTCTTCACGATTACTCGGATGCGCCTGGCGATCATCTTGAGCGTAATGACGATGAGAGGACCGACCACGAATGCAACAAGCGTAAGCTTCCAGTTCTGCCAGAAAAGAAGGCAGAGGAGCGCGACGATCTGCAGAGAATCACGAATCAGAACGATCAAGGAACTCGTCGCTCCGGAGAGCGCAACGTTTGCTTCATTGACAAATTTCGAGCAGATGGCGCCCGTCGGGTTGTTTTGATAGCGCTCTGCCGGCCACGTCATGATCCGGTCGTAAAGTTCCGTGCGAAGGGTAATAAGCACGGCCTGGCTCACTTTCGCCATGATCCAGGACGACGCCACGGTGCAAACGCCAAATAAAAGCGTTACGCCGATCAAAGCGGCCGGAGCGGCCGCGATCACCCACGGCTCCCGCTGATAGAAGCCGAGATCGGTGAGCTTTCCCAGAAGCGTTGCGGTAAGCGACGACATGCTCGCGGCTCCCGCCATGAAGACGGCGCCGAAAGCGATGCGCCACTTGTGCGGCAACAGATAGCGGTAAATCCGAATCAGGTTCGGATCAAAGTGATTGAATAGTCGGTTCAACGGAGAACTCCTTTCTGACGGTCGACCGTCAAAGCGACTGAAGTTTTGAGAGATTGGCGTAGGCGCCGCCCTTTTCGAGCAGGGCTTCGTGCGTGCCGATTTCCTGAATGACGCCGTCACTCATGACGACGATGCGGGACGCGTTACGGATCGTGGAGAGGCGGTGCGCGACGATGAAAGTCGTTCGGCCTGCCATCAGGCGGTCGAGCGCCGACTTTACGGCCGCTTCCGATTCGCTGTCGAGTGCGCTCGTAGCCTCGTCGAGGATCAGGATCGGGGTGTTGCGCAGAAGGGCGCGCGCGATGGAAATGCGCTGTTTCTGACCTCCCGAGAGACGACTGCCTGCCTCACCCACCGGGGTGTCGAGTCCTTGAGGGAGCGAAGCGATGAAGTCCTTAAGGGCTGCCGCATCAACGACTTCTGCAAGAGCATCCTCAGAAACGTCCGGCATGGCGTACGCGATGTTTTCCCGAATGGTTCCGTCAAAGAGCACGACGTCCTGAGAAACGCTCGCGATCTGTCTGCGCAGCGAAGAAAGCGTCACGTTCTGCGCATCCACGCCGTCGATGAGGATGCGGCCTGAAGTAGGATTCCAAAAGCGCGCAAGCATGCTCACGACGGAGGTCTTCCCGGAGCCGGAAAGGCCGACCAACGCGATGCTTTCGCCGGGTTTTACGTCAAGGTTGAAGTCGCTTACGGCATCGCGATCCGCGTTCGGATAGCGAAGCGAAACGTGCTCGAACGAGACGACGCCCCTGACGTTCTCAAGCTCGATCGTCCCCTCATCGGCCTCGAGCGGCTCGTCGAGCGTCTGAAAGATGCTTTCGGCCGCGACCGACATCCCGGCAATTGCCGTGTTGACGCCGGCAAGGCGCTTAAGCGGCTGCAGCACGAGAAGCATCGCGGCAAGGAACGTCACGAACTCGCCGAGCGTGATCATGCCCCGCTGCGTCTGCCACAGTGCAATGGCGAGCACGATCGCCACCCCCGTCATTCCGATCAGTTGCGTTGCAGGCGTACCGATTGAAGAGATCTTGTTGATGCGGATCGCCAGGTCGGCAATCTGCTCGTTCACCTCACGGAACCGCCGCTTCTCGCTGTCATACGTGCCGGAAATCTTGATGAGCCGTTCGGCTTCGTAGGTCTCCTTAACACGCGTGATGAGCGTGGCGACGTTCTGCTGACTAGAGAACATCACCGACCTGATCTTCTGCGAAATCCAACGCAGGAGTTTGGCGATGACGGGACCAAGGCAAATCGCCGCAACGGCCAGAAACCAGTTGTGCCAGATCATGATGACGAAGAGCGCAACGGTTTGGACGGAGTCGCGAACGAGGATGATGGCCGACTTTGCCGCGCTCGAGAGTGCGAAATTCGCCTCGTTGATGAACTTCGACGCAATGAGACCGGTGGGGTTGTTCTGGTAGGTCATGGCAGGCCAACGCAGAACCCGCGAGAAGAGCTCGCGGCGCAGGGTCATCATCACCGACTGACTGATCTTGCCGAGGCAATAGTTGCTCATGAGCATGCTCAGTCCGTTCACGCCGGCAATTACGATG
This sequence comes from uncultured Sutterella sp., assembly GCA_949282745.1. Taxonomy (GTDB): domain Bacteria; phylum Pseudomonadota; class Gammaproteobacteria; order Burkholderiales; family Burkholderiaceae_F; genus Sutterella. Next base: position 60,654 of record CASDQM010000042.1, on the reverse strand, counting down.
AGGCCGACAGGCGCAGCTAGAACCATCCGTGGATCCGCGTCATAGAAACCCGAATCCGTAAGTTTCCCAAGAAGCAGGGCGATGAGAGACGATGCAGCCGCTGCGAGAAGCATGAAGACAACCGCCAAGAAGAGTTTCCTCTTGTGCGGTACCAGATATCGCGCGAGGCGCCCGAGCGCGGGCGGAAACACAGAAAGAGAGGAAATGGAAATCATTGAGACGTATGCGCAATGTTTCGATTTTGAATGTCGATCAAAACTGCCTGAAGGTTGTCGGCGGTGTGTTCGCGGACTTGTCGCACTTCGGGCCAAGGCATGTGGTGAACGGAATACATTCGCCGGCAAATGTCTCCCGAGTAGCCGATGTGTCGATTTCGAACGTCGGAATAAAGAAGGTCCACCGGCTTGCCCGTGAGTGAAAGCAAAACGCCCAGGCCGCTAGCCATCGAGACGATTCGTTCCGCCTTTTGAGCCGAGGCGAAAAGCACTTCCACGTCGGGCGAGCAGGAGGGGAAACTCTCCAAAAGCGAACTGCTCCCCTGCGGTGCATATCGATTCACAAGCACGTCATACCCCGCTTCGGAGAAATGCTCGGCCAAGTCGCACCAAAACGCGTCGGACACTGTTTTGAGACTGATTGCTTCCGGGCAAAGCAAAACAAAGGGTCTCTTCACTCCCGCATGATTGAGCAACCACGCCGCGCGTTTATGCGCGACGGTGGTCGGAACGGGTCGATTGGGATTCCCCCATTCCTTCAGCGACATGCTCCGCAGAATCCAGTCAGCAAAGTTGACGTCAGGTTGTGTCGACGCGGCTTCCTTCATTGCCTCCGCGATTTCGGGCGTGGGCGCGTGGATCGTGATGCCGTCGATTTCCTGCACTTCCTCCTTGAGGAAGCAATTGATGTCGCTTTGCGCAATCGGAATGAACTTCACAAAGGGTTTTCCGTTGAGGAAGAGCTTCACGAAGGAAAGATCTCGACGGCGCCACACGATGAGGAGCGGACGTTTGGCTCCTACTTGCTCGGCCCAGCGCTCAAATTCCGCCAGGTACAGCGTCGTCTCGCCGAGGTTGTGGCGGACGATGAATACGTGATCCGCAACCTCGCCTTTTCCGTACGCTTCTTCCGAAGCGATTGCGATCTGCTTCGACAAATATCGGCGAAACTCTTCCGCACGACTTTTGCGGTAAACGGGTACCCCGAGAAATCTTACGGTTCTGCTTTCCCTGTCCTTGATGCTGAGGACCGGAATGCCCAGCAACTTGAGTTTTCTCCCCGCCTCGCGCCGTTGCGTCTTGAGGAATCCGTTGAGAAAACTGCGTTCCAGGACAAAGTCGTTGTTCCTTCTGTACAGGCGCTTGTGGTAGACGGACAGAGGACCCAGTGCCATTTCCTTTTCCTTGGGGGGAGGATTCATGATGTTGTTGTCGGGAAACCGCTTGGGCCAACCGGCAATGTCGCGAAAAACGTTGTACCAGAATCGATGACCTTTACGATGATGAAAGAGACTCAAGCAGAGTTCCTTGTAGAACTTCCATCGGCAGGCCTTGACATACGGACGAAGTAGATCGCCGATCTCAATGTCTTCAAAACGACAGTCGGAAATGTTCCAGCCGTAGATCTGCAGTTCGTTCACTCCGGTCGGCTCTTCGAAAGGGTAGTCGAGACTCCCCCTTTCCCGTCGAAGCATCGCGGGATTGAAAACAAAGAGTCGAGGTCCTGCGGGCAACAACACGTCCGCCAGACCACTTCTTAGTGAGAAAACGGCACGGCAACGAAGTCCGATTGCAACAACTTCTTCGAGCGACAAATCCAAGTCGAAGGCAGACTGACAGCCCGGGATGCGAATGCGTTTGGAGTTCACGAGCAGCTGGTAGCCCTTGCTTTGGAGGGCTTGAGCGAGGACAGCCCACCATTCGGGCGGAAGCTCGGTCGCGGTCGCCGCTTCGGGGGCGAGGAGGATGATGCGATCAAGTCCTCCCAGTTCTTCAACAACCTCTTCGGCGTGAGAGGAAAGAGGAACATCGCCTTTTGGAGCTGTGAAACGAAATTCCTCTTCCACGCCGGCGCTCTGCGCCCAACGAAAACACCAGTAATAAGGGTATTCAGAAAACTTGTTTACAAGATTTTCCAATACGAAAGGCTTCTTCTTTCGCGGGATGTTCCCGAATGTCTGCAAAAGATAAAGATTGTCAAGTTCCGCATCCAAGACGGAAGGATCCGGTGCCCGGTTGTCAAAGAATGCTCTGACAAAAGCCTTGTTTTTTTTGACGAGTTTATCGAGCGGAAAAGTCGAGTAGTCAGTGATGCCCCAAAGCTTCGCGAGAAACTCGTGTTGCGGCAACAGGATGTAGTGCACCTTCCCGCCGAACGTTTTTTCGAGCGCATCCTTTGCGCCTAAGAAATAGAAAACATCGCCCAAATGTTTGTATGCGACGATGTTGTAAGCGTCTTCTCGGCAAAGAGCTTCGACCTGACGGACAACATCGGCCGTCAGGTTGAATTGATCCATGAGAGAGCAATTGACGGGATAACGGAAATAATTTTCCGTAAAACGGGTCCAAATCGGAGCGGCCATTGTCGTTACGAGGCTAGCGTGCGGAGATTGTGAATGATCTTGCGGTAGGGTTCGTTTTTCCCGAACAGGGACGACGTACCGAGGACGAATCCGGAGGCCCCCTTTCGCTTCATCGACGCGACGGTGTCAGGCGTTACGGCGCCGTCGACGATGATCGGCGTGTTCGAGAAGAGAGAGCACAGAAGAGGCAACCGTTCGTCAACGTCCGACACGGCGCTCTGTCCGGCGAAACCCGGACGAACGCGCATCATGAGAATGGCGTCCACCATGTCGACGAAAGGCCGAAGGGTGTCGACGTCCGTTTCCGGATTGACCGCAAGCCCCGCCTTCAACCCCAGCACGCGGGCGCGCTGCAGGCCGCGAAGTACGTCAGGGTGTTCTGCGTGCAGATAAACGAGCTTTACGCCGCTGGAAGCGGCAAACCCGATGTGTACGGAAAGATTCCGAACCATCAGATGCGCTTCCAACGGGAGCGTGGTCATGGAGGAGAATTTCGAGACCTCCGCCCAGGAAAGAGCAAAGTTCGAAACAAACTCCCCGTCCATGATGTCAATGTGAAAACTGTCGGCGCCGGCGGCTTCGAGAAAAGCAATTTCTTCCGCAAAATGACCGGGATCCGCGCACATCAGCGAAGGTGAAAGATTCATGATTCACACACCTCAGAATGCGTACGGAATGGGTTTGGTCACCATCGCCGTGCAATTTTTCACGGCGACCACGTCGCCGGGTTCCATCAGAACGGACGTGCCGGGTTTGATGCGCATTCCGTCAATCTCGGTTTCACCGCTCAAAAGAACGATGAAGGCGAACATGTCCCCTTCGCATGCATACGCGTCCTTGTACTTGACGAGCGTGAGCTCGTACATGCGTTCGCGCCGTGGAGTGTTGGGTTCAAAAGAAGTAACAGCGGACTTGAGATCCGGCTTGAGCGACGCAAGAGCCTTTTCGACCTGAAGCGGACGCTTGTTTCCGTTCTGGTCGACTCGATCGAAATCGTAAAAACGGTAGGTCGAGTCGCAGTTCTCTTCGATTTCAAACGAAAGGGAACCGGCGGCCGCGGCGTGAAGCGTGCCCCCCGTGACGTAGACGTAGTCGCCGGCATGGATCTCGACGGTGCCGACACCTTCGAGAGCCCGGTCGTCTTCGATCAGCCTGCGGAATTCATCGGCCGTCTGAACGTTGACGCCATTGAACATTCGGCCGGTCGTCGGAGGCTCGAGCAAATAGAAGGATTCGTTCTTGCCGAACGGTTTCCCTTCCAGCGCGCGTGCGGCTTCATCGTCCGGATGCACCTGGATGGACAGGTTGTCGGCCGCTTCGACGAGCGCCGTGAGAATGGGAAGTTCCTCAAAATTTCCGAGTCCGTAACGATCTCGGTTTTCAATGAACCAATCGTGAATGGTTCTTCCCAGGTAGGGACCCGTGAGAAACTTCGAGCGCATTTTCGGAGTATCGATGACGCCGTAAAGGTGGCCGATTTTCCGGCAGTCCGTTTCGACAAACGCGGCGAGCTTGGCGCCGCCCCAAACGGTTTCGTGAACGATGGGTTGGAGAATCTGCATGATTTTTTTTTCTTAAAGGTTTTCGTCGATGACGATGTTTAGGTTTTCGAGCCCTTGATTGCGTGAAGGAGTGACGGCGTGTGCACAGACCAAGCCGGACGGCTTGGTGTCGTTGATCAGAATTCGTTCTCCCATGGGGACTTCGAAGAACACGTGATCAATACGGACGCCTGCGTCCCTGATAAATTCGAGAGTGCGCTCGCGTGCACCCTCTTCACGGGCCGTAAGCAGAATGACGAGATCGCCTTCCGGAATGGAACGGAGAAACTCAACGGCCCCGGGCAGCCATTCGTCTTCTCCCGTCTTGTAACCGTTGTGTTTGACGAGCGTTCCGTCAAAATCAAGCACCCAGGAGTGCTTCAGGGGCGAGAGACGCAGATCACGCGGCATGCCAATCCTCCAACCAGCGGTTGAAAAGAGCGATTCCGTTCATAAAGGCGACGCACATGGAGTCGTAGTCCTCCCAAACATGGGACGCCATGGACATCCAAACGATCGCGTGAATGAGCTCGATTTCCTTTCGCGTGCCTTCTCCCGCCGGAATACGTTGAAAGAGTTCGTCGGCGAGGAATTCCCAACCGCCCGAAGCAATCTGAAACTCCACGCCGTCTTCGCTCTGGTGAAAACGGAAGTTCTTGACGTTGAACTGGTCAAAGTTGCCGCTAACGGCATAAAACACTTTGGCCCAGTCGTAGCGGGGATCGCCGAACACCTTGCTTTTGCCGAAGTAACCGCGGGGATCGATGAAAAAGACCCGCCCCTCCTCGTTGACAAGGGTGTTCGTGAGCTGACAGTCTCCGTGGAAAAGCGTGCAATGCGTCTGCATCAGGGTGTCGAGCACGGCACGTCGGAAGACCTCCACGTTTGCGAGCACATTGAGGCATTCTTTGCCGTTGATGCGAATGGTCCGGTCATGTCCGAACGGAACCACGTCGGCCACCATGCGAAGACGAGTCAGCGTCTTTTCGAAATACTCCCGATAAAGATCCCCGCTGTCGGACGGACGCTTTTCGTAGGAATGCAGGCGGGCGAGCGCATCAGTCATGCGGTGAAGAGCCGCCTGCTTTCCCTCGGGGTTGAGGGAACAAAGGAACAGATTTTGTCCCCGAATGCGCTCCAGACGCAGCGGGTTCTCTTCCAACAGTTGCGGAACATCACCAAATCCGTAACCCCGCACGGCTTTGTACCAATCCACTTCGCGGGCAATGTAGCCCTGCGCTTCCTTCGTCAGACCGGTTTTTACAACCGACTCCTCGAGAACTTCGATGCGGTTGTACGGCCGGCAACGGTACTTCGAGTTTTCCAGGTGCAGGTACGCTTCGAGCGTGCCGACGTCCTGACATCCGACGAGCGGCAGTTCGGCCATGGGAAAGTTCTGCATCGAAAGCCAAGTGGTGAAAGAACCCTCAGAAGGGAGGGTTTCACAGAACGACTTGTCGGAAAAAGCGTAAAAGCCTGCCACGCCGTGTTGATCCGAAGCTTCCTTGCGCAACGCGCCGTCGGAAAAACTCCAGGAGCAACGGAAGGGAACCGTGCCCACCAGACATCCTTCAAAAGCTTCCGGCAGACGGAAACCTTCAGGGAGAATGAGGTCGGACCAGACGATGATGAAGGGTTCGTCGGCCCCGACATAGGAGACCGCTTCAGAGAGTCCCGCAGCGTTGCCCTTCCCTTCGGCTTTCACGAGAATGCATCGCCGATCCTGAGCGAAGGTCGTCAAATAACGGTCGAGAACTTCGTATCGATAGTCACCGACAACAACGAAATCCGCTTCAGGGAACGCGTCGAAAAGGTGGAAGAGAATCGGCTTGTTGCGCACGTCAATGAGTGCCTTGGGCTTGGTCGCGGTCATGTTTTGCATCCGCGTTCCAAGGCCGCCGGCCTGTACGATCACTTTCATGAAAATTCCTAATGGATAAATTTGAAGAAACGCCGTCGGCAGTAGGCCGATTGGCCTCTATAACCGACGAAGTCGGGACGTTTACGTTCATTAGTAGAAGCCGATCAATCATATACGATCAATAAAAAAAAACAATCGCAAAAGGTCTGAGCAAGACAAGGGTTTTCTCGCAATAAGACAACCCTCGACTGCCTAAGAAATGTCGATTGTCCGTAGAATTGACCGGAGCCCACTCCAACTTTCAGATCAGGAATGATTGTCTGAAAGCAGTTGTGAGCATTGGACTTTCAGCAGAAGATCCGGATGGACGAACGGTTCAACTCGCGCGGCCGGCGGTCTTGGCGCGGCGGGCCCGAATCCAGGCGTAGCAGGTGCTGCGGCTGATGTTCGTCTTTTTTGAGATTTCACTGATGGTGAAACCTTGGAGCGCCAGGCTCCAGACGGTCGATTTGGCATCGTCGTCATAACAGTAGAGATGCGTCGAGACGGCCGGGTAAAAGCGGTTTTCGCGGAAGGCTCGGCCCCAGTCGCGCGTCGTGTGCGGTGAAATCGCCAGACGCTTTGCCACTGTCTTGTGACCGAGTCCCTGCTCGAAGAGTTCGAGAGCCTGCTCGCGAATTTCACGGGAAAGAATGCGGGAGGGCAGGCGACGGTGAAAAGTGTGTTCCAACGGTTGATTCATCATTGCGTAGTGGTCTCCGAAAGAGAGGAGGGGGTGGCACCGGGCTGAAGGCGGCGGCGCGTTCGCGAAGGCCGCAAAACACGTAAGGGTTAACCATAAGTATGTGAAACGACAGCCCCTCCTTACGGACGGCGAAAAGAGCCGCGAAGAGTGAATTCAGTATCGGTTTCAGAAACACTGACAGAGAAGAGAAGAGTTTCCAACAGCACGTACTCCCCCAGTTGCGCAGTCGATACGAAGTGTCGTACTTCTCATTTCCCGGTCCGATCTTGAAATCATGAACATTCACGGGGACTCGGCTTTTCCTGTTCCGCCGTTCTCGTCTGTTGGTCATCGTTCCCCGGACAGAACGGTCCTGTACCCGCAACGGCGAAATTCGATCAAGACCGGATCTCGGATTCACAATGTCCCGTCTCCCTCTTTTTCTTCGTTTTTCTCTGCGGCTCTTAAGAAGGGATGCAATAACCCTGAAAATCGAGGGCAAACTTTTTCCTCTTGCCCGCTTGCGCCAACTCTTGCTTCTGTGTTATCAATGCTGTCCTTCGGGTTTACCCTTAATACACCTTACGCATTCAGCAAGTAAGGATCTTTTTGCTTATCCGCATTCCTTTTTTCTCCAAGAAAATGGAATAATAATTCCCGATACTGCATCCCCACACCCACCCTTTCCTTTGATTGTCGAACGCTGAACCTGAGAGCATGACGTCGAATGATTCTGTCGCCTCGCGACTTCGTTCCTGCACGCCCGCAACAATTTCCCCGTCTTCGATTCCGGCACGGGATGCAGCCCGGCGGGAGACGCTTGTCCGGCAATACGGTCTTCTCGCCTTTCTGAGCGGGAGAGGCGCTCCTGCGTCCGAAAACGCCGTTACTGCCGGACACTCCGCAAAGCCTCTCTCCGTTGAAAAACGCCCGATCGTACTTGTTTTCCAGAGCCTTCGCGAAGGCGCGGGAAGCTCGACCGTCGCCTCGGCAGCCGCCTGGCAATTAAGTTCCCGCCGCGACAGCCGCGTGCTCGCCGTTGCGCCGCAATGCAATTGTTCGGGCTTTTGCGCCCTCTTCAATCTGCCGGCGCCGCCCACCTCCGAAGATGCGTTTCGCGACACGTTCTGGCGTTATTCGGATCCGCTCTTTCTTGCGCTCGACATCCACGAAAACGGGAACGGAAATTCCGAGCACCCTCCCTCCAAGTTCGACCCTGCCGCTCTCTGCGGCTCGGGCTTCACGCACGTCGTCGTCGACCTCGGTCATGCCGACGGAGACGCGGCGCGCCGTTGGCGCAACGCGGCGGACATCGTCGTCACCGTGGCGGAACCCGACACCCACACGGCGATGAAGTTGTCTGAAGACTCCATCGCCCACAACGAGGTGGTTCTCTTCAACAAGGCGCTGAGCTCCCTGCAAAGTCACACTGACGTGATGCAGTTCCTGCGCGCGACGCCGGGACTTGCCGCCCGCATTGCGCCGCAGAACATTCCTCTCGACGAGTTCGCCGCCCGGTCCGCCCTGCAGCGCGGACCCGTGACGCAGCTCGCCCGCTTTTCCGAAAGCGCCCAGGCGATCGCCGCGCTTTCCACCTGGCTGATCCTTCGCGCCGCCCGACTTCGTGAGGAAGCCCGATGCTGATCAAAACCGTCCTGCTGCGGTTCTTCCGCGGCGTGGATTGGGAAGGCGCGCAGCTCCTCGAAAAGTCCACGTCGCTTGTTTCCTCCATCGTGAACGGCGCCCTCCTGGCGGCGGCGTGGCTCTTTTTGCCTTTGGAAAACGCGAACTGGCGAACCCTGCGCGCCCGCTTTTCGGACTTCTACTCGAACGTCGATCCCGCCCGCACCCGCCCGCTCGACGGCCTGCGGATTCTGATCCAAAGCTTCTTTCTCCTCTTTTTCAGCGGCGCTTCTTCATCCCGCGCGACGCCCGTTCGGGAGAAAAAACGCTCACTGCCCGCTCGGTTCCTGTACCGGGCGACGGTCTCGCTCAAGGCCTGGGACCGTCGCGAGGCCAAACGCTTCGCCGAGCTCGAGCCGCAGCCCGTCGGTCCGATGCGCGCGATCCTTCTCGCGCTGCTCGGGGCCGTCGTGGTCGTCCTTTTCGCGCTCTGCGTGACGCAGCATCTTGACCCCCGTTTCCAGGTACTCTTCTCCGCCTGCACCTTCGCTCTTGCGCTCGTGCTTCGGCTCGTGCGCATTCGGCTCACGGTACTGCTTCTCGTCCTTCTCTCGCTCGTCGTCTCGTCGCGCTACCTCTGGTGGCGCCTCACCGAGACGGTCAATTTCGATTCGATTCAGGGACACGTCTTTTCGGCGCTTCTCATGACGGCGGAGATCTACACCTTCGTCCTGATGGCGCTCAGTTACTTCCAGACCTTCTGGGTGCTCGACCGCAAGCCCTACCCCCTTCCCGAAGACCGCTCCCTGTGGCCGCACGTCGACGTCTGCATTCCGAGCTACAACGAGCCTCTCGAACTCGTGCGCACCACGATCCTCGGGGTGCTGTCGATGGACTGGCCCAAAGAAAAGCTGCACGTCTGGATTCTCGACGACGGCGACCGCGACGACTTTCAGGCCTTCGCCCGAGAGGCGGGCGTGGGCTACATCCGTCGAGAAGAACACAAGGGCGCCAAGGCGGGGAACATCAATCACGCGCTCGGCAAGATTCACGGCGAATTCGTCGTGATCTTCGACTGCGACCACATTCCGGTGCGGTCCTTCCTCACCAACACCATGGGCTGGATGCTCCACGACCGAAAGATCGCGCTCGTGCAGACGCCGCATCACTTCTATTCGCCCGCGCCCTATCAGCGCAACCTCCGTCTCACGGACGCCGTACCGCAGGAGGACGCCCTCTTTCACGTCTTCATTCAGCGCGGCAACGACACCTGGAACGCGACGCTCTTTTGCGGCTCCTGCACCGTCATCCGCCGCGAGGCGCTCGACGAAATCGGGGGAATCGCCACCGAAACCGTCACCGAAGACGCCCATACGTCGCTTCGGCTCTACCGACGGGGATGGCGTTCGGCCTTCATTTCAACGCCGCTTGCCGCGGGCCTTTCGACCGAGACGCTCGCCTCGCACATCGGGCAGCGCATCCGTTGGGCGCGCGGGATGATTCAGATCTTCCGTCTCGACAATCCGCTTTTCGGGCGCGGCCTTTCGCTCGGACAGCGGCTGTGCTTCTTCAGCGGGATGTTCTACTTCCTCCTCGGCATTCCGAGGATCATCTTCCTCATCGCGCCGCTTCCCTTCGTCTTCTTCGACGCGAACGTCATTCAGGCGCCGGGACTGGCGATTCTCGCCTTCGTCGTGCCGCACCTCGTGCATCTCAATCTCTCGAACGAGTTCGCGCAACGGGGACTTCGCTTCCCTCTGATGGGTGAAATCTACGACACGGTGCTCTCCTGGTACATCGCGATTCCGACAACGGTCGCACTTTTTGCGCCCCACGTAGGCAAGTTCAACGTGACGACCAAGGGCGGTCAGGTCGACTCCGACCACCTCGACTGGCACATCGCGCGCCCCTATCTGGTGCTTCTCGCCCTCAACGTCGCGGGACTCCTGTGGCTCCTCGGACGCGCGTTCATTTCGAGCGGCCTCGACGGCGCGACGATTCTCGTCAACGCCGTATGGCTCCTCTACAACATGGTGATCCTCTCCGCGGCCGTCGCCGTGGCTGTCGAGACCGTGCAGGAACGGCGCTTTCACCGCGTGACGACGCGCCGCCGCGCGTCGCTTCGCCGCGACGACGGAACCGTCTGGCACGCGACCCTGCGGGACTTTTCGCAGACGGGCGTGAATCTCGAAATGCCCGCCGAAGCGGCGGGACTTCTACGCGCCTCCGAAGCCGTTTCGCTCGTTCTGGAGGACGAAGGCGTCCCGTGCGAATTCCGGGGCATCGTCCGCCGAGCCAACGCACGCGGGGTCGGGATCGAACTCACCTTCCGAAGCCTTGCCGAAGAGAAGCGCTTCATCGCCGCGACCTTCTGCCGGGACCACCTGTGGGACGACGCACTGCACAAGCCGGGCGTTGGAATTGGAGAAGCCCTGCGGGCGATCCTCGCCTTTGCGGGACTCGGCATCCGATCGATCGTCAGCCTCGCGCCCTCCTGGGCCGCCATCGGACTGGTGGACGTTCAGCGCTTCCTGCGCTGGGTTTCGGACTTTATCCCGAGACGCCCCCGACGACGTGAATTCTGATTTGCGAACGGCCTGAAGGCCGGCAACGAAAACGACAAGAAAACTTTGATTGTGTTGAAAATGACGACCAGACACCTCTTCGCCCTCAGTCTTCTGGGCCTGAGTTTCGTTCTGACCCTCCCGGACGCCTCCGCTCAGGAGACGTCCGCGGAGGATCTGCGCCCGTTTGCCGAGGCGCTCCTTGTCTCGCACGCAGACGACGGAGCACTCGAGACGCGCATCGAGACGGAGCGCTTTGCCGCCCTGAAGCCCGTGCCCGAGAACACCGCGATCCGCATGACCGGACTCAACGCCAAGTGGCGTCTTCCCTTCGTCATCGCCCGCGACGAACTCGCGACGAAGGCTTCCGTCACCTTCAAGTGGACGTCTTCGCCCGTGCTCCTTCCGGTGAAGTCACAGCTCAATCTGCGGCTCAACGGCGAACTCGAGCGGAGTCTCCCGATCACGACCGAAGAGATCGGGAAGACCGTGGTGACGACCGTCGAACTCAATCCCAAGCGCCTCAAGGACATGAACGAACTCGAATTTGAGTTCGTCGGCTCCTACGAGCACAACTGCGAGTCCCCCGCCGACGCGTCGCTCTGGCTCGAAATCGATCGGGAGAGTTCCCTTACGCTCCACAAGCAGAAGATCCGCGTCGCCAACGAGCTGCAGCTTCTTCCCTCCCCCTTCATCGATCCGGGCGCGCGAAGCCGCATCACGCTCCCCGTGCTCCTCTCCGCGCACCCCTCCGACAAGGAACTGCAGGCGGCCGCGGTCATCGCCTCGTGGGCCGGCAAAACGGCCGACTGGCGTGATCTCTCCCTGCCGGCGTACTTCGGAGAGGCGCCCGCCGAGGGACACTTCGTCGTCTTTGCGACGCCGGAAACGCTCCCCGACTTTCTGCGGGGCACGCCCGAAATCACCGGACCGGAGGTGCGCATCGCCAACGCGCCCCACTCGGACTGGGCCAAGGTTCTCGTCATCGCCGGGCGCAACGATGAAGAGCTCGTTGCGGCCGCGCAGGCGCTCGCGCTCGAAGGCGACCGCTTCGCGGGCCCGCGCGTTCTCGTGACGGAATCCCCGCGCCTCACGCCGCGCCCCGCCTACGACGCCCGCAAGTGGCTGCCGACGGACCGCAAGGTGCGCTTTGACGAACTCGTCGATCACAAGTCGCAGCTTCGTTCGCGCGGCGCCTTCCCCGCCCCGATCACGGTTCACTTCCGTCTTGCGCCCGACCTCTTCGTTCTGCCGAGAACCGGCATTCCGATGGAGCTCAGCTACCGCTACACGCCCCCGGGCGAAAACGCGACAGCGAGCGTGCGCGTGCGCATCAACGAAGCGCTCATGGGCTACGAAGTGCTGGAGTCCGACGAATCGGTCAGTGCCCCCGTTGTGCGCCGCGTTGCGGCGCTCGACGCGATGGCGAGCTGGCTGCGCGCCCTCAATCTGCCGAGCGTCTACCTCGATTCGAACAACACGCTCGAATTCGACTTTCAGTACGACGTTACGGTGACGGACAGTTCGCTTCCCGGGAAATGCCCCTCGGTGTCGCTCACGGAAAACCAGGTGGAAATCGATCCTTCGAGCACGCTCGACTTCCGCGGGTTCTACCACTACGCGGAACTTCCGAATCTGCGGCTCTTCACGCATGCAGGCTACCCGTATTCACGCTTCGCGGACCTCGCGCAAACGACGGTGGTGCTCCCGAAGAATCCCGACGCCGAGGATGTGGGCACGATGCTTTCCGCCGTCGCGCGCATCGGCTCGCAGACGGGAACCGCGGGCGTGCTCGTGACGGTGTCGACCGATCCCGCGCCCGAGGCGCTTGCCGACCGCGACGTCCTCGTGGTCGGAAACCTCACTTCGGGCGGAGATCTGCCCGAAGGGACGCCCTTTGCCGAGGAAATCCGCCGCGGGCTCGCGCCCGAGGACGGTCCGGCGCTTCGCAAAGAACGGGCGATCCGCGTGCGGGCCGACCTTATCGAGAGCGACCGTCAGGCGGCGCTCGTGAGTTTCGAGTCCCCCGTGACCCGGGGCCGCACGGTCGTGGCGCTCCTCTCGCAGCCGGGCGCCGGCACGGCGCTCCTTCAGGACAAGCTCGGCGCCGCGGGAAGCTTCTACGACGTCGAGGGAGCGGTGAGCTTCCTCTCCCGCAAGGGAAGCGTCAACTTCCGGCCGGCCGAAACCTACGTCGTGGGCGACCTGCCCTGGCATCAGCGCATCTGGAATCAGCTTCTCGACAAGCCCTTCGTGCTCTTCGGGATCACGCTCGTCTTCCTCGCGTGCGCGGCGCTTCTCATCTATCTCCTCATGACGCGCGTCGTCTCGGGACGGCTTTTGAGCGCCCGCGAGAAGCTTCGCATTCCGTCCAACCGCAAGTCCTGAGAGAGGTCGAAGATGATTGCCAAACGCAGTTTCCTCCTCGCCCTCGGCGCGACCCCGATTCTCGCTTCGCCCCTTGCTCGCGCAGCCGCCCTCCCGGCGCATGACGTCGCCCGGCGGACGCTCGTCTGGAACGACTGGCGCCGCTATGCGGACGAAGCCGTGAGCGACGAAGGCCGTCTCATCGATCCGAGCGACGCGCGCCTCATTACGACGAGCGAAGGCCAGTCCTACGGACTCTTCTTCGCGCTCGTCGACGACGACCAGGAACGCTTCGAAAAGCTTCGCTGCTGGACGGTCGACAACCTCTGCGCGGGGGACATCGGGAATAACCTTCCCGCCTGGCTCTGGGGCAAAACGGAAACGCCCGTACCCAAGACGGAAAAGCCTCCCCGCGGCGCGAAGGCCCCCGTCTCCGTTCCCGTCGAACGCTGGGGCGTGATCGACGAAAACAACGCGACCGACGCCGATCTCTGGATCGCCTATGCGCTTCTCGAAGCCGGACGACTCTGGAAGAAGGACTACTACCGCGAAGAGGGGCTCGCCCTCCTCGATCTCGTTCGCCGCACGTGTCTTCATGAAACCGACGCGTTGGGTCCCGTGTGCCTTCCCGGACGCACGGGCTTTGTCGACGACGCGGGACGCGTCACCTTCAATCCGAGCTATACGCCGCTGCAGCTCTTCCGGCGCTTCGCCCTCGAAGATCCCCGATGGGAGGCCGCCCATCAGGCGGCGCTTCGCACGACCCTGCGCGCTTCGCCCGCGGGCGCCGCACCAGACTGGGCCGTCTTCGACCGGACGGGCACGCTCGTCGACGCGGGGCGTCCCTTCGGAAGCTGGGACGCCGTGCGCGTCTATCTCTGGGCGGGGATGCTCTCCAAGGACGCTCCGGAACGCGACGTTCTTCTGCGGCACTTCGCGCCGGTCTTCCGACTGGTCCGGGCGCGGGGAAGCGTTCCGGAGAGAATCGACATCCGCACGCTCTCGGTGTCCGCGCCGGGGCCCGACGCCTTCGGCTCGGCCTTCCTGGCCTGGCGCCCGAATTCGCCGGAGGGCGATCTTCTTCGCGCCCGGCTCGAAAAGCTGCCGATCGCGGCCGAGAGCTATTACAAGAGCATGCTGACGCTCTTCGGACTCGGCTTTGACGACGCGCGCTTCGCATTTGACCGGGACGGACGGCTTCTGCGCCCGATCCGCTCGGAGGTCCGGTCATGACGACCATCCGCACCCTCGCCGCGGCGCTCGCGGCACTTGCGGCGATCCATGCTCCCGACGCATTCTCCGCCCCCGACCGCACGGGCATTCAGACCCGGTGGCTCGCGGGGCAGATCGAATCGGCCCGAAGCACCGACAACGCGGCCGTGGAACGCGATGCGTTCCGGCGGCTTCTCAGCATGTCGCCCGACGACGCGGAACTGCAGCTCGACTATCTGCGCCATCTCTTTCGCTACGGCACTCCCGAAAAGGAGGACGAGAAGGAAGTCGAGGAGCTTCTGAAAAAACTGTGCGCCTCGCCCGAGTCGAAGACCTGCCGCGACGCCGGCACGCTCGCGCGGGTGGCGAGGGGCGATCTTGCGCAGGCCTACGCCGCCCTGCGTCTTCTCGCCGTCGCGAGCCGTCACGGCGAGGCCGCCCGAGAGGTGGAAAAACTCTTTCACGGCGTGCCGTCCGAGCCCTCGCTGCAGCTCGAATACGCCGACATGCTGCTTCGGACGGACACGCGCCGCGCCGAAGGCAAGGCGCTGCTCGAAAATCTGCTTAGCTCGCCGTCGCTCTTCATCTCACAGCGCGCCAAGCGGCGCCTCGCCGACGAGGCCTTCGAAAAGGCGCTCGACCGGGCGCTCGAGACCGTCTACCGGAGCGCCACGCGGGCCGAAAGCGTCGCGACGCTAGAACGTCTTTATGCCGAACGTCCGGACGATCCGCGCGCCGAGCGTTGGCGAAACGCCATCGCCGAAGGGCGCTACTGGCTCGCAAGCGACCGCGGCGACGAACTTCTAAAGCGCGGCGCGCTCGCAAAGGCCGAAGCCGCCTACCGCGAAGCGCTCGCCGTCGACCCGGAACGCCCTTTCGCCTATGCGGGCCTTGCGGACGTTGCGCTGCGACGGGGAAATCGGGCCGCGGCCCTTCGTTGGCTCGAAAAGGCCGCGGCGCTCACGGACGACGCGAAGGCCTCCTATCGTGCGGTACTGGAGCGCCGCATCGCCGGGATTCACCGCGACGGCCTGGAAGCGAAGGCCGAGCGCCTCGCCCCCGCGGTCGACGCCGAAGGGAATTTCCTGGAGACGCCCTCGTCCGAATACG
Organism: uncultured Sutterella sp.; assembly: GCA_949282745.1. GTDB lineage: Bacteria > Pseudomonadota > Gammaproteobacteria > Burkholderiales > Burkholderiaceae_F > Sutterella. Next base: position 45,074 of record CASDQM010000042.1, on the reverse strand, counting down.
TCGCCGCCCTGCGCCGCGCGCTCGAAGCGGGCGAACCCGATCCGTGGACGACGGGACGACTTGCGCGGGCGCTCTGGGCACGCGGCGAGACGACTGAAGCCGACCGTCTGTGGGAGACGACGGCGCGCAGGTCCGCGCCCGGGACCCGCGGCGAATGGCGCTACGCCGAGGCGCTCTTTCGCCGAAGCGTCGATCAGCCGGGAAAGGCTTTGCGCCTCGCCGAAGAGTTTCTCGCCGACCTTCCCGCCCGTCCCCGTGCGGCGGATGCCGAACGAATCCGGGCGATGCGGGAACTGGCGAACACGCTGCGAACGAACATCGCCCTCGCGAAGGCCGAACGCCTCGCCGAAGAAGGACGTTTTGCCGAAGCCCTTCGTGCGCTTCCCGACGAATCGGTTCTTGAATCCTGGCTGCTTGCGAAGGCCGCGGACTGGGCGCAGAAAGCGGCCGACCACGACAGGGCGCGGTCTCTCTGGCGCGCTGCAGGGTCGGATCCCGCCTGGCGGGAGGAGGCCGTCTACGGCGAAATCGAAGCGCTTCTGGCCCGCGGCGCCGAACATTCCGACGACGTTCGAAAGGAAGTCGTCCGTCTGGTGCTTGCACTCGAAACGGAAAATGCCGCGCGCGGCGCGCTTACCGCCAAGAGTCTCGCTCGCATGACGGGCGTCCTCGACGACGCGGGAGCCGAAGACGAAGCGCTGGCGCTCGTTGAGCGCCGCATCGCGCTCCTTGACGTGCCCGCCGACGACGAGACCGAAGACGCCGTCATGCTCTGGCGGCGGGTCGCCGCGGCGCGCGATGACGAAGGTAGGCACGCGGAGGCGCTTGACGCCTACCGCCGGGCTTTTGCGCGCGCGGGCTTTCTCCAAAATGAAAAGGGGAATGCCGTCTCCTTCACGCGCGCCATGCGCATGCCCGAAGGGGCGAACGCACAACCCGTGGAAGGAGCGCCCGTACTCGGTCCCGACGGATGGCTCGCGCAGTCGCTTCGAAGCCGCGCGGCCGAGCGTTATGCCGAAGAGGAAGTGCGCCTGAATTTCGGGGTCAACGTCGACGTCGACCCGGGAACGGGCGGCTATTCCGACCTCACGGCCGTCACCTGGATGAGCGAAGCGTCGTTTCCGGCCCTCGGCGGTCGTGCGACCCTTCGCACCGACAGCGTGGGCTACGACATGGGGCACTTGGGAAGCGACCCGCACGGCTTCGGGACTTCCTCGAACGCGGCGGCGGGCTTTCGCGCGGCCGACCCCGTCAACCGCGACTTCGGGCAGTCCGTCGCCTTCCGTTGGGAGGGACGACAGCTCGACTTCGACATCGGCACTACGCCCATGGGGATGCTCTACAGCGATCCCTCGGGCGCCGTCAACTGGTCCTGGGACGCCGGGAACTTCGGTCTTTCGGCGGGCGTCTATTACCGTCCGGAATTCGGATCGCTTCTTGCGCTCGGCGGTCAGCGCGATTCCGCCACGGGCCGCGAATGGGGCGGCGTGCGGCGCACGGGCCTTCGGTTTTCGCTCTCGCACGATCTGGGCGGACGCGACGGCTTCTGGTCGGTCGCGATGCTCGAGCGGATCCGCGGTCACGACGTCGCCGACAACACCGCCTTCAAATTCATGGCGGGGTGGTACCGCCGCCTCGTCGATCTTGCGCATCACAAGCGCACCGCGGGCGTTTCGGCGCTCTATTGGCATTACGACAAGGATCTCTCCGACTACTACTTCGGGCAGGGAGGCTATTACTCCCCCAACGACGCAGGGTCCGTGGGAGGCTTTGTCGAAGAATCGCGCCGCACGGGGCATTGGTCCTGGACGGCGCGGGCGCGCCTCTCGCTTGCGGCCTCCCGCTCCGAAGCGCGCGACCGTTATCCCTTCAAGTCGAAACTTGCGGGACTCGGGCTTTCCGACATCGACGCGCGGGAGGAGGCGGATTCGTCCGTCGGCCTCGGCGTTTCGGTCTTCGCGGCGGCCGAGCGGCGGCTCACGAAGCACGCCGTTCTCGGCGCGTCCGTCACCTACCAGCATGACACGGACCGCTACGCGCCGTTTTATGCCGGACTCTGGCTTCGTTGGCACTGGGACGGCTGGGAGGGAGACCTTCCGCAACCGCCCACGCCCATGACGCCTTACGCAAAGTGGTGAGCGCATCGCGCCTCACCGTCAGACTCACAGCTCCACCAAGGAACTGCTACATGCTCCTTTCACACGCCGCCGGCTCCAAAACCGATTTTGAATCGCCCTACCTTTTCTTCGGCGAACTCAAGAGCGGGCTTTTTCATCTCTCGTCGGACCTCGCACGGGCACTCGGCACGGATCCCGCACATCCCTGCCGCCTCGAAGAAGTGTTCGACGCACTGCTTGCGGACGAGTGCGACCGTGAAGTGCTTCGCGCCCATTTCGAGGAATTCCGGCGCGAATGCGCGAGCCGCGACCTTTTTGTGCGGCTTTGCATCAACAAGCAGGTCGTCTGGTGCCGAATCCGCGCCAAATCCTACCGAAGCGACGCGGGCGACAGCACGCTTTTTTCGGGCACGGTCGAGTTCTATGCGTTCGCGCGGATCTTTTCCGAACTCCTCGGGTTTTCGGATTTCTCCAAAGACGAAGTCGAAAAACTCGCGCGTCTTGCGGCGGCGCCCGCTTCGCACACGATCGTTGCGCTGCGGCTCACCTCGAACTTCCGCGCGACCGACTCCCTCGGGCTCTTCACCGCCGGGATCATCGAGTCGCTGCGCGAAAAGGCAAGCCCCGGCGTCATGATCGAACAGCTCGACTCCGACACGATCATCTGCTCGACGCCGGAGACGTGCTTTGACGTCGAGACGCGCGCCAACCGGCTTCTCGACGCCGTTTTGCGCGAGCACCGCGCCGTCGACAGCGTGAAGTCGCAGCTCATCTTTGCGGAGGGGGCCGAATCGAGTGCCGAAGCATTGGAAAAGCGCCGGGCCTTCTGGCTGGCCTTCGCCGATCTCTACCCGGCACAGCACGGACACGAGAAATTCCTGCTGCGGGAAATTCTTCTCACGACCCATGCCTGTCTCAACGACTTCGACGGCTTCAAGCTTCTCATGCAGCCCCTCGTCGACCGTTTCACGCGCCGCTACACCGGGGCGGAGTTTCTCCTCCGCTTCAAAACCGACCGCGGCTTCGGACCGGACCGCTTCGTGCGGCTGCTCGAGAAGTCGACGCTCGCCGTCCCCCTGACGCACTGGGTCTTCGGGCGCTCGCTCGAGTTGGCGTCGAAAGTTCTCGACGTCGTTCCCGACGGCTTCACCTTCAACCTGAACCTCAATCCCTCGCACACGGTCGACCGGAGCCTCTTTCTTTTTCTCCGCACGGCCGCCGAGCGCAACGGCATTCCGTTCGGGCGCATCGTCATCGAATTAGTGGAAACCGGCGAAAACATTCCGCAGCAGGACCTTCAGGAGCTCGTCGAAAAGTGCAGAGCCGTCGGCATGCAGACCGCGATCGACGACTTCGGGACGTGCTACAACTCGCTCGCCTTCCTTCTGAGCATCCCCTGCGACATGGTGAAGCTCTCGCGGGAAGTCGCGCTCGGCTGTCTCTACGACGAGAAGCGCCGGCTCTTCCTCGCCCGTCTCATCAAGGCCTTCAAGGAACTCGGTCTCGTCGTCTGTCTCGAGGGGATTCAGGACGAGGAAATGTACGCGCGGCTCGAGGGACTTTCCCCCGATCAGCTGCAGGGCTACTGCTTTGCGAAGCCCTCGACCGCCGAGGAAATGCGCGCTCTCTTGCTGACCGCGGCCGTCGACGTTCAAAACGAGACTGCGGCTTGAAGAAAGGAGTTTCTTCATGAAAAAGATTCTTCTCACGGGTTCGGCCGCAATTCTTCTGCTCGCGGGGTGGTTCCTCGTCGAGCGGGACGCTCAACCGACGGCCCCGGTCATGATCGAACCGCTCGATATCGGCGTGGAGGCCAACGTGGAGCCGTTCTCCTACGTGGACGTCCGGGGTGAACTCACGGGCTTTGACGTGGAATTCGCGCGTGAGGTCTGCCGCATGCTTCGCCGCGACTGCCGCATTCGGGCGCTCCCCTTCCCGTCGCTTCTCCCCGCTCTTCAGGCGGGACGGCTCGACCTCGTGGTCGCGGGACTCGCCGAAACGAAAGAGCGCGGCCGCCGGTTTCTCTTTTCGGAGCCCTACTACCGTTCGGGAAGTCTCTTCATCACCACGCAGAAGCGCTTCGAGCACTTCACGGACGACCGGATTCCGGAACTCGTGATCGGCGTGCAGGAGGGAAAGCTTCAGAACGCCTACATTGAAGATCGATATGTGCCGCAGGGCGCGCGCAGGCGGGCGTATCCGTCCTTCGAAGCGCTCGTCGACGCGCTGACGGCGGGCGAAGTCAACATGATTTTTCTCGACGGCGTGCCGGGCTACAACCTTCTGACCGGCCCGCAGGGCGCAGCGCTTTTCATCGGAGGCCGCGCCGCGGACGTGGACGACCGGCTCACCGAGTGCCGCGTCGCGGCCAAGCTTCAAGACCATGCCCTGATCGACGGCGTCAACCGGACGCTCCACACGCTACAGTCGAACGGGGAATTTCAGGATCTCATCATCCGCTTCTTCCCTTTCTTCAGTTTTTAAGGTCTCAAAACGATGGAAAGCTTCAGCATAACGTCCACGGGCAAAAAGGCCGTTCCCATCCGGCGGATGCTGCTTCCGGTGATGGCGGCGATTCTCCTCGTGATGTTCGGCAGCCTCGCCCTGGGCGTCAACATGAGCGGACGGATTCAGGCGTTTGCGTATGAATTGGAGGAGCAGACCCTCAAGGACATCATGCTCGCGCAGCGCAACTCCACCAATCTGCACTATCTGAGCAAGTCTTTGCAGGACTTCGTATACGCGAGCGTCACGCAGCGCGCCCGCACCGCCTACATCTACACCTGGGGTCTTCTCACGGAAACGGTCTTCGAGCAGCACGACGAGGCCAAGATTCTGACGGAGCGGCTGATCGAAAGCCTGCAACGGACCTGGACGCTTCGTCAGGACTACGAGAGCGGCCGCGACGGGGTGAACGCCGGGTTCAACGCGTTCCACCGGGACCTCCTCGCTGCGGCGGGCGTAGCCGCGGGTCTTCCGGGCTCGTCGGCGCGGATCCTGAACGACTTCAGACTCCCGATCGTGCAGCATCTCGACGACGAGGCGCCGCACCGTCGGCATCTCGAACTGCTCGGCAGGGCCGCGCGCGAACTCTGCACGTCCGCGCATGCACCGCTTCAGAGCCAAGAACGCACGGCGTTTCTCGAGTACTGCGCGAATCTGGGCGAACTTCCGCAGTCGCTCTCCGCCAAGCTCGACGCGCTCGCCGCCTCGCGTACGGCGTTTCTGGCCCAGGCCGACGCGATGAACGAGGACGCACGCAACCTCAGTCACGTCTATGCAAAGTTGGAAACGTCGGACCGCATGGGACTCATCGGTCAGATCACGCAGTTCAACGATCGGCTCTTCCGCTCCTTCTCCCTGGCCCTCTTCATCACCCTGGCGACGGCGGCCGCGATCGCGATCACGTCCTATCTGGTGCTTCGCCCCTTGGGCGAACTGCGCGAAGAAATGCGCCGATTCCTTGACACCAACAAGCTCCCGAAGATGCCTGCGGGCTCGTACATCGCGGAAATCAACGACGTCATCGAGTGGCTCATGCATTTCTGCAAGATGCTCCATCAGAAACGCGCGTCGCTCAACCTTCTCGCCACGCAATACGACGAGCTCCTCAACGAATCCCACAAGGATCCTTTGACGGGACTCGCCAACCGTCGGGCCTTCGAGGCGATCGTGGAGAAAACGAGGGGCGTGCCGGGGAATTCCGCCGTGATCATGATCGACCTTGATCACTTCAAGCGGGTGAACGATACGCGCGGCCACCTCTTCGGCGACCAAATCCTCAAGCGCTTCGGCGAGCAAATCCGCACGTGCATTGCGCAAAACGACGTCGTCTACCGCTACGGGGGCGAGGAATTCTGCATGGTGCTCACGGGCGTCACGGCCAGGACCGCCTACAACGTCGCCGAACGCATCCGTCACCGCATGCGCAGAATTTCGCTCGCGGACGCGTCCGTGAGCGAAAAGGGCGAAGCGCCCCAACCGCTCTCCGTTTCGATCGGCATTTCCTCCTCGACGAAGCACTGGGCCGAAAAGGACATCCTCACGCTCGTGCGCGAGGCCGACCTCGCCCTCTACCGCGCTAAGTGCCTGGGACGCAATCTCACCGTACGCTACGAAGAAGAGCACGCCAAGACCGTCTCGCCCTTTGCCGACACGATGGAGTCGAAACATGTCTGATCGCAGTCTGGAACTTCCCCTGCGGGGACTCGCGGACAGCCGCCGCACGCTCAACCCTGGTTCGGTGGGCGTCGTGTGCGCGACGTCGATCGAAGAGGCCATGCCGCTTCTCTTCGGGTGTCGCCTCCGTGAGGGCGAACGCCCTCCGATTCTTTTCGTGCTTCGCGACGACGATGAAAGAAAAAAGGTTCGGGAATTCTTCCGAGAGCATGCGGACGAACTCCGGGAGCCTCTCTCCTGGAGCGTTCGCCGCATCAAAAGGCTTCGCTTTCCCTACTACGTCTGGCCGCTCGAAGGTCTGGCGCAGGCGCTCGCGAACCTCTTTGACGAACCGCAGACGATCCTTCTCCTCTGTCGGGCCGCGTCCGTCGCGCTCGGCGACGAGCGCGCCCTCACGGACCGGCTCGCGCGCATCGCCGCGGCCGCGGAGCAACAGGGCCACATCGTTCTCCTCGTCTTCTACGGAAGCGGCCCCGGGGACGAAGAGTTCCTCTATCGGCTCCTCTCCTTCCGGCACCGCCTCGGAGGCCTCGCACAGCTCACCAAGAAGAAGGACGAATGTCTCTGGCAGGCGCGCTTCTGGTACGGTCTGCACCGCTTCACGGGACAGTTCGAAGTCACGCTGCGCCGCGACGGCGCGGGCTTTGCCGCGCCCGAAGGGTTCGAAGAGGACACCGCCGTGCTCGAGGACGCGGACATCGTCTACAGCGCCTCGGCAAAACTCAACGAACGCACGAGCGGACTCCTCAACCTCAGGACGGTTCCCGACAACGAGGCGCTTGCGCGCATCGGAAGCCGCGCGAGCGCTGCGACCCTCGTCTTTTCTCTCGAAGGCACGCAGGACCTCGCCCCCGTCGCGCGGGCGCTCTACACGCTCAGAAAAACGCGGGGACGGCACCTGAAGCTCGCGGTCGTTCCCGACAAGGTGCCCGTGCGCGCCGCGTCGCTCGCCTTTTTGCTCGGCTGCGGCGCGAACGTCGTCTTCGAGGCCTCGGCCGGGATCGAATACATCGGCATGACCCTGGTCGATCTGCGGCACGCCGTCTTTTCGCGGGAGCTGCCCGCGGACTTCGAGGCGTCGCTCGCCTTCGTTCTCGCGGCGCACGCGAGGGGCGTGCTCGACCGGAACGACTTCACCGACCTCGTGCGGCGGCTCGTCACCTTCAGCGAGACGAATTTCGTTCCCCTCAACCGAGGGACGCTCGTCACGCTCGAGCCCGACGAGATGCTCAACCCCGAAGACTGTCTCGCGCATTTCCAGCCCAAGCGCGCGGGCGACATCGCCTGCGCGGTGGGACGGCGCTGCGCGGTGTTTCTGAACGGCTCCCACCCCTCCAACGTAGAGTTGGCGCTCGAGCGCTGCTTTGCCGTGGAGCCCGCGGAACTCTTCGCGCACTACTCCCTCGTCTTCGAAACGGCCGACATTCTGTCGGAGCTGCGGGCGATCGAAACCTTTCGCGAAAGTCCGACGGACGAATCCGCGCGGCGAACCTTCGCCCAGTGCGCAGACGCCTCAAAGGCCGACGACGCAACGCCGCGTCCCAACCCGATCGTGCCGACGCCGATCGTTTTTCCCTGGAAGAAGTGACCCATGCCCCCGATTCTCTTTGAGCCCCACGTCCTTGCGATTGCGGTTATCCTCGCCTTCGCCGCGGGGTGGTTTTTCGCGCCGCGGCTCTCCCGCCTTGCCGCGCGGCTTCGCTGGCTCTTTGTCGGCCGCCGCGCCGTCTCGAGAGAGTATAAATTGAGCGACTTGCTTGACCTTGGTCCCGACTCCATTGCGACGAAAGCATCCGACGACAAATGACGAGCCCCAAGATTTCCCAGGACGCCCCGCTTGAAACGGTCTGGAAGGGCGCGGGCTGGTTCAACGTGTACTTTCTGGCGAAGTTCGCACTCGCCTACTTCGGCTACCTGAATCTCGAGCCCGCCTACAACGCGCTCCTCTTCGCCGCGGTCGTCCTTCCGATCGGCACGCGCGCGCTCGACCTTTTGCGCAACCTTGCCGGCGCCCTTGCGGCCGTTGCGCTTCTCTGGCACGAGAGCTGGCTGCCCGGACCCGAGGCGATCCGCGCGAACGCGCACAACCTCGCGGACTTTTCCGCGTCGTTTCTGATCGACTTCGTCGTCAACGCCGTGAATCCCGTCATCGTCGCGTGGCTCGCGGCCGGGATCGTCGCGTGGCTCTTTCTGCGCCGCTGGATCCGCTTTTCGACCCTCACCGTGATCGGTCTCGTCGTCACGGCCTTCCCGCAGCTCGTCACTTGGGCGCTGCCGGAAGAGCCGAAGGCGCCCGAGGCGGCGGTCGCCGTCGCAGCCGAAAAAGCGGCCGCCCCCGAGAACGAAACGGCGGCCGGTCCGCTTCAGCCTCCGCAACCCGCAAACGGCACGGGCGACGACATCGACCGCTGGCTGACCGCTTTCCTGACGGAGGAGGAAAACCGCGTCGCGAGTCTTCCGTCCGATCCCGTTCCCGAATCGGTTTCGGGCGCCTTCGACATCGCGCTCGTCAACATCTGCTCGCTCTCGCGCGACGACCTTGCCGCGACGGGACTCGAAGACCACGACGTCTGGTCGAAGTTCGACGTGCGCTTCACGGACTTTTCCTCGGCCACGTCGTACTCGGGACCCGCGACCCTGCGCCTGCTGACCGCCGCCTGCGGACAGCCCTCGCATTCGGCCCTCTACGACCAGCGCCGTCCGCAGTGCGAACTCCTCAACCGCTTTGCGGCGGCGGGATGGGAAAACCGCCTCTATCTCGACCACAACGGACGGTTCGACAACTATCTTGAATCGCTTCGTGAGCTCGCAGGACTCACCCCCGCCCTCAACGACCTCACGAAGCTTCGCGGCCGCTACGAAGCCTTCGACGGCTCGCCCGTCTACGACGACGGCGACGTCTTCAATCAGTGGTTCTCGGACCTCTCGGAGAAGCCCGCGTCGAGAACCGTTTCGTTCTTCAATCTCGTGGCGCTCCACGACGGAAACCGCGCTCCGGGAACCTTGAAGCCGCTCGACTACGCACCGCTTGCGAAGACCCTCCTGGACGAGCTCGAGCGCATCATGGACCGCATCGAAAAGAGCGGTCGGCCGGTGCTCTTCATCGTCGTACCCGAACACGGGGCGGCGGTACGCGGCGACAAGATCCAGATGGCGCGGCTTCGCGAAATTCCGAGCCCGAAGATCACAAACGTTCCCGTCTTCGTGAAATTCTTCGGACTCAAGCTCGACGGCGCTCCCCGCACGGTCGAAGAACCGACGAGCTATCTGGCGATCGCGGAACTCATGGCCCGCACGGCCGTGAGCGGCGTCTACCGTACGCACGGCGAGGACGTCTCGGCCGAGGTCAACGCGATCCTCAAGGATCTGCCTCAGACCTGGCCCGTATCGCAGAACGCCAACGCGAGCGTCGTGCGCTTTGCGGGCGCCCACTGGGTGCGGCTCAACACCGGCAAGTGGGTCAAGTATCCGGAATGACGGCCGAACCGCGCCAATCCATCGGAATTCTTTTCGACTACCGTTATGACTTCCAGCTTCGTTCTTTCCCGCAACGCGGCTTTCGACGACGAAGGCCGAAACCGGTCCGCCGGACCGACCGAGGCCCAAACGGGCATCGTCCTCTACGAAGTCTCGCCTTCGGACGAAGTCCACGCGCAGTACCTGAACGACGCGGCACGCCGAATGCTCCGCGTGTCCGAAGATCTGCCGCCCCCCTGTCCGGTGACGGGACTCGGTCTCCCCGAGGCCGTCGGAGTTCCGTACGCACAGAAGCTTCTCTCGGCCGCGAAAAGCGGCCGGGGCTTCACGCTTCTGCAAGAGACCGCAGCCGCGGCGGACGGGGGCGTCCGATCCCTTCGCTTCGTGAAGGTCGAACCCCTCCGTCAGGGCTCCGACGGGCCGGCCGTCCTTCTGGAAACCTCGCGCGACGCTGCTTCCCTTTCGTCTCCCCTCGGCCGACTCGAGCTCGAATACGGCGCTTTGCGCGCCTGGGTTTTCGACGGCAAGCGGCAGATTCTCTCGCTGGCGCGGTCCGATGGCGACGGCTTCGAGACGGTCGTCACGGACGGTCCCTTCCCCGACGTTCTGATCGAACGCGGAATCGTGCACCCGCAGAGCGCCGAAGGCTTTCGTTCCTTTGCGCGCCGCGTGCTCTGCGGCGAAAAGCGGGGCGCGGACTTTTTCGTCCTGCGGCTTCGGCCGGACGGAAACCATCACCGCTGCCGCGTCGACTTCGAGAGCGATCCCGAGTCGGGGCTCGTCTTCGGCACGATCTCGGGCTTGGGTCTGCAGCAGCCTCTCCCGCAGGATTTGACGGCGCAGGCTCTGTGTCCGCCGCTCTTTCCGGCTCTTCACGGTTACGCTCTCGCGGATCTCACGGAGAACCGCGTCGAATCCTGCCGGCTCGAAGGGCATTCCTTCGACCTTTCGGTGCGGACGCTTCGCTACACGGATCTCCTCGAAAAGTGCCTCGGGAACGTCTTCGGCGACGAGACGCGGCGAGCTCTTCGGGAGAACCTTGCGCCCGAACGCTTGGCGTCTGAGTTTCACGGCACGCCGCGGTGGCTGTGCGAACCCTTCGTCCGCATCGAAAACGACAGCCGTCTGTGCGCGGCGACGCTCTACGTACTGCTTGCGTCCGGCGAGAACGGACATCTTGCGGCGCACTTCTACCTTGTCCGGTCCGAAAAGGCCGGGTCGGAGGCGCGCCTTCTGCGGCTCCCCAAGATTCTTCGCGACGAAGAGGAACTTTGCAAACCCGGCGAAGACCGTCACGTCGCCGAAACGCACCTCGCCCACGCGACGACCGCCTCGGCGTTTGCGCTCGTGCGCACTGCGCTCGCGCCCTGCGGCAGAGAAGAGGAATCCCTTTCCTTCATCGCTTCGGCCTTCGGACTCTTTTTCGAGTCCCTCGGCATCGTAAGCCGCGCATCGGCCGATTCGATCAAGGTCTTTCTCCCCGACTGCGCGACGTCCGCCCGGGCGCGGAAGGCCCTGGAAGACGCCTTCGCCTTCGTGCGCCGCGCGCTCGAACTCTTTCCCGGTCGGGACGTCCGCTTCACGGCCGTCTTCACGCACGGCGAACTCGATCCCGTTGGGCTCGACGCCTTCTGGCGCGACGCGGCCGACGCCCTTGAACACCTTTCACCGGAACCCGACGACGCCGTCGAGCAGCTTCGCCCCGACGAATGTGCGGCCCGCGCCGACGCGCTTCGCCGTCTCGGAACAGCCGATGCGGAACGCGTCCCGGATTCGCCGATCCCCTCGGCGCTTACGCCCGACGAAAACGCGGTCCTGCTCACGTGTCTAGACCTCTTGATCCGCACGCCCCGTCCCTTGGCGGCGCTCGAGGCGATCCTCGCGGTCCTCGGACGGCACTACGGCGCCGCCCGCGTCTACACGCTGCGGCTCTCGGAAGACGCCCGGACGATCGAAGAGGCGACCGAGTGGTCGAACGAAGGAAAGCCCGCCATCCGTCCCGCACTCCTTGGGCGGTCCATGCTGAAGTTCCCGCTTCTCACGCGCGCCCTCGCCTCGGGCAAGCCCGCCTTCGTGCGAAGCGCCAAGCGAAGCGGCGACGCCGCGGACCCGTCGGACCGCGCGCCCTGGACCTATGCGATCGTTCCCTGCGGAACGTCTGCAAACACCCCGGCCGTGCTCCTCGTCATCGAAGCTCCTGAAGTCCGGCACGACGACCGCTCGCTTCCCGTTGCCCTCGCCCCCTATCTTGCGCTCCTGAACGAGCGCATGCTCAAGGCGAGCCGCGACGAACTTCTGCCGCTCGCCCCGGAGGCGAACGTCCTCACGAGCCCCGCCGCCTGTCACGACGCGCTCGCCTCCCTCAATTCGGAACACTGCGTGACGATGGGGGCGTTCGTGGCCGCCGTTCCGCAGGCCCTGAAGATCGCCAACGAAAACGGAACGGAACACTTCGCCGCCATCATGCAGGCGCTCGCTGGAGAACTGCGGCGCAGTTTCGCGAACGCCGTGCTCGTGCACCTCTTCGACATGGAGCTTGCCCTTCTTGCGCCGAACGTCACGAAGGAGGCGTTTTTTGAGCGCGCGGACGACCTGAAGTGCTTTGCCGCAAGAACCTTCCCCGGGCAGATCGCCACGGGTGCAAGCTGGTCGAGGGGCATCTTCTCGGGCGAAAACCTCCTGAAGGAGGCCCGCACCATCATGCTCTCGCAGGCCGACCGTCCGTTCGCCGCCGCCGTCTCATCGACGCCCAAGGGCGCTCCGCGCTTTTCCACGAAGACGATCGCCGACTTCACGGTGTACTACCAGCCCAAGTTCGATCTTCGCACCGGCCGCATCTGCGGCGCCGAAGCGCTCGTGCGGGGACTTGACGAAAGGGGCAGCCCGGTTTCGCCCGCGCACTTCATCCCGCAGATGGAAAAGAGCGGGGCCCTGCGCGAACTCGACCTCTTCGTCCTCTCGCGCGTGCTCTGGCAGATGAACGTCTGGAAGTCGCAGGGGCTGCCGCTCGTTCCCGTCGCCGTAAACTTCTCCCGCTTCACCGTGTTCGACCACTCGGCCGCGGGCGCGGTGCTCGCCGTGCTGAGCCACTATGACCGGATCGACCCGAGCCTCATCGAAATCGAAATCACCGAAACCGCCTGCTCCGTCGAAAAGGACACGCTCGAGCACGCCCTGCGTCCCTATCGGGATCTGGGCTTCCGATTCGCGCTCGACGACTTCGGCACGGGCTACTCAAACCTTTCGATGTTCTCGAAGGTGCGCTTCGACACCGTCAAACTCGACCGCTCGCTCATTCTCGACGTCGTCGGCAATCCCGTGAGCCGTTCGCTCGTCGAAAGCATCGTCGGCATCTGCCGCGGGCAAAACGCCGTCGTCGTGGCCGAAGGCGTCGAAACCGAGGCGCAGGCGAAAGTTCTGCTGAGTAAAAAATGCTTTGTGGCGCAGGGAAACTTTTACGAACGTCCCCTGCCCTCCGAAGATTTTGCGGCCAAATACCTACAAAACGGTACAATCAATGCACAATCCACTTTCGGCGAATAAGGCGAGAGAAACATGACCAACGAAAATGCATTGAACCATTCCGGCGCGCCGTATCGGACTGAGGCCCGATTCATCGTCGGCATCGGCGCATCTGCGGGAGGACTCGAGGCTCTGCAGACCCTTTTTGCGAATCTGCCCGCCAACGCCAACATGACCTTCGTGATCATTCAGCACCTCTCGCCCGACTACAAGAGTCTCATGGCGGAGATTCTCGCGAAGTACACCTCGATGCCCGTGATTCAGGCCGAGCACCTCATGCCCGCCGAACCCAACGCGGTGTATCTCATTCCGCCCAAAAAGAACCTCTCCATCAAGGCGGGACATCTTCTTCTGAGCGACTTCGACCACCGCGCGATCAATCACCCGATCGACATCTTCTTTGACTCTCTCGCGAACGAGGCGCGCGACCGGGCCGTCGGCATCGTGCTCTCCGGCACGGGCTCGGACGGCACCAACGGGATCAAGACGATCAAGGAGCGCGGCGGCATCGTCATGGCGCAGGACCCCAAGAGCGCAAAGTTCGACGGCATGCCCCGGTCGGTCATCAACACGGGACTCGCCGACTTCGTCCTGCCCCCGAAGGAACTCGCCGAAGAGCTCCTCAATCTCGCGAACTACCACAACATCTCGCTTCCCGCGATTTCGGACGAATCCTCCGCCAACACGACGCTCGACCGCATCTACGCGATGCTGCGCACCGTGAGCGGAATCGACTTCACGTACTACAAGCGCAACACCGTGCTTCGCCGCATCGAACGGCGCATGGTCGTGACGAAGAGTCCGACGATGGAGCACTACGCCGACCTGCTCGAGCAGAACTCCGGCGAGGCCGAACTCCTCATGAAGGACATCCTCATCGGCGTCACGCGCTTTTTCCGCGACAGCGACTTCTTTGAAAAACTCAAGGAAACGGCTCTCACGTCGATTCTGCACAACGGCAATCCGACCGAACCGATCCGCATCTGGTCGGCCGGATGCTCCACGGGCGAAGAAGCCTACTCGATCGCCATTCTCCTCAAGGAACTGATGGAGGAGACGGGCGTGAAGCGCGACGTGAAGATCTTCGCGACCGACATCGATCCTCAGGCGATCGAAAAGGCGAGCAAGGGGGTCTTCCCCGAAAGCGTCTCGGAAGACATCACGCCCGAGCGGCTCGCGAAGTACTTCACCGAGAAGAACGATCAGTACCACATTTCGAAAGAAATCCGGAAGATGATCATCTTCGCGCCGCACAACATGTTTTCCGATCCTCCCTTCGGAAAGCTCGACCTCATCAGCTGCCGAAACGTGCTGATTTACTTCCAGCCGATTCTGCAGAAGGCCGTCTTCGCCATCTTCCACACGGCGCTCAAGAACGGCGGCTATCTCTTCCTCGGCAAAAGCGAGACGGCGAGCGAATACTCGAGCGTCTTTCAGGTCGTCGCCAACATGGAGAAGATCTATCTCCACTGCGCCGACGGCAAGGTCGACGATCTGCAGCCGCCCGTCTTCAACGTGCCCAACAACATTCTGCCCCCCGTCACGTTCTCGCACGCGGGGATTCCCCGTTCGGACGATCCCAAGCAACTCGAGAACATCTACGTTCACTTCCTCGAGCGCTTCCTCCCGGCGTCCGTCGTGGTCAACGGCAACAACGACATCATTCACTTCTTCGGCAACAGCACGGACTACGTGAACATCGCCCCGGGCAAGGCGACGTTCAATCTCTTTGCGCTGATTACGAAGGATTTGCACCTCATCGCGTCGACGGCGCTCAACCGCTGCCGGCACGAGCACGCCCCCGTCACCTACACGGACATCGCCGTCGACACTCCCAAGGGACGCCGCATCATCGATCTTTCGGTGCAGCCGATTTCCATGACGGAAAAGGACGAGGACTTCATCGCGATCCTCTTTCTCGAACACCGCGACAGCATCAAGTTCGACGGAACGACCGAGAAGTACGACATCGACCACACCGCGGCGCAGCGCATCATGGACCTCGAACAGGAGCTCCAGGGAAGCAAGAGCGAACTGCGCTCGACGATCGGGGAACTCGAAACCGTGAATGAGGAACTGCAGGCCGCCAACGAAGAGCTTCTCACGGCGAACGAGGAACTGCAGAGCTCGAACGAGGAACTCCAGTCCGTCAACGAAGAGCTCTACACCGTGAATTCCGAGTATCAGCAGAAACTCGACGAACTCACGATGATGGACAACGACCTCTCGAACTTCCTCTCCTCGACCATGATCGGGATCCTCTTCGTGGACAGCAAGCTCAACATCCGCAAGTTCACCGAGTACGTGGGACGCGAGTTCGATCTCGTGCAGCAGGACGTGGGCCGATCGCTGCAGATCTTCGCGCACGCCTTCCCGGAGGAGGACATCATCGCCGACGCGAAGTGCGTTCTGAAGGACCTCGCGCCGATCGACCGCGAAGTGGTCGGGAACAACGAGCGCTTCTACACGATGCGCATCGCTCCCTACCGCACGACGGAAAACAACATCCGCGGCCTGGTGATCACCATCATCGACTCGCTCCATCGTCCGCAGCTCGTGCAGCGGCCGAAGAAGTGACCAAGGTAGGCGGCATTCGCCGGGAAAAAACGTTCCCCTTTGACATGACGCGGCCCCCAATTCTCTCTCCCGGAATTGGGGGCCGCGTCATTGCGGGGCGCCTCCCGATTTTTGAGCCTCTCGAAGCGGCGCGTCAGATGCGCGTCTCCTCCTTGTTGGGGTCCGCAAGTGCGCGGCTTCTCTTTACGAGCGCTTCGATGCGCGAAACGTCAAAGCCCACCGCGGTAAAGCGATCCTCCACGTTCGCCGCGTCGAAGAGGCCGCCGTTTCGCGAAAGGATCAGATCGACGTCTTCCTGCGTGAAGGCCGCGCCCTTGGCGACGCTCTCGCGGCAGAGTTCGAATTCGCCGTCGCGCAGATTCGCGCGGAACTTCAGCACCGTATAGGCGAGAAGCCAGTCGGCGTCCGTCTTGGGTTCGAGAAAACGCCCGCGCATGACGTCCGACTCCGTCTTCACGTAGGCGCCGAAATCCCGGCAGGAGCCGAGCTTCACAGTATCCGTCGACGAGGGAAGCCCCTTGCAGACGAAGGACGCCGTACCGTTTCGGTGAAAATTCGCCACTTCGTCGATCACTTCGGTCGCGACGTCGAAATGAAGTTCCACCGGAAAATTGCGGTCCGCCCGCACGACGGGCGCGCCCGTCTCGTGCTTTTGAATCTCCCGAATCCGAACGTTCGGAAAGATCATGGTCTTTCCTTCGTAGAGCCGGTCGGCTCGGAAGGGATTGTCGACCGTATCGCGAACGAGATCGTCGAGGTCGATGAGTTTCGTCTCGCCGAAACGGTCCTTCACCGCCTGCTCGAAGTGAAACGTAGGCTGTCCCGCCACGAAGTCGCGCGCGTCGTTTTGCACGAGCAGATCCACGATGAGGCGCTCTTCGTCCGAGTAGTTGAGGGGCGCGGCCTGCGTCGCAGCCGACGCCGCCAGAGAGAGTGCGGCGAGCACGCCCGAAACCGCCTGAATGGGTCGCATGGAAAATCCTCCTTTGTTCCGACATTCTAGCCGTTCGGCACCCGGAAGCTTTCCTTCGTCCTCCGTGCTCTCAAAGTACAAAGGATCAGTTCGACGCGGTTTCGTCGGACACTCCCCTACCTCGCCCTCAATGGACGGATTGCAACGTCGCCCGCACGAATTGGGAAGCGTTCCACGCCATCCGTACGTACCTGACAAACCCGTTAGACAGCAAGCCTTCCGCATCTTTTAAGAAGATCGCTATTCCCTGCAGGGCTAAACGGTAGCCCCGATACCTTAAAGGAAAGCTTTTCCGCACAATTCAGGCATTCTAAGAACCCCTACAACCACTGAAAGGTTTCCATCCATGTTCAAGCAAAACCTTTTGGAAACGCCCGTTACGCGGCGCAGTTTTCTCCATGCCTCGGCGGTCGGCTTTCTGGCCGGCTACGCCCTGACGCCGGTCGGCCGCGCCGTAGCGGCGGCCGTGGACGACATCGAAACGATGTCCTGGACGGCTTGCGTCATCAACTGCGGACACCGCTGCCCGCTTCGCTGCTTCTCGAAGAACGGCCGCGTGATCCGCATCGAAACCGACAACACGATTCCGGACGGCTGCACGCCGCGCCAGCTGCGCGCCTGCCTCAAGGGCCGCAGCATGCGTCAGCGCATCTATTCGCCCGACCGTCTCAAGTACCCGATGAAGCGCGTCGGTGCGCGCGGCGAAGGAAAGTTCGAGCGCATCTCCTGGGACGAAGCGCTCAAGACCGTCGCCGAAAAGCTCGAATACACGGTGAAGACCTACGGCAATGAGTCGCTCTATTGGCAGTACTGCTCCGCGCAGCAGTCGCTCGTCAACTCGCGCCGCGCCTGGTGGCGTCTTCTGAACCTCATGGGCGGCTACCTCAAGTACTACGGCTCCTACTCGACCGCCCAGATCTCCGCCTCCTTCCCGATGACCTACGGCGGAAGTCCCGCTTCGTACGAAAGCGAAGTCGCCAACGCCAAGCTCTACGTGGGCTTCGGAAACAATCCGTCGGTGACGCGCGGCTCGGGCGCCGGGAAGTCCTATCAGCTCACCTGCGCGCTCTCGGGCCGCAACCGCCCGAAGATGATCATCATCGACCCGATCTACACGGACACGACCGTCGGCAAGGCCGACGAATGGATTCCGATCCGTCCGGGCACCGACGCCGCCCTCGTGCAGGCGATCGCCTACGAGCTCATCCGCAACAACTGGGTGGATCAGGCCTTCCTCGACAAGTACTGCGTGGGCTACGACGAAAAGACGCTGCCCGCGTCGGCTCCGAAGAAGAGCGACTACAAGAGCTTCATCCTCGGCGAAGGCGACGACAAGACCCCGAAGACCCCGGAATGGGCTTCGAAGATCACCGGCGTTCCCGTCGAAACCATCGTTCGTCTCGCGCGTGAAATCGGCACGACGAAGCCCTGCTTCATCGCGCAGGGCTGGGGCCCGCAGCGTCAGGCGAACGGCGAAGAAACCGCCCGCGCCATCGCGATGCTCCCGATCCTCACCGGAAACGTCGGTCTGCCCGGCACGAACACCGGTCAGCACGAAGGGAACGTCTCCTTCCCGGCCGTCTATCTCCCCGTTGGCAAGAACCCCGTCAAGGCCACGATTCCGTGCTTCCTCTGGACGGACGCGATCGTGCGCGGCAAGGAAATGGACGACATTCACGACGGCTTGAAGGGCGTCAAAAAGCTCGGTCACGACATCAAGATGATCGTGAATTCGGGCGGCAACACCCTCATCAATCAGCACGGAGACAGCAACTGGACGGACGCCATCCTGCGCGACGAATCGAAGTGCGAATTCATCGTCGTTTGCGACAACATGATGACGCCCTCGGCGCGCTACGCCGACATTCTGCTTCCCGACACGCTCGGTCCCGAAACGGACGACATCGCGAGTTCCGGCGGCTCGAACGGCGACACCGCCTCGATCCTTCCGATGCACAAGTCGGTCGAGCCCGAATGGGAACAGCGCCCGACCTGGGAAATCTGCCGCGGCATCGCCAAGTACCTCGGCAAGGAAGAGGCCTTCACCGAAGGCCGCACGCAGCTCGAATGGATCGAATGGTGCTACGAAGAAACGCGCAAGAAGGCGCCGGAACTCCCGCCCTTTGCCGAATTCTGGAAGACGGGCCCCAAGCAGGCGCTCGAATTCCCGCGCTCGCCCGTGGCCCTCGCCGCCTTCCGCAAGGATCCCGAAAAGGCGCCTCTGAAGACGCCCTCTGGCAAGATCGAAATCTATTCGGAACGCCTCGCCAAGATCGCGGCCGAATGGAAGCTTCCCGAAGGAGAACTCATCAGCCCGATTCCGCGCTTCTTCTCGACCTGGGAAATGCCGGGCGACAAGCTTCAGGAAAAGTATCCGCTCCAGTGCTACGGCTACCACGGGCACGGGCGCATTCACTCGACCTTCCACAACCTTCCGTGGCTTCGCGAACAGTTCCCGGACCACGTCCTCATGAATCCGATCGACGCCAAGGCGCGCGGCATTGAGACGGACGACCTCGTCCGGGTCTTCAACGACCGCGGCACGGTGGAAATCCGCGCGAAGGTGACGCCGCGCATCATGCCGGGCGTCACCTCCATCCCGCAGGGCGCCTGGTACACGCCCGTCATGAAGGACGGCAAGCGCGTCGACGTGGGCGGCAACATCAATACGCTCACGCACCACCGTCCGAGCCCCCTTGCCAAGGGGAATGCGCAGCACACCGTGCTCGTTCAGATCGAAAAAGCGTAAGGAGGGAATGAGATGAAGCAACTCGGTTTTTACATCGACGCCGCGAAGTGCACGGGCTGCAAGACCTGCGTCGTCGCCTGCAAGGACGCGCACGACCTCCCCGTCGGGATGAACCTGCGCAAGGTCATCGAATACGCGGGCGGCGACTGGCGCCAGGACCGCATGACGGGCGCCTGGCATCAGGACGTCTTCGCCTACTACCTGTCGATTGCGTGCAACCACTGCGAGGATCCCGCCTGCGTGAAGGTCTGCCCCACGAAGGCGCACTTCAAGCGCAAGGAAGACGGCCTCGTCGTGATCGACCGCGAAAAGTGCATCGGCTGCGGCGCCTGCGCGGCGGCCTGCCCCTACGGCGCGCCGCAGTTGGACGTCAAGGCAAAGAAGATGCTGAAGTGCGACGGGTGTCTTGACCGCCTCGAAAAGGGCCTTCAGCCCATCTGCGTCGAATCCTGCACGCAGCGCGCGATCGAATTCGGACCGATCGACGCGCTTCGCAAGAAGTACGGCTCGCAGGCCGTGGCGCCGCTTCCTCCTGTCGATAAGACGAAGCCCGCCCTCGCGATTCACGCGCCGAAAAACGCCCGTCCCGTCGGCGACGATTCGGGCACGGTGTTCCTTCATTGACCGCGCAGGCGTCCGGCCCCGCATACGGCCGGACGCCGACCGCCCCCTCCGAAAGCCCGCCTCTTCGGCGGGTTTCGTTTTGACCGCTCTCCCGCCGTCCCTCCGAATTCTCCCAGCCGGCCGCATACGTTTCGTTACAGTTTCCCAGGTCGAATAAAGGGTAAACACGTACTCGCTTACCCTAGACTCATCTCGTTTTCAATATCTTCACGAAAAGAAATGATGCGCCCGTACCTTCTTTTGCCTGCGTCGCTCTGCGCGGCCTTTCTTGCCGGTTGCGCCACGTCGACCGACCTTCCCTCCTCCTCTCCGCAGGACGTCTCCCGCTATCTCCCGGAGCGCTCCTACGCCGCAAACGTCGGCGCGCGCTTCGGCATTCTGCGGTTCTCCGACGACATGACGGCGGCCGAACAACGCAAGGCCGCCGCCGCGGAAACGCACTGGATGCGAAACATCGGCACCACGATTCTCGCCAACAGTCCGCTTCAGGGGAAGAGCCTGGCCGAAGCCTCCAAAGGCCCCTTCTCGACGAGCCTCGGGCTCGACTTCATGAACTTGGGGTGGAAGCCCGACACCACCGCTTTTGAAGCGTTCGACCACTGGTTCGCCCTCGTAGCGAATTCGGACGCCGCGAACGCCTCGGAAGCCGTCGAACAGTCTCTGATCCTGACGACCGAAGCCTTCGCCGACACGGCCCGCCGCGCGGGATTCGAAGCCGCGGTGCTTCGGGAAGAGCGAGAAACCTCGCAGCAGGACGAAACCCTTGAGCGCGCCGCGGTCGCGCTTGCGAACGACTCCCTCGGCTGCCCGAAGCCCTCCTCTCCGGAGAAGTCGACCTGCCGCATTCTTTTGCGCGCCGCTCTCACGGACCGGGCCGCGTCGAAGGAACCCGACTGGCTCGTTCGGGGCGCGCAGGGAACCGCCTTCTACGACGTGCACCGCACGATCGTGCTTTGGCATCTCTCGGACGAGGCGGAAGCGCTCCTTCGATCGGACGAGGCAATGGCGGAAGTCAGCCGCCGAATGCCCGCGCCCTCGTGGCTTTATGCCGCGCCGCGCAAGACCGAGTCGGAGGATCGTGAAGCGCGGCTGTACGAATCCGGAGCGATTCACCGCTTCGCCTCGCGTTGAGTTGTTTTCTTCGGGCGGGCCTTCGCAGGAGAACCGTCCGAGAAAAAAAGAGGACCGACGCTCCGTCCCCGGAGCCGGTCCTCTTTTTCCATGGCGCCCCCCGACGACGACTCGAGGATCCTGCGCTTTTTCAGCGGGCGTTCTCGAGAATCGTCTTCACGGCCGCTTCGTCCAACGGCACGTACTTCCCGAGGAGCCCCTTTCTGACGGCGCCCTTGGCGAGCTTTTCGATCGGCGCGTCGGGCACCTTGAGTTCCGTGAGCGTCACGGGCATGCCGAGCGTGCGGTAGAAGGCCTTGAGGGCTTCGATCCCGCGCGCGACGGTTTCAGCCTGTGTCGCGCCCTTTTCGACGCGCATCACGCGAAGCGCAAAGTCTTCGACGCGGGCGGGACGGCTCTTCGCGACGAACGCCATCCAGGAGGGAATGATGACGGCGAGGCCCGCGCCGTGGGTCACTTCGCCGTTCCAGCCCGAGAGTTCGTGTTCGATCCCGTGGCAGGCCCAGTCCTCTTCACGGCCGAGTCCGAAGTAGCCGTTGTGCGCATAGGTTCCCACCATCGCGATCTGGCACCAGGCGTCCCAGTCGGAGGGGTTCGCCACGACCTTTGGTCCGAAGTCGACCGCCGTGCGCATGGCGGCTTCGGCCTGCGCGTCGACGTACTCGCAGTGCTCCGTATTCGTGAAGTAGCGCTCCATGATGTGGGAAATCATGTCGGTGACGCCCGCGCCGATCTGCCAGACGGGGAGCGTGAAGAAGAGCTCGGGATTCACGGCCGAGGCCTTCGGACGGATCGCTTCGACGCCGATCCCCGTCTTGATCCCCTCGTCGTTCGAGAGCACCGCGCGGATCGACTGCTCCGACCCCGCGGCGGGGAGCGTCAGGATCGTGTAGACGGGAAGCGCCGACTGCACGATCGCCTTTCCGGCAAAGAAGTCCCAGACGTCGCAGTCAGCTTCGAACCCGACCGCGGCGGCCTTGGCGCTGTCGATCACCGAGCCCCCGCCCACGGCGAGGATCGCGCGGGGCTTCTTTTCGGCGTACTTTTGAATCCACGTGCGAACGAGCCCGATCTGCGGGTTCGGAACGACCCCGCCCTCTTCATGAACCGCAAGGCCCGCCGCCCGGAGGGCCGCCGTCACGCGGGGGAGAAGCCCCGAGCGGACGACCGAGCCCCCGCCGTAGACGACGAGAACGTCGCCCTCGTGCCCGAGGTCATCGGCGAGACGTTCGACGAGGCCCTTTTCCGCTTCACGGCCGAAAAAGAGGCGCGTGGCGTTCGCGTATTGAAATCCCAGCATGGTTCTCTCCTTTGAAATGACAGTGTTCTTGCCGTTGCGCGCGGTCAGCTGGCAAGGCGTCTGCGGCGCACGTCAAAGAGACACACGGCCGCGGCCGCCCCGACGTTGAGGCTTTCGCAGGCTTCTTCGATCGGAATATAAAAGCGGCGATGCGTTTTGGCGAGGGCTTCCGACGACACGCCCGGGCCTTCCGCGCCGAGAATCCAGCAGACCGGCCCCTTCGCGTAATCGTCCGCCGCAAAGAGGTCTTCGCCGCCGCGGGCGTCCGCGGCGAGAATCGTTCCCTCGTAGCGCTCGGCAAAGACGTCGATCGGACAGTTTTCGATGAGCTTCGCTCCGAAGTGCGCTCCCATCCCCGCGCGCATCACTTTGGGCGCGTAAAAGCCCGCGGTCTTTGGCGAGCCCGCGATCGTGCGAAAGCCCGCCGCCACGGCCGTGCGGATGAGGGTGCCGACGTTGCCCGCGTCCTGCACGCCGTCGAGATACAGAACGTCTTCGCGGGCGAAATCGACCGCCCCGGTCTTCGGGACGGGAACTTCGAGCATGACGCCGACGCCGTGCTCGACGGGCGACAGGGTCTGCCACAAGCGGTCGGCGACGACGCGGGGACGAAGCCCGCGCTCGCGAACAAAGGTGTCGACCCAGTGAAGCGCTTCGGCATTGGCGCTTTGCGCGACGAGCAGATTCGTGACGGGGAGCCCCGTATGGAAGTAGCACTCGGCCAGGTGCGCGCCTTCAAGAAGCGTCGCTCCCGCCTTCTTCACGAAGCGCGGATCCGTCGCGAGACGGCGCCAGCGCTTCACGTTGGGGTTCGCGTCGCTCTCGAGGACTTCGATTCGGTCGTTGGGATGATTCGTCATGATTTTTTTCTCGGATCACTGCTTGTCGGAGGCCCGGCCGGAGGTCTTTTCGGACGCCTCGGCGGACTTTTGCGCCGTTTCGCGCAGAAGCGACTTCACGGGCTCGAAGGTTTTGCGGTGAATGGGCGTGGGCCCGTACTTCTCGAGCGCCGCCACGTGCTCCTTCGTGCCGTAGCCCGCGTGACGCTCAAATCCGTATTCGGGGTACTGCGCCGCATACTCGCGCATCTTCGCGTCTCGGGCGGTCTTCGCGAGAATCGACGCGGCCGAGATCGCGGGGACCTTGGCGTCCCCCTTCACGATCGCTTCGGCGGGATACGGCAGGTCGGGCAGACGGTTGCCGTCCACCCACACGCACTCGGGCTTGACCTGAAGCCCCTCCACCGCGCGCCGCATCGCGTTCATCGTGGCGCGAAGAATGTTGACGCGGTCGATTTCCTCGGGCTCGGCCCAGGCGACGGCCCAGGCGAGCGCGCGCTCGCGGATGACCGGGGCGAGCGCCTCGCGCTTTTTGGCGGAGAGCTTCTTCGAGTCGGCGAGGCCCTCGATCGGACGCTCGGGATCCAGAATCACCGCGGCCGCGCAGACGGGGCCCGCGAGCGGCCCGCGTCCGGCTTCGTCGACGCCCGCGAGGAGCCCCTCAAAGCGGAGCGCCTCGTAGTCTTCGTCGAAAAGCGAGGGTTCGGAAGTGGCGGAGGATTTTTTCATCGGGAAAAAACGAAAACGCCCGCCCGCCGAAAGAGGTCTTTCGGGAGCGAGCGAAGATTCATGCGGGAAAAGGAGGCTCAGCGGCGGCGCTTCGCGGCTTCGCAGACCGCTTCGGCCACGAGCGACGGCGTGTCGGCCAGGAGGCTTTCGTGCATCTTCGTGAAGCGCTCCTCGAGTTCACGGCGCTTGGCGTCGTTCGTGAGCGCGTCTTCGAGGGCGTAAGAAATCCAGTCGGCCTCGCAGAAGTACTGCAGGAACTCCGGCACGACGTTGTCGCCCAAAAGGATGTTCGGAAGCGACACGTGGCGGATCAAGGCCTTCTTCTGCATGATCATGCCCGTGAGCGCGGGCATCTTGTAGCCCACAACCAGGGGCTTCTTGAAGAGCGCACACTCGAGCGCGGCCGTGCCCGAAGCGCAGAGAACCGCGTCGGCCGCCTCGATCATGCGGTGGCTTTCGCCCACGACGATCTTGATGCGGGACGCCACGCGCGGGAAGAGACCCGAATTGAAGATGATCTTCGCGCGCGCCTGATCGTTCGCGGCGGGGACGAGCACGTGCATGTCGCCCACGCGGTGCATGATCTTTTCGACCGCACCGAAGAAGGCGTCCGAGCACCCGTCGATTTCGTCGGGGCGCGACCCCGGCATCACCGTGACGACGGGCAGGCCATCGTCGATTCCGAGGGCCTTGCGGGCGCCCGCGGTGTCGGGCTTCATCGGAATGATGCCCGCGAGCGGATGGCCGACGAAGGTCGTGCGCACGCCCGAATTCTTGTAGACCGTCTCTTCAAACGGGAAGACAAGGAGCATGCGGTCGACCGCCTCGCGGATCTTCGTGATGCGTTCGGGACGCCAGGCCCAGATGGAGGGGCTCACGAAGTGGACCGTGGGAATGCCCTTGCGGCGCAGACGCGCCTCGATTCCAAGGTTGAAGTCGGGCGCGTCCACCCCGACGAAGACGCGCGCGTCCGACGCGACGAAGCGTTCGACTAGTTCCGTGCGCAGGCGCAGAAGGCGCGGCAGGTGCGCAAGAACCTCGACGTAGCCGCGAACCGAGAGCTCGCGAATGTCGTGCCAGGCGTGAAAGCCCGCGGCGCGCATCTTGTCGCCGCCCACGCCGTACTGCGGGGCGCCGTCCATGCGGCGAATCGTCTCGGGAAGAACCAGACTCGCGATGAAGTCGCCGCTTGCCTCGCCGGCAAGCCATACGGCGCCGTCTCGCTCGGGTGTCGGGGTCGGATGATGGGTTCCCATAAATCGGTCCTTGGAAAAGGGGTTGGTGAAATGTTCTTAGCGGATCAGCCCGCGGGTGCTCGCGGCGACGAATTCGCCGAAGTGCGTGAGGACTTCGGCCGCATCGGGGTATTCGATCTTGAGCGCCTCGATTTTCTCGAGCGCCTCCTTCACCGTGAGGTTTTCACGGTAGAGCGCCCCGTAGGCGCGGCGAAGCGCGCGCATCTGATCGTCGTTGAAGCCCGAACGGCGAAGACCCACGAGATTGAGCCCGTGCGGCACGCAGGGGTTTCCCGCGCAGATGACGTAGGGCGGCACGTCGCGCGTCACCGCGGCGACGCCCCCGACCATCGCGTGGGCGCCCACGCGGCAGAACTGATGCACGCCCGTCTGACCGCCCACGATGGCGTAGTCTTCGAGCGTCACGTGCCCGGCCAGCGCCACGTTGTTGGCGAGAATCGTGCCGTTTCCGACGCGGCAGTCGTGCGCGACGTGGGCGTTGGCCATGAAGAGGTTGTCGCTCCCCACGCGGGTGACGCCCTCGTCCTGCACCGTCCCGATCGAGAGCGTGCAGTTTTCGCGGATGACGTTGCGGTCGCCCACGATGAGGATCGTGTCTTCGCCGGCGTACTTCTTGTCCTGCGGTTCGCAGCCGATGCAGGCGCCGGGATAGACGACGTTGTCGGTGCCGATCGTCGTGCGGCCTTCGACCGTCACGTGACTGCGCAAAACCGTGCGGTCTCCGATCTTCACGTCGGGGCCGACGAAGCAAAAGGGCCCGACGACGACGTCTTGGCCGATCGTCGCGCGTTCGTCGACAAGCGCAGTGGGATGAATGCGGGCAGTCGGATGAATGTTGACCATGAGTGTCTTTCGGTTGGGGCTGCGCAGGCTTCCGGCGGGGAAACCTCCGCGGCGTTTTGTCTATAAAAGCGTACGGCGCTTCGCTTACGGGAAACTTTCGGGCGCGCAAAACTCAGCGTTTTCCCGCGCGCGACAAATCCCCTCGGGCGCCGCGACGTCAAGGTTCGTGGCAAAAGTGTAGCAGGCTGGCGGCGAAGCCTCAATGTTCCAAAACGAGAAGGGCCTCGAGGTTTCCCCGCTCGTTGAGGCGAACGGCGAAGCGCCGGGGCTGCCCCTGGAGGATGAGGTGGCGGTCGATCGCCGTCTGCAGACGCTCGACGTCCTTCTCGAGGCGCGCGACGACTTCGTCGTGCGCGGCGGCGAGGAGGTCGGCGTCCTTCTTGACGTCGCCGAGCGCCTTCAATTCCGCGTCGTTGAGGCCCCGGCTTTCGTTCGTGAGGGCGTCAAGCGCGAGGTGGCGCGCCCGATCGAGAAGCCGGTGCATGTCGGGGAAGTTTTTGACGTTGAGCGCGATGTGGTTCGAGCAGCGCATGCCGTGGCAGTAGTCATCGCCCACGATCACGCGAAGGAGCGCGATGGCGCGCAGGAAGAGTACCGAGAGTTCGCGCTCGTAGGCGAGCGGAATCGCCTTCGTGAGCGCTTCGTCGGCGTCCTTGGCCGTCTTCATGCCGTCGGCGAGTTCGTCGAGCGTTTTGTCGATTTCGTCGTTTTTCGCGCGCATGAATTTCGCGAGCGCCTCGATGCGCGCCACGCGGTCGACGGCCCGGCCCTCTTCGGCGCCGAGGCGGTTGGCGTCGCGGGCGCAGTCAAAGAGTTCGTCGCGGCGTTCCGTCCATTCGTGTCCGCCCAACGCGCTCGTCATGAGCTTCACCTTCGGGAGGCGACGGTCGATCTCTTCGATTTCGGCCTTGAGTTCCCCCGCGAGCACGTGTTCGCTCTCGGCGGGATTCATGAGTTCCCAAAGCGTCTGAATTCGGCCCGCATCGCCCCACTCGTGATCGGCCACGCCCATGGGGGTGCCGAGCTGCACGCCCGCGTCGCCCAAGGCGATGATCTGCAGGTCCATGGCCGTGGCGTTGACGCGCGGCATGTGGCCCGCCGCCCAGGCGGTCGTGACGACGGGAGAGAAGCTCACCGTGTAGACGTCGTGGGCCCAGTCGTCCTCGGGCGTCCACTCGAGCGCCGGACAGCGCGAAAAGAGCGCCGAGACGCCCTTGAGGTCGTGGAAGTCGACCTCGAGTTCGCGGTAGAAGGGAAGGTCGCCCTCGTGGGCGCGCTGCAGGAAGAGTTCCGCCGCCGTGACGTCGCCCGCCACGGGCGTGACGGCGAGCATCGTCGGACGAAGGACGCCCGCTTCGGGTTCGCGCACGGGTTCGGGAGCCGCGGGGCGCTTTTCGGGGGCCGCCGCACGGGCCGCCACGCGCTCGACGCGGCGCGGAGCCTTCGCGGGCTTTCTGCGAATCGTCTGCCAGACGGCGCCCGCGCCGAAACCGAGCACCCCCATACCGAGGAGGGCCCACGTGAGAATGTCATTCTCCATTTGTCTAACTCCGCATCGGGCCTTACGGCCTCTTTCTTCATCGCGCCTGCGCGCTTCAGGGTTTGTCCTTTCGCTTTCCTTTTCACGGGTGACGCCCGACGCCGGAAAGAAAAGATTTTTCCGGGCGGCTACGGCCCCTTCGAGACCGATCGGATGGGGTTCGCCCCGAAAGGAAAGCGAAAAATTCCGGGGAAGTCGACATTATACGCGTAGCCTTACGGTGACAGAACGTTCGGAAAAACTTTTCCGACCTTGCGCTAACGCAAAGTTTTGGGCTTTGCTAACATTGCGCAAATAGAAAAACAAACGGAACTTCATCGTGCTCAATCATCCCCACAGCGGCATTGCGCTCAAGAACGGGACGGGGCTGCCGGGACTGAGTTTCGGCACCTGGCACCTCACGAATCCCGAAGAGGCGAACCGCATTCTCACGACCGCGATCGAAGCGGGGTACCGGTCTTTTGACTCGGCACAGATCTACAACAACGCAGCGTTTCTCGGCGAAGCGATCGCTCACTGCGGCATTCCTCGCGAAGCCTTTTTCCTCACCTCCAAAATCTGGGTGACGCACCACTCGTACGAAGACACGATCGAGGCGGTGAAGACGCTCCTTACGGAATTCCGCACGAGCTACCTCGACGCGCTCCTCATTCACTGGCCCTCGGCCCACGGCGACGCCCTGCTTTGGCAGAGCCGCAACGCTGGGACCTGGCGCGCCTTCGAAGACCTCTACGAAGCGGGCGTCGTGCACGCGATCGGTGTCTCGAACTTCCTCCCGCATCACCTCGTGCCGCTTCTCTCCCGCGCCCGCGTGGCGCCCATGATCAATCAGCTCGAGATTCACGCGGGTTACCCGCAGGCGCACGCCGTCAACTTCTGCCGCCGCGCGGGGATCGTCGTGCAGTCCTGGGGGCCCTTCGGGCGCGGACAGCTCCTCGACAATCCCGTCGTGCGCGAAATCGCCGGACGCCACAGCGCAACGCCGGCGCAGGTCCTGATCCGCTGGTGCCTCGATCAGGGAATCCCCACGATTCCGCGCTCGCACCAGACGCTTCACTTCAAGGAAAACCTCAACGTCTTTCAGTTCACGCTCGACGAAGAGGAAATCCGCACGCTCTCGAACCTTCCCGTCACGGGCTTCTCGGGTCTGCACCCCGACACGGTGAGTTTCTGACGACAAAGATTTTCACAGGCAACAAAAAACTCCGAAGGGCCGAAACCCGTCGGAGTTTTTTGTTGGTGCAGGGCGTCCCGAAGAACGCCCGTCGGACGAATCCGAATTACGCCTGCTTGGCGGCGGCGACCTGCGCGGCCACTTCGGCGGCGAAGTCGTCGTTGCGCTTTTCAAGGCCTTCGCCCACGACGTAGAGCGTGTAGGCGTTGACGACGGCGTCGTTCTGCTTCAAGAGTTCGCCGACCGTCTTCTTGTCGTCCTTGACGAAGGGCTGGTTCAAGAGGGTGACTTCCTTCAGGAACTTCTTGACCGAACCTTCGGCGATGCGTTCGAGCATGGCTTCGGGCTTGCCGGCTTCGCGGGCCTTTTCGATGGCGACGCGGCGTTCCGTTTCGATGGCTTCGGCGGCGATGCCTTCTTCGTTCAGAGCCTTCGGCTTGGAAGCGGCGATGTGCATGGCGATGTCGTGAGCGACTTCGTCGGCACCGCCCGTGACGTCGACGATGACGCCGATCTTGCTGCCGTGGACGTAGGAGGAGAGCAGACCCTTGGCTTCAACGCGCGTGAAGCGGCGGAAGGTCATGTTTTCGCCGATCTTGCCGACGAGAGCCGTACGGACGGCTTCGAGCGTCTTGTCGCCGAGGGCGAGTTCGCCGAGGGCGGCGACGTCGGCCGGGTTCTGTTCGGCGACGAGGCGGACGGCATCCTTGGCCATCTGAATGAATTCGGGGTTCTTCGCGACGAAGTCCGTTTCGGAGTTCACTTCGAGGATGGCACCGACCTTGCGGTCTTCCGAGATGTAGACGGCGACGACGCCTTCGGCGGTGATGCGCGAAGCGGCCTTCGTGGCCTTGTTGCCGAGCTTGACGCGAAGGATTTCTTCAGCCTTGGCCATGTCGCCGTCGGCTTCCGTAAGGGCCTTCTTGCATTCCATCATCGGCGCGTCGGTCTTCAGACGCAATTCCTTGACCATCGCGGCGGAAATAGCAGCCATTCTTTACTCCTAGAGTAGGTGAAAAACGCGCCCGTCAGAAAAAGTCAACGGGCGACGAATAAAGTTCGAAGCCCTGCGTCCCGAGAAGGGCGCAGGGACAGGGGACATTAGGCGGCGGGCGTTTCTTCGGCGGCCACTTCGACGAATTCTTCGTCCTTGGCGGCTTCAACGACTTCTTCGAGGCTGTCGTTGCGGCCGGCGATGACAGCGTCGGCGATGCCCTTGGCGTAGATGGCGACGGCCTTGCTGGCGTCGTCATTGCCCGGGATCACGTAGTCGATGCCGTCGGGCGAGTGGTTCGTGTCGACCACGCCGATGACGGGGATGCCGAGCTTGTTGGCTTCCTGAATGGCGATCTTGTGGTAGCCGACGTCCACGACGAAGAGAGCGTCGGGAAGACCCGTCATTTCCTTGATGCCGCCGATCGACTTGTTGAGCTTTTCGACGTTGCGGGAGAAGTCCAGAGCTTCCTTCTTCGTGAGCGTGGCGGCCGTGCCGTCAGCCAACTGCTGTTCCATGTCCTTCAGACGCTTGATCGTGCCCTTGACCGTCTTGAAGTTCGTGAGCGTGCCGCCGAGCCAGCGCTGGTCAACCCAGGCGCAACCGGCGCGCTGCGCTTCTTCGGCGATGATTTCACGACCACCGCGCTTGGCGTCCACGAAAAGGATCTTGCCGCCGCGGGCCGAAAGTTCGCGGGCGAACTTGCAGGCTTCTTCAAACTTGACGACCGTCTTTTCGAGGTTGATGATGTGAATCTTGTTGCGGGCGCCGAAGATGTACTGGGCCATCTTGGGGTTCCAGAAACGGGTCTGGTGGCCGAAGTGGCAACCGGCTTCGAGCATATCGCGCATGCTGATCATTTGAAATTTCTCCAAGGTTGTGTCTTACGCGTCCGCTGGCTAACGCCGTTCTTCTTAGAAGAGGCGCCACCTCGGGTGCGGGACGCGTGCGATTCGCGGCCGTCGAACGCTGTGTCCGGCGTACCGCAGTGATGATTGAAAAGAAAAAAAGTCTCGCGAAAGAGAGGACTCCGCGGGACGGCGCAATCATATCAGGGGCGAAGGCCGCACGCAAGTCGAACCCCTTGATTTTTTCGAACTTTCGCGCGGGCCTCTGCCGCAGTCCCCTAGACCCCTTCCGCTCTCCTCCGCCAAACGACCTAGACGGCCGAAAAAACGCAAAAAGTCGCGGGTTTGCCCACGGGTTTTTCCAATTTTTTGGCATTATGTTTGACATAGGTTACGGTTTGCATGCGTCTTTACAAAGAGGAACCGCACGCATACGGTTGGAAAAACTTACTGACTAGGAGAACGACTCATGCCACGTTCGCAACTCGACATCGAAGTCATGCCGAACAGCAAGAAAGCATGGGCCTTGATCGCGGGTCCCGTGTTGGCCTTTCTTACGTATTGGCTCATGCCCGACCAGTTCGTCAACGCCTCGGGCGAGACGGTCGCCTTCGCGCACGCCGGCAAGGCCTGCGCCGCCGTGACGGTCCTCATGGCCGTCTGGTGGTTTACCGAAGCCCTCCCGATCGCCGTGACGGCCATGCTGCCGCTCGTGCTCTATCCGATTTTGGAAATCGCGACGGCGGGCGCAACGATGAAGCACTACGCCTCGGGAACGATCTTCCTCTTCCTTGGGGGCTTCCTCCTTGCCGCGGCCATTCACCGCTGGCGCCTCGACCGACGGATCGCGCTCTACACGATCTCGCTCTTCGGCACGAAGCCCAATCAGATGGTTCTCGGTCTGATGCTCTCGACCGCCTTCATCTCGGCCTGGGTGTCGAACACCGCCACGGCCGCCATGATGGTTCCGATCGCGATCGCCGTGATCGGCGTCGTGCGCTCGACGCAGAATTCCGAAACGCCCTCGAAGGACGAAAACAACTTCGCGATCGCGGTGCTCCTCGCGATCGCCTACGCGGCCTCGATAGGCGGTCTTGCGACCCTCGTGGGTTCGCCCCCGAACGGCATCTTCGCGCGCTTCGTCGAAGACCGCTACGGCCAACCGGTGTCGTTCCTCGCGTGGATGCGCGTGTCGCTTCCGGTGACGCTCCTCCTGCTCCCGGCCACCTACTTCGTTCTTACGAAGCTCCTTTTCCGCACGAAGCTCACGGGCATTCCGGGCGGCAAGGAATGGGTGAAGGGCGAAATCGCCAAGCTCGGCCCCATGTCGGCGGGTGAAAAGGTCGTCCTCACGGTCTTTGCCCTCGCGGCCCTTCTCTGGATGTGCGGTCCGCTCGTGCGCGGCTTTGAAATCGACGGCGTGCGTCCCTTCAAGGCCCTCTCCGACGAAGCGATTGCCATGGGCGCGGGTCTCCTTCTCTTCATGATCCCGATCGACATCAAGCGCGGCGTCCACGCCCTCGACTGGGATTCGACGAAGGACGTCGTCGCCTGGGACGTGCTCCTTCTTTTCGGAGGCGGCCTCACGATGGCTGCGGCGATTCAGGCGACGGGCCTGGCCGACCTCATCGGCGCGCAGGCTTCGGTCTTCGCGGGTGCGAGCCGCTTCTCGATGATGCTCGGCGTCTCGGCCTTGACGACCTTCGCTTCCGAAGTCACGTCGAACACGGCGCTTGCCGCGACCATCATGCCGCTCATCGCGGCGGTGTGCGACACGCTCAAGATCAGCGCGGAGGGTCCGCTCTTTGCGACCGTGATCGGCGCCTCGGCCGCCTTCATGATGCCGGTCGGCACGCCCCCGAACGCGATTGTCTTCGGGACGGGTCGCCTCAAGATCGGGGACATGATCAAGGCGGGCTTCATCCTCAACATCTTCGCCATCTTCATCGGCGTGGGCTGCTCCTACTTCCTCGGAAACGGCATCCTCCCCGTCTGACCACAGGCGAAACCACTCCCCGACGGGACGGCTTCTTCGGGCGCCGTCCCGTTTCGCTTTCCAGGGTCGGCGGCCTGCCTCATCGCCCCGATGGGCTATCATTGAGACACTTTCTTATATAGGCACCCATCAATGGCCAAAATCACCATCAAAACGCCCGAAGACATCGAGGGTCTGCGTATTGCCGGACGCCTCGCTTCGGAGCTTCTCGACTACATCACGCCCTTTGTGAAGCCCGGCGTCACGACGGGCGAACTCGACGAACTCCTTCACGACTACACCGTGAACGTACAGCAGTGCATTCCGGCGTGCCTGGGCTATCAGCCGCCCGGCATGACGCCCTACCCCGCGACGAGCTGCATTTCGATCAACCACGTCGTCTGCCACGGCATTCCTTCGAAGACGAAGAAACTGAAGCAGGGCGACATCGTCAACATCGACGTCACGAGCATCAAGAACGGCTACCACGGCGACACCTCCCGCATGTTCGTGGTCGGCAAGCCCACGATCGCCGGCAAGCGCCTCGTCGACCTCGCCTTTGAAACGATGTGGGCCGGGATCGACGCCGTGCGTCCGGGCGGACACTTCAACGACATCGGCGTCGCCTGCGAAGAGTTCGTGCGCAAGAACGGCGTCTCCGTCGTGCACGACTACGGCGGACACGGGATCGGCAAGAAATTCCACGAAGAGCCCTTCGTCTACCACTACGACACGCACAAACCCGGTCCCGAACTCCTTCCGGGCATGGTCTTCACGGTCGAACCCATGGTGAACGCCGGACGCTACGGCGTGACGATGCTGGGCGACGGCTGGACCGTCGTGACGAAGGACCGGTCGCTCTCCGCTCAGTGGGAACACATGGTCGTCGTCACCGAAACGGGTTACGACGTCCTCACGGTGAGCGCCGGCACGCGCGAACCGCCCGCCTTCGTGAAGGGTTGGAAAAAACCTGATCACTTCTGATTGCGACTCGGACATTTATCGGGGCTCCGCTCGGGCGGAGCCCTTTTTGCAAGCTCTTTTTCCCTTCTTCTTGAGACCGTCATGACCGAAAACCATCTCGCGGCCCTCAGCCCCGCCGACCGTTCGCTCGTCGAGCGATTCCTCCGCTACGTTTCCTTCCCCACCACTTCTTCGCGCGAAAGCCAAACGGCTCCGTCCACCCCAGGACAGCTCGTCCTCGCTGAAGCGCTTTGCAAGGAACTGCAGATGCTCGGCGCCCAAAACGCCCGCGTGCGCCGGGGCGGCGTCGTCTACGGCGAACTGCCCGCAACCCAGGGTGCGGAAGACAAACCCGCCGTCGGGTTCGTCGCGCACATGGACACTTCGCCCGACGCTCCGGGCGAAAACATCCGTCCGCAGATCCTGCGCTTTGAAGGCAAGGACGTCGTTCTCAATGCCGAGCGCGGCATCGTCTACCCGGTCGAGCGCTTCCCCGACATTCTTCGCCACACGGGCGAGGACGTGATCTTCACGGACGGCACGACCCTTCTCGGGGCCGACGACAAGGCGGGCATCGCCGCGATCATGGGCATGCTCGAACACCTCCATGCGCACCCTGAAATTCCGCACGCCAAAATCGCCGTCGCCTTCACGCCCGACGAAGAGGTCTCGCGCGGGACGGAAAACTTCGACATTCCCGCCTTTGGCGCGGACTACGCCTACACCTTTGACGGCGGAGACGTGGGGTTGTTGGAGAGTGAAAACTTCAACGCCGGCACGGCCGTCGTGCGCTTTGAAGGCGTGGGCGTGCACCCGGGTTCATCGAAGGGCAAGATGGTGAACGCCCTGCGTCACCTCGCGAAGTTCATCGAAGAACTTCCCGCCGAGATGAGTCCCGAATGCACGGAAGGCTATGAAGGCTTCCTGCACCCCAACCGCGCGTCGGGAACCGTCACGGGCGCTTCGGTCAACATCCTTATCCGCGACCACGACAAGACGAAGTACGAAGAGAAGAAGACGCTCCTTCGCGACCTCGTCGAAACCTTCAACCGCGAGGTTCCGAAGGCCAAGGTCACGATCGAAATCCGCGGCGCCTACGAAAACATGCGTCCCTACCTCGAAGCCTTCCCCGAAGTCCTCGAGGTGGCGCGAGAAGCGTATCGCCGCGCGGGACTCACGATTGAAGAACCTCCTGTTCGCGGCGGCACGGACGGCGCCCGTCTCTCGGCGCGGGGACTCCCCACGCCCAATCTCTTTACGGGCGGACTCAACTACCACGGCATCTACGAGTGCCTGCCGATTCCGTCGCTCTGCAAGGCCCGTGACGTGGCGGTGGAAATCGCGAAGCTCTCGGCCGAGGTGCCGGCCAAGGCTTGAGTCATTGACGACAAGCGTCTGAATCTCTGAAGAGCGGAGGGGGTACACGCCCTCTCCGCTTTTTTGCGCTCCGAACGCCCTCGGCTTCCGCCGATTCTTCGTCACCATAGCGACCGTACATCGGACAGCGGAAATCGAACACAAGGGTCCTGCTGATCTCTTTAGATAAGAGAACGAATTTCATTCTCACAAATGGTTTTCTGGCGTATTTTCGCTTTATTCTTCCCTCTCACCCGCAGCTGTCGAAACTTGGAGAATCCTTCAGAAACCCTGCAAAAAGAGATCATTTTGAAAAAAGTCTTCATCGAGACTCTTGACGCACATCCTATCCATCTGATAGATTTGGCGAATCTTTGCTTGAGAACGATTCTCGTTCTTAAAACAAACACTCAACCGTCAAGAACAATCATGAAGACTACGCACGCCATCAGCGGCCTCTCCGCAGCCGTCGCCCTCGCTCTTTCCGCCGGCACCGTCTCGGCCGAAGACGTCCTCCAGACCGAAACCGTTCACGTGACCGCCTCTCGCGTCGAACAGGAACTCATGGAAGTTCCGATGTCGGTCTCGGTGATCACGAGCAAGGACATTGAAAAGTCCGGCGCCAAGACCGTCGGCGACCTCCTCTCCGACATTCCGGGCGTTGAAATCAAGAACGACGGCGGCCAGGGCATCGACCGCGTGAAGATCCGCGGCGAAGACGCCTTCCGCACGCTCGTCATGATCGACGGCCAGAAGGTGGCCGAACACAAATCGATGTCGGGCGCGCCCATTCTGATCGATCCCTCCATGATCGAACGCATCGAAGTCATCAAGGGGCCGGCCTCCGTCCTCTACGGCTCCGACGCGATCGGCGGCGCCATCAACATCATCACGAAGAAGGGCGGCACGCGTCCCGTCCAGGGTGAAATCTCGGCCGGCATGGATACGTCCGCTTCCGGCAAGAACGTTTCCGCCGGCATCTACGGCACCGTCAACGGTTGGGAATACCGCTTGAACGCCGCGACGGAAAGCTACGACAACCTCGAAACGCCGATCGGTGAAGTTCCCTACACCGAATTCGACTCGCGCTCCGCTTCGCTCTATCTCGCCTACAACATCAACGAAAACATGAAGGTGGGCGGCACGATCGATTACTACAACCTCGACTTCATGTCGGGGACCCAGGACGGAAGCTACGACGAATTTTTCGTGGACGTTCCCAAGTGGGACCGTACGAAGGGTGCGCTCTTCTTCGAGATGAACAACGTCAACGACTACCTCGCCCGTCTTCGTTTGGACGTCTTCCATCAGCGGTCCAACAAGGACATGCAAAACCACGTGATTCAAGGCTCAACCAAAGTTGACAGCTTTGCCGACAACACACTGGATCAAACCGGTTTTTCGGTGCAGTCCGATTGGCACCTCGGGGATCATTACCTGATTGCCGGCTATGAATTTTCCTACGACAGTCTTGATGCGGAAACTTACTCGGTCACGTCGCCCCTTCCCATCATGACCGTCAGAAACACTCGCGTTTGGGATGCCACCCAACAACAACACTCGGTGTATGCCAGTATGGAGTCGCCCGTTCTATCGGATGTCTCTCTAACTTACGGCGTGCGATACACCTGGGTTCGAAGCGAATCGGACTATGAAAAAACGGGCACTACGAGCATGGGGCCGAGCACACCGGAATCTTGGTCTCGCGACTCTTCGGACGGTCACGCCGTCTTTAACCTTGGAGCCGTTTGGCGCGCCGCCGAAGACGTTTCGTTGCGTGCCAGCTGGGCGCAGGGCTATCGTTTCCCGATCATTCAGGAGCTCTTCGTCGACTCCACGATGGGCGGTGCCACGACGCTGAGCAATCCCGACTTGAAGCCGGAAACCTCGGACAACTTTGAAATCGGTCTTCGTTGGTCGAATGCAGCCTTCAGCGTTGATTCCGCGGTCTTCTACTCCAAGGCGGACGATTACATCGACTCGCTGTTGACTGCCCAAACCCCGATGGGCAAGACCTATCGGTACACGAACGTGAGCGAAGCGACGACCTACGGTCTCGAAACAAGTCTTTCGTTCAATGTGTTTGAAAACTTCGAGCCCTACACCACCTTCACGCTGATGCGCCGCAAGTTCGAACAGAACGGCGTTTCGACCTATGATTCGGGTACGCCGGAAATGACGGCCCGCTACGGCGTCCGTTGGAACGGTGTTGTGGAAGGTCTGAACCTCCGTGCGGACGCGTTCGCGATTTCGCGTTCCGAGTCGGTGCAGCACAACTTCGATTACGACCCGACCAATGCCACGAGCGAGAAGAAATCCTTCCACCTCGGCGGCGCCACGACCTTCAACCTGACGGCGGGCGTGAGTTTCGGCAAGGACAGCACTCACTCGATCGACGTCGGCCTCTACAACATCACGGACAAACTCTATCAGACGAGCGACGCGATCTACGAAGCCGGCCGCTACTTCACGGTCAAGTGGAACAGCAAATTTTGAGATTCCTGAGAATCTGCGGTTTGAAATCAAGGAAGTCCCGCGGTCGAAAGGCCGCGGGCTTCTTTTTGCCATCATCAGGGAGCTTTCGACATTCGGGACCGAACGGATGGAGCCGCCCGCAAGGCTTCCCTATACTTGCGAAAGATTTCCTCCTTTTCTTTCCGTCCGCCGCCATGCGTCAGATCTTCACGTCGCTTCCTTATGTTCTGCCCGCCGATCCGCCTGAAATCGCAGCGCTCTATCGCTCGCGGGGGACGGAGCGGTCCGTCAAAAAGGGCGAGACCCTGAAGCGCGGCGGAGAAGACGCGAAACTCTTTTTCCTGACCGAGGGGCTTGCCGCCTACTTCATCGCCGAAGAACTCACGGGGCGTCCCAAGGTGCTGGGGCTCCTTCCGCCCGGACGTGCGGCGGGCGACCTCACGGCCGCGATCGAGAACCGTTGCAACGTGCACACGAAGATGATCACCGACGGGAAGGTGCTCGTTCTTCCCGCCTCGATTCTGACGGAGGCCATGCGAAGCGAAGGGGGCTTTGCGGAAGTGCTCGTCCGAAGCGTGATCGCCAAGGAGGAGTGCCATATCGAAGGCATGGTCGCGAACTTCACGCTCCCGCCCGAGCAACGTCTCAAGGTATTCTTTCAGTCGGCGCTCACGAACGAAGGCGGCTGCGTCAAGGGCGAGACCTGGTGGCGGATCCCCTATCGGCTCTCCGCGGAACTCTTGGGCGAAATCGTGAACCTCAACCGCGTGAGCGTCGCGAAGATTCTGAGCACCTGGTTCCGCGAGGACCTTGCCAAGCGCGAGGGAGCCGATCTCTTCGTGCGCCCCGCCCTTTTTGACGACGTATACGACTGGCTCGCGAGAAACGAACGCGCCGCCAAGCCCGTCTGGCCGCAGCCTCCGCGAAACGACGACTGACGGCACGAAAAAGGGTCGGCTCACAAGAAGTGAAAACCGACCCTTTCGACAATGTCGACCGGACGGAAATCCGGTCGACCGAGCGTCCATTACTTCAGCGTCTTGATGTACTCTTCCGCCGAATCAACCGCGATGCGGCCCGAGTTCACCGCGAAGCCCACGGTTGAACCAGCCATCAGGAGGTCGTAGCTGTCGCCGTACATGCCGCCCACGTCGTTACCGGCAGCAAAGAGACCCGGAATCGGTTCTTCGTCGGGCGTCACGACTTCAAAGCGTTCGTTCGCCTTGATGCCGCCGAGCGTGCCGAGCGTGCTCGCCACGGACTTGATCGCGTAGAAGGGACCCGTCTTGACTTCGCGCAGATACTGCGGATCCTTCGCGAATTCTTCGTCGTGACGGATGGCGCAGAAGCCGTTGTAGGCTTCGACCGTCTTCTTGAGCTTGTCGGCGTTCATGCCGGTCGCCTTGGCGAGACCGTCGAGCGTGTCGGCCTTGAAGGCCCAGCCGGCCTTGACGGCGGCGTCCCATTCCTTGTCGAAGTTCGTAAGCTTCGTGCCGACCGGCACCATGACGCCGACGCCGAGGTCGATGCCCGCGTCCTTCACCATGTGGTCGAGCGTCGCCTGGTCATAGACGACGAACATCGTGCCGCCGATGCGTTCGAGAGCGTTGCCCGCAAACGGCCATTCGAGCATGATCTTTTCGTCGCAGAAGCGTTCGCCCTTGGGCGTGAGCCAGAGATGCGGCTGCTTGGCGGTGGCGCTCACGTGGTTGGTCGTGCCCACGCCGCGCGGACCCGGACGATAGGAAGCCTGCACTTCGGTGCCTTCCTTGCCGGCGCCCACGGCCCAGGCCATGCGGATGCCGTCGCCCGTCTTACCCGTCTGGGCGAGACCGTCGGCGTTCGGGAAGCGGAGGTATTCCTTGGCCATTTCCTTGTTGGCGAAGAACCCGCCCGTGGCGATGATCGTGGCCTTGGCGTGAATCGTGATCTTGTCGCCCGCCTTGTTCGTGGCTTCCACGCCCACGACGCGGCCGTTTTCCGTCAGAAGCTTTTCGCCCCAGGTGTTCAAAAGAAGCTTCTGGCCCTTTTCCGCGTACTTCTTCTGGAAGAGGTTGATCCAGCCCGCACCGCGGCCTTCGTAAATGTGCCAGGTGTAGAGACCGTTCGGGTAGTTCGAGAAGAGCTTTTCGAACTTCACGCCGTTCTTCATCATCCAGTCGATCGTATCGGCCGACTTGTTGACGAAGGCGCGCACCATCTTGGCGTTGCCGCGCCAGTGACCGTAGTTCATGATTTTCTGGAACGCCTCGTCCTTCGTGAGGCCGTAGTTCCAGTCGCGCTGCATCTTGCTTTCGACGGCGAAGATGCCTTCGGAGAACTGGCCCGTGCCGCCCGGCATGGCGGCCTTTTCGAGCGTGATGACGTTGAAGTCCTTTTCGGCGGCGGCCCAGGCGGCGGCCGTACCCGAAGCGCCGGCACCGATCACGACGATGTCGGTCTTGTATTCCTGATCGGCGGCCCAAACGGGCGACATGGCGAGCGCCACGGCCGCGGCGGTCAGCGTGAGATGCATTTTGCTCATGGTTGACTCCTTTCAGCATTGAGAAGAGCGGTTTGGTTCGCAAAGGAGTATCGATCCCGACGACATCCCTGTCTGTAGCCGCGACTACACTCGCGGGTTTGTCCCGATTTGCCGCAAAACCAGGACATGAATTCTTTTACATTCGGCGCTTTCCCTTGCGAATCCTTCCCCTCTCCTACTCCCCACACCCTATGCGTTTTCTTTTAGGGATAAGTTCCGAAGCGCTTGAAGAAGGTGTTTTCTAGAATTTCTTCTGCACAAGGACACCCTGCACCATCCATCAAAGGAGAAAGAACATGCGCATGGGAACCAAACGACTCGCCGCTCTGGCGGTATCCGCCGCCCTCTGCGGCAGCGCCTTCGCCGCCATGACCGACGGCACCTACACGGGTGAAGGCAAGGGCCGCAACGGCACGATCACGGTCGAAGTCACCGTCAAGGCCGGCAAGCTCGACGCCGTCAAGGTGGTGAAGCACACCGAAACGGTCGGCATCTCGGACGCCGCCGTCGCCGACTTCCCGAAGGCGATCGTCGCGGCGCAGAGCACCGCGGTCGACGCCGTGGCGGGCGCCACGATGACGTCCGAAGGTATCCGCGCCGCCGTCGCCCAGGCGATCCAGAAGGCGGGTGGCGATCCCGCCCAGTTCGCCACCGCGGTCGTGAAGAAGAAGGCTGCCAAGAAGCTCGTCAAGGAAAACGCCGACATCGTCGTGGTCGGTGCGGGCGGCTCGGGCATTTCCGCCGCCGTCAAGGCCGAAACCCTCGGCGCCAACGTGATTCTGATCGAAAAGATGCCGGTGATCGGCGGTGCGACGGCTCTGAACGCCGGCACGCTCATCGCCACGGGCTCCAAGTATCAGCGCGAAGTCATGAAGGAAACGAAGGACTCGCCCGAACTCGCCTACAAGGACATCTTCACGGTCGGCAAGAACCGCAACGATCCGACCCTCGTCAAGATGGTGACGGAACGCGTGGGTGGCGTCGTCGACTGGCTCATCTACGACATGAAGATTCTTATGGTCCTGCCGCCACGCAGTATCCGGACCACTCCGCCAACCGTCAGCTCGGCGTGACGGGGCGTTCCGTCAACTACCTCAACCTCATGCGCGAGAAGTTCCTCGGCATGGGCGGGAAGTTGATGCTGCAGACCCGCGCGCAGGAACTCATCCGTGACGACGCCGGCAAGGTTGTGGGCGTTCGCGCGACGGACAAGGACGGCAACACGGTCGAACTCACCTCGAAGGCCGTCATTCTCGCCTCGGGCGGCTACGGCGCCGTGAAGTCGATGCTCCCGAAGGAAATGAGCAACTACGTCTTCTACGGTCTCGACAGCGAAACGGGCGACGGCTACAAGATGGCCACCGCGATCGGCGCGGGCACGATCAACCTCGACCTCGTCAAAATGTATCCGCAGGGCGTCGAAACGGTTCCGGGCCATGGCCTCGCCGCCACGGCCTCCTCGACCGACACGATGAAGAAGTCGGGCGCCATCTACGTCAACAAGCTCGGTCAGCGCTACGTCGACGAAAACGCCGCGCTCGGCGTCTTGACCGACAAGACGGTCGCTCAGCCCGACCACATCGCCTACATCGTGATGGACGCGAAGGCCTGGAAGGAATACGTCCGGAAGTCGCTTGAAGACAAGCTCGTTCCTAACGAAGAAACGCTCATGACGTGGACGAAGATCGTCAACAACGGCCGTCCCGTGATGGCCGTCTCCGACAATCTCGCCGACGCCGCGAAGACCATGGGCGTGGATCCCGAAGGTCTTGCCAAGACCGTCGCCCACTGGAACGACATGGTCAAGGCCGGCAAAGACACGGACTTCAACCGCAAGATCACGGGCGGTTTGGGTGAAGGCCCCTACTACATCGTCGAACAGAAGGTCCGTTATCAGACGACCCTGGGCGGCCTCAAGGCCGACGCCGACCTGCGCATTCTCGACAAGGCCGGCAAGCCCATCCCGGGTCTCTACGGTGCGGGCTGCGTCGTGGGCGGCGCGAACGGTGCCGACAGTCTTACCGCCATGATGAACTCCTGGGCCATCGTCTCGGGCGTCGTCTCAGCGGAAAGCGCCGTAAAGTCGATCAAGTGATCCTCTGACTTTCGGTAACCACCAAGAACCGCGTTCTCTCTTCGGAGGGGCGCGGTTCTTTCGTTTCGGGCGTTCGCAGTTTCCTTCGGACATTGAGACGGGGCTCTCCCCGTGCGAGAATGAACGGCAACGCATTTTCCTCTAGGGAGACCTTGCATGACCTCGCTTCTCGGCCTCGCGCTCACCGATCCGAACGTTCCGACGCCCTCCTTCGTTATTGAGGAGGCCCGTCTTGAAAAGAATCTTCGCCGCGCGCTCGACCAGGCACGCCGCCTCGGCGTACGGCTTCGCCCGCACCTCAAGACCCACAAGTCGATCGGGATTGCGCTTCGCCAGATGGAGACGCTTCAAGGCCCCGCCTGCGTCTCGACGCTTCTCGAAGCCGAATACTTCTTCTCCCACGGCGTCACGGACCTTCTCTACGCCGTCGGAATCGCTCCGCAGAAGCTCGAGAGAATCGCCAACCTCCGTGAACGCGGGTGCGACCTCAAGATCATTCTCGACAACGCCGCGGCGGCGGACGCCGTCTCCGACTTCTGCCGGGAGCACGGCGTTTCCATTCCCGTGCTCCTTGAAGTGGACGTCGACGGCCACCGTTCGGGACTCGCGCCCGAATCGCCGGAACTCCTCGCCGTCGCCGAACACCTTCGGGACGGCGCACGGCTCGCGGGGGTTTTGACTCATGCTGGCGCCAGCTACGACGAACCCGATCTCGAGCACGTCCGTCTTGCGGCCGAACGCGAGCGCGACGGCATCGTGCTTGCCGCCCGCAGACTTCGCGAAGCGGGTCACAAGATGGAGATCGTCTCGGTCGGCTCCACGCCGACGGTTCTCATGGCCGAGAACGAAACGGGCGTCACCGAAGTGCGCTGCGGCGTCTATTCGCTCTTTGACCTCTTCATGACGAACGTGGGCGTCGCGACGATCGACGACATCGCGGGATCGGTCCTTGCGACCGTGATCGGACATCAGCCCGCCAAGGGGCAGGTGATCGTCGACGCGGGCTGGATGGCGATGTCGCGCGACCGCGGCACGGCGCGCCAGAAGCGCGACTACGGCTACGGGCTCGTCTGCGACGTGGCGGGGACGCCTCTTCGCGGCGGCACCGTCCTCATGAAGGGCGCGAATCAGGAGCACGGCATCATCGAGGCGGCCGAGGGGCCCGCCCTTCGCCCTGAAGACTTCCCCGTCGGGACGCGCCTTCGGATTCTCCCGAACCACGCCTGTCCCACAGCGGCGCCCTACGAGAAGCTTCTGCTCGTTCGCGACGGAAAGGTCGTCGAAGAACTCCCGCACATTCGCGGTTGGTAAAAAGAAAAACGGCCGCTCCGCCTTTTTCCGAAGCGGCCGCTCACACTCTTTTCCCGAATTTCAGTCTCAGCAAGAGCTACGCCCGGAACCCTCGCCTTTATGAGGCGGGGAGGAAGGGCGCCCTCGCCTTTCATGCCCCTGACTTTCGACGTAACGCTTGAGAATGTCAATCGTGACGCCTCCCGTAGTGGCGGCGAAATAGGACCGCGTCCAGAAGAGCCCCGTTTTCCCGCCTTCGAGAATGTTCGGATGCTTTTGACGGATCATCCGAGAAGACACGGCCTTCAACGAGTTGACGATGGACGCAACGGTGATGTCCGTCGGGAAAGCCAACAAAACATGAACGTGATCCGCTTCACCGTTGATCTCGATGATCGTGCAGCCGATTTTTGTAGCTGTCTCACGCATGGACCCAATCACTTCCGCAAGGATTTCCGGGGTCATGACCTTCCGGCGGTACTTGGTCGTGAAGACGAGGTGAAGCCGTAATTTTGTGACACTGTGGCGGCGTCGATCATAGTCTTCCATAATATGACCCTCTCAATATAAATAATGCTATAATCGAAATTATAGCAGAGTAATTTATAAAGACCGCCAATGCTAAGAGCCGCCAAATTTCGCCTCTATCCCACGCCCGAGCAGGAGAAGTTCCTGTGGGGTCAGTGGGGTGCCGTGCGCTTTGTGTGGAACAAGG
The DNA here is from genome assembly GCA_949282745.1 of uncultured Sutterella sp. Taxonomy (GTDB): domain Bacteria; phylum Pseudomonadota; class Gammaproteobacteria; order Burkholderiales; family Burkholderiaceae_F; genus Sutterella. The sequence continues at coordinate 809 of CASDQM010000042.1, read as the reverse complement.
CGTTGTGGCTCAAGCGGCGGTTCTGGAAACAGAAAGGCGAGAGTCTGTCCGTCATCATGGATCTGAAGCCGCTTCTCGCTGTGGCGAAGAAATGCAAGAAGTACGCATGGCTGAAGCAGTACGACAGCATGGCTCTGCAGGAGTCGCTGCGTCACCTGGACGGCGCCTATCAGCGCTTCTTCAAGCATGAGGCGGGCTTTCCTAAATGGAAGAGTCGCCGCGGAGAGCTGTCGAGCTATCACTGTGTAAGCGTGTCCGTCGGCGAAGACTGGATCAAGGTCCCGAAGATCGGACGCATCAAGGCCGTGGTTCACCGCAAGGTGGAAGGCAAAGTGAAGAGCATCACGCTCTCGGCCGACACGACCGGTGCGTACTACGCGGCGGTGCTTTACGACGACGGTCTCGAAGAGGTCAAGCCTATCGTCGACGTCTATGAAGACCAAGTGACGGGCATTGACCTCGGTCTCAAGGACCTCGCCATCGAATCGAACGGAACCAAGGAGCCGAATCCGAGACACCTGAAGAAGGCGGAGAAGCATCTTCGTCGAGTATCGAAGAAGTTCTCCCGAACGAAGAAGGGAAGCCGTCGGCACGGGAAGGCCCGCAAGCGTCTCGCAAAGGCGCACAAGCGCGTGGCGAACGCCCGCAACGACCGGCTTCATAAAATCTCCTTATGTCCTCAGGTGTCAAGGGGTGAAAGAGCACTTTCTCGATCCTCATCAAACTCCAGCTTCTTATCCGACGTTCGAACGTCCAACGATAGTTCGATGGGGGCCACCCAATGGCAATTCCAACGGGCCGAAAACCCT
>CASDQM010000041.1 GCA_949282745.1 uncultured Sutterella sp. | reverse complement strand
TTCGACCCCGAAGCCATGGCTTCGCGCATCCTCGGCATGGGCGACATCGTCGGCCTCGTCAAGGACGTGCAGCGCTCGATCGACACGGCCCAGGCGCAGAAGTTCGCGGAAAAGCTCACGAAGGGCGACCGCTTCGACTTGAACGACATGAAGGCGCAGCTCGTGCAGGTGAGCGGCATGGGGAGCTTCTCCTCCATGCTTGAAAAACTCCCGGCGCAGTTCCAGCAGGCCGCCTCGAAGGTGAACGACGAAGACGCCCACCGTCAGATCCGCCGCACCATCGGCATCATCGACTCGATGACGCCGCAGGAACGCCGCCGCCCCGAAATCATCAAGGCGAGCCGCAAGCAGCGCATCGCGCGCGGCGCGGGCGTGCCCGTGCAGGAGGTGAACCGCCTCCTCAAGCAGTACGAACAGATGTCCGACGTCATGAAGCGCATGAAAAAGGGCGGCTTCGGCAAGATGCTCCGCTCGCTCGGAGGCTTGAGCAAGTTCGGCGGCCTCGGAGGCATGGGAGGCATGGGCGGTATGGGCGGTATGGGCGGCATGGGCGGATTCGGACGTTGACGACGGAATCTCCCCTTCGCGTCCTCGGCATCGACCCGGGGCTCAACCACACGGGCTGGGCGGTTCTGGAAGTCCGGGCCGCGCGGGATCCGGCGCTCGTCGCTTCGGGCGTCATCGATCCCCCGAAGGACGCCGCCATCGTCGAGCGCCTCTCGGCCATCACGACGGGACTCTCCGACGTGATCGACCGGCATGCGCCCCAACTCGCCGCGATCGAGCGCGTGTTCGTGAACGTCAATCCCCAGAGCACCCTTCTGCTCGGACAGGCCCGCGGGGCGGCGATCGTCGCCTGCGGCCTCGCGAAACTCGCGCTTGACGAATTCACGCCCTCCGAAATCAAGGAGGCCGTCACGGGCACGGGCCGCGCCGACAAGCTCATGATCGTCAAGATGATCCGCACGCGGCTTTCGGTCGACCGGGATTTCCGTCCCGACGAGGCCGACGCGGCCGCCGCGGCGCTTTGTCTCATTCAACGGCTTCCCCTTCGCGCGCTCGAGCGCTCGGGAGGCTCTACTCGCTCGTTTGCGACGGCGCGTCGCGGACGCTTCGTGCGGGGCGCCCGGGCGTCCTGGACGAGCTTTGCGCAAAACCGTTCGAAAAAGGATTCCAAGTGATCGGACGCATTCACGGAAAACTGTTGGAAAAGACGCCGCCCCAGATTCTGGTGGAGGCGGCCGGACTCGGCTACGAGGTCGACGTCCCGATGTCGACCTTCTGCAACCTTCCCGCCGAAGGAAACGACGTGACGCTTTACACGCACTTCGTCGTGCGCGAAGACGCCATGCTGCTCTACGGCTTTCTCACCGCGTCCGAGCGGGAGACCTTCCGCGCGCTCCTCAAGGTGTCGGGGATCGGCCCCCGCATCGCGCTCGCTCTCCTCTCGGGGATGACGCCCGACGCGCTAGCCAACGCCGTGGAGCGCGGCGAAGCGGGTCTTCTCACCCGGGTTCCGGGCGTCGGCAAGAAGACGGCCGAGCGCATTCTTCTCGAACTCAAGGGCAAGCTCCACGGCTCGATGACGGGGGCGGGCGCCGTCCCCGACGACGGCCGCGCCGACATCGTGAGCGCCCTCATCGCGCTCGGCTACTCCGACCGCGACGCCGAAGCCGCCGCCAAGCGCCTCCCTGAAGGGACGTCCGTCTCGGACGGCATCCGTCAGGCCCTCAAAATGCTCGCCCGATAAGGAGTGCTTGTCATGGACGAACGCGTCATCGATCCCGCTACGCAGAGCCCCAACGAAGAAAACGTCGACCGCGCCCTGCGCCCGACGCATCTCTCCGAGTACGTGGGCCAGAAGGCCGTGCGCGAACAGCTCGACATCTTCATCCGCGCGGCGCGAAAGCGCGGCGAGCCGCTCGACCATCTGCTCCTCTTCGGCCCGCCCGGGCTCGGGAAGACCACGCTCGCGCACATCGTCGCCAACGAGATGGGCGTGCATCTGCGCCAGACCTCGGGCCCGGTTCTCGAGCGCGCGGGCGACCTCGCGGCCATTCTCACGAACCTCGAGCCCAACGACGTGCTCTTCATCGACGAAATTCACCGTCTCTCGCCCGTCGTCGAGGAAATTCTCTACCCCGCGCTCGAGGACTATCAAATCGACATCATGATCGGCGAAGGCCCCGCGGCGCGCTCGATCAAACTCGATCTTCCGCCCTTCACGCTCATCGGCGCGACGACGCGCGCGGGCGCCTTAACGAATCCCCTTCGCGCCCGCTTCGGGATCGTCAACCAGCTGCAGTTTTATACGCCCGAAGAGTTGGCGCTCATCGTGAAGCGGTCGGCCAAGCTTCTCAACATGCCGATCGACGACGAAGGCGCCGCGGAAATCGCGCGCCGAAGCCGCGGCACGCCGCGCGTCGCGAACCGCCTTCTGCGGCGCGTGCGCGACTACGCGCAGGTGCGCCACGACGGACGCGTGACGCGGGAAGTGGCCAAGGCCGCCCTCGCGATGCTCGACGTCGACCCCGTGGGGCTCGACTTCATCGACACGAAGTTCCTGCGCACGATTCTCGAAAAATTCTCGGGCGGTCCCGTCGGGATCGACAATCTCGCGGCCGCCGTGGGCGAAGACCGCGAAACGCTCGAGGACGTGGTCGAACCCTATCTCATTCAGCAGGGCTTCCTGCAGCGCACGCCCCGCGGCCGCATGGCGACCGCCGTGGCCTGGCAGCACTTCGGCCTCACGCCCGCGACCACGGGCGAGCCCGTGCTCTCGGACATGCTTTTCTGATTCTCAGCGCACCGCCCTCGCGACACGCAGGGCGGCGAGCGCCGCCAAGCCCCAGAACAGGAAGGCGAAGAGAAGCGTCACCGCGTCTCCCGCAAGAAGAAGCCGGGGCGTGCCGAAAAGCGACGCGCCCGACGCCGTGACGACGCTGGCCGCGCCGAAGGCGACGCCCACGGGCGCAAAGACCGCGGCACCCCGCGGCCAGCGCTCGGCAAAGGGTTTCGCACGGAAAAAGACGAAGCCCGAGAGTCCGAAAAGCGACGCGGCGCCGAAGCCCGGCAAAAGCCCCTTGATAAGGACGCCGAGCACGTCCTGCCCCGAAGCGTCCGTTCCGAAGACGTGCCAGTCGGGCCAGAGCAGCAGCACCCAGGACAAAAAGAGCCACGCGGCGCTCACGACGAGCATCGGTCCGCGCCAAGGGAAGCTTCCGTCCCGATTGGAGAGGTGATCCATGCCGTCGACGAGGCCCTTGCCGCGCTTTTTCGCGCAGAGCGACGCCGCAAGAAGCCACGCCGCCGCAATCGAGACGCCGCCCACGATCATCGCCACGAGCGTCGTGCGCACGGCGTAGAGGGTCGGCGTATGGCCCGCGGGGACCGTGTCGGCCGTGGCCGCAAGGGGAGCTCCCGAGAGATCCGTCACGGCCAGCGGAAGCGACCCCGCCCCTTCACGGACGCCCGCCGTGAAGATGCCCAGAACCGCGTCCAAAAGCGACGCCCCTTGCGAGGGGATCGCGTCCGCGAGCGCGGGGAGCATGAGAAGCGCGAGCCACGCGGCCCCCGCCGCGGCGCCCGGCACCTGAAAGAAGCGCGCGTCGTGCGCGACGCCCGAGAGGGAACGAATCCAGAAACAAAGGGCGCCCAAAAGCGCGGCGCCGAGGAGAATCGAAAGCATGCGAAAAAAGATTTGCGAAGTATTGCCGTCGGATTGCGAATAGTATCATTCCTCGCCCGAGGCGAAACGGCCTCTCTATACTAGAATCGCTTTTTTGACTTCCTTTCGCGCACACGATGGAATCCACCTTCACCGACCGATTTCCGGTCCGCATCTATTGGGAAGATACCGATGCGGGCGGCATCGTTTATCATGCCAACTATTTGAAGTACATGGAGCGCGCCCGTTCGGAGCTCCTCGCCCGGCTCGAGATCTCTCAGCAGGACGAGCGGCAGCGTCCCGACGGCGTCCTCTTCGTGGTCGTGGCGGTGGATCTCCGCTATCACCGCGCCGCCGTTCTCGGAGACGACCTCACGGTCGTGACCACCGTCGCCAAGCTTCGACACGCCTCCCTGGAATTCGAACAGAACATTTTCCGCGGTGACGAGCGCATCACGACGGGCCACGTGCGCGTGGCATGCGTGAGCGCCGCCACCATGCGTCCGACCGTCATCCCCGACGCCATCTACACCCGCGTCTCCGAACTGCTCTCAACCGATTCGAACTGAACCTTTTCACCATCATGAATCCCGTCAGCGCCGATCTCTCCCTGATTACCCTCATCGCCAACGCGAGCATCGTCGTCAAGTGCGTGCTCGTCATCCTGATCACGCTCTCGCTCGTGAGCTGGACGGTGATCTTCCAGAAATACTTCATGATCCGCCGCGCCCAGGAAGCGACGGACAACTTTGAAAACCGCTTCTGGAGCGGCACGGAACTCACGCATCTCCTCGACGACGTCCGCGGCAAGGGCAACAAGGCCGGCATGCAGGAACAGATCTTCGCCGCGGGCATGCAGGAATTCATGAAGCAGCACAAGGCCGGTCCCAACGCCGTCAACGGCGTCTCGCGCGCCATGCGCGCCGTCTTCACGCGAGAACTCGACGGCCTCGAAGCCGGCCTGCCGCTTCTCGCCTCGATCGGCTCCACGTCGCCCTACATCGGGCTTTTCGGCACGGTCTGGGGGATCATGAACGCCTTTACGGGCCTTTCGAGCCTCGAGAACGTGAGCCTCGCCGTCGTCGCGCCGGGCATCGCCGAAGCCCTGATCGCCACGGCCATCGGCCTTTTCGCCGCCATTCCCGCGGTCGCCGCCTACAACTACTACAACAACCGCGTCAACCGCCTCGTCAACCGCATGGAAAGCTTCCACGAAGAGTTCCTCAACATTCTTGACCGTCAGATCCGAGGCTGATCATGGCACTTCGCTCCAACAACCGGCGCCGCGGCCTGATGGCGGAAATCAACGTGGTGCCCTACATCGACGTGATGCTCGTGCTCGTCGTCATCCTGATGGTGGCGGCGCCCTTCGTGAATCCGAGCCTCATCAATCTGCCGTCGGTCAACAAGGCGAGCAAGGCGCCCGAACAGGTGATCGAAGTGATCGTCTATCCCGACGCGCGCCTTTCGCTGCGCAGCGGCAAGACGCTCACGCCCGTCGACATGCCCGGGCTCGTGGACGGCGTCAAGGCGCTGCAGGCCGATCATCCGGAAATTCCCGTCGTCATCGCCGCCGACAAGACGGTGTGCTACGAAGAGGTCGTCAACGTCATGAAGACCCTGCAGTCGGCCGACGTGCAGCGCGTGGGCCTGTCGCTTCGCATCGAGCGCTCCGCCGACGCACGCTAAGAGAGATACGGTATGCAAGAGCACCCGCACCTCCTCAAACGGGAACGGCAAAAGGGCTGGCTTCCGGCGATTCTGCTTTCGGGAGCCGTCCACGGCGTCCTCTTTCTCGGACTCTTCACGGTCTTTCAGTGGCAGACCCGGGCGGAGTTCGTCTACGCGGAACTCTGGGCGCCCGAAGACGTTTCGGGCGGCAACGACCCGACGGGCGTGGCCGAGCGCGTAGAAGCGCCCGAACCCGCCCCCGAACCGATCCCGGAAGAACCGCAGCCCGAAGAGCCGCAGCTCGAGGAGACGCCTCCCGAAGAGCCCGCGCGCCTTGAGGAAACGCTTGCGCGCCTTGAAGAGGAGCGCAAGGCCGAGGCCGAACGTCTCGCCGAGGAAGCCCGAAAGGCTGAAGAAGCCAAGCGCCTCGAAGAGGAACGGCTCGCCGAAGAGGCCCGAAAGGCCGAGGAAGCCCGCGCTCAGGAAGAGGCCCGTCTCGCCGAAGAGGCCCGTAAGGCCGAAGAAGCGGCCCGCGCCGAAGAAGAGCGCCTCGCCCGTGAACGCGCCGAAGCCGAACGCATCGCGCGCGAAGCCGAGGCCGAACGCATCGAAATGGAACGCCGCCGCTTGGCCGAGGAAGAGGCCCGTCTGCGTGAGGAACGTCTCGCTCAGGAACGCCTCGCCGAGGAAAAGCGCCGAGCCGAAGAAGCTCGTAAGGCTGAAGAGGCTCGAAAAGCCGAGGAAGCCCGTCTCGCCGAAGAGGCGCGAAAGGCGGAGGAAGCCAGACAGGCTGAAGAAGCCCGCAAGGCAGAGGAAGCCCGCAAGGCCGAGGAAGCCCGCAAAGCCGAGGAAGCCCGAAAGGCTGAGGAGGCCCGAAAGGCCGAAGAAGCCCGCAAAGCCGAGGAAGCCCGAAAGGCTGAAGAGGCCCGAAAGGCTGAAGAGGCCCGAAAGGCCGAGGAAGCCCGCAAGAAGGCCGAGGCGGCGGAACGTCGCCGCATCGCGCGGGAAATCCGCAATCAGGAATTGGCGCGGCTTTCCGCCAAGGTCGACCCCAACAGCAACCGTTCGGGCACCACGCGGGGCGATCCGCGCAACATCCGACAGTCGCTCACGGGCGCGGCCGCCGCGCAGTGGCAGTCCCGGGTCATCGCCTGCATCCGACCGCACATTTCGATCGAGGTGTCTCCGAACACGAAGCGGGGCCAATACGTCACCCAGTATCGTGTGAAGCTCCTCCCGACGGGCGAACAGATGGGTGCGCCCGTCCTCGAGCGCGCCTCGGGTTGGAAGGCCTACGATCAGGCCGTGGAGCGCGCGATCCGACGCTGCAATCCCTTCCCGAAGCCCGACGGCCGGCACGAGATGCCGCGGGAAGTGGAACTCTCCTTCGACCCGGTCGACGATCGGCAGAAGTGAGAAAGCCACAATCGAAAAAAGCTCGACCGAGGTCGAGCTTTTTTCATGGGTGAGGTTGCCGGAGAATCAGCGGCCGAGCTTACCGAGGAGGAAGTCGACGGCTTCGTCCGTCTTCACCATGACCTTTTCCGCAAGGTTGCGGCGGTCGGCGTATTCGACGGCGCCTTCCTTGAGGCCGCGGTCGCCGATGACGACGCGGTGCGGAACGCCGATGAGTTCCCAGTCGGCGAACATGACGCCAGGACGCATGTCGCGGTCGTCGAGAATCACGTCGACGCCGCGGGCCTTCAGGTCTTCGTAGAGCTTGTCGGCCGCTTCGCGGACGGCTTCGCTCTTGGCGTAGTTCATCGGGCAGATGACGACTTCGAAGGGAGCGATCGAAGCGGGCCAGATGATGCCCTTTTCGTCGTGGTTCTGTTCGATCGCGGCGCCCGCGAGGCGGGTGACGCCGATGCCGTAGCAGCCCATCTGCAGAACCTGCGGCTTGCCGTTTTCGTCGAGGTAGGTGGCGTTGAGCGCTTCAGAGTACTTGGTGCCGAGGTAGAAGACGTGGCCGACTTCAATGCCGCGCTGCAGCTTGAGCGTGCCCTTGCCGTCGGGCGAGCGGTCGCCTTCGACGACGTTGCGCAGGTCGGCGACCTGCGGTTCGGGGAGATCGCGCCCGAAATTGACGCCCGTGAGGTGGAAGCCCTCCTCATTGGCGCCGCAGCAGAAGTCGCTCATGTCCGCGACCGTGCGGTCGGCGTAGATCGCCACGTCTTCGGAGACGCCGACGGGACCGAGGTAGCCCGGCTTCGAGCCGAAGGTCGCGACGATTTCTTCGTCGGTGGCAAAGCGGAAGCCTTCCTTGAGTTCGGGGAGGTGGCCGGCCTTCACTTCGTTCAATTCATGATCGGCGCGCAGGAGAACGAGCACGATCTTCGCGGGGAGCGGATCGCCCTTTTCATCCGTGCGGTCGGCGGCGAGCACGACGCTCTTGACGCAGCGAAGAAGGTCGATGCCGAGGTATTCGGCGACGAGTTCGCACTTTTCCTTGCCCGGCGTCGCGCGCTTTTCCATCGTTTCCTTGGGCGCTTCGCGGCCCGAGAGGACGGAGAAGGCTTCGGCGAGTTCGATGTTGGCGGCGTAGTCGCTTTCGGGCGCGTAGGCGATGAGGTCTTCGCCCGTGTCGGCGATCACCTGGAATTCATGCGAGCGCGAACCGCCGATCGCGCCCGTGTCGGCGCGCACGGCGCGGAACATCAGGCCGAGACGGCGGAAGATCTTCTGATACGCATCGAACATGATGTCGTAGGAGCGCGAGGCGCCCGCCTCGTCACGGTCGAAGGAGTAGGCGTCCTTCATCGTGAATTCGCGGCCGCGCATGACGCCGAAGCGGGGACGGCGTTCGTCGCGGAACTTCGTCTGGATGTGATAGAAGTTCACGGGGAGCTGACGCCAGCTCTTGATTTCCTGACGCGCGATGTCGGTGACGACTTCTTCCGAGGTCGGCTGAATCACGAAGTCGCGGCCGTGACGGTCCTTGATGCGCAGAAGTTCGGGACCGTACTTTTCCCAGCGGCCCGATTCCTGCCAGAGCTCGGCCGGCTGCACGATCGGCATGAGGAGCTCCACGGCGCCCGCGCGGTCCATTTCTTCGCGGATGATTTTCTCGATCTTGCGGATCGTACGAAGACCGAGCGGCATGTAGGTGTAGACGCCGGCGGCAAGTTTTTTGATCATGCCGGCCCGGATCATGAACTGCTGGCTCACGATGTCGGCGTCGGCGGGGGCTTCTTTCAACGTGGAAAGGAAAAAGGAACGCGCACGCATGATGAATGTGTTGCTGAGAAAAAGGAAGGGCCCGCCGAAGCGGGCTTTCTAAGAAAAATGGATCCCGTATTGTATCAACCGGCCGGTTTGCGCGTTTGCACGAGCACCATGTTGTTGGCGTGGATGAGTTCGGGACGGTCGATGAGTCCGAGGCGCAGGGGAATTTCCTCCGTATGGCAGCCGATGATGCGGCGTGCGTCGTCGGAAGAGTAGTTGACGAGCCCGCGGGCGATCTCTTCGCCCGACTCCGTCACGCAGGCGACGACTTCGCCGCGGACGAAATCGCCCTCGATCGCCTTGACGCCTACGGGGAGAAGCGAGCGGTGCTCGCGAAGCGCCCGGGCGGCGCCCTTGTCGACGACGGCCTTGCCGGAGACGCGCAGGTGGTCGGCGAGCCACTGCTGCCGCGCGTGCAGAACGCTCGACGCGGCGACGAGCTGCGTGCCGATCGACTCGCCCTGGGCGAGGCGGACCAACACGTTATCTTCCCGGCCCGACGCGATGATCGTGCCCGCCCCCGATCGGGCCGCGCGCTTCGCTGCGAGGATCTTCGTGATCATGCCGCCCTTCGAGAGGGTCGACGCGGCGCCGCCCGCCATGCGTTCGAGCGCGGGGTCGCCCGCCGTCGCCTCGGAGACGAATTCGGCGTCGGGATTCTTTCGGGGATCCTCCGTGTAGAGGCCGCGCTGGTCCGTGAGGATCACGAGCACGTCCGCTTCGACGAGGTTCGTCACGAGGGCCCCGAGGGTGTCGTTGTCCCCCACCTTGATTTCGCTCGTTGCGATCGTGTCGTTTTCATTGATGACCGGAACGACGCCGAGGCGAAGGAGCTCGATGAGGGTCATGCGGGCGTTGAGATACTGTTCGCGGTCCGTGAGATTGGCGTGAGTGAGAAGCACCTGCGCGGTGCCGATGCCGTGCTCGCGGAAATGCCGCTCGTAGGCCTGCACGAGCCCCATCTGCCCCACGGCCGCGGCCGCCTGCAGTTCATAGAGGCGGCCCGGACGCTTTTCCCAGCCGAGGCGAAGCACCCCTTCGGCCACGGCCCCCGAACTCACCAGAATGACTTCCTTACCCATCTTCTGGAGGGCGGCGATTTGCCCCGCCCAACGGGCGAGCGCCGAGTCATCGAGGCCGCGGCCGTCGTTCGTGACGAGCGCGCTGCCGACCTTCACCACGACGCGGCGGGCGGATGCTAAGAGTGCGGTCATGTTCTCTCCCTTGAGGTTCACTGTGCGGATTCGTTCACTCTAGCATTTTCGGGCCCGCTCGAGATAGCAAAACGGCCCGCCTCCCCGAAGGGATACGAGCCGTTGCGGTGCACGATCCGCCGAAACTCAGTCGGCCGTCGGATCGAAGCGTTCGTCGTCGAGGAAGGCGACCTCCTCGCGGCGAGCCTCGTCGATCGCCTGCGCGAGCGCCTTGACGAGTTCGTCGCAGCCTTCGCGGGTGGCGGCCGAAATGACGTAGACGGGCGTGTCTTCGTCGGCGAGCGCCTCGCGGTACTTCGCCACGAGCGCCTCGCGGTCGGCCTCGTCGACAAGGTCGATCTTGTTGATGACGAGCCAGCGGGGCTTGGCGGCGAGCGCCGGATCGTACTTTTCGAGTTCGAGTGCGAGCGCCTTGGCCTGGGCGATCGGATCGGCGCCTTCGTCGAGCGGCGCCGCGTCGATCACGTGCAGGAGCACCTTCGTGCGCGAAAGATGGCGCAGGAAGAGGTGCCCGAGCCCGGCCCCTTCCGCCGCGCCTTCGATCAGCCCCGGAACGTCGGCGAGCACGAAGCTCTGTTCCGGACCCACGCGCACGACGCCGAGATGCGGATGCAGCGTCGTGAAGGGATAGTCCGCAATCTTCGGACGGGCGTTCGAGACGGCCGTGATGAAGGTGGACTTCCCGGCGTTCGGAAGACCGAGGAGGCCCACGTCGGCGAGGACCTTCAGTTCGAGTTCGAGCGAGCGGTACTGACCGGGTTCGCCCGGCGTGCACTGCTTGGGCGCGCGGTTGACGGAACTCTTGAAGTGAAGGTTCCCGAGGCCGCCCTTGCCGCCCGCGGCGAGGAGCTGACGCGCGCCGTGATGGTTGAGGTCGGCGACGGTTTCGCCCGTATCGGTGTCGCGCACGATCGTGCCCACGGGCATGCGCAGTTCAATGTCCTTGCCGCCCGCGCCGTAGCAGTCGGCGCCGCGCCCGTTTTCGCCGTTCGGGGCGAAGAACTTGCGCGTATAGCGGTAGTCGACCAGGGTGTTGATGTTTCGGTCGGCCACGGCCCAGACCGAACCGCCCCTTCCGCCGTCACCGCCGTCGGGACCGCCCTTGGGGATGAATTTTTCACGGCGGAAACTCGCGGCGCCGTTCCCGCCTTTGCCGCCCTGCACTTCAATGCGGGCTTCGTCCACAAACTTCACGACGGATACCTCGCGAAAAAGGAGATGAACATACCAAAAGAGCCCAGTCGGTCACCCGCCTGAGCTCTTTCTCGTCGGATTCGATTACAAGCCGAATCAGGCTTCAACCTTCACATAGTGACGGTTGAGACGGCCCTTGACTTCGAACTTGACGACGCCGTCAACGAGGGCGTAGAGCGTGTGATCCTTGCCCATGCCGACGTTGTCGCCGGCGTGGAACTTCGTGCCGCGCTGACGAACGATGATGCCGCCGGCGTTGACAGCCGCGTCACCGAAAACCTTGACGCCAAGACGCTTGGCCTGAGAGTCACGACCGTTGCGGGTGGAACCGCCACCTTTCTTATGTGCCATTTTAAATTCTCTCTATGAAAAGTAACGAATTAAGCCGCGATCGCTTCGATCTTGAGCTCGGTGTAGTTCTGACGGTGGCCGCCGCTCTTCATGGAGTGCTTGCGGCGACGGAACTTGAAGATGCGGACCTTTTCGCCGCGGCCGTGCGAGAGCACCGTGGCCGTAACGGAGGCGCCTTCGAGCACGGGAGCGCCGACCTTGAGGCCGTCTTCGCCGGCAACGGCGAGCACTTCCGTAAGGGTGATCTGGGAGCCGACTTCAGCTTCCAGGGATTCGACCTTGAGCTTGTCGCCGACGCAAACGCGGTACTGCTTACCGCCAGTCTTGATAATAGCGTACATGTTGAATAACCTCGCCCGTCCCGCCGTATGCGGAACCTTTTTGTAATCACCGTACGGACGCTCGCCCGAAAGGACGAATGCCGGCCGCACGGAGGAGTGCGTGGAAAGGGCTGTATTTTTTCATACTGCAGTGACGGAGTCAAGCGAAAAGTCGGATTTTTCCGCAGTTTCCCGACACAATCGACGCTCTCTCCCGCGCCCGAAAATGGCCCGCGGCCTCTATACTTGAACCCGCATCCATTCAACCGTTCCGAAAATCCTTTTAAATCTGCCAAGGCGGTCCAACCAAGGATTCTCAGTCATTATTCGCTCTCACTTTGAGTGAGTCTGGCCCCAGACGGTATGACTTCTCAAGGGCGCTTTACAAACGTCATCGCGCAAGCTGAGAGCTCATCTGTCCGGCCTTTCGGAAATTAAGACGACCTGCATCTTCGGCGGATGATCTGTTCACTTGTCGCTCTGGTGACGTTCTGACCTTTTAGGAGAATCTTATTCGCTCACTTTGCGCTTCCTTTGTGCAGTGTGGTTTCACTCAATGATCTCGGCTTGGGCCCGTAGGTTCAGTCTTTTAGCGTCGCCTCATTCGGCGTTGCCTGCTTTTTCCTTTGTCTCGGTTCGTACTTGTGCGGCGTCGTGCCTCTTCGGGCGCACTCCTTGGCGTGCTCATCCAACTCCAGAGCAAGCACCCTTTCCTTGGACATCCGGGATCGGAACCGCGGATCATGTACACGGCAGAGAAGGTTCAGGCACGCCACTCTGTCCGCATGCCCCTTGGCTCCGCAATGCACGCATTCAAACTTGTCGCCCTTGCGGGACTCATGGCAGACACACCCGCAGTACGGACAGCGTTGCGAGCTGTACGCGGCGGGCATCTTGATAAGCTTCACGCCGAGAAGCGCCGTCTTGAAGGCCAGTCTCTCCGCGATGAGACCTCTTACCCAACTTGAGAGAAGTCGGTTGGTCCGCTTGGAGTACCCTTTCAAATAAAAATGATGGCTTAAGTCCTCCACGACGTAGACCTGAGCGGGGTACTGCTTCAATATTTCATTGAGGGATCGGTTCACGATGTTGTACACGTAGCTCCTGTGCCTGGAGATCCCGCTGTCAAACGTGTCGGACCCGAGGTTGTAGCGCAGAATGTTTTGGCGCTTCTTCGGATCCGTCGTAGTTTCCGCCAACGCCATCAGACGGTTCCGTGCACTAACCTTGCGTTCAACAGCTTCGACTTGACCGTGAATGGCTTTGCCGAGTTCTTGTCCGAACTGCGTTCCGTCATGCATCGTGAAGACCTCGGAGAAACCCATGTCCATGGCGGCGCAGGTGAGCTTTTTCCCATTTGAGGCTTGTTTTTCGGTCTTGGGCTTCGAGAGCGTATGAAGTGTCCATCCCCGCGAGGTCTTCACGAGCTTGATCGTACCCTTGATCGTCTTTTTGCCGCGAAGCCTAATTGTCACGCGTTTGCCCCGCGTCAGCGTCGTCAACGAAACGACCTGAATCTTCTCGTTTCCCTCCGTGATGATTTTCGCTTCGTAACACCACTCGTCGAACCAGACTGATCGACACGCGTTGCGTCGGATGCGCTTGGGCTTCACTTTCCGAATCATTCTGCGCACCAGAGCGCAAAGACCGCCAGGGTTCTCCACTTCTTTGAGCTGCTCATAGTCCTTATGCCAACTGAAAGACGGTGTGCGACCACGCAGCATCAGGAAAAAGTCGTCGCCCATCACACTGAGAAGAAGATTGACGTAGTGTCGTTCATTGTCGTTGAGCTTGGCATACCAACCGGCACGCTCGATCTTTTCACGGGCGCGCTGCTGAGCGAGAGCCCAATCAGTCTCCACGACGCTGCTTGCCTGCTGCAGCGCCAACTTCCAGTGTCTCGCCTGCAGACCAAAGTCCGGAAAAGGATCAACCTTTATCTTTATCTCTTCCTTTTCCTTTGCGACGTTTTCCTTCGCAGCGGGAATCGTCTTTCCCTCTTGCCGTGCTTTTTCCTCGGCTCTGACCTTCACAAGTGCATTGCGCAGAACCTGATAGCGGTTCCCAACACAGTAGGGACGCCACGCGCGAGAATGGAAACGGTGTACGAAATACGACACTTGTTGGCCGTACGCCTCAAGCAACGCTTCAAGAATCTCATTGGTAGCCGCGTCGGGCGCAACAACCTCGCGCACCGTCGTCACATACCCCGGCAACTCGTTGCGAACGCCCAGACTTTCCACACGCTCCGCTTCGAGAAACAAGAGCTCCGCAACGTCTTGGTAGGGCTGAAGCAACATGATCTCCTCCTTGTTTTTACGGTCGAAAACCATTCTGCCAGAAGAAATATGAAAATGTGTTCTCTTTTTTGAAATTGCGAATTTTCTGTTGCACCAATGTCACTTGGTGAAGCAAAAAAGCGAAGAGTGTGTCGCAAGAGACACAGCATGAAACACTGCGAAACAGGGATTCATCATTTTTCCTGAACACGGCAGTTGGCTCGGCCGGCATGCGAATGGAAAGTGATTCATTAAATATGTGTGTTGCGCAATGTAAGAAATGTTGATTCCTATCTTTGCTGAACCACCGTTCCGAAACGGTAGCATCATGCATCGTGCGCTACACTTCTGTTCACCATCTTCATGACACACGCGAGAGCATCATGCATTTCTTGTTTCGGTGACTCCGCTTACCGTAGAGGCGGGCGCAAAAGACCGTCATCAACGTGATGACGTCGCGGGCAAGCTCCTCTTCAAAAGTTTTCTCCGCACGAGTCTCGAGAACATCGACTTCAGTGCGCATTCGACGGCTAACCTGTCGAATCAAACCTACGCCAAAACGCAGAAGTCGATCCTCATGTACGACGGAGAGCTTTTCCACACGTCCGCCGAGCAACTGTCTCAGCAAGGAACGCAAACCCGGTTTGTTACAGTTGAGTCCAGAGCCGATATCCTCTATCACTTTCTATCACTTCCTCGCATCAGGCCTCACGCAAACGCGCCGACTGTCGACGCGCATAACCGATGTGCTTTCTCGTCGGCTCTTGTTCGGAAGACACTTCGTTCGGCACTTCGAAGCGGCGATGCCCGCCGAAAGTTCTGCCGGCGATTTGGATGTTGCCTAGTTTTATCCAACGTCGAATAGTACTGGGCGATACGCCGTAGTGCTTGGCGATGACACCGATTGAACACAGCATAAAAGTCTCCCGTGGTAAATTTGGAAGACTTTCTCTTTGCTAGTTCAACCCTACGGAAAAGCTCATGCAGGACATCCGTTCTTCCGACCCCAAGGCGCTCGTCCGCGCGCTCTTCGCCCCGATCGCCGAGGACATGGCGGCGGTCGACGCCATCATTCGAGAGGAGCTCGACTCCGACGTACCCCGCATGCGCGAGATCGGCGAGCACATCGTCAACGCGGGCGGCAAGCGCATGCGCCCCGCCCTCCTGATGCTCATCTGCCGCGCGCTCGGCTATGAAGGGGAACTTCACCGCTATCTCGGCGCCACGATCGAACTGCTCCACACGGCGACCCTCATGCACGACGACGTCGTCGACGAAAGCGCCGTGCGCCGCGGCAAACCCACGGCCAACGCCCTCTGGGGCAACGGCGTCGCGGTCCTCGTGGGCGACTTTCTCTATACGCGCTCCTTCCAGATGATGATCCGCGCGGGGAACCTGCGCGTCATGCAGGCGCTCGCCGACGCGGCCAACACCCTCGCCGAAGGCGAAGTGAAGCAGATGGTGAACGCCCACGACCCGACGGTCGACGAAAAGCGCTACTTCGAAGTGATCGAACGCAAGACCGCCTGCCTCTTCGAAGCGGGCGCCAAGATGGCCGCCGCGATCGCGGACTGTTCCGAAAAGGATGAAGCGGCCGTGCGCGAATACGCGCTCGCGCTTGGCAACGCCTTCCAGATCGTCGACGACATGCTCGACTACACGGGCGTCTCGAGCGACATCGGCAAGAACCTCGGCGCCGACCTTCGCGAAGGCAAGGTGACGCTTCCGCTTCTCTACGCCCGACTGCACACGAGTGAAGAAAACCGCGCCCTCATCGACGCGGCCATCCGCAGCGGCAACGGAGACTTTGACAAAATCAGTTCGATTGTGATAGAATCCCAAGCTATCGCGCGATGCAAACAACGTGCGGAGCAAGAGCTCGAACGAGGAAAAGCGGCCTTGTTACAATTAAGCCCTAGCATTTTCCGAGATTCTCTGCTACAATTGCTCTTCTACACAGTTTGCAGAGATCGGTAACGGTTTCGCGCAACACAATCGGATCGGGGTGTAGCTCAGCCTGGTAGAGTACTACGTTCGGGACGTAGGAGTCGGAGGTTCGAATCCTCTCACCCCGACCAGCGAATTCAAAGAAGGTTCTCGTGTACGGTACACGGGAACCTTTTTTCTTTTTGGGGATTTGCCATGACGACGACCGCACACGACGCCCTTTCTCCCGTTCCGGTGATCGGCCTCACGGGAGGGATCGGCTCGGGCAAGTCGACGGCGGCGGCCGTCTTTCGCTCGCTCGGCGTCCCCGTTGTGGACGCGGACGCCATTTCGCGCGCCCTGACGGGCCCCGGAGCCGAAGGTTCGCTCGCCGTCGCGCGGCGCTTCGGCGACGACTTTCTCGACGAAAACCGCGCCATGAACCGCGCCCGCATGCGCGAACTTGTCTTTTCGAACCCCGCGGCCAAGCGCGAACTCGAAGCCCTCCTCCACCCCCTCATCGGACGCGACGTGCTGCGCGCCTTCGCTTCGCTCTCCCCCGACACGCCCTACGCGGTCTTCGACTGTCCTCTTCTTCTGGAAAACAAGACCTGGCGCGGCTTCGTCTCGCGCGTTCTCGTCATCGACCTCGCGGATGAGGCCTCGGTCGAGCGCGTCGTTCGTCGCAGCGGCCTCGCTCCCGAAACGGTCCGTTCGATTCTTCGCAGTCAGCTTCCCCGCCGCGCACGGCTCGACGCCGCGGACGACGTCGTCTACAACGGCTCCACCCCCGAGGCGCTGGCGGACCGCATCAAACTGTTACATAAAATCTACGGCGGGAAATGAGAAGCTCTTTCGATCGCCTGCGTCTCTTGTTATCGTATTCTTCTATTCCCTAGACCTCATTGCCAGCGCCGGGCGCAGAAGGAGCGTTTCATGTCGGATTCCGACGTCATTAGCTACGAATTCCCCTGCAACGAAAAGATTCGGACCTATCTGCGTCTGGAAGCGCTCTTTCACCGCTTCGACTGGCTCGCCGCACAGGATTCGCCCGTGGCGCACCACTGCGCGATCGGCGCGCTCTTCGATCTGACGGACGCCACCGCCCGTTCGGACCTTCGCAACGAGCTCGTTCAGGGGCTCGAACGCCGTCGTCAGCAGACGGAAAGCGGCACGCCCCGCCATCAACACCTCACCGACCTCATTCACGACATCACGCGCATCGTCGGCAAGTCCGGCCAGAGCATCCGCGAAAACGAATGGCTGCAGCTCATCCGCACGCGTCAGTCGCTTGCGGGCGGCACCTGCGAATTCGACCTCCCCGTCCTCCATCACTGGCTCTCCATGCCCTTTGCGGCGCGCCACGAGGAACTGCAGGGCTGGGTCGCCTCGTTCGAGCCGATCCGAAACGCCATTCAGATGGTGATCGACGAAATCCGCGCCAACTGCGTCGTGCAGACGCTCGAAGCGAAGGCGGGCTCCATGCAGTACCCGGTCAACGGTCGGCGCTACCTCCTTGCGCGCATCGAACTTCCGCGCGACGCAGAGGTGATCCCCGAAGTGAGCGCCAACAAATACATGCTGTGGATTCGTTTCTCGCAGCCCGACGAAAACCACAAGCTTCATCCCTTCAAGGAGAACGTCCCCTTCACGCTCGGGCTCTGCACGCGCTAAAGGACGTTGGGACACAAAAATACAGAAGGACCGCGCCCAAAGGTGCGGTCCGTCTTTTTGAGAACAAACATGAAAGTGAAATGCCCCGTCTGCGGGAAGGAAACCGAATATTCGCCCGCCAATCCCTACCGTCCGTTTTGCTCGGAGGTCTGCCGCACCGCGGACCTCGGCTCCTGGGCGAGCGACGAATACGTGATCCGCGGAGAACCGGGCTCCGCCATGAATCTTTCGCCCGAGGAATACGAAGCCGCGGCCGAGCACACGCGCGAGGTCGCCGCCAAGAAGGAGCGGAGCCGTAAGTGATCAGCGCATGGGCGAGAAGGTTCTCTCTTCCGGGAAGTGCATGGAGAAGACGGAACCGACGCCCGGGGTCGACTCGATCTTGAGCGTCCCGCCGTTGCGGCGAAGAACGTGCTTCACGATCGCAAGGCCGAGCCCCGTGCCGCCCGTCTGGCGCGAGCGCCCCTTGTCGGCGCGGTAGAAGCGTTCCGTGAGTCGCGGAATGTGCTTCGCTTCGATCCCGATCCCCGTGTCGGCGACGGAAAAGACCGCGCCCATGCCGCTTCGACCCCAGCGCACCGTGATCGTGCCGCCGTCGGGCGTGTAGCGCACGGCGTTGGAGACGAGGTTCATCGCGGCGCTTCGCAGTTCGTCGGGGTGGCCGAGAAGCGAGACGTCCTCGATTTCCTGGATGAAGGTGTGGCGGCCGAGCGAAAGCGCCTCGCCCTCCCTCACGACGTCCTCGGCGATGCGGTGCATCGCGACGACTTCCGATTCGTCCGTCTGCGTTTCGTCGCGGTTTTCGAGCCCCGAGAGCATGAGCAGGTCGTCGACGATGTGGCGCATGCGCTGCACCTGATCCCGAATGAGTGCGACGTGGTGCGGCTCGAGCGCCGCATCCAGGTCGAAGAATCCCCCGATGACGGTGAGCGGCGTTCTCAGTTCATGCGAGACGTTCGCGACGAAGTCGCGCCGCATGTCTTCGACGCGGCGTTTGGCCGTCACGTCGTGCGACACGATGAGGGTGTGCTGCAGGTCGGGCGCGACCACGGAGATTTCGTAGATTTCGTCGCGTCCGGAGAACTGACAGAGCATGGGTTCGTCAAAGCGGCGCGCATTGAGGAAGTTGCGCAGCCGTTCGTCGGGAACCGCCTCCTGGAAGGGCTTGCCGAGCGCCGTCGCATCCATGCCGAAGTGACGTTCCGCCGCCACGTTCATCCATTCGATCACGGCGTTGTTGCCGAGGATCACGACGCCTTCGGGCAGAAGTCCGAGCGTCTGGCGGTAGCGCATGTCGCGCGCGACGATGCGCGATTCCGAACGAAAGCCCTCCTCGAGCATGCGCTCGCAGAAAAAGAGCGTGTAAAGGAAGAGAAGCGCCGTCGTGACGGCGAAAAAACCGAGCGCCTGACGCCCGCCGAGAAGTCCCCAGAGAAGGAGGGACACGGCAAGGTCAAGCGCCACTACGACGAGCAGAATGCGGAACTGATGCTCGAAGCGTCCGTTTTCACTGGCAGCCATCAAAGCCCCCGGCAACGGTAACCCACGCCGCGCACGGTCTCAATGAGGTCTTCGGCCGCCGTTCCGGCGAGCGCCTTTCTCAGACGAAGCATGTGCACGTCGACCGTGCGCTCGTCCACGTAGACGCTCTCCCAAACGGCCTCGAGAAGCTGGGCGCGCGAGAAGACGCGTCCGGGGTGCGAGGCGAAGAGATGAAGCAGTCGGAATTCCTTTCCCGAGAGCTTCACGGGCACCCCGTCGACGCTCGCTTCGAAGCGCGCTTCGTTCATGACGAGGGGACCGCAGCGAACGATGTTTTCGTCGCTTCGCTCCACGCGGGCCTTCTCCTGGCCCTGGCGGCGAAGCACCGCCCGAATGCGGGCGACGAGTTCGCGCGGGAAAAAGGGCTTCACGATGTAGTCGTCCGCTCCCGCGTCGAGCGCTTCGACGCGGTCGCGTTCCTCACCGCGGGCGGTCAGCATGATGACCGGAAGATCGGCCGTCTCGGGATCCTTCTTCAGATCTTCGAGCCAAGACTGCCCCGAACGGTCGGGGAGCATCCGGTCGAGAAGAATCAGGTCCGGCCGGCGCGCCTTGAGCGCGGCGCAGGCTTCGCCCACGTCCGCGGCGCCGACCACTTCGAAGCCCTCGCGTTCGCACACGAAGGAAACGAGTTCCCGAATCGGCAGTTCGTCTTCAACGATGAGGAGAAAAGTCATGGGAATCAGGCAATCAAATCATGGCGCACATCGGCACCTTCGCGGATGAAGATGACCGTTTCCGCCACGTTCTTCGTATGGTCGCCCACGCGCTCGAGCGCCTTGGCGATCCAGATGAGCTCCATCGCGCTCGTCGTGGCGCCCGGGTCTTCGACCATGTGCGTCACCAGACTGCGAAGCGTCGTGCGGAAGACGTCGTCGACCATCCTATCACGGAGCATCACTTCGCGAGCCGTATCGGTGTCGTCCGCGAGAAAAGCCTGCATGACGTCGTCGATCATGTGGCGAAGCGTCGCCACCGCCATCACGAGCGCCGAACGGTTGGCGAGAACGCTCTCGGCGGGCTGCTCCGCAAGGCGCAGGATCGAGCGCGCGATGTTGCGCGCTTCGTCGCCCATGCGTTCGAGGTCCATGCTGATGCGCGAGCACCCGAGAAGACGGCGAAGGTCGACGGCCTGGGGCTGGCGGATGGCGATCTGGTTTTCGACCTGGGCGTCGACTTCCACGTGCTGTCCGTTGACGACGGCGTCGCCGTCGCGCACCTCTTCGGCGAGGGCGACGTCAAGCTTGATGAGGGCCTTGCCGGCCTTCTCGAGCTGCGAGGAAACCGTCGTCCCCATCGTGTAGACTAGCTTCGTCACCTCATCGAGGTCACGGTCAAAACTCTTGAGAATGTGTCCGCTCATTTCTCTTCAACTCCTTAACCGAAGCGGCCCGTAATGTAGTCTTCCGTCGCCTTTTTCTTCGGGCGCGTGAAGATTTCCTTGGTCGGTCCGAACTCAATGAGTTCGCCGAGATACATGAAGGCGGTGTAGTCCGACACGCGGGCCGCCTGCTGCATGCTGTGCGTGACGATCACGACCGTGTAGTCCTTCTTGAGCTCTTCGATGAGCTCTTCGATGCGGGCGGTCGAGATCGGGTCGAGCGCCGAGCAGGGTTCGTCGAGAAGCAGCACTTCGGGCTTCACGGCGATGCCGCGCGCGATGCACAGACGCTGCTGCTGACCGCCCGAAAGACTCGTGCCGGGCTGATCGAGCTTGTCCTTGACGTCGTCCCAGAGGGCGGCCTTCTGCAGAGCCCAGACGACGCGCTCTTCGAGTTCCGACTTCGAGAGGTTTTCACGAAGACGAACGCCGTAGGCGATGTTGTCGAAGATCGACATCGGGAAGGGAGTCGGACGCTGGAAAACCATCCCGATGCGCGAGCGCAGTTCGGTGACGTCCGTGTCCTTGCTCAGAATGTCCGTGTCGCCCATGCGGCAGAATCCTTCCGCACGCTGTCCCTCGTAGAGGTCATACATGCGGTTGAGACTGCGCAGAAGCGTCGACTTGCCGCAGCCCGAGGGTCCGATAAAGGCCGTCACGCACCCTTCCGGGATGTTGAGCGTGATGTCCTTGACGGCCCGGAAGTCACCGTAATAGATGTTGAGATTGCGGATTTCGATTTTCGCGGGCGGCATGCACGCGATCGTGGATTCGGTCATAACTGTTACTCGTCAGAATTGCGAACGACGGCGTTCGCGCAACAAAATGGCGGCGAGACTCATCACGAGCACGAGCGCCACGAGCACGAGCGCGGTGCCGTACTGCAGCGGGCGCGTCGCCTCGATGTTGGTCCCCGAAGTGGCCATCACGTAGACGTGATAGGGAAGCGCCATGACGGGTTCGAAAAGGCTCACGCCGGTCTTGGGCGTGAAGTAGACGCTGCCCGTGTACATGATGGCGGCCGTTTCCCCGGCCACGCGGGAGAGCGCGAGAATGGCGCCCGTCAAAATCCCGGGCAGCGCATTGGGAAGCACCACCTTCATGATCGTCTCGCGGCGCGAGGCGCCGAGCGCGAGACTCGCTTCGCGCCAGTCCTGCGGGACCTGCGAGAGCGCGGCTTCGGTCGTGTTGATGATGACCGGAAGCGAGAGCACCGAAAGCGTCAGAATCCCGGAGAGAAGGCTCACGTCGAGACCGCAGAAGACGACGAAGAACGTGAGGCCAAACAGCCCGAAGACGATCGAGGGAACGCCCGCGAGGTTCGCGATCGAAAGACGCGTGAGCGTCACCCAGGCCGACGATCCGCCGTATTCGTGCAGATACACGGCGCTTGCGACGCCGAGCGGCAGCGCGATCACGAGGGCGCCCGCCGAAAGGAAGAAGGTGCCGACGAGGCAGGGCCAGATACCGCCTTCGCTCATCATGTTGCGAGGCGGCTCCGTCAGGAATTCCCAGCTCAGAGCCGGCATGGACTCGACGAAGATGAGCCCCAGAATGGCAAGGAGCGCACCGATGTTGATGATCGCGGCGAGGCGCATGAAGCCGAAACCGCACTTCTGCGTGAAGAAGCGCGCGCCGTTATTTTTGTGGCTCATTTCTTCAGGCCTCCCACACGCGCCGCGTACCAGGCGGCCAGATTGAAGACAAGCGTCACGACGAAGAGCACCAGACCCGTCGCGTAGAGGGCGTGATAGTGTTCGCTACCGACCGCGGCCTCCGCCATTTCGGCGGCGATGCTCGAGGTCATCGGACGAACCGGATCGAAGATGCTTTCGGGAATGATCCCGGCGCCGCCCGCCACCATGAGGACCACCATCGTTTCGCCGATCACGCGCGAAATGCCGAGCATGATGGCCGTGCCGATGCCGCCCATGGCGTAGCGGAGTTCCACCTTCACGAGCGTTTCCCAACGCGTGGCGCCGAGCGCAAGGCTCGCTTCGCGCAGGGCGTTGGGCACGTTCTTCAGAGCGTCTTCGGAAATCGACGCGATCGTCGGAACGCACATGAAGGCGAGCATCAGAGCCGCGTTCGTGAGGTTGAGGCCCGAGGCGATGTTGAAGGTCTGCTGCAGCCAGGGAGCGAGAACCACCATGCCGATGAAGCCGATCACGACCGAGGGAAGCGCCGCCATCAGTTCGATGAGGGGCTTGACGATGCGGCGGACTTTTTCATGAATGCCGCAGTGCATGCACGCCGCCGTCAGCACGCCCAGAGGCACGGCAATGAGGGTCGTGTAGAGAGCGCACGCGAGGGAACCCACGATCAGAGCGCCGATGCCGAAGCTCGGCTCGTCGTCCGTCGGATACCACTCCGTGGAAAAGAAAAAGTCCGTAAGGGACATTTCCGAGAACGCAGGAAACGCCTGTGCGCAGAGGAAGACGACGATCGCCGTGAGCGATACGACGCTTACCCCTGCGACAAGTTTGAGACTGCGCTCGAAGAAAAGGTCCGCCCGGAGCTTAGCGGGCATCGCCATCTTCAGCCTCTCAGTTCACAGGCACGAAACCGGACTTTTCAACGAACTTCTGACCTTCGGCCGAAAGGGCGTAGTCAAGAAGCTTCTTGGCGTCGGCCGATTCCGTCACGGTGAAGAGGTAGAGGTCGCGGGCGATCGGCCAGGTGCGGTCCTTGGCGGACTGCATGCTGGCGACCTTGCCGTCGACTTCGAGGGCCTTGGTCTGCTTGTCCATGTAGCCGATGCCGATGTAGCCGATGGCGTTTTCATTCGAAGCGACCGCCTGAACGACGCCGCCCGAGGAGGACTGGAGCTGGGCGCGGGGCGAAACGCGGGTCTTGCCCATCACGAGTTCCTGCCAGCTTTCAAACGTACCCGAGGAGGAGTCGCGGCCGACCACGACGATCGGACGGTCGGCACCGCCGATTTCCTTCCAGTTCTTGATCTTGCCGGCGAACACGTCGCGCAGCTGAGCCATCGTGAGGCCCTTGACGGCGTTGTTGTTGTGCACCACCGGGATGATGGCGTCATGAGCCACCGTGTAGCGGGTGGTCTTCATGCCGTGGCTTTCGAAGTCCTTGACTTCCTTGCTCTTGAGGTCACGGCTCGACATGGCGATGTCCGTCATCTTGTCGCGGAGCGCCTTGATGCCGTTGCCGGAACCCGAACCCGAAATCGTGACCGTCACGTCGGGATGAGCAGCCATAAAGCTTTCCGTAACCTGCTGCATGGCGGGAAGAACCGTCGTGGAGCCGTTCACGGTCACCGTACCGGCATAAGCGGTCGCCGTCATCGTGCCGAGAGCCGCAAGGGTCATGAGAAGGGTCTTTTTCATTTTGCTTTCCTATCAATTCAACTCAACTCGCCAACGGCGGAACCTTCCGCCGTTCGCATGGCGAAGTATGGGGACCCTACATGACACGGCCGTGACAACTAAATGACAATTTCATGACAAATGCAAAGCGGGACGCCCTCCGACGAGGAGTGCGTCCCGCTTTTCATTCGGACAGAGCAAGAATCAGGGCTTCACGCCGTGCGCCCCGCGCGCCTGCCAAAGATCGAGGTCCGCCGCGCGGGCCCCTTCGGCGTAGAGAGGCAGAAGGGCTTCGCCGTTGACGAGGAATTCGTCGAAACGGTCCGCCGCCACGATCCCGAAGTCGTAATCGAGCGCCACGGCCTTGTAGAGGTCGTCCATCGTTTCGAGACGGGCCCCCACGAAGCGGTGACGGCGGTCACGCTCGACCGTCGCGCGGAAGGCCTGGGTCGAGTAGGTGAGCGTGTCGACGCGGTCTTCCCACACGTCGGGCAGCGCCACGCGGTTCATGATGGCGCCGTCCTTCGGAAGCATGAGTCCCGGGGGACGTTCGCCCGGATGCATCCACACGGTCTTCTGGCCCTCGCGGCACACGGGCGTGCCGCGGAAGTCGCGCGAGCGGTAGAAATGCAGCCGCACGTGACCGTGTTCATAGCGGTGTTCCGTCACGAACCACGGGAAGGACGAGTTGACGGTCATGTCGAGTTCTTCGCGAAACTCGCGCTTGAGCGCGTCCCCCACCGTTTCCCCTTCCTCGAGCTTGCCGCCCGGAAATTCCCAGTATCCGGCATAGGGCTTTCCTTCGGGACGCGAACCGATGAGCACGGCGCCGTCTTCCCGGATCAGCACGCCGCAGGCGACTTCAATGATTTTTTCTTCCGACATAGTTATTCCCGAGTGTTTTGAATGATCGTCCCGCGCCAGCCGCAGTGACCGCGGCAGAGATGAATGGTGAGGGAGGCGGCGGGACGAACGAGCGCGTCGTCGTGCCACACACCGTTTTTCAGTATAACCCCGTCCTCCGACGCAATGGCGATGCGGTTCCACTCGAACCCGGGGAGTTCCGCCGTCACGATCGCCCGCCAAAAATCGTCCGCCCGGAGACGCGCGCCGTGGGTCGCAAGAAAAGCGGCGATGCGCTCGGCCTCCGCAACCGTTTCCGCGCCCCGGATCGTGAGAGATACGCCCTCCTCCCGAACCGAGCTCTTTGCCAAAAGTTCCGCCGCCACTTCCGCGAGGGCTTCGCGGCGCCCTTCGAGCGCGCGTCGCTTAAGAGAAGGCCTCGGCGCCGCAACCCAGAGAAAGTCTCCCGTGACGCCCCCTTCCGTTGCGCGGCGGCGCGAGAGCGTGGCGCCCTCGAGCTCGGTACAGAGCCGCTCGAGCGCCTCCCGATCGAAGGGTTCCGAAAAGACGGCGCCCCAGACGGCCGAACGCTCCGGCGTTTCCCCGCCGATTCGTTCCACGACGACCCGGAAGGTGCCTTCCGCGTCGTGGAGCGTACGCTCTTCGCTTCGGGGAAGCGGACACTCGGCGAAGGTTTCCGAAAGATCCTCCAGAAGGGGTCCCGCCGCGCACATGCTGCGCGCCCGTCCGATCGGAGCGTAGAGCACGGCCTCGACGGGAAGTCCCAGGCGTTGAGCGGCGACGCCGTGCAGGGCGCGCCAGGCGCCCGCAAATCCGGCCGTTCCCGGAAGCGGCGCCCCCTCGCCCGTCACGACGGCGGCGACGGGCGGGCGCTCCGTGCCCGTCAGGGCGCCGACGCCCTCAGTGAGGCGCATGCGCGCCGCCACGAAGAAGTTCGCGTCGAAGCGCCGCACGAGATGGCGCTTCGTGGAGAGAAAAAGCGGTTGGGTCATCGCGGAGTCCTTCGGCCCGGAAGATAAGAAAAAAGGCGAGACGCCGAAAAGTTCGACGGTCTCGCCCTGCGGTTCACTTCAGATCAGTGAAGTTTGCCGTGACAGTCCTTGAAGCGCTTCCCCGAGCCGCAGGGGCAGGGGTCGTTGCGTCCGACGTGCGCGAAGCGCGCACGGTCTTCGGCTTCTTCGCGCGCCATTTCGTCGAGCGCGCTCGCACCTGCGGGCACCTGCGAGGCCTGGGCGTCGTCGACGCGCTGCTGAGCGCTCTGCATGCCGGCTTCGGTGGCTTCCTGCGCTTCCTCGGGGAGGCGAATTTCCACGTGATAGACGACGTTGATGAGCGTTTCGCGGATGCGGTCGAGGAGCTCCTCGAACATCGCGAAGGCTTCGCGCTTGTATTCCTGCTTGGGCTGCTTCTGGGCGTAGCCGCGCAGATAGATCCCCTGACGCAGGGCATCGAGGGCGGCGATGTGCTGACGCCAGAGCTGGTCGATCACCTGCAGGAGGACGGAACGGGCGAAGGACGTGAAGCCTTCCTTGCCGACGAGGCCTTCCTTGGCGGCGTAAAGTTCCTCGGCTTTCTTGAGGAGGGCTTCCAGGAGTTCTTCGTCGCCCGCCGTGTCGGAAGCTTCGAGCATCTGCTTGAAGTCGACGCGGGTGCCGAGCACGTTTTCGACCTTCGAGGTGAGCGTGTCGAGGTCCCACTGTTCTTCGACCGTTTCGGGCGGAACGTAGGCGCGGAAGAGGTCCGTGAAGTAGCCTTCGCGCAGGTTCTTGACGAGTTCGGAGCAGTCCGTGCTCTCGAGAATGTCGTTGCGCAGGCCGTAGATTTCACGGCGCTGATCGTTCTGCACGTCGTCGAATTCCAGCAGCTGCTTGCGGATGTCGTAATTGCGGCCTTCCACCTTGCGCTGGGCCGATTCGATCATGCGCGTGAGCATCTTCGACTCGATGGCGACGCCGTCCTCGAGCTTGAGGCGGTCGGCGATGGCGCGCATGCGGTCGCCCCCGAAGATGCGAAGCAGCTGGTCTTCCATCGAGAGGTAGAAGCACGACGAACCCGGGTCGCCCTGACGGCCGGCACGGCCGCGCAACTGATTGTCGATGCGGCGGGATTCGTGACGTTCCGAACCGATGATGCGAAGACCGCCCGCCGCGATGACGGCGTCGTGTTCGACCTGCCAGGCGGCCTTGAGTTCGGCTTCCTTCTGGGCGCGTTCTTCGGGCGTGAGCGACTCGTCGAAGCGGATGTCGTCCAAGTGCTTGTTGATGCCGCCGCCGAGCACGATGTCGGTGCCTCGGCCGGCCATGTTCGTGGCGATCGTGACCATGCCCGGACGACCGGCTTCAAGGACGATCTGGGCTTCGCGTTCGTGCTGCTTGGCGTTGAGCACGTTGTGCGGGATCCCTTCCTTCTCGAGCATCTTCGAGAGGAGTTCGGAATTTTCAATCGAGGTCGTGCCGAGCAGAACCGGCTGCTTCTTGGCGTGGCAGGCCTTCACGTCCTCGATGATGGCGCGGTACTTTTCGGCCGTCGTGCGGTAGACCTTGTCCTGCTCGTCGATGCGGATCATCTTGCGGTGCGTCGGAATCACGACGGTTTCCAGACCGTAGATGTCCTGGAATTCGTAGGCTTCCGTGTCGGCCGTACCCGTCATGCCCGAGAGCTTCTCGTACATGCGGAAGTAGTTCTGGAAGGTGATCGACGCCATCGTCTGGTTTTCCTGCTGGATGCGCACGCCTTCCTTGGCTTCGACGGCCTGGTGAAGACCTTCGCTCCAGCGGCGCCCCGGCATGAGGCGGCCCGTGAATTCGTCGACGATCACGACTTCGCCGTTCTGCACCACGTAGTGCTGATCGCGGTTGAAGAGCGAGTGCGCGCGCAGGGCGGCGTTCAGGTGATGCATCAGAATGATGTTCTTGGGCGAATAGAGCGATTCGCCCTCGCCGATGAGGCCGCGTTCGGCGAGAATCTTCTCAAGCTTTTCGTGGCCGGCTTCGGAGATGTAGACCTGATGGGCCTTTTCGTCGACCCAGTAGTCGCCTTCGCCCTTCTCTTCGGTCTGACGCGTGAGAAGCGGCGGAATCTCGTTCATCTGAATGTAGATTTCCGTGCGGTCTTCGGCCGGGCCGGAAATGATGAGCGGCGTGCGGGCTTCGTCGATGAGAATCGAGTCGACTTCGTCGACGATCGCGTAGTAGAGACCGCGCTGACGACGGTTCGCGACGTCGTACTCCATGTTGTCGCGAAGGTAGTCAAAGCCGAATTCGTTGTTCGTACCGTAGGTGATGTCGGCGGCGTAGGCGGCGCGCTTGTCTTCGGTGTTCTGCTGCGAGAGGATCTTGCCGACCGAAAGACCCAGCCAGTTGTAGAGGCGGCCCATCCAGTCCGCGTCGCGGCTCGCCAGGTAGTCGTTCACCGTCACGACGTGGCAGCCCTTGCCCGGCAGGGCGTTGAGGTAGACGGCGAGCGTGGCCGTCAGGGTCTTGCCTTCGCCCGTGCGCATTTCGGCGATCTTGCCGTCGTTGAGCACCATGCCGCCGATGAGCTGCACGTCGAAGTGACGCATGCCGAGGACGCGCTGCGCGGCTTCGCGGACGACCGCGAAGGCTTCCACCAACAGATCGTCCGTCGTGGCGCCCTTGGCGATGCGGTCGCGGAATTCCTGCGTCTTGGCCCGGAGTTCGTCGTCCGAGAGCGCCTTCATCGCGGGTTCGAGCTTGTTGATCTCTTCCACCTTGCGACGGTACTGTTTGATGAGGCGATCGTTGCGACTGCCGAAAATTTTGGTAAGAATTTCGTCAAACATTGTTCTTCAACCTGGTCATGGTTCGGGCCGGGCAAAAAAGAGACGGCCCCAAAACAGCCCGACGGCGCAAAAAACAAAAAGAAGGGAAGACGCTCTGCAGATTCCGTCCTCCCCTTCGCGAATTGTGCCGCCAGGTCGTGCGTTTTCGGATTATCGCACGTTGCCGCACTCATAGGGTTGCGGCATTTTGCAAAAAACCGTGTTCATTTCTCAACGCTTCGGCGAGCACCGATCCGTGTAGACCCAGGTCCCCGGACGTCCGAAGAGCGTTTTGAATTCCGAGCATCGCTCGCTCGAAGCGACGAGAAGGCTTCCGCCCGCTTTGAGAAAGGCGTCGCGCTCCTCGGCCTTGGCGTAGGTCTCGGGCGTGACGACGAGAATCTTGACGCCCTCCTTCTGCGCTTCGGCGATGCGGTGGGTGTTGAGGGCCGGATAGCGGATGCCCGCGTCGAGCGCCGCAAAGTACTGATTGAGGCTCGAGACTTCGACGATCATCCGGTCGGGCATGGGACAGGCCTTGAGAAGCGCCCCAAAGTCGCGCGCCTTGTCAGTGACGAGCCAGGCGTCCTTTTCCCGAAGAATCCGGCAGGCGTCCTCGAGAAAAAGCGGATGAAGCGACCCGTGGATGAGACTCTCCTCGACGCGCTTTCTCGTGGGCGGCAGGAAGGTGAAAAGCGCCCCGCCCGTCATTTCATAGAACTCCCGATAGCGGTGCGCCGCGAAATAGTCGCCCCCGATCGTCTTTCGAAGATCGAGCTCCACGAAGCGGTAGCCGTCGCGAAGCGCCCGCTCGAGGGCCTCGCGGCTGTTCGTGTAGACGTGTCCCTCCAAGACCCCCGCGGCGTGCGCGATGGGCTCGGGCGCCCCCGCGTGCGCGAGCGCCTCGGCTTCGGGAACGCGGTCGAGCGCGCGCCAGAGCGAATAGGTCCAGCGCTCGCTTTGCTCGACGAGGGCGAGCACGCCCAAGAGAACCAGTGCGATGATGAGAAGAAGACGTTTCATGGATACGCGCGCCCTGAGGGCGGCTCTCTGAGTGATGCTGTCCGAACGGTTAGAATAGCCTTTTCTTTCCTCGTCGAGCGACTTTCATGGCCAAACCGCAATACCGATACAAGGAAACGATGTCGCTCTCGCGGCTTTTGTCGGGAGAAAGCAACGACCACCGCCGTTTTTCCTTTTTCCAGGAATATGCGCGCTCGCGCGAAGCGGCGGCCGTGATCGGTCCGCTTCTGAAGGCCTGGCGCATCGCCATCGACTTCAGCGACCCGAAGCACTGCCGTCTGCAGGGGAGAAAACTCATTCTGACGGTGCGCGACGCCGGACAGGAAAACCGTCTGCGCCAGCTCACCACGCGCATGAAAAAGGCGCTCGACCAAAAGGGAATCGAAGTCGACGTGATCGACATTCACCTCGTTCCCGTTCCCTTCGCCCTTCCCAAACTCCCGCCCGCGCCCCTCGTGGAGCGACGCGAAACGCTCGAGGGCGCCTTCAGCGTCGCGCGCTGCGCCGACCGCGTGGACGACCCCGCGCTCAAGGCGACGCTCAAAAAGCTCGAAGAAATCCTCACCCCCAAGGAGGGCTACGACGAGGCCCTTCGCGCGCAGATCGACCGCGAGACGGAACGAAGAAGCCAACAGATCGAAAACGTGCGCCGGCTACAGGGCGAGCACAGCAACCTCGAGCACCTGACTTTTCTCTGTCCCTCGGCCGAGGACGCGGCGAAGAATCCGGACTTCGCGCCGATTCGCGCGCGCATGCTCGCGAAGATTCACATTCTGAAAACGCGCGAGGCGGAGCTTGACGATCTCCTCGCCAAGCTTCAGGAGCGCTTCGGCGCTTTGCTCAAGGCGCAGGTGCGTCTTGCCCAGGGCGAAGCGCCCGCCGAGGTCGCGCGGGCGCTCTACGCCACGCAAGCGGTGACGGAAACGGACCGGCTCTACGAAGCGGTCCTCGCGGATCAGACGCCCGAGGGGCGCTGAAGCCAAAAGTCGACCGGGCAGTCTTCGGCGCGCTCGAAAGTCACGAATTCCCAGGCTTCCTCGTCGGCGAGAAGCGCGCGAAGGAGCTGATTGTTGAGACCGTGCCCGGACTTGTGGGCACGGTAGTGCGCAAGAAGCGGGGAGCCGAGCACGTAGAGGTCTCCCATCGCGTCGAGGATCTTGTGCTTGACGAATTCGTCCTGTGCGCGCAGTCCTTCGGGATTGAGCACGCGGAATTCGTCCATCACGATGGCGTTCATGAAGCTTCCGCCCTGGGCGAGCCCCATGCGGCGCAGCATTTCCACGTCCTGCACGAAGCCGAAGGTGCGCGCGCGGGCGACGGCCTTCTCATAGGTGTCGTGCGCGAAGTCCACTTCGGCGCGCTGCGCCGTCGCGTCGATCGCGGGGTGTCCGAAGTCGATTTCAAACGTGAGCTTGAAGCCGTTGTGAGGAGAGAGCGAAGCCCACTTGTCGCCCTCTTCGACCCGGACGGTCTTCTTGAGGCGCACGAAGCGCTTCGGAGCGTCCTGCTCGACGATTCCCGCCTGCTTCATCAGGAAGGAAAAGCTCGCGCCCGAGCCGTCCATGATCGGGATTTCCGGCGCGTCGACGTCCACGTAGGCGTTGTCGATGCCGTAGCCGTTCAAGGCGCTCATCAGGTGCTCGACCGTCGCCACCTGAACGCGGCCGACGTTGAGAGTCGTTGCCATGCGCGTGTCGTTCACGCTCAGGGGATTCGACGGGATTTCCACGACGGGATTCTGGTCCACGCGTCGAAAGACGATGCCCGTTCCGGGCTCGGCCGGACGAAGCGTCAGACGGACCTTGCGGCCGCTGTGCAGACCGATCCCGACCGTTTCGGAGGATTCGCGAAAAGTGCGCTGCTTGAAGTACATGACGGAAACTCGTTTCTGCGGAGTCGAAAGAGAGCAAAAACAAACGGCCGGAACGGGCCGGCCGCTTGAGGGATCACTTGGAGCGCAAATAACTCGGCACCGTGAACTTGCCCACCGACAGGTCGGGCGCGGCGGGTTCGGGCGCGGGCTGCGGCGCCGGCGCTTCCGTCGCGGGCGCTTCGGCCTGCGGTTCCGCCGCGGGCGTCATCGTCGGCACCGCAACGGAGGGAACCGTCATGGAGACGGGCGTGGCCACGGGCTGCGCAAAGTCGACGCCGACGTTGGGGACGTTCCAAACCTTGCCGCTCGTCTGCGGCGCTTCCGCGACGCGGTCGAGACCGGTCGCCACGACCGTGACGCGCACTTCGTCGCCCATTTCCTCGCTCAGGGCCGAACCGAAGATGACGGTCGCCTGCGAGGTCGAGAAGGTGTTGAGAATGTCCATGGCCTCGCGGATTTCCGCCAGGGTGAGGGATTCGTCGCCCGTGAAGTAGACGAGAAGACCGCGCGCGCCCTGCAGGTTGGCGCCTTCGAGAAGCGGACAGGCGATCGCCTTTTCGGCGGCCACGCGGGCGCGGTTTTCGCCCGAAGCCGTCGCAAGGCCGATGATGGCCGTGCCGCGTTCGCTCATGACGGTCTTGATGTCTTCGAAGTCGACGTTGATCGTGCCCGGCGTGTGAATGATTTCGGCGATACCCACGCAGGCCTTGTAGAGCACTTCGTTGCTCGTCTCAAAGCATTCCTTCATCGTGGCGTTGGGCGGGCATTCGCTCTCGAGCTTTTCGTTGAGGATCACGATCATCGAGTCGACCTTGTCCTTGAGCTTCTCGATGCCGGCCTCGGCCGCGCGCATGCGGCGGGAACCTTCGAAGCTGAAGGGCTTGGTGACAACGGCCACCGTCAGGATGCCGAGTTCCTTGGCGATTTCGGCGATGACGGGCGCGGCGCCCGTACCCGTGCCGCCGCCCATGCCGGCCGTGATGAAGAGCAGATGCGCGCCGCGGATGGCGGCTTCGATTTGCTCGCGCTTTTCCTCCGCCGCGGCGGCCCCGATTTCCGGACGGGCGCCCGCACCGAGCCCGGTGCTGCCGAGCTGGATGTTGACGTGCGCCTTCGAGCGCTGCAGCGCCTGATGGTCCGTGTTGGCCGCGATGAATTCGATCCCCTTGGCGCCGTGGTCGATCATGTGTTCGACGGCGTTTCCGCCGCCACCGCCCACACCGATGACCTTGATCACCGTATTGAGCGGATCGTATTCCTGCAGAATTTCAAAAGGCATGGCAAACCTCAAAATGTCGAATCTTGTAATTATCACCGAGAACGGCGTTTCTTGCACGCCGTTTTCTTCGGGAACGGCGCCGCCCCGTCAGTAGTCCCCGATCAGAACGTTCTTCAGGTTCTGCAGGAATCCCGGTGCGGAGAGGTTGAGGAGTTGTCTGTCGCCCTTTCCGGCCACCTTGTCGGCCGCCTCGCCGATGAGCCCCATCACGACGCTCGCGTCGGGCTGATTGATGAGCTGCGGGGCGCCGTCGATGTTGTTGGGAAGCCCCACGCGCACGGTTTTGCCCGGGAAGATGTCGCGGGCCCGCTCGGGGAGTCCCGCGAGGTTGGCGCCGCCCCCGGTGAGAACGATCGTCCTCACGCGTCCGAGGTCGCCGCGCTCCTCGAGAAGCTTGCGGTAGTGCCGCAGAAATTCGTCGGCACGCGCCTTGAGGACCGTCGCCATGAGGCGGCGCGAATAGGCCCGCTGACGGCGACCGTTGAGGGGCGTCGGAATGACGCTTTCCCAGTCGTTCACCCGCTCGGGGAGGCACGTCCCGCGCAAAAGCTTGATTTCCTCGGCCTGCTCGATCGTGATGTCGAGCACGCTCGCGAGGTCCTTCGTGAAGAACTGCGCTCCCCAGGGAATCACGTCCGTGTAGCGCACGGCCCCTTCCGTGTATACCGCAAAGCTCGTCGTGTCGGCGCCCATGTCGATCACGGCCGCGCCGCACGCGGCGTCGTCGGGTCGGATGACGGCCCGCGCGCTCGCCCAGGGCTGCGGCGAATAGTCGCCCACCTCGACGCCCGCACGCTGAATGGTGGCGCGAAGCGTCTGCGAACTCATGGCGTCGGAAAAGACCGCGTGCATGTGCGCTTCGATGCTCTCGCCCATGAGTCCGACGGGATTCTGGCTGTCCTCCACTTCGCCCACGCGGTAGCCCTGCAGCCTCGTCTTCAAAAGGTTTCGCTCGCCCGCGAGCTTGCGGCAGTGCTCATAGGCGTTTCGAACGGCCTCGTCGACGTCTTCCTGCCGAACTTCGCGGCCGCGCAACACCGCCACGCCCCGGGCGTTGGCGCTCGTGACGACGGAGCCGCCGATCGCGGGCCAGACGGTTCTCACCGAGACGCCCGCCGTGTTCTGAGCCTCCTGCAGGGCCGTGCGGATGGAAAAGACGGCCTTTTCGACGTCGTAGATGATGCCGTTTTTGATGCCCTGCGACGGAACGCGCCCGAAGCCGAGCACCTTGAAGCATCCCTCCAAGGTTTCGGAAGGCCGGGCGATCACGCAGAGCACCTTGCTTGAGCCCGCGTCAATGGCAGCCAGAATGTCCGTACTCGTATTGGCCATGGGAACGTTCGAAAATCGCGTGGGGAAAGATGGGTATTGTATCGTCAGTCAGGCCCCGGGAGAAATCGGCGCCGGGGTTCCGGCCGCGCCGTCCCGCCCTTTTTCGCGCCACGCCCGAATGAGGTTTTCGTCGGGATTCGACGCCGCAAACGCCTTGGCGTAGCGCAGATCCACCGAAGCGGGCGGCCCACCCAGCTTCCTGCGCACCTGATCGTAGACCTTCACGAAATCCCCGAGGCGCTTCGCAACCGAATCGAGTCCTTCGTCGTCTCGGCCGAGTTCGACCTGCGTGGGCGGAATCTCGTCGCTCGAGAAGACGAGGGACCAGCTTGCGCGGTCGGAAATCTGAAAGTCGGTGATCCGCACCGAAAGGGGCGCGAGCACGTCGGAGAGCCGCACGAAGGCCTCCGTCATGAGGGAGACCTGCTGCTCGGGCCCGTAGAATACGGGAAGACGGCTCTCCCCGGCCTCTTCGGGATTGGCCGCAAAGAGTACGCCCCGGTCGCTTACGATCCGCCCGTCCTCATAGAGCGCAAGGGCCTTGTGCCGCTCCACCTCCACGATGAGACGGTCGGGAAAGACGCGGCGCACCGTGGCGGAAGCCACCCAGGGAAGCGTTTCCACGGCCTCCTTCACGCGCTCGAGATCGGCCGTGAAGAAGTTCCCGGACACCGCCTTTTCGACGACCGCCCCCACCTGGCGCGTCGTCACCTGAATCCCGTCGGCGTTCTTCACGCTCAGAGAGCGAAAGGAAAGCGTGGGATTCGACCGGACGTGCCAGAGGTAGGCGGTGCCCAAAAGCGCCGCGACGAGACAGGCCGCCGCAACGGGCTTGCCGAAGCGCCGCACGACGGAGCGGTCCTCCTCACTCCACATCATTCGTCGATGCGCGCCCCTTCGAGGAGCTTCACGCACAGCGTTCCGTAGTCCATCCCCTCGGCCCGCGCCGCCATCGGCACGAGCGAGTGCGGGGTCATCCCGGGCGCCGTGTTGATTTCAAGAAGCGCAAAGCGTCCGTCGGCGCGGCGAAGCGCGTCGATGCGGCTCCAACCGCGGGCGCCGACCGCACGGAAGGCCTTTTCGCAGTATTCGCGAAGCGTGGCGCTCTCCTCTTCGGAGAGATTCGCCGGGCAGTCGTAGGACACGACATCCGTGTAGTACTTGTTCTGGAAGTCGTAGCTCCCTTCGGGCGCGCGGATTTCAATGACGGGGAGCGCACGGCCGTCGAGGACCGCCACCGTGAATTCGCGACCGCGGATGTACTCTTCGACGAGGATTTCGTCGCAGAGCGACTTCGCGAGCTTCAGGGCTTCGCGAAGCGTGGCCGTCGTGGGACGGTCGAGCTTCGAGACGCCGATGGAACTGCCGTCGCGCCCGGGCTTCACGACGAGCCCCGTCGCGCCGAGTTCGCGGATGACCGCTTCGAGCGTCGCGTCGTCTTCGTCGCCCGTCATCACGCGCCCTTCGGGCACGGGAAGGCCCGCGGCGCGCCACAGGGTCTTCGTCACCTCCTTGTCGAAGGACGCGGCCGAAGCGGCGACGCCCGGACCCGTGTAGGGAAGGCGCAGGAAGTTGAGAAGGCCCTGAATCGTGCCGTTTTCCCCCGCTCCGCCGTGAAGCGCGATGAAGGCGCGTTCGTACCCGCCCTGAAGGAGCGCATCGAGCGGCTCGCGCGCCGGATCGAAGGCGTGCGCGTCGACGCCCTTTTCGCGAAGCGCCTTGAGAACCCCCTCGCCCGACATGAGCGAGACTTCACGTTCCGAAGAGTGGCCGCCGAGAAGCACGACCACCTTGCCCAAATTCTGCATAGGAAACCCCTTTTTTGTTTCGTTATTCGTTGCGGCCCGTCAGTTTGGCGGGAATCCGGCCGATCGAGCCCGCCCCCATCGTGACGACGACGTCGCCCGCGCGCGCCGTGCGGGCGATCGCGGCGGGAAGGTCTTCGAGCGTCGAGACCGTCGGACGGCGTCCGGTGCGCTTGGCCACCGCGTCGGCGAGATGCGCGCTGTCGGCCCCTTCGATCGGGGCTTCGCCCGCGGGATACACCTCGGCGAGGACGACTTCGTCCACGCCCGAGAGAACGTCCGCGAAGAGTTCGAGACAGTCGCGCGTACGCGTGTAGCGGTGCGGCTGGAAGGCGACCACCACGCGGCGCTCCGGCCACGCGCCGCGCACCGCGGCGAGCGTCGCCGCCATTTCGTGCGGATGGTGACCGTAGTCGTCGATGAGGGAGTAGCTCCCGACGATCGAGCCGTCTTCGGCGTGCACGGGGACTTCCCCCCACTGTGCAAAGCGGCGGCCCACGCCCTTGAATTCGGCGAGCCCCTTGACGATCGCCTCGTCGCGCACGCCCGCGATCGTGGCGACCGCGACCGCCGCGAGGGCGTTGCGCACGTTGTGCATGCCCGGGAGATTGAGTTCGACGGGCAGAGGCGGATGGTCCGGACGAAGGATCGTAAAGTGCATGCGGGTGCCGACGGCGCGCACGTCGATCGCGCGGACCTGCGCCTCGGCCGTGAGGCCGTAGCCGATCACGGGCTTCGTGACGCGGTCGCGGATGCTTCGGACGTTTTCGTCGTCAAGGCACAGCACTGCGACGCCGTAGAAGGGCAGCCGCTCGAGAAAGTCGACGAAGGCGGACTTGAGATTTTCAAAATCGTGTCCGTAGGTGTCCATGTGGTCTTCGTCGATGTTCGTCACGACCGAGATCACGGGCGTGAGATTCAGGAAGGACGCGTCCGACTCGTCGGCTTCGGCGACGAGAAATTCGCCCGTCCCGAGCCGCGCGTTGGCGCCCGCGCTGTTGAGGCGCCCGCCGATCACGAAGGTGGGATCGAGCCCGCCCGCCGCCAGGAGCGACGCGACGAGCGACGTGGTCGTCGTCTTGCCGTGGGCGCCCGCGATCGCGATCCCGCGGCGCAGGCGCATCAGTTCGGCGAGCATCACGGCGCGCGGCACGACGGGAATGCCGAATTCGCGCGCGGCGGCCACTTCGGGATTGTCGGCCTTCACGGCCGACGAGATGACGACGGCGTCGGCCCCCTTGATGTTGCGTTTGTCGTGTCCGTAGGCAATGCGGGCGCCGAGCTTGTGCAGGCGTTCCGTCACGGGGCTCTGCGCGAGGTCGGATCCGCTCACGACGTAGCCGAGGTTGAGCAGCACCTCGGCGATGCCGCTCATGCCGCTGCCGCCGATGCCGACGAAATGCAGGTGTTTGACCAAAAACTTCACTCGAATCTCCTTATCGTCACCCCGCAAGGGCCTCTTCAATCAAATCCGCCACGCTTTCGGCCGCCATCGGACGGGCGAGCGAACGGGCGTTCTTGGCCATGGCGAGGATGTCGTCCCGCGTCAGGCCCTCGAGAAGCGCGGCGAGCGCTTCGGGCGTGCATTCTTCATTCTTGAGCATGCGCGCGGCCCCGCGTTCGGCCATGAAGCGCGCGTTGCCGAGCTGATGCGCCGTCGTCTTGGCGACGAAGGGCACGAGGACGCTCGCGGCCCCGGCCGCGCAGAGTTCGCTCACGCTCGTCGCGCCCGCTCGGCAGAGAACCAGGTCGCTTTCGCGATAGCGCGTGGCCATGTCGTCGATGAAGGGAAGCACGGTCGCCTTCACGCCGAGCGCCTCGTAGCGCGCCCGCACGGCTTCGTCGCGGTCGCGTCCGGTCTGGTGCACGATTTCGGGGCGCACGTCCTCGGGAATCTTCGCGAGCGCTTCGGGGACGGTGTCGTTGAGGATCTTCGCGCCGAGACTGCCGCCGAAGACGAAGAGCCGCAGGCGTCCCTCACGGCCCGCGAGACGTTCGTCGGGCGGATCGATCGCGAGAATGTCCGCGCGCACGGGATTCCCCGTCGTGCGTCCCTTTTCCTTCGCCCTGCTTCGCGCGCCGCCCGCGAACCCGCAGGCGAGGAAGCGGCACACGGGCATCAGGGTCTGCGTGGAAAGAAGCAGGTCCGCGTCGCAGTTCATGAGGACCACGGGAATGCCGAGGGTCTTGGCGGCATAGCCCACGGGAACGGCCACGTAGCCGCCCGTCGAGAAGACCGCGTCGGGCTTGAGTTCCCCGAGAACCCGTCTCGCTTCGATGCCGCTCGTGAGGAGCTTCACGCCGCCCTTGACGGCCCCGACGAGCCCGCGCCCGCGCACGCCCTGAAAGTTCAGGGCGTAAAAATCAATGCCGTGCTTTTCGACGAGGGACGCTTCCATCCCCGTCGTCGTGCCGATCCAGGAGACGCGCCAGCCGCGCGACTTCATGACG
This sequence comes from uncultured Sutterella sp., assembly GCA_949282745.1. GTDB lineage: Bacteria > Pseudomonadota > Gammaproteobacteria > Burkholderiales > Burkholderiaceae_F > Sutterella. The sequence goes on along the minus strand of CASDQM010000041.1, from coordinate 39,862 downwards.
GCCGCCACGGCGAGCCCCGGCATCACGTGTCCGCCCGTCCCCGCCGCAGCGATGACGAGATGTCGTTCCGTACTCACACCTGACCTCCACGCATGTGAATTCTGTTTTCAAAATCGACGCGCATCAAAAGCCCCATCGCAAGGAGACTCGTCACGACGGCCGAGCCCCCGTAGCTCACGAAGGGCAGAGTGAGTCCCTTCGTCGGAAGCGCTCCCGAGGCGACGCCGATGTTGATGAAGACCTGCACGCCGAACCAAATGCCGATTCCCTGTGCGAGCAGGCCCGCGAAATATCGTTCCAGCTTGATGGCCTGCCGCCCGATTTCGAAGGCGTGGCGAATCAGCCAGTAAAAAAGAAAAAGGACGACGAGGACGCCGGCGAAACCGGTTTCTTCGGCCCATACCGCCATAATAAAGTCGGTGTGGGGTTCGGGGAGGTAAGCAAGTTTTTCCACGGAACCGCCGAGTCCCACCCCGAAGAGCTCTCCGCGCCCGAAGGCGATGAGCGAATGCGAGAGCTGATAAGCCGTGTTGAGGACGTGCTCCTCGGACCACGGCTCCATGAAGGCGAGCACGCGGCTCATGCGCCAGGGCGTGTCCCACACGATCCAGCCCACCACCAGGATCACGACGGCGAGCACCGCCGCGAAGATGTAGAGCGACAGGCCTCCGATGAAGAGCGTCCCCAGAAAGATCGCCACGATGACGACGAGCGACCCGAGGTCGGGCTGCTGCATCACGAGCACCGCCACGACCGCCATGTAGAGCGCCATCGGCAGGAACCCCTTCGTCGTCGAATGCATGAAGTCCTGCCGTCTCACCGTAAAGGAGGCCGTCCCGAGAAGCACGGCGAGCTTTACGATTTCACACACTTGAATCTGCACGGGCCCCAGGGGAATCCACCGCGTCGCCCCGTTGATGCGCCGTCCGACGCCCGGCGCGAGAACGGCCGCGAGCAAGATGACGGCGATGATGAGGAGCCAGGGCGCCACGCGCTCCCAGAATCCGAGCGGGATGCGGTAGACCACCCAGGCGGCGAACCCGCCCGCCAGCACGAAGATCACGTGGCGCACGATGAAGTGATAGGCGGAGAAATCCGAACGCGGATTGTCCCCCTGGGCGATCGTGGCCGAGTAAATGGCCACGCACCCGATCGCAAGGAGCGCCAGAATGACCGTGAGGAGCCCGGTGTTGATGCCGACGGGCTCGTGAAGGAGCGTCAGTCGGGCGCGCTCCATCTTTTCGCGCGAAGCGGAGGGTTTCGTGCGCGCCATCAAACGCCTCCGGCCGCGCGGCGCGCGGCGGCGATGAAGCGCTCGCTGCGCTCGGCGTAGTCACGGAACATGTCCCAGGAGGCGCAGGCGGGAGAGAGGAGCAGCACGCCCCCCGTCTTCACGGCGCGCGTCCAGAGCGCATCGACCGCCTCCTCGAGCGTTCCGAAGTCTTCCATGGGCACCGCGTCGGCGAGCGCCGCGCGGATCTTTTCGCGGTCCTTTCCGATGAGCGCGACGAACGCGGCGTGCGAGCGAAGCGGTTCGCGAAGCGGCGAGAAGTCCTGTCCCTTGCCGTCCCCGCCCATGAGGAGGTAGAGGCGCTTGCCCTGCTTGCCGAGGCCTTCGACCGCCGCGACGACGGCGCCCACGTTCGTTCCCTTGGAGTCGTCGACGACGTCGACGCCCTCGGAGGAGAAGACGAATTCCACGCGGTGCGCTTCGCCCCGGTAGCTCCGCACCCAGGAAAGAGCCGCCTTTTCGTCGCCCCCGGCCGCGCGCACGAGGGCGAGCGCCGCGAGGACATTGAGCGAATTGTGCCGGCCGCGAAGGAGAAGATCCGATTCCGAGAGAAGCGGCGCGAGGCGTCCCGCTTCCCGGCGCACGAGTTCGTTTCCGCAGAGTCCGTAGTCGCCCTCGCGCTCGGGGCTGTCTTCCCCGAACGTCAGGTCACCTTCTCGCAGAATGCGCGGCACGGCGTCGTCGCCGCGCGCGAGGACGCGCACGCGCGCCGAGCGGAAAATGCGTTCCTTGGCCGCGCGGTAGCGCGCCATCGAGCCGTGCCAGTCGATGTGGTCTTCCGTGACGTTGAGTAGCGCCGCGCCGTCGAGCGCGAGCGAAGCCGTCGTCTCGAGCTGAAAGCTCGAGAGTTCGAGCACCCAGGCGTCCGGAAGGGTCCCTTCGTCGGCCGCGCGCTCAAGGGCCGAAAGGGCGTTGAGCCCGATGTTCCCCGCCGCGACGGCACTGAAGCCCGACGCCTTGAGCATTTCGGTCGTGAGGACCGTCGTGGTCGTCTTGCCGTTCGTGCCGGTGATGCCGACCACCTTGGGGCGATAGCCCCGGTTCTCGCCGAGCGCCGCGAGAAGCCTCGCGAAGAGTTCGATCTCCCCGATCACGGGAATGCCGCGCGCACGGGCGCGCGCCACGACGGGCGCGGCCGCGCCGAAGTCGGGCGAGAGTCCCGGCGAGAGGACGAGCACGTCGCAGTCGTCAGCGAGTTCGGGCGCAAAGCCCCCCGTCACGAAGCGGGCCCCGGGGAGCTCGGCGCGAAGCGTTTCGAGCGCGGCGGGCGTCTCGCGCGTGTCGGCCACGGTGAGAAGCGCCCCCTCGCGCGCGAGATGGCGCGCGGCGGCGACGCCCGAAGCGCCCATTCCCAAAACCACGGCCCTGCGGCCCGTCCAAAAATCGGTGAGTTGCGGCACGATGCTCTCCTTAGCGGATCTTCAGAGTGGAAAGTCCGATGAGAACCAAAATGAAGGTGATGATCCAAAAGCGCGTCACGACCTGCGTTTCCTTCCATCCCTTCAGTTCGAAATGGTGGTGGATGGGCGCCATCAGGAAGACGCGCTTGCCGTGCGAGAGACGGAAGTACACCGTCTGAATCATGACCGAGAGCGTTTCCACGACGAAGATCCCGCCCATGATGGCGAGGACGATTTCCTGACGCGTGATGACGGCGACCGTTCCGAGGCAGCCGCCGAGGGCGAGCGCGCCGACGTCGCCCATGAAGACCTGCGCCGGATGCGCGTTGAACCAGAGGAAGGCCAGGCCCGCCCCGGCAAGCGCCCCGCAGATGACGACGAGTTCGCCCGCGCCCGGAATGTAGGGAAAGAGCAGATAGGACGAGAAGTCGGGACGTCCCACGACGTAGGCGAAGATCCCGAGCGCCGATCCGACGAGGACCGAGGGCAGAATCGCCAGGCCGTCGAGACCGTCCGTCAGATTCACGGCGTTGCTCGAGCCCACGATCACGACGAAGGTGAAGATCAGAAAGCCGATGAGCCCGAAGGGAAGCGCGATGTCCTTGAAGAAGGGAATGAGAAGGTGAAGATTCTCCGAAACTTCAAGAGGCATCCCTGCGGCCCGCCAGGTTTGCCAGGCTTCGGCCATCGTTCCGCCCGGCGTCACGGCGAGCGCGAAGACGAGGTAGACCCCCGCCACGAGGGCGATGAGCGACTGCCAGCCGAACTTCTCGCGCGCGCTCATCCCCTTGGGATTGTGGTGCACGACCTTGCGGTAGTCATCAATCCAGCCGACGAGCCCGTAGCCCATCGTCACGAAGAGCGTGACCCAGACGAAGCGGTTCGAAAGATCCGCCCAGAGAAGCGTCGAGACGCCGATCCCCACGAGCATGAGGGCGCCCCCCATCGTGGGCGTGCCGTCCTTGACGAGGTGAGACTTCGGGCCGTCCGTGCGAACGGCCTGTCCGAAATGCATGGCCCGCAGCTTGCGGATCACGGCCGGCCCCGCGGCGAAGCCGATGAAGAGCGCCGTGAGCGCGGCGAGCAACGCGCGAAGCGTCAGGTAGTTGAAAACGGAGAATCCCGAAACGGATTCCGACCAGTGACGAAAAAGTTCCAAAAGCATGATGGAGCCGTGTTGTTCTTATTGACCCAATGTTTCCCGCTTGCAGGCCTCGATCGCGCGCACGACGCGCTCGAGTCCCGCCGAATGGCTGGCCTTGACGGTCAGCGTCCCGGCTGCGGGGAGAATTTCCTGAAGTTTTGCGATGAGTTCCCCGCAGTCCGAGAAGGTCCTCGCGCCCTCGCCGAAGGCTTCGGCCGCAAGACGGGGCTCTTCGCCCACGGTCCAGAGTTCGTCGAGACCGCAGCTGCGGGCCCATTCGCCCATTTCCCGGTGAAAGCGGGCGCTCTGCGCACCGATTTCCCCCATCGCGCCGAGGACAAAGATCCTCGGCCCCGGCGCCTCGGCCGTCATGCGCATCGACGCGCGCACGCTGTCGGGATTCGCATTGTACGCGTCGTCGATCAGCGTGAAGGCGCCGAAAGTCGTTCGGGCGCCCCGTCCGGGGAGCGCCTCGAAGGCTTCGAGCCCCCGACGAACCGCCTCGAGCGGCAGACCCGCCGCAAGCGCGGCGCAGGCCGCGCCCGTCGCGTTGTGCACGTTGTGCTCGCCCTGAATGCGAAGCTTCACTTCGCAGGTGCCCGCGGGCGTTTCGAGCGTGAGAACGCCCGACTCAAACCTTCCCCGCACGACGCCCCGTCCTTCGGGACGGATCGTGTAGAGCCAGGCTTCCTTGCCGGAAGCGACGCACATCGCCTCCCAAATCCCCGCGCAGACGTCGTCGGCAGGAACGGCGACCCGGGCGCCCTTGGCGGCGCCCGCGATCATGAAGCCGTTTTCATAGGCCGTCGCCTCGACGGTCGCGAGAAATTCCTGATGTTCGCGCTGCGCGTTGGTGACGAGCACCACGTCGGGGCGTACCATGTCGGCGAGCTGCGCCATTTCACCCGGATGATTCATCCCGGCTTCGACGAGCCCCATGCGGTCGCCCGACTTCATCGAAAGCAACGTGTGCGAAACGCCGAGTTCGTTGTTGAAGTTTCCCTTCGTCGCCCAGAAGGCCTCGCCCAGGGCTTCCTTCAGAATGGCGGCGAGCATCTGCGTGGTCGTGGTCTTCCCGTTGCTCCCGACCACCGCGAGCACCGGGCCCTCGAACGTGCGGCGGCGCTCGGCCGCCAAGAGCATGTACGCCCAGCGCGTGTCGGGAACGACGAGCTGCGGCATGTCGACGTCCGCTTCGCGCTCGACGACGGCCGCGGCGGCGCCCGCCTCGCGCACGGCCGACAAAAAGTCGTGCGCATCAAAGCGTTCGCCGCGCAGGGCGACGAAAACGCAACCCTGCGTAACCCGACGGGAATCCGTCACCAGCGGCGCGGACGCAAGGAGATCCCGCCACTCTTCTCCCGCGCCCCGGAGCGCGGCTTCGGTTTCTCTGCGGCACTCCCAGTTCATGCCCGGTCTCCCTGGAGTTGACGCGTGCGGCGCTCCACAAAGACTTCCCGAACGACTTCCGCGTCGGAGAAGGGATGGCGCACGCCGTTGATTTCCTGATAGTCCTCGTGGCCCTTCCCCGCGACGAGCACGACGTCTTCGGGCGCGGCCGCGAGAATCGTCTCGTGAATCGCCTTGCGGCGGTCCGCCTCCACGAGGGCGGGCGCAGTGCGAAAGCCCGCGGTGATGTCACGCAGAATCGCTTCGGGCGACTCGGTGCGGGGATTGTCGCTCGTGACGACGACGCGGTCGGCCTCGGCTTCAGCCGCGGCCGCCATCAAGGGACGTTTTCCCGCGTCGCGGTCGCCTCCGCAACCGAATACGACCCAGAGCCGTCCGCCGCGCACCTTGGCGATGGGACGCAGATTCGCGAGCGCCTTCACGAGGGCGTCGGGCGTATGGGCGTAGTCGACGACGGCGAGCGGCGCGCCTTCGGCGCGAAGCATTTGCATGCGCCCTTCCGGCGCGCGAAGCGACGAAAGATGCGGCAGGAAGTCGGCCGCGGCGTATCCGGCCGCGCGCAGCACGGCGACGACGCCGAGGAGATTCGCCACGTTGAAGTCCCCCGCGAGAGGAATTTCCACGTCGAAGCGCCCTTCGTCCGTCACGAGCGTAAAGCGCATGCCGTGCGGCACCGCGCGGACGTCTTCGGCGCCGACGTAGCGCTCGTGCGCCCAGGCGGGTTCGCCCCGAAGGCTCGTCGCCCACACCCGCACGCCGTGCGCGCGGGCGGTTTCGGCCATGGTCTCGGCCGCGGGATCGTCCGCGTTGAGGACGGCGTCCTCGAGTTCGGGACGCGCAAAGAGAAGGCGCTTGGCCTCCTCGTAGGCCTCCATGGAGCCGTGATAGTCGAGATGGTCGCGCGTGAGGTTCGTGAAGACGCCGATGCGCACCGCCGCGCCCGAGAGGCGTCCCTGAACGAGCCCGATCGAGCTCGCTTCGACGGCGAAGGCCTGAGCGCCGTGCGCCTTCAAGTCAAAAAGAAGGCCTTCGAGACTCACCGCGTCGGGCGTCGTGAGGCCGGGCGAGGGAAAACGCTCGCCCGCGAGGAAGGTGCCGATCGTCCCGACGGCGGCGCAGGGACGGCCCAGAGCGCTCAGAAGCTGCGCGCACCAGTGGCTCGTCGTGGTTTTTCCGTTCGTACCCGTCACGGCGACGCCGAGCATCGACTCGGCGGGTTTGCCGTAAAAGAGCGCGGCGATTTCCCCGGCCCGCTCCGAGAGCTTCGGAACCGGCAGGGTCGGCATCGGATGATGTTCCGGAGCCGCTTCGTTTTCGCGGGCCTCGTAAATCGCCCCGGCGGCGCCCCGCGCCTCGGCGACGCGGATGAAATGGCGCCCGTCGCTCGTGCGTCCCGGAAGCGCCACAAAGACGTCGCCGGGTTCGACGAGACGGCTGTCCACCCGCAGGTGGGATCCCTCGTGCACAAGGCGGCGCAACCACGCCACCACTTCTTCGTTCGTCATAACTGTCGGTGCGCTCCCTTCGGCCGTTTGCCGGGAAGGCGCACGCTCTCCTTCTCTGTTTCATCCGATGGGCGCGTCCCGAGGGGCGCACCCGTTCAATCGTTTCAACTCCGTGCGCCGCGCTTTTGCTCCTTGAGGGCCTCCTGCGCGGCCACGTCAAAGTCGGGACTCACCATCATCGTGCGCAGCGCCCCCGCGGCCACCTCGTTGAAAACAGGGCCCGCGGCCTTGCCGCCGTAGTGCATCCCGCGCTTAGGCTCGTCGATCATGACGGCGATCACAAATCGCGGACGCGTCGCGGGAATGATCCCGACGAAGCTCGCCACGGTGTCGTCGACGTAACGGCCGTTCTTCACCTTGTTCGCGGTGCCGGTCTTCCCGGCCACCGTATAGCCCGCGACCTTCACGATCGAGGCCGTGCCGCCGCGGCGCACCGTATTCATCATCATGGCCCGGATGCTTCGCGCCGTTTCGGGCTTGAAGACGGGTTCGCCCTTGACGACCTCCCCTTCGGGACGCTTGTAGAGCGTGAGGTCGATCACGTCGCCGTCGCGCGCGATCGCCGTGTAGGCGCGCACGAGCTGCACGAGCGAGACCGTCACGCCGTGACCGTAGGAAATCGTCGCCTGCTCGATCGGGCGCCAGGTCTTGGCAGGCCGAAGCCGTCCGGCCGTAGCGCCGGGAAAGCCGATCGACACGGGTCGGCCGAAGCCGAGCTTGGAATAGAGATCCCCCAGGACCTGCGGCGCGATTTCGAGGGCGATCTTGACGGTGCCGATGTTGGAGCTTCGCGCCACGATCTCCGCCACGGTGAGCAGTCCGTAGTCGTGAATGTCCCCGATCGTTCGGTCGCCGATCGTGAGTTTTCCCGGGGCCGTCTGAATCGTCGTCATCGGCGTGACGATCCCCATGTCGAGCGCCTTGGCGATCGCAAAGGGCTTCATGGTCGAGCCCGGCTCGAACTGGTCGGTGATCGAGCGGTTGCGAACGAGGTCGAACTTGATCCCCGCCTTGTCGTTCGGATCGTAGGCGGGCGAATTGACGAGCGCGAGAATCTCGCCCGTCCGAACGTCCGCGACGATGACCGCCCCCGCCTTCGCTTCGGCGTTCTTGACGGCCGCGTTGAGGGCGTCGTAGGCGATGAACTGAATGCGCGAGTCGATGGAAAGCTGAACGTTTTGTCCCGGACGCGCTTCGACCGCCCAGACGTCGTCGACCACGCGTCCGAAGCGGTCGCGAATCACGCGGCGAACGCCTTCTTCCCCGCGCAGGGTGCGGTCCATGGCGAGTTCCACGCCTTCCTGGCCGTGGTTTTCGGAGTCGGTGAAGCCCACGATGTGCGCGAGCACGGGACCGTCGGGATAAAAGCGGCGCACTTCGGGCGTGATGCCGATGCCGGGAATGCCGAGCTTTCGCACGGTTTCCGCGGTCGAGACGCTCTCGCGGCGCGCGAGATAGACGAAGTGCGGAGAGGACGGATGCTCAAGCTTGCGGCGAAGCGACGAGTACGACATACCGAGCGTCTTGGCGAGCGTCTGCAGGTCCTTCTTGTCGGCCTTGAGCGTGAAGGCGGGGTCGGCCCAGATGTTGCGCACCGGCAGGCTCGAAGCGAGGACGACGCCGTTGCGGTCGAGAATCTCGCCGCGCGTACTCGCGAGCGACACCGTGCGGGCGTAGCGGTATTCCCCCTGGCGCTGCAGAAAGTCCGTGTTGAGGACCTGCAGATAGAAGGCGCGCACGGCCAGGCCCAAAAAGCCCGCCACGATGAGGAAGAACGCCACGTAGGTGCGGGCGGGCGGAATGCGCACGACGATGAGCGGACTGCTCTCGTCGCGCGGACGCGCCTCTCTTCTCTCGCGGTCGCGCGAGAGAAGCGTGAGGAAAAAGCGGCGGATGCCCGAAAAGATCTTCATGGCTTCGCCTCTTTGCGCGCTGCTTCAACGGGCGCATCGGTCTTCTTTGCGTCGGCGCCCTCGAGAATCACGGTGTGCGCGCCGTCCACGGGCACGAGCCCGAAGGCGGCGGCCGAGTCGGAAATGCGGCTCGGGAGCGACGCGCGGCGCACGCGCATGAGAAGCTCCGCCTGATCGTCCTTCAGACGGCGCTCCACGTCGATCGCTCGCTCGTGTTCGACAAAGAGCTGACGCATCCGATAGCGTTCGTTCACGAGCATCACGCTCCCCGCAAGGAGCGCAATCCCCGTCACGATCGAGAGGATGAACAGCACTTTTTCGCGCTCCTTCCCGTTCACGGCGTCGTCTCCGACCAGGGTTGGGCCGTACGCGTGCCGACGCGCAGGATCGCGGAGCGCGCGCGGGGATTCGCGTTGCACTCCTCTTCGCTCGGGCGAATGCGGCGGATGTCGACGAAGGTGGGCTGCGGGAGATCTTCGGCGCGGATCGGCAGTCGCGGATCGAGTTTCTTCTCGGGGTGCGAGGCTTCGTCGAAGAAATGCTTCACGATGCGGTCTTCGAGCGAATGGAACGTGATGACGGCGAGGCGCCCCTCGGGCTTGAGGAGGGCCCCCGCGGCGCAGAGCGCCGCGCGCAGTTCGTCCAATTCCCCGTTCACAGCGATCCGCACGGCCTGAAAGGTCCGCGTGGCGGGATGCTGATTGGCGTCCTTGCGGTTTCGCGGCACGACGGACGCGACGAGGTCGGCGAGCTCCTTCGTGGTGCGCACGGGAGCCGTGGCGCGGCGCTCGACGATGCGGCGCGCGATGGCGCGGGCGAAGCGCTCTTCGCCGTACACCTTGAGAACCCGGGCGATGTCTTCTTCCGAGCGGGTTTCGAGCCACTCTGCGGCCGTGGGGCCCGTCGTCGTGTCCATGCGCATGTCAAGGGGCCCGTCGAAGCGGAAGCTGAAGCCCCGTTCGGCGTCGTCGATCTGCGGCGACGAGACGCCGATGTCGAGGAAAATGCCGTCGACCGCCGCGACGCCGCGCTCGGCGAGGGCTTCGCGCATCGTCGAGAAGGGCGCGTGCACGATCGTGAAGCGGGGATCCGTGATTTCCGCCGCGGCCCGAACGGCTTCGGGATCGCGGTCAAACGCGATCAGCCGTCCGTCGTCGGAGAGCTTCGAGAGGATGCGGCGCGCATGTCCGCCGCGGCCGAAAGTGCCGTCGACGTAAAGCCCCGAAGGATTGCTTACGAGGGCTTCCGGGGATTCTTCTCCCAATACGGACAGATGAACGAAGGTCACGGGGTTCTCCGAAAAGGCGGCGGATCAAAAAACGAAATCGGCCGCGCAAGCGCCCGCGGCCGCGGCGTCTTCTTCGGCTTTCTGCCAACGCGCGCGGTCCCAGAGTTCGAAGTGTTCACCGAGTCCCAAAAGAACGACGTCGCGATCGAGTCCCGCCAATTCGCGCAGAGACGTCGGAACGAGCAGTCGCCCCGCCTTGTCGAAGGTCACGCTTTCGGCGCTGCCGAGCACGAGGCGCTGCAGAGCGCGCGCGGAAAAAGGCAGGCGCGCGAGTTCATCGCGTTTGCGCGACCAGACGGATTCGGGATAGAGAAGAAGACACCCGTCGGGGTGACGGGTGAAGACGAGCCCCGCCTCTTCGTTTTCGGCCAGGGTCTCGCGATGCCGCGATGGCATGCTGAGCCGTCCCTTGACGTCAAGCTTCAGAAGCGAAGTCCCTTGAAACACTTTCGATGGTCCCCGTAACGTTCGGCGGGAGAATCGGAACGTCTTCCGACTCGATGAGAGGCCGCTCATCCCACTTTTTCCCACCGGATTTTAGGCAACTTTACTCAGCGCGGCCTGCGGGGTCAAGGAGAAGACGGCAAATTTTTCAGCTCGTTACGGGGCACGCAAGGAAAAGGGAGCCGCGGATCCCTCCGGCGTCTCCCTTCTGCGGCGCACCTTTGCCTCAGCGGTCGAGGCGGATGCGGCCGTCCACGGCCACGGGCTCGCCCGTGCGGTCCGAGACGATCAGGGGATTGATGTCGAGTTCGACCACTTCGGGGTAGTCGGCCACTAGCTGCGAGAGGCGCAGAAGCGTCTCTTCAATGCGGTCGATCTGCGCGGGCGTCGTCCCGCGGGCACCCTCGAGCAGAGTGAACGAACGGATCGAGCGGACCATGTCCGAAGCGTCCTGATCGGTAAGGGGCGCGACGCGGAAGATCACGTCCTTGAGCACTTCGACGAAGACGCCGCCGAGGCCGAACATGAGAAGCGGACCGTACTGCGGATCGGTGGCGACGCCGCAGACCATCTCGCGCGACCCCTTCACCATTTCCTGAATCAGCACGCCTTCGAGGCCCTCGAGGAGTCCCTTTTCCTCGAGTCGGGCGACGAGGTCGCGGTATTCGCGGCGAAGCGATTCGGCGTCGGTGATGTTGACGCGCACGCCGCCCACGTCGGTCTTGTGCGAAGTGGTCTTCGAAGTCATCTTCATGACGACGGGGTAGCCGATGCGGTCGGCCGCCGCCACGGCTTCGTCCTCCGTCTTCGCGAAGGCCGCGCCGCAGACGCGGATTCCGTAGGCTTCGAGAACGTCGATGCTCTCGCGGGTCGTCAGTTCAAGACGTCCGTCGGAGCGCGCCGCGGCGAAGATCGCGTCGACGCGCGCGCGGTCGACGGCGTAGCTCGGCACGATCCCTTCGGGACGGCTCTCCCAGAGGCGCTGCTGATTGAGGCGCATGAGACCGTCGGCCGCCTCTTCGGCGTACATGAAGAAGGGCATGTTGACCTTCTTTTCCGAGAGGTTCGAGAAGAAGTCGTTCTTCGTCATGAAGACGCCCACGACGGGCTTTTCGGGATGACGCGCCTTGATTTCCATGAGGGCGTCGGCAACGTCCGTATCCTTGAGGCCGAGGAAGGGAAGGTAGATCACCATCACCATGTCGACGCCTTCGTCGGCGATCACGGTCTCGAGCGTCTGCTTGTAGTGCTCGATCGGAGCCGAGGCGATCATGTCGACGGGGTTCTTCACGGAAGCGGCGGCGGGGAGGAAGGAGCGAAGCTTCGCCTTTGTCTCGTCGGAGAGCTGCGCCATCTTCATGCCGTATTCGCACACGGCGTCGGTCGCCATGATGCCCGGGCCCCCGGAATTCGTGATGATCGCCACGCGGTCGCCCTCCGGAATCGGGCTCGTGGCGAAGACCTTGGCCGTGGCGAAGAGCTTCTGAAGCGAGAATTCGCGGATGACGCCCGACTGGCGAAGGAGCGCGTCGGCCGCCTTGTCGGCGCCGGCGAGCGACCCCGTGTGGGAGGAAGCGGCGCTCGCGCCCGCGGCCGAACGGCCGGCCTTCAGGGCGAGAACGGGCTTTTTCTTGGAGATGCGGCTCGCCAGGCGACGGAAGTTCGCCGGATTCTGAATCGACTCCATGTAGAGGAGGATCTGCTTGACGTCCTCTTCATCCTCCCAGTATTCGAGCGCCGTTTCGGCGTTGACGTCCGCCTGGTTGCCGATCGAGATGAACTGCGAAAAGCCGAGGTTGAGGTCCTTGAGGATGTTGAGGATGCCGCCGCCGAGCGCCCCCGACTGGGAGACGAAGCCGATGCCGCCGCGCTCGGGGAGGCTTTCGGCGAAGCACCCGTCCAAACGAACGTCGGGGTGCGTGTTGACGACGCCGAGGCAGTTGGGGCCCACCGCGCGCATGCCGTAGCGGCGGATGCGCTCGAGGAGTTCCTTTTCGAGGGCCGCCCCTTCGGCTCCGGTTTCCTTGAAGCCCGCCGTGATGATGCACAGGCCCCGGATGCCCTTGGCGTGGCATTCGTCGACGGTGGAGAGAACGAAATTGCGGTTGACGACGACGATCGCGAGGTCCACCTCGCCCGGAATTTCGCCGACCGAACGGTACACCGCGCGCCCTTCAATGACGCCGCCCTTGGGATTGACCGGATAGATTTCTCCCCGGAAGCCGTACTCGGTCAGACGCTTCATCAGGTCCGATCCGATGGTGTGCGCGCGCGTGGAGGCGCCGATCACGGCGACGGCGCGGGGCTTCATGATGTTGTCCAAAATGCCCATGGAGTCCTCTCTGTTCGTAATGGGTGAGCGCGCCTTCAGGGCGCGTAACGACGAAAAGAGAGTGTAGCGATTTTCCGGGCGCCGACAAAGCAAAACGCACCGTCCTTTCGGAAAGCGGTGCGTTTCGCAAGAAAATCGGCGCGTGAAAGCCGAACTGTAAGCCGGATTATGTTCCCGGGTGACCCCGAGTGACGATCATTCATCTAGGACGTTGCTCGCGCAACGCCTCAAGCCATCTACCCGCGGCCGGATCGGGCCGATCCGTTGGCCGCCTATTTGATGTTGCTCCCCGTAGAGATTGCCCGTTTCACCCGACCCGAAGTCGGCTCGTCTCTGTTGCTCTAATCCGCGCCTCACGGCGGACAGGTGTTACCTGCTACGGCGCCCTGCGGAGTCCGGACTTTCCTCCCGCGGTTGCCCGCCGACGATCGTCCGCTCGCCTTTCACGCAAGGAGGGAACTCTACAGGATTTTTCGGCGGGTCGGGGGAAATTTGCAATTTTTCTGCGATCTTGTCACGAACGACGGCGCGCGGTTGTGGGACAATGTCCCGTTTCCCGTACACAACACAGAATTTCTCTTTCGGAGACCATCATGCAACACGCCACCGTGCGTTCCGCACTGGCAGCTCTGGGCTGCGCCGCCCTTCTCGGCTCGGCTTCGGCCGGCACTCTTTCGGACGTTTTCTCGGCCGTCGTCGACACGACGCCCGCCGGCCTCGCCCGTTCGTCCGCCGAGCGCGACGGATCCTGGGAAGGTTTCTGGGAAGACACGAAGCGCGGCTCCGAGTACATCATGGAAGAGGGCAGGACGCTCCTCGTGCTGCCTACCTACACCAATCACCCGCGCTGGGACTGGGACAACAAGGACCAGGAAAACGGCTATCCCTTCGGCATGGGGCTTGCCCGTCAGGTGATTGACGAACGCGGGAACGAACGCATGTTCTTCCTCGTGAACTTCGTCGACTCCAACTACCGCATCGAACCGATGGTCGGCTACTCCTGGGTGGCCCGCTATCCGATTCTCAACACGGGCTGGCACTACGGCGCGGGCTACCTCGCCGGGATCACGGTCCGCGGCGACTACTACTATCTGCCCGCTCCGTTGCCGCTGCCGGTCGCCAAGATCGGCAACGACTGGTTCAGCCTCTACGGCACCTTCATCCCGTTCACGAACGTCTTCTTCTTTTACAGCTCGTTCACGTTCGACGACGTCCAGAGCCGCAAGATGCCGCTCCCCGCGACGAGCCCCTGGGCGAAGAACAGCGACTTCGTTTACGGCGGCTACGGCTTCACCCGCACCGACAACGGCGAGGAACACTCCCCCTCGCGCGTCGACAGCGACACGTCCTGGCACGTGGGCTGGCGCCACTACTCGGGCCGCAGCTGGGCGACGGACCTCTCCTACCGCAAGTCGACCCACGCGGTCACGCGTGCGGCGGGTCCGGGCGAATACGATCTCGACGTCGAAATGCTCGCGCTGCAGATCCAGTACAACATCGACGCCTTCGACAGCTTCCGCTTCTACGCGGGCGGCGGCATCGGCTATTCGCGCGCCGAGAATTCCCGCGGCGACGATGACGACAGCATCCACCCGGTTCTCTCGATGGGCGCCACCTACGCCGTGACGGACAACCTCTTCATCGACGCTTCGATGACGACCTCCTTTGCGCGCTTCACCGGCGTTGCGGAGGACCGCCACGACGACTACGCCATCCGCGCGATGCCCGTCGACTTCGCCCTCTCGGTCGGCTTCGCCTTCTGAGGACGATTCGAAAACCCTTCCCAAGGCGCCCCGCCCCCCGCGGCCGGGCGCCTTTCTTGTACCGCCCGCGCGCCTTTTAATGGGATCTTCAGCGTCGGACGGCTACAATCTCGTTCATTCTTATGTTTTTGTCCCAGGAAGTCCCCCATCCGCGACTTCCGACCTTCCGAATTTGGAGACTCTACGATGGATCGCAATGAAGCACTTTTTGACCGTGCCCGCGAAGTCATTCCCGGCGGCGTGAATTCCCCCGTCCGCGCATTCCGTTCCGTGGGCGGCGCCCCCCGCTTCATCCGCCGCGCCAAGGGCCCCTACATGTGGGACATCGACGACAAGCAGTACATCGACTACGTCCTCTCCTGGGGTCCGATGATTCTCGGCCACAACGACGACCGCGTCACGGCGGCTCTGCATGAAGCCGTCGACCGCGGCATTTCGTTCGGCGCCGCCACCGAAGGCGAAGTCGTCATCGCCGAAGAAATCCGCAAGCTCGTTCCCTCGATGGAAGAGGTCCGCCTCGTGAGCTCGGGCACGGAAGCGGGCATGTCCGCCATCCGTCTCGCCCGCGGCTATACGGGCCGCAACAAGATCGTGAAGTTCGAAGGCTGCTACCACGGCCACTCCGACTCCCTCCTCGTCAAGGCGGGTTCGGGCCTTCTCACCTTCGGCAATCCCTCGTCCGCGGGCGTGCCCGCCGGGATCACGGAACACACGATCGTTCTCGAATACAACAACCCCGAACAGCTGCGCGAAGCCTTCGCCAAGTGGGGCGACGACATCGCCTGCGTCATCGTCGAAGCCTTCGCGGGGAACATGAATCTCGTGCGCGGCACGCAGGAATTCATCTCGACCATGCGCGAACTCTGCACGCAGCACGGCGCGCTTCTCATCGTCGACGAAGTGATGACAGGCTTCCGCGTGGCGCTTCACGGCGCGCAGTCGCTCTTCGGCGTCACTCCCGACATCACGATGCTCGGCAAGGTGATCGGCGGCGGCATGCCCGTGGCGGCCTTCGGCGGACGCCGCGACATCATGGAAAAGATCGCTCCCTGCGGTCCCGTCTACCAGGCGGGCACCCTTTCGGGGAACCCCGTCGCGGTCGCCTGCGGCCTTGCCACCCTCAAGCTCATTCAGGAACCGGGCTTCTATGAAAAGCTCGGCGGCCAGGCGCAGAAGCTCATCGCCGGCCTCACCGAAGCCGCGCGCGAAGCGGGCGTTCCCTTCTGCGGCGACAGCGTGGGCGGCATGTTCGGGATCTACTTCCTTGAAAACATCCCGAAGGGCTTCGTCGACGTGATGAAGGCCGATCAGGACCGCTTCAACCGCTTCTTCCACGGCATGCTCGAGCGCGGCGTCTACTTCGCGCCCTCGACCTTCGAAGCCGGCTTCGTGTCGATACAGCACACCGACGAAGTGATCGAGCGCACGATCGAAGCCGCCCGCGCCACGTTCCGTGAAATCAAGTGATCGCATGGCTTCTTGGAAAATCCTTCTGACGGCGGCGGGAGCGCTTCTCGCCGCCGGCGCCTCGGCGGCGGACTCGGGATGGCTCAACGCCATCGACCGGGCGGCCGCCCCCAAGGAGGCCCCCAACGTCCGCGTCGAGCTGATCGCCCAGAACAAGGCCCTCACGCCGCAGGCGAAAAACACGCTCGCCGTCGTCTTTCATCACGAACCGGGCTGGCACACCTATTGGCGCATGCCGGGCGAAGCGGGCCTGCCCACCTCGTTCAGCTTCACGACGCCCAAGGGACTCAAGGCGCATACGCCTTCCTTTCCGCTCCCCGAGCGCTTTCTGACCTCCGGACTCGTCACCTACGGCTACGGCGGGGAGACGATCTTCCCCTTCCAGCTCGACGTGCCGCGCGCCACCGCCTTCGGTTCGCGCCAGACCGTCACCGTGAACGTTTCCTTCCTTGCCTGCAAGGACGTCTGCGTTCCGGGCGAAGCGAGCGCCTCGATCCGCCTGCCCGTCGCCGTACGCCCCGATCCCGGTCCCAACGCGGCCCGCATTGAGGCGGCCGAGCGGCTCATCCCAGAAGTCGTCACGAACGAACACGTGACGGCGACGATCGAAGAGAACCGCCTGCGCATCGACGTGCCCCCGCAGACCGGCAAGATCGCCGAATCCCTCACCTTCTTCCCGCTCGCCGCGGATGCGATGGACATCAAGGTCGAGCCCGTTTTGCGCCGCCACGAGGACGGCTCGAGCGAACTCCACCTGCGCGCCACCGACGTCTTTGCGGGCGCGCCCCGTGAGACGCTCGACGGCCTTCTCATCGCCGACGGCGGTCCCGCCAAGGGCGGCTGGGCCGTGGAGGTGTCGATTCCCGTCACCCGCGGCGCCGTGGCGCCGCTCCCCGCAACCGCCCCCGCTCAGAAGGGCGTGTCGGAAGCGGGCGCCGATTCGCCGCAGGGTCCCTCGCTCACCGCCTGGACGGCCGTCGCCTTTGCGCTCCTCGGCGGGCTGATTTTGAACCTCATGCCCTGCGTCTTCCCGGTGCTGAGCCTCAAGCTCCTGCAGCTCGTGGAGGGCGCCAAAAAGGGAGAACCCCTCCTCGCGCACGGCCTCGTCTTCACGGGAGGCGTCCTCACGACGATGCTTCTTCTCTCGGGAACGCTTCTTGCCCTGCGGTCCGCAGGCATGGCGCTCGGCTGGGGCTTTCAGCTGCAGTCCCCCTGGGTCATCGCGCTCTTGATGCTCCTTTTCGCCGCCATCACGCTTAATCTCGCCGGACTCTTTGAGTTCACCGCGGGGTCGTCGCTTGGCGGCGTCGCGATGGCGAAAAATCCGAAGAAGGGTCTGCAGAGCTCGTTTTTCACCGGCATGCTCGCCGTCATCGTGGCGAGTCCCTGCACGGCGCCCTTCATGGGCGCGGCGCTCGGCTTCGCCGTGACGCAGCCCGCGCTCGAGGCGCTCGCCGTCTTTCTCGCGCTCGGCTTGGGCATGGCGCTTCCCTGGCTCCTGCTCTGTCTCATTCCGGGATGGGCCGCCTGGCTTCCCAAGCCCGGTCCCTGGATGGACACCTTCCGCAAGATCATGGCCGTTCCCATGGCGCTCGCCCTTCTGTGGCTCGCCTGGGTGCTGAGCCGTCAGGTTTCGACCGCGGGCCTCCTCCTCGCCGTCGCGGGCGTGGCGGCGCTCGGCGTCTCCCTCTGGCTCTTCGGCCGTCGTCAGTGGGGCAAGCCCGCTAGTCCCGTCCTGATGCTCGGAACGGCGCTCATCGCCCTCGCCTCCGTCTTCGTTATCGGATCGGGCGTCGTGAGCGAAACCGCCCGGCACGAAACCTCGGGCCGCTGGGCGCCCTGGAGCGACGAAGCGGTCGAGACGGCGCTCGCTTCGGGCCGTCCGGTCTTCGTCGACTTCACGGCCGCCTGGTGCGTCACCTGTCAGGCCAACAAGGTGGCGGTCCTCAACACCGACGCCGTGACGAAGGCGCTCGACGAAGGAAACTTCGTTACGCTCGAAGGCGACTGGACGAACCGCGACGAACGCATCTCGGAAGTTCTCGCCCGATACGGCCGCACGGGCGTGCCGCTCTACCTCGTCTACTCTCCCTCGGGAGAGGTGACGGTCCTTCCCGAACTTCTCACGGGAGACACCGTCGTCGAGGCGCTCCGCAAGGCGGCGCAATAAACCTGCTCCAAAGCGCAGACGGGCGGCCCCCTCAGGGACCGCCCGTTTCGCTTGTGCGCAAAGCAAATCTCAGTGTTCGTACGTCCAGAGAATCACGTTGTCGAGAAACGCTTGGGCGCCCGGAAGACTCTCCTTCCCGTTCACGCCCGCATAGAGGGCGTAGCGCTTGCCGCTCTTTGCGTGCACATAGCCCGCGATGCTTCGCACGTCGCGCAGAAGACCCGTTTTCATGCGCCCCCAGGAAACGGCCACCTTGCGCCTCGCCATCGTGCCGTCCTCGCCCGTGATGGGGAGCGACGCCATGAATTCGGGAGCGTAGGGGCCCTGCGCCCCCGCAGCGAGCACTTCGGCCATGAGGCGCGCCGTCACGCGCGTCTCGCGCGAGAGGCCCGAGCCATTTTCCATGTAAAAGCCCCGGGCGTCGATTCCCCGGTCCCGAAGCCACGCCAAAACGACCCCGCGGGCGTCGTCAAGCCGAACGCCGCGGTGATGCTTTCCGTCCTCGACTTCGATCTTTTGGTCCTGCGCCTCCTTTTCCACCGCGGCGTAGCCGAGCGTGAGAAAGAGGTGCCGCGCCATCGGATTGTTCGACCACTTGTTGACGAGCCGCACGACTTCGCCCGCGTCGGGCGAAACGTGCGTGAGAAGGCGCCGTGCGTTTTCGGGAACCGCGCCCTCCCTCACGCGGCCCGTCCAGGCGCCGCCCTTTTGCGTCCAAAGACCTCGGAACAGCCGCTCGAGATACTCGTTCGCCTCAAAGCCGATCACGTTGAAGTTCTTCGCGCCGCAGGCGGCGGGAAGCGCCCCCGTGAAGCGCACGCGCACGGTCCCGTCCTTGCGCCGCTCGAGCTTGTAGCCGAGCGCCGACTTCCAGTCCCCGCAGCCGCCCTTTTTGCGAAGCGCGATCGTCTTGGGCGCCGTCACGCCCGCGAGGCGCGGGAGCATCACGATCTGCGCCACGCCCTTTTCCAGATCGGGCGTCATCTCAAAGCTCAGGTTCCGATAGTTGACGAGCGCCGCGTCGGGCGGCAGGTTGTAGGGACGCGAACCCCGTCCGTCGAAGGCGTTGCGGTTCGTTTCGGGGATGTCGAAGAAGGATCGGTCGACCACGATGTCCCCTTCGATCCTGCGGATGCCCTTTTCGCGAAGGCGCGTGAGTTCGAGGTCGAACGCCTCAAGAACGAAGTTCGGATCGCCCCCTCCCTTGATGTAGAGGGGCGAGCGCAAAACGCCCTTGGCGTCGGGCTCGGCCTTTTCGTCGGCGTAAAAGCCCGTGTACCAGCGGTAGTGACTGCCGAGGGTTTCGAGCGCCACGAGGGTCGTGACGACCTTGGCGCTCGAGGCGGGGGCGACGGACACGTCGGCGCGGTGAAGAAGGGCCGGGCGGATGCGCGCCACGTTGGAGTCTTTTTCCGTGCGGCGCACGTCGTCGACGGGCAGGACCGCGATCGTCACGTCCTTCAGATCGACTTTCCAACGCTTCGCGGCGCGGAGCAGTTCCGCGGGCAGCGCGCTCGCCTTCGCGCCCGCTTCCGTCGCGGGCACCTGCCCCCACGACGGCGCCGGGCCCGCGAGGAATGCGGCGACGAATCCCGTCAGAGTGAAGCGCAGAATCGCACGGTTCCTTTCCATGTGCGTCTCCCGAGAAAATCGAGCCGCGGAAGAACCCGATATTTTTTTTGAAGGGCCCCCTTGAAATTTTCCGCCTCAGCCCCATATAGGCTGTACATAGTAAGGCAACCCCCGCTCTCGGGATTCGCCGCGAACACTTTGTCACAAGTCGCAGGCGCTTTGCGCCGCGGCTTGTCCCTCTTGATTGGAGAAATTCAAATGCAGATTCGTCCGTTGCACGACCGCGTCATCATCAAGCGTCTCGAAGCCGAAACGACCACGTCGTTCGGCATCGTGATCCCCGACTCCGCCGGTGAAAAGCCCGATCAGGGCGAAGTCATCGCCGTCGGTCCCGGCAAGCGTGATGAAGCCGGCCGCATCGTGACCATGGACGTCAAGGTCGGCGACCGCGTGCTCTTCGGCAAGTACTCCGGCCAGACCGTCAAGGTCGACGGCCAGGAATTCCTCGTCATGCGCGAGGAAGACATCATGGGCGTTCTCGAATAATTCGCCCCGGTTGCCACGATACGTTTTTATTGAAAGCAAAGGATTGAAAGAAAATGGCTGGTAAGCAGGTTCTTTTCGGTGATGACGCCCGTTCCAAGATGGTCCGCGGCATCAATGTTCTCGCCAACGCCGTCAAGGTGACCCTCGGTCCGAAGGGCCGCAACGTCGTTCTTGAACGCGCTTTCGGCGGCCCCACGGTCACGAAGGACGGCGTCTCCGTCGCCAAGGAAATCGAACTCAAGGACAAGTTCGAAAACATGGGCGCCTCGATGGTCCGCGAAGTCGCCTCGAAGACGTCCGACAACGCCGGTGACGGCACCACCACCGCCACGGTTCTCGCCCAGGCGATCGTCGACGAAGGCATGAAGTTCGTCGCCGCCGGCATGAACCCGATGGATCTCAAGCGCGGCATCGACAAGGCCGTCGCCGCCGCCATCACCGAACTCAAGGCGATCTCGAAGCCGACGACCACCAACAAGGAAATCGCCCAGGTCGGCGCCATTTCCGCCAACTCCGACACCGAAATCGGCGACATCATCGCCGAAGCCATGGACAAGGTCGGCAAGGAAGGCGTGATCACGGTCGAAGACGGCAAGAGCCTCAAGAACGAACTCGAAGTCGTCGAAGGCATGCAGTTCGACCGCGGCTACCTCTCGCCCTACTTCATCAATCAGCCCGAAAAGCAGGCTGCCGTCTTTGACAATCCCTACGTTCTCCTGCACGACAAGAAGATCAGCAACATCCGCGAACTTCTCCCCGTGCTCGAACAGGTTGCCAAGTCCTCGCGTCCGCTCGTCATCATCGCCGAAGACATCGACGGTGAAGCGCTCGCCACGCTCGTCGTGAACTCGATCCGCGGCATCCTCAAGGTCGCCGCCGTCAAGGCTCCGGGCTTCGGCGACCGCCGCACGGCCATGCTCGAAGACATCGCCATCCTCACGGGCGGCACGGTGATCTCGCAGACCGTCGGCCTCTCGCTCGACAAGGCCACGCTCGAACAGCTCGGCTCGGCCAAGAAGATCGAAATCTCCAAGGAAAACACGACGATCATCGACGGCGCCGGCAACCCCGAAGCCATCGAAAACCGCGTCCGCAACATCCGCACGCAGATCGAAGCCGCCACGTCCGACTACGACCGTGAAAAGCTTCAGGAACGCGTTGCCAAGCTCGCGGGCGGCGTCGCCCTCATCAAGGTGGGCGCCGCGACGGAAGTCGAAATGAAGGAAAAGAAGGCCCGCGTTGAAGACGCCCTCCACGCCACCCGCGCCGCGGTGGAAGAAGGCATCGTCCCGGGCGGCGGCGTCGCTCTGATCCGCGCCAAGCAGGCCATCAAGGGCATCACGGGCGACAACGACGAACAGAACGCCGGCATCCGCATCGTTCTGCGCGCCATGGAAGAACCGCTCCGCCAGATCGTCGCCAACGCCGGCGACGAACCGAGCGTCGTGGTCAACAACGTCGCCAACGGCGAAGGCAACTACGGCTACAACGCTCAGACGGGCGTGTACGGCGACATGGTCGAAATGGGCGTGCTCGACCCGACCAAGGTCACCCGCACGGCTCTGCAGAACGCCGCCTCCGTCGCCTCGCTCATCCTGACGACGGACTGCATGGTGGCCGACCTTCCCGTGGAAGAAAAGCCCATGCCCGCCGGCATGGACGGGATGGGCGGCATGCCCGGCATGATGTAATCATCGGCTGACAGCGCTGACGCATCCATCGGGGCGAAGTCCTTTCGGGGGCTTCGCCCTTTTCTTGTGCCTCCCTAGCTCTGCGAAGAGGCATTTGCTAAGATGGGCGGACTCGACCTCTCCCCGGAATCGAACGGGGAGCCCCCTCCTTTTCATTTTTGCTTTCGACGCCGTTTCCCCTCCCCTCCGAGGTGAAGCGACGCCTTCTCAACCCATGAAATTTACGGAAAAGCTCTCCCGCCGCTGGCATGACGACAACACGCTCCTCTGCGTGGGGTTGGATCCGAATCCCTCGCGCTTCCCGAAGGAACTGCAGGGCGACCCCGAAGCCGTGCTGAAGTTCTGCACGGGCATCGTCGACGCCACGCACGATCTCGTGTGCGCCTTCAAGCCGCAGATCGCCTATTTCGCTTCGAGCCGCGGCGGCGAAGAAGTGCTCGAGGCGGTCATCCGCCACATTCACGAGCACCATCCCGACATCCCCGTGATTCTCGACGCCAAGCGCGGCGACATCGGCTCCACGGCCGAGCATTACGCCCGCGAAGCCTTCGAGCGCTACAACGCCGACTGCGTGACGCTCTCCCCCTTCATGGGCTACGACACGATCATGCCCTACCTCTCCTACGCGGACCGCGGCGCCTTCGTTCTGTGCCGCACCTCCAACAAGGGGGGCGACGACTTCCAGATGCTCGAAGTGAACGGCGAAAAGATCTACGAGCGCATCGCCCGTCTGGCGGCGACCGAATGGAACGTCTCGGGTCAGCTCGGCCTCGTCGTGGGCGCCACCTACCCGAACGAACTCGCCAACGTGCGCCGCATCGCGCCCGATCTGCCGCTCCTCGTGCCGGGCATCGGCGCCCAGGGCGGCGACATCGACGCCGCCGTGCGCGCGGGCGTGACCGCCAAGAAGGACGGCATGGTCATCAATTCGGGCCGCGCCATCCTCTACGCGAGCGCCGAAGACGACTGGCGCGAAGCCGCCCGCAAGGCGGCGATCGCCACGCGCGACGCGATCAACGCGGCCCGCTGATTTTCCGCGATTTTCCCTTGTGAGAACGGCCCGCGACCTTTTCGGTCGGCGGGCCGTTTGCGCATCATGAGCGACAGGTCCGAACCGGCGGTCCGGGCCCTTCGTCAGAAGATTCTCTTGCCGTTCACCGACACCTTTTCTTCGTCGATGACGATCTGCGCGGAGAGCTTTCCGTCCCCGGACTTCTTCAGATAGCCTTCGCGCACTAGGGCTTCGCCCTCGGCGCCCGAGACGGTCCTGAGGAGCGTTTCGTCGCACAGAAGCGAGAAGGCGCCGAGCTGCATCGGAGCGTTTTCGTCCGTCTTCATCGCGGCGAGCCGTCCGGCAAAGGAGGCCTCGCCCACGTTCGTCTCCCAGCGGCTTTCGTCCACGTCCACCGTGAAGCCGCCCCGCACGAAGGCGTCCTGCAGCACGCCCACGGCTTCGAGCGGATCGGCGCCGCCGAAATCGCCCTGCACGGCGAGCGCCATCAGGTAGTCAAAGACGCGCGCGGGCATCTTGTCGGCGTGCGTACGGACGACGAAGCGCTTCGTTTCGATGGGAAGATAGACCGAGGAAACGTTTTCCATCTCCCACTCGAAGGCCTGTCCGTAGGTGACGTTCACCGTGTCGAGAACGCCGCCCGTCTTGCCGTCCTTGCCTTCGGGGGCCGCAGCCTTGGTTGTGCTCGAGAGGGTGCGCACCCGACCGACGCGCCATTCGTCGCCGTAGCGAAGCGACTCGATTTCGGTCGCAAGGCGCCCAACGTAGGGGTCGTCCGTCCACCCGTCGTAGGTGAGCGTCACGGGCCCCGCCTCGAAGACGAGGTTCGCCGCGGGCATCGTGCAGCGTAGCGGCGCCCCCTGGATGCGCGCGACCGAGCGGTCGAGGTCGATCGAGAGGCTGTAGTCCGCCGTCTCGCAGAGAAGATCCGCCTCGGTCGCCTTGAGGTTTTGGAGCCGCAGCTGCAGATCCTTCTCGCGCCCGAAGGGGGAGAAGCCCACCGTCAGTTCGTCGTCCATCTCAAGGCCCGCCGCGCGCTTGTCCTCTTCCGAGAGGACGAGGCGAAGACGGGGCGAGAGCCCCAGGGACGCTTCGCCCGACCAGGTCGCCACCGCGGGAATGTCCGTCCCCGCACCCTTCGCGCGGACTTCCACAAGGACGCCGCGGTGCAGGAAATCGAGCTTCTGCGTCGAAACCTTCGCTTCGAAGACGTCTCCGGGGAGCGGAATCGTCTTTCCGTGAAAGGCGTCGACTTCCGAGCCCTGCCAGGCGGCCAGGCCGCCGAAGCCCGCCCCGGCGAGCACGACGAGGCCGATCGCCCCCGCAATCCCCTTATGCATTCTTTTCCTCCGTCTGCGGCTTCTTCACGGGCGTGACGATCACCTTGTCGATGCGTCGGCCGTCCATGTCCACGATTTCAAAGCGCCAGTTGTCCCACTCGACGACGTCGCCCTCGCGCGGCAGACGCCCGAGGAGTAGCATGAGCATCCCCGCGAGCGTGCTGTAGCGGTTTTCCTCTTCCTGCGGGACGTGCTTCAAAAGGAGCGCGTCCTTCATTTCCGGAATCGGAATGATCCCGTCGAGGAGGAAGGAGCCGTCTTCTCGGGCCTTGGCCCACTCGTCGCCGGGCTGTTCGGGCTTGAATTCTCCGGCGATCGCTTCGAGCAGGTCGCGCGGCGTCACGAGCCCCTGAATGTCGCCGTATTCGTCGACGACGAGCGCCATCTGGGTGTCGTTCTTGCGGAAGTTTTCCAGAAGTTCCATCCCCGTGAGGGATTCAGGCACGTAGACGACGGGGGCGAGATTGCCGCGGAAGTCCGGGCGACCCTTTTCCATCATCTGCTGCAAAAGCGTGCGGGTCGAACAGATGCCCTTCACCTGATCGAGGCTTCCTTCGCACACCGGCAGGCGCGAGCGCTTGCTCGTGCGGATCTTTTCCATGTTGAGCGCCTCGTCCTCCTCGAGATCGATCCATTCGATTTCGGAGCGGGGAATCATGAGGGAGGTCACCTGACGGTCGTCCAGACGGAAGACGTTGCGGACCATTTCGCGTTCGACCTTTTCGATCACGCCCGAAGCTTCGCCTTCGTTGATGAGGGCGTGGATCTCCTCTTCCGTCACGGCGGCTTCGCCCGCATTGTTGCCGCCGATGCGCTTCAGGATGGCTTCGGTCGAGACGCTCAGGAGCCGCACGAAGGGAGCCGCCACGCGCGAGAGCGTGTGAATGGGTTCGGCGACGCGGCAGGCGAGCCGTTCGGGCGCGAGCTGTCCGAGGCGCTTGGGAACGAGTTCGCCCAACACGATCGAGAAATACGTCACGAGCACGACGACGAGGACGATCCCGGCGACCCCCGCCGTTTCCTTGGCGACGCCGAACTCCATGAGCCAGCCCGCCACGGGCTTGGCGAGCGCGGATTCGCCGACGATGCCCGAGAGAATGCCGATCGAAGTGATGCCGACCTGAATCGTCGAGAGCGCGCGCGTGGGTTCTTCATTGAGTTCGCGCGCCCGGGAGGCCCCCGAAACGCCGTCCTCCTCCATGGCGCTCAGACGCGCCTTGCGGCTCGTCACCAGCGCGATTTCCGAAAGCGCGAAGACGCCGTTGAGCAGGATGAGGGCGAGAAGAAGGAGAAGATCTAGAGAACTGGACATACGAAAGAGTAAGAATCAACGCGAACGGAATTCGCAGAACATGGACGCGGGATTTTCCCCGTCGAGAAGCGCGGAGAGGCCCTGCAGGGCCACCTGCACGGCGCCCTCGGTCACGTCCTCCCGGGAGCCCGGCACGCGGATGCGGCGCGACACCGTCACGATGTGGCCCGCCCGACGGTCGGCCCAGGCGATGCAGACCGTGCCGACGGGCGTGTCGTCGGTTCCGCCCGAAGGCCCCGCCACCCCCGTCGTCGCGACGGCGTGACTCGCCGTGGGCGTGCGCGCGAGCGCGCCGCGCGCCATCGCTTCGGCGACGGCTTCGCTCACCACGCCCTCCGAGGCGATCAGCTCTTCGGGGACGCCGAGCCAGTCGATTTTCTGCGAGGTCTGATAGGTTACCCAGCCGCCTTTCAGCCAGGCGCTCGCGCCCGGCGTCGCCGCAATGGCGTTGGCGATGCCGCCCGCCGTGCAGCTTTCCGCCGTCACCACGGCGGCGTTTTTCTTGAGCGCCCGCAGACCGAGTTCGGCGGAGAGAACCGAGAGGGCCTTGGACCACAACATGAAGTCGTCTCCGGAAAATTCGTGAGAAAAAACCGCGCAAGTCGTCCGGCCTCACGTACGCCGGAATCGACCTCGAATCCGCCCATTGTATCGGCTCGGCCGCATGCGGCCTTTTTCCCCGGGCGGGAAAATTTGTTCGGATTCGCAAGACCTCAGAAGAGGAGCGCCCCGCCGAGAACGAGGACGAGCACCGTGAAGAAGGCCGCAGCCACGTCGTCCATCATCACGCCCAAGCCCCCCTTCAGATTGCGGTCGAGCCAACTGATCGGCCAGAACTTGAAGACGTCGAGAATCCGAAAGACCACGATCGCCGCCGCCCACCAAAGAGGTTCGGGCGGCACGAAGGGGAGGACGAGCCACATCGCCACCACTTCGTCGATCACGATCGAGCCGTGATCGGCCACCCCCGCGTCGCGCGCCGTGCGCCCGCAGGCCCAGAGCGCGAGAACGAGCGCCGCGACCGCGAGCGCGGTTTCCCCCGCAAAGGAGAGCCACGGCGCGTAGAGCGCATAGACGAGCGCACCCGCCACCGTGCCCCAGGTGCCCGGGCCGGGACGCAGAAGTCCCACGCCGAAGAAGGTCGCCCAGATGTGGGCCGGGTGCGAGAACGCAAAGGAGAGCGTCAGAGGGTGCGTTCGCGAAGGCGAATCTTTTCCGTATTTTTCTTTGAGCATGACCTAGGAAGCAAAGTGATCGAACCCGAAAGAGCCGACCGGGATTTCCTCTCCTTCGCGGTCCACGACGCGAAGACCGCGCTCGACGATCCGACCGATTCTCGTGAGCGGCACCTTCGTCTCGCGCGCGAGCGCCTCGACGCGCGCACGGTCTTCGGACGCGGCGCAAAAGAGGAGTTCATAGTCGTCGCCTCCGCCGAGGACGGCGCGGCGGCATTTCTCTTCCGAGAAGGCGCGAAGCGCCTCGGACTTCGGACAGGCGTCCCACTCGAGGACGGCGCCCACGCCGCTTCGCTCGAGAATGTGCCCGAGGTCCTGCAAAAGGCCGTCCGAAACGTCAACGGCCGCGTGCGCAAAGCGCCGCAGGCCGCAACCCACGGCGACGCGGGGCGTCGGATCGTCCATGCGGGGAGCGAGTCGGGCGAGAACGCCCTTATCGTCGCGCCAGACCTTCGTG
Source organism: uncultured Sutterella sp. (assembly GCA_949282745.1). Classification (GTDB taxonomy): domain Bacteria; phylum Pseudomonadota; class Gammaproteobacteria; order Burkholderiales; family Burkholderiaceae_F; genus Sutterella. The sequence continues at coordinate 12,570 of CASDQM010000041.1, read as the reverse complement.
CGGATCATGAGGGCCGCATAGGCGTCCCCCGTCGTGCCGGTCAACCACACGTCGTCGCCGACGCGCGCGCCCGCGCGGGTGAGTCCCTCTCCCGCGGGCATTTCCCCCATGGCCGTGATCGAAAGCGACACGGGAGCCCCTTCGGGCGCCTTGACGGTGTCGCCGCCGAGGAGCGCGCAGCCGTAACGCTCGGCCATTTCGAGGAGTCCCGTTCGGAAGGCCGCGAGCCACGCGTCGTCGCGCTCCGGAAGCGAGATGGAGAGGAAGAAGGCGCGGGGCTCGGCTCCGGCCGCCGCAAGGTCGGAGAGATTGACGGCGAGCGCCTTTCTCCCCATCGTGCGGGGCGAAACGTCGGGCAGGAAGTGCGTGCCCACCGCCATCATGTCGGTCGTCACGGCGAGCGTGCGCTCGGAGAGCCGGATAAGGGCGCAGTCGTCGCCCACGCCCTCCGAAGGCCAGCGGCCGATCGAGGCGGGAAAGGTGAAGTGTCGAGCGATCAGATCGAATTCGCCTTGGGACATGGTTCCGGATGGGAAAAAGGCCGTCGCGGCACGTGTGCCGGGCGGCCTTGTTGAAGGAGTGAGAGGCGGCGGACCTTATTCGGCCGTTTCCGCGGGGCGAACTTCGTGCGCGATCTTCTCGAGCACGGCGTTCGTGAAGCGGTAACCGCTGCCGAATTCCTTGGCGAGCTCCACGCTTTCGTTCAGGATGACGCGCCAGGGCGTCTCCGGACAGGCGAGGAGTTCGAAGGCGCCGATGAAGAGCACGGCGCGCTCGACGAGCGAGACGCGCGACAGATCGCGGTCGACCGTCTTCGCGACGAGCGGCTCGATTTCCGTCATGCGGTCGAGCACGCCCGAGAGAAGCGTGCGGAAGAAGGTGCGGTCGCACGAGGCGAAATCGCTCGGACGAATGTCGCAGCCTTCGATCTGTTCGCCTTCGTCTTCGATGAGCCCGGCGAGGTGCGCCTCAATGGCGGCGTAGTCCTGCTCGGGGTCGGCGAGCCACTGATAAAGACCGAGCAGAGCGAACACGCGCGCGAGATGGCGGCTCGAATGCGCGGCGCTCATGCGGGGAGAACGTTCCGTCATCGCTCAACGTTCCTCGTCGTCATCATCGTCATCGTCGTCATCGCCTTCCTGCTCTTCGCGCAGAGCCTGGAACGCGAGGCTGTAGTTGGCCATTTCGACGGCGCAGCGGGCGCAGTCGCGGCCCTTGATTTCCAAGCGTTCGACGGCCTGTTCGTCCGTTTCGCAGGTGAGAATGCCGTTGGCGATGGGAATCCCCGTCTTGAGCTGGAGATCCATGATGCCGCGGGCCGATTCGTTCGAAACGATTTCGAAGTGATAGGTTTCGCCGCGGATGACGGCGCCGAGCGCGATCATCGCGTCGACATAGGGAGACGAGCGGGCGATCATCGAAAGAGCCATCGGAATTTCCAAGGCGCCGGGCACCCGCATGACCGTGATGTTGTCCTCGGGCACACCGAGCTTCTTCAATTCGTCGAGGCAGGCTTCGAGTTCACCGCGACCGGCATATTCATTGAAACGGCCGACCACGATGGCAATGTACAGATCGTCGCCTTCGGGCGGGATTTCAATTTCGTTCATATACAGCTCCGTGGACCGCGCAAATCGGCGCGGATGAGAAAAACCGGACCACCCGGAAGACGTCTTTCGCAAAAAACGCGTCCGAGGGCTTCAGCGAGAGAACCCGCCCGATGTCGGGCGGGTTCGTCGCACTACTTCGAATTGTAGCTTAGTCGGGAAAAAACTGCTTTCAGAAGAGGGAGTCTTCGTCGTTCTGCAGGCTCACCATGCGTTCGACATAGCGGGCGATCGTGTCGATCTCGAGATTGACTTCGCTCTGCGCGCGAAGATTCTTGAGCGTCGTCACCTGAACCGTGTGCGGGATCAGATTGATCGTCACGAGCGTGTCCATGGCGGTGTCCTCGACCTTGTTGATCGTGAGCGAGACGCCGTTGACCGTGATCGAGCCCTTGTAGGCGAGATACGGAGAGAGCATGCGCGGGGCGCGGATGACGAGACGCCAGGATTCGGCGACGGGTTCCATCGATTCGACGAGGCCCACGCCGTCGACGTGGCCGCTCACGAGATGGCCGTCGACGCGATCGCCCAAGCGCATGGCTTTTTCAAGGTTCACTTCGCCGAAGGTGTTGAGGCCCGTCGTCTTCGAGAGGCTTTCGGCCGAGACGTCCACCTTGAAGTCGGTGTCGGTCTTTTCGATCACGGTCATGCAGGCGCCGTTGACGGCGATCGAGTCGCCCACCTTGACGTCCTCGAGTCCGAGATCGGGTGCGTGGATCGTCAGGCGCACGCCGTTGCCGAGCTTTTCGGGTTCGCGAACTTTGCCGACGGCTTGAATGATTCCGGTAAACATCACTGTCCTCTTTTCAAAACAATACGCAGGTCGTTGCCGACCTGATCGGTGGAAACGATGATCCATCGCGGCGCCTCGCCCGGCGCGGCCGGAAGCGGCAGGGTCGCAATGGGAAGGCCCTCGCCGAAAAGGCAGGGAGCCTGATAAAGGAGAATTTCGTCGACGAGCCCCGCTTCGAGGAAGGCCCCCGAGAGCCTGGCGCCCGCTTCGACGTGCACTTCGTTGACATCCCGACGGGCGAGTTCCTCGAGAAGCGCCCGCAGGTCGACGGCGCCCTCATGTCCCGGGAGTTCGAGCACCTCGGCGCCCGCAGCTTCGAGCGCGGCGCGGCGCCCGGCATCCTTCGAGAGCGTGGCGATCAAAACGTCGCCCGGCGCCTGAAAGAGCTTCGCTTCGGGCGGCGTGCGAAGTTTCGAATCAAGCACGACGCGAAGCGGCATGCGGACCTGATCGGGCAGGCGCGGCGTCATTTGCGGATCGTCCGCGAGCACGGTGCCCACGCCCGTCACCACGGCGCCCGCGCGGCCGCGGGCGTGGAAATTGTCTTCTCTTGCGGCGGGACCCGTAATCCACTGCGAACGGCCGTCGGGAAAGGCCGTGCGGCCGTCGAGCGTCGCCGCCGTCTTAAGGCGGACCCAGGGGAGTCCCGTGCGCATTCTCGTCATGAAGCCGCGGTTCTTCCAGAAGGCCTCTTCTTCGAGAATCGGACCGTCCACGCGGATGCCCGCCTCTTCGAGAATGCGGATGCCGCGCCCCGAGACGAGGGGGTTCGGGTCGCGCGACCCGATGACGACGCGCGCGAAGCGCGCCTCGCGCACCGCGAGCGCGCAGGGAGGCGTGCGTCCATAGTGCGAGCAGGGTTCGAGCGTCACGTAGAGCGTGGCGCCCTCGGTGTCGACGCCCTTTTCAAAGGCGTCGCGAAGCGCCATCACTTCTGCGTGCGGACCGCCCGCGCGCTGCGTGAATCCCTGCGCAAGAAGACGGTCGTCCCGAACGATCAGGGCGCCGACCGCCGGATTGGGTGGGGAGAGGCGTTCGGCCCCCGAAGCGACTTCGAGCGCCCGACGCATCCACTTCACATCGGTTTCGTTCGTCATGCCTTCTCCGAGCCGTCGCGGCGGATCCGCATCTGACGGCGCTTTTCCTTTTCTTCGAGCGCATCCTTGTGCGCGAGCGCCTTGAAGGCCTCCACGTCGAAAGTGCGCTTGGCGGGCTCCACGGCGCGCTCGATCATCTCGATGAAGCCTTCGGGTTCGTTGACGTTGAAGTAGACCGAGGCGAATCGGATGTAGGCGATGGTGTCGAGTCCGCGCAGGGCTTCGAGCACGAGTTCGCCCAGGCGGCTCGAGCGGATTTCGCTCTCGCCCGACAAAATGAGCGTGCGCTCGATTCCGTCGACGGCCTCCTGCACGCGCTGCGGCGAAACGGGGCGCTTTCGGAGCGCAAGCGACATCGAGGCGTAGAGCTTGTCGCGGTTGTATTCGACGCGCGCGCCCCCTTTCTTCACGATGTAGGGCATCTCGAGCGCCGCCCGTTCGAAGGTCGTGAAGCGCTTGCCGCACCTGACGCACTGCCGACGACGTCGAATGACGGTGCCCTCCTCGGGAGAGCGGGAGTCAATGACCTGGGTGTCCTTGTGCTGACAGAAGGGGCAACGCATGGTGCGCGGAATCTCCAAGAATGGGGTGGAAAGGAGTTTGATTGTAACGTAGGAGCCGAGCGCGTGAGAACGGCCCGGCCCCGAAGCGGTCAGCGGTAGACCGGGAAGCGTTCGGTGAGCGCCTTCACGCCGAGCCGAACGCGCTCGAGAACGGCCTCGTCTCCGGGCGCCTCGAGAAGATCGACGATCAGGTTCGCCGTCTCGCGCACCTCTTCGACGCCGAAGCCTCGCGTCGTCATGGCGGGCGTGCCGAGGCGAATGCCCGAGGTGACGAAGGGCTTTTCCGGATCGTTCGGAATGGAATTCTTGTTGACCGTGATGTTCGCTCGGTCGAGGAGCGCCTCGGCATCCTTCCCGGTGATTTTCAGGGGACGCAGGTCGACGAGCATGACGTGGCTTTGGGTGCCGCCCGAGACGATGCGCAGTCCGCGCGCCGTGAGGGTCTCGGCCAAAACCCGCGCGTTTTCGACGACGCGCTCCTGATAGGCCTTGAATTCGGGGCGCAGCGCTTCGCCGAGCGCCACGGCCTTCGCCGCGATCACGTGCATGAGGGGGCCGCCCTGCGTGCCGGGGAAGACGGCCGAATTGATTTTCTTCGCAAGTTCGGGGCGCATGAAAATGAGTCCGCCCCTGGGTCCGCGCAGGGTCTTGTGCGTCGTCGTGGTGACGACGTCGGCGTGTCCGAAGGGCGTCGGATAGACGCCCGCCGCCACGAGCCCCGCGTAGTGCGCCATGTCGACCATGAAGAACGCTCCGACGTCGTGCGCGATGCGGGCCATGCGCTCGAAGTCGATGGTGAGCGAATAGGCCGAGGCCCCCGCGATGAGGAGCTTCGGGCGGTGTTCCTTGGCGAGCCGCTCGATCGCTTCGTAGTCGATCGCTTCGTTTTCGTCGAGCCCGTAGGAAACGGCCTTGAAGTACTTTCCGGAAATGTTGAGGGACATCCCGTGCGTGAGGTGGCCGCCCTCGGCGAGCGAAAGCCCCATGATCGTGTCGCCGGGCTCGAGCAGCGCAAAGAAGACGGCGGTGTTCGCCTGCGCGCCCGAATGCGGCTGCACGTTCACGGCCATCTCGACGCCCGCTGGTTCGCAAAAGAGCCGTTGGGCGCGCTCGATCGCAAGACGCTCCACTTCGTCGACATATTCGCAACCGCCGTAATAGCGCTTGCCGGGATAGCCTTCGGCGTACTTGTTCGTGAGTTCGCTTCCCTGGGCCTCCATGACGGCGGGCGACGCATAGTTTTCGCTCGCGATCATTTCGATGTGCTCTTCCTGACGGCGGCGCTCCCGCTCGATGGAAGCGAACACCGCCGGGTCGCAGCGCTCAAGCGTGTCGTTTCTGTCATACATGGCTCTCCTCCTTATGAAAAGGCCCGTTTTCCGAGTCCTTCGGAAAGCGGGCCGACGGGTTTTGTCTCAGTTCGCAAGCGCGGGATTGAGCGTGTAGCGGCACACGGTTTCGGCCGTGGCCAACACGTGGCCGGCGATGCGTTCCTCCACGTCGGCGAGACGGAACACCTCGGGAAGATCCGTGAGTTCACAGTCGAGCGCCAACACCGAGAAGCGGTAGTAGTGCCAACGCGCGTCGAAGAAGGGCGGGCAGGGACCGTCGTAGCCGAGGCCCGTGCCGTCGGGTCCGGGCATGGCGTTGCCGACGTAGTCGTTGACGCCCGGACGTCCGAAGGCGCCGTTTCGCTTTTGTTCGCCCGTGAGGAAGCCTTCGGGAATCGATTCGACCTCGGCCGGAATGTTCGCCTGCACCCAGTGCACGAAACGGCGGCGGGGCTGCGTGACGCTCAGAAGGCCGTCGCCCATCTTCGTCTGACGGTCGGTCGGGACGTCGTCGTCGAGACACAGCACGACGAAGCTCTTCGTGCCTTCGGGAACGTCCGTCCAGTGGAGTTCCGGATTGCGGTTTTCGGAACGTTCCGTCGCACCGTTTTCCCCGATGCGGCCGTACGCGAATTCCGGAGCGATGAAGGCGCCCTCGGCAAACGAAGCGGATGCGATTTTCATGCGAATCCCCCTTTAATCAGATCTGAATCCAAAACGTGGCCGGCCCGTCGTTGACGAGCGAAACCATCATGTGCGCCCCGAAGACGCCCGTTTCCACGGAGAGTCCCTGCGCGCGGAGCGTCTCGACGTAGCGTCCGACGAGACGTTCGCCCTCGGCGGGCGGCGCGGCGCGCGAAAAGCCCGGGCGGTTGCCCGAGCGCGTGTCCGCGGCGAGCGTGAACTGCGAGACGGCGAGCACGCTCCCGCCCGCGTCGAGGACGGTGCGGTTCATGCGGCCCTCTTCGTCCTCGAAGACGCGCAGCTTGGCGGTCTTTTCCGCCGCGCGCACGGCCTTTTCGTCCGTGTCGCCCGCTTCGGCGCAAACGAGGGCGAGATACCCCGGCCCCGTTTGCCCGACCACCTTGCCCTCGACGGAGACGCTCGCTTCGCGGACGCGCTGCAAAAGCACGATCATGTCGATTCTCCCGTCAGGCGAGATGAATCTTGGCCCACTTGCGCTTACCCACCTGAACGATGAGCTCTTCGCCCGCCTTGAAGCGAAGCGTGCGGTCCGAGACGCTTTCGCCCTGAATGCGCACGCCGCCCTGCTCGATCATGCGGTTGCCGTCGGACGTCGAGGAAACGAGCCCGGCTTCCTTGAGCATGCGGGCGATCTGAATCCCCTCTTCGCCCGCGGGAACGGTCACTTCGGGAATTTCGGAGGGCATCGCGCCCTGACGGAAGCGGTTGACGAATTCGGCTTCGGCACCATCGGCGGCGGCCGCGCTGTGGAAGCGCGTAACGATTTCCTTGGCGAGCATCACCTTGGCGTCGCGCGGGTTGCGCCCTTCGGCGCATTCCTTCTTGAGCGCGGCGATTTCGTCGTTGGGACGAAGCGAGAGCAGGTCGTACCAGTCCCACATGAGCGTGTCGGAAATGGACATGACCTTGCCGAACATGTCGTTGGGTTCGTCGGTGATGCCGATGTAGTTGTGCTTGCTCTTGCTCATCTTCACCTGGCCGTCGAGACCGACGAGAAGCGGCATCGTCAGGATGCACTGCGGTTCCTGACCGTACTGACGCTGCAGTTCGCGGCCGACGAGCAGGTTGAAGCGCTGGTCGGAGCCGCCCAATTCGAGGTCGGCCTCGAGCGCCACCGAGTCGTAGCCCTGCATGAGGGGATAGAGAAGCTCGTGCATGGCGATGGGGAGCTCTTCGGCGTAGCGCTTGGCGAAGTCTTCGCGCTCGAGCAGACGCGCGAGCGTGTAGCGGGAGGCGAGCTGAATGAGGCCCACGGAGCCGAGCGCGTTGGACCATTCGGAGTTGTAGCGGACTTCGGTCTTCTCGAGGTCGAGCACGTGGCCGGCCTGCGCGAGGTAGGTTTCGGCGTTCGCCGTGATCTGTTCGCGCGAAAGGGGCGGACGCGTGACGTTGCGCCCCGAAGGATCGCCGATGGCGGCCGTAAAGTCGCCCACGAGGAAGATCACCTGATGTCCGAGGTCCTGGAGCTGACGGAGCTTGTTGAGCACCACCGTGTGCCCGATGTGGATGTCGGGGGCCGTGGGGTCGAGCCCGAGCTTGCAGCGCAGGGGCTTGCCCGTCGCCTTCGAGCGGGCGAGCTTCTGCTCGAACTCTTCCTCGATCAGGAAGCTGTCGGTGCCGCGGCGGATGGTGGCCATGGCTTCGCGGATGTCGTCGGTCACGGGAAGCTTCTTCGCGACCTCAATACCTTCACTCATCTTTGTCCTTTTTACTCGTTGAGGGCGCCCCGAGTCTTCGGGCCCGCCCGATTCAATCCGTTAACTTTAACACGATCCCCGCCGACTTCCTCGCAAACGAACGAGTTGCGCGTCGGAGCGCACTGAAGTAATACAAATTCCTTAAAATATAGCCCTCTTTACCCCAACCCCCGTCCGTCATGAGCGCAGCTTCCTTTTTCGCCCGTCAGATCCGTTCTCTCGGGCGCTCCTACCTGACCTGGCAGCGAGGCGAGGCCGCTCGCCGCGGCATCTCGTTTGCGCGCCGCAGCAACCGCGGCGCCGCCCTCACGGTCTTCGCGGGCGCCCTCTGCGCCGTTACCCTCTCGGCCGTCGCCATGATGCCGAGCTTTCGGGAGACGACCTTCGAGACGCGCACCGTCGAGGAAATCCTGCCCGCGCCCGACCTTTCGGCCCGGCTCGACAGTCTGCGCTCGGACCCGAACGTCTCGACCAAAGGCCTCTTCGTGCGAAACGGCGAAACGCTCACGTCGCTCTTCGCCCGCCTCGGCATCGAGGACGACGAAGCCTTCGCCTGGATTCGGCGCACACCCCAAGCGCGTCCCGTCGTCAATCCCCAGCCCGGGCAGTTCGTCTCCGCGGGGCGTCTCCCCGACGGCCGTCTGAGCCATCTGCGCCTCTACATGGAGGGGCCCCACGAAGCCGACGAGCGCACGATCGAAATTTCGCGCTACGGCGAATCGCTCTCGGTCACCGTGCATCCCTTCACCTTCCACACCGAAGAAACCTACGCTTCGGCCCGGGCGGGACGCAATTTCCTGCAGACGACGCGCGCGCTCGGCCTCTCCTCGGGCCTGCGCGAACAGCTCGAAGCCGTCTGGGAGGGCGAAGTCAATCCCGTGCGCGACATGAAGGCGGGCGACCGAATCCGCGTGCTTTTTGAAAAGAAGTTCGCCGACGGCACCTTCGTGCGGGACGGCCGACTTCTCGCCGTGCAGATTGTGCACGACGGCAACGTTTACGAGGCCGTGCGCTTCCGCGGCGACGAGTCGGAGAGCTTCTACACGCTCGACGGTCAGTCCTCGCGCCAGACCTTCCTGCGCGTTCCGCTCGAAGTGCAGGACGTGAGTTCCGAATATGCGCCGCTTCGCCGCCACCCCGTCACGGGGATCGTCCGCTCGCACAACGGGACGGACTTTCGCGCGCCGCGCGGCACGCGCATCTTCGCCGCCTCCAACGGCGTCGTGACGCTGCGCCGCTACGAAGCCCGCGGCTACGGACACTACATCAAGATCGACCACGGGCTCGGACGCACGACGCTCTACGCCCACATGTCGAAGTTGGCGCCGGGCATCCGCGTGGGCACCCGCGTCAAGAAGGGCGACGTCATCGGCTACGTCGGCGCGACGGGGCTCGTCACCGGACCGCATCTGCACTACGAACTCATGTTCAACGACGTGCAGGTGAATCCCAAGACGGCGGATCTGCCCGACACGGAAAACCTTTCGAACTACCAGCTCGCCCAGATGCACGCCCAGGCCGACGTCTGGCTCAAGGCCTTCGACAAGTTCGCCGAAGAGGAAGGCGAATCGCTTCCGTCCGTCCTCAAGGCCGAAGCCAAGGCCCGGGAAGAGGCCAAGCAGAAGGCCGCGCAGACCGACGAGACCGAGGAAACCGCGGAGCAGGCCTCATGAGCCGCCTCATCATCGGACTCATGTCGGGAACGAGTCTCGACGGCACCGACGCGCTCGCCGTGCGCTTTTCGCCCGAAGGCCGCATGACGCGTCTCGGACGCGCCCACCGTCCCTTCCCGGCCGATCTTCGCGAGACGCTCTTCGGACTCGCCACCGCACGTCTCGCGGATGAAATCGAACGCGCCGGCGAAGCCTCCGTCCGGCTCGCCGACGAATACGCCGAAACGGTTCTCGACCTCCTTCGAAAGCTCGGGCTCTCCGCCCGGGACGTCACGGCCCTCGCCGTGCACGGTCAGACCGTGCGGCACCGTCCGGAAAAGGGCTTTTCCCTGCAGCTCAATCACCCGGCGCGCCTCGCGGAGCGCACGGGCATCGACGTTTTGTGCGACTTTCGCGCCCGCGACATCGCGGCGGGCGGCCAGGGCGCTCCGCTCGTTCCCGCCTTTCACCGGGCGGTCTTCGCGGGCGAGGAAGGCCGCGCCGTCCTCAACGTGGGCGGCATCGCCAACGTCACGATCCTCACGAAGGAAAAGACGGAGGGCTTCGACACGGGCCCGGGGAACATGCTGCTCGACGCCTGGTGCCAACGGGAAACGGGCGAGGCCTTCGACCGGGACGGCGCCTTCGCGCGAAAGGGCCGCCTTTTGCCCGGGCTGCTGGACGAACTGCTCTCGGACCCCTACTTCACCCTGCCCCCGCCGAAGTCGACCGGACGCGAAACCTTTCACCTCGGCTGGCTCACCGAACGGCTCGGCGCGCGCCGCTTTGCGCCCGAAGACGTCGCAAGAACGCTGACGGTCCTCACGGCCCGCACGGCCACGGACGCGCTTCGCCGCTGGGCCCCGGGCGTCGCGACGCTTTTCGTCTGCGGAGGCGGCGCCCTCAATCCCCTTCTCATGGAAGAACTTCGCAACGCCTTTTCCGGCAGCGTCCACTCCACCGAAGCGCTCGGCATTCATCCGATGGACGTCGAATGCCAGGCCTTCGCCTGGCTCGGCCATCGCTTTCTCGAGGGCCGTCCGGGAAACCTTCCCGCCGTCACGGGCGCGCGGGGCGAGCGCATTCTCGGCGCGCTCTACCCGCGCTGAAACGGGAGCGCAGAAACGACTTCGGGGTGCCGCAAGGCACCCCGAAACGTTTTCGAACGATACGGTTTTCGTCAGACGCTGAAGGACGAACCGCAACCGCAGGTCGTCACCGCGTTGGGATTGTCGATCACGAACTGTTCGCCCGAGAGACCTTCCTTAAAGTCGATCTTCGCGCCGACGAGGTACTGATAGCTCATCGCGTCGATCAGAAGCGTGACGCCGCCCTTTTCCATCACGGCGTCGTCGGCGTTCTGTTCCTCATCGAAGGTGAAGCCGTACTGGAAGCCCGCGCAACCGCCGCCCTGCACGAAAACGCGCAGCTTGAGGTTGGGATTGCCTTCCTCTTCCATGAGGGCGCGCACCTTGTTGACCGCCGCGTCCGTGAAGTTGATGGGATCGGGCACGAGTTCGGGCACCGCTTCTTCCTGCGTTTCAACTTTTTTCGTTTCTTCCGTCATAACCTTTCCATCGGTTTTTCGTTGGCGTTCGCCCGTTGCCGGACGGAGCGCTTCCGGCAGGAGCGAAGTTCCCTGTCGGACCAATTGAGAGAGCGATGCCTCGGGCATCGCGGGCACTCTATCCTACACCAAAACGAATCCGATCTCGACCGGTTTTCGAGCATTTCGGTCAGGAATTATTTCTCCTCCTCCCGCACTTTGCTATGCTTGGGGCCGTTCCTGTTTAACGGAGGTTTTTGCGCCATGCGTGCAACCAATCCGGGGTTCGTCCCCGACTCTCCCTTCACCCGTCCCCTGCCCGAGGCCTGGACCGAATTCTTCTCGCGCTTCCCCAAGGCCGAACTGCACTGCCACCTGCTCGGCACGATCACGAAGTCGACCTTTGAGGACCTCGTGCGTCTGTCGGGCGCCCCGGTCACGCAGGAAGAGATCGACGGCTTCTTCACCCGCGGCGACAAGCCCGTGGGCGTCCTGCGCATTTTCCGCGCGCTCGAAGCGCACATTCTCTCGCGTCCAGAATTTCTCGAGCGCATCGCCTACGAGCACACCGTGGCCGTCTCGCGCCTGGGCGTCCGCTACATCGAATACTTCTGGAATTCGACGGGCCTCAAGCACTTCTACTCCTTCGACGAAGGACAGAAGGCCATCATCCGCGGCCTCAAGCGCGCCGAAGCCGAATGCGGCACCGTCGGCCGCCTCATTCCCTCCATCGACCGCGAAGACACCCCCGAGGAAGCGGTCTTCATGGTCGAGGAAATGATTCGCCACCCCATGCCCGAAACCCTCGGGATCGGGATCGACTACCGCGAAACCGGGCACGAACCGGAAAACTTCTGGAAGGCCTACCGCCTCGCCAAGAAGGCGGGCCTGCGCATCACGGCCCACGCGGGCGAATTCGGCGAGCACTGGCGCAACGTCGAAACCGCGATGGATCTCCTTGAAGTCGAACGCATCGACCACGGCTACACGATCACGGACAATCCCGCCCTGATGGAGGAGGCCCGCCGGCGCGACCTCATCTTCACGGTCGTCCCGACCAACTCCTACTACCTTCGCACCTTCACGGACGAAGAGTGGGCGATCCGCCAGCCGATCCGCAAGATGGTCGAGGCGGGTCTGCGCGTCTTCCCCAACAGCGACGACCCGACGATGCACCACGTCAACGCCGCGGAAAGCTGGCTCTTGATGTTCAACTGGCTCGGCTTCGACCTCCCCGCCCTTCGCGGCATGGTCGAAAACAGCATCGACGCCGCCTGGGTGAGCGACGAACAGAAGGCCCTCTGGAAGAAGGAGTGGCTCGCCGAATTCGATCGGCTCGCCCAAGCGCTCCCGCCGCTTCCGGAGCGCTGATCGAGCTCTCTGAAACGCCGCGCCCCGCGCGGCGTTTTCCTTTGCGCCGAACGCAAAAAAGCCCGAGGTGAACTGTCCCCAGAAAGCGAGACACTTTCTGGGGACACTTTTATGGGCAAGAAGATTTCAGCAGAAATTCGCCACCAAGTTTTGTTGTTGCTTCAGCAGGGCGCACGCTCTTGGACCATCGCCACAAGGCTCGGCCTTG
>CASDQM010000040.1 GCA_949282745.1 uncultured Sutterella sp. | reverse complement strand
CGAATGCCGCAGCCGCGCGGCCGCTCTTCTCGAACTGCTCTCGGGCGCGCCCAAACCCTGAGAACGATACCGACACTGGAGGATATTCCTTTGACCAAGCACATCGTTTCCCAGGAAGTCGTCGACAGAATCGTCGCGGCCGTGCGCAAAGGCGCGACCGTCGCGCAGATCACGGGCACTTCGCCCGAAACGCTCGAACAGCTCTACGCGCTCGCGCACAATCTCTACGGATCGCAAAGCTTTGCCGACGCCGAAACGCTCTTTCGGGCGCTTTGCCTCTACAACCCCCACGAACCCAAGTACTGGATGGGGCTCGGCGGTTCGCGCCAGGCGCAGGGACGCTTTGAAGGGGCGTCGGACGCCTATCAGATGGCGGCCCTCACGACGGGGCTCTCCGATCCGGAACCGCTCTTCTTCGCCGCGCGCTGTCTTCTGAAGATGAACAAAAAGGCGGAGGCCGTCGAAGGACTCGAAGGTCTTCTCGGCATCGGCGACGATGCCAATCCCCGTCACGCCGACGTGCACCGCCGCGCCGAATCGCTCCTTGCGCTTCTCAAGGGAGGGAAAACAGTATGACGAACATCGACAAAGTCGGATCCGCCGGATTCGATCCCTCGGTCACTTTCACGGATCCCCTCTCGAGGCTTGCGAACCGCACGCTCGAGGACGTTCCCCCCGCCGCGGACGGGAAAACCGTCCCCCCCTCGGACCTTCCGACGCTTGAAGCGCCCGCGCACGCCCTGTCCATCGAGCGGCTCGTCGCGGCGATCGGAAACGAAATGCGCCGTCAGGGCGTTCGAGAAGGACTCGACGCGATTGACTCGCAGGCGCAGGAGATCGATCAGAAGTACTCGGAAAAGCTCGCGGAAATCGCCAAGGAAATCGACAAGAAGGAAAACCAGTCGATCTGGGACAAGATCTGCAAGGTCTTTCGCTGCATCGGCATGGCGCTCGGCTTCATCGCCTCGATCGCGACCATCGCGGCGGGCTCGGCCATGGGGAACCCGGCCCTGGTCGTCGCGGGCGTCGCCGCCCTTCTTCTCACGATCGACAGCGTCGTATCGGAAGCGACGGGCGGCAAAGTCAGCCTTTCGGCCGGATTTACGGAACTCGGCAAAGTCTTCGGCCTGAGCGACAACACCGCGAAATGGTTCGGCTTCGGCATGAACATGGCGCTCACGGTCGCGACCGTCGCGATCAGTTTCGGCGGCGCCGCGGCGAGTTCGGCCGCCTCGGCCGTGAGGAGCGCTACCGACGTCGGCGCCAAGCTTCTCAACATCACGAGCAAGGCTTCGGTCGTCACCAACATCGGCCAGGGCGTCGTCGGCGTCGGCACGGGCGTCTCGAACGCCGTGCTCGCCTCGATCAACTACGACATCGAACAGATCAAGGCGCGCAAGGTCGACATCGAAGCCATCCTCGAGCGCATGCGCGCCGACATGGAAACCTCCGAAGAGTTCGTCGAGCACGAACTCGAGGTTGCCAACGACCTTATGGAAAAGGTGACGGAAATTTCGCAAAACTGCGCCCAAACGACCGCCGCCGTTCTGACGAACGCACCCGCCACGGCGTAAGAAGGAGACCGACATGATTGATTCCATCCGCAACGCCCCGATCAACTCGACCTCCGCCGTCGGAACGCAGAGCCTGCAGTCCGCCGAAAAGACGTCGAACGCCGCGTCGGACTTCACGCTCCCGCCGCTCACGGCCGCAAGCGCCTCGCTTGGGAGCGCGCTTCTCGCCAAGATTTCGGAAATCAGCGAAGAGCAGCGGCGCGCCAACGCCATGGTCCGCGCCGAACAGACGGTCGCGACGGTGAACAAACTCCACGATCAGGCCGAAGAAATCCGCAGTCAGGCGACGGCCGCGTTCGCGTGTTCGATCTGTTCCTCGATCATCTCGATCGGCGCCTCGGTCCTCTCGATCGCGGGCACCGGCAAAGCCATGTCGGATGCCGCAAACATCAAAGACGCGGCCGAACGCGCGGCGTCGCTCACGGCGATGACCCAGCGCGTCGGAGCGGTTGCCGAATCGGTTCAGGGCACCGCAAAGATGTTCAGCGCCGGGGAAACTTTGGCGACGGGCATCGGCCAGGCGGCGCAGACGCACATTCAGGCCGAAATCGAAATGCTTCGCGCCTCGACCGAAGAGGTCAACGAATTGATCGACGCGCTTCGCGAAGTCGTCGACAAGGCGACCAGCGCCCAAAACGCCATCCAACAGTCGGAAAACCAGGCGCGCACCCGCATTCTCGGGTAAATTCAGCCGACCGGAACGCCGTGCGCGGATTCTTCGCGCACGGACACCCGGCCGATCCTTTTTCAGGCCCCCCGCCCCTCACGGGAGAAGACCATGACCGGCATCGACGCACTGAGCGGACAAAACCGCATCAACGCTGATCTTCTCGTTGATCACAGCGTAAACCTCGACGAACTCGCTCCGACGCACTTCTCGACGGCCACCAAAGTCATCCTCGGGATCTTTACGCTCGGGATCGGCGCGATTGCGCTCGCCATCGTCGAGCACGTCAGCAAATCCCATCAGACGGCGCTCGCCTGGGACATCATCGCTCTCAAGGACGAGCTCGACCGTCTCCCCGTGAATCAACCGACCATGGTCATGGTCGGCGGGAAAAAGGTCACGCTCGAGCAGACTCAGGTCGACGGCCCCCTCTGGGTCTCCTTCGAGGAGGGGGGACAGGTGCACCGGATCCAATCCAACTACAACCCCGCGTCGCTCGTCGACCGCCTGGAGAACGACATGGTTTCGCACCTTGAGTTCTACGGGCGAGACGAAGCCGTCCGGATTCTCTCTCGGGAGAGCGCCCTTCTTCCTCCCGACGAAGCCCTTTCGACCCATGCGAGCCGTCTGCGGGAACTTTCCCTCCTGACGCTCGAGGGAACGCTCGGCTACCGCCCGGCAGACCTCAGCACGACGAATACGAAACTCCTCGCGCAGTTCGCGATCTCCGCCGCGTGCGGACATCTGCGAAGCGAAGAGGACGTGCGCAATCTTCTCGACACGATCGGAAACGCGCAGCGCATCAACGACGAAGAGGTGCTCGAACTCCTCGCGCAACTCGACGGCGAGATCGTCGCATCGGGTCGCGACAGCGTCGACCGCATCGTGCGCACGGACGTGCTGCGCGCGGGCGAACCGAAGGCCGACGCGAAGAGCGACCCGGGCGCCGCGACGCGGCAGCTCCTCGCGGACCTCATTCTCAACCGCGAGACGGACATCGTCGACCGCTACGCCGAGCAGCCCGGCGAACGCGTCCGCCACACGCTTCTCACGCACGTCGACACGATCGCCCATCTTCTGAAGGATCCTTCGGGACTCCAATCGCTCCCCGCGCCCCTTCGCCCGGCCGTGGAAGACTTCATCGACTCCTATCGGTCGAACCTCGCCGCGAACGTCGCCCTCTCTCTTCTGCCGGAAGCCACGATTGCCGAGCAGTTGCGCGGGGTTCTCTCCGATCCCTCGAACGCCGTGATGAATCAGCGGACGTACGCGCAGCTCGAGCTCAATATCGGCGAAATGACGACCCGGGCCGCGTCGGAAATTCAGGAGACCGTCCGCCGGGAGTTCGCCAACCTCATGGCCGACCGCGCGGAGGACGGCGCCCAGGCGGCCGACGCCAAGCCCGAACCCTCGCGGGGCACGGTCGAGTGGCTCGACTACAAACTCACGAAGAGCGGCGTCGACCTCGAGAGCGACGGCTACGGCCGCTTCATGCGGCTCGTCCTCGACCGCTACTTCGAAGCGATGCCGGAAATCGATCAGCGCGCCATGCTGAGTTCGATGCTGCGCTTCGCGCCCGACGACGCCTCGCCCGGCCAGCTTCTCGGGGCGCTCCTCAAGGGCGCGGGCCCCATCATGCAGAAGATGCTCCAGGGCCTCAACGTCGCCGGCATGGATCCCACCTTCCGCGAGGCGCTTCAGGACATGAAGAGCAACCTCGCCCCGATTCCGGAAAACGTCGTGAAGGCCCATCTCCTCCACATGGTCGAAAGTTCGCACGGTCAGATCCGCTCGATCGACGTGACGCGCTCTTTGGGCGCGGCCTCCGTCGGACAGGCGCTTCTCTGCAACATGACGCTTGCCGACGGCTCGACCCGCGAAGTCGTGATCAAGATTCTTCGTCCCGACGCCAAGGCCCGCGCCCAGCGCGAAGCGGAGATCTTCCGCTCGGCCGCCCGCCGGGTGAACGGCATGCCCGTCACATTTGAGGGGCAACTCGCCCGCATCATGGACGAACTTGATCTGCGCATCGAAGCCGAAAACATCCGAAAGGGCCAGATCTACAACCTCAAATCGGTCGACGGGAAGCCCCCGGCCATCTCGAGCATGTCGCTCAATGAATTCGTCGAACCCACGGCCAACACGCTCGTCATCGACAAGGCGCCCGGTCAAACCGTCGACAAGTATCTCGCGGATGTGAGTCGAAGGATCGACGAACTTCTCGATCCGCTCGCCGTTTCAGGGGATCCTCCCGCAGACAGAATCCGTACGTGGACTCACGAACGCATCAGTCAGGAAGATTCCATCGAGCGTGAACGCAAGCTCCTCGAACTTCATCACGAACTCTACGTGAGCTATCAGCTCCTTGCTCACTTTGCCAAACAGTGGGTGACGGAGGGGGTCTTCGGGAAGGGCTTCTACCACGGAGACCTTCACGCCGGGAACATGATGATCGACGGGGAGCGCCTCACCGTGATCGACTTCGGCAACGCCATCACCCTCAATTCCGAAGAACAGACACAGGTGACCCGCATGGTGGCCTCCGCGGCCGCACGCGATTCGAAGCTCTTTCTCGAGGGGTACCGAGGATTGTTGAGTGATGCGGGTAAGGCCCTTTGCAAGCAAAAGGAAGCCGAAGTCCGTGCGGTCGTGGACGACGTTCTGCGTTGCGGCACGGTTGAAGACACCGCCAAGCGAATTGCGGTGCTCCTCACGGAACTCCAAAAGCTCGGCCTCGAACTTCCCGCTCCGATCTTCAACTTCTCGCAGTGCCAGATGCGTCTTCAGGGCGCGATGGAAGAGATGGCGGGACTTTTCACGAAGATCCGCACGGCCTTCTTCAAGGTGGGCGGCCACACCGATGTCTACGAAACACTTGACCCGCTCGCCCTCGGCTGGCGCATTGCCGAAAACGAGGGCTTCATCGGAAACGCCTACAACTTTGAACAGGTTCGAGTCGGCGCCGATGCGGCCTTTAGCGGCGCGGGCGCCCCCGACGAATTCGGACTGACGGGGTTCGTCGAGCAAAGTTTCGCCAAGGTATTCACGGAAGGCCCCGATTCCGCTCTCTGGAAGGCAAACAAGGAATTCATGTGGCCTTATGCCCCGCATTACGAAGCCTACGCCACCAACCTCGCGGCCGGCGACCGGGACGCGGCGCTCGGACTCGTGAGGAGTTGCGCCACGGCGCACCGCTCACAGCAGGCGGCGCTCTACACCACGATGTGCCGACAGGCGACGTGGATGCTGGGTGAAAATCCGCCGTCCTTCTTCGACATCATGTCGCTCGTCATCGAACAGCACTTGAAGTCGGCACTCTCGCGCCTCGGCTTCCGAGCGTCGTGGCGTTACAGCCACAGCGACATGATCTGACGGAGAGACACCATGGCGATCGAAGGCATTCACACCCCCTTTGCCGCTGGCCTCAACGCAGCCACGGGCGCACACGCGACCGATGGTCCCCGTGGGCTCTTCATGGGGCACGCGGTGAAGGTGGAGGCGACGCCCGAGAAGCTTCTTGCCGACGCCGCGGAAGAAATCGGCTTTGCGCTCGACAAGACGCAGGACTACGAAATCAGCCGCCGCAAGGAACGAAACGCCTCGAGGATTTCAGAGGAACTCCTCGCGCGCTACCGCGCCCACTTCGAAAAGGCGGGCAAGTCCGAGGCGATGCATTCGACGGTCGAGTCGCTCAAGCACGCCGCCGACGCAAAGCGCTTTCGGGAAACGCTCGAAGAGGCCTTTCCGGATCCGGCCGACGCTTGGGCGGTGCTCGAAGCCGCCCGCGAAGCCTTCGCGGAGGATCCCGCCGTCACAAACGAGCAAAAGGCGACGCTCGAGCGCGTCGCGGAAGAGTTCTTTACGGAGAACCGCCGCGACATCGCGCTCGGCATGCGCGGGACCGTCACGGGCCTTGATTTTGGGGACCTTGACGGCTCCTCGGCGCTCGGGAGCCTCTACCGCGACACGGTGGGCGAATTCACCGACGTCAACGAGGTCTATGCCGACATTTCCGCGCGCTACGGCGAAAAGTTCGACAAGGCCATGGACTTTCTCTTCGCCGCGATCAGCGCCGACATCGAAAGCGCCGCGCCGAGCCTCGAGATCGCGCAGCTCGAATCCGTGCACCGAAAGCTCGGCGAAGTGCGTTTGACGCGAAGCGCCCACATCCTCTGCGAAGAGGTGCTCAACCGCTGGAAGAACGTGCACGGGGGCGAAACGACGCTCACGCCCGTGTCCCTTCTGGGCGAAATCGTGGCCCTTCGCAAGCAGCCCTTCGTCGGGGCGCATCAGATCGACGAGATCGCGAGGAAGGCCATGCCGCGAGACATCGAGCACGAAGTGCTCTTTCTGCAGGAATTCTTCCGCGCGGTGCGGGAGCTTCCCGTGGAATTCTTCCCGGACGACGCGCACCGCATGCAGCTCGTCGACGCCGTGCAGACGGCGCTCGACGGCGCCATCGAACGCGAAGACGAGTGGCTCGCTTCACAGGAATAAGGACACCGAAACATGTTGGATCGCGAACTTGCGGATTTCGGGGAACGAATCGGCATCCCGAACCTCGTCTGGGGCGAGGAAGAGGCCCTCACGCTCACCTTCGACGACCTGGGCTCGCTCACTCTTCGCTGCCCGAAAAACGAAGAAGACGACTTTCTTCTCACCTTCTCGCGCCCCGCGCGGCCCGAGGAAGTGCGAAAGGCCTTCCGAGCGGCCCTGCGCGCCGCGCACTGGACCTCGCGGCAGCCCTACGCCGTCGTGACGGGGATGCACAAGGACCGCTGGATTCTGGGGCTCAAGCTCCCCGTCTCCCGCGTGAGCGGCGCGGAACTTGAAAGCGCCCTTCGGCATCTTCTTCAACTCCAGGCGTCCCTTTTTGACGGACGCTGATTTCCTTCGTACGAACCATGCCCACGCGCATCGACTCGCTACTCAACCCTTCGATCGGCATCGCCGATCTTCTGCCCATGCCCGACGCCGCGGCCTTGCCCGAGGCGCGCGACCTCGGCACGAACCTCCTGCAGGAGTCGGGCCTTGAAAACCTCTTTCGCACGGCAAACAGCCGCTCGGCCCTCGAGGCGCTTCTCTGCCCCGACATCGGGGACGGTTCGCTCGTGAGTCCCGAAACCTTCGAAGCGGACCTGCACGCGCTTCTCGAAAAACTCCGCAAAAGCGAAAACCCGAAGATTCAGGCGCTCGTACACAATGAAATCGAGCCGCTTCTTCAGAACGGGCTTCTTCTCACCGCCTACCGCAATCTGATGCTCGGAGGTTGACGCCGTGACGCAAAACGCAATGCCGAACCTTACCGAGGACGAAAAGAAGACCCTCTCGGTGCTCGCCTTTCTCTTTTTCCGCCTGGGGATGGAAAACCGCGCCCGGCGCTTCTATGAAACGATCGCGGAGCTGAGCGCGCCGGGTACGCCCGACTTCCGCTTCGCGAAGGCGGGGCTTGCCGCCGCTGCGCTTGAGGCGGGCGACGCCGAAACGGCGCTTCGCGAAGTTCGCGAGGCGCTCGCGGGCGGACCGCTTTCGACGCGCGACGCGACGCTTCACTGGCTTCGCTCCCGGGCCCTCTGGGCGCTCGGACGAAAGGAAGAGGCCCGCGCCGCGCGGGAAACCTTCCTTTCGATGCGCGGCGACGCCTTCCCGACCGAAGACGAAGACGCCGCGAAGGTACAATGAACGTTACGCCCTCCACAAGCCAACCCTAGATCAGCATGCCGTCCCTTCTTCAAAAAGCCGGATCCCTGACCACCTCCATCGCGCGGCACAGCGACGTCGCGATGGTCGTTCTCATCGTGGTCGTGATCGCGCTCATGATCATTCCGCTGCCGACGCCGCTCGTCGACACGCTGATCGGCGCGAACCTCACGCTGTCGTTCCTCATGCTGATGATGGCGATGTACGTGAAGACGCCTCTGGAGTTCTCGGTCTTTCCGACGATGCTCCTCTTCACGACGCTCTTTCGCGTGGGGCTCAACATCACGACGACCCGCCTGATTCTTCTGCAGGCTGACGCCGGTGAAATCATCTTCACCTTCGGCGAGTTCGCGACGGGGAGCAACTTCGTCGTGGGCGCCGTGGTCTTCCTCATTCTCACGATCGTGCAGTTCCTCGTCATCGCCAAGGGGGCGGAACGCGTGGCCGAAGTCGGCGCGCGCTTCACGCTCGACGCGATGCCGGGCAAACAGATGTCGATCGACGCGGACCTG
Source organism: uncultured Sutterella sp. (assembly GCA_949282745.1). Lineage (GTDB taxonomy): Bacteria > Pseudomonadota > Gammaproteobacteria > Burkholderiales > Burkholderiaceae_F > Sutterella. Next base: position 9,169 of record CASDQM010000040.1, on the reverse strand, counting down.
CGCGCGGGCGTGATCGACATGGAAGAGGCCCAGCGCCGCCGCGACGACGTGCAGATGGAGAGCAAGATGTACGGCGCCATGGACGGCGCCATGAAGTTCGTCAAGGGCGACAGCATCGCCGGCATGGTCGTGACGCTCGTCAACATCGTGGGCGGCACCATCATCGGGATGACGCAGCGCGGCATGTCCGCTGGCGACGCCCTGCAGCTCTACGGCGTCCTCACGATCGGCGACGGTCTCGTAAGCCAGATCCCGTCCCTGCTCGTCTCGATTTCCGCGGGCATTCTCATCACGCGCTCGGGCGACTCGCGCGAAGACATGGGCTCGCAAGTCGGCAAGCAGTTCTTCCGTCAGCCGCGCGCCTTGGAAATGGCGGGCGCCCTGATCTTCCTCTTCGCGCTCATTCCGGGCTTCCCGAAGCCGCAGCTCTTTACGCTCGGCTTTGCCGTCGGGGGCTTCGGCTACATGCTTCGCCGCATCGACGAAAAACAGGCTTCCGAGCCCGCGCCCGAAGCCGCACTCGAGAAGACCCTCGCCCCCGTCAGCGTGAAGGCCAAACCGAAGCGTGCGGTCTCCGGCGACGAATTCTCCCCGACCGTGCCGATCATTCTCGACATCGCGCCCGACATCGGCGAGTCGCTCAACTACAACGACCTCAACAGCGACCTCATCGAACTGCGCCGCGCGCTCTACTTCGACCTGGGCGTCCCCTTCCCCGGGATTCATCTGCGGCCGAACCCGAATCTGCGGTCCTTCGCCTATACGTTGAACCTCAACGAAATTCCGATCGCGACGGGCCAGCTCGTGAAGGACTGCGTGATCGTGCGTGAAACGCCCGAAAACCTCGCGCTCCTCGACATCGAGTGCCGGGAAGAAGCACCCTTCCTACCGAACGTCGACTCCGTCTGGGTGTCGGCCAAGGACGAAAAGCGCCTCACGGCCGCCGGGATCGCCTGCATGAATCACTCGAAGATTCTCGCCTTCCACCTGTCGCTTCTTTTGACGCGTCATGCGGACACCTTCATTGGCATGCAGGAGACGAAGTATCTCCTCGACAAGATGGAGGAGCGCGCCCCCGACCTCGTGCACGAAGCGACGCGTCTTCTGCCCGTGCAGCGCATCGCCGAAATCTTCCGCCGTCTCGTGCAGGAACGCGTTTCGATCCGCGACCTGCGCTCGATCCTGCAGGCCCTGATCGAATGGGCTCCGAAAGAAAAGGACGTCGTGATGCTCACCGAGTATGTCCGAAGCGCCTTGAAGCGCCAGATCTGCTACATGCACTCGAAGGGCCAGAACATGCTCCCCGTCATTCTGATGGAGCCGCAGGTCGAGGAAACGATCCGAAAGGCCGTGCGCCAGACGTCGGCCGGGGCCTTCCTCTCGCTCGATCCGGGGTCTTCGCAGCGAATTCTCGACGCCCTCGAAAAGGCGGCGGGCAAGTACCGCACGAGCACCCAGAAGCCCGTGCTTCTCGTCAGTATGGACATCCGCCGCTACGTGCGTCGCCTGATCGAGTCGAAGTTCTACGAACTTCCCGTCATGGCCTATCAGGAAGTGACGCCCGAAATTTCGGTGCAGCCCGTGGCGAGGCTGCACATCTGAGAAGCGCCGACGCTCGATCTCATGTTGAACGAACGGCATGATTTCATCGGCTGCCCCGGTCAAGCGTTGCAAATTGCAGTACAAACAATTCATACATACGCAGTACGGAGGTGCAAAATGACCGCTCTCACAATCCGACTCAGCGAATTTGATACCGCAATTCTCGAAGATCTTGTTAAAAACGGGGGAAACCAAGACCGCCCTCGTGATTGACGGGCTCCGATCTCTATACAACGCAATGAGAGATGAGGATCGGGTTACTCGTCTTTCCGCTGAAGAATTCGATGCTTTTTTGCGTCAGCTCGAAGAAGGAGAAAAAGATCCTCAGGTGCTTTTGGCCCGCGAACGACTGATGAACATCAAGCCTGTCTGGGAAGATTGATATGGCGCTGTTTACCAGACCAGTCCGGTTGAAGCCGGAACATCGTGAAGCGCTGGATAAGTTTGAGTGCGGTGAGCGGGCCCTTGACCTTTGGCTCCCGACCAAAGCGCTCCCCAATGATGTCACCGGAGGAAGTCGGACTTTTGTTTCCTTTTCCACGGAAACAGGAGAATTGGCCGGCTTTTTTTCCTTGGCTTCCCACTCTGTTGAGCACGACGATCTGCGGGCAAAGCTGCGGCGCAACAAACCCTCACCTCTGCCGACGATCCTGCTCGGACGATTGGCCGTGAGCAAACGTTGTGAAGCCTCCGCACCCATTCATCCGGCAAAACCTTCAGAATGGATGCGGCTTCCCTCCTTTGTAGTCAGAGGGACTGCCTTTGCTCGGTGCGGGTTAAGCTCAGAAACCGGGTGACCTTGCGTCCCCAGCTCCGCACAAAACCTAAAGAGCGAGCATAAGGTGCACGTGCTTCTGTGGAGCACTTCCGGAACTTTCGCCGAAAGTACCTGCCTCACCGTCTCCGGCAAGGTCTTGAACCTTTCGCGGATGAAATAACGGGCGCCCAGGTTGAGTGCAGCGTTCAGGTCGGCGTGATAGCGCTTGCCGGTCTTGAAACTGCAGAGACTATAGTTGTCCGCATCCCTCGTGACCCGGCCGGAGCCGTCGAAGGCGAGACAGGACGTACCCCACGCACAGACCCGACTCACCCGCATTTTTGCGCGATGCGCCTTACTCTCCACCATTTCCTGAACGTATTGCGCCCGCCAGTGATGCAAACGCCACCGTTTCGAACCGCGTTTGCGGCCTTTGAGATCGAGATGCTCCATCACTACTACGTGAGCACCCGCCTTGATCGCAATGTCAAGGATGAAGGTCGCCGTCTTCTGGGCGATGTCGTCGTTGATGCCCTTGGCTCGTCCCCACAGTCGAGGCATCCTTTTCGCCCCGTGCCGCTGAGCATTGCGGATTCGACCGAGTGCGCGTTCCAGAGAGTCTTTTTCTTTGGAGAGACGCAGAAAGCGTCTTCCCAAGACAGTGCCGTCCGAGCGCATCACTACGGCCGTTGCGGCGTTGTTGATGCCAAGATCCACCGCGACGATCACCTGATCTTCAATATCTGTTTCGTTAAGGTCTACCTTTTCTTCGTAAGCAAAATCCAGCGACCACACCCTGCCGCGCTTGGTGACGGTGGGACAGAGTTCTTTCCGCGTAGCGCAGTATAGGGAGATGTAGTCGACGTCCGTCTTGCGCAGGCCCACGTCGATCCAATCCCAAGTGTTCCGAATAAAAACCTTGAGGCGGATACAATAGCGGCCGTTCCACACAAACTGCTGTGCTTTATAGAAAGCGGGAAAAATGCGTCCCGCCTTCGGCAGTCCCGGCTCCTTTCCCTGCGGATTGGTCTCCCACTGTGCAAGACGAGTTTTGTAGGAAGACACCGCCCCGAAGGCCGCGTTGATTGCAGCCCGACGTAGGTAGGACGGAAATTTATAAAAATCGACGGCGAAGTCATGAGGAACCGTCGGTCGTGTGGCCGTGCTTACGCACAACTTCTCACACTCCCTTTGGGCATCCTTCTGTCCGAGACCGTCAAAAAGGGCCCAGTTGACCATTATGACCGCAATGAAGAAATCCACCGCTTTGCGATACATGGCGACTGTGGCGTCTAGGACGGAACTGTAGCCCTGAATGCGGACGCTGTAGGAGGTATGGATCTTCATTATTATCGTTAACGGTCTCTGAGTCTGCGAGTAACTTTAGCACAATTCCTTAGCAGACAAGAAATTTCCTAAATTCGGGCTTCGCCCGGCCTGCTCGACCCCACCCTACCGCTCCTCGGGTAGGATGGGGTATGCGCAGGCGCTCTGATCAACGACACGGCCTCGGAGAATCCCTGCTCAACGAAGCGGTTCAAATTGCAATAAAAGCCTCGGAATCCATTGGCGTAGTTCCCCTCGTCGTTCCCCCCATTTCAGAGGAAGCCGAGGCCTTCTACCGCAAGCATGGTTTTTCGGTTGCAAAAGCAGCCAAATCCATGTTGTTTCTCGGATTGCATTAAGGACAACACTTCACCGAAGATGCGCTTTCCTCTCATTCCGATTCTTTCTTCGATGGCTTCGTCTTTTTGGAAGACGAGGCCTTTTTCTTTGGCGAGCTAGAAAGAACCTTCGAAAGGGCACCTGTTAGACGACATCATAAAGTAGCCACTCAACGACACCAGAGTTGAGCCACCCCAGGGCCAACTTGGAACCGGAGTTTGGCATGTCGACTAAGACGAAAAGATCTGTAGTTGTCAAAATGTCTTTCCAAGATCCTTTATCCCCTCTTGGAGAGAAAAATGCAGTAACCTGCCGACCTTCGTGATGTCGTCGTCCGACGTATCCTTGCCCATGAAATTTCCGCAAAGGAGGCCGTCGACGAGTACGGCGTCGCTCACTCCACCGTCTACCACTGGGTAAGCCGTGCTCGCAAGCAGGCTGCTTCGCATGATGACGGCGCCCTCACCCCGTCCGATATGAAAAAGCTACCGTTACCCGAAGGTGTTCCCCTCTTGAAGATGATCCAGGCAGATGCCGTCTGTCGTCATTTTGGCTATGACAGTGCAGAAGCTGGCGAGTACTGCCGCCGTGTCGGTCTGCACCTCGGTGACGTTCGCTCCTTCAGTAAACAGTTGAAGGACGACAGCATTGAGGATGCCGCCGTTTCGCATTCCCGGGAGCGTACCCTCAAATCGCAGGCAACGAAGGATAAAACCAAAATCAAAGAGGCGGAGAAACAAAATCGCCTGCTGCAAAAGGAAATCGACCGAAAAGATAAAGCCTTGGCCGAGACGACTGCATTGTTGGTTTTGTCAAAAAAAGCAGAGGCGATCTGGGGAGTAAAGGAAAGCTGATCAGCGCCCAAGATCGCCTGGAAGCCATCGAGCTGATTCGCGAGGCTGTGGCGCTTGGCGCTAGCCCTGATAAGGCAGCCGCTGTGCTCGGCATCACCGGCCGCTCCTATCGCAACTGGTGTGCTCGCCTGAAACGAGGCGAAGAACTGGAAGACGGCCGTTTGGATCGAGGTGACTACAAGCCGTCCTTTGCCTTGAGCAAAGAGGAGCAGGACGCCCTTGTGGCGAGGTTCTGCAGCCCCGATGTGGCCGATCTCAGCCTCCCCCAGGCGTACATGAGGCTCTTGGACAACCAGGAGTATTACGGGTCGCTCTCCACGGTTTACCGCGTGATGAGGAAGCGGGGCTTGAACACCAGGCGCACGACTACCCGCACGCCGACGCGACGTTACAAGCCCACGAGCTACGAGGCCACCGGGCCCAATCAAGTGTGGTCGTGGGACAGCAACAAGGCGACCGGGGAATTCATGTATGGGTATGTGATTATCGACATCTACAGTCGTTACATCATTCATGCAGAAGTGCACGATAGGGACTGTGCAGAATTTGCGCAAGAGTTCTTGGCCAAAGCGTTTCGCAAGTATGGAATTCAACCGAGATGCCTTGTCCTGCACTCAGATAACGGCGCATCGATGAAGGCGAAGGAGATACTTGCGTTGCTTGAGAATTGGGGTGTTGAGTTCTCTCACAGCCGACCGCGAGTGAGTAACGACAATCCGTATTCCGAGTCGCTGTTCCGTACCCTGAAGCATACAGGGCGAGGCTATCCGAAAAAGGGGTTCAGATCGTTTCTGGCAGCACGTGTGTGGCTGGATGGCTTCGTGAAGACTTACAACCACAACAACTACCAAAGCGGCATCAACTGGGTGACCCCTGCGAGCCGGTTCAGAGGCGAGGACGCCGCCGTGCTTGCAGCGCGCAAAGCGGTCCTGGAGGCAGCCCGTGCCAAGAACCCGCGGCGCTGGATTAACGGCCGCGTGCGCGATTGTACGCCCGCTCCCAGTCAGTTCCTAAACCCTGACAAGCCGAACGCGCAAGCGAAGGCGTAGGGCGTTCGTTTGCGTTCCCAGAAGTGAAAACGCCCCGCATTGTTGCGAGGCGATCTGCTTGGACTTTTTGAAAATTCTTGGAAATCTTTCTTGACAAACACCGCTGCCCGTCTCAGCTGAAGTTTCCTTGGGCGGTCTGGACGCGCAAGGCCGTGCGCGACCTCATTCGCCGCGAGTTTGGCAAGGAAATCGCCATTCGTACGATCAGCGCCTACATGAAGCGTTGGAATATGACGCCGCAACGTCCGAAGAAGAAGGCATTGCAGCAAGATCCTGTCGCCGTCAGCAAATGGCTTGAGGAGACATATCCTCAGATTGAGCAGCGAGCAAAGGCTGAAAACGCTTTGATCTTGTGGCAGGACGAAACGCCCGTAAAGCAGGACTCGAATTGGGTACGGAGCTACGCCCCGAGAGGACAAACCCCCGTATTGATTGAAAACGCCCGAACGAACTACGGTGCCCCCGTCATGATCTCGGCCATCAACAACCAGGGCAAGTGCTTCTTTCTATTGCAGCGCAAAGCCGTCAATGCCTGTCACTTCATCCGGTTCTTGCACCGTCTTATCCTTGATCTCGGGGTCAACGGACGAAAACTTTTCGTTATTTGCGACAACGCGCGGATCCACCACGCGCGTATCGTTCAGCGCTGGATTGAGGCCCACGAGAAGGAAATAGAGCTTTTTTACCTTCCTGCCTATTCGCCGACGCTCAACCCGGATGAGTACCTGAATCGAAACCTGAAAACCGAACTCCGCCTTCAGGCTGCCGGCACGCATGACGACAATCTTGAGCGCGCTCGTGCATTTATGGAGCGATGCCAACGGGAAACGTGGCGTGTGCAAGCATGCTTTCTCCCGGAAGACGTCCGGTATGCGCAAGAAAAGTTATGTGCTTAATGTAAACCAAATGGCGGCCGCCTTAATAATGGCTCAGAACATTTGAGCATTTTCGGAAAGACCGCTTGACAAATACCGGTACCTAACTCCAAGCGTTACGGTATAATTATCGCGGGCGATCCCCTTTCGACTGTCAGATACGATTTGAATTTCGTTGCGGAGATGCATATGAAAAAAAAACGATATGTCATACCTGCAGTCTGTCTTTTGTGCGCATGTCAGATGACTGCAGCAAAGGCCGAAGGTTTTTCCCTGACGCAATGGAGCACGAGAGGCCTGTCTCTGGCAGGAGGCATGGTGGGACGTGCGGACGATCCCTCGGCCATCGCCTACAACGCTGCCGGCATTACCCGTTTACCCGGTACGCACGTCATGGTCGGTTATGCCGCCGTTGTTCCCAAGAGCACGTTCGATTTATACGACAAAGACGGCAGCCTCTCGTCTACGACCACAGGGTCCCATGTTCTGTCCGCACCTTACGCCTACCTAACCCATCAACTCAACGAGCATTTGTGGCTGGGCCTGGGGCTGTTCTCGCGCTTCGGCCTTGACAATGAGTTTCCTGACAATTGGCCGGGACGTTACAACCTGACCGACATCAAATTCCAGACGTTTTCCTTCGTGCCCACGCTGGCTGTGAAGGTCAACGATGCCCTGTCTCTTTCCGCCGGCGTAGAAATCATGCACGCCAGCTTGACCATGGGAAAGCAGATTCCATGCTACCAACTCTCAGGGGTAAAGGCTGAGGACATCAAGATGACGCTTGACGGCTCGCACTGGGGAGTTGGGGTGCACTTGGGCATTCACATCCGCATGACGGACAAGCTCTCTCTGGGTCTTGCCTACAAGAGCCCTGTGACGCTCCGTATTGATGGCTCAGCCGATTTTTCCCGCGAAGAAGCAAATCTGTTGGCTGATCAGAATGAAGTACCGCATGCTGTCGATACCGGCGTACATGGCAGGGTGCGTCTGCCTGACTCCCTTGCCGTGGGCCTGACCTACTATCCGTTGGACAATCTCAGCTTCGAAATAGGAACCGTCTTTACCCGTTGGTCAACTTTTGATTCCCTGAACATCAGATTTGATTCCGATTTTGAGTCCAACTCCGCCAAAAAATGGCGCAACGGATGGAACTTCAATGCCAGTGTGGAATACGAACCCATGGACTGGCTTGCCCTGCGCGCAGGCGTTTGGCACGAAACACCGGTCACAAACGAAGCCCACGCAGACTTCATGGTCCCGGGACACGGCCGCACGGGCGTCAGTTTGGGCACCGGCCTGCGATGGGAAAACTGGAATCTTGACATTGGCTATGCCCATCTATGGATGCGCGGGCAGGACTATTCAAGTTTTGAGGACCCCATCTTGGAAAACGGCAAGAGCCATGATCTGTCGGCCAATATTTATTCCGTCTCCATCGGCTATACGTTCTGACATTCAGACGGAATTGAACTAAAAGTGAAGCGGTTGCAGTCTATTGACCACAACCACTTCACTTTGGCTCCGGGACAGGTTGTTCACTAAAGCTTCCTACCCTATTTGTCAGAATGTCTTTCCAGGAGCACTAAGCAATCTTGGAGACAAAAATGGGGTACCCTCTGGAATTCCGCAATAACGTAGTTAGAAGCATCTTGTCCGACGGGACGCGCATCAGCGATGCCGCCAAGGAGTATCAAGTCGCGAGAGTAACGATATACTCGTGGCTAAAAGTGGCGCGCCAAGATGCGGCCGCCGTATCTGCCTCGAACATCGGCACTCAAAACATGAAAGTACCTCTCCCTGAAGGCGTTGACTTTAACAAAATGTACGACGCATATGTTGTGTGTCGTCACTTGGGCTTCGACAGCACCGAAGCCGGCCAATATTGCCGTCGAGAAGGCCTTCTTCTGGCTGACGTCAAGGCCTTTGCCGGTCGTCAGCGCAAGAAAGTCCTCACTGACCCGGACGAAGTCTCCCGCATGCAGAAGATGCTGACCAAGGAAAAAGGTCGCGTCAAAGAGCTTGAAGCAAACTATCGTTTGTCCCAGAGGGAAATTGAACGAAAGGACAAGGTAACGGCCGAGTTGTCTGCGCTCTTGGTGTTGACAAAAAAAGCGCAGGCGATCTGGGGGGACAAGGAAAACTGATCAGTGACCAAGATCGCCGCGAAGCCTACGAGCTGATCACGGAAGCTGTGAACAACGGCGCTTCGTTGCCGAGGGCATGTCAGTGCCTTGGGTTGACCGACCGTACCTTCCGCAACTGGCGCAAGCAGATTACTGAGGGCAAGGAACTCAAGGACGGTCGGCTGGATCGCTCCAACTTCAAGCCGCGCAACGCTTTGTCCGAGGAAGAGCGAAAGACTTT
>CASDQM010000039.1 GCA_949282745.1 uncultured Sutterella sp. | reverse complement strand
GGGTTTTCGGCCCGTTGGAATTGCCATTGGGTGGCCCCCATCGAACTATCGTTGGACGTTCGAACGTCGGATAAGAAGCTGGAGTTTGATGAGGATCGAGAAAGTGCTCTTTCACCCCTTGACACCTGAGGACATAAGAAGATTTTATTTCCGCTTTTCCGTAGGGAGGGATAGGTGAATTATTTGTTGAAGTGGGATTTTTCGGAGAGTGATCGCCCGATTTTTCATGGCACGGAGTGAGATAGGGGTATACCTGCATGTACTGCTTTCGGCCTGCATTGGCTGGAAGAGACGGATGGGGTGCGGGACCGTTCGACGCGAGCGCCTTCGAGAATGGCACAGCGGGATTCGGCATGTTCATGCGTTGCATGATCATACGTTGCATGACCGTGCAACAACCGAACGAGAGGTAGGGAGTCGCAGGGCACCGAGCGAAAGGCGGGGCGTGGATTCCGGGGCATCTCAAAGCCGTGCGCCGTAGGGGCCCCCGCCGGGCAAAAGCGTCGAAGGCGCCGGTTTCGAGAGTGTGGACGTCGTCGGACGGATCGGAAAAACAAAATGACCCCGGCTCGGGATATGACCGAAAGAGGACTCTTCTATAGGACCTCGTGTTAACCCGCATGAATTCCCGGCGACCGACCGCTATGCTTTTGCCAAGACCCGGGGCGAGGCGGCAGAGACCGTCCGCGCAGGTCCCTCTCAACCATCGATTGGAGAACTCAAATGTTCGGAGTTATCTGTACGCTCTTGGCCGTCGTGCTCTTGGCGTACTTCGTCATCAAAAACTACTACCCGCCCGTCATCCTCCTGGTGCTCGGCCTCGTGCTCCTCTTGATCGGCGCCTTCATGGGGAACGACCCGGTGTCCGCCAAGACCGCCACGAACTTCCTCGGGTTCGACCTCGCGCAGGCCGTGACCGACCTTACGAAGAGCCGCATCGGGGGCCTCGGCCTCAACATCATGGCGATCGGCGGCTTTTCCTACTACATGAACAAGATCGGCGCCTCGAAGGCTCTCGTGAAGCTCTGCGTGCGTCCGCTCTCCGCCATTCATTCGCCCTACGTGCTCCTCGGCCTCACCTACGTCGTGGGCCAGTGCATGGCGCTCTTCATCAACTCCGCCGTGGGCCTCGGGCTCCTTCTCATGGCTTCGGTCTATCCGCTTCTCGTGCAGTTGGGCGTTCGCCGCGCCGCGGCCGCCGCGGTGATCGGCTCGACCTGCTGTCTTGACCTCGGTCCGAGCTCCTCGAACGCCATGCGCGCCGCCGACCTCGTCGGCACCGACGTCGTCACCTACTTCGTCACGGGCCAGATTCCGGTTGCGATCTGCATCATCATCGCGGTCGCCGTCGGTCACGCCCTCGTGCAGCGCTGGTTCGACCGCCGCGAAGCCGCCAAGGGCATCTCCGACGACACGGGCGCCGTCTCCGGCAAGACCGAGGACGCCTTCGCCGGTGCGGGTCCCGCCTTCTACGCGATCCTCCCGATTCTGCCGCTCTTCCTCCTCATCATCTTCTCGCCGATGGTCTACAACGGGATCAAGCTCAATCTCGTCACCGCGATCATCGTCTCGATCCTCGTCGCCTTCGTGGTGGACCTCGTGAGCCGCCGCGCCTTGAAGGACGTCTGCAAGGACTTCGGGGCCTTCTTCGAAGGGATGGGGAAGGTCTTCACCTCGACCGTTTCGCTCATCATCTGCGCCGAACTCTTCGCCCTGGGTCTCACGAAGATCGGCGGCATCTCGACCATGATCCAGATGGCGGCCGCCCAGCAGGACGTGGGCCTCTACCTGATGCTCTTCGTCATGATGGCGATCATGACGATCGCGACGATCGTGACGGGTTCCGGCAACTCCGCCTTCTTCGCCTTCTCGCCTCTGCTTCCGGAAGCGGCCGCGAGCGTCGGCTACAACACGATGGCGCTCGTCATCCCCGTGCAGTTGGCGGCGAGCCTTGCCCGTCCGATGAGCCCGATCTCGGGCGTCATCATCGCCGTCTCGGGCATCGCGGGCCTCACCCCGATCGAACTCATCCGCCGTACGATTCCGGTCATGATTTTCGGCATGATCGTCAACGTCGTCGCGGCCCAGATTTTCCTTTGATTCTTGTGTAAGGAGATTCGCAAATGGCATATCTCATCAAGGGTGCGCACGTCTATGCGCCGGAAGACCTCGGCGTCGTCGACGTCCTCACCGTGAACGACAAGGTCGTGGCGGTCGGCAAGGACCTTTCCGCTTCGCTTCCCGAACTCGAAACGATCGACGCCAAGGGCCTCGTCATGACGCCGGGCTTCATCGATCAGCACATCCACGTCACCGGGGGCGGCGGCGAAGGCGGTCCCAAGACCCGCACGCCCGAACTCGTTCTCTCCGAACTCGTCGCCTGCGGCACCACGAGCGTCGTGGGCGTCTCCGGCACCGACGGCACGAGCCGTTCGATTCCGAACCTCTTGGGCAAGGTCCGCGCTCTGCAGGCCGAAGGCGTCTCCGCCTGGATGTACACGAGCAACTACGCCTATCCCCCGACCACGCTCACGAGCTGCGTGCGCGACGACCTCTACTTCGTTCCCGAAGTCCTCGGCGTCAAGATCGCCATGGGCGACCACCGCTCGAGCTTCCCGACCGAAGACGAAGTCATGCGCCTTCTGACGCAGATCCGCGTGGGCGCGATGGTCGCCGGGAAGCTCGGCGTCCTCCACATCCATCTCGGCAACATCGTCGGGCCCTTCGACATGTTCCTTGACTGCGTGAAGCGCGGCATGCCCATTCAGCACATCCGTCCGACCCACTGCGCCCGTCATCCCGACGTCTTCAAGGGCGCGATCGAATTCGGTCTCGCGGGCGGCTACGTCGACATCACGACGGGCGGCTCCTGCGCCGTCGGCACTCCGGCCGCGGGCGTCAAGGCCGTGCTCGACGCGGGCGTTCCGCTCGATCACGTCACCATGAGTTCCGACGGTCACGGCTCGGTTCCGCGCTTCAACGAGAAGGGCGAAATGGTGGGGCTCGGCGTGGGCGGCGTCGCCTGCAACCTGAAGGAAGTGAAGCGCCTCGTCGAAGAAATGAACGTCCCGGTGACGACGGCTCTCTCGGTCGTCACGGCGAACGTCGCGAAGGCCCTGCAGCTCCCGGGCAAGGGCTTCGTCAAGGCGGGCGGCTCGGCCGACCTCAACCTCTTCGACGAAAACCTCAACCTCGTGCACGTCTTCGCCAACGGCCGTCAGATGATGCGCGAAGGCGAAATCATCGTGAAGGGAACGTTCGAGGAATAATCCCGATCGGGCTCTTTATTTGAGAACAATCCGCGCTGTCCTTCTTTCGGCGGCGCGGATTTTTTGCGCCCGGCGAAACGGAAACGGCGCCCGAAGTGCGCGGAGAGGCGCGGGGCGCAGGGGTGGCCGGGATAGGGAAACCCTTCAAGGGCTAAAGGGAGGGGAGGGAGCGAAAGAGCTCGTCGTTCGTGCGGCGTTGCCGTCAATTGGAAAACGGGCGGGGACGGACGCAAAGGTGGCGTCGGTGTATCTCTCAACAAGCAAAAAGCCCAAGTCGCTGCAACGACAAGGGCTTTGAGCTTTTTTAAGGAGGAGGGTGGCGATGAACAAGCAAGTCAACTCGCCAATCTCCGTAGAAATCATAGCAAGCTTCGGGCGCAAATTTTGCGTCCGCGTTCGGGTGATAGTGCCGATCGCAGCTCGTCGTGCTGATTTCGACGGCCATTAAGCTCGGCGGCCGGACATAGTCGATTCGAGCCCAAGAGGGGCGACTCCTTCAGGAGCGCCCTTCGCCGTTTTGGGCGTTTCGAGCTCGTAATGGAGGAATACCGCCTCTTCTCGGGGAAAACCCTCTGCACCGTTTTCCCAAAACTTCAGGCAGAATGGATTTCGCTTTCATGGCGAACGGACGCAAAGGAAATCGGTGCACGTTCTAAAAATCCCGGGCTCTTCGCCCGCAACGGATTTCCACCTTCCACAACGGCTTCTTTCTCCCGCGACTCGTCCTCGGACGCGTCCAAGGCGGAAGAAGTTCTTTTCTTTTAGCTGCCTCGTGGGCGCTGTCCCACAGGCCTGAGCGGCTCAAGAGGGGACGTGCGTCCCCGAGGTTTTCTTTTTTCTTTTTCCGAAAGGAGAAACCCATGATCTTAAATGGCCGCTTGGTGCCGGCGAGCGAATTCGGCACTCATCTCACGCCGTTTCCTCCTTGCCGAGGCTATTCAATCGACGAACGAAGCGATGTCGAAAGACACCGCATTCCCTCCGTCAATCCTTCACACTTTTTCTCCCGCGACGTCTTCGGACAACTCTCCCTTTGGTGGCGATTTGCCGAAGCCGAACCCCTCTACATCTCGGGCCCTACGGGCGCGGGCAAATCGAGCACTGCGTGTCAATTCTGCGCGCGTCTCGGCATGCCCGTCGTCTCCGTCATGGCCCGACCCCGCATGGATCGGCGCGAGCTGATCGGCCGCTGGGTCATGGATGAAAAGGGGATGCGCTGGGTCGACGGCCCCGCGGCGCTCTGCTGGCGCTACGGCTGGGTCCTGCTCATCAACGAGTTCTCGTGTGCGGGTCCCGAACTCTGGGTGTCGTGCAACGACATCCTCGAGGGACTGCCGCTCGAACTCGATCAGGTGGGCCGGGTCCTGCCGCGCCATCCGGAAGCTCGGGTGATCATCACCGACAACACGCGCGGGGCTTCGAACGAAGCCGCCGACGAGGGGTTTCTGGGGCGAAGGCTCCAGGACCGCTCGACGATCGACCGTTTCTGGCAACTCCGCATGGAGGGCCTGAACGAGTACGAGGAAAGCGCGCTCCTCGTCGCGACGATTCGCCGCGACTGGAAGGCGGCGATTCCGCTCGAGATCCTCTCGGACCTCTGCGTGAAGCTCGCCCGCGTCGGTGCGGACAGCCGCGCCGCCGCAAAGAAGAGCAGCGTGGCCTTCGAGAACGCCTCGGTGGCGGTGAGTCATCGGGTGCTTCGCCGGGTGCGGGACATTCTGTGTTCCTTTCTCCTGGGCGAAATCCCGAAGATCACCGATCCGGTAAGGAGCGCCGTGCGCCTGGCTTTTTCGGAAGCCCTGGGCGCGGTGGAGCGCGAGGCCGTGGAGACGCTTTTCGTCACTACCCTCGGAAACTTCATCGACGAAGCGCGCAAACGCGTGAATCGTCGTGACGTCGAACGGCCGGCCTTCGCCTGAAAGGGCGAAACGGCAAAGGAGAAGCGTCATGAAGCCTCCATAAGCGCTGCGCGGGTCCGCTCTCATGCGGCCCGCGCCTACCCGGACCGGACCCTCGGGTCCGAAGAAAAACCAGTGTGAAACCCAAGGGACTTTTGCGGAGTTTGTCCGCGCCGAATCTCGGCGCGGTCCTCCGCAGGGTCCCTTTCTTTTTTGACGGAGTGACCAATGTCTCGATTCCGCGCCCTCACGGGCAAAAAACGAGCCGGCGCAGCCCGGCGCAAAAACGCGGTCGACGTGACCGTTCTCAACCGCATCGGCAAAAACGACTGCGCCAGGGGAGCGCAAGCCGCCCGAGGGGTCTTCCAAACGGAGGCCGCCAAGGGCTTCGTCCTCCGGCAGGCCGCGCCCCTCGTACTTTCGGCCGCGTGCCGAAAGGAGGGGCTTTCGGTGCGGTTCACGGCCCGCCCCGCCACCGACGGGAAGACCGTCTGGTTGGGCCCGATCGACTTCGGAAATCCGCTCGCTCCCGTGTTCGTCTACGGGCATGGGTTGCACGAGCGCGGGCACGTGGTGCATTCGGACTTCTCGCTCCTTCGCGGAGCGGCGGTCAAGGACGCCCCCGCCTGCGTTTTCGAGTGGGCGAACCTTTTCGAGGACGTTCGGGTGGACGCGCTGACGAGCGCCGCCTACGCGGGCTACGGGATTCTTCGCGAAGCCCTCTACCTCGCGCTTCAAGCCGCCGGGATGAGCCGCTTCGTCGAAGACGTTCCGGGGAGACCCCCGTACGACGTCGTGAAGCTCTACTACCTCGCGCGCCTTTGGGAGCGGGAGCTGGGGCTCACGGTCGTCGCACGGGATCTGCAGTGGCTCGAGCGGGAGATGGGGTTGATCTTCACCGAAGACGAAAAGCTTCGGTTCGACAGCCTCGTCTTCTCGGCCTGGCCCCTGGGCTCGACCGAGGACGCCGTGCAACTTGCGATCAAACTTGCGGCGCTTCTCTCGAACTTCGCCGAAACGCTCGCGCCTCCGAAAAAGGGCGCGGACGACGGTAAGGCGGGTTCAGGAGAAAAGGACGATGCGTTGACGCCCGCGCCCTTTCAGCCCTCTCTTTTCGGAGAGGACTGGGGGTACGGGGAAAGGCGCGAGGAGTCCGACGCCGGGCGGCGCGACCGCAGTCTCTCGAGTCTCGCGGGATCGGGCCGGCCCGCCATCTCGGGATCGGGCCGCGAGCGGACCGACGCCTCGTCGGGACTCGCCCGAAAGGGAGAGAACCGCGTCACCTTCGACGACGGTCCCGCCTTTCGCTCCGAATCGTGGATGCGAACGGACCGTCTCGAACAGGCGCTCTGGCCCGCCGACGCAAGGCTCGCCCGGCCTTTGGGCGAAGCGGCCTCCGCCATTCGGGATCCCGAAATGGATCGGCTCTTTCGAAAGACGGTTTCGCAGCTCGCCCGCTTCGGGGGCGCGGTGGAAGACCTTCTCTTTCGGCGCGTGCCCATGCCCGTCGGTTTGACCGAATCGGGCTGGGACGTCGACGACATGGAAGTCGACCGCCTCGCCGTGGGCGACGCCCGGGTCTTTACGGTCTGGGAGGAGGCCCGGGGCGTGGAGGCCGCGGTGTCGATTCTCCTCGACAGCTCGGGGTCGCTCTCGGAAGAGGACTTCACGCTCGTGAAGGCCGCGGGCTTTCGCCTCGCGTCGGTCCTCGAGAAGGTCCCGAACGTCGTTGTGGAGACGGCGCTCTTTCCCGGAGACACCGCCGCGACGGCCGAAGTCATCACGACCTTCGGCGAGTCCAGCGGGGCCTTCGCAAAGCGCACGTCCAAGCGTAAGAGCAGCGGCGGCACGCCCGTCGTGGCGGCGCTTTTGTCGACGGCGCAGCGGCTCCTCGAGCGAAGCGAATCGCGAAAAATCCTGATCCTTTTGACGGACGGGCATTTTGAGCGCGAGAACCTTCGCCACGTCCCCGAGGACGTGGGGGAGGCCGGAATCGAACTCGGCGTACTCCTCGTCGGAAGCTATCCGTCGGCGTCGTTTGGTCGCCACTGCGAGCGGGCCCGGGACGTCCGGGCCGTGCCCGGGGCGCTTTTCCAACTCATGAAGCGCCTCTTTCGGGCGGCGCGGAACTGACGGGAGGTCCTTCTCGATGGGCCTTTCGTCGGGTCCGTTGCGACGGGCGGATTCGTCCGCGTTCTTTTCGTCGTCCGCTTTGTTCGTCCGTCCGCCGGTCTCCCGCTTCTCTCCTTCGGGAGGGAAGGGGAGGCCCGCGGCGCCTTTTTCTCTTTTCTTTTGTTCAGTCTTTCGTTTCCTTCCCGATGAGGAACTTTTCTTCTGGGGAGGGGTGAGGGGAGACTTCGCCCGACTTCCCTCGTCATTCGATCGAATGCCGGGGGCTGTGGGCCGCCGTGACCGATTTTCGAAAGGCTCGGGTTTCATGCGGAAGCCCGCTTTCGAAAGTTTGTCTCTTTGGACTGCATCGCCCGGGTCGCCCCGCACGGATCCGAGGGGCCCGACATTCACTTTCTCTCTCATGACGGTACCGGAACTCTACGCCGCAAGAAAATCGGCCGTGCGCCAGGCGCTCGGCACCGACCTCGTCGCCCGCTGGCGGGGGCCGGGCCGTCTTGCGCTTGGGCTCTTCGACGGGACGGAAAGCGTCAGGACGGTCGTCGGGGCGAGGGTTTCGGATTGCGAAGAACCGGCCGGGGACGCGGGGCTCCTTGACGATCGGGGCCGTCCCGTCTGGGCGCCCGTCGATCCGGTCGCGATCCTCGCGAGGCACAGGGAGACCCTGCAGCGCGTTCTGCTCGCCTCGGCCGATCGGGCGCTCTTTGAGGCGCATTTTCTCCCAGCGCTCCTTGCCTGGGCGGCCTTCGTCGAAGATCTTCCCGACCTTCGGGACGAGGCCTTCGCAAGGCGCGGCGGTCTCTTTCTATTCGGGCTCGAATCGGCTTTGGCGGCGCTTCGCCGTCTCGACGCGCGGGTCTTCGGACTGACGCTTGACCCCGTCGCAAGACGTCGGCATCGGGAGCGCTGGAAGACGATCGTCTTTCTCTCGGCCCTGGCCTACGGGGAAAACCGTCTCACGGACCTCACGGTCGAGGCGGACGGCCGTGTCTGGCGACGGGACGAGGCGCTTTTGAGCTTTGCGCTCGCCGCTTGCGGAATTTCCGACGGGGATCCCTCGAGTGGGGCAGGGAAGACGAAGAACGTTCTCTTTACGGTTCGCAAAAGCCGCACGGCGACGACGGGGCTCGACGCGAACTTCCTTCGCTGGGTCCCTGACCGAACGCGCCGATGGCTCACGGAAGATCCCTTCTTTGCGGAGCTCTTTGAAGGGCGCTCCCGAGGGAAGGTCCGGCGATCCGACGAAGCGAAGTTTCTCGAGCGGCTCGTTCGCGACGCCGTCTTTGAAGTTCTCTGGAAGCGGCGGGGGAGCACCTCGGACGCGCCCGAGGACGACCCCTTCGAGGGGGTGCGCTCGGCGCTCTCCCACTGGGTGGAGGAAGCGTGGCTTGAAGCCGTGCGCGAAGGGGCGTGGCTTTTTTGCGGGCCGCATTCCGAGGGGGTCCTGCTTCACGGGGTCGAGGGCGTCTTTCTCCTCTGGCCCGAGGCCCCCGCGAAGATCCTCACGGAAGGGATTGCCGCCGTGCCGGGTGCGCCCGCCTCGCGCGAAGGGATGCCGCAGGACCTGAACGACTGGTTGCATGTGCTCTCGCAAAGCGGCGTGATCGAAACCCGCGGAGACGCGGGCGCGCTTTTTCTCATCCGCGTCCCGGCTCTTCCCGACCGACGAAAAGGCGGCCTCACCGACAAGGTTTCGGGACGGCTCGCCGAGGCCGTCCTCCTTCGCGACGGGGAGCGTTACTTGGAAGCCGCCCGCATGCGCGCGGCGGAAGCGTCCGAACTCTTCTTTGAGGAACCTTTGGGACGACTTCTTGCGGAAGACCGCCACAAGGAGGAAATCGAGGAGCTCGAGGACGAAGCCCGAAGCGTTCTCCCCGGGCGCTTTGCCTGGGCGGTGAACGTCGGGCTTCAGGAACCTCCGATGCTCGCCGAAGCGCTTGAAACGGCCTTTGCGGAAATCAATCGGGGCGACCCCGCGCAAAACGCCGCGGCCTTCGGGGTTTTCGTGCCGCTCAGGCTCTTGAGGCGACCGTCGACGTCGGTCCTTCTTCGGTGGCTGACCGACAAGGGTGCGCTTCTTCAAAACCGTCCGGGACAGCTCTTCTGGCGGCGCGACGCGCTCGCCGCACGGGAGACGGACTGCCTCGAAGAAGGACGCGGCAGCGCTTTTCCCTTGGGCGTCGTCCCGAGGGGCGAGGAGGCCGACGGGGAAACGCTTTCGACGGGCGTTCTTGCCGACGGAATGACCGCGGGTGCGGCTCCTGCGGTGGACGTGACGGACGAAGGAGACGAAGCCGAAGGCCCCGAAGGGCGGCTCTCCCGGGCGCTTCGCGACCGGGGCGTACGGAACTTCTGGACGGAACGCCTCGAGCGCGAGGCGGCCGCTCCGTACGCCGAGGAAGGCGTCCTGATTGCTGCGCGATTCGTTCGGCCGGTTCTTCGCTACGCCGACGGACGGGAAGAGGACGCGCCCTGGCCGCCCGCGGCGCCGGGCTTTGCCGGACGCGGGCGGTTTACGCCGGTTCGGGGCGAGTTGGCCGGGAATGGGCGGTAGGACTGAGAAAGCGTCGGTGTCCCGGCGAGATGTTCCCGATCGGGAATGAAAGGGACGATCCCGAGCGGGTTGCGGCGACGTGCGCCGGAAGGCGGCGATGACGGGGAAAACGGAGAAGACGGAGAACAAACGGCCCTCTCGTGAGGGACCGGAAAGAGACGAAAGGAGGAAAACCTAGTGAGACAAGAACACGCAGGATTGCCGTCAGGGGATGAATCGTACGGACTCTCGGGAAAGGAACGGAAGTCGGGTTCCACCGACGGGCGGATAGACGCTCGTGGGCGGAACGACGGAGTTTCGTCTCGAGAAGTTTCATCGGAAACTTCGGGATCAGACGTGGCGGAGGGGGATTCTTCCGCCGGGGTGAATCGACCCCGAGGAGCCTTCACGGAGGAGGAAAAAGGGAGTTTTCGCGCCTGGGGACGGAATCTCCTTCGTCCCCGGGCGAATCCCTTCGGGCGCTCGGACGCCACGAACGACCCCGACGGACGGGCGCTCGCGCTCTGGCGTCCCGCCTGGGAAGCGGGCGTCGTGGCTGCCGCCTTTCCCCTTGCGGCCTTCTACGCCTGGGCCGCCGAAGGGGCCTGGGCCGCGCCCCTGGGCTTTTGTCTCGGGGCCTTCGGGTGCGTCAGGTTGGTGGACGTCGTGCTGCTGCTGCGCCGCCGCGCGAAGCTTTCCGGCAAGGCCCCCGCCTTCATGGGCTGGGGAGACCTGGTGCTTCGTATGCGGCACATGCAGGGGAGATCGGGGAAGACGGGAAAGACAGATGTCCGCGGGGAGAAAGAGGGCGCCCGCCCGGGCGTTCCGCGGGAAGAGGCCGCGCTCTCGCGGCTTCGCGGCGTTCTCTCGGGCGAAGACGCGCTCTTTGCCGCGGGATCGGGCACGCCCGTGAAGGAGTTGTGGTTGGGGCTCGGATTCCTCTGGACGCCCGTTCATGCCCAGCGTCTTTTTGAACTCTCGACCGTCGCCCCCGAGACGCTCTTTGTGTCGCCCTTCGTGAAGAAGCTCGTGGGCGTGCGCGAAGCGGGGCTGGGGCCGGACGACACGGGCTCGCCCGTCCTTCACGGCGTGGGGGACGACGAAGGGGATCTCTTTCGACCCTTGTCGTCGCTCGGGGGCGGGACCGCGATCGTGGGGACGACGCAGGCGGGCAAGGGCGTGATGCTCACGAACCTCGTTCGCCAGGCGATTCTTCGCGGGGATCCGGTCGTCGTGATCGACCCGAAATCGTCGAAACGTCTTCGCAACGCCGTCTTCGCCGCCTGCCGCGCGGCGGGGCGCGCCAAGCCCCGGGAATTTCATCCGGCCTTTCCCGACCGCGGGATTCGCTTCGACCCCTTCGGAAGCTTTGCCAGAGCGACGGAGCTCGCAACCCGCGTCAAGGCCGTCATGCCCGCCGACACTTCGGGGGCCTTTTCGTCCTTTGCCTGGCAGGCCGTGCTCGTGGTGGTGGAGGGGCTCCTCTTTGTGGACCGGCGTCCGTCCCTTCGGCGTCTCGCCGATACGATCGAGTCGGGGATCGACGCGCTTCTTGACGAGTGTTTGACGAAGCACTTGACGGACTTCGGGCCCGAAGACTGGCCCGCGCGCGTTCGCGCGAAGTTGGACGAGGTGGAAGAGCAGGGCTTCCGGCGGGGCGAGCGCAATCTCGAACTCTCCGCCAAAGCGCTCTTCTGGGAGGAGACGGTAAAGCCCAAACACCCCGAGCCGGTCCTCAACCGTCTCATCGACACCTACCGTCACGACCGGGAGCACTACGCGAAGATCACGGCGTCGCTTATGCCGGTGCTTGCAATGCTGACCGCGGGGAGTCTTGCGAAGAGCCTCTCTCCCGACCGCGAGGATCCCGACGACCCCAGAGACGTGGAGACCCTCGAAGGGATCGTCGGGGCGGGCGGGGTCTTCTACGTGGGGCTCGATGCTCTCCCCGACTCGACGGTGGCGTCGGCCTTGGGGAGCATTCTCTTGGCCGACCTCACGGCCCTGGCGGGCGCACGCTACAACGAAGAGCGCTCGGGGGCGTCGGTGGGGCGGATTTCTCTTTTTGTCGACGAGGTCTTCAACGTGATCAACGAACCCCTCATTGAACTCTTGAACAAGGGGATGGAGGCGGGCGTACACGTGACGGTCGCGATGCAGACGATTCCCGACCTCACCGACCGCCTCGGGTCCGAAGCGAAGGCCCGCATGGCGCTCGGGAACCTCAACAATCTCATCGCTCTCCGAACGAAGGACCGCGCGACGCAGGACTTCGTCGCGGAAACCTTCGGGAAGACGACCCTCTGGCAAACCGAAGTCGGCATCACGACAGGCGCGGCCGCGCACGTGAAGCCCAACTTCTCGGCCTCCGTCACAAAGCGCATGTCGGGGATGCGAGACGACATCGTGCCGCGCGACTGGTTGGGGAGGCTCCCGAACTTGGAATTCTTCGCGTCGCTTTCGGGCGGAAAACTCTACAAGGGGCGCATTCCCATTCTGATCGACACGGACGAGGGCGTGAAGCTCGGTCCCGTTAAGGAGCTCTCATGACGGGCGTTCAGCGGTTCTTTTTGTTGTTGACCTTGTGGTTGGTGACGTTGTCGCTTCTGCCGTTCTTCACGGATCCGGGGCGATGGATGCAGATCGCGGTCCTCGAAGGGGCGGCGCTGCAGCACGCCTTCGGAAGTTGGGAAGGGGAGGCGGCAAGGATCGTGACCGAGGGACTCGGCGACTTCTTCTCCTGGCTTCTCTTTCCCTTTCGGCTTCTCTACGGTTGGAACGAACACACCTATTGGTACAGCCTCAACGGCGCATGGCGGGTGGGAAAGACCACGCCCTTTTACGCGGCGCTCGAGGCGATCCTTCGGGTTTTTGCGTTTCGGTGGGGGCATCTCATGGCGACGTCGTTGTGGTTCCTGCCCGCGGGGCTCTTTCTCCTGTGGGACGCCCGAAGCGAGCGGCGGATCCGAAGCGCCCGCATGAAGGCGCCGAGCCCCGTACTCTTTGCCTGGGGATTGGCGGCGGGGCCGGTACTTTTCTTTCTGCCCGTCTTCGGGTTTCTTGTGCCCTGTGTGTATCCCGCGTGGGCGTATGCGTTGCTCCCGGTGGCGACGTACTGGGGGTGGAGGACGGCGGGGGTGAATTTTCACAGGTTTTTGTGATGGATGCAAAGAAATGAAGTTTGATTTTGTCAGGGGGATAATGGTAATTCCTAATTATGCATAGTGTTGATTGGGGTTTTAATGTTTTTGCAGGATAAAAGTTGTAGACGGCTTCAATCTTTTGCAAGATTGAGTAGGTGTCTTTTCTGTTTTATTTGAAAGTACAGCTATTTGATGTGGTGAAAGTTATGACTTTTGATGAAAATATCGTATCGAATTTTTCGACGTGGGAGTTCCCTTCAAAATATGAATTTTTGAGGGAGCTAGGAAAACAATTTGAAAAAATTCTGAATGATGCCAAGCATGCGTCTGACGATTCTTGTGATTCCATTAGACTCATGAATTCCTACCTTTACTCGTATCCGATCATGGTGCGTTATTTTGAAGAAGAAAAACTCTCTAAAATGTATGAGAAGGATCTGGTCGGTGCGCTCTTTATGGTATACGGTTGGATGCCGACGACCTTAAGGCTTAATTCCGGGGAAAAGGTGGATTACAGAAAATTGGCCGATGTTCTAGCGTTTCTTCCTAAGCTACAAGAAGCTGATACAGAAGATATTTGGCAAGAGGTGGAAGATGATCTGAAAAAGACGACGAGGCGTAAGAAAGGAGCGAATGCGAAGAAGGGAAATCTTCAAACTCTTAAAGATTTGTTGGGCGGCTCGGTTGTCGGACTTTCCAAGTTGTTGCATTTTGTGAACCCATCTGTGTTTCCGATATATGATTCGAAAATTGCAACAGTGTTGAATAAACACTTTACTAGTGTCAGAACTTACATTGAATATGCGAAGTGGTTTGAAGCGGTTGGGAGAGGGTTTTCTTGTAAAGAAGGGGCTTGTGAAGAAGATTCTGACTGGCAAAGAATGTTTGAGGCGACAGTAAAGTCTTTTGAGAATGAGTTTGATTGTAAAATCACTCTCGTTAGGGCGATGGAACTCTTTTTGTTTCTTAAGGGGAGAAAATAAAAAGCGAAATGTACCAGGCTCGGTGCGAAAGCACTGGACCTTGTGATCTAATAAATTCAATGGGCGAGCCGTGTCGATTGGAACTGTGTATAACTGTCGAGAGAAGACGGAGTTCGGTTGAGTGTGATGCGAAAAAAAAACTGATTAAACCTGGATACAGGTACTCGCGGTCGATGGATAGGGAACGGAGGCAACAGAACCATCCGTAACCGAAGCGTGCAAGACAAAAGTGTGTGGATGCGCTCGACAAGGATAAAGAGACATTGGCGCAGCGGTAGGCTGAACGTTAAGAGTCGCATTGCCGTACCTTCTGAGACTTGGAGAGAGAAGTTTCGACCATGACGACCGAGGGGCTCGGTGACCCCTTCTTCTAGCTTCTCCTTCCCTTTCGACTTCTCTACGGTAGGAGCGAGCGCCTCAACGGCGCTTGGCAGGTGGGGAGGACGCGCCCCTTTACGCGGCGCTCGAAGCGATTCTGAGCCTCTTTACGATTCATTTTGGTCATCTCTCGGCGACGTCGCTGTGGTTCCTGCCGGTCGGGCTCTTTCTCCTCTGGGAAGCCCGAAGCGAACGGCGGATCCGCAGCGCCCACATGAAGGTTCCGAGTCCCGTGCTCTTTGCCTGGGGCTGGCGGTGGGGCCGTTGCTCTTCTTTCTGCTCGTCTTCGGGTTTCTCGTGCCCTGTGTCTATCCCGCGTGGGCGTATGCGTTGCTTCCCATGGCGACCTATTGGGGTTGGAGGACGGCGGGGATGAATTTTCACAGGTTTTTGTGAGGAGGAAATCTTCGCTCGAAGAAAGCTTGCGTCACAGGGTTTATGACGGTTTTGTTAAATGTGATCTTTCGACAACAAAACTCAGAATGCAGAGAAATTTCTGAAGCGGAGGGGGCAAACACTGCCGCATTGAACACGTCTTTGGCTACTTCGAAACCGTCTTCAAAGGCTCGTTTGTGCGCTCAATCGGATTGAAACGTGCTACGTTTCACAGTCGGATGACGGCGCTTGCCTACAATGTTTTTCACCGACAAGTACTCTGCCGCAATACTTGTTAGTGACGGCACGGCCGGAACGTCCGAGATCGTTCTACTGAGTTTCGCTAATAATCGACTTAACCCGAGGCTTCCAAGCTCTGCAGCGTGGAGACCTTTGGCGCTTGTTCAACACTCTTCGCTATTGATGAAAATTCTCATCTGCGCAGGGTTGTTTCCCTGCTTCTGATTTACGGAAGTGCCCTAAATAAGCGGACTGTTTTGATTAAAGTCAAGGTCGAGGGGGGGGTGTGATGTATGGTGAGAAAAGAGTTCGCGTTTTTTTTTCGGCGCGAATGTCTTCAATCTACCTTCTTAACGGACAACAAAATGAACAAGTCTTTCAGAGTGTTGTGGAACCGGTTCAGAGGCTCCTATGTAGTGACTTCCGAGGTACAGATGTCGCACGGCAAATCGGGCAAAGCCGGTAAGACCGTGCTTGCGGCGGCGGTGGTGGGCGCTATGGCATTTGTTGGAGCGACTTCGGCACAGGCGACCCCCGAAGATGGATCTCTAACGATTAACTACGACTATGTCACCAGTGAAGACGTTGGAACCACCAAGTTCCTCAATGGCAATGGGCTGGTCGTGAATGTGGAGACGACGGCCAGTGCCCAACAGATGATTGAAGATTTGGCTCAGTCCGGCGGGAGCATTTCAGGAATTCTTGGCGCTATCGGTTCGAGTTCCGAAACGCAGACTATCCTCACGGGGTTGGCGGGTGGAACCAACTACTATGACGGTAAAGCCCCTGAGGGTCAAGAATTGGGCGGTTTAAGCGCTGCCGTCAATCTTTTGCACAGTTTAGGGGGGATGCTTGGCCAACAGCAGGTGGCGGAATATGCCGGAAAGTTAGAGCAACAACTCACTCCTTGGACTGCGAATTCTGATGAAAGCGTTTCGGTTCAAGGGGGAACAACCATCAATATTGGTGGAAGTGGGTCAGAACCTGTTTTGCTCGCAACCGTGGGTGCTGATCGGGTTTTGAATACCGGTTTAGATCTCTCTGTAGGAATATCGATAGCAGGGCATGACGGAGAACCCTCTGATTTCTCTGCCCAAAACAAAACAATCGATTTGACCCGTGTGGGCGACGTGATTGTCAAGGCTGATAGCGGGAATTTGTTCCTTCTGACAGGCGGTAGTTCCGCAATCAATGTTTCGGGATTAACGCTGTCGGCTACGGCTTCGAAAGGTCCTGTTAGTGCCGACGTCGATGCAACGGCCGCGGCCGAATCTACTTCCGTCACTATTGACGGTAATGTAGGGATCACTTTAGATGGATCGACCAACGCTGCCGGTGTGTTGGCTGCGGGCTCGGCTCTAGCCTTGGGTGGAACGTCGAATTCGACCGTCACCGGTAACGTGATTCTTAATGTTGACAGCGAACACGACGCAAAACACAAGCTGTCCGGTCTCACCGTGGGTGTTCTCGGCGGGGGGCTTGCGGCTTCCACGCTCAATGGCACAGCCAATACTACGGTTAAAGGAACGACGTCCATCAACGTGACCAATGGTGTTGTTGTTGGCGCTTTTGGCGGCGGTGCTGCTCTCTCGGCGGAACTTCAGGGTGCGGTTTGGAATACCATCACGGGTTTGGAATCGACGCTTGAAGAAAAGCTTGGCGACGGGTCATCCGTGGACATTTCCGTCGCCGATGTTGGTGGGGAGGTGACGGAGGATAATTCCGCCTTGCTTGTCAACGGCGGCACCGCTACGGCCACTTCCGGAAACGTCAATCTCAATGTCAGTGGTGACTCCGTCACTGTCGCCTTGGCCGGTGGTGGTCTTGGGATTGCCTCTGCAGGTGGAAATGGAGGCGAGTCTCATGCAAATGTTGTGACGACCGATGTCGTACTGACGATTGACGGTCCTGCGCTTTCTCAAGAGCAGAAGATGAACCTTCAGGAAACGGCCGGGACATTGATCTCCGCGATTCGCCCGGTTTTCTCGAACATTAGTGCAGAGAATCTGCTTGGGGTCGTGGATGATGTCACCACTGCCGTGAATACTGCACAAAGCGAACTGAAGGGCGCTCACGTCGGCACGATCGGCGGCAGCATTGTCGTGGCTCGTATGCCTAGCGGGGTTAAAGGTACGGTTGCAACGGCCGATGCTAAAACCGGCAATGTGACGATCAATCTCAACGGCGGCTACAACGTTGCGACGTTGGGCGGCGGCATGGCGATTTCTTCGGGCTATAAGGCTGCCGAAGGCACTTATGCGAAATCTGAGGTTGACTCAACAACCATCAATATCAGCGGCGGCGACAATGTGCTTGTGATGGCCGGCGGTGCGGCCTACGCCACCGGGACCATGGTCGATAATGTCGCTCCGACTTCGACATCCACTTCAAACGTTGCTTCGGCCTCCGTCAAGGTGACGGGAGGAAGTGTCGACGGGATCTTTGGCGGCGGTCTTGCGATCGATGACACGGCGGCTGCCGTAACCAATGCAATCGCCGACACCACCAATGTGAAGATTGAGGTGTCGGGCGGCACTGTGTACGCAGCTGATCCCTCGCCTTTGGCAAACATTGCTGAAGGCGACAGTGAAGGTAAGCCGAGCAACGGAACGTACGTTGATGACACGGCCGATCTGCTTGCCAAGAAAACGGCGGCTGCTGCTATTGTGGGCGGCGGTATCGCTACGGGTGCGGGAGCCAAAGTCACTTCTACGGATGTAACGATCAATCTTTTCGGAGGCTCGATTGGAGACGCCGATGAGAAGGGCAACATCTACGCCGGTGGTGCAGCGACGCTTGGCGGTAAAACGTCTGTTACGACGGCTGAGATCAATGTGGCCGGCGCTACGGTCAATGGAGACATCTATGGTGGTGGTCTCGTAGGAAGCCCGCGCAACAACGCCTTTGCCAATGCAACGCAGTATGCACAGGCTGAGAGCACCGTCGAAGATGTGACAATCAGACTTCTTGAGGGTAGCGTCCAGAACGTCTATGCGGGTACTGGGCTCACGTACGCGGACTCCGATGGAGTGACCAACACCGTCGAGAAGGCAACCGTCGTGATCGGCGGAACCGACGTCTTTGACGGTGAGAAGTTGAGCGGCGAAGGCACCACGGAGAGCTCCACCCTGATTGTTCAGACCGGCGAGGATTACGCCCTGCGTGATGATCAGACGGTAATCGGCTTCGATACTATTGAAGCTCATAACAAGTTCACGAACGTCACTTACGACTTTGCGAGCAAGACTTCCACCACCGTTGCCGGCGGTCCGGTTGAATTCGTTTCGCTTGCCAACACAGATGGGAAAACCCTTGCAGTCGGTACGACCGACGCCGCGGGCGTCGTGGCGGTCAATCCGCTTTCTACTTCCGTCACTGGTTTGTCGCTCAAGGTCGTCAACGGTCAGCTAGCTTTAAATAGCGACATGGAAAGTGCGTTGGAGGCCATCGCTTCGTCTCCCGCTCAGGCTCAAGCCTCGGTCTATCTCACCGGTGCCGTTGATCTCAACAACAACGTTTTGTTGGTGGGTGATGTCGAAGCGCAGGACGCCGGGCTTGCCGTAGGTGCCAACGGTCTTATTGTCGCCAATGCGGCCGGCGGTACCACCGTTAATGGGTCGACTGCGTTTGCAGAAGGCTCCAAGGTGCATCTCGTCAATGTGGCTGATGCGGCCGAAAACGCGGTTGTGAGAATGACGCTGCAAACCGAAACGGCGCCGAACGCTACGGTTGACAACGTGCTCTATGCGGCCAACAAGACGGAAACGGGCTACACGATTGCCAAGCGCGACGGCTCGTCTTTGGGTGATGTGGGTCTCGACGACTTTGACGATACGGGCTTCCTTTATGACCTCAACGGTCACAAGGGCAACCGCGCGGCAGACTTCGTACGAAGCTTCCTCGATGAGCAGACCGCAGGCGTCGACAATTCCAACCGCTCGCAGCAGCTCAATGCAGCCGTGAACCTCGCGACGGCGGCCGGCGTGCAGACCGCCGCGATCGACGGCACGATGATGGGTATTGAAGCCGCCAACAAGCGAGTTTCTCTCATCAACGAGTTCCACGACGGCGGCGTGCTCTTTGCCGAACTTATGGGCAAGCACTTCGAAATCGGCGGTGGCTCTAGCTTCGGCGAAATCGAAGCCGACATGGGCGGCCTTGTGGTCGGTGGCGAGTACACGATGAACGACTGGACGTTCGGCGCTCTCGCCAACCTCGGTTCGGGTTCGATCGACGGCAAGGGCGACAACTCGGGCGTCGAAAACGATGTTGACTACTATGGCTTCCAGGCGTACGCCGCCAAGCGCTTCGGTCAGTTCAACCTCATCGGTCAATTGGGCTACCTGATGAGCGACAACGACGTTGAGCACAACACGGTTGCCCGCAACACGGCCAATGTCGACGCCGACGTCTTCACGATCGGCGCCAAGGGTGAATTCCGCTACGACATCACTCAGAACTCGCGTCTGGTGCCGTATGTCGGCTTGAACTATTTGCGCGTGAGCACCGACGGCTACACGACCTCTCAGGGAGTGCATGTGGACGACATCGATCAGAACCTGTGGACGATGCCGATCGGCGTGAAGTTCGCGGGTGACGTCGCGAGCGCCAACGGTTGGAAGTGGACGCCCTCGGTCGACGTCGCTTTCATCCCGGCCTTTGGCGATGATGATGTCGAGGCCACGAGCTACGCCGGATCCGTCGCCCATACGACGATGGATGTGTGGTCTAGTAGCGTTGGTCGCCTGAAGTTCGGTGTCCGGGGTGCAAAGGATAACTTTGGCTTCGGCATCGAGGCGGGCGCTGCAACCGGGTCCGACGACTTGACTGAATACTTCGGCCAGGTGCGTGTGGACTATCGCTTCTAAATGTGATCAATCTCGGGCGCGAGGATGAGTCCTCTGCGTCCGAGATAGTCACCGACCGGACTCTTCACTTTCACACTTTGGGGACGCTTCTCATGAGAATGGGAGCGTCCTCTTGTTTTATTCCCAGAGTTCGGCACACACTTCTCACAAAGTCGGCGGCTGTGTTTGAGCGAGGCCCCTAGGCGTTTGTGTTGGCGGGGTTTGGCACTGTCGTGACGGTCTACGGTACCGAACTGCCCGGCAATGAGACAACCGAAGGTGGATTTCTTGTTTTTTTGATTTTTTTATGCATTAGGGAAGGGCCGTTGGTACGGGTTTCTCTAGAAACTGGTACGATGTCGCTCTGAATCTGGGACGCTTCTGGAAGACGAAAATGTAACGAAATCTCCCGAAACTCGGCCGAGAGTCTCCCTTCTCAGGTACACCAGCCTCCCAAAACTGGCCATCAGTCTCTGTCACCTGACTTTTAGGCTAAAGTCTCCCAAATCTGGTACAGCGTCGCTGAAATTTGGTCTGCGGTCTCCTGAAGGCAGTACTCTGTCTCTCACTTCAAACCCTCTGTCCCCAAAGCCTGGTCGAGCGTCGCCACTAGTATAACGTTCTTTAAATAACGCCATCAAATAAGGAAATACGCTATGATGAGAGGGTTTCATAAGGAGCCCTCTCATGCCTCGCGGTCGCCCCGTTGTTAACCGTCTCGAATTGAACGCAGAGCAGACTGCGACATTGAAAGCAATTGCCAATTCTCGGTCCGAAGAGCTTCGCCGAGTACAAAGAGCGAAGGCCTTCCTTGGGGCAGCCTCTGGTAGATCTCAGAAGGAAATCGCAGCCGAAATCGGGCTCTCTGTCAGCGCGGTCGCCCGCATGTTGCGCAAGGCGCTCCAGATCGGTCCGATGATGGCTCTTGATGACCTCAAACGGAGCGGTCGTCCAATTACGATTGGAGAAGAAGCCCGCACATGGGTGAAGTCGATCGCCTGCACGCCACCCAAGGACTTGGATGATGGGCCAACTCAGGCCTTATGGACAATCGACACGTTAGCCGCGTACGTTCGCAAACACGCCGGAGAGCAACCTTTTGGCGACGAACTGGCGAAAGCATCCAAATCGACGATCTGGACCATTCTGGAAGAAGGCGAAATCAAGCCGCACCGAATTCGCTACTACCTTGAAAAGAAAGATCCGGAGTTCGAAGTCAAGTGCAAAGAGGTTTTGTTGCTCTATAAGCGCGTAGAAATGGAGCTTCAGTTTCGAGATACGCTGTCGAGCTCAACACAGCCGAACGGTGCAGTTTTTGTCTCGTACGACGAAAAGCCCGGCATTCAGGCCATCGGTAACATCCATCCTGATCGACCGCCTCAAGAGGGCAAGGGCTTTACGAGACGTGACTACGAGTACAAACGTCACGGCACGCTATCGCTGCTTGCCGGTATTGATTTGATTACGGGCAAAGTCCACAGTCTCATTAGAGAGCGCCACAAAAGCTC
>CASDQM010000038.1 GCA_949282745.1 uncultured Sutterella sp. | reverse complement strand
CAAGGCCGAGCCTTGTGGCGATGGTCCAAGAGCGTGCGCCCTGCTGAAGCAACAACAAAACTTGGTGGCGAATTTCTGCTGAAATCTTCTTGCCCATAAAAGTGTCCCCAGAAAGTGTCTCGCTTTCTGGGGACAGTTCATTTCGGGCTTTTTCGTAGGAAAGGAAAACGGCTCGGTGTCCGCAGACATCCGAGCCGTTTCGCGAAGAAGAGGCGGCCGGTTCGCCGGCCTTTGTGCGCCGTCAGACCAAAAGCGAGAGCATGGCGCTCATGATCACGACCGAGCAGAGAACGCTCATCGTGTTGAGGTTGGCGGCGAGTTGCCAATTCATGCGGCCCTTCATCGAGAAGATGATCCCCATGGCGGGCAAGGGTGCAAAGAGAACGAGAAGGATCCCGAGGCGAACGTCTTCCGAGAAGGGGAGGCACCAGTAGACGAAGGCCCCCATGAGGACGCTTCCGAGATAGCGAAGCCCCAAGAGGCGCAGGAGGCGCTTCAAGGACTCCAGCCGGATGTTGAGGTTCACCGACATGCCGATCATGATCATCGCGAGGAAGGTGTTCGCGTTCGCGGGAATGTCGATGATGTGAAGGATCACGTCCGGAATCTTCGTGTGCGTGAGTGAAAGCGCCGCGACGATCAGATAAGTGAGGATCGCAAAGGAGGAGAGAAGGCGCTTGACGATGCTCGCGAATTGCTTCAGAAGGGAACCGGGTTCGCGAAAGAGCACCGCATAGGTGCCGCCCGTGCACATGACGGCGTTTCCCGCGTCGAAGAGGCAGAGCGCGAGAAAGCCTTCGGGCGAGAGAAAGCCCGCCGTGAAGGGCATGGCGAAGGTGCCGACGTTGTAGCCCGGCATGACGAGTTGCGAGAAGCGCTTCGTGAGGCCGTCGGGGTCTTCGGCGTGGCGGCGCTCCGTGAAGGCCATCTGCAGGAAGGTGAAGACGTTTGCGAGAAGGCCGAGAACGACGAGGACGAGAAGACCCGCGGTGAGTTCCACGCCGTTCAGGGCGCGCAGAATGGCGCAGGGGAGCGTCACGTTCAGAACGAGCGTGCTCACGGCCTTGGAGCACTCGGGCGTGAGGATCTCAAGGCGGCGTAGGACCTGCCCGAGGATGATGAGGAGAATGAAGCCCGAGACTTCTACGAGCGGATTCATGAGGGTCTGCCGGTTGGGGATGCGTGAGGAAGATTGTCACTCTTTGAGGCGCAGTTCGTCTACCGCCCGGCGGATGTATTCGGGAAGTTCCTCGGGCGTCTTGCGAACGAGATGCCCGATCGAGAATTCACAGCCGCACCAGAGCTGGTTGTAAAAGCCGTTTTCCTTGAGGAGAACGCCACGGCGCTCCTGCAGGCCCCCCTTTTTCCAGTCCTTGTCCCAGTACGAGGTTTTCGGGTGGCGGGCGACGGCTTCCTCGGCCGCCTCGCGGATCTGATCGAGCCGCTTCCAGCGGCTTCCCGCAAGGGTCGTCGTGAAGCGGTCGAACCCGAGACGCTCGGCCGCGTCGGCGGTCGCCTCCATGCGAAGTCCGAAGCACGCGCGGCAGCGCGCGCCGCGTTCGGGTTCGTGCTCGAGCCCCTTCACGGCCCGAAGCCAGAGTTCGTGATCGTAGTCGCCGTCGACGAAGGGAACGGAAAGTTCCCGGCAGTAGCGCACGCATTCGTTTTTGCGCACGTCGTACTCTTCGCGCGGGAAGATGTTCGGATTGAAGAAGAACACCGTCGGGGCGTAGTCGTTGGCGAGAAGCCACTCCAAAATGGCGGCCGAACAGGGCGCGCAGCAGCTGTGCAGAAGAACGGGCGTCGTCACGGAATGCAAAACGGGAAAGGAGGGAGGAAATTGTGAGAGTGTAGCGCTTTTCGGGGCGCGGAAAAACGACGGAATTGGGCTATAGTTGTCTGACGCTTCGCGCCCCCGCGGGGCCGAAGGCAACGGAAAACGACAAATGCAGGAAAATCCCATCGAAACGCGCTTTCGGGCGCTGGAACAGGAACTCGCCGGGCAGGCGCCGCAGGGCGGCATCGCGCTTCTTGCGGTGAGCAAAACCTTCGGAATCGAAGCCGTGGAGGCCGCCTGGCGCGCGGGCGCCCGGCGCTTCGGTGAAAACTACGTGCAGGAAGGGGTGGAAAAGTGCCGGCTTTTCCGGGAACGCCACCCCGACGCAGGGGTCGAATGGCACTTCATCGGGTCGCTGCAGTCGAACAAAACCCGCCCCGTTGCGGAAACCTTCGACTGGGTGCAGACGATCGACCGCGAGAAAATCGCCGAGCGCCTCTCAGCGCAGCGCCCGGAACACCTTGCGCCCCTCAACGTCCTCATCGAGGTGAACGCCGACGCGGAAGCGTCGAAGTCGGGCGTCGCCTGGGACGAAATTGACGCCCTGGCCGCCCGCATCGCCGAACTGCCCCGTCTTCGCCTTCGCGGCCTGATGGCGATTCCCGAGGCGAACGGCGCAGACGGGGGACGCCGCGCCTTCGCGCGCATGCGCGAGGCTTTTCTCGCGCTCAAGACGCGCCATCCCGAAATCGACACCCTTTCGATGGGCATGACCGCTGACTGGCGGACCGCGGCGGAGGAGGGGAGCACCCTCATCCGCGTGGGAAGCGGCATCTTCGGCGCGCGCGACTATTCCAAAAAAACGCAGAAATAAAGGAGAAACGGCATGACGCTTACGATCGGATTCCTCGGGGGCGGCAACATGGCCTCCGCCCTTCTCGGCGGGCTCGTCCGCAAAATGGACGGCGCTCATCTTCACGTGACGGACCACAACGCGCCGAAACTCGAAAAACTCGCCGCGCTCGGCGTCACGACGCACGAAACGACGGGCGACTGGATTTCCGAGTGCGACCTCTTCGTGCTCGCCGTGAAGCCTCAGGTGATGAAGGAGGCCCTCGTTCCGGTGAAGCCCCTTCTCAAAAAGGGCGGGGCAGCGCTCTCGATTGCGGCGGGGATCGAAGGCTCGGTCCTCTCGGGCTGGCTCGGGGGCTACCCCGTCATCCGCGCGATGCCCAACACCCCGGCCCTCGTGGGGGCCGGCCTTTCGGGCCTTTGGGTGCCCGAAGGAACCTCGCCCGAACACGCCGAAGCGGCGGAATTCGTGATGCGGGCGGTCGGGAACGTCGTCGCCTGCAAAACCGAGGCGGAGCTCGACGTCGTGGGCGCGGTCCCCGGTTCGGGTCCCGCCTACGTCTTCCGATTCCTCGAAAGCCTCGAGCGCGCCGCGCAAAAGCGGGGCTTCTCGCCCGAGGACGCCCGGGAACTCGCGATCGGGACGGTCTATGGCGCCGCCAAGCTCGCGCGCGAAAGCGACGAATCCTTCGCGACCCTTCGCGAACGCGTCACGAGCAAGGGCGGGACGACCGCCCGGGCGCTCGCCGTCATGAACGAGCGCGACATCGACGGCATGATGGACGACGCCGTCGAGGCGGCGCTTCGCCGCACGGCCGAAATGAAGGCCTTGTTCCGCTGAGAACGGCCTTTTTCAGGCGCAACAAGGGAAGAGGGGGACTTTGCGGTCTCCCTCTTTTTTTTCCGCGCATCGGACGTCTCGGAGTAGAAATTCTCTATCGTCGGGGCGGGGATGCCGGACGAAAGGCGAAAAATACGCCGAAAGAACTAGGAAAAACCGGAATTTTTGCCGATCCGTCTATAGACAAAAAGAAAAGTCAGTCCCTATTATTCCTTCAGACTGTGCCATGGTGTTTCGTGGTTCGGCGGCGAGCGCAGGGGATGTTCGCCGCTCGTTTTTCATTGAAGGCGAGGCCCCTTCCCCGAGGAGTCCACCTTTCCTCCTATAGGGATGTGTCGTGCGGCGCGGAATCGTTTGTTGATTCCCGCGGCCCTCGACGCCCGGAAAGGAAATGTACAGAAGGAACTGAAAGATGATCCGCAAGACCGTTGTTGCCGCCCTTTCCGCCGCATGCGCCCTGAGCGCGGGCAGCGCCCTGGCGGCGCCCACCGAAATCACGATGTGGCACGCCATGGCCAATACGCTCGGCGACTGGGTGGCCGACGTCACGAAGCAGTACAACGAGTCGCAGAACGAATGCCGACTCGTTTCGACCTACAAGGGCTCCTACGACCAGACGATGACCTCGGGCATCGCCGCGCACCGCGCGGGACGCTCCCCCAACATCCTGCAGGTCTTCGAAGTCGGCACCGCCACGATGATGTTCAGCAAGGGCGCCGTCGTGCCCGTGGGCGATCTCATGGAGAAGGCCGGCTACGAATTCCATCCGGAAGAGTACATTCCGGCCGTGCTCGGGTACTACTCCACGCCCGACGGCCGCATGATGAGCTACCCCTTCAATTCGTCCACCACGGTTCTCTATCTCAACCTCACGAAGTTCAAGAAGGCGGGCCTTCCCACCGAAACCGACAAGCTTCCGCGCACCTGGAAGCAGATTGAAGAGGCAGCCCGCGCGCTCAAGAACGCCGGCGAAGCCTGCCCGATGACGACCTCCTGGATGGGCTGGACGCAGCTCGAAAGCTTCTCGACCTGGCACAACGTCGAATACGCGACGCTCAACAACGGCTTCGGCGGCACGGCCGCCCGCCTCAAGATCGATTCGCCGCTCCATCAGCGCCACATCGAAAACCTCGAGCGCATGGCCAAGGAAGGGCTCTTCGTCTACAAGGGCCGCGGCAACCTCGCCGACGCCACCTTCTATTCGGGCGAATGCGCGATCAACATGGGCTCCTCCGGGACGCTCGCGAACATCCGCCGCAACGCGAAGTTCGAATACATGACGATGCCCTTGCCCTACTATGACGACGTCGCGGACGCCCCGCTCAACACGGCGATCGGCGGCGCCTCGCTCTGGGCGATGGCGGGCAAGCCCGACGCGCAGAACCGCTGCGTGGCCTCCTTCTTCCACTTCCTCTCGGATCCGAAGATCCAGGCCGAAAACCACATGCGCACGGGCTACCTCCCCGTGACGCAGAAGGCTTTTGAAATCGCCAAGGAAAGCGGTTATTACGAAAAGAACCCGGGCGCCGACGTGGCCGTCAAGCAGATGCTCAAGGTTACGGAAAAGAGCCGCGGCATTCGTCTGGGCTACCTCCCGAACATCCGCACGATCATCGACGAAGAGTTTGAAAAGATCTGGTCGGGCCAGGCCTCCGCGAAGGACGCCATCGCGGCCGTCATGCGCCGCGGCAACGAGCAGCTCGCGCGCTTCGAACGCGTGACCCGCTGATCTTGCGTTCTCTTTGCCGCGTTCCCGCGGACCCCGTGAGGGGACCGCGGGACGCGTTGCGTTTTTCGTAACCCCTTTCGAGAGACAACGTGGAAAAACGAGTCATCTTCCAAAACCGATGGCTTCCCTACGTGCTCGTCGCGCCGCAGCTCCTCATCACGCTCATCTTCTTTTTCCTCCCCGCGGGGCAGGCGATCGAGCAGAGCGTCATGATGCAGGACGCCTTCGGGCTGAGCAACGAATTCGTGGGATTAGCCAACTTCCAAACCCTCTTTGCGGACCCCAACTACGTCGAGAGCTTCAAGGTCACGATGCTCTTTTCGGTGCTCGTCGCGGGCATCGGCCTGGCCGTTTCGCTTCTCTTTGCGGTCTGCGCCGACCGCGTTCTCCGCGGCGGCAGCGCCTACAAAACCTTCCTCATCATTCCCTACGCGATCGCGCCGGCCGTCGCGGGCGTTCTCTGGATGTTCATCTTCAACCCGACCCTGGGCGTTCTCTCCTATGCGCTGCGTCAATTCGGGTTTGACTGGAACTACATGGTGAACGCCGACCATGCGCTCGCTCTCATCGTGATCGCGGCCGTGTGGAAACAGGTGAGCTACAACTTCATCTTCTTCCTCGCGGGTCTGCAGGCCGTGCCGAAATCGCTTCTCGAAGCGGCCGCCATGGACGGCGCGGGTCCCTTCCGCCGCTTCTGGACGGTGGTCTTCCCGCTTCTGTCGCCCACGACCTTCTTCCTCCTTGTCATGAACGTGATCTACGCGTTCTTCGACACCTTCGCCATCGTCGACGCGACGACGATGGGCGGTCCGGGACAGGAAACGAACATCCTCGTCTACAAGGTCTTCGTCGACGGCTTCCGCAACATGGACTACGGCGGATCCGCCGCGCAGTCGGTCGTTCTGATGGCGCTCGTCATCGTGCTCACCGTGATTCAGTTCCGCTTCATCGAGCGGCGCGTCAACTATTGATCGGGGAGGTTTGGTTATGGTTGAAAATCGTCCCTGGCTCAATTTCTTCACGCATTTGATCCTGATTCTCGGCGTCGTGATCGTGGTCTTCCCGGTCTACGTTGCCTTCGTCGCCTCGACGCAGACGGCCGTCGAAGTCGAACAGGCGCCCATGAGTCTTCTGCCCGGCGCGCACATGATCGAGAACTACATGCAGGTTCTCTTCGAGGGCGGCGGCACGGCTTCGCGCGCGCCCGTGGGCCGCATGATGTGGGTCTCCCTCATGATGGCGATCGGGATTTCCTTCGGGAAGATCCTCATCTCGCTCATCTCGGCGTTTGCGATCGTCTACTTCCGCTTCCCGGGCCGCAAGCTCTGCTTCTGGCTCATCTTCATCACGCTCATGCTTCCCGTGGAAGTGCGCATTTCGCCCACCTACGAAGTGATGGCGAACCTGAACCTTCTCGACAGCTGGGGCGGCCTCATCCTTCCGGTGATCGCCTCGGCCACGGCGACCTTCCTCTTCCGGCAGTTCTTCCTTACGGTTCCCGACGAACTCACGGAAGCCGCCCGCATGGACGGGGCCGGTCCGATGCGCTTCTTCTTCACGATCCTTCTGCCGCTTTCGATGACGAACGTGGCGGCCATGTTCGTGATTCAGTTCATTTACGGTTGGAACCAGTACCTCTGGCCGCTCCTCGTGACGACCTCCGAAGACATGTACCCGATCGTCATCGGGATCAAGCGCATGATCGGCGGCGGCGACAGCGCCAACGAATGGAACCTCATCATGGCGACGGCGATGCTCGCCATGATTCCGCCCGCGCTCGTCGTGACGATCATGCAGCGCTGGTTCGTCAAGGGTCTCGTGGATACGGAAAAATAAAAAATGGCAGGCATTTCTTTCAAGAACATCAAGAAGAGCTACGGCGACGTCAAGGTCGTCCACGGCATCACGCTCGACATCAAGGACGGCGAATTCATCGTGATCGTGGGGCCCTCGGGCTGCGGCAAGTCGACGCTTCTGCGCATGGTCGCGGGGCTCGAGCCGATCACCTCGGGCGAACTCACGATCGGCGACCGTGTCGTCAACAAGCTCGAGCCCAAGGACCGCGACTGCGCGATGGTCTTTCAGAACTACGCGCTCTATCCGCACATGACGGTCTTCGACAACATGGCCTACGGCCTCAAGATCCGCGGCGTTCCGAAGGAGGAAATCCGCCGCCGCGTCGAAGAGGCGGCGAAGATGCTCGAGCTCGGGCACCTTCTCGAGCGCCGTCCGCGCCAGCTCTCGGGCGGTCAACGCCAGCGCGTCGCGATGGGCCGCGCCATCGTGCGCGAACCCGCGGTCTTCCTCTTTGACGAACCGCTCTCGAACCTCGACGCGAAGCTTCGCGTGCAGACGCGTCTGCAAATCAAGAAGCTTCATCAGCGCCTCAAGACGACGAGTCTCTACGTCACGCACGATCAGGTCGAAGCCATGACGCTTGCGCACCGCATGATCGTGATGAACGGCGGCGTCGCCGAGCAGGTGGGTACGCCCCAGGAGGTCTACGACGATCCCGAAACGATCTTCGTGGCGGGCTTCATCGGCTCGCCCCCGATGAACCTCATCCGCGGGACGGTGTCGAAGGACGGCACGCTTCTTGAAGCCGCGGGCGAATCGATCCGCCTTCCGAAGGCGGAACCGTCGCTCGCCGGCCGCGACGTTGTCCTCGGTGTGCGGCCCGAACACGCGTCGCTCGCTCAAGAGGGCGGGGCGGGGACCTTCGCCGTCGAAACGGTCGAGGCGCTCGGCGCGGACCATCTCGTGCACGGCACGGTGCTCGGGCAAAGCGTCGTCTTCCGCGTGGAAAACGAGAGCTTTATCCCCGAGATCGAAACGCGCGCCGGCTTCTCCTTCCCGGAATCGGCCGTGCACTGGTTCGATCCGGTGACGACGCACCGCATCCGCCTCTGACGCCGTCATGTGGGAGTGGCTCACCACGGAGAGCGCCCTCTGGGCGCTCTTTGCGAGCGCCTTCGTTTCGTCCACGCTCTTTCCCGGCGGGTCCGAAGCGGTGCTCCTCGGCATCGTCGCCGCCCAAAACACCTGGGAGGGCGCCTGGCCGGCGCTCCTCACGGCCACCGCGGGCAACACTCTCGGAAGCCTCACGGGCTGGGCGATCGGGCGCTTCTTTCCCGAAAAGTCCTCCCTTCAGGGCCACCCCAAGGCGGAGAAAATTCTCGCTCTCGCCAGACGCCGCGGCGTCTGGCTTCTTCTCTTTTCCTGGCTCCCCGTCGTGGGGGACCTCCTTCCCGTCGCCTCGGGGTGGCTGAGACACACCTTCTGGCTGTGCGCACTCCTCATCGCGCTCGGCAAATTCCTGCGCTACCTCCTCCTTACGGCCCTCTGGCTCGGCACTTTCGGCTAAACCGAATGGTGGATTTCGCTTACAAAATTGCATCTTTTGTACGGCTTTAATCCGGACTTCGGCTTTGTATAATGCTTGCGCGTTTTTCGATTCGGCCGCGGACGCGTTTGCCTTTGGGGGCGAACCCTTCGGCGAATCTCAATCAATAGGTTTCTTTTCTTATGAAAATCCTTGTGGCAGTAAAACGCGTGGTGGACGCCAAAGTGAAGGTCCGCCCGCTTCCCGACCATTCGGACGTCGACACCAAGCTCGCCAAGATGGCGATCAATCCCTTTGACGAAATCGCCGTGGAAGAGGCCGTTCGTCTTCGCGAGGCCGGCAAGGCCGACGAAGTCGTCGCCGTGACCGTCGGGCCCCTGAAGAGCGTGGACACGCTTCGCTTTGCGATGGCGATCGGCGCGGACCGCTCGATCCACGTCCTCACCGACGAAAAGCTCGAGCCCCTCGCCGTCGCGAAGGTGCTCGCGAAGATCTGCGAGAAGGAGTCGCCCGACCTCGTGCTCCTCGGCAAGCAGGCGATCGACGACGACGCCTGTCAAACCGGGCAGATGCTCGCGGCGCTCGCCGGAACCTCGCTTGCGACCTTCGCCTGCAAGATCGAAGTCACCGACGCGGGCTTTGAAGTCACGCGCGAAACGGACGGCGGCACGCAGGTGGTGTCGCTTGAAAAGCCCGCGGTCGTCACGAGCGACCTGCGTCTGGCGGAACCCCGCTACGTGACGCTTCCCTCGATGGCGCGCGCCCGCAAGAAGCCCGTCGAACAGATCGACTTCGCCTCGCTCGGCATCGACGCCAAGCCCCGCGTGAAGCTTCTCGGCGTCGAGATGCCCGTCACGAAGCGCGAAGGCCGCATGGTCTCGAGCGTCGACGAGCTCGTCGACATTCTGAAGAACACCGCGCAGGTGCTGTGAGGAGAGTGAAATGACCGTTCTGATCATTGCCGAACACAACAACCGCAACCTCCAGCCCGCCACCGCGCAGGTCGTGACGGCGGCCCTCGAAATGGGCGGCCCCGTCGACATTCTCGTCCTCGGCAACGACTGCCGTTCGATCGCGGAAGAGGCCGCGAAGATCGCGGGCGTGCGCACCGCCTACTTCGCCGACAATCCTCAGTTTGCGCAGGAGTCGCCCGAAGCGATCGCCGCGATCGTCGTGCGCGAAGGGAAGGGCTATGACCACATCCTCTTCGTGACGGGCGCCCTCGGGAAGACCGTCATGCCGCGCGTCGCCGCGCTCATGGACGTGAGTCCCGTTTCCGAAATCCTCGCCGTCAAGGGTCCGAAGACCTTCGTGCGCGGCATGTACGCGGGTTCGATTCTCGCCACCGTCGAAGTGGACGAACCCGTCGTCGTCGCGACCGTTCGCGGCACGGCCTTCGCGGCCGCGGGCGAACAGGCGCCCGCCCTCGTTGAAGAGGTCGACGCGCCCGCCGTCGAAACGAAGAGCCGCTTTGTGTCCTTCAGCGAAACGAAGTCGGACCGTCCCGAACTCGTGAGCGCCCGCGTCGTTCTCGCCGGGGGCTGCGGCCTTCTCGACGAAGCGGGCTTCGGAAAGCTCACGGCGCTCGCCGACAAGCTCGGCGCCGCCGTCGGTGCGACCCGCACGGCGGTCGACATGGGCCTCTGCCCGAACGACTGGCAGATCGGCCAGACCGGCAAGATCGTGGCTCCCGACCTCTACATCGGCGTGGGTCTCTCGGGCGCCATCCAGCACACGGCCGGCATCAAGGACGCCAAGGTGATCGTCGCCGTCAACAACGACGCCGAAGCCCCCATCTTTGAAATCTGCGACTACGGTCTCGTCGCCGACGGTGCCGCGACGCTTGACGCGCTCAAGGAAAAGCTTTGATGAAAAAATCGGGGCTTTCTCCTTGCAGGAAGCCCCGAACTCCGCTAAAATCGCGTTTCCGAATTTTTGATGTCGGGCTCCTCGTGACGGGGGCCTGATTTCTTTTTTCTCTCAACCATTTACGTTTTAGAGGTACACCGAATGGTTATCGTTCGTCTCGCCCGCGGCGGCTCCAAGAAGCGCCCCTTCTACTCCATCAACGTTTGCGACAGCCGCTGCCGTCGCGACGGCCGTTTCATCGAACGCATCGGCTACTACAACCCGATGGCTTCGGGTCAGGCCGTCCGTCTCTCGCTCTGCACGGAACGTCTCGCTTACTGGCAGGGCCAGGGCGCTCAGCTCTCCGACACGGTCGCCCGTCTCGTGAAGGAATTCAAGAAGACCGCCGCCTGATTCCCTGACGAATCGAACGCCGACACCGTGCCCGGCGTCTAAAAACGGTACGGCAAGCCCCGCATCCCTCAAGTGCGGGTCGACAGTCCGCCCGAACGGTCGTGCCTCTCGTGTCCAAGCACATCGGATCCGTTCACCGCGCGTTGTCTGACCCGGTATCTACGCCTGAGACTGCGGGGTTTTTGTTTGTCCGTCCTTTTTCTTTCTCTGAGGTTTTGCATGGAGAATACGAACGATCTCGTCGTCCTCGGACGCACGGGCGGCGCCTACGGAGTGCGCGGCTGGCTGCGCGTCTTTCCGACCGAAACGGGGGAAGTGCTCCTCGCCGCGAAGAACTGGTTCCTCATCCGTCCGACGGGCGAAGTCATGCCCGTGCGCGTCAAGGCCTGCCGTCCCCACGGCACGGGCTTCATCGCGCAGTGGGAGGGGTGCGAGAGCAAGGAGGCGGCCGACGCCCTGCGCGGTCAGGTGGCCGTGAAGCGCGAAGACTTCCCTGACGCGGGCGAAGACGCCGTCTGGGCGGTCGACCTCGTCGGCTGCGAAGTCGTCAACCGCGAAGGCGTGACGCTGGGCCAAATCGAGGGGATCGGCACGAACGGCGTGCAGGACATCTTCTCGATCGGCTGGGAGCGCCCCGACGGCAAGCGCGCCTCCTTCCTCATCCCGAATGTCCCTGAGGTCTACATCCTCGAAATCGACGTCGACGCCAAGCGCGTCACGGTCGACTGGGATCCCGAGTGGCGCTGAAGGGGACGGCCATGCGTTTTGACGTCGTCACGCTTTTCCCCGAATTCTTCCGCTCGCTCACCGACTGCGGGATCACGGCCCGCGCGCGTCAGCGCGGGCTCTGGTCGCTTCAGACCTGGAATCCCCGCGACGTGACGGAGGACCTCCACCGCACGGTCGACGACCGTCCCTTCGGGGGCGGACCCGGGATGATCCTCATGGCCGAACCCCTCGCGCAGACGGTCGACGCCATCCGCGCGGCCGGCAACCGCGGGCGCGTCGTGAGCTTCGCCCCGAACGGGCGCAAGCTCGACGACCGCCGCGTGCGCGAATTCGTGGCCTCGGGCGAAGACGTGGTCCTCGTCTGCGGGCGCTACGAAGGGATCGACGAGCGTTTTCTCAACCGCTACGTCGACGAAGTGATCAGCCTCGGCGACTTCGTTCTCTCGGGCGGCGAGCTTGCTGCGGCCGCCCTCATGGACGCCGTCGTGCGGCAGCTCCCGGGGGCGATCAAGGATCTCTCGAGCCTTGACGAATCCTTCGCGACGGGGTTGCTCGACGCGCCGCACTACACCCGTCCCGAAGTGTGGCGGGGCGAGGGCGTCCCCGAAGTCCTGCTTTCGGGCCACCACGCCAACATCGCGCGCTGGAGTCGGGAAGAAAGTCTGCGTTTTACCTTGCAAACCCGTCCCGACTTGATTAAAATCGCGAATTCTTCCGGTCTTCTGAGCAAAGCCGACAAGGCCTATCTGCGACGACTCGACCCGAAGATCGTTTTGTCTTAAAAATTTTCCATCCTCTCGGCGGCGGGCTTTGGTCCCTCAAATCAGGCCGCATGACGATGGTACGGAGTTTATAAATGGATCTCATCAAGATTCTCGAACAGGAAGAAATCGCCCGCCTCACGGGCGACAAGGTCATCCCCGACTTTCGCGCCGGCGACACGGTCGTCGTGAACGTCAACGTCGTGGAAGGCTCGCGCAAGCGCGTCCAGGCCTTTG
Source organism: uncultured Sutterella sp. (assembly GCA_949282745.1). Lineage (GTDB taxonomy): Bacteria > Pseudomonadota > Gammaproteobacteria > Burkholderiales > Burkholderiaceae_F > Sutterella. The sequence goes on along the minus strand of CASDQM010000038.1, from coordinate 177,470 downwards.
AAGGCGTCGTGATCGCCCGTCGCAACCGCGGTCTCAACTCCTCCTTCATCGTTCGCAAGATCTCCTCGGGTGAAGGCGTGGAACGTACGTTCCAGCTCTACTCCCCGACGGTTGCCAGCATCGAAGTGAAGCGTCACGGCGACGTCCGCCGCGCCAAGCTCTACTACCTGCGCAGCCGCTCCGGCAAGGCCGCCCGCATCAAGGAACGCCTCGTTCGCAAGGACGCCTAATCCGCGTCTTGGCGACAGCCGACAAGAAGCCCGTTTCCCGTCCGGTTTTCCGGCGGAAAACGGGTTTTTTTGTTTCCGCGGTTTTCTCCCGCACTCCGGCTTCTTGCGCGTCCGCGGAAAATCGGCGAGAGTGAGGGAAGGTTTCGTCATCACCTCTCCCGAAAGGACTTTCCATGCTACGCCTTCCTCTCTTCGCTTCGGGCGCCCTCTGCGCCGCCATGCTTCTCTCGGCCTGCACGACAACTTCCGACCCCGTGGCGGGCACCTGGGTCGAACCGATCCCGGGGATGCCCGGCAAAGTGCAGGGTTTTCGACTCGAAGCGGACGGCAGCGCCTCCTCCGTCAACATGGCGACGCTCACGACCGAGCGCTGGAAGCGCGAAGGGGACCGCCTGATTCTCGAAGGAAAGAGCCTCGGCAACGGCCAGACGATCGAGTACCGCGACGAGTGGACGGTGCTCGAAGCAGGCGAGGTGCTCAGGCTTCGCCGCGCCGACGGCGCCGAGCGGGTCCTCGAGCGCGCGAAATGATCGTCCCCTGAACGGGGCGCAAAAGAAGGGCGACGCCCCATCGGGACGCCGCCCTGATTTTTGGTTTGAGAAGAAGCCTGGTCAGCCTTCCGTCTTGACCTTGTCGGCGGGCTTGCCGCGGTTGCTTCCCGCCACCATGTCGAAGCGGAAGAAGCGGCATTCGAGCGGCCCGTTGAAGAGCACGATCTTGCGGCTTTCCTTCAAGCGCATCTGGCGCGGAAGTTCGCGGTCGGACGTGAGAAGCCAGGCGGTCCAGCCGGGGAAGACGGCCTTGAGACGGTCGGCGACGTCCTTCATCATCGAACGGATCGAGGCGCTCTTCGGATTCGACTGTTCGCCGTAGGGGGGATTCGCGATGACGAGCCCCGGAGCCAGGCCTTCTTCGGGCGCCGCTTCACGGGCGTCGCCCTGCGTAAACGTAAGACGGCCGTCGGTAAGAAGGGCTTCGAGCCCCGCGCGGCGGGCGTTTTCCTCGGCCTTTTCCACGACGAGCGACGAGATGTCGGAGGCGCGAAGCGTCACCTTGGCGTGGCGGTTCACGCCCGCGCGGGCGTCCTCGAGCATTTCGTCCCAAAGGTCTCCGCCGAAGCCCGTGAGCTTTTCAAAGGCAAAGCGGCGGTTGAGTCCCGGCGGAACGTTCAGGGCCATGTGCGCGGCCTCGATCGCGATCGTGCCCGACCCGCAGAAGGGGTCGATCAGGGGCTTTTCAGGAGTCCACCCCGAGAGCATCAGAAGCCCCGCGGCGAGGTTTTCCTTCAAGGGGGCTTCGCCGTGCGTGAGACGCCAGCCGCGCTTGAAGAGGGCTTCGCCCGCCAGGTCAAGGTAGAAGGTCACCGTGTCGTAGGTGAGAAAGGCCGCAATGCGCACGTCGGGCGAATGACGCTCGACGCTCGGACGGCGCCCCGCCATTTCGCGGAAGCGGTCGCAGACCGCGTCCTTGATGCGCAGTACCGCGAAGTCGATGCTCTCCAGGGGGCAGCGCTGGGCGTTCGCGGACACGCGGATCGTGTGGTCGGGACCGAACCACTTCTCCCACGGCGTCTCGAGCGCCATTTTGTAGATGTCGCGGCTGTCCCAGTACTTCCCGTGCGCGACGCGCAGGAGAATCCGGCTCGCAAGGCGCGAGTGAAGACAGGCGGCCATGCCGAGGGCGGCGTCGCCCTCGAAGAGGACGCCACCCTTTTGCGGATGGATGCGTTGGGCGCCGAGACGGTGCAGTTCGTCGGCAAGCAGCGTTTCAAGGCCGTAAGGCGAGACGGCGTAGTAGGAAAGGGCCATGTCGGAATCGAAAAGGTTGAAAGGGATCAGCGGCGTCCTTCGCCGTGTCCGAGAACGATGAACTTGCGGCTCGTGAGCCCCTCGAGTCCCACGGGACCGCGGGCATGGAGCTTGTCGGTCGAAATGCCGATTTCGGCGCCGAGTCCGTACTCGAACCCGTCGGCAAAGCGCGTCGAGGCGTTGACCATGACGGAGGAGGAGTCGACTTCGCGCAGGAAGCGTTCGGCATGACGGTGGTCCGTCGTGAGGATCGCGTCGGTGTGGTGCGAGCCGTGCTCGTTGATGAATCGGATCGCTTCGTCGAGCGATTCGACCGTCTTGATCGAAATGATCGGGGCGCCGTATTCGGTCACCCAGTCCTCTTCGGTCGCGTCGATGGCGGAGAAGCCCGCGCCCTCGACGATGCGGCGCGAAAGACCGTCGCAGCGCATTTCGACGTTCTTGTCGTGGAAAATCCGGGCGATTTCCGGGAGGAAATCAAAGGCGACGCCGCGGTGCACGAGGAGCGTTTCCGTCGCGTTGCAGGGGGCGTAGCGCTGGGTCTTGGCGTTGTCCGTGACGCGCACGGCCATCTCGAGGTCGCACGGGTCGTCCACGTAGGTGTGGCAGATCCCTTCGAGGTGCTTGATCATCGGGACGGTCGCCTCCTCGGCGAGTCGGGCGATGAGGCTCTTGCCGCCGCGCGGAATGAGGACGTCGACGTCGCCCTTGGCGCGAATGAGGGCGCCCACGAGTTCGCGGTCGCCGCTCTCGAGCATCTGCACGCTCTCGGGCGGGAGCTTCGCTTCCGCGAGGGCGTCGCGAACAAAAGAGGCGAGGAGAAGATTCGTTCCGAGGGCCTCGGTGCCGCCGCGAAGCAGAATGGCGTTTCCGGACTTGACGGCGAGCGCCGCCGCGTCGACCGTGACGTTCGGGCGCGCTTCGTAGATCATGGCGAGGACGCCGAGCGGCACGCTCATGCGGCCCACGACGATGCCCGAAGGCTGGGGCACGAGGTTTTCCATGCGGCCGATCGGATCGGGAAGCGCCGCGATCTGACGGCAGCCCGCCGCCATCGAGGCGATCGTTTTTTCCGTGAGGGCGAGTCGGTCGAGGAAGGCTTCGTCGCGCCGGGCGATGCGGGCGGCTTCCACGTCGCGGGCGTTGACGCTGAGAATTTCCGCGGCGTCCCGTTCGATGCGGTCGGCGAGCCGCATGAGCGCTTCGTTGCGCGCGGCCGTGGAGCTGGCGGCCAGTGCATGCGAAGCGGTGCGCGCGGCCGCGGCGAGTTGACGGACGATTTCCTGAGGGGTGGTCATGACAGTGCTCGAAGAGTGAAGCGGCGCCCGAAGGACGGACGTCGAAAAGGCCGCGAATCAGCGGGCGAGAAAGAGCGCGACGCTCTTCAGTTCCACCCACGGGTCGGAGTCCCGGTCCCGCACGGGGAGGCCCTTGATCAGACGGTCGATGTCGGCACAGACGTCAAGCGCTGCGGAGAGACGCTTTACGCTGAGGCGCTTGGCGCCGCGCTGAAGTTCCGGCGTCGGAAAGACACCCTTGACGTATGTGATCCTCCGATCATACCCGCTTCGCAGTTTGATGAGCGTGCGGATTTGCATGGAAAGAAAAGTGAGGATCGGAACGAGGGGTTCCGCCTGCGCTTCGAGCGCGTCGACGATGCGCGCCGCGCGGGCGGGCTCGCCCGTGCAGATGGCCGAGAGAAGCGCCGCCGTCTCGAAGTGCGAGGCGTTGAGAACGGCCGATTCGACCTCTTCCTTCGTGAGTTCGCGCGCGGGGTAGAGAAGCGCGAGCTTTTCGACTTCCTGATGCGCCGCAAAGAGGTTCCCTTCGACGAGGTCGGAGAAGGATTCGAGCGTGTCGGGGGAGGCCGACTGTCCGTGGCGCGCGAGACGCGCCGCAAGCCAAGCGGGAAGGTCGCGCCGCTCGGGCGTATTGCATTCCACCACGGTCGACTGCTTCTTGAGTTCCGTCCACCAGGGGGCCTTCGCGGCCGACCAGTCGGGGGTCGGCACGAAGAAGACGACCGAGACGCCGTCGTAGACGCGCGAGAGAAGGTCCTTCAGGACGGGACCGCCCTTCAGGCCCGGCGCACCGGCAAGGCGCACCTCGACGATCTTCTTGTCGTCGAACATCCCGTAGCTCGTCGCCGCTTCGACGAGCGTCGTCCAGTCGGACTTCGCGCCGAGCTCGAGCACGATGCGCTCGGTGTGCCCCGCGGCGAAGGCCGCGGCGCGGATCTTGTCCCCGGTCTCGAGCATGAGAAACTCGTCGTTTCCCGTCACGAGCCAGTAGGGATCAAACCGCTCGGCGCGGGCGGCGCCCTCCAGGTAGGATTCGATGTTTTTTTGGTCGACCGGCATCGGCGTTGAAAGAGCGGCGCCCGAAGGCGCCCGCAAGGACTGATGAAGAATCGGCGCCCCGCTTCACCCTCCGGAAGGGGAGGCGAAGGCGCCCGGAAAGGAAAGTCTCCTTCGTCGGCGAAGGAAGCCCGCCGTCAGAAGGCCGAATCGCGGGGCTTGACGGCTTCGATGTAGCGGACGAGCTGATTGATGAGGTCGCTCTCCATGTCGTCGTAGAGAACGTTTTCTTCCTTTTCGCGCGAAAGGAATTCGCTTTCGTTGTAGCTGATGTCGCGCGTCGTCGAAAGACGGGTCGCCTCGAGCCACTCGAAGCCTTCGGGCGCGGTGATGCGGAATTCGAGCGTGAGCGTGAGCTCGTATTCGCGGGCCTGACCCATGTCGTTGATCGAGAGGATCTCGCGGTCGCGTTCCTCGCGCAGAAGTTCGAGCACGGCGTCGGCTTCGTTGGGATGATCGACGATCACCACGTCGGAGCCCGCGGTGATCGCGCGGCGAAGCTTGTTCGAGAGGCTCGTGTTGACGGGCATCTGCAGGTAGAGCGTGGCGAACGGGGCGTCGAAGCGCCCGCGAAGGCGAAAGCCGCAGCCCGTGAGAAGAAGAGGGAGACCCGCGAGCATGAGGGCGGCGTCTCTGCGCGAATAACGTGCCATGGGGGATAAAACCTTGAGCTCAGAAGAGTCGACATTGTAGCGTTTTTCTCGCCTTCGCTCGAGAGGAGGGACCCGGGCTTTCGGGACGCCGCCCGAGCGACTACGCAAAAGCTCCTACGGCGAACTCCATAGCGGATGTGAGCAGAAGTCAAAATGCGCAAAAGAAGATTTTTTGCGCCGAAAACGAAAGCGAGCGCTGAGCTACTATGTACCAACGCACCGAAGAAATTCCCTGCGAAGTACAAAAAACACCGGACCAAAAAATCTTTTTTACGGAGTCAAGTTGATCATGACGAAAGAATGCTGCAAGCAAACGTGCCCGACACCCCACTACAGTAAAGTCGGCCGCCCCAAGGGCGCGTCCGTCATCACGGACATTCTTTCGCTCGCCGCGCGTCCGGAAGTGATCAGCTTCGCGGGCGGTCTGCCGAGCCCGAAGCGCTTCCCGATCGAAGCGGTGAAGGCCGCGGCCTGCAAGGTTCTCGATGAAAAGGGCGCCGTCGCCCTGCAGTACTCCGCCGCCCCGGGCGTGAAGGAACTGCGCGAAGCGATCGCCGAACAGGAAACGAAGCGCGGCGTTCCGACCACGGTCGACGAAGTCCTCATCACCTCGGGCTCGCAGCAGGGCCTCGACATGATCGCGCGCCTCTTCCTCGACGAAGGCAGCAAGATGCTCGTCGAAAGCCCGACCTACATGGGTGCGCTCGGCGCCTTCAACTTCTGCTTCCCCGAATACGTCGAAATGAAGACCGACGACGAGGGGCTCAACCCCGACTGGCTCGGCGAAGAATGCCGCGGCGCGCGCTTTGCGTACGTGATGCCGACCTTCCAGAATCCGTCGGGCCGCACGATCAGCGAGGAACGCCGCCGCAAGCTCTGCGAAAAGGCCCGCGAATACGACTTCTGGCTCCTCGAAGACGATCCCTACGGGGAAATCTACTTCGGCGAACGTCCCCCGATCTCGCTTCGCGCCATCGCGCCCGAACGCACGATCCGCATGAGCTCGATGTCGAAGGTGCTCGCCCCGGGCTTCCGCCTGGGCTACATCGTCGCCCCGAAGCACGTGATCGACGCGCTCGTAGAAATGAAGCAGTCCGTCGACCTTCACACCTCCACCTTCACGCAGCTCATCACGGCCGAAGTCCTGAAGGGCGGCTTGATGGAAAACCACATGCCGGGCACCCGCGCCCTCTACGCCGAACAGGCCAAGGCCATGCTCGACGCGCTCGAGGAATTCATGCCGAAGCACCCCGAACTCACGTGGACGAAGCCCACGGGCGGCATGTTCATCTGGGTGACTTTCCCGAAGCAGGTCGACGCGGCCGAACTCATGAAGAAGGTCCTCGCCTCGGACGTCCCCGTCGGCTACGTGCCGGGCTTCGCCTTCTACGCGACCGAACCGCGCCACAATGAAGCGCGTCTCTCCTTCGTCACGGTCCCGGTCGACAAGATCCGCGCCGGCGTCGAATCGATCGCGAAGGCGCTCAAGGCCGAACTCGGTCTCTGATTCTTTCCGACTTCCTTCTCCGGGCCCCGAAACGGCTTTCAGCCCTTCGGGGCCTTTCGGTATCCGGAGACGCCAAAACGCATCGGGCGGCCCGAAGGCCGCCCGACAAGGTGCGAAAGGTCGTTCTGATCAGCTGGGCATCGGAAGGAGGTGTTCTTCGGGGACGCCGAAGCCTTCGGCCGCGCGGCGGATGGCGAGCGCTTCGCCTTCCGAAATTTCGACGCCGTGTGCGAGACGGTCTTCGCGGCGCATGCGTTCGGGTTCGCCCGGCGACAAAACGGGGTTGTTCACCGGATCGGGTGCCGGAGACGACTTCACGTAGTCGATCATGGCGTCCATTTCGTTCTTGAGGAAGTCCATGTCGGTTAGGACCGCGGGATCGATCACGAAGGCCGTCATGTTGTTGACGATCGAGCCGTCGCGCGAGTGACCCGGCTGAATCGTGCCGCCGCCGCTCAGAAGGCCCGCCATGAGTTCGCAGGCGAAGGCAAGACCGGAGCCCTTGTGCTTGGCAAAGGCCATGAGGGCGCCGCGGGGCTGGTGCCACATGACGGAGGGATCCGTCGTCGGAACGCCTTCGGTCGTGAGCATCACGGGTTCGTCAAAGGGTTTCTTCGCGAGATAGGCGACGCGGGTCTTCCCCATCGCGACGATCGAGGTGGCGAAGTCGAGGATGAAGGGACCGTGCTTGTCGGTCGCGGGCATGGCGCAGCAGAAGGGATTCGTGCCGAAGCGCGCGGCCGAGCCGCAGTAAGGCGCAACGAGCGGGTCGTACTGGTTGATGTTGACGAAGTGGATGCTCACCATGCCGGCCGCGGCCGCCTGTTCGCCGTAGGTGCCGATGCGGCCCAAGTGGCAGGAATGCTTGATCGTGTAGAGGCACACGCCCGTTTCCTTGGCGCGTTCGATCGCGATCTTCGTCGCTTCGTAGCCCGCGCGCTGGCCGTAGCCGAGGTTGCCGTTGAACTGCAGCACGGCGCCGCGGTCCTGTTCGATCGTGGGCGGGGTGTTGGGCTTCAGCTGTCCCTTCTTGAGGTAGTCCGCGTACATGGCGGTCATGCCGATGCCGTGGCTGTCGTGGCCGCGCAGGTTTGCTTCGAGCATGTGGCGCGCGACGATGTCGGCTTCGTATTCGTCGCTTCCCGAGGCGGTGAGAAAGTGTCGGGCGGCGTCTTCGATTTGACGGGCTGTGTAGCGCATGGGCTTCTCCTCTTGTCGATTTTTCGTGCGGGGCGGAAGCACCCCGTCATTTGAGTGTAGTGCCGAAGAGAATCGATCCCTTGGGGCCTTTTCCCTAGAGCGCTTGGAAGCCGTCAGAAAATGCGCAGAATCCTCGCGGGAGAGAGGAAGAAAAAGAAAGGCCCGGCCTTCCCCGGGCGGGAAGGTCGGGCCAAAGCGGAACGCGAAGGTCGTCAGTTCGCGACGACGTTCACGAGCTTGTTGCGCACCACGATGATCTTGCGCACCGTGAGGCCGTTCGTGAACTTCTGCACGTCGGGGTTCGCGAGGGCGGCGGCTTCGATCGCTTCGCGGTCGGCGTCGACGTCGACCGTGATCTGACCGCGCAGCTTCCCGTTCACCTGAACGACGAGCTTGAGTTCGTCGGCCTTGAGGGCGGCTTCGTCGACCTTGGGCCAGGGCGCGTCGATGAGTTCGCCGATCGTTTCGACGTAGCCGAGTTCACCCCAGATCGCCGTCGTGATGTGCGGAGCGACCGGGTAGAGCGTACGCAGAAGGATCGAGGCGGCTTCGGCGCGGACGGCGTCGGCGGCTTCACCCGCTTCATGGAAGGCGTCGAGCGCGTTGAAGATCTTCATGCAGGCCGAGACGACCGTGTTGTACTGCATGCGGTCGAAGTCGAATTCGGCCTGACGCAGCGAAGCGTGCACTTCGCGGCGAAGCGCCTTGGCTTCGTGCGAGAGCGCGAGGCCTTCGAGGGTCTTCGCGGCGGCGCGGACCGCGTCGCGGTTCGCGTAGGCCCAGTTCCAGACGCGGCGCAGGAAGCGGAAGGTCCCTTCGGCGCCGGAATTGGACCAGGCGGCGGACTGATCGGGAGGACCGGCGAACATCACGAAGCTGCGGGCCGTGTCGGCGCCGTACTTCTTGATGATGTCGCGCGGTTCGACGACGTTGTTCTTCGACTTCGACATCTTTTCGATGCCGCCGAGAACGACGGGTTGGCCGTCGGCCTTGAGGATCGCACCGACCGGGCGGCCCTTTTCGTCGTACTGCACTTCGACTTCGTCGGGGTAGTACCAGATCTTGCGGCCGTCGTCGCCCATGCGGTAGTAGCACTCGGCCATGAGCATGCCCTGCGTGAACAGGCGCGTGAAGGGTTCGTCGTACTTGACGAGGCCCATGTCGCGCATCACCTTCGTCCAGAAGCGGGCGTAGAGGAGGTGCAGAACCGCGTGTTCGATGCCGCCGATGTACTGATCCATCGGCATCCAGTAGTCGTTGCGCGAGTCGACCATCGCCGTGTCGCAGTCGGGCGAGCAGTAGCGCTGGAAGTACCAGGAGCTGTCGACGAAGGTGTCCATCGTGTCCGTTTCGCGAACGGCTTCGCCGCCGCACTTCGGGCACTTGCAGTGCAGGAATGATTCGCACTTCGTGAGGGGATTCCCGCTTCCGTCCGGAACGAGGTCTTCCGGCAGAACGACCGGGAGGTCTTCATAGGGAACCGGAACGGGACCGCACTTCGGGCAGTTGATCATCGGGATGGGGGTGCCCCAGTAGCGCTGGCGGGAGATGCCCCAGTCGCGCAGACGGAACTTCACTTCCTTCTTGCCGAGACCCTTTTCTTCGAGCGCGCGGGCGATGGCGTCGCAGGCGGCGTGGAAGCCCAGACCGTCGAATTCGCCGGAATTGACGAGCTTCGATTCGTCGCTCTTTTCGCCGTACCATTCCTGCCAGGCGTCGGTCGAGTATTCCTTGCCGTCAAAGCTCACGACCTGAATGATCGGCATGCCGTACTTCTTCGCAAAGGCGAAGTCGCGTTCGTCGTGCGAAGGAACGCCCATGACGGCGCCTTCGCCGTAGCCCATGAGGACGTAGTTGGCGACGTAGACTTCGACGGGCTTGCCCGTGATCGGGTGACGCACGAAGAAGCCCGTGGGCTTGCCTTCCTTTTCCTTGGTGGCGATGTCGGCTTCGCTCACGCCCCCCTTGCGGCATTCTTCAATGAAGGCCTGAAGGTCGGGACGGCCTTCGGAGAGGCGAAGCGCGAGCGGATGTTCGGCGGCGATCGCGACGAAGGTGACGCCCATCAGGGTGTCGGGACGCGTCGTGTAGCAGGAGAGGAGCTTTTCTTCGCCGTCGATTTCGTAGGGGAAGGAAAGCGTCACGCCTTCGGAGCGGCCGATCCAGTGTTCCTGCATGCGGCGGACCTGTTCGGGCCAGCCCGTGAGCTTTTCGATGTCGTCGAGAAGTTCCTGCGCGTACTGCGTGATGCCGAGGTAGTAGCCCGGGATTTCGCGCTTTTCCACGACGGCGCCCGAGCGCCAGCCGCGGCCTTCGATCACCTGTTCGTTGGCGAGGACGGTCTTGTCGACCGGGTCCCAGTTGACGATCTGGGTCTTGCGGTAGGCGATGCCCTTTTCGTACATCTTCAGGAAGAGCCACTGGTTCCAACGGTAGTAGTCGGGCTTGCAGGTGGCGACTTCACGCGACCAGTCGAAGGCGAGCCCGAGAGGCTCCATCTGCGCCTTCATGTCGGCGATGTTGTTGTACGTCCATTCGGCCGGAGCGACCTTCTTGGCGATGGCCGCGTTTTCGGCGGGCAGACCGAAGGCGTCCCACCCCATCGGCGTCATGACGTTGTACCCCTTCATGCGGTAGTAGCGGTACATCACGTCGTTGAGGGTGTAGTTGCGAACGTGTCCCATGTGAAGCTTGCCGCTCGGATAGGGCAGCATGGAGCAGACATAGAACTTGGGCTTGGGTTGACCGTTGGCGTCAAGAGCGTGCTCGACGGCGCGGTAGACGTCCTTGGCCTTCCATTGGGCCTGGACTTCCGACTCGACGGCCTGGGGAGAATAGGTCTCGCGCATTACGCTGATCCAAAAGTTGAGTAGGGAAGAGAATAACGAGAAAGTATACCTTTTCGGCGGCGGACCGATTGCGGGGGAGAGAAGGGAGATCGCACGGCGGCAAAACCGCTACTCGATTTTCCGTAGCGTTTTTGTCGCGGCGCCCGATGCGTCGGGACGCTTTGTGCTAATTTTGACGGTCCCGCCGAACGTACGAGCGACAAGAATTTTTCCGTTCGGCGAACCGACCACAGGAGCAGGCCGAGATGGCGAACATTTTGGAAAATCTCAACGAGCGGCAACTTCAGGCCGTGACGGCGCCCGAAAAGAGCGTCCTCATTCTGGCGGGCGCGGGCTCGGGCAAGACCCGCGTTCTGACGACCCGCATCGCGTGGCTTCTCGAAAAGGGAGCCTGCCGCACGTCCGAAATCCTCGCCGTGACCTTCACGAACAAGGCCGCGCGCGAAATGCTCACGCGTCTCGAGACGATGCTCCCCTACGACCTGCGAAACATGTGGGTCGGGACCTTCCACGGCCTCTGCAACCGGATTCTTCGCCGCCACGCCGAGGCGGCGGGCCTTCCGAAGACCTTCCAGATCCTCGACTCGGGCGATCAGCTCTCGATGGTGAAGCGCATCATGAAGGCCAACAACGTCGACACCGAAACCGTCGATCCGCGCAAGATCCAGAGCTACATCAACTGGCAGAAGGAGCACGGCATCCGCTCCTGGTCGCAGCAGCTCTCCGAAGACCTCCCCGAGCAGGTGAACCTCTACCGCGCCTATGAAGAGGCCTGTCAGCGGGAAGGGGTCGTCGACTTCGGGGAGCTTCTCCTTCGCTGCTACGAACTTCTCGACCGCAACGAAATTGTGCGCTCGCACTATCAGGGGCGCTTCCGCCACATCCTCGTCGACGAGTTTCAGGACACGAACATCCTGCAGTACCGCTGGCTCCAGGTCCTCGCGGGCCTCGGCTCGGGCCGCGAGAACGCGAGCGTGAACGCGGTCTTCGCCGTGGGCGACGACGACCAGTCGATCTACGCCTTCCGCGGCGCGAACGTCGGGAACATGGCCGACTTCGTGCGCGACTTCCGCACGGGCGAGCCCATCCGACTCGAGCAGAACTACCGCTCGACTTCGACGATCCTGAACGCCGCGAACGCCATCATCTCCCACAACGACGACCGTCTCGGGAAGAACCTCTGGACGAGCGGTGCCGCGGGCGACAAGATCCTTCTGCAGCGCTTCGACGACGACACCGAAGAGGCGCGCGACGTCAAGCGCCTCGTCATGAAGTGCCGCGCGCGCGGCGACGATTACGCCGACTGTGCCGTGCTTTACCGCACGAACGTTCAGTCGCGTATCCTTGAACAGACTTTTACGAACGCCGGTATTCCCTACCGCCTCTACGGCAGTCAGCCGTTCTATGTGCGTGCCGAAGTGAAGCACGTTCTCGCCTACATGCGCCTTCTCGACAATCCTACGGACGACACGAGCTTTTTGCGCGTCGTGAACTTCCCGACCCGAGGGATCGGCGCGAAGACGATCGAAAATCTGACGCTCGAAGCGCGCGCGATGAAGACGAGCCTCTGGGGAGCGCTCACGATGAAAAACCGTCCGATGCCCCCCAAGCTCGTCGCCTTCCGCTCTCTCATCGAGTCGCTTCGTGAAAAGGCCGAGGGAAAGATCCTCTCCGAAGTGGTACGCCTCGTCATTCAGGGCTCGGGCCTCAAAGCATACTACGAGAAGGAGAAAGACGGCGCAGACCGCATCGCCAGCATGAACGAAGTGATACCGGCCGCGGACGGATACTATCAGAACGAAGAGGTGAGCTTCGACGTCGACGCCTTCACGCCCTTCAACGAGGACGGCCTCACGCCCTTGCAGGGTTTTCTCTCGCAGGCGACGCTCGAACCGGGCGACAAGAACGAAACCGAAACCGTTGACGCCGTGCAGCTCATGACCGTGCACGCGGCCAAGGGGTTGGAATTCAAGAACGTTTTCATCGTGGGGCTTGAAGAGGGAATCTTCCCGCACTTTTCGGCCGTGCGCGACAACCGCCAGGGCAACAAGGGGCTCGCCGAAGAGCGCCGCCTCATGTACGTGGCGGTGACGCGCGCGAAGCGCCGTCTTTATCTCTCGCACTGCCGCAGTCACTTTGTGAACGGCGAATACCGTCAGAATCCCGAGAGCCAGTTCATCGGAGAAATTCCGGCGGAACTCATCAACGACCAGCGAACCGACGACGACTACGATTACGCGTACGAGTCGTCCCACCGCCGCCGCTCTTCCGAGTACGGTTGGGAGCGTCCTTCCTTCGGGGGCTCGAGCGGCCGCGAATCCTACGGTCGCTCCTCCTACGGGCGCGACTACGACGACGACCGCCGCGGCTCGCGCTACGGCTCTTCGGGCTACGGTTCGGGTTACGGCTCGGGCGGGTTCTCCCGCCGAAATGCCAAGACGAGCGAAACGAAGAGCTACGTGGACGAAGCGACGCTCAAGAAGATCCGCGCCGAGGCGAGCGGTCAGACGGACGTCGGTCTTCGCCCGGGGACGCGCCTTCGCCACGAAACCTTCGGCGAAGGGATCGTGCAGTCGCTGCAGGGCGAAGGCTCGACGCTTCGCGTCAAGATCGAGTTTGAAAACCACGGCCTCAAGGAAGTTCTCTGGGACTTCGCCAAGAACCGAACGAAGATCCTCGATTGAGACAAGTACAACGGAATACGCATCGGTTTTCCGTCGTACTTCCGGGGAACCGCGGTGAATCGCCTCGGAACCTGCTACAATTCGCCTTCTCCGGCAGGGCCCATAGTTCAACAGGATAGAATGGTCCCCTCCTAAGGGACAGCTCTGAGTTCGAGTCTCGGTGGGCCTGCCAGATTTTTTTGTATTGCTAGAGTGTGTGAATAAACGATTTCTAAGTAAATTGTTTATTTTTTTTCTCAACAATCTTTTTTTTCGAACCCTCGACGGTCTGGTCGGGGGTTTTTCGTATTCGGCGGCGGAGCATTCGTCTTCGGGTTTCGTTCGAAAACGAAAAAATGCGCATGGGGGCATGACTTTCATCCTGCATGATGAAAGTCAAAACCTTTCTTTCATGAAAAAGAGGACGCGTACGTGGCTTTTTTCGGTCAGCGCTCAGAACCGTCGGTAAGATTCGTCCGGGGGATAACATGGCGGCACTTCCTTCCGGTCTGGGCATGATTTACGATCCTCACGAGATTCAACCTGGCCTTCCTGTTGTTCTCCCTCAATTTTGAGCAGTGCAGGGGTGTCTTCAAAGAAACTGTAAATTTCGAGCAGGAGTTATTTCTCGCTTCCAAGTCGATGGAACAGGATCATCGAAAATAATGCGCAGAGTGTGGCAAATCCGCCGAGCATCAAGAAAATAGAGCTGAAGTTGGCGCTGTCCGCAAAACGTCCGAACAGAGGTTGTAGCAGGACGTCTGGCGTATAGGAAATCATCGAAACGAAGCCGATGGCCATGCCGGCTTGCGACAACGGGATGCGGCATTCGGGCAAAATGGAAAACATGGACGCATAAAGGCCGCAAATCAAAAAAGCGACTGGCAGAGAGATGGCTATGGCCTCGACTAGAGAAATCGCATCGGTACGGTCCAGAATAGCGATGGCAAAGAAACCTATGGCACAAATCGGCGCAGACAGGCTGAATAGTCGAAGGGTGCTTTTGAAGGTGCGGTCAGCAACTGTACCGACAATTGGAGCAAACGCAAGAAAAACAAAACTCCTCAAAATGGTCAAGCCGCCGGACGCTTCATCCGATAGGCCAAATCGTACGGTGAAATAGGGCGTCAAAAAAGAAATGCCGATATAAAGTGCATAAGTGGCGAAGAGAATGGCCGCAGCGAGCAAAATTTCTGGGCATCGTATGAGTGACCAAATTTCCCGCAGTTTGTACGGTTTAGTGACAGTTGCGGGCGCACCAGTTTCTGGGCATGTCTTCGTTTCAAGAAAGATCGCGATCAGCAAAGCGAAAATCAGGCAAGCGGCAGACAGAATGTTCACGGCAAGCTGAAAAGCGCTGACGGACGAGATGCCGATTTCGATGGCAAAGCCGTAGAGATTGAGAATCAGCCAGGCGATACCGGCGCTCATAAGGCCGCTTGCCGCGTAGTAGACGCAGTAGGCTGTACCGGCGTTGTCGCCGGCATAGAAACGAACGGATTTGAGAAGCGAAGGCCAGGCGAGAAAAATCGTCGAGACGGCGAGACCAAGCCAAACGATCACGTTCATAGACCAGACTGTGCAGGTAAAGCTAAACACTCCGGCAAGGATCGCCGTCAAAAGAAGAGAAGCTAAGATTGCTGATTTTGGGTTTATTCTGTCGGTCAGCACGCCGCCAGGCAAAAGAAGCACAACCGAAGCGGCCGCGTAGATGCTCACGAGAACGCCCAACATGCTTCCGTTTGTTTGCATGTTCTGCGTCATCGGACCAAAAAAAGCATATTTGAGGTATGGCACTGAAAACATGGTGCCATTGGCGCACCCTAGCAGAATAAGGGTAAGGATGGCTCGTTTCGAAAGCATCTTCATAGCGACTATGTTGCGGCAAGGACTCGGCATTCCGGAAAGCACAATGCGGCACGGAAAAACCGTGCCGCTGACGCATGATTAAAGGAAGATGTAGTTCATGCCGATAAGAACCGTACTACGCGTCAAAGAAGAGCTGCTGAGTGCACCGCCAGCATTCGAGTAGGCATAAGCGCCGTAAAGATTGGTGTTTTTAGATAGCGGGTACAGGTAGGCAACGCCGCCGACCGTTCGGCTACCGTCTCCACGCGAGAGCGTCTTGCCGTGCATGTATTGAACGCTCGTCATGAAGGTTCCGCCGTACATTGGGATAGAGATGCCAAGAGCGCCGGCTGTGCTTTTGTCGACGTCCGTCCAGGAACCGTCGCTGTATTGACCGAAATAACCGTCCGCATAGGTTGAGCCGACGTAGTTTTCACCCCATTGCGCAGCACCGTACAGTGCAAACGTGCCGAAGTCGTATTTCACGCCAGCTAAAACGCTGCGGTAATCCTGACTTTCTTGGCTAGATGCCTTGAGCTCTGTTTCGCCGACGATTGCGAAGCTCAACGGTCCGTTCGAATAAGATGCACCCAATGCCGCATATCGGTTGTTTTGACTCATTGGTGCGGCTTCCGGCTTATCGAGCGAAAGCGAATATTGAGCTGAAACAGTCAATCCGCCCAAATTCGGAGAAACATAGGTAACGGCATTGTTGGCGCGAATGGTGCCAACGATTGTGCTGTAGTAGCCCGCATCAAGGAAACCGGTGCCCATTGAGTCGTAGAAGCTCACAAGTTCGTACGATCCCGTGCCCGAGGTCAGCGTGCCCATGCGACCGAAAGCAAAAGTCCCATATTCCGTTGAAATGCCAAGAACGGATTCACGACCGAAGAGATTGGAACCGCCGCTTCCGCCCTGAATGTTTTCGCCCGTCGAAGCATCAATGCCAGCCTCCAGCTTGAAGAAAATGCTGGTTGTGCCGGAAAGCGTTTCTGATCCTTTGAGACCGAAACGGGAGGCATACAAGGAACCCGAATCCAAGCGGAGCTGCGAGGACTGGCCGTTTGTATTGACATAGGCGATGCTTTCATCCATCAACCCATAGACTCGAACGTCGGCTGCATTAACCGTGGATGCGGTCCACATGGAAAGAAGCGTAGCGGTGAGAAGAGAGAGCTTTTTCATTTTTAGGCCTCAGGTGTTTTGCGGTTCATGACGAGAAGGAGGGCGCAGGTGGCGGCGGCGAGTGCAGCCATCGCAGCGAGCGTCAGGAAAATTCCGCCGTAATTGTTCTGGTCGACAAAGTGACCGAAGAGCGGTTGCATAACGATGTCAGGCGTGTAAGAAAAGATCGAAACCAGTCCGATGGCCGTGCCGGCGATGGAGATCGGAACTTGAACCTCGGAGACGATTGAGAACATTGAGGCGTAAAGCGAGCACACAAAGAACGCGGCAACCATCGTGAGAATGATGACGATCGTTCCCATGCCTTCCGCATTGCCGATCCAGTTGATGGCGAGGAGCGGAACAATGACGAGCGGCGTTGCGATAAGGAACCATTTGAGCGTCGATTTGGCGATCTTGTCAGCAAAAATGCCGGTCAGCGGCGTCAGCGACATGAAGACGAAGCTGCGGATTGTCGTCAGCATCCCGGACGTTTGGTCGCTGATGCCGAAAGCCTGAGAAAGATAGGGCGTAAAGAATGTCATGCCCAGGTACAAGGTATAAGTCGAGAACAAGACGATCGAGACGAGCCAGATTTTCGGCATCTTTAGAACGGCGATCGAGTCTTTAAGCGTCGGCAGCGACTTCTTTTCCCCATCTTCGGCGTGTTCACGGAAATCACGCAGGAACCAAAGGAGGATGAAGGGAACAATCGTGGTCATCGCAGCAACGCTGATGACTGACCAAAAGAATGCATCGAGGTTCGGACCGGAACCTTCGGCAAGCGCTTCATAGACCGTCAGGACAACCCATGCGCCACCGGCACCCGTGAGACCATTGGCCGCGTAATAGATGGAGTATGCGGTGCCTACGGCCGCCGCACCGACGGCACGAACGGTTTTCATGATTGCGGCCCAGGCCACGAAGATGGTCGAAACGGCTAGCAGGCCCCAAATAACCAGCGAAGCCACGTAGGACTGGAACGTGAAGGCGTAAACAACGGTTAGGGCTGAAGTGCTGATGAGCGACCAGAAAATGCACCATTTTGAGGAAAGACGGTCGGCGAGAATGCCCCCGGGCAGCAACACGAAGAGGTTGATGAAGGCGTACATGGCAACCAAAAAGCCCAGATCCTGTCCGTTCAGGCCGGTTGCTGCGATCATTTGGTTGTAGAAGACGTACTTCAGATACGGAAGCAAAAAGATTGTTCCTCCGCACATGCCGAGCACGATGAGGGTGAGGATGTTCTTAAGTTTCATGACGGTTTCCTTGGATCGCTGGATCGGCAACGAGCTTTTCATGTTGACTGAATCGTTGCCGTTCCGGAAAGGCGAGGGGTCTGAGACCGATGGGTTAGGCTTCTTGCAGCGCCGCTTTCCATTCGCTTCGAATGGCATCGAAGCGGGAAGGATCAACGGCAAGCTTCAGAATCGTTCGGGCGATGATTTCTGCACCAGTTCGGATCGTTCCATTGATTTCCGGTTTCACCATGCAGTCAGCCATTTCTTGCGTATGCAGAGCAAAGCAATGGTCCGAAACAGCAAGAGCAGGTTGAAAGGCCGGACAGCGGTACGAAACCGCCCCGATATCGCTGCTTGCGCTTTGAACGGGGAATCGTTGATGCGGGACATTCGCTTCCGTCATGGCGTCTTCAATGAGCCTGGTCGCCGTTTCAACTTGAACGAGATCGCTGAACGGATATCCGATGCTGTTGTATTCAAAGGTTGTATTCGTAGCGATTGCTGCGCCCTTAACCGCTCTCAAAACCGCTTCTTTGACGAGCTTAAGACCTGGTACTTTCGCAGCACGCAGACAAAATTCCAGTTCGGTGAAGTCCGGAATGGAGTTGCTAGCGTTTCCTCCCTTGACGAGGTAATAGGAGATAACGGCATCTCTGGAGAGTTGCTGCCGTGCCAGACCGCACGCCGCCATGCAGAGCGTTGCGGCATCGAGTGCGTTACGGCCATGCCACGGAGAGGCGGCTGCGTGCGCACTCTGTCCTTTGAAGCGTACGCGAAGCGCTTCGAGTGCCATGAACTTATAGTTCGAGTAGGAAACACCGCTTTCCATATGGATCATGACGGCAAAGTCGTATTTGTCGAATACGCCGCGCTCTACCATGGCAGTTTTCTGACCCGTGTATTCTTCGTCGGGCGTTCCGATAATGTCGACGGCAATGTCGCCAAGCTCGTTTTCCATGCCTTTCAGAGCCGCGGCTGCCAGGAGAGAAATGGATCCGCTCGCACAGTGACCGCAACCGTGGCCAATTTCCGGTAACGCGTCGTATTCAGCAAGAATGGCAACACGATGCTTGGCATCAGCCTGACCGAGAACATGAGCGAAGTATGCGTGCGGAATGCCACAGAAATCAGTCTCCGCCTGGATGCCATTCGTCTTTAGGAAATTAACGTGCGCGGTCATGGACTGGAGTTCTTCACCGTGAATTTCCGGATGTGCAGCCAGAGCCGCGTTGACCTCGAAAGCACCGGCCTCGCGCTTGGTGATCTCATGTCCGAGTTCGGTTGCGAGCGCCTCGTAGTTTTTCATATTGAGTCTCCTTCTTCCTTGAATTTCCAGAGATTTGAGCCTTTACGTCTCTGCGAAACATGATCGGTCCGATAGAAGTTGGAAACAAACGAGAAATTGCTATCATGATAACTATTGGTTATCACTGACTCTTCCGCGGTCGTTTTCAAGAGGTTCAATATGAAACTTCAGCAACTGCAAGTTTTTGCGACGGTAGTTCGAACAGGCGGATTCCGAACGGCGGCCGCTGCTCTCAATCTCACGCAGGCGGCTGTATCCAAAAGCGTTCATGCGCTCGAAGAAAATTGCGGCCTGCCGCTGTTGGTACGAAGCGCACAAGGCATTCATTTGACGCCACATGGAGAATATTTGTACGGACGGGCAAAAGTTCTTCTTGATGAGGTACGAGAAACCAAAGAGGGACTTGCCGTCAGGCGCGGATTGATGGCCGGATCGATTCGCTTTGCCTGTAATTCCGCAGTCATGCTGTCATGTCTTGGAGAATTTCTCCCCTGGTTTCGGAAGAGATTTCCAGCGACATCCATTGGCCTGATGGATGGTGGCTTAATGATTTCTCTGCAGGCACTGAGAGAACATCGAATAGACTTTGCTGTTTGTGCAGTCGGAGAAGAATGGCCGTCCGATCAATTCATGTGGGAACCTGTTTGTTGTTGCGAACAGGTATATGCCGTTCGAGAAGGACATCCATTACTAGGACAGGAGATTGTTGACGGTCAAGCTATCGCTAGGTATGAATGGGCGATTATTGCCGAAAGCTTCGAGGAGGCGCGTGATCGATTTGCACATTGCATGCCTCAGGTAGGAATACCGCTCTCGGAGAAATATTTGACCGCTGGCGATGCCATGTCTGCGGTCGAACTTGTCAGGGCATCCGATGCCATATTGATCGTCCCAGAAATTGTCGTGTCACTCAACGGATTCCGTAAATTGCCTGTTGTGGACTCCGTGAAACTGCCACATCTGAATTTCACGCTGATCATGCGGAAAGATTTTTCCCCGTCGAAGGCATGTGAATACTTGATTCATTGCGTCAAAAAAACAATGCAGGAAAAATTTCAGGCACTTCCTGGGGACAGTGAGCGAAGTTATTCGCAAAGCGTTTGAGATTATCTGCAAAATCAAACGCGCAGGGCTCATGTTCCCTAAGCCTGCAAACTCAAGACGAGGTCGAGGTTGCAGGCCCTTTACCGTATCGTGTATTCGAAACGTCTCGGCACAAGGGAGACGGCGGCGCTTCATTTCACCGGAAACCCTTGCATTCGGCAGAATTCTCAGAGCGGTAGTCGGCATCGTCCCGGGTGTCGCTCTTCCAAACTCGAACGCACTCAACCCTTCGACCACTGCCGGATCAATCGGGCGCAGAGCCCCGTCTTTCTCTTCAGGGCGTCGTTCGAGCGTACGGCGAGGCCCAGGGCCTTGGGCTGTCCCACGATCACGACGAGCTTCTTTCCGCGGGTTACGCCCGTGTAGACGAGGTTGCGCTTCAGCATCACGAAATGTTGCATCGAAAGCGGAATCACGACGATCGGGTACTCGCTTCCCTGAGATTTGTGGATAGTCGTCGCATAGCAGAGGACGAGTTCGTCGAGGTCCGAGTAATTGTAGGCAACTTCCCGTCCGTCGAAGCCGATCGTGAGCGTCTCTTCCTCCTCGTTCTTTCGAACCACGAACCCGATGTCGCCGTTGTAAACCTCTCGGTCGTAGTTGTTTTCGATCTGCATCACTTTGTCGCCGATCCCGAATTTGTAGCCGAATCGCTCCACCGACTGGTCGGTCGGCGGGTTCAGGGCCTCCTGCAGAAGGATGTTCAGGGCGCGCGCCCCCGAGCCGCTTCGGTTCATGGGGCAGAGAACCTGAATGTCGCGAATCGGATCAACTCCATAGGCCTTCGGAAGACGGCACTTCACCAGATCCACGATTCGCTCCGCCACCTCTTCCGTCTCCTCGACCTTGACGAAGTAGCAGTCGCCGTGATCGTCCTTCGTCGGAAACTGCGGCATCTGCCCCGCGTTGATGCGGTGCGCCGCCTTGATGATCCAGGATGAAGCCGCCTGTCGGAAGACTTCCGTGAGGCGAATGACGGGAACGGTGTGGGACTCGATGAGGTCGGATAGGAACGCGCCCGGTCCCACGGACGGAAGTTGGTCGACGTCGCCTACGATCAGGACGGAGGCGGTGGACGGCACGGCCGTGAGCAGGTGGTTCGCCAACTGGATGTCGATCATGGAGCTCTCGTCGACGACCAACAGATCGCAGTCCAGAGGATTTTCCTGGTTGCGTTTGAATTCCCCGTTTTCCGGATTGATTTCAAGGAGGCGATGAATGGTCTTGGCTTCCCGCCCCGAAGATTCGGAAAGACGCTTCGCCGCGCGCCCCGTTGGGGCGCAAAGCTGAATCCGTACGTGCTTGGCTTCCAGGATCGTGAGAAGCGACTTCACGAGCGTTGTTTTGCCTACGCCGGGTCCCCCGGTGATGATGCTGAACTTCGACTGCAGTGCCGTCGAAACCGCGGCGCGCTGACTGTCGGCCAATCGAATGCCGAGCTTCGTTTCGACCCAGGGTACGGCCTTCTCGGAATCGATCGCGGGCCATGGCAAGCGTCCGCGCCCGAGACGGCGCACTTCCTTGGCGACGCCCTCTTCCGCGAGATAGAGACCGATCGGATAGACGCTCCCCGGTTCCGGGAACACGTCTTCGACGACTCGTTGCGATTCGAGTTCGAAGTCGATCGCCGGTTGAATCACGTCTTCCGGAATGTCGAGAAGTTCCACCGCCTTTTGGACGAGTTCCGAGCGTGGAAGACAGCAGTGCCCAGCGTTCCCCGACGCTTCGAGGAGCGTATAGGAAATCCCGGCGCGGGCACGAAGCGGCGAATGCCGGTCGATCCCGACGTTCTTCGCAATGGTATCGGCCGACTTGAAACCGATCCCGCGGATGTCCTGCGCAAGGCGATACGGATTCTCCTGAACGACCCGGACGGCGTCGTTGCCGTAAGTCTTGTAGATGCGCACGGACTTTGATGTCGAGACGCCGTGACCGTGAAGAAAGACCATGATTTCCCTAATCACCTTTTGGCTGGCCCAGCCGGCCGTGATGCGTTCGAGGCGCTTGCGCCCGATCCCCTCGATTTCCCTCAGGCGATTGGGTTCGTTCTCGATAACGGAGAAGACGTCCGTCCCGAAGGCCTGCACGAGCTTTTTGGCGAAGAAAGGCCCGATTCCCTTCACCATCCCCGAGCCCAGGTACTTTTCAATACCCGTGGCGGTCGTCGGTTGATGAATGCGAAGCCATTCTGCCTTGAACTGACGCCCGTATTCCCGATCGACGATCCACTGACCGGAAGCCGTGGCGTATTCGCCGGGCGTGACGGAGGGCGTGTGGCCGACGAGCGTAACGAGGTCGCGTTCGCCCTTCACTTTGAGCCGCAGGACGCAGAAGCCGTTTTGTCCGTTGTGGAAGGTGACGCGCTCCACCAATCCCGCGATCTTGGCAAACGGCGCAGGAGTGCCGGCCGAGGAGGCCGAGGTCGCGCCCGTGCCGTTCGGTGAAGACGTCGGCGTCGAGGACGGGGACTGAGCGGGGCGGCGGGGCGCCGCGGAGCGGTTATCGGATATTGGGTCCGGAGGAGCGCAGGGATGAATGCCAGGACGGGGGCGCGAATGCGGCGGCGAATAAGAGGAACGCGGCATGAAGGAGATGAAAAGTCGAACGAATCGGAGCGGCAGAGCCGAGTCGGTGAGGAAATCATAGACGCCCGGGCAGACTTCCTGCAAATACGCGATTCTTCTCTAGAGCCTCGCGTGATCCCGTACCGAGGTTCTCCGATCACCAAGCATCGGGCCGAAGACTTCGCGAGGCGGAGCCGAGCGACCGGGCAGGGCAGCTCGCCTTCGTTGGCGCTCGACGCGACCAACGCGGTCCCCCGACGTCAAAGACGAGGGGACGGCCCCCAAAAAAGTCGTAAAGAGTCACAAGATGGAGATGAAGGCGACGCCTTCACCCTACATGATGAAAGTCAAACTCTTTCATGAAAAAAAAGCCGCGAACCGAAGTTCGCGGCCACTCCAAACCCTCAAAATACTCAACCTTGGCAGAGTCGCGAAAGGACGCTGTCGTTCCTCTCGACGGGGTAACTCTACCAAAGGGCCTTCTTCAAGATATGTCGAAAATCCGAAGCACGTAACAAAGTGTTGACGGGGAAATCCGTTCTGTCTCAGGACTTTTTCTTTTGTGTGGGGACTCGGAATCCTGGAAAAGCGGTGCAGGGAGGGCAAGGCGGGGAAAAGAGATTTGTTCCCGCATTTTTTGCTCGGCAGGGGAGGATTTTCATGCTTCGTTACAGAGGCTGCCGGGAGGCGCTCCGAAGGAGTCTCCGATCGTATCCGTGCACGGGTCCTCGATCAAAAATGGATATGAAGGGGCGCATTATCTGACTCAAGGGTGGCGCCTTCACCCTATATGATGAAAGTGGGAGTCGAAGGCGCTCCAGTCTGCGCAACCTTTTTTGCACTAGCCATGTGCGTACAAAAATTGCAGGTCCTGGATTTCGAACCCTGTATTGCACCGTTTTCGTTACCGTTCGTCCTTTGGACAAAGAGGTCTCGAATTTCTGGGCGTATGAAAAAATGAGCGCGAGTTTGAGCTCCGTTCGGAACCCTCTCGTGTCTACCTCGTTGAAAGGTCGATCGCCAACGACTCCCACTGAAAAGGAGGCTGTATGGCATGTTCTACCAACGCAACCCCTCCCGTAAAGCAGGGTCGACTGATTACGACTCCGACGTCTCAAGTTGTAGTCAACGCGCTTTACCCTTCGGCCGTCGGTGTGGACGTTCACCACGATCTGCTCGTCTGTGCCTACCAGTATCTCGATCTCGAGAAGTCTGAGATTTGCACGGAACTGAACGAGTTCCGTTGCTCAAGTCCGTGAAGCTTTGCCGATTTTGCTCAGTGGTGTTACGAAAGAACGCCTGATGTCATTCTCATGGAGTCGACGGGAGTTCTGTGGCGTGCTCCCTACGAAAGTCTTGAGGATGTTGGGTTCGGAGCCGAACAACTCGCTCTCGTGAATGCCCGCGACATCAAGGCCATGGTGGGCCGCAAAACCGATAGGCAGGACGCGATCCGTCTTGCTGAGTACGCTCGGCTTGGAAAATTCCGGAAGTCTTTCGTGCCGACACGAGAAATACGAGATCAGCGGCTGATTGCCCGAGATTTTCGCAAGTGCAAGAACGACGAATCTCGACATCGGAACCGTGTTCAAAAAACTTTCAATGCTCTGGGGCTTCGTCTCTCTGCCATCTTCAGTAACTTCACGGGAAAAGCCGCTACGGCAATCCTTGATGCCTGGTGCGACGGAGTGGACAACCTCAAGGAAGTCGTTGAGATCAAAGGAGGTCGTCTAAAGGCTGGAACAGAAGCCATTCTGGAAATGTTGAGCAAGGCGATTCCTGAGATAGTGATGCCGCACCTTCGCAAACAGCGGGAACACCTTACATACCTGCAGAAAAGAACCGACGACGTCATGGCGACGTTGCGCAAGGCTCAACAACCTTATCAGGAGTCGATTGATCTGCTGACAACGATTCCAGGAATCAAAGAGACGGCGGCCCGCCTCATTTTTGCGGAGATTGGTGACGACTTGTCGTCTTTTCCCAATGCGGAACACTTCGCTTCCTGGATCGGCGTTTGCCCCGGCAACAACGAATCGGCCGGACATGCTCATCGCAGTGGAACGCCAAAGGGCAACAAGTATCTGCGCACCGTGCGGATCGAATGCGCTCAGGCCGTCGGGTTGATGAGAAAAGGTGTGCTCTTTCAAAGATTCCAGGCGTTCGCGATCAAGAAGGGAAGACTTAGAGGGGTTATGGCGATGGCCCATCTGTTGGCGCGAATCATCTTCTCGATCCTCAAAAGCCGCACTCCGTACCGCGAAGTCTCTTCAACGACGCTGAGAGACGTCAACGTCAAGAAGGTGACCGCTGCGATGACGACTGCGATCAGAACGGCCGGATTGACACTCCGCGACGGACTGCTTGTGGTTGAAAAGACCGGAGAAATTCTAGTAGACGTGGAAGACTGTGCCTGAGCCTAGAACAGAGGGCTCGGAACTAAATACCTATGCGTCTAGTCGTGCCTGAAGCTGCGAGTTTCAAGGCACTATGCCCCACTGTATCCGTGCCCCGGCCAGGACGCGCCTTCGACGTCCTACTTTCATGAAAAAAGGGCCGTGAGCGGTGTGCCCACGGCCTTCCAAACCCTCAATAACTCAACCTAAGCTGGAGTCTCAACAGGCCGGCTGTCGTCCTTCCTGTTGACCCTACTCTATCAAAGGCTTCGGCAGGGAGTATTTCGAAATTCCGACGCCCGTAACAAAGTGTTGGGCGCCCGAAAACGTCTTCGGAACGGGAAATCCGCCGCGGGGCGGCCTTTTCGGACCGTTCGGCGGTTTTGTGCAAAACGAACGGTTACGATCCCGGGCAATGCAGGCCTTTCGGGAAAGCTGCGGGGCGAGGCGGAGGGGACCGAATCGACAAGAGCTTTCGGACCGCGAGGAAGTACGCAGACGAAAAAAAGGGCCGTGAGCGGTGTCGCCCACGGCCATCCAAACCCTCAATAACTCAACCTAAGCTGGAGTCCAACAGTACGGAGTTCGTCCTTCCTGTTGACGCTACTCTATCAAAGGCTTCGGCAGGGAGTATTTCGAAATTCCGACGGCCGTAACAAAGTGTTGTGCGCCCGGAAACGTCTTCGGAACGGGAAATCCGCCGCAGGGCGGCCTTTTCGGGCCGTTCGGCGGTTTTGAGCAAAACGAACGGTTACGATCCGGCGCAAAAGCGGGATCGCCGGGGAAGCGGCGGTGACGCTGAAGGGCGCCGAACCAAGAGGACCGAAGGTGTCAGAACCCCCCCCCCTGCAAAAGAGAAAAAAAGGCCGTGAGCGATGTCGCCCACGGCCATCCAAACCCTCAATAACTCAACCTAAGCTGGAGTCCAACAGTATGGAGTTCGTCCTTCCTGTTGACGCTACTCTAACAGAGGCCCTTGGAGGGATGTATGTCGAAATTTCGAGCCGCGTAACAAAACGTAGGTGCTTCTGCTCGGGTTTGCACGGAGATTCGGGCAAAAACCGTGCCTCCCAAGGGATTTGCACGAACCGATCTGCAGACGCCCTCCCAACGAAAGGTTACGATTGACGCAGCTTGTTGAGGAGATCCGCGGCGCGGCGCGCGACCGACGAGGCCGTGACGCCCGCTTCGAGGCCTTCGACCGCGCGGCCGTGGAGCCACACGGCCGAGAGCGTCGCTTCGACCATGTCGAACTTCTGCGCGAACATGGCGCCGATCATGCCGGCGAGGACGTCGCCCGTGCCCGCCGTGGCGAGCATGGCCGAGCCCGTCGGATTGATCCAGGCGCGCGAGCTGCGAAGCGTCGTGACGGTGCCCGGGCCCTTGAGGACGACGATCGCGCCCGTCTGCACGGCGAGTTCGCGGGCGGCCGCCACGCGGTCGACGGTCACGTCCTTGACGTCGCGGCGCAGAAGACGCGCGGCTTCCATGGCGTGCGGCGTGAGAACCGTGGGTTCGCGGCGGGCGAGAAGAAGATCTTGGAGCGGCAGATCTTCGGCAATGATGTTGAGGGCGTCGGCGTCGAGCACGAGGGCGTGCGCCGTTTCGAGCGCTTCCTTCACGCGGGCGCGGGCGGCTTCGGAGCGGCCGAGGCCCGGGCCGAGAACGGTCACGTCGAACTTCGAATAATCGGGCTTTTCGACGGCGAACATCAGGGCGGGTTCGAGCGGGTCGAAGGCCGGAATGTCTTCGGCGAGGGCGTCCACCGTGACGAGCCCGGCGCCCATGGTGAGGGCCGCGCGCGCGGCGAGGATCGCGGCGCCGAAAGTCCCGCGGGCGCCGCCCGTGACGACGAGGCGGCCGAAGTCGCCCTTGTGGACGTTCTGGGCGCGGCGATGGAGCACGTGCGGGAATTCGTCCTCTTCGACGATGGAGAGGGTCGAGAGCGGAATCGAGACGTCGAGTTCGAAGAGATGCACAACGCCTGCGGCGTCGACGCCTTCTTCCATGTAGAAGCCCGCTTTGGTGGCGAGGAACGTGAGGGTCGCGTCGGCGCGGCAACCCGGACGCGGACCGATCCAGCGGCCCGTGTAGGGGTTGAGTCCCGTGGGAACGTCGAGCGACACCTTGAGGCCCTGACGTTCGTTGAACCAGAGGACGGCGTCGAGGTCGTCGCCCGCGACGGGCTTCGTCTGGCCCATTCCGAAGAGACCGTCGACGACGCAGTCGGCCTTTTCCGTGAGATAGGGATCGTCGGTCACGGCGCCGCCCGCTTCACACCATTCGGCAAAGAAGCGCTTGGCGAGTTCGGACTTGGGCTGGCGGCCGCCCGGCAGGACGACGGTCGTCGCAAAGTCGCGCTTTTTGAGTTCGAGAGCGGCGACGAGCGCGTCGCCGCCGTTGTTGCCCGGGCCCACGAGGAGCGTCACGCGCCCGCCCGCGGGAATGCGTTCGGCGATGAAGTTGGCCGCGGCCGTGCCGGCGCGTAGCATGAGGGCGTCGTGGCCGAGCATGTTGCCCGCGCGCGTCTCGAGACTGCGGTATTCGTCGATCGTGAGAATGGTTTTGCTCATTGGGGTCCCCTAATATAAAGTGCCAAGATTGTAGGACAACGGCCGCGGCGATTGCGGCCAAATGACGAAGAGGACGACTGTGATGCTCGACATTCCCGTTTTGAAGACGCTCCCCGACGCGGCGCGCCCCGATGATCCCCTCGCAGAGAAGACGCTTTCCGAAGAGGAGGCCTGGCGGGGCGGCTTTCTGCGCGTGATCCGAAACGAAGTGACCTTGCCCGACGGCGCGCGCCGTTCCCGCGAATTCCTGCGTCACCCCGGCGCCGCGGGGATCGTGCTCCTCTTTGAGGACGACACGGTGCTTCTCGAGAGACAGTGGCGCCATCCCATGGGGCGAAGCTTCTGGGAACTTCCCGCGGGAAAACTCGATCCGAAGGAGGCGCCTCTCGTCTGCGCCAAACGCGAACTCCACGAGGAAACGGGCTTTTCGGCGCGCCGCTGGACCGAACTCGGGACGCTTCACAACGCGATCGGCTACTCGAACGAAGGGATCGTCATGTTCCTTGCCGAGGGACCCGAAGCGGGTGAGCAGGCGCTCGACGACGGAGAGTTTCTCGAACTCGTGCGCGTTCCGCGGCGCGAGGCGACGGCCATGGCGCTGGACGGCCGCATCACCGACGTGAAGACGATCATCGGCCTCGTGTGGGCGGATCGGGTGCTCTCGACGCGCGCCTGAGCGGAGCGAAACGAATGGAAATCGTCCCCGCGGCATAGGCGCGGGACGAAAAGTTTGCTATCCTTCGCTCAGGGTTTTCCTCTAGGAAACGACAAGATTTTCGAAGAAAGAACCCTTGGCGATTTGGAGCGTCCCTGAATTTTCCAGAGGACAGCGAATTCAGCGGTATCAAAATAACAACAGCCTTCCTATGCGTATCTTTTCCGGGTTGCGGGTGATCCTTTTCGGCATGCTTTGCGCGGCCGCGACGCTCGTCGCGCGCGCGGGCGAGACGGTGTATCACAGTGACGTGGTCGTGCTCGGTTCGGGCGCGGCCGGCCTTTCGGCCGCGGTAGCCGCGGCCGAAACGGGCGCCAAGGTCATGGTGCTCGAGAAGATGCCCGTGGTGGGGGGAAGTTCCGTCTTTGCGGCCGACTACGTGTCGGCGATCGGCAAGCGCGCCGAGGCGGTCGTCGGGAAGGAACTTTCGGTCGAGTCGCTCTACGAGGAAATCGTCAAGAGCGGCGGCGGACGAAACGACCCCGAGCTCATTGAAAAACTCCTTTTGATGACGGACGACGCCTACGAGTGGCTCACTTCGATGGGTGCGTCGCTTGCGCTTTCGGTCCCCGTTCGGGAAGGAGGCGACTGGGCGGGTTTCCGCACCGACACGAAGGGAACGACCGTGGGCGTGGAAGTCGTCAAGGCCCTTTTGCGCCGTGCGGAAGACCGCCGCATTCCCATTGAAACGCTTGCGCCCGCTTCGGAAATCCTTATGGAAAAGGGCGCCGTCGCGGGCGTTCGCGTCACCGACATGCGAGGCGGAACCTTCGTCATCCGCTCGCCCGCGGTCGTGATCGCCACGGGAAGTTACGCCGCCAATCCCGACATGGTCCGTATGCACGCCGGCAAGGAAAGCCGTCAGTACACGGCGCTCAACTTCACGACGAACGCTCCGGGCTGCACGGGCGACGGGCTCCTTCTCGGACACATGGCGGGCGCCGCCGTTCGGGATCTCGAGCTCCTGGAATTCCATCCGACCACGATCGCCACGACGGGGGACATCATTCCCTCGTCGGTGCGCAGCAACGGAGCCATCCTCGTCAATCAGCTCGGCAAGCGCTTCGTCAACGAACTCGACAAGCGCCGCGCGGTCGTGGCCGAGACCGAAAAGCAGCCCGGTCACGTCGCCTGGCTCATTGCGGATGAAAAGGTGGTCGAAAAGGAAAGCCTCCTGCGGGAGAGCTCCTATCAGCTCGCGGCCGTGACGGGAGCGTCGGAGGAGGAACTTGCCCGACGCATGCGCGTCGATCCCGAGGCCTTCAAGGAAACGCTTCGCGTCTACCGCGAAGACCGCATGAGAGGCAAGGACGCCTTCGGGCGCCGCACGATGGAAAGCGACCTTCGCGCTCTGCCGCTTTACGCCTTTCCCGTCCGGTCCGCCGTGCACGGCACGTCGGGCGGACTCGTCGCTGACGAACACGCGCACGTGCAGGACGAAGAGGGGAAACCCATTCCGGGCCTCTACGCCGCGGGCGACGTGATGTCGGGCTTGAAC
Organism: uncultured Sutterella sp.; assembly: GCA_949282745.1. Taxonomy (GTDB): domain Bacteria; phylum Pseudomonadota; class Gammaproteobacteria; order Burkholderiales; family Burkholderiaceae_F; genus Sutterella. The sequence continues at coordinate 147,794 of CASDQM010000038.1, read as the reverse complement.
GGTCTCGAACGCGTCTCGGGAATGGGGATCGCCGCCGCGGTCGTCTTCGGGCGCGAGGCGGGGTATTGCGCGTCGCGCTACGCCCGCCCCGATCTTCCCGTTCCGGAAAGCCGCCGTCTGGTGCCTTCGGGCTACTCGCTGCGGCTTGACAGCCGTTGCCGACTCGAGGGCTCGAAACCCTGAACACCCGCTTGACCTTCCCGCGGGCGCAGTTCTCCAAAGAAGGAGCGCTGCGCCCGTTTTGCATTCCCGCACAGATCTTTTTGCGAGGATGGTAACTTTCCTCGACAGTGGAAAATCTCCTTTCTCTCCGCCTCGCCCGTCGATCGAGCCGTCGTACAATCGAAAGCGTTTCTCTCTTCCAACGACCGACGGTTCATGCGCATTTTCCACACTTCCGACTGGCACCTCGGCAAGATGCTCGGCGACTGGGATCGCACCGAGGACTTTGTCTTCTTTCTCGACTGGCTTCTCCAAAAAATCGAGGAGCGCCGCCCCGACATCCTGCTCATCGCAGGCGACGTCTTCGACGTCTCGATGCCGCCGATCACCGCGCAGCGGCTCTACTACGGCTTTCTCGAACGCGCCGCAAAGACCCCGCTTCAGGCCGTCGTCGTAACCGCGGGCAACCACGACTCGCAGTCCTTTCTCTCCGCATCGGCCGAAGTGCTTCGAAGCGTACGCACAATCGTCGCGGGACCGACCCCTGAAGAGCAGTCGATCGTCGTGCGAGACCGCGAGGGACGTCCCCTTGCGGCCGTGGCGGCCGTGCCCTTCCTCAAGGAAGGCGAGGTGCGAAAGGGGCTCGCCCTCGGGGATTCGCTCGACGAACTCGCCCTCTACGAGGCGGGCATCGAGGCGCGCTATGCGCTCGCGCATGAAAAGCTTCTCGAAGCGATGGCGAAGGGAGGCACGGAAAACGTTCCGAAGATCGCGATGGGTCACCTTTATCTGCGCGACAGCATTCCGAAGGAACGGCGCGAGAAGGTGCTCTCCGACCCGCAGGTGGGGGCGATCCGCATGGCGGACCTTTCGCGCCTCGGGTCGGACTGGGACTACGTGGCGCTCGGACACCTCCACCGGGCGGGCAAGCTCGAGGGCGCCGTGCCGGCCCGCTACAGCGGCATTCCGATCTCCTTGGACGTGAAGCACCAGGACTACCAGCATCAGGTGGTGGAGGTGAACTTCACCGAGACGGGCGTCAAGGAAATCCTTCACGACGTTCCGCAAAAGCGCGCGGTGCGCATTCTTCGCGGCCATTCGTCGGAATTGCCGGCGGCTCTGGAAAAGGTCGCCTCGGAACTGCCCGAATGCTACGTCGGGATGGAACTCACAGACCCGAAGCCCACGCGCGACCTCCTCGAACCCCTCGTCGACCAGTGCGCGGCCCTGGGACTGCGTTTCGTAAGCTTCCGCCTTGCGAGCCCGACGGTCGACGTCTTCCGTTCGGAAGAGGGACTGACGCTGGAAATGCTCACGCCCGAGGCCGTTTTTGAAGAGGTGCTTCGAGAAGCCGGCCGCGGCGAAGAGGAGAGCGAGCGTCTGCGGGCGCTTTTCGCCGAGGTCGCACGCGATGCGGCGCAGGGCGGCAACGATTGATTGAGGGGGACGGTCATGAAGATTCTCAAACTGCGCTTCAAGAACATCAATTCGCTTCGGGGCGCCTACGAAATCGACTTCACGTCGCCCTCCTATGCCCGGGGCGGCCTCTTTGCGATCGTGGGCCCGACGGGAAGCGGCAAGACGTCGATTCTCGACGCCGTGAGCTTCGCGCTTTTCGGCATGACGCCCCGCACCGAGGGCGCCGTCGTGGCGGCCAACGAGGACGAGAAAAAGAGCGTTCTCATCACGCGCGGCGAAAAGGAGTGCGAAGCAAGCGTCGTCTTTGAGGTGGACGGCGTCTATTGGCTGAGCCGCTGCCGCATGCGGCTCGTGAAGTCAAACGGCAAGTCGGTGGAGCTCGTGCGCCTTTCCTCGCCCGACGACGCCGAGGGCGAAATCGTCGCCGAAAAGGTGCGGGAGTGGGAGCAGAAGATTTCCGAACTCCTCGGGATGGGCTTTTCCGCCTTCACGCGCACGGTGCTTCTGGCCCAGGGCGCCTTCGGACGCTTTCTCACGGCCAAGCCCCAGGAGCGCGCGGAAATTCTCGAGCGCGTCACGGGGTCCGAAATCTACGCCCGCATCGGGAGCACCGTCTACCGTCGCTGGAGCGAAGCCGACCGCGCAGTCGCGGAAGTTCAGAACCAGCTCGAACTCCTCGAACTTCTCTCGGACGAAGACCGGGCCAAAGAGGAGGCGGTGCTTCGCGACTATGAATCGGTCGTCGAAACGATTCGCAAGGAAGAAACGCGCCTTCGCGCGGTCGCGGCCTGGCACGAAGCCCGTCTGCGGCTCGAAGGACGCGAAGCGGAACTTCTCACCCTGAAGGCTGAGGCGGAACGGGAACGTGCCTCGGTGGAGGCGGCCGAGCGTCGGCAGGATGCGGCGGCCCGCGCCGTGAAGACGCTCTCGTCGCTCGAGCGGCGCGATGCGTTCCGCGAAGAAACGGAGCGCTTGGAAAAGGGACGGCTCGCCACGCAAAACGATCGCGACGCCGCCAAGAAGAAGCTCGAAACGGAGCGTCTCGCTCTTCCTCGGGCGAATGCGGAATTCGAAGCGGCCGAGGTGCGGCTCGAAGCCTTCCGTCCGACGGTCGAAGCCTGGCGCGAGGAAAAGACCCGCTTTGAAACGCGGCGCGCATCGCTCATCGAATCGGCCAAACACGCCCGTATCGCGGCAAACGACGCCGAGGAGGCGCAAAAGGCGCTCTCCGCCGCACAAAAGGAGGCGGTGCGCCGAAGGGAAAAACTCGCGAAGCTCGAGACGGAACTCTCACAAAACGCTCGGCTGGACGATTGGCGCGAGGCGGCCGAAGGGCTGAAGACCGCCGTCGACGGATGGCGACATGCAGAAGAGGCTTCGAAGGACGCCGCAGATCGCCTGAAGGCGGCTGCGGAGCAGTGCGGGCGGACCCAAAAGCGCTCGGACGAAGCAGAGAAACGCCTCAAGGAAGCCGAGGTCCTCTCCGGCCAAGCGGACGAAAAACTGCTTCGGGCGAGTGAGGCGGCGGCCGCGGCGAAACTCGGCGACGGCGAGGATCCGATCGTGCGCATGCGTCTTCTGACGGAGCGAATCGGGGCCGCTCGGCGTCTCCTCGACCTCGACGAGGACGCGCCCCTCATCGAGGCGGTCGAGGCCTCTTCGCAAAGGGAGGCGCTCGAAGCGCTGCACGGCGAACGCCGGACGTCGATTGAAGCCGACTGGCCGCAGCTTTCCGAGTGCGTGCGCTCGGAAGGCGTTGCGGTGCTCGTGCGTCTCGCGAAAGAGCGGGAAACGCTTCTGAAGGACGTTCGGGTGCTCGAGGTTCTGCAGAAGACCGAAGGGACGGCAAGGGAAGAAGCGAACGCCGCGCGGATGCGCCTGACAAAGGAAAAGGAAGCGTTCACTTCGGCCGAGACCCTTCTTGCCGAAGCGCAGAAGGTTTTACAGGAAGCCGAGGAAGTCGACGGTGCGAAGCGCCGGGCCGCTCAGGCGGCCGATGAGGACGTGCGGACCCGCTCGGCACCCTGGGCGTCGCTTTTCCAAACGGTTGACCCCGAGTCGACGTTCTCCGAGCTCATCGCCCGAGGGAAGTCCTACGAGAAAAAGTGCCGCGAGCGCGATGATCTGCGCGCGGCCGAGGAGAGCGCGGCGGGGTTCCTTGCGGAACTTGCCGAGCGCACCCAAAAGACGGAGGCGATCGCCAAGGGGCTTGCCGAAGACTTGGAGAGCGGAAAGCGGCTCTACGAAGAGGATTTCGCCCGTTGGCGCGCGTCCTGGGAAAAAACGCCGCCCGAAGCGGAGCTTCAGCGTCTTGAGACGGAGCGAAGCGCCCGAAAGGCGGCGGCAGCAAGCGCGGCCGAGCGCGTGAGCGCCGGCGAAAAGACTTTGAGCGCCCTCGAAACCCGTCTGGAGAAGGAAGAAAAGGAACTCGCCGCACGGCGGGACCGCCTCGCGTCCGCCGAAGAGGAATGGCATCGTCAAAAGGAAAAGTCCGGCTTCGCCTCGTCGAAGGATCTGCGCGCCGCCCTTCTTTCGGAAGAGGACGAGAGAAAGGTGAACGCACTCCTTCTCAAGGCTCGGGAGCGCAGTCTTCGGATTGCGCATCTCTCCGAAGATACGGCGAAGGAAAGGCTGGCGCTTCACGAAATGAACGGTCGGGAGGACGCCGCGTCGCTTTCGCGAGACGGAGCGCTCACTTCGCTCGAAACGTTGCGGAGTAGGGAGCGGGAAGTCGAAGAGCGCCGCGGCCGCAGTCTTGAAGCGATCCGCGCCGACGACGCGCGGCGCGAACGTGCGAAGGAACTTCGCTCGGAGTGGAGTCTCCGGGAAGAGGAGCGAAAGCGTTGGCTCGCCCTCAACGAACTCATCGGCGACGCCAAGGGACAGCGCCTTCGCACGATCGCGCAGGGGATCACCTTCCGCGTCCTCATCGAAGCGGCCAACCGCGTGCTTCGCATGATGAAGAGCCGCTACGGACTCGTCGCCGTAGGGGAACCCGCGCTTGAGATCGCGGTGATCGACCACGACATGGCCGACACGGTCCGCTCGTCGACAAACCTCTCGGGGGGCGAGAGCTTCATCGTGAGCCTTGCGCTCGCCCTCGGACTCTCGAACTTGTCGGGAAGCCGCCTGCGGGTGGAAACACTCTTTCTGGACGAAGGTTTCGGGACGCTCGACGAAGCGACGCTCCATACGGCGTTGGGCGTTCTGGACGACCTTCGCCGCACGACGGGACGCCTTATCGGCGTGATCAGTCACGTCGCGGCCGTGAAGGAGCGCGTCGAGACGCAGATCGTCGTCACGCCCGAACGCGGTCGGGGCGTAAGCCGCATCGAAGGGCCGGGCGTCAAGCGCCTCGGCGTCTGAGCCAACCGCCTTCCGATACGAAATCGCCCGGGATCCTCGCGGATCTCGGGCGATCGCATTTCAGGCGTTTGTTTTTCAGTGGCGCTTCGCTTCGCCGATCAGATGGAGGCTGTCCTCCTTCTTCTGATTGAGGCGGTGCTTCAGGATGACGAGCGCCATGGAGCCCCCTACGAAGAGGCCGAAGATCACCATGGTGGCGGGCACCGAAAGGTTGAGCTTGATGAGGATCGCGTAGACGCCGAGCATGGCGAGAATCGAGAGGTTCTCGTTGAAGTTCTGCACGGCGATCGAGCGGCCCGCGCTCATGAGGACGTGGCCGCGGTGCTGCAGGAGCGCGTTCATCGGAACGAGGAAAAAGCCCGCGGAAAGCCCCACCGACACCATGACGAGACCCGCGATGAGGGCGGCCCAGGAGATTTCAAAGCCCGGAAGCGAAATCCCGCCCGCCGGCGCGATGTCGCGCGTGAAGTAGGCCGTGCACGTCACGAGAACGCCCATGAAGATCCCCATCGGGAGGACCGAAAGCGAGCGCTTGAGCGGTACCTTGGCCGCGGCGAGGACGGCGCCGAGCGCCACGCCGAGACTCACGACCGCCTGCATGATGGCGCCTTCCGAGAGATTCATGCCGAGGGCGTGCTCGCACCACTTGAGAACGAGGAACTGCAGCGTCGCGCCCGCGCCCCAGAAGAGCGTCGTAACCGAGAGCGAGATCTGGCCGAGCGGATCGCGCCAGAGAAGGAGGTTGCTCTGCCAGAAGTGCTTGAGCGATTCGATCGGGCGGAAGTCCTGCTTGGGATAGCGCGCGCCCGTGTCGGGAATGGCGAGGTTGACGATCGCGGCGAAGGTGTAGATGAAGACGATCGCGAAGATGGCCGCCTGCGCGAAGCGTTCGAGCCCCACCGCTTCGAGGTGGAAGATTTCGAGAAGGCCCCCCGCCACGTCGGGGCGGATGAGGACGCCCCCGAGCGTGACGCCGAGAATGATCGAGGCGACGGTGAGGCCTTCGATCCAGCCGTTGGCGATGACGAGCTTTTCGGCGGGGAGGAGTTCCGTGAGGATCCCGTACTTCGCAGGCGAATAGGCCGCCGCACCCACGCCCACGATCGCGTAGGCGAGAAGCGGGTGACTTCCGAAGAGCATCAGAAGGCAGCCGAAGGCCTTGAGGCTGTTGGAGATGAACATGACGCGGCCCTTGGGCATGGAGTCCGCGAAGATGCCCACCCAGGCCGCGAGACACACGTAGCTCACCACGAAGAAGAGCTTCAAAAGCGGCGTCATCCAGTCCGGAGCCTGCAGATCGGTCAAAAGCGCGATGGCGGCGATGAGAAGCGCATTGTCGGCAAGGGACGACAGGAACTGCGCCGCCATGATCGTGTAGAAACCTCGATTCATGAAACCGGAGTCCAAGTACCAAAGAAATCCCTAAGTGTAGCGCGTTCCACGAGGTTGACCCTAGCGAAAGAGTGTAAGAAGACGACACAAAAGCCGCCTTGTCATCAACGTGGGTCCCGACGTTCGCGTCGACGCCATGGGGCTTCGCGCGAAGATCGGCGGACAACTCCACGTCGAAGAGATGCACGGCAAACTCGCTCTCGCCGGACAGATGAAGGTCGAGGAAGGACACTTCCCGTGGAGGCGGCGACCAGGGTCGATCAGGCGCTCGACATGCTCTATTCCTTCGAATTCGATTGATTCCGCGACGCTCGGAGAGGCCGCCTTCGGGCGGCTTTTCCTTTGGTGGGTACGCGTGAAATGGTGCGAAAGCGTAACCGAGCGAATTCCGCGGAATTTCGAGGCTCCTATAATGGACGTTTTCGTCCATCCTTTTTTCGTGAGGTGTTTCGTGCCGCGTCCGATTTACGCCGAAATTGATCTGGCCGCCCTTCGTCACAATCTTGCGCGCCTGCGCGCTTCGGCGGGAGACCGCATGCTCTGGGCCGTCGTCAAGGCCAATGCTTACGGTCACGGTCTCGAGAACGCGGTGAAGGCCTTCGCCGACGCGGACGGACTCGCGACGATCGACCTCACGGACGCGCGCCGCGCGCGGGAGTACGGCTGGCAAAAGCGCATTCTTCTCCTCGAAGGCTTCTTTGACGAAGACGACATCGAGCCCCTGCAGGAGCTCGGCGTCGAGACGGTCATTCATTCGCTCTGGCAGATCGACGTTCTGAAGAGCCGGCCGCTTCGCGACGTGGGCGTGCACATCAAGGTGAATTCCGGCATGAACCGCTTGGGCTTCCTTCCCTCGGAAGTGGGCGTCGTGCACGATCAGCTCGCGGCGATTCCGGGCGTGCGCGTCGAAGGGGTGGTGACGCACTTTGCGAACGCCGAACCCTCCTATCTTGCGGACGGTCCCGCCTCGGTGGGCCGTCAGATCACGCGCATGGGGCGGCTTGCGCAGGAAGGGGCTCCCGCCTGCATGGCCAATTCCGCGGGCATTCTCTGGCACCCCGAAGTGTCGGGTTGCGCCGTGCGCGCGGGCGTCGCGCTCTACGGGGTGAGTCCGGACTCGCACATTTCGTCCGAAGAACTCGACATCCGTCCGGCCATGACGCTTTCGGCCAAGATCATTGCGCTCCAGGACATCGCGCCGGGCGAGGCCGTGGGCTACGGCTCGCGCTGGATCGCCAAGCGTCCCTCGCGCATCGCGGTCGTCGCCTGCGGGTACGCCGACGGCTATCCGCGCACCATGCCCGACGGCGCGCCCGTCTGGGTCGAAGGCCGCACGGCGCCGATCGCCGGGGCCGTTTCGATGGACATGCTCACGATCGACGTGACGGACGTCCCGAGCGCGCACGTCGGAAGCGTTGTCGAACTCTGGGGGAAGAACCTCCCCGTCAACCGCGTCGCCGCCGCCTGCGGGACGATCGGCTACGAACTCATCTGCGCGCTCGCGCGCCGCGTTCCCGTGGTCGTGAAGGGAGACTGATCCGTGGCGCTCAAAAAGGCACGAACGAATTTCGTCTGTACCGAATGCGGCGGCACGGCCCTCAAGTGGAGCGGCCAGTGTCCGCACTGCAAGGCGTGGAACACGCTTCAGGAATTCAAGGTGACGCAGGGCGCGGCGAGCCGCTACGGCAACGAGCGCGCCGCCCAGGGCTTCGTGGAAACGACGGGCACGCTGCAGGATTTGGGCGACGTGACGATCGAGGATACGCCCCGCATCGTCACGGGCCTCTCTGAATTCGACCGCGTCATGGGGGGCGGACTCGTCCCGGGCGGCGTCTCCCTCATCGGGGGCGATCCGGGGATCGGTAAGTCGACGCTTCTTCTTCAGGTGGTGAGCCGCATCGTTCGCATGGGACGCAAGGCCCTCTACGTGAGCGGTGAAGAAAGTCCCTCGCAGATCGCTCTGCGCGCCAAGCGCCTGCAGCTCGAACCCAAGGGTCTGCAGCTCATGAGCGAGGTGCAGCTCGAGCAGATTGAATCCGTTTTGAACCGCGTGAAGCCCGAATTCGTCGTTCTCGACTCGATTCAGACGCTCTTTTCCGGCGACCTCGACAGCGCGCCGGGATCGGTCTCGCAGGTGCGCGAATGCGCGGCGCGGCTCACCCGCACCGCCAAGCGGCTCGGGATCACGCTCTTTTTCGTGGGCCACGTCACGAAGGACGGGGCGCTCGCGGGTCCGCGCATTCTCGAGCACATCGTCGACACGGTGCTCTACTTCGAAGGGGACACCCACTCTAACTTCCGCCTCATCCGTGCCTTTAAGAACCGCTTCGGGGCGGTGAACGAACTCGGCGTCTTCGCGATGACCGATCACGGTCTCGTGGGAGTGACGAACCCTTCGGCCATCTTCCTTTCCGAATACAAGGCGAACGTTCCGGGGAGCACCGTCCTCGTCACGCAGGAGGGGACGCGTCCTCTGCTCGTCGAAATGCAGGCGCTCGTTGATACGAGCCATCTGCCGAGCCCTCGGCGTCTTGCCGTGGGGGTCGACGCGCAGCGACTCGCGATGCTTCTTGCGGTGCTTCACCGCCACGCGGGGGTCGCCTGCTTTGACCAGGACGTCTTCGTCAACGCCGTGGGCGGGGTGAAGATCACGGAAACGGCCGTCGACCTCGCGCTTCTCACCGCCATTTATTCGAGCATCCGCAACAAACCCCTCCCGAAGGGACTCGTCGTCTTCGGCGAAGTTGGGCTCGCAGGCGAAATCCGCCCGGCGCCCCGCGGACAGGAACGCCTTCGCGAAGCCGCCAAGCTCGGATTTTCCAAGGCGATCATTCCGCGCGCCAATGCGCCCCGTACGCCGATCGAAGGGCTTGAGGTCGTCGCCGTAGACCGATTGTCGGATGCGCTTTCCGCCGCTCTGCCCTAAAATTGCCCAATCATCCCAATTTCTGTCAGGAAATCCAATCATGACGACTCTTACGAAACTGCTTCCTCCCGAAGCCGCTCCGGCCCAGCCGATTCTTGACCGTGCTCATACGCTTTCGCTCACCCTGGCCGAACGCGTGGAATGGCCGCAGGAAGTGAAGGTGGACGGCGACGTCATCACCTTCGGCGTGACGGAGCGCCGTGCGCTCGAAGTCAACGACGTGTTCGTGGACGAAAAGGGCGAATTCTGGGCCGTTCGTCCGGCCGTGGAAAAGGTTCTTCACGTCACGGGTGACCTCGACCTCATGCGTGAGGCGGCGGGCGCTCTGATCAACCGCGGCGTGCGCGTGGCGGAAGCCGAAGGCGGTTTCGCAGTCGTCGCGCAGGAAAACGTCGCGAAGATGCTCACGATGATCGGTCTCGAAATCACCGAAGTCGAAGAAGGCTTCGATCCGATCCGCATTGTCTACCGCTCCGCGGGTGGTTGCGGCTGCGGTTGCGGCGGCCATCACCATCATCACGACGGCGAAGAATGCGGTTGCGGCTGCGGCGGTCACCATCATCACCACGATGACGAAGAATGCGGTTGCGGCTGCGGCGGTCATCACCATCACCACGATGATGAAGAATGCGGTTGCAGTTGCGGCGGTCATCATCACCATCACGATGATGAAGAATGCGGCTGTGGTTGCGGCGGCCACCATCATCACCATGATCACGAAGAAGGCGAATGCTGCTGCGGCGGTGAAGGCCACCATCATCACCACCACGAAGAAGGTGAGTGCTGCTGCGGCAAGCAGAAGGCTTGATCGCCGAGCGATACGTGCGGACGCTCTTCTCAAAAGAGTGACCGCATAACGCGGTGAGAGAAAGGCGCCGGCTCCCGAAGGATTTTCGGAGGTGCGGCGCCTTTTCTATTGTCCAGGAATAAGATCGGGATGATCTTGTTCATCAAGGCAGAGAAAACGCTTACGAAAAGGTGATTCGCCGGACTGCACCGGTGTTCCCTGACGGAGCTGGGCAAAGAGAAAAATGATGTTGGGTGGAGGATGATGCGAAGCGTGTCGTGGATGAACGCAGTCGCTTTGGAAGGATTGGGAAAACGGCGGACGTGCGAGTCGCTTCTGCCGTAAAGATGCCGTAGATTTATCGCAGTCTGGCTACGTCTGACACAGTGTGGCGTACTACATCTTGCGAAAACTAACGCACGCTAACGCAAGCTATAGATATTTGGTGCGAGAGGCCGGACTCGAACCGGCACGCCTTTTACGGCGTCAGGACCTAAACCTGGTGCGTCTACCAATTTCGCCACTCTCGCGAAGAGAAATCGAATTGTACAGAATAACCAGCCGACGGTGTGGAGCGTTCCGCAGAGATCGGCTCGGTCAAAGCGCCTCTTCGGCCGGTTCGTCGGCATCCCCGGTCGAGGTGAACTCGTCGTTCATGGCCTTGCGCTGCGCGTTGTAGGCGGCCCAGGTAAGACGTCCCGTCAGGAATTCGTTTTGCAGGTGCTCGATCTTCGGCGTGTAGAAGAGCCGGATCTTTTCGGCGAGTTCCTTGTAGTGGGGATCCCCGGTCTGCTGCATCACCGCGAGCGTTTCGCGGTTCATGTCGTCGATGCGGCTGAAAACCCGCTTGGCGATGCGAAGTTCCGCGGCGGTCGGAAGCTTCTTGTCCGCGAGGTGCTTCTCGGTCACTTCAACGGGAAGGCAGGGCGTGTGCCGGAAATAGGCGCGGTTTTCGGGCGCGACGCAGATCGCTCGCGTGTGCCGGGCGACGAGGTCGATTTGCTTTTTCACCGCCAGCTGCGCCTCGGTTCGGGCGGCTTCCTGCGCCCGGGCCTCTTCGGCCGCAGCGAGAACCGCCGAATCGTCCGGAGAGGGCGGCAGAGGCGCGCAGGCCGAAAGAATCAGAGCGAGAACGGGGGCGAGAAGAGCGACGTTGGACCGCATGGCAGGGATAGCGCGAAGAAGCCGATGGAAACACCGTGATATAATACAAAACTTTCTTCGAAACGAACTCTTTCGTTTCGGACAACCCCTCTCGAAAACACGCTGTTTTCGGGGAAAAGACCGGCCTTCCCGAGGGAAGGCGTCCCGATTTTCCAGTTCGTCCGGGCTCGGACGAGCGCCGGTGCGGCGGGGGTTCCCGCGCCGATTTTTTAGTAAAGATTTGAAAATGGCTGAAAACGAAAACGTTCAGACGGAACAGGTCGAAACCACGGAAGAAAAGGTCGAAACGACCGCTGAAGCGCCCGTCAATCCGCTGCTTCGCTCGATCGAACTCCGCATTGCCCAGGCCGACGCGCTTGCCGCCACGGAAAAGGCCCTCAAGGCCTACGCCAAGGACGCCCGCATGCCCGGCTTCCGCAAGGGCCACGTTCCCATGAAGCAGATCCGCGCCATGTACGGCGCCCGCGCTTTTGAAGACGCCGTCAACGAACTCCTCGGCAAGGCTTGGGCCGAAACCGCCACGAAGGAAAACCTCAAGGTGGCCGCGCTCGAAACGATCGCTCCGAAGGAAGGCGGCGACGAAACGACGATGCTCTTCGAAGCCACCTACGAAACCGTTCCTGAAGTCACGATGCCCGACTTCGGCGAAATCGAACTCAAGCGCTACACCTGCACGGTCGGCGACGAAGAAGTCGAAAAGACGATCGACGTCATGCGTCGTCAGCGCGCCGAATACCAGGCCCGCGAAGACCGTCCGGCCCAGGCCGGCGACCGCGTGAAGGTCAACTTCACGGGCAAGAAGGACGGCGTTGAATTCGAAGGCGGTTCCGCCAAGGACTTCGTCTTTGAACTCGGCCAGGGCCGCATGCTCCCCGAATTCGAAGAAGCCGTCACGGGCATGAAGGCCGGCGAAAAGAAGACCTTCCCGCTCACCTTCCCGGCCGACTACCACGCTGAAAACCTCAAGGGCGCCACGGTCGAATTCGAAGTGGAAGCCGTTGAAGTCGCCGAAGCCGTTCTTCCCGAAGTGGACGACGAATTCGCCAAGCGTCTCGGCGTCGAAGCCGGCGTCGAAGCCATGCGCGCCGACATCCGCAAGAACCTTGAAATCGAAGTCAAGGCCCGCCTTGAAAACGCCAACAAGGGCCGCGTGATGCAGGCCGTCTACGACCGCCTCACCTTCCCGGCTCCGCAGGCCTTCGTCAAGAGCGAAGAACAGGCCCTCGCCCAGCAGGCCATCCGTGACTTCGCCGCCCGCGGTCTCGACACCTCCAAGATGAACATCGACAAGCTCCCGGCCGGTCTCTTCACGGAACAGGCCCAGCGTCGCGTTCGTCTGTCGCTCTTCATGCAGGCTCTCATCGCCCAGGAAAACATCCAGGCCGATGACGCCGACGTGCGCGCTCTCGCCGAAAGCATCGCCACGAGCTATGAAAAGCCCGAGGAAGTCGTCGCTCACATCATGAACGACAAGAACTCCCTCAACAACCTTCGCGCCCAGATCGTGGAAAACAACGCCACGAACTGGATCTTCAAACACGCCAAGACGACGGAAGAAGCCGTCGAGTTCGACAAGCTCATGGCCGGCAACTTCTGATTGCCCGCTTTTGAGTGAAGATCGGGACGCCGTCTTTCGGGGCGGCGTCTCCGCGATGAAGGAGAGGTTTTTTCGCTTCGGGTGTCCGAGTGAAGAAGCCTCTTTTTCGTCTGCAAAGCTCTTTCGTCGGGGTTTCCGTCCGCTCCGGCGTCCCCTTTGCGACAGATTTTGTCGTAGTGCGGGGCGACAATGACGATGTCAACCGACGAATCCGTTCAGCTTTCATTGGAGAATTACCGTGAGTCTCGTACCCGTTGTCCTTGAAGATTCCGGCCGCGGCGAACGCAGCTTCGACCTTTATTCGCGCCTTCTGCGCGACCGCATCATTTTTCTGACCGGCGAGGTCAACGACGTGAGCGCGAGCCTCGTGATCGCTCAGCTCCTCTTTTTGGAAAGCGAAAATCCCAACAAGGACATTCAGCTCTACATCAACAGCCCCGGCGGCTCCGTCGACGCGGGAATGGGGATTTTCGACACGATGCGCTTCATCCGTCCGCAGGTGAACACGATCTGCGTGGGGCTCGCCGCCTCGATGGGGGCTTTCCTTCTCGCCGCGGGCGAAAAGGGCAAGCGCTATGCGCTGCCGCACAGCCGCATCATGATCCATCAGCCGCTCGGCGGCGTGCAGGGGCAGGCGACCGACATGGAAATCGTGACGCGGGAAATCCTGCGCACGAAGAAGACCCTCAACACGATCCTGGCCGAAAACACCGGCAAGCCCTTCGACGTCGTCGCCCGCGACACGGAACGCGACTACTACATGACGGCGGCCGAAGCGCTCGAGTACGGTCTGATCGACAAGATTTACGAAAAGCGCGGCGAGATTCGCTAAGCTTTCTGCGTTCGCATTCGTGAGCCCGCACTGGCGCCGTCCGAGACGGCGTGCGGGCTCGCCTTTTCCCTTCTCCGCCCCTAAGGAGAGGGAGGGGCGAATCCGCTTCGAATGCGGAATAGATCAAGAGTTTTCGACAACTGCCGCACCTCGTTCGGCGCTATTGTCGAAGTGTACGAAACGTCGAGCTTGGGCTCCGTTTCCCGCCCGCCCGAAAGGGCGGACGACTGAAAGGTGAAACATGGAAAAAACCTGTTCTTTCTGCGGTCGACCCGCTTCTCAGTGCAAGGCCCTTTTCGGGGGTCTGCACGGCGAGACGATTTGTGACGAGTGCGTGGGATTCCTGACGAAGGAACTCGCCGAGGATCCGCCCGCTCAAGAGGAGAAACCCGAGGAAGCGCCCGCCGCGCCCAAGCCGCTGGCGACGCCGCGGGAACTCTACAAGCACCTCGATCAGTACGTGATCGGTCAGGAGCTCGCCAAGCGCACGCTCTCCGTGGCGGTCTACAACCACTACAAGCGTCTTCGCTCGCGCGACGAAAAGCTGACCGACGTCGAACTGCAGAAGTCCAACATTCTGCTCGTCGGCCCGACGGGGTCGGGGAAGACCCTCCTCGCGCAGACCCTCGCCAAGGCGCTTGACGTGCCCTTTGCGATCGCCGACGCGACGACGCTGACCGAAGCGGGCTACGTGGGCGAAGACGTCGAAAACATCGTCGCCAAGCTCGTGCAGGCGGCCGACGGCGACATCGAGAAGGCCCAGCGCGGGATCATCTATCTCGACGAAATCGACAAGATCGCCCGCAAGAGCGAAAACCCGTCGATCACGCGCGACGTCTCGGGCGAAGGCGTGCAGCAGGCCCTCCTCAAGCTCATCGAAGGGACGGTCGCCTCGATGCCCGCGCAGGGCGGACGCAAGAACCCGGGCAAGCCCATGATCCATGTCGACACCTCGCAGATCCTCTTCATCTGCGGCGGCGCTTTCGACGGCATCGCCCGCGTGATTCGACGCCGCACGGAAAAGAGCGAAATCGGCTTCGGCGGCGCCGTGATGGAAAAGAAGGACGACCGCAGCCTCACGGAAATGTTCGCCTCGATCGAACCTGCGGACCTCGTGAAGTACGGTCTCATTCCGGAACTCGTGGGGCGTCTGCCCGTCATCGCGGCGCTCGAGGAGCTCGACGAAAAGGCGCTCGTCGCCATTCTGACGGAACCCAAGAACGCGATCGTGCGCCAGTTCCAGGCGCTCTTCTCGATGGAGGACGTCAAGCTCACGTTCGAACCCGAGGCGCTCAAGGCGATCGCCAAGCTTGCAGTCGAACGCAAGACCGGCGCCCGCGGCCTTCGCTCCATCGTCGAAGGGATTCTTCTCGACACGATGTTCGAGATCCCCAACGAAAAGGACGTGAGCGAGGTGATCATCACCGAGAAGGTCGTCACGGAAAAGGCGCCCGTCAAGCTCGTGCGCCGCGGCGAATAAGAGAACTCGGAGGGCCGTTTCTTTCGGACGTCCTCCTTGTTTTCCCGAAGAACGCCCCCATATAGGAAGAACCAGGTATATCCCTCCGTTTGAAGGAAAACAATTTGAAACCGTCTATTTCTCAGCAGCTTTCGGCCTTTCATGAAGCCAAGTCGATGACGTTGCCGCTCATCGCGCTGCGCGACGTCATCACGTATCCGAAGACGCACACGGCCGTGTTCATGGCCCGCGAAACGTCGCTTGAGGTCGTAAACCGCACGTACGAGAGCGCTCATCCCCTCGTGGCCTTCGTGCCGCAGCGCAACTCCGACATCGAGGCGCCCGAACCGAAGGATCTCTACGACCTCGGCGTGATCGGCATCGTCTCGCAGGTGATTGAACTCCCCGACGGCACGCGCAAGGTGCTCGTCGAAGGTCTCGAGCGCGCCCGCATCCGCGACGTGAAGTTCGAGACGACGAGCTTCACCTGCACGGCCGAGGTGTTCGAACCGGAAAAGGACGATTTTCTCGGTCCCGTCTTCGACGAACTCGTCGCGAAGGTGGAGGAGGCCTATTCGCACGCGACGTCGCAAAACGGCGCCCGCCATGCGGCTCCTCTGCATGAACCGAGCGTGCCCGTGAGCGTGACGGACCGCGAAGCGCTCCTCTACGCGATGCTCTCGCAGACGACGATTCCGCTTGAGCGCCAGATGGAGCTCCTCTCTCGCGAATCGCTCTCGGAGCGCTACGAGTTCTTCTACGAAGCGCTTCGCGTCAACGACGAACTGCGCGACCTTGAAAGCCGCATTCAGATGCGCGTCAAGCAGCAGATTGAAGGCAACCAGCGCGACTACTTCATCAACGAGCAGATCAAGGCGCTTCGCCGCGAACTCAACCGCGATGAAGAGGAACAGCGCGAAAGCGACGAATACCTCAAGAAGCTCGACGAAGAGGGGAAGGATTTCCCCGAAGTCGTGCGCGAACGCATCCAGAACGAAGCCAAGAAGCTCGATCAGATGCCGCCCTCGAGCTCCGAGTCGGCGGTCGTCCGCTCCTACCTCGACACGCTCTTTGAAGTACCCTGGACGAAGCGCACCGAAATTTCGACCGACCTCAAGAAGGCGCGCGAAGTGCTCGACGCCGACCACTGGGGCCTCGAAAAGGTGAAGGAACGCATTCTCGAGTACCTCGCCGTGCAGCGCCGCGTCAATATGACGAAGGCTCCGATCCTCTGCTTCGTCGGCGCCCCGGGCGTCGGCAAGACCTCGCTCGGCCGCAGCATCGCCCGCGCCACGGGACGCGAATACGTCCGCATGGCCTTGGGCGGCGTGCGCGACGAAGCGGAAATCCGCGGTCACCGCCGCACCTACGTGGGCGCGATGCCCGGACGCGTCATCAAGAGCCTCATCAAGGCGAAGGTGCGCAATCCGCTCTTCCTCTTCGACGAAATCGACAAGATGCAGACGGACTTCCGGGGCGACCCGGCGTCGGCCCTTCTCGAAGTGCTCGATCCGGAACAGAACAACACTTTCGAAGACCACTATGTGGAACTTCCCTACGACCTCTCGCAGGTGATGTTCGTCGCGACCTCGAACTCCTACAACATCCCGGCGCCGCTTCTCGACCGCATGGAAGTGATTTCGCTTTCGGGCTACACCGAGGACGAAAAGGTGCACATCGCCGAGCGCCATCTGATTCCCAAGCAGATGGAAGCCAACGGCGTCACCGACAAGGAGGTGCGCATCACCGAGGACGCCGTGCGCGACATCATCCGCTACTACACGCGTGAGGCGGGGGTGCGCGGTCTCGAGCGCTCGATCGGCAAGATCCTGCGCAAGATCGTCCTCAAGGCCGAAACCCGCGGGGAAGGGGAGGACGCGCCGAAGCGCCAGACGGTGAACGCGAAGAACCTTCACGACTTCCTCGGCGTGCGCCGCTTCTCGATCACCTACGCGCAGAAGTCTCCGCGCGTGGGTATCGTCAACGGCCTCGCCTGGACGGAAGTGGGCGGCGACATCCTCACGATCGAAGCCCTGCAGTTCCCGGGCAAGGGCGCCGTGCAGCGCACGGGGTCGCTCGGCGACGTGATGAAGGAATCCGTCGAAGCCGCCCGCTCGGTCGTGCGCAGCCGCGCGGCCAAGCTCGGCATCCGCCACGAGATCTTCTCGACGACCGACTGGCACATCCACTTCCCCGAAGGCGCGACCCCGAAGGACGGTCCGTCGGCGGGCGGCGCGATCACGACCGCCATGGTCTCGGCGCTCACGGGCATTCCCGTGCGCTCGGACGTCGCGATGACGGGGGAAATCACCCTGCGCGGCGAAGTCCTCGAAATCGGCGGCCTCAAGGAAAAGCTTCTCGCGGCCCTTCGCGGCGGCGTCAAGAAGGTCCTGATCCCGGCCGACAACCTGAAGGATCTCGAAGAGATTCCGGAAAACGTGCGCCACGCGCTCGACATCGTCGCGGTCCACACGATCGACGAAGTCCTCGCGCACGCGCTCGTGGAGCTTCCCAAGCCCCTGACCGAAGAGGAAGCGGCGATGAAGCTCTCCGACGCGAACCCGAAGACCTCGGCCTCGTCGGTTACGGTTTCTTGAAAATCCGTTTGACTCCGGATACGCGCAAAACCCGCCCGCAAGGCGGGTTTTGTGCGCTTGGGACGGGCGTTTTCCCGGTCTGCGCCGTCTCGGGCGAGCGCGTTCATCGGGCGTCGAAAGCGACCGGGCGGGGGGCGGTGAGGACGGCGTCGGAAAAATTTTCTCCCGCCGCCCCACACGCCCGAAATTTCCTGTACAATTCGTGACTTCCCGCTTTTCGGAGCGGGGAGACGGAGACGTACGGATGCTTAGCTCAGTTGGTAGAGCGGCGCCCTTACAAGGCGTAGGTCGGGAGTTCGAGACTCTCAGCATCCACCAGTTTCTCGACTTTTTTCAAGTTTTTTGAACAGAGACTCTTGACAAAAAGACAAGAAATTGAGATAATACGCCTCCTAGGCTGAAACGCCAGACGGTTTGAAAGAACGGAGTGGTAGTTCAGTTGGTTAGAATACCGGCCTGTCACGCCGGGGGTCGCGGGTTCGAGTCCCGTCCACTCCGCCAACTGCTCAAAACGTCGACGCGAAGGCCAAGGCACTTGTGTGGAGTGGTAGTTCAGTTGGTTAGAATACCGGCCTGTCACGCCGGGGGTCGCGGGTTCGAGTCCCGTCCACTCCGCCAACGCAGCAAGTCGCCGACAATTCGTTTGCATGCCGTGGAGTGGTAGTTCAGTTGGTTAGAATACCGGCCTGTCACGCCGGGGGTCGCGGGTTCGAGTCCCGTCCACTCCGCCATTTGCATACGGGAAAGAGAGGGTTCTTCGCAAGAAGGTCCCTTTTTTTGTATCCGCACGCCGGAGCCGGGTTTTTCGGAAAAGACGTCCGAAGTCCGGCTCGATTTGTATGCGTCTGTTGCGCCGCACGCGGCTTCGGGAAATCCGCCGAATGAGGCGGGCGATTTCCGCTAAAATAGACGCTTTCGCGCGCGGACTTTTTTCCCGCGCAGACGACCGTCTTGTCGACGGCCGTCCGTCCTTCGGTCCGTTTGTGAGGACCGCGGGACACGTCACAACGACCGGATTCTCAAAAGGGAAGTTTCATGCTTCAGGCATTCCGTACGCACAAGCGCTGGCTGATGTTCATCGCCATGGTGCTCATTATTCCTAGTTTTGTCGTCACCGGCATTTACAGCTACAGCCGCATGTCGACCGACGACAACGCGATCGCCCGCGTGGGAGAGGTTCCCATCCTGCCCGAGCAGTTCGACATGGCGCAGCGTCAGCAGCTGCAGAACCTGCGGCAGCAGTTGGGCGAAGCCTTCCGTCCGAACATGCTCGACAACGCCGAAGCCCGCGCCGCCATTCTGCAGTCCATGATGGACGACTCGGCCGTGGCGCAGACGGTTGCGAAGGAATGGGTGACGGTTTCGGAAGCCGAAGCGATCGCCCTCGTGAAGAACGCCGACGCCCTCAAGGAAAACGGCCAGTTCTCGCCCGAACTCTATGAAAACTTCCTGCGCAGCCAGGGCAAGAGCGACGAGCAGTTCGTCTACGAACTCCGTCAGGACCTCGCCAAGAACACGCTCATCTCGGGCGTCTCGGCGACCCATCCCGCGCCCAAGGCCCTCGCTCAGGATCTGCACGACATCCTCGCCGAAGAACGCCAGGTCCGCACGATGATCTTCAACGTGGGCGACTACTACGACGAAGCGAAGGCCTCGGACGAAGAGGTCGCCGCCTACTACAAGTCGCACGAAAACGACTTCTACTCGCCCGAACACCTCAAGATCGAGTACGTCGTTCTCTCGCCCGAAGACTTCAAGAAGGACATCAAGCCCAACGAAGAGGAAGTCAAGGTCTTCTACGAACAGAACCAGAACCGCTGGTCGGTTCCGGAAGAACGCCGCGCGAGCCACATTCTTCTTGAGTTCGGCGACGACAAGGCCGCCGCTCTGAAGAAGGCCGAAGCGCTCGTCGCCGAAGCCAAGGCCGATCCTTCGAAGTTCGGCGAACTCGCCAAGGCCAACTCCGTCGACACGGGTTCCGCCAACGACGGGGGCGATCTCTCCTACTTCGGCCGCGGCGTCATGGTGAAGCCCTTTGAAGACGCCGTCTTCGCCGCCAAGAAGGGCGACATCGTCGGCCCGGTCGAATCCGAATTCGGCTACCACATCATCTACGTGACGGACGTGCGCGATCAGCACGTCAAGAAGTTCGAAGAAGTCCGCGGCGAAATCGAGCGCGAATACGTCGAACAGATGGCGATCCGCGCCTTCTCCGAAGCCGCCGACGAATTCACGAACCTGGTCTACGAACAGTCCGACACGCTCGCGCCCGTCGCCGAAAAGTTCGGCCTCAAGATCGAAACGGCCGAAAACGTGACGCGCGAAGGCGTCGAAGATCCGGCTCTCAAGCGCGTGATCAACGAACGCGTCGTCGAACACCTCTTCGGCGAAGAAGCGCTGAGTGAAAAGCGCAACACCTCCGCCGTGGAAGTCGCGTCGAACACGCTCGTTTCCGCCCGCGTCGTCGAACACTACCCGACCGCCCTGCAGCCGCTTGACGCGGTGAAGGTCCGCATCGTCGAAACGATCAAGACCGAAAAGGCCGCCGCCATGGCGAAGGCCGAAGGGGAAAAGAAGCTCGCCGAAGTGCTCGAGTCGAAGTCGCTCGACGGTTTCTCGGAACCCGTCTGGGTTTCGCGTCAGAACCCGAAGGGCCAGCCTGAAGCCCTCGTCAACCGCGAAATCGCGATTCCCTCGCAGCAGCTGCCGACCTTTACGGGCACGGCCGTTCCGGGCGGCGCCTACATCATCGGCTACGTGGCCGAACGCCGCATGCCGGAGTCGAAGCCCGAGGAAATCGAAGCGCTCCGTCGTGAAATCGCCGCGATCTACGGCGAAGCCGACCGCCGCGCCTATCTCTCCGCTCTGAAGGTGGTGATGAAGAGCGAAATCCTGCGTCCCGACTTCATCGAAGGGAAGAAGGATCAGGAACCGTAAGAGTTCTTGGCGAGCCTCCAAAAACAAGGGAGAAGCGATCAAAACGCTTCTCCCTTCATTTTTTCCCGGTCGGAAAAACGTCAGACGGCCGAATCGAGCCGGTAGAGCCGATCGTGCTCGCGGATGCGCTCGGGAACGCGGAAGGTCACTTCCGCGCCCTTATCGGCGTTCTCCGCCTCGACTTCGTTCACGCGCATCGCTTCGACCGTTCCGATGACGGCGCCCGTCGTGGGGCCCGTGACGAGATAGCGGTCGCCCTTGCGAAGACTTCCCGCCTCGAGCCGGAAGTGTCCGATCCCGGATTTGGCGAAGTAGTTGAGACACTTTCCGACGTAGACCTTCTTTTCCGTGGCGCTCGAACCGTAGTCCTTCGTCGTCTCCATCGTCTCGGCGCCGAGGTACCAGCCGTCCCAGAAGCCTCGGTTGAAGACGCGCGCGAGGCGCTCGTCCCAGGCGGTGCGCATCGCTTCCGTCCAGCGGCCTTCGAGCACGGCGTCGAGCGCCTCTCGATAGCACTCCACCGTCGTGCGGACGTATTCGGGACCGCGGGCGCGGCCTTCGATCTTGAAGACCGTGACGCCCGAGGCCACCATGCGGTCCATGAAGCCGATCGTCTTCAGGTCCTTGGGCGAAAGAAAGCGCTGCCCTACCACGTCGATTTCGATCCCGCGCTCGGCGTCGACGAGCCGATAGGTGCGGCGGCAGTTCTGCAGACACTCGCCCCGGTTCGCGCTTTTGCCGCGCGTGTGGGTGCTCAAGTGACACTTTCCCGAAACCGCCATGCAGAGCGCTCCGTGACAGAAGGCTTCGATCTGCACGGGCTGGCCCGAGGGACCCGTGATGCCCTCGCGGCGGATCGCTTCGGCAATCGCGGCGATTTGTTCGAGCCGGAGTTCTCGGGCGGGAACGAAGACGTCGGCGAACTGCGCGTAAAAGCAAAGAGCTTCGACGTTCGAGATGTTGAGCTGCGTCGAGAGATGCGCCTCGAGCCCGATCGCGCGGGCGTACGAGAGAGCCGCGGCGTCGGAGAGAATGACGGCGGAGACGCCCTCGGCCTTGGCGCGGTCGAGTATGGCCCGCATGAGCGGGAGGTCCTCGTCGTAGAGGACCGTGTTAACGGTGAGGTAGGTTCGAACACCCGCCTCGCGCGAGCGCCCCACGATTTCGGGAAGGTCGTCGAGCGTGAAGGTCTTGGCGGCGAGCGAGCGCATGTTGAGCGACTCCACGCCGAAATAGACCGCGTCGGCCCCCGCCTGCAGGGCGGCCGAGAGGGACTCCCAGCTTCCTGCGGGCGCCATGATTTCGTAGGGCGCGGGACTGCGGCGGGGAGAAGCGTACGTGCGGGACGGAGCGTCGGTCATGGAAATCTCGTCGAATGTCGGGAAAAGAACGCAATTCTACGTCCTTGCGCCCGCTCTATCGACCGGGGAAGAAGAATTTCGGACGGACGTCAGGCGACGCCACCGCCCGAGGCGAGGTGCCAGAGATAAAGCGACGCGGCGCTTCCGAAGGGCGACGCGCGGCGCTTGGCGCGTTCGAGTTCGGCTTTGGAGAGGGGATGTCCGTAAAGACGCTCGAATCCGCGGCAGATGCCGAGGTCGCCGAGACTCAGCACGTCGTCGCGCCCGAGGGTGAAGAGCGTGATCATCTCGGCCGTCCATCGGCCGACGCCGTCCAAGGTGACGAGCTTTTCGACGACCTCTTCGTCGTCGAGCCGCAGGAGAAGGCCGCTTTCGAACTCCCCTTCGGCAAAACGCTTCGCGGCCCTGTGGATCCACTGCGCCTTGTTGGCGGAGAGTCCCTGCGCACGCAGATGTTCAAGGTCCAGGGTAAGCAGGTGTTCGGGGGTGAGCGGTCCGCAGTTTTGGCGAAGCCGCCCCATGATCGCGTCGGCCGCCTTCACGCTGATCTGCTGACTCGTAAAGCAGCGCACGAGCCCTTCGAAGAGGTCGGGGATGATCGCCCGCTCGAGCGGTCCCGTCTCTTCGACGAGCCGCGCCCAGTCCGCGCCGAGGCGGGCGAGATGCGCCATCGCCTCTTCGGACGTGACGAAGACCGTCTTCGGACGAAACGCGTCGGCGTCGCCCTTTTCCAGGGCGAGAAGGCGGCGCTTCACGTCGCTTCCGAGCCGATAGTGTCCGACGCCCGTCGTCGGGACGATGCGGTGGCAGGGAAGAACGAAGAGAAGCCGGTTTTTGGCGCAAACGCTTCCCACGGCGCGCGCGGCGCCCTCGTGTCCGACGAGGCGGGCCACTTCGGCGTAGGTTTTCGTTTCGCCGCGCGGAATGGCGCGCATCGCTTCGAGCACCTTGCGCGCAAAGGACGCTTCGGGAAGACGAAGGGGAAGGGACGACAAGTCGGTCTCTTCCCCCGAGAGATAGGCGCAAAGCGCCTTCTCCGCGGTCAAAAGAAGGTCCGTCGACGCGCCCCCGAAGGCTTTCCCTTCGGGGAGTCGGTCGACGGGTTCGAGCGCCGTGAGCGCGCCCGCGTCCTCTTCAAGGCGGAAGGGACCGAGAACGGTTCGGACAAAGCGCTCCGCCATCACGGACCTCAGAGACCGCGGATCGCGACGAGGTTGCGGAAGGCTTCGCGCATGTCCTCGCGGATGAGCTTCGCGCGCATCGCGCCGATCTTTTCATAAAGGCGCGAGGTTTCGGGATCGGGCTTGTATTCGGCGTCCTCGACGATCGCCTTCGAGAGGAGTTCGACGATCGCAGAGACGTCGCCCGCGCGGTCGCTCGTGGCCCAGGCGCCGAAGAGCGCGTTCGTAAGCACTGCGCCGCCGGCGTTGCGGTAGCGCACCACGGTCGCTTCGAGCATGTCGCTCTTGATCTGATTCCAAAGCCCGTCGCGGCTGCCGCCCTCCGTCACGGTGATGCGGTCGAGATTGACGCCCGCCGAACGGTAGGCCGCGGCGAGTTCGCGGTAGTCGTAGGCGATCGCTTCAAGTACGGCGCGCCACATGACGAACTGATCGTCGTCCATCGTCATGTTGAGGAAGCAGCCGCTCGCGTCCTTTTCTTCCCCCGTGCCGCCCGTGAGGTAGGGAAGGAAGAGCACGCCGTTGGCGCCCGCGGGCACCTTGGCGGCGCCCTCGCTCATCGTGCGGTAGTGGTCGCCGCTCTCGGAGTGCTGCGCGACGTTGTCCTTGAACCAGCGAAGCGACAGCCCGCCCGTGCGGACGAACCCCCAGTAGAAGTAGGTGTCGGGAAGCGTCCCCGAATTGAAGATGAGGCCGAGCCCCGGTCGGGAGAGTTCGGGGACGATCCCCTTCGTCGAGACGCAGAACATCGCGCAGGTCCCCGCGACGTCGACGCCGCGGTTTGCTTCGAAGATGCCGCTTCCGAGCATCGACTGCATGGTGTCGCCCGCGCCCGCGAGGACGGGGATCCCGGCGGGAAGACCCGTCTGACGCGCGATTTCTTCGCAAAGCGTTCCGATGCGGTCCCAGGGCTTCAGGATGCGGGGCATGTACTTGGGATCGATCCCGAGGATTTCGAGCTGCTCCTCGGACCAGACCTTTTCCTCGACCTTGTAGCCGAGCCCCCAGCCCGACATGGTGCCCCAGTCGATGAAGGCGTCCTCGCCCTTGAGGCCCGCAAAGTGCATGAGGATGAAGGGGGCGTCGTGGACGAACTTCACGATCTTGCCGCGGACTTCTTCGGAGCAGTTCTTGAGGAACCAACGCGCGAACATCGCCGGGAACATGGGGGAGGGTTGGGGGTTGCCCGTTTCGCGCGCCCAGATGTCGAGCCCCATCGCCGTGATCGCTTCGACGTCTTCGGTCGTGCGGCTGTCAAGGTAGTTGATGTAGGGGGTGACGGCGCGGCCTTCGGCGTCGACGCCCGCGATCCCGCAGATGACGCCGTCGCCCATGACGGCCGCGATGTCGGCGGGGTCGAGCCCCTTTTCCTTCATTTCGTCCGTGACGGCGCGGGCGGCTCGGATCGTAAGGGCGAGGTATTCCTCCACGTCCATCTGCACCCAGCCGGGCTGCGGATAGGTGAGGGTCGTCGGAAAACTTTTCTGCGCGACGCACTGCATCGCTTCGTCGTAAACGGCGACTTTGACGCTCTGCGTGCCGGCGTCAAAACCCAAGGTGTATTTGGCCATGCCTGTCCCGTGAAAAAAAATGAGTGAATCCTTAGATTGTAGCGGAGCCGAGGGCTCCCTAGCGCCGCGCCGAAGGGCTTCGGGGCGGCGTCGGGGCGACGGTGACGCGCTCGAGCTTTGTTACAATAAACGCTTTCGGAAAAAAAAGAGACTCATCCCAATATGGCTCAAACGAAGACACGTGAAGCGTACGACGCGCATTCCATTCGGGTGTTGAAGGGGCTCGAACCCGTCAAGCAGCGCCCGGGCATGTATACGCTCACCGACAATCCCCTGCACATCATTCAGGAAGTGCTCGACAACGCGACCGACGAAGTCCAGAACGGCTTCGGCAGCCGCATCGACGTGACGGTGGCGGCCGACGGCGCCGTCACCGTCGAAGACGACGGCCGCGGGATTCCAACGGGGATTCACGAGGAGGAGGGCATTTCGGTGCTCGAACTCGTCTTCACGCGTCTGCACGCGGGCGGGAAGTTCGCCAAGACCGACGGCTCGGGTCCGTACTCCTTTGCGGGGGGCCTGCACGGCGTCGGCGTTTCGGTCACGAACGCGCTCTCGCGCAAAATGCAGGTGACCGTCTGGCGCGACGGCGAGGAGTCGACCCTCACCTTTGCGGACGGCTTTCCGCAGGGGCCGATTGAAAAGCGTCCGTCACCCCGGCCCAAGAGCCGCACGGGCACCCGCGTGACGGTGTGGCCCGATCCGAAGTATTTCGACAGCCCCGAGATCCCCGAGGCGGCGCTCGTTCGCCTTCTGCGATCGAAGGCGGTGCTGCTCCCCGACTGCGAGGTTCGCTACAAGAACGAAAAGCGCGGCGAAGAAACCGTCTGGCGCTACGACGGCGGCTTGAAGGAATATCTCCTCTCCGAACTCACGGGCGAGGCGGTGGCCGAACCCTTTGAGGCGAAGGGCTTTGCCGTGGACGAAGCCGAAGGCTTCGCCCAGGGCGAAGGCGCCGAATGGGTGGTCGTCTGGACGGCCGACGGCGCGCTCGTGCGCGAGAGCTACGTGAACCTCATTCCGACCCCGCAGGGCGGCACCCACGAATCGGGTCTCAAAGACGGCCTCTTTCAGGCCGTGAAGGCCTTCATGGAGGTGCACGGTCTGCAGACGAAGGGCGTGAAGGTGCTCGCCGAAGACGTCTGGAGCCGCGCGAACTTCATTCTCGCGACGCGCAGTCTCGACCCGCAGTTTCAGGGCCAGACGAAGGAAAAGCTCACGTCCCGCGACGCCCTGAAGCTCGTCTCGAGCTTCGTGCGCGCGCAGTTCGAATTCTGGCTGAACGACCATGTCGAAGAAGGGAAGAAGCTCGCCGAACTCTTTTTGAGTCAGGCGCAAACGCGTCAGCGTCAGGCCGCCAAGCACGCGAAGAAAAAGGCGGGCACCGTGACGGTGCTCCCCGGCAAGCTCACCGAGTGCGAAACGGACGACATCACGCGCAACGAACTCTTCATCGTCGAAGGGGACTCCGCGGGCGGCTCCGCGAAGTCGGGGCGCGACAAGGAATTTCAGGCGATTCTCCCGATCCGCGGGAAGATCCTCAACACCTGGGACACCGACACGAACGGGGTCTTCGCAAGTGAAACCGTGGCCGACATCGCCGCGGCGATCGGCGTGGATCCGCATCCGCAGCACGGCGCCCCCGACCTCAAGGGCCTGCGCTACGGCAAGATCTGCATCCTCTCGGACGCCGACGTGGACGGAAGCCACATTCAGGTTCTGCTTCTCACGCTCTTTTTCCGTCACTTCCCGAAGCTCATCGAGCTCGGTCACGTGTACGTGGCGATGCCGCCGCTCTACCGCGTCGACGTGCCGCCGCGCGGCAAGAAGAAGGAGCGAAAGATCTACTGCCTCGACGACCGCGAACGCGACCGCACGATCGAACTCCTCAAGAAGGAGGGCTACGACACCGAGAAGCTCGTCATCTCGCGCTTCAAGGGTCTGGGCGAAATGGAGGCCGATCAGTTGGCCGAAACGACCCTCTCGCCCGAGACGCGCCGGCTTCTCCCCGTCGGGATCGGATCCTTCTCGGACGAAGACACGCGCCGCGTGATGACCCTTCTGATGGGCTCGAAGTCGGCTGCGGGCCGACGCGTGTGGATGGAAACCTGGGGCGATCGGGCCGAGCTCGACGTGTAAGAACGCTGAATAGAGAAAAAACATGACGAAGAAAAAGCAGGGCATGGACGAGAACGCCTTGGGGGGCCTCTTCGATTCGATCGACCTCGTCTACGAAGACGATCTCCCCGAAGCGCAGGCCGAAACGGAACCCGCGCCGGCGACGGACGCGGTCCCGGAAACGGAAGAGGCCGCCGTTGCCGAAGAAGCTGCCGAAGGGACGAACGAAGAAGCGTCCGACGAAACCTCCGGCGAAGCCTCCGAAGAACCCTCCGACGAGACCTCCGAAGAGGAGACCGAGGCCGAAGAAGACGAAGTCTCGGAAGAGACGGACGCCTCCGACGAAGACGTGCCGGGATCGGGGTTCGACCCCGTCAGCGCCGCCATGACGGGCGACGAAGAGGAAGAAGGGCAGCTGACGCTTGCGCGCTACGCGAGCCGCGCCTATCTCGAATACGCCATGTCGGTCGTGAAGAGCCGTGCGCTTCCCGACGTTTCGGATGGGCAAAAGCCCGTGCAGCGCCGCATTCTGATCGACATGTACAAGATGGGGCTTTCGGCCGGCAAGAAGCCCGTGAAGTCCGCCCGCGTGGTGGGCGACGTGCTCGGTAAGTATCATCCGCACGGCGACCAGTCGGTCTACGACGCCCTCGTGCGCATGGCGCAGAACTTTTCGCTGCGTTACCCCCTGATCGACGGGAAGGGCAACTTCGGTTCGCGAGACGGCGACAGTCAGGCCGCCATGCGCTACACCGAAGCGCGCCTCATGCCGATTGCGGAACTCCTCCTCGACGAAGTGGAAAGCGGGGCGGTGGATTTCGTGCCCAACTACGACGGCAACTTCCGCGAACCCGTGGAACTCCCCGCGAAGCTTCCCTTCGTCCTCTTGAACGGCTCCTCGGGGATCGCGGTCGGCATGGCCACGTCGATTCCCTCGCACAATCTGCGCGAAACGGCCGAGGCCGTGAAGCTCCTTCTCGAAAAGCCCGAGGCGACGCTCGAGGAAGTGCTCGAAAAGCTTCCCGGGCCGGACTTCCCCTGCGGCGGCCAGATCATTTCGTCGCCCGACGTCATCCGCGACACCTACCGTACGGGCCGCGGCAAGATCACGGTGCGCGCCCGCTACCACTTCGAAGAGATGGCGCGCGGCCAGTGGCAGCTCGTCTTTGACGAACTTCCGCCCGAAGCGTCGTCCGCTTCGGTCCTGAGCGAAATCGACGACATCACGAACCCGAAGGTTCCGAAGGGCAAGAAGAGTCTTTCTCCGAAGCAGATTCAGGCGAAGACCGCGCTTCTCGCGTTGCTCGACCGCGCCCGCGACGAGTCGGGGCGCGACGTGCCCGTGCGGCTCGTCTTCGAGCCGCGTTCCTCGCGCGTGAACCGCGAGGAGTTCGTCTCGGCCCTTCTCTCGCAGACGAAGCTCGAGTCGAACGTTTCGGTGAACCTCGTCATGCTCGGGATCGACGGCAAGCCCCGTCAGA
Source organism: uncultured Sutterella sp. (assembly GCA_949282745.1). Lineage (GTDB taxonomy): Bacteria > Pseudomonadota > Gammaproteobacteria > Burkholderiales > Burkholderiaceae_F > Sutterella. The sequence goes on along the minus strand of CASDQM010000038.1, from coordinate 119,444 downwards.
AGGGCCTGATGGAAATCTTGGGCGAATGGGTGTCCTTCCGTTTGAACGCCGTTCGCCGCCGTTCGCAGGCACGTTTGGACGACGTGAACGACCGTCTGCACGTCCTTGAAGGGCGTCGCCTCATTCTCCTCAACATCGACCGCGTGATCGAGATCATCCGCCACGCCGACGAGCCGAAGAAGGCCCTGATGGAAGCCTTCCCGCTCTCGGACCGCCAGGCCGAGGACATTCTCGAGATGCGTCTGCGTCAGATCGCCAAGCTCGCCGCGATCGCGATCGAAAAGGAAATCGACGAACTCGAAACGGAACGCCGCAAGCTCGAGCGTCTCTTGGGGAGCGAAGCGCTGCTTCGCCGTCAGGTGGCGCGCGAAGTGGACGACGCCGTCAAGAAGTTCGGCGACGACCGCCGCACGCTCATCGAAGAGGCGCGCGTCGCCCAGAACGAAGCGAGCGTTCCCTCGAGTCCCGTGACGGTGATCATCACCGAGAAGGGGTTCCTTACGACCCGTTCGGGCCACGACTACGATCTCTCCGCCCTCAACCTGCGCGTGGGCGACGCCGTCCTGAAGACGATCGAGTGCCGCACGACGGACTCGATCTGCGCGCTCTCGCAGACGGGCCGAAGCTACACGATCGCGGTGTCGGCGCTCCCGGGCGGCCGCTCCGACGGCCAGCCGCTTTCGGCCTTCATCGACCTCGAAAAGGGCGGTGAGATCGTCGACTATGCGGCGGCGGACGAAAAGACGCGCGTCCTCCTATACGCCGACAACGGTCTGGGGCTTGTGTGCCGCACGTCCGACCTCGTGGCGCGTCCCCGTGCCGGGAAGGCCTTCTTCAAGCCCGAAGACGGCAGCACCCTCATCGGCATGGTGACGTTGGACGAAGCGAATCCCCTCCTTGCGTGCCTTGCGGCGAAGAACCGCTTGCTCGTCTTCGACGCCTCTGAAGTGCGCCTCCTCTCCGCGGGCGGCAAGGGCGTCATGCTCATGGGTCTCGACGAAGACGCGAAGCTTCTCACGGTCACGGCCGTCTACGACCGCGGTCTTCTCGTGCGCGGCACGGGCCGCGGCGGCAAGGCCCGCGAGCAGCTCCTCGGACGCCGCGCGATCGGCGACTACATCGCCAAGCGCGCCCGCAAGGGAAAGACCCTGCCGCTCACCTGGAAGGCCGAAGCCGTCGAGGCGCTCGCGGTCGATCCCGAACCCGAGGCGACGACCGAAGGGGGCCTCAAGATCGAAATCTGCGACGATCCGGAACCCAAACTCTTCTGACGAATCGGCATGCAACGAATTCTCCGCGCCTTCACGAGTCTTTCGACGCGACTCCTGCTCCTCACGCTTTTGTGGGTGAGCTTCATCGTCGTGTCGGTGGGCTACACGATGCTTCTCAACTGGGAGCTCGAAGCGAGCGCCGCCACGGTGCGAACCGTGGGGGAACTGCGCCACCACGTCTACCGCTGCGGTTTTCTCGCGCATGACGACGCCGCGCGCGCCGATCTGCGCGCCGAAATCGACGCCTTCAACGTCGAGATGAACCGTCTTTTGACGGGAAGCGAATGGCGTCTTCCGAGAAGTCCGGAGATCGAGGCGCACCTCCACGAGCTCGAAGCTTCGTGGCGGCGCGACATCATGCCGATTCTTCTCGCCGACTCGGGCGAGGAGAACCGCCTCTCGCAGGTGAACCTCTACGTCGAGCGGCTCTCCGTCTTCTCGAACCAGGTCGAGGAGCGCCGCAACGACTATCTCTCGCAGCTGCAGACGATTCAGTGGCTCGTGATCGTGCTCGCCGTCGGGAGCCTCTTCGTCATCATGGTGCTCCTCGTGAAGTGGGTGATTCATCCGCTCGAAATCCTCGGGCGCGGGATCTTCCTTCTCTCGAACGGACGCCTGTCGCAGCGTCTTCCCATGCGCGGCGAAGACGAAATCAATCTGATCGGCGTGGGGTTCAATCACATGGCCGACCGCCTGCAGGACCTCTACAACAACCTCGAGAGGAAGGTGGCCGACAAGACCGAGGCGCTTGAAGTGCAGAACCGTCAGCTCGAAGACCTCTACGGGGCGACGAGCTTTCTCTCGCATCAGCGCACGATGAACGAGACGCTCGAAGGCTTCGTCGAGCGCACGAAGCGCGCCCTCGACGCCGACGCGGCGGCACTCTTTCTGCGCCGCGAAGAGGAGCCCGCCCTGCGCCTTGAGGCGACGTCCGAAGTGGAATCCGACATCGTCACCGAACTCGAAAGCGTGAAGGACGGCCCGAACTTTCTCGAGCAGTGCCTCGCGCGCGGCGAAACCATCCGCATCCCGCTTCGCTTCGCCGATCCGCGCCGCATGATCACGGCGCTTCGCGCAAAGGGCTACGAGACGGTCTACTGCGTGCCCGTGCGCGGGACGAACGCCCAGTTGGGCGTTCTCGCGCTTCTCTACCGCTCGCCCCTGACGCTCGGGATTCCGCGCGTGCAGCTCTTGGAGAGCCTCGTCACACACCTCTCGGTTGCGATCGAAAACGGGCAACTCAACGAGCGCGAACGCCTCTACGCCGTCGTGCAGGAGCGCCAGCTCATGGCGCGAGGCCTGCACGACTCGATCGCGCAGGCGCTCTCCTACCTCAACCTTCAGGTGCAGTTTTTGACGAGCGCCATCGAAAAGAAGGACGACGCCCTGCGCGACGAATCGCTCGCCGCCATCCGTACGGGCCTGCAGGAGTGCTACGACGACGTGCGCGAACTCCTTCTCAACTTCCGCGAGCGCGTGCACAAGGAAAAGTTCATCGACGGCGTGCGCACCGTCATCAACCGCTTTGAGGCGCAGGCAAACGTCGAAGCGTCGCTTCGCGTCGTCGAGCGAGGCCCCGAACTCACCGACCGCCAGAAGGTGCAGGTGATCTTCATTATTCAGGAGGCCCTGAGCAACGTGCGCAAGCACGCCCGCGCCTCGCACGTGAACGTCGTCGTGGAGAACTACGACGACCTGCGCGTGGTCGTCGAGGACGACGGCGTGGGGATCGACGAAAAACTCGTGGAGTCGAGAAAGGGACGCCACGTGGGCCTTTCGATCATGAGCGAGCGCGCCTCGCGAATCGGCGCCGAAGTGACGGTCGAGCGCGCCTCGGAAGAAGGCGGCACCCGCGTCGTCCTCTTCCTTGCGGCCAAGGACCGCTGAGAATCCGCGCCCTCGGGGCGCGGATCCCGATCACCTCCTGACCCTCATCGCCAGAGAAAGGCGAGGGGAAGCGCAACCTCGTTTTCGTCGAAGTTCTGCACGGTTTGTCCGCAGTAAAGACGCAGAAGCGTGACGGGACGGTCCTTGAGGAGCGCGCGGAATTTGCGAAGCCGCACGAAGTCTTCGGGAGCGACGCTCTCGCGCGACGAGGTTTCGATCGCGACGAGGGCGCCCGTCCTTTCGTTTTCCAAAAGCATCGGAATCGAAAGCCCCGTTCTCAGGGCGAAGTGCCAGAGGCGCCACTCGGGCCGCACGTCCGTGAGGGCGGCGAGCTGCGCGCGGGTCCACCCCGCGATGAGGCGCTCGACGATGCCCAGGGACCCCGGCGGCAGGGCGCAGGGATCCGAATCGCAAAAGCCGAGCAGGCCGCAGAGCCACCCCGAGTCGGTCACGTAGTGCTTCGCGCTCTTCAGGGCGCGGCCGAGCTTTTCGCCCTCCGGCCAGGCGGGGAGGGCGTCGACGAGATAGAGCGCCTCGAGCGCGTCGAGCGTACGCTTCACGAGCGGGCGGCCGAGACCGAGAAATTCGGCGATTTTCGACACGTTGAGCGATTCGCCCGATGCGGCGCCCACGGTTCGGTAGACCTTGCGAAGGGTCATGCAGCTGCGAAGCCGGCTCACCGCATCGAGGTCCGTCGAGCAGATCTTTCGGACAAGGTCGTGAAAGAAGTCGTGCCGTTCGTCCGCGGTCCCGAGGCGTCCTTCGGGGTAGCCCCCGTGCATGGCGATTTCGAGAATGAGGTCTCGGTTGCTCTCGTCGTGCGAGAGCTGCGAGGGGAAGTCGTGCGCGAGGAGACGCTCGGGAAAATCGGGCTGAATCCCCGTCAATTCCCCCTGGACGAGCGTGCGAAGACGAAGCCTCTTCACGTACGGGTTGGATGCGAGGGACGCAAAGACGGGGAGCTCCGCCGAAGCGTAGGCGATCACGACCTTCGGGGCCTTGACGTCGGGGTCCTCGAGCCGGGTGCCCGCGAGTCCGGCAAGGAGCGCCGCAAACTGCGGTGCACGCTGCACGTTGAGAAAGAGGGCGGTCGAAAGGGCCGCGTAGCGGGCGAGAAGATTGCGCGGCGCCCCTTCCGCTTCCCGTCGTTCGGCGTCGACGTCGAAGTCGATCCCGTGCACATGGGGAAGAGTCTGCGCAAAGAGCGCGGGGGCGCCCGAGGCGCGGGGCCCGGTCAAAAGAATCAGGGTGCGGCGCTCGGCCGCGCGGGCTTCCTGGTGCGCGGCTTCCAGCGGCGCTTCGAGCCAGCGAAGCGAGGCTTCCTTCCCGCGCGGCGGCCACAGACGCGGACGGCGCACGTGCGCGTGCGCGGCGGGATCGGGCGGGAGATCTTCCGGAAACACCAGGTTGACGGTACGGGGTTCCGCAGAAGAAGCGGACGTCTTCATCACGGTCGCGTCGAGCTCTTCCTCCGAAAGAACGGTTTTCAGGTTTGTTTCTTTTCTCATGTTGTTCCGGGCCTCCTTTTCTTCCCGGGAAGCCTTCAGTCTATGCCAAACGACGGTAGTGGGCAAAGTTTTGGAAGTTGGAAGGGACACTTCTTTATACTCAGTCATGACTGTTGCCAGAAATCTCCCTAGAGACCAGATGATGTGTGCCGCAAAAATTCTGCCGATCGGGCAGTCCGATTTTCCTTCCTTACGTCAAAGCAACGCCGTCTATGTAGACAAAACAGCTTTGATTCATCGATTGGCCGTTGCTCCCCGCAGTGTCTTTCTGGCACGTCCGCGGCGTTTTGGCAAGTCACTTTTAGTATCTACGTTGGAGTCGCTTTTTAAGTTCGGCCTCCGGGATTTCCGTGGATTGGCCATTGAGTCGCTATGGACGGACAAAACCTATGACGTTGTTCATCTGGACTTTTCTGGCCTTAAGGAATTTAAGGATATAGAGGATTTTTCAAGTATCTTCCTTGCTCACATCTGCAATAGGTTTTCCGAAGTCGGTTTCCAACCGGAGAACTCTTCCAACGTTCTTGCTGCTTTGGACAACTGGATGAGGCGCCTTCCCTCGTTGTCACTCGTCCTTTTAATCGACGAATACGATGCTCCGCTGACGATCTGTTTGAACGAACCTAAACTCTTCGAAGCCGTTCGCTCGGTGATGAGTAAGTTTTTTTCGATCCTTAAAAGCAATGTAGGGGCATTGCGGTTTCTCTTTCTCACGGGTATCACAAAATTCAGCAGCACGAGTATTTTTTCCGGACTCAACAATCTGACCGACATTACATTGGCGCCTGCATACGGCACTTTGTTGGGATATACCGAAGAAGAAATTCGGCAGAATTTTGCACCTCGTTTGACCCAAGCCGCCAAGACGCTGGCCTTGTCGGAAGAGGAGTTGATGGACGGTCTGAGAACCTATTACAACGGCTTTTGCTTTGACATGCGTGCGTCAAAAAAAGTCTATTGTCCTTGGTCTGTCCTGAGTTTTTTGGATGATCCCGAGCAAGGTTTTCAAAACTACTGGTTTGCTAGCGGCGGTCATCCGACGGTATTGATGAAGTACCTTGAGGGACACGAGCTCGAAGATCCGGCAAACTTTGCGGAACTTAAAGAGGCCAAATTGTCGGATCTCTACACGCCGGGGGATCTCACAACCATCGATCGGGATATTTTGCTCACGCAGACCGGTTATCTCACGATCAAGTCCGTCGATGACTTCGGTATTGTGACATTGGGGTATCCGAATCAGGAAGTGACCATGTCGATGGCCAAACTCTACGCCACGGAGTTGCTGGGCGGTCGCTTGTATCGTCCGGCCGACGGCGTATTGCTCACGAAGTTGCTCGGCGAAGGTGAAATTTCTCCCGTCATTGATCGGTTCAATGAAGCGTTCAATGCGCTCAACTATGACCGACATCCCGTCGTTAACGAAGCCGCTTGCACGAGTTACCTTCAAGCCTTGATGATGGGGGCCGACATGGTGCCGGAGGTCGAGGTACATACGGCTCTTGGGCGCAGCGATTTGGAAGTGACTGTCGGAAAATGGCACTGGGTGTTCGAAGTAAAGTTCGCCGCGACCACGGAGAAGGCTGAGGCACTCCTCACGAAAGCAGTTTCGCAAATCAAATCCAGGCGTTATGGCGAGAGACCGCACGGGAAAAAATTGATTCGAGTCGCTTTGGTGTACAGCGCTGAGGATCGCCGCTTCGTTGTCTGGAAAAATGCCGACGCAGAAGATGCGTAACGGTGTTTCTCGCTACGCTCAAAGCCTTGAAATGGCGGTGAGAAGGCTCTTCGTCTTTGTGTAGTCCGTCTGCTGATAGGAGAGAATTTGACCGTCTGCCTATCTTCCCATTGGAATTTGCATTCGACGATTGGGTTTTTTATTGGCTGAAATGTATTGCACTGCAATGTATTTCGTCGAATCGTATAATCGTATTATACGATTATACGATTTTTTCTCAGAGCCTCGGAATGGCGGCGAGAAGGCTCTTCGTGTAGTCCGTCTTCGGGTCGGAGAAGATTTGGTCCGCCTCTCCCTCCTCGACGATTTCGCCCGCGCGCATGACGGCGATGCGGTCGGCCACGTGCCGAACGACGCCGAAGTTGTGCGTGATGAAGAGGTAGCTCAAACCGAAGCTCTTTTGCAGGCGCGATAGGAGATTCAAAATCTGCGCCTGCACGGAGACGTCGAGGGCCGACGTGGGTTCGTCGCAGACGATGAGCCGCGGCTCCACCGAGAGTGCCCGGGCAATGGCGATGCGTTGGCGCTGTCCGCCCGAGAAGGCGTGCGGAAGACGCTCGGCCGCGCTTTCCGGCAATCCCGTTTCACGAAGCAGTTTTCGGACCCGTTCGAGGCGTTCCTCGGAAGACCATTCGGGGTGGAGCGCGATCATGCCCTCTTCGAGCGTTTCGCGCACCGTCATGCGCGGATCGAGGGACGAGAAGGGATCCTGAAAGATGATCTGCGCGGTCCGGCGCAATAGGCGAAGGTTTTCCCCCGAGGCGCCGAGAACGTCTCGTCCGAGAAGACGAACGGAACCCGTGACGCGGGCCTTGGGGCCGAGCAGGCCCAAGGCGGCCATGACGGCCGTGGTCTTGCCCGATCCCGATTCGCCCACGAGCGCGAGCGTCTCCCCTTCGGCGAGCGTGAGCGAGACGCCCCGCACGGCGGGCTTTGCTGCGTCGGGCTTCCACCAGCGGCGGCTGCCGTAGGTCACCGTGAGGTTCGAGATCTCGAGCACCGCGGGACGATTATCCCGAAGGTCCTCGAGGAGGGATTCTTCCGTCGATTCATAGAGATTTTCGTCCGGGAAAAAGCATCGCACGGGGTGGGGCCCGTCCGACAGATCGGGGTGGCGGGTGCAGGCCTCGGTCGCACGCGGACAGCGCGCCCGGAAGCGGCAGCCCGCAGGCGGCGGCGCGAGCGTCGGAACCGTCCCTTCAATGGGGTGCAGGGTCTTCTTTCGGTCCGTGTCGGGGAGCGCGTTCAAAAGCGCTCCCGCATAGGGGTGACGGGGCGACGAGAAAAAGTCCGCGACCGTCGCGGTTTCGACGATCTCGCCCGCGTACATGAGGGCGAGCCGGTCGGCCGTCTGCTTCACGACCGCGAGGTCGTGCGTGATGAGAAGGAGCGTGAGGCCCGTTTCCTTCTGCAGGTCCTTGAGAAGCTTCAGAATCTGCGCCTGCAGCGTCACGTCGAGCGCCGTCGTGGGTTCGTCGGCGATCACGACGTCGGGGCGCGCCGAGAGCGCCATGGCGATCATGACGCGCTGCTTTTGGCCGCCCGAGAGTTCGTGCGGAAAGCGCGAGAGCGCGTCGCCTCCGAGCGAGACGCCCACGCGCTCGAGCCATTCCGACGCTTCCTTTCTCGCTTCGGTTGCGGACACCGCACGGTGCGCGCGGATCATTTCGACGAGCTGATCGCCCACCGTCATGACGGGGTCGAGCGCCGTGGAGGATTCCTGAAAGACCATCGCGATCTTCGCGCCGCGGACTTCGCGCATTTCGCGTTCCGTGAGCGAGAGAAGCTCCCGTCCGCCGAGACGGATTTCGCCCGCGGTGACGCGCGCGTTTTCCGGCAAGAGGCGCATGAGGCTCGCCGCCGTGAGGCTCTTGCCGCAGCCCGATTCGCCGACGAGCGCAAAGGTTTCGCCCCGTTCCAGCGTAAACGTGATGTCGGAGAGCGCTTCGAGCGTCCCCTCGTCGGTGTCGATCGAAAGCGACAGTCCCCGAACGTCAAGGAGCGTTTCCTTCGTCATCCTCAGCCTCCCTTTCGTTTGAGTGCGGCGCGGGGATCAAAGGCGTCGCGCACGGCCGCCGCAAAGAGGTTCGCCGAGAGCACGAGCGAGAGCATGAAGAGGAAGCTCGCCGCGAGATTCCACCAGACCATGGGGGAGCGGCTCATTTCGCTTCGCGCCGCGTTGATCATGGTCCCGAAGGAACTCATCGAGGGATCGACCCCGACGCCCACGTAGCTCAGGACCGCTTCGTAGAGGACGATCCCCGAGAAGTCGAGGACCGTCACGATGAGGACGATGTGCAGAACGTTCGGGAGCACGTGGCGGCGCAGAATCCGCGCGTGCGGCACGCCGAAGGCCCGTGCCGCGGTCACGTAGTCGAGCGCCGTGATCTTCATCGTTTCGGCGCGCAGCAGGCGCGCGAGCGTCGACCATCCGGTCATCCCGATGATGATCGCAAGGAGAAAGAGCCGCACGTCGGCGCGTTCGAGCCCCGTCGGCCACCACTCGGGGTGCCGGTCCATGAAGACCGTGACGAGGAGCACCGAGGCCGCGATGAGAAGAACGCTCGGAATCGAGGAGAGCGTCGTGTAGAGGTACTGGATCGCGTCGTCGACGCGCCCCTTGAAGTAGCCCGCCGCCATGCCGAGCGTGACGGCGAAGGGAAGCGTCGCGAGCGTCGCAAGCGATCCGATCACGATCGCCGTGCGAAGCGACTTGAGCGCTTCGTAGAGGACGTCGTTGCCGACGGCGTCGGTCCCGAGGGGGTGACAGACGGGCCAGACGGCGAGAACGACGCCCGTGAGCGTCAGAAGCGCCGTGAAGGTGAGCCAGGGGGCGAAGCGTTCGCCCGAGGGCGAGGTGAGGCGCCGAAGGACTTCGCGCCGGGGTCCCTTTTTCAGAAGAACGAGAAGGCCTGTCGCAGAGAAGGCCGCGAGAAGTCCGGCCGCGCCGCCCGCGAGACCGCGAAGGGGAAGCGAAGCGCTTTCGGCGCGCGGCGCGATCTTGAGCGGCTGAAAGTCCCGCACGGGCCCCGATTCGGTGACGATCGTGGTCTTGTCGAATTCCCGCAGTGCGAAGGGTTCCGAATAGCTCCGCTCTGGGTGGGCGGCGTCGAGCACGTCGTGCACGAGCGTGTCGAAGACCGACACCGTCGTCGGACTGTAGGCGCGCGCTCCGTTGGGGCCGGGCGGCAGTTCCGGTCGGTAGTGCATCGAGTCGAGCGTCGCGATCGTGAGGAAAAAGGCGAGAACGACCGCGGCCGACGCGGCGCCCGCGTCCGCGAAGACCGAGCGCCAGCGGGCGCGAAGGTTCGGGCGCGCGAGGACGAAGCGCACCGTGAGAAGGAGGAGCGCGAGAAGTAGGAGCATCACGCCGTCGGTCGGGAGAAATACGATCATGGCGGCTCCTTCAGCGGTTCGTGAGTCGAATCCGGGGATCGACCCAGGTGTAGACGACGTCGGTCAGAATCAGCCCCGCAATGTAGGCGATCGTTCCCAAAAAGACCATGGCGCGCACGACGGAGAAGTCCTGGGCGTTGACGGCGTCGATCGTGTAGCTTCCGAGTCCGGGAATCCCGAAGAAGCTCTCCATGATGAGGCTTCCCATGAAGAGCGACGGAATGACGGCGACGGTCGACGTGACGATCGGAAGCGAAGCGTTGCGAAGCACGTGCCCGAAGAGAATCCGGGTTTCCGTAATCCCCTTGGCGCGCACGCAGCGCACGTAGTCCTTGTTGAGTTCTTCAAGGAACATCGCGCGGTAGAGAAGCGTGCCGGAGCCCAGCTGTGCGAAGACGCCGATCGCGACGGGAAGCGCGAGAAAGGCGACGCAGCCCGCGCCGTCGCTCCAGCCCGAGACGGGGACGAGCTGCATGATCTTCCCGAAGAGCCACTGCCCCGTAATGATGTAAAAGAGGCTCGAAATCGACATGAGGGCGACCGCCGCCGCGATCGCGCCCTTTTCGAGGCGCGTTCCCCGGAGAAGCGCGACGAGAAGCGACACGCTCACGACCGTGATCACGCACAAAAGGAAGGTCGGCACGGCGAGAAGGAGCGACGGGACCATGCGCGTCTTGATTTCCGTCGTGATGTCGCGGCCCGAGTCGCTCATCCCGAAGTCAAAGGAGAGAAGCGGGACGCTTCTCGTCCAGAAGATCGTCTTCGTCACGCTTTCCGTCCCTTGGGCCTTCTCGTTCCAAAAGAGCGGCAGGTCGTAGCCGTGGGCGCTCTTCCAGGCTTCGATCGACTCGACCGAGACGCGCTTTCCGCCCAAGGCGAGTCTCGCCATGTCGTCGGGCGTGTTCACGGCGAAAAAGAGAAGGAAGGTGAGGAGGTTCACCCCGAGGAGAATGAGCGCGCCGTAGAAGAGCCGTCGGAAAAGATAGGCGATCATCGGGTTTCCTCCGGACTCGGTTTGGCGCGGCGCTCCTCACGGCGTCTCGCTTCGGCGCGAAGCGCCCGAACGAGAATCCACGCGATCGGCACGATGAGAAGAAGCGGCCAGAGGACGGGGCGGTTCCACTCCCGGATGCGTTCGGCGCGAAGGTTTTCGTCGACGCCGATGTACTGGAGGGAGTTGCGCACCATGCTCGTCGGCTTGGCGTTCAGGACCCACTCGTGGAAGGCCGCGGCCGCCTTCGGATAGTACCCGAACATGATGGGGGCGTCTTCCTGGAGGATTCGGATCATTTCGTCGATGGCCCGCGCCTTTTCGGGGCCATCCTCGAGCCACTTCATGCGCTCGAAGGCGCGGTCGAAGGCAGGGTTCGAGTAGTTTCCCGCGTTTTCGCCTCCGTGCTTCACCTTGCCGTTGGGGCCGTAGAAGAGAAAGAGGAAGTTCTCCGCGTCCGGATAGTCCGCGACCCAGCCCCAGAGAAAGATCTGCGCGGCGCCACGGTTCATCTTGTCCTGAAAGCGGTTGTAGTCGGTCGCGCGGATGTCGAGCTGAATGCCGAGCTTGGCGAACTGCCGCTGATACCACTCGAGATAGGCTTTGGAGCCCTGCGCGGCGTTCTGATAGTCAAAGGAGAGAATGAGGGGCTTTCCGGTGAGCGCGTCGCGCCCGTCGGGGTAGCCCGCCTCCCGGAGAAGAGCCTTCGCCTTTTCGATCGAACGGCGCACGACGCGTCCCTCTTCGGTTTTGCGGTAGACGACCGGATTGAAGGCCGAGGGACCGTCGTCGCGCCAGCCGAAAAGCCCCGGAGGGAGCGGGCCGTGCGCGGGAATCCCCTGGTTTTTCTGGAAGATCGCGATGTTTTCCTCCCAGTCGACCGCAATCGAAATCGCCTGGCGAAGAAGTCTTGCGCGCCGCCCCTCTTCGGGGGTCTTCCCGCCGCCCAAGACGGGGTCGAGCCAGTTGAAGCCGAGGTACCAGAAGCTCGCCTCGACCGTCTCGGGAAAGCGCAGGTTTTTCTTCGTGTAGAGCGCGAGCTTTTCGGGACTGTCCGCCATGGCGGTGAGGTAGCCGAGCCCCGTGTCGACGCGGTCGATCGAGGGACTGTCGTAGTAGCCCTGCAGGAACTTCGTCTGCAGCGGCACCGCTTCCTTTTCGATTTCGAAGACGACCCGGTCGACGAGCGGAAGGGGCTTGCCGCAGGCATCAAGATAGCCTTTTTCCTTGTCGCCCGGCTCCCCTTCGCAGGGGTAGGGAACGAAACGGAAGAGGGGATTCTTCACCATCTCGTGGCGGCGGTTTTCTTCGAAGACGCTCATCATGAAGGGGCCCGTGCCGACGGGCCAGGTGTTGAGCGTGAAGTTGTTTTCGCGAAGGCCGCGCTGCGAATAGAACTTTTCCGCTTCCCAGGGGACGGGCGCGAAAAAGGCCATGGTGAGCCAGTTGGAAAACTGCGGGTACTTTCCCTTCACGCGGATGCGAAGGGTGTGGTCGTCGAGCGCCTCGGCCCCCCGGAAGGGGACGTCGTCGATGTCGAGATAAGCGTCGGCGCCCTCCTTTTCCCGAAGGAGACGGTCCTTTTCGCGAAACGCCCGGGCGAGTTCCTCAAGTCCCACGATGTGGTCGCTCATGGTACCGAGAATGGGACTCACGACGCGGGGACTCGCGATGCGGCGGATGCCGTGTACGTAGTCGTGCGCGGTGAGTTCGCGCGTGCCGCGCTCGGCGAAGTCGCCGGGATTCCTCTTTGTTTTCGCCTCTTCGTAGGAAAGGTCGTGGTAGAGGAAGTTTCCGTCCTGGTCCTTCGCAAAGGCCGGGTGCGGCGCAAAGCGGATGCCCTTTTGAATGGGAATGTCGTAGACGGACACGGCGATCGCTTCGGCCGGGGCGTCGGAGGGGAGTTCCCTGCCGTCGGCGTCAAAGTAGCGGGGTTCCACCACGCGCACGGCCGTGCGGGGTTCGAGCGCGTAGGGGCGCTTCAGGTAGTGGTACTGATAGAGCGGCTCGTAGATGCCGTAGGTGTAGGCCGTTTCGTCGGAGGAATAGGAGCGCTGCGGATCGAGCGTGCGGGGACTGCGCCCGCCGAAGGCCGTGAAAAGCGTCTTTTGGGCGTACTCCGCCACGTCGCGCGGAGCGTTGAGCACAACGCTCTGTGCGGCAAGCGGCAGGCACAGTGCGGCCACGAAGAGCCAACGGGTGAGACGCTTCAAAAGAAATCCTTTCCTTCCCGAAGAAGGGGCAAAACGGCGGGCGGGCTTCAAGGCCCGTTCGACCATTCTATCCGAACGGTCTTTCGTGACGAGCCGTCGAAACAAAGGAAAACCACGGCACGTTTTCCAAAGTGCCTGCGTGTCCCCGCGGAAACTCAATCGGCGATTAAGTCAATCGGCGATTGAGTCAATCGGAAATTGACTTCAAAAACATTTCGAGGCGTATCAGGACTCAGAGGAGCTCGGGCGAGGTCGTGCGGCTTTTGCAAAAAGGTAATGAGCGTTCGTGGTCCACGGTTTCATTCGGGATGCAATACCGAAAAGTTACTAGACATCACTCGGTATTCAACTTCTTGCACGAACTGCTGAAAATAACTCTTAAGGAACGGGTTCGGGATGACCATCCCAACATCCGCCCTTCATATCGAGAGTGAAACTCAAAAAGGAGTTCGTCATGCAAATTTCTCGTCGCAATCTTTTGTCGGGCGCCGTTGCCGCGTCCGTCAGTTCCGTCGCGCTTTCGGCCAAAGCCGCAGATCTGTGCAGCCTTCCCCAGAAGTGGGATCAGACTTGGGAGGTGATCGTCATCGGTGCGGGCGGTGCCGGTTTGGCTGCCGGCATTACGGCCAAGGAACTCGGCGCCAAGACGATCGTTCTTGAAAAGATGGCTTTCCCCGGCGGCAACACGATGGTGTCGGGCGGCGGTCTGAACGCGGCCGTTGCGGCCGATTCGAAGGCTGCCGGCGTCGAAGACTCGCCCAAACTCCATGCTGAACAGACCCTTGCCGCCGGTGACAATCGCGCTGATCCGGCATTGGTCGAAATTCTCGCGAAGGGCGCTCCCGAAAGCGTCGAATGGCTGAAGAAGATCGGCGTGAAGTTCCGTCCGGGCATCTACCAGATTTACGGCGGTCTTTGGCCGCGTTGCCGCAATCCGGAAGGGCAGAGCGGCAGCGACTACATCAAGGCCGGTACGGCTTATGCCAAGAAGATCGGTCTTGAAATTCTCCCGGGCCACAAGGTGACGAGCATCATTCGTGAAAAGCCCAATGCCGGTCGAGTCCTCGGCGTCGAAGTCGAAGTCGGCGGCAAGAAGCAGTATTGGCGCGCCACGAAGGGCGTCATCGCCGCGTCCGGCGGCTATGCCGCGAACGCCGAAATGTGCGGCTTCTTCGATCCTCGCCTCACGAAGCTCAATACCACGAACCAGCCGTGCTCCACGGGTGAAGTGTTGCGTGCCATCCAGGACATCAACGGCTTGGCCGTCGGTATGGACTATATCCAGTGCATCCCCTGGACCGCTCCGGGTTATACCTCCACGGCCGACGTCTTCCAGGCGATTGAGTACACGATTTTCGTCAACAAGGAAGGCAAGCGCTACGTCGCCGAAGACAATCGCCGCGACATCATCCGCGACGCCACTTTGGCGCAGACCGATCAGACCGTCTTCCAGCTTTGCGACACGGACGGCTACGAAGAGCACAAGAAGTTCTATTACGAAATGAACGAAGCCGCTCTCAAGAACGGTGTGCTTTTCCGTTGCAACACGATCGAAGAAGCTGCCGCCAAGGTCAAGATCCCCGCCGCGGAACTCAAGAAGACCGTCGACGAATTCAATGCCGAAGTCGATTCGAAGAAGGATCCGTTCGGCCGTACGCCGAAGATGCTTGTTCGCAAGATCGTGAAGGCTCCGTTCTACATCGGGCCGTTCGGCATGTGCCGTCACCACACGATGGGCGGCGCCCGCATCGACACGAAGGCCCGTGTTCTTGACCGCGAAGGCAAGGTCATTCCGGGTCTCTACGCCGCCGGTGAAGTGACGGGCGGCATCCACGGTACGAACCGTGTGGGCGGCAACGCCATTGCCGACATCTTCACGTTCGGCCGCCTTGCCGGCGAAAGCGCTGCCAAGGCCTGACAGTGTTCCGTTGATCCCTCGTTGAGGGTATAAGAGAAGGGGAGCGGCCGTCGTCGCTCCCTTTCTGCGTTTACGGCGGAGGCGTGATGTTACTGCGTGTTTTTCTGACGTTCGGTTTGGCAATCTCAACGTTTGCATCTGCAGCGGACGTATCCCGAAGCAATCTGGATACGCCGACGGTTTCCTTTGCCGTCAAGCCCGACGCCTTCGATTCACCGACCCCGGTCAAGCTCGGGATTCCGTACATCACCTTCCCGAATTCGGAATCGTCGCTTCTGCGCGACACAGTCGATTGGCTCAAAGTGCAGTTCGGCGATCAGCTTGTCATCCTGCCTCACTCGGAGCAGTCGCTTCGAAACGCCGTCTTGGGCGGGGAAATTGACCTTTTCATCGGAAGCTCCGGCTTTTACCGCGAGTTTGCGTCCGCCGGTTCCAAAGACCTCGCCACGCTTGTTGACGATAAGAAGAAGAATCCGAACGAAAGCACGGCCGGGACCGTCATCGTTCGCCGAAGCCGTGACGACCTGCGCAGGCTCGAAGATCTTCACGGACGTTCGCTAGCCGCCGGCAACGACGACTTCTACAGTGGTCTTCAGATGCTTCTTCACGAAGTGAAGCGGCGCGATCTCCCGTACGGCGGCTTTTTCTCACGAGTGGAGATCACCGGGATGCCTCTTTCCGAAGTGGTCGACCGAGTGATCCGCGGAGAAGTCGATGCCGGCGTGGTGAGCGCCTGTTACTTTGAAAATCTCCTTGCGACGAATTATCCGCACATCACCGAGGTGCGCGTGTTGGAGCCGCGCTCCGACTCGCTTCGGTGTCTGCACACAACGGCGCCCTACCCAGGACTCACGATCGCGACGATGCCGAGCGCGAATCCAGCGACGATGCGGGCCATCACGAGAGAGCTCTTTTCCATGCCGCCGTCCGGACCCGACGAAGCCCTTTGGAGTGCTGCGACAGACTTCAAGCCCGTAGACGACATGCTCAAGGCACTCGCCTTGGGGCCGTACCGCCATCTGCGCGAATGGACGGTGAGTCGATTTCTCTCCGAATACCGGTACGTGCTGTTCGGATTCGCCGTCTTGTTGATCGGTCTCTTCCTGCATTCGTTCCGAACGGAATACGTCGTACGCAGGCGGACGGCACAACTGCAGGAAGCCATGAATGAGCAGCACCGCATGGAAGAGGCCGCGCAGGAACAAAACGCCAGAATCCAACTGTTGGAGCGCCAAGGCGTTGTGCAGCAGCTCTCGTCGATGCTTGCGCACGAACTCTTCCAGCCGATGACAGCGATCGGCTATTTCACGAAGGGATTGATTTCCCGCATCAAGCGCGGGGAGTTTGATCGTGAGGCGTACCTCGACATCCTGGAGAAAATCCGCAGTCTCAATCAGCAGTCGAATGCCGTGGTCGAACACGTGCGGAGTTACGCCAAGGCAAAGATCTCCCGCTCTCCGATCGATCTGTCGAGCGTCGTGACGCAAACGGTCGAATCCCTGCGAAGGGCGCGGATCGCGGATCGTCCGGTTGCGTTGCGAAGCATTGTCCCGCCCGACATTCTGCTAGTGGCCGATCCGTTGGAAATCGAGCTGATCCTGACGAACCTCGTGAAAAACGCCGCGCACGCCTGCGCCGAAGTTCCGAACCCGGAAGTCTGCGTGTCGCTTGAACGTCTCATGGAAGGGTCGCAGGGGGCACGAATCGTGGTTTCCGACAACGGACCCGCCCTGACAGAAGAGGAGATTGAGAATCTCGGTCGGCTTTTCGAGACGACGAAGAAGGATGGCCTCGGACTCGGGATCAGCATCGTGCGCCGAATCGCGGAGAGCTACGGCGGCAAGCTTTATTACCGGGCAAGAAAGCCCCAGGGCCTTGCTGCGGAAGTATCCTTATGGAATCCCGTGCAGGCAGGAGACTAAGCACCATGATCGACAAGAGCCGCCATGTGATCCGCATTGTGGACGACGACGCCTTCATTCGAGAATCCTTCTGCTACCTCCTTGAGGGGGAAGGTTGGCGCACCAAGGCGTACGCTAGTGCTGAAGAATTCCTCGAAGAGGACGACGTAAGCGTGACCGGATGCATCGTTCTGGACGTACAGATGCCGGGGGGCATGACGGGACTCGAACTCCAACAGGAATTGCTTCGGTGTTCCTGCGGTCTTCCGCTCATCTTCGTATCGGCGCACGGCAACATCGAAATGGCCGTGCACGCCGTTCAGAACGGAGCCTGCGACTTCATCCCGAAGCCCGTCGACGAAGAAAAACTCTTTGCGGCCATTGAAAAGGCCGTGGCGAAATGTGAGGCCGATTACGATGCGCTGGCTTCCCGAAGAGAACAGGAAGCGCGATGGAATACGCTCACGGTCCGGGAAAAGGAGGTGGCTTCATGCCTCGCCCAAGGGATGCCCAACAAGGTGATCGCGGCGAATCTGGGCATTGCGAATCGGACGGTTCAGGTGTATCGGGCGTCCATCTACCTGAAGCTAGGCGTCCGGTCTTCGGCGGAAATCGCCAATCTTATGCACCGGCTTGGTTGAACGAAAGTACGGACAAGGTTTGCGTTGAACGCTTGGCTGGTAACAACCTTGTTAGTAACAAGGTTGTTACTAACAGAGTTGTTACTACAAAATTGCCGCAGAGGATGGCGTTCGCGGTTCGTGGCTCTAACCTAACGGACGGAATGGAAATCCTGTTGTTAAAGGCAACGGTTCATACGGCGGTATGCTAGGGGTCGAGGGAGCGACGGAGAACCGATTGTTGTATTGCGGGCTATCCGACGCTTCCCGTCACCCATCGCTTCAGCTCGTTCGACGGGTGGCCGCGTCGCGGCGCGCGCGGATCCAGGCGTAGCAGGTGCTGCGGCTGATGTGTGTCTTTTCGGAAATTTCGCTGATGGTGAACCCCTTGAGCGAAAGGGCCCAGACGGCGGCCTTGGCATCGTCGTCGTAGCAGTAGAGGTGCTTCGAGACGGTCGGGAAGAAGCGGTGTTCCCGGAAGGCGCGTCCCCAGTCGCGCGTCGTGTGCGGGGAAATCGCCAGGCGCTTCGCCACCGACTTGTGCCCGAGCCCCTGCTCGAAGAGCTCGAGCGCCTGCTCACGGATTTCCCGGGACAGAATGCGGTCGGGAAGGTGACGGTGAAAAGCGGTTTCCAACGATTGATTGCTCATTGCGTAGAGGTCTCCGAAAGTGAGAGGAAAAGGACGCCCGAGAGAGGGCGACGGTGCGTTCTCGAGGAACGTTTACTACTTAGGGATAACCATAATGAACCGAAACGACGGTCCCTCCCGCAGGGCGGCGAAAAGAGCCGCGAAGGGTGAAAACCGTATCAAATTCCGAAGCCGTGAAAAAGCAAAAGAGGAGCGTGGAAAAGTTCTTCTCTTTTCGAGGGGAGTGGATTTTTCAAAAAATGAGAAATGAGAGGAGAAGAGGCGACGATCTTTGCCAGAAAAATAACATCGCCTTTTTTTGAGAGAGAACCCGCCGGGAAGACGGCGTCTTGGGGCGGGTTGCGAAGAGAGGGCGCAGTTGTCAGGTGCCCGGATAGAGTTTGTGCCAGTCGGCGGCGCAGTGTGCGTTTCGCACGACGAGGCCGTAGAGGGCCTTGGGGAGGAATTTTTCAAAGAGCGCAAAGCGAAGCGCCGCTTCGTTTTTCGTGCGGGCGGCCTTTTCCTCTTCTTCGCGCAGGGCAGGCACGCTCAGGATGCGGCTCGCGAGCTCGTTGACGAGAAAGAGGAGCCTCACGCCGTCGCGCATCAAAAGGCCCGCCGTCACGAGGTCGTCGTAGGTCTTGGCGGTCTCGCGAAGCGCAAGGACGATTTCGGCGGGCGACGCGTGGGGCGCCATCCTGGCGATGAAGCGGCAAAAGAGCTGCGAAGCGCTCTGCCACTCGGTGAGGAGTTGATTCAGGTACTGCTCGCGCGCGTACTCAAAAAGCGCCTCCTCGACGCTCGTGCCGTTCGTGCGGGCGAAATGCTCCGCGGCCTCCCGGTCGAAGTCTGGGAGCGGAATCGCCCGAAAGCCGTGTTTGGAGGATGGAGGTTGTGCGGTCATGCCGTTTCGTGCTCCCTGCCGTGGAGTTCTTCGAGTTTTTCGTCCATGAAGCGCAAAAAGGCCGCTTCATTGAGGATTCCCCAACTCTCGAGTGCGTAGTAGCCCGTGCGGCCGCGACGGCCCGTCGCGATCGGGTGAAACTTCACGCGGATCCCGTACATGGCTTCGAGCGTTTCGAAGTAGCGGTAGATCGTCACGCGCGAGAGGCCGCTGATGTCGCAGAGCGTGCGCGCGGACGGCCGCTCCGCGCGCGCGAGCACGTAGAGCAGGAAATGCAGCGTCGTGATGTTCGCTTTCGTGAGAGCGTTCTTATTCATGGCTCAGGCGTCCGAGGTCGATTTCGGAAGAGGGAAAGATCCCGGCGATCGTCAGATGCGCGACGTTCACTTCAAAGAGCCGTCCCTTCGAGGTGACGCACACGACGTTCGGATCGTTCGAGAGCCAGTTCGGGGTGAGGTAGCCCGAGCGCAGGCGGTCTTCAGAGTCCACCCATTCGACGACGATGTGACGACGCTCGAACCGCGAGATGGCGCGGCAGTCGCGTCCGCCCGTCACGTCGGGGAGCGCGTCCCAATAGGCGTCGCGCGAGAAGTGGTGCGCGGCTTCGTCGGCACGGGATACGACGCCGGCGTCCGTGCGGTGCGGGCGCTTGGCATGGATTGCGTCGGAGAGAAGTTTGCGGGCGGCCGCGCGGGAGATCGTTCCGTTTTCCCGCATGGCACGCCGGACCTGTACCTCCGCTTCGTCGGGGCACTCGGCAAAGAGGCGCTTGAGAACGACCACGGTCGAGGGATCGCGCAGACGTCCTTCGCGCACGAGACGCTCGAGCGCTTCGGGAAGCGCGGCGAGTTCCAGATAGGTCGACACGTAGGCGGGAGAGCGGCCCACGTTGCGGGCGATTTCCGCCTGCGAGAGGCCCGCTTCGAGAAGCGACGCGAGAGCCGCCGACACGTCGAGGGGATTGAGTTCGCGGCGCGCGAGCGTCGAACGAATTTCCCGAAAGAGCGCTTCGCGCTCGGCCTCGCTCGCCTGCGGCGGCGCGGGCGGCGGGATGGCGCGCTTATCCTTGAGCGCGAGAAGACGTTGAAGGTTGAAGGTCATGATCGGAAACTCCACGAACAAAGAAGTGAAAAGAATTCCTTCCTCCCCGCGAAGGCGCAGTCTTCGCTGTTGGGCGGAAAGGCTTCGGGACGGCGGGCGTCCCGGGGAGCGGGCCGTCACTTGGGACGAAAGGCGTTTTCCGAGAGATAGCGGAACTGACAGAAGGGGCAGTTGGAAAAGCGCGCGTCGTCGGCCTTCTCCTCCGCATCAATGAGATGCACCGTTTTGCAGAAGGGACAGCGACGGTAGCGTTTGACGCCCTCGCGGATGCGAAGCGCCGTTTCGAAAAAGAGCGACGCGTCGTCCAAATGCGGATGAAAGGCCGAAAAGGCGTTTTCCGAGAAGGCTTCGATCGTTTTGCCCCAGGCTTCGAGCACGTGCGGGACGTTCGCCTCGTCAAAGACTTCGTCCCCTGCAATCCGAAGGTAGAAGGCCGCGAAGGCGCTCTCGAGCATCGCGCGGTAGACGTCGTCGGGAAGCGTTTCGCCGCGGCGAACGCCCGAGCGTTCCGCCGCAAGGCAGGCGGATCGCGCCTGACTGTCGGTGACGCCGTTCAGAATCCGCACGAGCCCACGCTTCGTGCCGAGAAGTGCCAGCAGGTAGCTGCGGAAAAGGCGCAGCTTTTCCGAGCGAAAGAGTTTCGGATCCTTTTCGCCCCGCACGGCGTTCAAGGCGTCGCGCATGTCGGGGAGCGGCCGCTCGCCGCTTCGGCGCTTCGATTCGAGCCGCTCGAAGGTGTTGGCGATGAGCGTCACGATGCGCTCGTCCGTGCCGAGCGCCCGGGCGATGTCGGAGACGGATTCTCCCTTTCGGGTCCGCTCCCAGACGGCCGTGCGCAGAGCCGAGGGTTTTTCGGTCATAGGACCTCCACTGCGGGCTGTCCCGCATGCACAAGCGTGAGAACGCGTTCGAGAAAGCGTTCGGATTCGCCCGCGTCGGCGGGGCGTTCCTGATCGAAGTCGGCGAGAAGATGCCAGAGGTCCTTTACCTCCATCGAGAAGTGAAAGACGCTCGGATGCTCGGCGCAGTAGGACATGATCCGCGCGGGCGTCGCGGCGCGAAGCGCCCGGCAGACGTCCTTCGAAAGCCCGAAGACCGCCGCGCAGGCCGTTTCGCCGTGGGTCGCGAGCGTGTGCGCGCTCATCCAGTAGTGCATCGTGAAGGCGCGCGCGTGTACGTTTTCAAGCCGCAGGCGAAGGAGATGGTCGGCGCGAAGCGGGGGCGTCGCAGTTTCTTCAAAGTGCGCGAGCAGTACCGCTTCGTCAAACTCCGCGCGAAAGCTCGAAAAGGCGGGCGACGAGAGATGTTCGATCAGGGCGTCGGGGGCCGTGCGAAGGCGTTCCGCAAAGTAGGGCGAGCAGCGAAGAAGCGTGTGAAGAACCGGGAGCGACTCGTTTGCGACCGAGCGCAGATAAGTCCAGGCCTCCCGCTCGAAGCGGGCGACGGGAAAGCGGAAGCTCTCGGGAACCGTCGCCGTGAGCGACTTCGGAAACGAGGTTTCCTCGCGCATGGCCTCGGCGTCGACGCGCTCGATCAGGCGCTGAAAGTTCCGCAGACTCGCGGGCGTGTGAAACGTGCTCATGAAAAATGATCACTTCCTGAAAAGATTTCTGCTTAGACCTCTTCTTCAGGTGAAGAAAAAGAGGGAAGCGGAGGGTTAAAGCAAAAGGAAGGACCGTCAGATCTTCTTTGAGGCCTTGCGGAATGCCGTAAATAAAAAATAACAGAGAGGGAGGCGAGGAGAATCTTCCTGCGGCTCTTTTCGGCAAAATCGGGCGAATCAGTGCTTCGGCAAAAGAAACGGTGTTCTCGCCGCGCCTCTGTCATGCCGTAGCTTCATGCTACGCGAAAGGCGAAGCTTTTTCCATGAAATTAGAAAAAACCCGAATATTGGTGTGCAAAACGTTGCGTTTTGTTCACTTCGCCTTGAGGATCTTCTTCTTTTCGGGAGCCGAGCAGAATTCGGCGACGGGGCAGCGTTCGCACTCGGGGCGGCGCGCCTTGCAGCAATAGCGTCCGTGCAGAAGGAGCCAGTGGTGGGCGTCCTGAAGAAAAGCGGGGGGAATCACCTTGAGGAGCTTTTCTTCGATCTCGTCGGGCGTTTTTCCCTTGGCGAGGCCCGTGCGGTTGGCGACGCGGAAGATGTGGGTGTCGACGGCAAGCGTCGGATGGCCGAAGGCGACGTTCAGAACCACGTTCGCGGTTTTGCGTCCGACGCCCGGAAGCGTCATGAGGGCTTCGCGGTCTTCGGGGACTTGGCCGCCGTAGACGGAGAGAAGGCGTTCGCACAGGCCGAGGATGTGCCTCACCTTGTTGCGGTAGAGCCCGATCGTCTTCACGTAGGGAGTAAGACCCTCTTCTCCGAGGGCGAGGATGGCTTCAGGGGTGTTCGCGACGGGAAAGAGTTTCGCCGTCGCGAGGTTCACGCCCTTGTCGGTCGCCTGGGCGGAGAGCACCACGGCGACCAGGAGTTCGAAGGGAGAGGAAAAGTTCAGTTCCGACTTGGGGTTCGGATGCTCCGCGGCGAGGCGCCGCATGAATTCTTCCCGATCGGCTTTGCGGATCATTGCTTTCTCCCTTCCTTTTTCGCGGTCAGGACGCGGAGCGTCCCGATTTGCGCACCTGCGCGAGGATGTCGGCGACAAGCCCCTTGCGGGTGGTTTGACGGCGCCGTTCGAGTTCGGCGTCGATTTCCGCCTGCCGCGCGGCGCGGCGGGCGGTGGTTTTCTCATAGGCGGCCTTGGCGCGACGGGCGTCTTCGTCGGTCCAGGAGCGCCCGGGCTCGATGAACTCGATCGTGTCCATCGGACAGGCCGGAACGCAAAGGCCGCAGCCCGTGCAGTCGGCTTCAAGGACCGCATAGAGGTGCTTCGGAACCCCCGTGATCGCGTCGACCGGACAGGCGTCTTCGCACCAGCCGCAGCCGATGCAGCCCTCCGCCTTCACGCGCGCGACGGCAAAGGGCATTTCGCGCCCGTACTCGGGGTCGAGCGGCAGGGGCCCGGTGCCGAGAAGCTCGGCGAGGCGTCCGATCGTGCGGGCGCCCCCCGTGGGACAGCGGTTGATCGGAGCCTCTCCCTTCGCGATCGCTTCGGCGTAGGCGCGGCAGCCCGGAAAGCCGCACTGCCGGCACTGCGTCTGCGGAAGAAGGTCTTCGACGAGTTCGACGCGGATCACCAGAAGGACTCCACAAGGAGTTGGCCGGGCTTGCCGAAGCGCGGCGACGTAAGGCCGCGCTCCTTCAGAATCGCGCGGGCCGCCTCGATGAATTCGGGATTGCCGCAGAGAATGACGCGGGCGTCTTCGGGGGTGATGCGCTTACCGACGTGCTCTTCGAGTTCGCCCGAGGTGAGCAACTGCGTGATGCGGCCCGAAAGGTCGCCGCGGCGCTCTTCCTCTTCTTCGCGCGTCGTCGCGACGACGACGGTGAGCTCGCCCGGGAAGGTCTCTTCCATCAGTTCGCGCGCGGGCGCGGCTTCTTCGAGCGTGCGCACGCTCTCGACGATGACGACGTCCTCCCAGGTCTGCCAGGTGGCCGGATCGTGCACGATCGAGAGGAAGGGCGCGAGCCCGGATCCCGTCGCGAGAAGCCACAGGGTCTTGCCGCCCGCGACGCGCGCGGGACGAAGGTTCCCTTCGGCGTTGCCTTCCAGGAGCACTTCGGCGCCGGGTTCGAGTTCGTGAAGGCGCGGCGAGAGGCTCCCTTCGGGGACTTCGGTCACGAGAAAGCGAAGCGCCTCTTCGTTCGGGGCCGAGGCGATCGAGTAGGCGCGCATGACGGGGTGTCCGTCGACCGCAAGGCCGAGACGGGCGAACTGGCCGGCCTCGAAGGGCCAGTCGCTCGGGCGCTCGAAGGTGAGCTCGGTGAGCTTGGGCGCCACGACGCGCTTTTCGCGCAGAATGATCGTTTGCATAACAAATCCTGATAAAGAAAAAGGAGGCTCTCCACGGGAGGCCTCCCCTTCACAACGAGCCTTCGGATTGTAGCAAAGGCGTCGCTTGCGACCGAAGATTTTGCTCAGCGCTTGAGGTACTGGAGCTTGTTCTTCACGCCGCTCCATTCGTCGGCGTCGTCGGGATAGGGCTTGCGGCGCGTGATCGAGGGCCATTCCTGCGAGAGTTCGGCGTTGAGCGCGATGAATTCCTGCTGATCGGCGGGAACGTCCTCTTCGGCGTAGATGGCGGCTTCCGGGCATTCGGGCACGCAGACGGCGCAGTCGATGCATTCGTCGGGGTCGATGACGAGGAAGTTCGGGCCTTCGCGGAAGCAGTCGACGGGACAGACGTCGACGCAGTCGGTGCGCTTGCAGTTGATGCAGCCTTCGCAGACAACGTGAGCCATGAAACGAATCTCCAAAAAAGAAAATGTTCGGTTGGGAGGCGCCTCTTGCGTCAGTTCGCGCCTTCGACGTCGTCGGGTGAGGATCCGACGGAAAGAAGAGAATTGTAGTCTTTTTTCTCAAACAAAAAGCGCTTCCGCGAAAGCGATTTTCACCAAAATGGCACTATCGCGCCGGTTCAGGGCCGCGCGTCGAGCACCCGCACTGTCCGCGAGGCGCTCCGGCCCGCGGCGTCGGTCGCGGTGATCCGGTGCACGCCGCAAACGAGCTCCACGGGAAGGGGTTCGCCGGCCTTCGTGACGCCGAGCGGCTTGGCGCCGTCAAACCAGAAGAGGGGCGAAGCGTCGGCCGAGACGCCGCGAAGCACCACCTGCGCCCGGTTGGGACGCGAGGCCGTCCCCGTAAAGAGCGCGACCCCTTCGACGGGTTCGAGCAGGTCGGGGGCGCCCCGATGCTCACCCGCGTCGCCGCAGCCCGGCATCCAGGGCGGAGGCGGGGTCTTCACGAAGCCCGCCGCAAGAAAGGCGAGGGTTTCGCGCGCGGGCCAGACTTCGGCGATCCGCCGCTCGGTCTTTCCTTCTTCCCAGCGGCAGGCGCGAAGCCCCGTTGCGCGGTCGATCCAGATTTCTTGAAGCACCCCCGTGTCGCGAACCGGGGATTTCCCGGGAATGAACCAGGCGTGCACGGTGTCGGCGCAGCGTCCCCGCGGAATGTCGCCCGTCGCGCGGCAGACGTCGATCGAGACGACGCCTTCGGGCTTTTCGTCCGTTTGCAAGACGTCCCGACCGTACTTCGGATCCGAGGCGACGAGGCGCGCAAGTGTCTTGAAAAGCGGCGCCGCCGCGTCTTCGCCGAGAAGATGCGGGTTGGGCGAATTGTCGAAGTTTCCGAGCCAGACGAGGACGACGTAGGGCCCGACGAGTCCCGCCGTCCAGGCGTCGCGAAAGCCGTTCGAGGTCCCCGTCTTGTAGGGGAGGGAAATCGTTCGGCCGCCGCGCTTCAGGTCGTTGCGGGAGTCGGCGAGCATCGCGCGCACGATCCAGGCGGCTTCGCGCGAGAGAAGCGGCGCGGACGCCGGTTTGGGATCGTCGGCAAAGAGCCGCGGCTCCGTCATGCGCCCGCCCTCATGGAGCGCCGCGTAGAGTTTCGCGACGTTTACGGGCGAGACTTCGGCGCCCCCGAGAACGATCGAGAGCCCGTAGTGCTCGCGCGGAAAGGGAAGGGCCACGTTCGCCCGCTGCAGGAAGTCGTAGAGGTCGGACGAAATCCGTCCGGCAAGGTCGACCGCGGGCACGTTGCGGCTCATCCGAAGCGCCCTTGCGGCGCCGACGGGTCCCTCGAACCGCCCGTCCGCGTTTTCGGGCTCGTAGGCCGCAAAGCGCCGCGGCGTATCAAAGAGAATCGTCTCCGAGTGAATGAGGCCTTCGTCGAGCGCGAGGCCGTAAACGAAGGGCTTCAGAGTCGACCCCGGACTTCTCGGGGCGACGAGGCCGTTTACCTGGCCTTCGATTGCGTCGTTGAAATAGTCGGCGCTTCCGACTTCGGCGAGGATCTCGCCCGAGCGGGCGTCCGAGAGGAGAACCGCGCCGTTTCGAATGCCGTAGGGCGAAAGTCGCGAGAGATGCGTGCGAAGCGCCTGACGCACGCGTTCCTCCAAGGCCGAGTCGACGGTGATCCGTAGCGCCGTTTGGCCGAGATGTTTTTCGTCGGCGAGCGCCCGGTCGGCGGCGTGGGGCGAAAGGAAGGGAAGGCCCTTCTTCGAGAGCCGGAGGGGTGTTTCAAGCGCCCGCTTTTCCAAGGGCGAAAGATCGGGATCGGAGAGAAGACGCGCCGTGAAGCGCTTGTGTGCCGCGTAGAAGGCTTCGGTTCCAGGGCGGCGGGCGACGGGATTCTGCGGAACGACGGCGAGCGCGGCGGACTCCGAGGCCGTCAGAAGCCGCGCGGGCTTTCCGAAGTGCACGAGGGCGGCCGCGCCGATCCCCGCGACGTTGCCGCCCCAGGGAAGAAGGTTGAGATAGGCTTCGAGAATCTCGGCTTTTTCATAATGCGCTTCGTAGCGAAGCGCCCAGAAGATCTGCGAAAGCTTTCCCGAAACCGTTCTCGTGTTGAGTCCCAGGCGCATGCGCGCCGTCTGCATCGTGACGGTCGAGGCGCCGATCGCGCGCGGGCCCGTGAGGGTCGACCAGGCGGCCCGCAAAAGGGCAGGAATGTTTATGCCCGGGTGATCGTAAAAGTAGCGGTCTTCATAGGTGAGGAGCGAGCGCACGACCGAGGGCGAGACGTCCTCCAAAGGCGTAAAAAGCCGGATCTGTCCGTCTTCGGCGCTCGTGACGCGAAGAAGAACGCCGTTTCGGTCCGAGACCGTGCGCGAAAAGGGAACGCCCTCGAGAAGCGGCGGCGCGGGCAAAAGGCGCGGCACAGCGACGAGCGCCAACACCCCCGCCGCACAGAGGCCGGCGAGGGTGAGGAGAACCGTTCTTCGGCCCCGCCCCTTCGGGACGGGACCGGAAGTCTTGGGCGCCGTCAAGGTTCGCTTTCCTTAGGGGACGAGCGTCCAGCGGGTCGTCTCGGATACCGCTTCGCGCGCCGGACGGCGCACGTCGGTCGCGGCGGCGGGCGGAACCGTGACGGTGCCCGGAAGACCCGTGCGCACCACCGCGTCGACCGAAGCGGCGAATCCGAAGGGCGTGCGAAGGAAGAACTGCACGCCGCCCTCGGTCGTCACGACGCGCTCGAGCCCGTCGCCCGCGGGGGCGAGGTCGCCCGACGTTTCAAGGGTCGCTCCGGCGGGAAGAAGCTGCGAGACGGCCCAGAGGGCTTCGTCGCGGTCGGCTTCGGGCGTAAGCGTGATCGTCATGCGAAGGAGCGTTCCGGCGGGCAACTTTGTCTCGGGCGTCACTTCCGTGCCGTCTTCGAGGGTGAAGCGCCGATCGATCGAAACGCCTTCGGAGCGGGCGAGGGGCTTCGCTTCGTAGCCCTTTCGAAGCATCGTCCAGTAGAGCGTTCCGTCGAAGTTCGAGGCGCCGAAGGTCGTGCAGCCCGGCGCCGCGAGAACGGTCGTGCCCGAGGTTCCCGCGGCTTCGGTCTTCTTCGCGTCGGGCGCGAGACAGGCGAGCGCGGGCGCCGCGGCGTTCGGACTCTGCGCGGCGAGAAGCGTCATGGCGCTCTGGAGCTTTTCGTCTTCGGAGGCGAGCGCCGCCTTGGTCGCGTCGGAGACTTCGGCGAGGAAGGTTTCGGGGAGACCCTTTTCCCCGAAGGTCGTCGCGAGAACGCGCGCCGTGAGGGCGGAGAGCACCGTCGGCGTCCAGTCGCCCGAAGGCTGCGGGGACGTCACGGCGGGCGCCTTGGTCGGAAGCTGCATTTCCCGTTCGGCCGCCGCAACGAGGAGCCCCGCGGGGTCCTTCGAGAGGTCGAGCCCGCGCGTGCTCGCGCGTTCGTTGAGAAGCACGAGCGAATCGGCGACGAGCGTGCCTTCGCGGGTGAGCACCCAAAGGGCGTAGGCCGCGTCCCGGGCCTCGGCGAGGTTGGCCGGGTCGAGCGCAAGGAGACGCTCGAGCCTTTCCTTCGCCTCGCGCAGATCCCGGGCGCTCACGAGATCGGGCGCCTTGGCGCGAAGCGTGAGCAGCGCCTCCAAGTGCTGCGCCGCGGCAAAGAGCGTGTCCTCTTCATAGAGGAAGGACGCGCCCGAGAGGTCCGAGAGGAGTCTCGGGCCGACTTCGTCGGGTGTGAGGCCGTAGACGGGAGCGAGCCGTTCGGCCGTATCCTTCGCCATCGTGCGAAGCGGCAGGAGCGCGAGCGCGTCGGTGAGCGCCGCCGATCTAGTGAAGGGACGCGCATCGGTAAGCCCCGTGAGGAGCGCAACGGGCGCGGCCGAGGCGACGAGCGTCGTTTCCTCTTCAAAGGGAAGGAAGGTGTCGGAAAGCTTGACGTTCGGGTTGTCCTTCGTGAAACGGCCCGTCACGACCTCCGTGCGAAGAAGCGACGTCGGGCGAACGCTTCCTTCGAGTTTCGTCGTGATGCCGTTCATCGCGGCGTCGTCGCTTGCGAGCGTCGCTTCGAGCGTGAAGCGCCCGAGCCGCGTCGCCGTGACGCGCACGGTTTCCGTGCGGGTTTAGCCCGCCCCGAGCGCAATCTTCTTCGAAACGGGTTCGGCGAGAAGTTCGCCCTTGAGGGTGAGCGTCCCTTCGAGGATCTTCCCGGTCGTGTTCGTGATCCGAACGGGGAGATCCACCGCGTCCCCTTCATAGAAGGTGTTGGGCGCGGGAATGCGAAGGAGGACGGGCGCCGTGACCGTCACGTCGTCCGCGAAGCTTCCTGCCTTGTCGTCCGAAGCGCCCACCGCCATGAGGCGCACGCGTCCCGCAAAGCCTTCGGGGAGCGTCATCTTGAGGGGCGTGCCTTCGGGACCCACCGAAACGATGCCGCTCCACCAGAGGGCGGGCGCGTCGTAGACCGTGCCGAAGGGATTGGCAAGCGCTCTGGAAGCCTCTGCGACGAGGTCGCCGCCGAAGGCGGGGAGTTTCTGCGCATAGGGGAAGCCTTCGGGCATGAGGCGCGAGAGTGTCTGGCGCGTTCCCACTTCAAGCGCGCGGTCGAGAAGCAGTCTCGAAAGGGGATCGGGCGTGCGGTAGTTCGTGAGCGACAAAATCCCTTCGTCCACGGCCCAGACGATGGCCTTTCCCTTTTCCTTGGCGTAGAGCTTGAATTCGGTCGAGCCTTCCGAGCCCGGACGGATTTCGATCGTTTCGGGCAGTTTGGCCGTGAGGCCGAGGTCGCGCGCCTTCGGCGCAATCGAGAGGGGAAGCGTCGCCTCGACATAGGGTTCGATCAGGCGCGCGTCTTCGCTCTTGGCGCGAACGAGCGAGAGCCGCCAGTAGGCGCGGCCTTCGACGCCCGCGGGAACGGGGAGTTCAAGCCGGTTTTCGCCCGCCTTCACCTTCACCCACTCGGCGGCGTGAAGTTTGTCGCTCTCCAGCGTCAAAAGCCCGAAGCCCTCGAAGGGCGAGGCGACCGACGCGGAGACGGTGCCGCCTGCGGGGATTTCCTTTTCGTCGAGATGGACGCGAAGAATCGACGGAGTCTTCCCGCCCAAGGCCGCCTTTTCGAGCGTCGCGTCGGCGACGGTGAAGGGGATTTCGCCCAGCTTCACGCCCTTTTGCGTTTCGGCCGTGAAGACAAAGTCGCCCGCCGCGCCGCTCGGAAGCGTCACGAGGGCTTCGCCCGAGGCGTCGAGCGTCACCACCGTGTCGTCGACGGGCTTCAAGAGCAAGGTCGTACGGAAGGCCGCGCGGCCGTCGGCGGTCGTGACGAGTTCGCGCACATTGGAGCGTTCGGAGCGGACGAGCCGCAGCGTTTCGCCCGCGCGGGGCTGGAGATCTCGGTCGACGAGTTTGATGCGCACCGCTCCCTTTTCGCCCGTCGTGAGGAAGGTCGTTCCCGCACCTTCCGTGCGCCAACCGAGCATCACTTCGGCGGGGGAGACGAGCGTTTCGACGACCTTGGTCGCCCCCACGCGTCCCGGGGCTTCGAAGCCCTGCAGCACGACGCGGGCGCGCGCCGTGCGCCCGAAGAAGTGTTCGGCCGGAATCGTAAGCGAAGCCTTGCCCTCGGCGTTGGTGACGAGGGCGGGAAGCCTGCGGTCGGCCGCCTGCGCGTCAAAGGGGTGCGCGTCGAGGAAGACGAAGTCGGGGTACCGGTCAAAATAAATGCCGCCCGCCGCGCGCGTGAAGACGTTCGCCTCCACCGTGCGCTCGGCCGCGGGGCCGCCGTAAAGCCCCGTCATCGTGAGCGCGAAGCGCGCTTCGTCGGGGGCGAGCCAGCCTGCGCGGTGCGTTTCGGGCGCGGCCGCGAGTTCCATCGTTTCGGGCGCGAAGGGTTCGAGCGCGACGGCCGTCGTGGAGAGCGTCACGTCGCCCGCGATCAGGTCGAAGACGAGCTTGCCGCTCGGGAGAGTTTCCTTCGTGTCGTACGAGAATTCGACGAGTCCCGTGTCGCCCGGCTTGACCGTTTCGTTGGCGAGCTCCTCGCCCGAAGGACCCGTGAGGCGCACGCGAAGCGGAAGGTCCGCGGGGAGGGCCGACCAGTCGCGGGCCTTGACAAGCGCCCCGAAGCGCGCGGTTTCGCCCGGCCGCACGACGCCGCGTTCGGCAAAGCTGAGCCCCAGGAGCGAGTCGGCGGACGTGAGACGCCCCGCCGTGCCGCGCTCGGCCGCGCCCGTGAGGTTCGAGGGGTCGGCAAGCGACAGAAGCGAGAGGTCGCCGTCCGATCCGCGCACGAAGAGGGCCGCGGGCTTCTTGTCGCGCGTCCAAGAAGAGTCGACCGCGATCGAGAAGCGTCCTTCGGCGTCGGTTTTGCCTTCGGCGAGAACGCTGCCGTTTGCGGCGAGAAGCGTCACGGCGTCGCCCGAAGAGGGTTCACCCGTCGTGAGGCGCGCGTCAAAGAGCGTGACCGTGCCGTCGGGCGTTTCCTTGACGAGGAGTGCGCGGTCGGAGACGAGCGTCGTGCGTACCGTGCGGGCGACTTCGCGCCATTCGCCCTTTTTGTTTTTCGCTTCGGCCGCGAGGGTGATCTGGTAGAGACCCGCCGCTTCGGGGAGTTCGATGCGGCTCCAGGCGCCGTCCTTCACGGACGCGCCCTCCTTCATGGCGACGAGCGCGGGCGTGAGCGTTTGAATCTCGGCGAGTTCGTCGGCGTGGCGCACGACGTTGTAGCCGTTCCAGGCCTGCATGACCTGTGCGGCGAAGGGTTCGCGGATCTTCGCAACTTCGGCGCGGATGCGCTCGGCGCCGCGCACCGTGAAGGGAAGCGTGCGCTCGCCAGAGAGCGTCATGAGGTTGCCCGGGAGCAGGAAGTGGATTTCCGGGCGCAGGACGGGCGTGCGGAAGACTTCGGTCCAAGTCTTCGCAAGCTTGGCGCCTTCGGGCCCCGTGCCTTGGGCGAGCGAGACGTGCACCCAGCGGTGTTCGGGAGCGTCGAATTCGAGCCGCACCGTGTCGGTCGGAAGGTCGGCAGACGTGACGGGCGTCACCTTGACGGGCGTGCCGCGCGCGAGCACGGCGTCCGTGAGTTCGCCCGCCCGCGACCAGTCGGCGGCGTCGGGGGCGTCTTCGCGCCATTTTTCAGGCAAAAGCGTCACGCGCAGGTTCTTGACGACCTCGGCGGGCGTCATGCGCATCGAGGGCGTGAGCGAGAGTTCGTAGACGGAGCGGAAGTCGTCCGTGCGCGACGCGGAGACGCGGGCGTTTTCGACGAAGAAGAGCTCGTTCTTCCCCGGAACGCGCAGCTCGAGTTTTGTCGACTCGAAGCCCTTGGCGACGCGCGGACGGAGTTGGTCGGACTGATCGAGCCGGGCGGCGACGCCCGGAAGCTCGAAGGTGGCCGTTCCCGTCGCTTCGGGGAGCGTCCGCACGGCCATGCGCACGTAAACGCCGAGGCCGTCGTCGGTCCACTCAAACGAGGGCTTTTCCAGTGCCAATCCCTTGGGGAGGCGCATCGCGAAGCGTTTTTCGAAGGATTTCTTTTCGGGAGCCGACGAGAAGCGCAGATCGAGCGTCACGAGCTTGGCGGCCGAGACGGTGCGGTCGGCCCAGAAGCGAACGTTCGAGGAAAGAAGCGAAAGGGGCTTCGTCCTGAGCGTCAACGCCGTGGCGGCGAGTTTCGTTCCTACGGGGAGCGAAAGCTTCGAGAAGTCGAAGCGGTATTCCGTAGCGGCGGGCCAGGATTCGGCGGGCTCGAAGGTGAGGAGCGTGCTCGAGAGCCAGCGCCAGGTCCCGCGCACCGCGGGCGTCATGACGACCCCGTCGCTTCTCAGGCGCGAGCCGATCGGGCGGCGGCATGCGTCGTACCAGTCGTCGCCGTACTGCTTCTTGCAGACCGCTTCGTCGGGCTGGAAGTTGAAGTAGAGCGGCGCCTTCCCGTCGTAGGGAACGTCGGTCTGCACGCGAAGCCAGGCCGAGGGCTGTGCCTCTGCGGCAAAAGCGCTCGTCGTTGCGGCGGCAAGAAGAGTGAGGGTGAAAACGCTGAATCGCATGACGCCTCCGAAAATGCTCACATTTCTTACGAGCTTAGAGGATGACGGAAAAAAGAGCTATGAGCGGAAGGCAGGAATTGCAACAAAGAATGTTGAAGGACCGTGTCGCTTACTTTCC
Source organism: uncultured Sutterella sp. (assembly GCA_949282745.1). Classification (GTDB taxonomy): domain Bacteria; phylum Pseudomonadota; class Gammaproteobacteria; order Burkholderiales; family Burkholderiaceae_F; genus Sutterella. The sequence continues at coordinate 86,879 of CASDQM010000038.1, read as the reverse complement.
GAAAGAAGGTTCCGCGGATCGGCAAAGTCGTGCAAACCGCGCGACGCCCTCTTCGAAGTCGGCGGCCGGCATCGTGTAGCGCAGCATCACGTGCCGACAGTCCTTTTTGGGTTCGCCGTAGAGCCACCCGGGCTGAAAGTCGACGTCCCGTCGAGCGCGGTACAGGCGCCCGATGTCGAGCGTCGAAAGGTCGAGCCACAGACAGCCGAAACTCTGCTCGGCGGACCAACGGGCAAGGTTGCCGAGCCGTTCGGTGAGAACCTTGTAGACGAAGCGCCGTCGTTCCCGGTGAAACGCATGAAAGCGCCGAAGCATTTCGGCGAGTCCCCCGGAGCGCAGCAGTTCGACGGCGGTGAGCTGCGTCAGAAATTCGGGGTTCAGATAGTCGCGTCGGGCCGAAGCGCGCAGAAGTTCGATCACGCGCTCGTGGGCGAGCAGGAAGGAAAATCCTCCGAGAGGCGTGAGCCACGTCGGAACGGCTCCGAGATGGATGACGGCTTCCTTTTGGGGGTCGAACGACGCGAGCGTTGCGGGCGCCTCCCCTTCGAGGAGACGGCAGTAGGCGTCCTCAAAGAGGAAGGTGCTGCTACGGCGGGCGGCTTCGACCAACCGTTCGCGTTCGGTCTCGGGGATGGTCGCGCCCGTCGGTTTGGCGTGCGTGGGTTCGAGAAAGAGCATCTTCGGGCGCTTGGAAAAGAGCGCGGGCTCGAAGTCGATCTCTCCCGTTACACTCACGCTCAGAAAACGACGTCTTGCCGTGTGCCGTTCGGCAACGCCGTAAAAGCGCGAAAGCGAGAGTTCCGGCATCCAGAGTTCCGCTCCCTGTCCGAGGAGCACCTCGGCGACGAGCCGATAGGCCTGAAGACGCCGCGAGACAATGAAGATTTCGCTCGGACGCGCGGCGATGCCGAAGTGTTCGAGGTGCGCGCAGAGGGCCTCCTTGAGCTGAGGGATGCCCGCCGTACGATAGATGTTCGTTTCGCCCTGCCGAAAGCGGCGAAGCGCCGCCTGCACGGCGGCTTCTTCGAGGTCGTAGTTGAGGTGCTCGTCCCAGTGCTCGTGACAGAGAAGCGACAGGTCAATCGCGTCCTCCGCGGCGCGCAGGACGGTGTTTCTTCCTTCGAGTGCGCTGTTCATGAGGGGCGGCCGAAAGCCGCTCTCCTGCAGGAAGGCGCTCAGTTTCCGCGTGAAGACGTGTTCGGGCGCGAGGAGATGGGCGCGCCGACGGTCGTGCGACTCGATCCAACCGTCTTTTTCAAGGAGCGCGAGGGCGCTCAGGAGCGTATTTCGCGAGACGCCGAGGGCGTCGGCCAACACCCGCTGCGAAGGAAGCCGTCCGTCGCGGTACCGGCCGTCTGCGATTCGGCGGCGCAGTTCCGTAGCGACCTCTTCGTATTTCGTTTTGCCGCTCGGTGTTTTCGATAGGGGGCTCATGGTTCCTGTTCGAGAAAGGGACATTCGGGAAATCTGGTTCCATTTTTCGTGTAAATCTGGTGCTTTTGCACTGGGATTTCTCCCCGTAGCATGGGACCGACCAAACCTTTGACCAAAGGAGAAATCATGAAAACGAAACTCACGATCACGGCGACGGCCGTCGCGGCGGCTCTGGCTTTTGCGAGCGGTGCGACCCTCGCCGCCAAGGCGGGCACCTACAAGGCCACGGCGCAGGGCCACAACGGTCCGGTGACCGTTGATATGACGGTCGACGCCGCGGGCAAGATCGCGGCGGTGCGCGTCACCGACAACAAGGAAACGGTAGGCATCGCCGACGCCGCCATCCGTATCCTTCCCGAAAACATCGTGAAGCATCAGTCGCTCGGCATCGACGCGCTCACGGGCGCCACTTACTCCTCGAAGGCGATCCTCGCCGCGGCCAAGGACTGCGCGACGCAGGCCGGGCTTGACGTGGCGGCGCTTCTCGCGCCCGTCGCCAAGACGCAGGGCAAGGTCATCCGCAAGAAGGCCGACGTCGTCGTGATCGGCGGTGGCGGAGCGGGGCTCTCGGCCGCCGTCGGCGCGGCGGAAAAGAACGCGACCGACATCGTGATCGAAAAGACGGCTTCGCTCGGTGGCAACACGATGCGCGCGGGCGGCGGCTACAACTACGCCGATCCGGTCCTCGAAGGCCGTCACGAAATGACCGAAGGCCAGAAGAAGATGGTGCGCGACATGGTGGCCGAAACGCCCAAGAGCGAAGCGCACAAGAAGCTTCTCGACACCGTGCGCGCGCAGTTCGAGGCCTATGAAAAGTCGGGCGCGAAGGGCGTCTTCGACTCTCCCGAATACCACGCGATCCAGACCTACAAGTCGGGCGACTACGAAGCCGACATCAATCTCGTCTACGAACTCTGCAAGCTCGCTCCGGGCACCGCGAAGCATCTCGCGGACATGGGCTTCCAGTGGCATGACTATTCGTCGCAGTACGTGGGGGCGCTTTGGCCCCGCTCGCACGACGCGGCGAACTTCAAGTCGGGCTTCGGCTTTATTCAGACTTATGAAGCGACGATCCGCGACAAGCACTATCCCGTCGAATACCTCATGCAGACGCGCGCGAGCGAACTCATGATGGAAGGCGCCCGCGTGGCGGGCGTGAAGGCGGTCGACGCCGACGGCAACACGATTGAAATCGACGCGACGAAGGGCGTCGTCATTGCTTCGGGCGGCTTCGGCGCGAACGTCGAAATGCGCATGAAGTACGACAAGTTGTGGAACGGCTTGCTCAACGAAAAGTTCCCGACCACGAATTCGCCCGCGATCACGGGCGACGGCATCGTGATGGCGGAAAAAATCGGCGCCGATTTGGTCGGCATGGGATATATCCAGCTTCTCATCGGCGACCCGCAGACGGGCGTTACTTCGACCCTCGTCGGTGCCGGCACGAGCATGTACGTCAACCGCGACGGCAAGCGCTTCGTGAACGAACTCGAACGCCGCGACAACCTCGTCAAGGCCATTCTCAAGCAGCCCAAGGGCGACTTTTTCTGGCTCACGACCGAAGCGAACGCGCAGATCGACGACAAGGGTTTGAACAAGTACGGCCTCAAGGTCGAGGACCTCATCCGTCAGGGCAAGATCGCTAAATCCGACACGATCGAAGGGCTTGCTCCCTTCATCGGCTGCGACCCGGCGGTTCTGAAGAAGACCGTCGAAGAGTGGCGCGAAATGTGCCGCACGCAGAAGGACCCGCAGTTCGGTCGCGCCTCCTTCATGGAAGACGTGACGCTTGACAAGGGCCCCTACTACGCGGTGTGGCGTTCGCCCTCGGTGCACCACACGATGGGCGGCATCCGCATCAACACCAAGGCGCAGGTTCTCGACAAGTCCGGCAACCCCATCCCCGGTCTCTGGGCCGCAGGTGAAGTGACGGGCGGCATCCACGGGAAGAACCGCGTCGGTGCGAACGCGATTCCGGACGCGCTCTCCTTCGGGCGCATCGCCGGGATCGGCGCGGCGACCGCCAAGTAATCGCCATCAACCTTTCCCTTTCAGGACGCCTCTTCGGTTACGCCAGGGAGGCGTTTTTATCGTCCGTATTCAGCTTTTCGAGCGCGAGAAGCATCAGACGGCGCGTTTCGTCCGCCAGGAAGAACGGAATGTCGAGAAGGTTCCCCGTGAGGCCGAGGTTGCGCCAAGAGAACCGCACGCAAAGAGGCGTCTGCGGTCCGTAGCGCTCCCGATAGAACCGCGGGATCGGAGCGCGGGACTTCCCAGCGACGTCGACGGTGATGGGGACGACCGTGCCAGAAAGGTTCGCCAGAAAGTCGACCGACGTCTGCGGCTTGGGATTCGACCAGTAATGCAACGGTTCTTCGAACTGCGCTTCGAGGCTCTGCAACACGACGTGCTCGGCCAGGGATTTCCGTATCGCCGGAAAAAGTTCGGGACGGCCCTCTCGAAGGGCGGGTTCGATGCCGCATAGATGAGAAAAGAGACCGACGTCCGAGAAGTACAGCCGAAAGGCGGTCGGATCGATGAAGCCGGACAACGGACAGCCGGGCTCCGACACGCGGGAAACGCGCCTCACCATTCGGTGGGCAATGAGCCACTCCATTGCGGAACCGTACTTGCGCAGGTTGGTGCGAGGTTCCACGGCGCTCAGGAGAAAACGGCGGTTGCCTTGAGAGAGTTGTTGCGGCAGCGACTGCCAAATCCTTTGGATTTTCGGAATCTCGAAGGGATCGGTGCATCGAAGAACGTCCTCTTCGAACTTTTCAACGATCGCTTGCTGCATCTCGCGGGCGAGCGTGAGATTCCGCTTTTCGCACTAGGCGGACACGGCTTCCGGCATGCCGCCCACGGTCTGATAGTGGAGGCATTTGGTGGCGAGGGGCTTGAAAAGCAGTTGCGGGAGCGGCTCCAATCGGTCCCAATTCCGCAGACAGTCGACCAGCCCCGTTTCGTCCTGTGCGAGCAGAAATTCCGTAAAGCTCATCGGATCGAGCTCCGGATTCTCCGACTTCTCCAATTTCTGCATGGCAGTGCGCCGCATGACATTTCCTCCCGTCGACAAATCAGGACGACGAAAGAGAGGATAGAGAAATCGATGCGGTCGTGCATCATTTTCTTTGGGATTTAATGCGTTCCGTCATCAAATTACAAAAAAGGGGGCATCGCTCCGTCAAGCGATGCCCCGTAAAGGAAGGAGAGAGAAAAGACCTGTCGATCAGAGGGCCTTTTCACGAGCCACGTTTTCGCCGGCGATCTGACCGAACACGAAGCAGTCGAGGACGGCGTTGCCGCCCACGCGGTTCGTGCCGTGGATGCCGCCGGTGATTTCGCCCGCGGCGTAGAGACGCGGAATCACGGCACCGGTCCAGTCAAGGCACTGAGCCTTCACGTTGGTGTTGAGGCCGCCCATCGTGTGGTGAACGGTCATGCCGGTGTAGCAGGCCCAGAAGGGACCGACTTCGATGCGCTTCGTGAGGTTCACCGGGGTCTTGCCGAAGTCCGTGTCCTTGCCGTTCTTCACGAATTCGTCGTTGTAGCGGCGGATCGTCTTTTCGAGACCGTCCGGATCGACGCCCATCTTCTGGGCGAGTTCGCGGATCGTCGGGGCCGTCCAAGCTTCGTTGATTTCGATGCCCTTCATGATGGCGTTGCGGTTCACTTCGTCGTAGGACATGAAGTTTTCGTTGTCGCACACCGTGTAGGCATAGCGTTCCGGCGTCGCGAGCACGGCGTCGCGGATCACGTCGCGGCGTTCGCCTTCATTGACGATGCGGTTGCCGCGCTTGTCGACGTAGATCGAGCCGTTCACGTTGAAGTTGAGGAGAAGCTTCATCTTCTTGCCGGCGGGAGCCCCCGGGGTGGACTGGATGAAGTCCATGCCGACCAGGTAGCCGCCCACGCGCACGGCGGCCATCGCGGCTTCGCCCGTGGCGCCCGGCAGGTTGTCGGTGCCGAGGCCCTTGACGCGCGGGTCATGGAGTTCGCGCAGATAGGCGTTGGCGGAGAAGCCGCCCGCGGCGAGCACGACGCCGCGCTTGGCGCGGATCATGCGGCGTTCCTTCTTGGCGTTTTCAACGACCACGCCCACGACGTCGCCTTCAAAGGGCTTTTCGCGAACGATTTCGACGAGGCCCCAGCCCGTGACGACCTTGACGCCCAAGTCGTTGGCGGCCTTCGTGAGGACGGTGCCGTAGCCCTGTCCCTTCGGGAGGGCGGGAATGTGGGAGCGCGGATAGAGGGCGCCGAAGATCTGGATGACGTTGTCCTTGAACTTCATGCCGAGGCTTTCGAGCCAGGTGATGGCGCCGTAGGCGTTTTCGCAGAGAACGCGAACGCGTTCGGGGTCGCCTCGGAAGTCGCCCGCGGCGAGCGTCTGCTTCATGTGGTTTTCGGGGCTGTCCTTGATGCCTTGACGGGGCTGGCGGACCGGGTCGGCCGCGTTGATGAAGCCCTGGGACACAAGGGTGTTGCCGCCCGTGAACGGCATCTTTTCGTAGACGACGACGTCTTTGGCGCCCGTCTGGGCGGCCTTGACGGCGGCGGCCATGCCGGCGCCGCCCGCGCCGATCACGATGACTTCGTGGGTTTCATCCCACTTGACGCCCTGGGAACCCATGGCGTGGCTCACGCCCGCGACGCTGCCGGCGGCAACGCCGGCGGCAACCTTCAGGAAGCTGCGGCGGTTGACGTTGGACATAAGAACATCTCCTTTGCTAAGACTCTCGACAGAGCGGCGCTGCGGCGCCGCCCCTTGCTTTCGAGTGTCATTTTTGCGGACGTTCTTACGCGCGTAATTTGCGGACCGTCAAGAGTTCGTCATTTTCTCGGGAAAAATGACGTTGCAACGTCAGAGAAGCGCTTCTTGAAGAAGCGGTTCGAGTTCGTGCGAGATCGCCTCGAGTTCCTTGGCGGTGTGAAGTCCGAACTTCGCGTAGATCTTCGCGCGGTGCCCCTGCACGGTGCGCTCGGAGAGACTGAGGCGCTCCGCGACCGAGCGGTCGTTGAGGCCCGAGAGAAAGAGGGCGAGGATTTCGCGCTCGCGCGAGGAGAGCTTCTGAAAGCCGTCACGCACGGCGTCGCCGCCCGTGAGTCCGGCTCTTCGCTGACGGTCGACCCGCACGGCCTGATCGATCGCGTCGAGAAGCTTTTGGTCGTCGACGGGTTTCAGAAGAAAGTCGAGCGCTCCGCGTTTCAGGGACGCAATCGCGACGTCGATGTCGGCGTGCCCCGTGATGAAGACGATCGGAAGCTTCAGGTTTCGCTTCTGCATTTCTTCCTGGAGTTCCAGGCCCGTCATGTTCGGCATCCGAACGTCAAGCAGAAGACAGCCGGACACTCTCGGGTCGTCTTCGACGAGAAAGTCGAACGCGCGGTGGTACACCTTCGTGCGCCAGCCTTCGATGTCGAGCATGAGGGAAAGGGCTTCGCACACGTCGCTTTCGTCGTCGACGATGCGGATCAGGGCGTCCTGCGGGGGCGTGGTCATGATTCGGTTCCTTGCGGTTGAGTGGATTCGGTGCGCTCAAAGGGCGAAAAGTCGAGCGTCACCAAAAGCCCGCCCGTTTCGCGGGCGCGGTAGAAAAGCTTGGCGCGGTGCGCTTCGGCGATGGATTGTACGATGACGAGGCCGAGTCCCAAGCCCTCTTCGCTCGTCGTCGAGAAAGGCGTGCCGAGCTTGGCGACCTCTTCGTCCGAGAGCATGCGTCCGTCGTTTTCGACCGTAAGACGGATTTTCTCGGGCGTCTTGATGAGGCGCACCCGCACGGGCGCGTCGACTTTCGCCTCTTCGGTCGCGCGCTGGGCGTTTTTCAGAAGGTTCAGAAGCAGGAGGAAGAGTTCGAGGTTGTTGCCCTCCACCACCGCCGCTTCTTCGGGAAGGTCGAGCGTTACCTGCGTGCGGCTCGATTTCGACTGTCCGAGTTCGCGCGCGACTTCTTGCGCGACCGCCTTCAGGTCGACCGGATTCTCGCGGCCGTCGCGTCGTTTGGCGTAGGAGCGAACGCGCTCGATCATGTCGGCCGAACGCTCCAACTGCGAGCGAAGGGTCTTGATGCACTCTTGGATGCGAGTTTCATCCCCCTCGCGCGCGTCGCCAGACTTTGCGCGGCGAAGCAGGGTTTCAAGCCCCCGGAGCGCGTAGCGCATGGCGGAAAGGGGTTGCCCCAGGTCGTGCGCGAAGATGCTCGAGAGCTGCTCGACCGTTCTCGTTCGCTGCAGGGCTTCGAGACGCCCCGTGAGTCGGCGGGCGTTCTCTTCGGTTTCGCGTTCGCGAACGAGAGCGGCTTCAAGCTCGCGCGTGCGGCGCACGACGAGTTTTTCGACGCGCCACCAGTGAAGCACCCAGGTCAAAAAGACCCCGAGAAGGAAAAGCAACGCGGGCCAGAATTGCTCGAATATGCGCTTGACCGTCCAGTGCCGCAGGTATTCGTAGGGACCGATGCGTAGCGTCCGGAAAAGGTTGTTGATGTCTTCAAAGTTCGTGGCGAGTGACCAGGAGTAGCCCGCCGGAGTTTCTTCGGGTTTCATCGAAAGGAGCGCCAACGCGACGCGGTGCGTGATGGCGGGCGGCGTGTGGGGAACCACCGCCATGGTCCAACCCGGATACGCGTCGGTCGAGTAGCGGCAGCCGAGGCGCTCTTCGCGGGGCCCGAGGCGGCGGTTGATGAATCGGAACTTCCCCTGAAACTCGGGATTGCGCGCGGAAATTCCCTCGACCATGCAGGCGCGCAGGAACCCCACGTCGGCGCGGCCTTCGAGCACCGCCCGCATTACCTCCACGGGGCGGTTGTTCGTAAAGAGCGTCTCGTGAAAGAAGCGGTCGGGATCGTACCCGGCCTTCGCGATCTCGCCGAGATTGATCTGATAGGTCATGAAGTTGAGCGGATGGGTCGAGACCGCCGTCTTGCCTTCGAGCGACGCGATGTCGGTCAAGTCCCTTCGGTCCGCGCGCACGAAGATTGCGCCCGCGACCACCTGATTCGGATCGGGGAAGTTGGGCGAGATGAGGGTTGCGACGTCGCGCACGCTCTTCGGAATCATCGAGACATAGAAGCCCGAGCTCCCGAGAAAGAATTCGACCTCCCTGCGCTCGATTGCGCGCGTGAGTTCCTGCGTCGTGTAGTAATGTGGCTCGATACGCAGTTCCGGGATCTTCTCCTGCAGGTACGCCATCATCGTCCGCTGCACGTTGTCTCGGCGGCTCAGGTACGAGGTTTCCGACTCGAAGTTGAGTAGCCCGATGCGAACCGTCGTGGGTTGGGCGGCGTGCGCCGCGCCGAGCGCAAGGACAAGGGAGAGAAGAAGCGCCGCAGTGAATGGTCGGCGGACGCGGTCGGAGGGGACAAAGGTCATGGCGTGCGCGGGATTCGTGATCCCATCGATTATGCCCGTCTTCTGATAGGATGAAAAGATTCTCTTCCTCTTTCCGTCTTTTTTCTCGCAGAATGCCGACCGAGACGCCCCTTTTTCGCAACGACACGCATCGGAAAATCGTGCACGTCGACATGGACGCCTTCTACGCGTCGGTCGAGCAGCGCGACCGCCCCGAACTGCGCGGGCGTCCCATTGCGGTCGGACACGCCGACGGTCGAGGCGTCGTGGCGACGGCAAGCTACGAGGCGCGGCAGTTCGGCGTGCGAAGCGCCATGCCCTCGTCGCGCGCGCGGCAACTCTGCCCCGGCCTCATCTTCGTTGAAGGGCGCATGAGCCACTACAAGGCCGTGTCGGCCGAGATTCACGAGATTTTCCTACGTTTTACCGACGTGATCGAGCCCATTTCGATCGACGAAGCCTTTCTCGACGTCACGGAAAACAAGGCGGGGCTCACGCTCGGCGTGGAGGTCGCGAAGGCCATCAAAAAGGCGATCCGAACGGAACTCAACCTCGTCGCGAGCGCGGGCGTTTCCTACAACAAGTTTCTCGCGAAGGTCGCGTCCGACTGGCGTAAGCCCGACGGCCTCTGCACGATCCATCCGGATCGGGCGCTCTCCTTCATCGACCAGCTGCCCGTCGAGGCCTTCTGGGGCGTAGGACCAGCGACGGCGAAGCGACTCCATGAACTGGGACTCGATTCCGCACCGAAAATCCGGGCGTTGTCTCTAAATGAACTGATCGCTCACTTCGGTGAAATGGGGAGCATCCTCTACCAGTTCTCCCGCGGGATCGACAACCGTCCGGTGCGCCCCGAGCGCATTCGAAAGAGCGTGGGTTGCGAAGAAACTTTTGAGGAGGACATCCGCCATAGGGCCCTTCTCGAAGACGCGCTTCGGCGTCTCGCGGAAGAATTGGAAGGGCGTCTCGCACGTTCGGGCTTTCGGGGTTCGACCCTCACGCTCAAGATCCGTCATTACGACTTCACGACGAGGACGAGGAGCATCTCGGTCGGGACGGCGATCACGGACCGCAGAGAAATCCTGCGGCTCGCCGACGAACTCCTCGACGGCGCGACGATCCCCGAGCGCGGCGTGCGGCTTCTCGGCCTCACCGTGAGCACGCCCGTCGATGAGCGGCAGCCGCTTCTTTTCGATCTTGCCGCGTTGCCCGGGGACTGATTCCCGTCGACTGTGAAGCGAAAAAGAGCCCCCGGAAGACCGAGAGCTCTTTCGATGTTCCTTCCGAAGGGGCGATGTCTCAGACAACCGAAACCGAGAGGTTCAGCTCACGGTTCAAGGCATGAAGGGCACGCGCAATGGTGTCGATTTTGGTCGCGTGATGCAGATCCGTAATCCTGTTGACTTCTTGTCGGGATACGCCAAGCTTTCTGGCGAGATCGACGGGGCGGGTATTGGTCTCGATCATGGCATTGAGAAGAAGAATCTTGGCGATGACGGACGCAGGGAGTTCAACGACCAAATCCTCTTCGGCAGCGGCGGACGGCTCGGGAAACGCTCGGCGATCTTCGATGTAGAAATCGATGGCCGTGACGAGCGCGTCCAGAGCGTTTTCCTTGAGTTCCTCCACCGTTGCCGCTTCCGTCAAGGCTTCGGGAACGTCCTTGAAGGAGGCGATGAATCCGCCTTTTCCATTCGGCTCAACCTGCGCGGGAAAGCGATAAGAAGACGACACGGTGTTATTTCCTGAATACATTTCGCTCGAAGAAGGTGAGGGAGGCGTCACCTCCCTCGGTTTGTCAAATGAACCGGTTCCGTGAGCATGTGTACACAAATTTGCTGTCAATGTCAACTAAATTGTGTACAACGGAGTTGAGTAGTTCAGGAAAAAAGAAAAGGGGCGCCGCGGCGCCCCTTCGTGTGAGTGGAAAACCGGCTCAGCGGCTTCCCTGAAAGATGTCCCGGTACATCGACCAGACGCCCGCCTGCGCGATGGACGTGAGGAAGACGACGATGAAGGGCGTGAAGTAGCCCCAGGCCGAGGGAATCCCCATCGCAATCGAGATCATGACGCTCACGGCCGAGAGGGCGGCGGTGAGAAGGCCCAGCACCAGAACGAAGACGAGAACGGACGCCCAGTTCTTGAGGATCCCGAAGAAGGAATAGAAGATGCTCTGCATGGGCGCCTGACCCGCGCGGTGGATGAGAAGCGGCGGGAAGGTGGTCGCCATCCAGAGAAGGACGTTGAGCAGAAGAGCTACAAGGGCCGCCGTCGTCGGGAAGTTTGCGAGAACGCTCTCGATGGAGATCCCCTGTTCGTCTATCACCCAGGCGGCGATCTGGTCGCGCCCGAGAAGCGCGAAGACGGCCGAAATGATTTCCATGGCGACGGCTGAGACGATGCCGACCGTAAAGAGTCCGAGGCGGCCCGTGCGGTTCGCCCAGGCTTCCTTCAGGGGCGTGTAGCGGGGAATGCGTCCGTCGAGCGCGTCGCGCGCGCCTTCGGCCGTGAGCACGACGCCGAACGGCATCCAGAGCGACGCAAGCACGAGTCCCACGATGGGGAGGCTCGAGAGAATCCCCATCATGAGGAGATTGAAGACGACGATCCCGGAGAGGGCGACGGGTTGGTTCTTGAGCGCCCGAAGGGCTTCGCGAAACCAGACGAGACCTTGGGAGGCGGGAAGGGCCATGACGAAAAATGCAAAGAATGAACGGAAAAGGCCGCCGGGATTCCGGCGGCCGGAAACGAAGGAAACTCGGAATTACCAACCGAACTGCAGGAACTTCGGCGTACCGAGGGTGCCCTGGGAGTTGCCGCCCGGGCTCGTGTCGATGGGCCGCTCGGCGCGGTTTTCCATCGTGTAGGGGATCTGCGTCGATCCCGGCGTCACCACGTATTCGGTAACGCGGTTGTCCTGGTCGCGCACGGCCTCGATCTTCGTGCGCTTTTCGGGAACCTTGGGGACGACGCCCCGTTCACGGTCTTCCCGAGCCTTGCGGATGTCTTCTTCCGAAGGGGCGAGCGACATGCCCTCGTCGGGCGACTTCTTTTCGAGCACGATCTTGGGCGGCGGCAACGTTTCGCGCACCGTCTCGCTGTCGCCCGCGTAGGGAGGCGGGGCGTCGAGCGGAGCGGCGGTCACGGTCGCCGCGAAGGAGCCGAGCGTGAGGAGTGTGCACCAAATCTTGCGCATGGATTTTCTCTTTTTTGTAGAAGGGGATGCTGCCCGGCCGGAACGGCCGGGTCCCACTTCTATTTTGCCACGTCAAACTTGCCGACGGTTCACAGCGGCCGGGTTTTCCGGGTGAGAAAACGTTGCCGCGCGGGGAGGGCGGGGCGCTTCCCGCTATACTTTCGCCATCGCGATTTTCCGCCACGAACGCAAAATGGCCAAAATTCTACTGATCGACGGCTCCAACTATCTCTTTCGCGCCTACCACGGTCTTCCCGACCTGCGCACGAGCGCGAACGAACCGACGGGAGCCATGAAGGGTTTTCTCGGGATGCTCGGCAAGGTCTGGAGCCTCACGAAGCCCGAATACGCGGCGATCGTCTTCGACGCGCCCGGGCGCAACTTCCGCCACGAACGCTTCCCCGAATACAAGGCGAACCGCCCGCCCATGCCCGACGACCTGCGCGTGCAGATCGGGCCGCTTCGCGAAATCGTCGAAAAGCTCGGCTGGCCGATCCTCTCGGTTTCGGGCGTCGAAGCCGACGACGTGATCGCGACGCTTGCTAAGCGCGCCGAAGCGCTGGGCCTTGACGCCGTCATTGCGACGGGCGACAAGGACATGGCGCAGCTCGTCAACGACCGTACCGTCCTTCTCAACACGATGAACAACAAGTTCTACGACCGCGAGGGCGTGATGGAGAAGTACGGGGTCTATCCCGAACGCATCATCGACTACCTCGCGCTCATGGGCGACAAGGTCGACAACGTGCCGGGCATTGAAAAGTGCGGCCCCAAGACGGCGGCGAAGTGGATCGCCGAGTACGGGTCGCTCGACGGCGTCGTCGAGCACGCGCCCGAGGTGAAGGGAAAGATCGGCGAGAACCTCCGCGCGGGTCTTCCCTTCCTCGAAGACGCCCGCGCGCTCGTCACGATCAAGTGCGACTGCGAGGTGCCCGGCGTGGAGGACGTCCGCGGACTCGTCGTGAAGCCCGCCGATCCGGAGGCGACCGCCGCCTTCGCACGCCGTTGGGAAATGTCGGTGTCGACCCTGAACCGCGCCGCGCCGGGCGGACTCTCCTTTGACGCGCCGCCTGCACAGGCGACGCTCGAAGACGCGCTCAAGGCCGCGGCCGTCCCGACCGCCTTCGAAGAGGAAAAGCCCGCGCCGCGCCGCGAGGCGTCCGCCTTCCTCGAGGCGGGGTTGCCCGATGAAATGCTCTACGAAAAGGTCCTCCCCGACGGTTGGGGGAAGGTCCTCGAAGCGCTCACCGCCTACGAGGGCGAATCGCCCGTCGCGCTTTCCTTCCTTTGGGAAGGAACGCCCGACGAGGCCGACTGGGTGGGGGTCGCCTTTTCGCTGCAGCCTCTCGTGAACTACGTTCTTCCCTTGGACCTCTTTGACAAGGCGGCCTTCGTCGAGACCTTCGGCGGGTGGTTCGCGTCCGACACGCCGAAGGTGATCCACGACGCGAAGACGGCGCTTCACTACCTCGGCCGCGAAGGGATCACCGTGGGCGGCACGCTCGACGACACGATGCTCATGAGCTACGTTCTCGAAGCGCATCTTCCGCACGACGAGGGAAAGCTTGCGGCGCGTCGCCTGGGACGCCTTCTGCCCGCGCGCGAATCGATTTTCGGAAAGGGCGCGAAGCGCCGCCCGGCGCGCGACTTCTTTGAGGACGGGGACCACCTCTGGCGGCTCCTCGCCGAAGAGGTCGGGTGCCTTCGCGCGCTCTGGAGCGTGCTTGCGGGCGAACTCGCCGACGACGAACGGCTCGAGACGATCTACCGGACGATCGAGCGCCCGCTTCTTCGCGTTCTCTATCGAATGGAAGAGAACGGCGTCGACATCGACGTGAAGCGCCTCTCGGAACAGAGCGCCGAACTCTCGCTTCGCATCGACGAATTGGAAAAGCAGGCGCACGAACTTGCGGGCCACCCCTTCAATCTCGCGAGTCCCATGCAGCTCTCGCAGGTGCTCTTTGAGGAAATGGGCCTTCCCGCCAAGAAGAAGACCGCCACGGGCGGCTATTCGACGAACGAGGAGGTCCTGACCGAACTCGCCTACGACTACCCGCTCCCGAAGATCATTCTCGAGCACCGCCGTCTCACGAAGCTTCGCGGGACCTATCTCGACAAGCTCCCGAAGATGGTGAGCGCAAGGGACGGGCGCGTCCACACGACCTTCGGTCAGGCGACCGCCGTGACGGGGCGCTTGACGAGCGTGGATCCCAATCTGCAGAACATTCCGGTTCGCACGGAAGAGGGTCGCCGCGTGCGCGAAGCCTTCGTCGCGAAGCCGGGCTCCGTCATCGTCTCGGCCGACTATTCGCAGATTGAACTTCGCATCATGGCGCACCTCTCGGGCGACGAGGGGCTTCTCGCCGCCTTTGCGCGCGGCGAAGACATTCACCGCGCGACCGCGGCGGAAGTCTTCGGGCGCAAGGTCGAAGAGGTGACGCCCGACGAGCGGCGCATGGCGAAGGTGATCAACTTCGGGCTCATCTACGGGATGAGCGAATTCGGCCTCGCGCGCAACCTCGGGCTCGACCGCAAGGTCGCGAAGGCCTACATCGACAAGTACTTCACCCGCTATCAGGGCGTGAAGCGCTACATGGAGCGTATGCGAAGCGAAGCCCACGAGCGGGGCTTCGTCGAAACCGAGTTTGGGCGCCGTCTGTGGCTCCCCGACATCGAATCGAACCGTGCGCCCGTGCGGCAGGCGGCCGAGCGCGCCGCCATCAACGCGCCGATGCAGGGGACGGCCGCGGACCTCATCAAGCTCGCCATGTGCCGCGTGGCCGAGTGGCTCGAAGCCGACGGGCTTTCCGCCAAACTCATCCTGCAGGTGCACGACGAACTGATACTCGAAGTGCCCGAAGCCGAAAAGGCGGTGGTGATGGAAAAGCTCCCCGCCATCATGGCGGGCGTTGCGGAACTGCGCGTGCCGCTTCTCGCCGAAGTGGGCGCGGGAGAAAACTGGGGCGAGGCGCATTGAGTCTCAACGACCCCAACGAAAAACGGGGACCGTCGTCGCAGGCGGTCCCCGTTTTCGCAAGAAAAAGTCGAATTACTTCGCGGGCGTGAGGCGCATGATTTCGGCGCCCGAGGCGTCCGTAAGGACGAGCACGCCCTCTTCGGTGAGGGAGGCGCCCTCAGTCTTGCCGAGGTTTTCAAGGAAGGCGCGCTCCACCTTCATGGAGTCGGGCGAGCACATCATCATGGTGGTACCCATCTGCGAGAAAGTGAACTTGCCGTCTTCCACCTTGAAGGAGCCCATCACGCGGTTGCAGCCCGAAACGCCCGAGACGCGGCCTTCTTCCGAGAAGGTGAGGGAGGGCGTCTTTTCGGCCTGGGCGACGGCCGAGGCGTCCCACTCGAAAGTGCGGCCCGCAAGGGCGTCGCCGATGTCGGACCCCCAGGTCGCGCAGGCGGAGAGCAAAAGAGCGGAGGAGGCGACGAGAGCGAAACGGAAGGCGCTGTGCATGAGGGAATTCCTTTGATGGTAAAAAGAGGTTTCGAAGGATACTGCGGGCATTCTAGCGGAGGATCTTCGCAAAAGGCATGACGAAACGTTTCGAATCGCAAGCACCGTAGAAGCGCATGCGGGTCGGCGCTCTGAAATAATGACGGTTCTCTTGCGTCTTTTGGAGTTTCCAACGTGCCCCGATCTCTCAACCGCAACCGCTCATCCGCACCCGAATCGGCGACCCGGGAGGAAAAACTCTCGCTTCTGGCCGTCTGCCTCTTCGGCGGCGGAGATGCGTCTGAAGTATTTTCTCGAGAATCTCGGCATTGACCGAAACCGCACGCTCGAGATCCTTCGGGAAGCCGTCGAAACCGGCTTGGTGAAGGATCTGAATCCGGGCGCGTATTTCCATTGGGAAGAAGGGTACGAGCTCACCGCGCGCGGTTTCGGACTGCTGTTGGAGTCCGCTTCGGTCAAGAACATGCTGGATTGTGCACGAATGAGCCGCTGCTACGGCGCCCATGTTTTCGAGGAGTGCAAAGAGGAAACCTTCCGCGCCGCGAACATGAGGCTCGCCGTCCTTCCTTTCTTACTCGGCATCGACGCCGCTAAGGCGGGTCGTACCGAGGAGGCGCTCTCGTATTGGCAGCGCATCAGCGAAGAGATGCTCTTTGCGTGGGGAAAGAAGTTCGGGATCGCCATGATCGCCCTGGCGATCAGTGACGAGGCCTATCGTTCTCTCGTGTCCCTGCTGCCCGACGATTTCCTGAACGGCTTGTACGATTGCTTGCGGACCACCCGTCCGAACCGGGACGTGAAGGATCTCTGGGGAGACGAAGGAATGAAGATTTTCCTCGCCTCCTTCAAGAATGCGGAAATCGGCGCGGCCGTCCACGACTGGGTTGTCTTTGAGGAGGATTTCCTCGTGCACGGCAATCCCCGGGCGGCTCTCGCGAAGACTCGGGGAAGCGCATGGTCGAAAGCGCTCGAAGGGATCGTCGCGCTCGCCGAAAAGAACGATCCGGCAGCGGCGCTCGCCGTCTTCGAAAAGGCCCTCAAAACCTACCGGGGCGGGCGCAAGCGTCTTTTCGACGAGGATCCCGAACTCAATTGGTTCTACGGGATCACGCTCTACCTCAACCGCGAGGATCCGAAGGTCATCCGCAAGATGACGCAACTGCTCGGCCTCAAGAAGGTGGCGGAGACAAACGACTTCGACGCGCTCAAGATTCTCTTGAGGCACGGGCTTTCGCAGGAGATTCCTCTGCTTCTCGTCAACGACATGGCGCGGCACGCGGATTTGACGTTGGATTAACCCGGTTCTTCTCTTTCGGCTCTCCTCACCATCATTGCTCTATACGCCTTCCGGCACGAGCAGAACTACGTTTTGCCCGTCCGTCCGAGTCGACTTTCCTCCGTTTGGGGCGCCTTCTGTGCGGAAGCCGCCCGAGCGATCCGCGACGAGAAGGAGGCGGAGTACGCCGAGAAGTTCCGCATGCCCGCCCTCTTGCCGCGCTACGAGAAGAAGGCTCCCTGGGAAATGCTCCTCGAGCGTCTCGAGGGACTCGGCAAGACGGCCGAAGCCGTCAAAAAGACCGTTTCGACGGGGAGTGCGCGCACGACCGTCGCCTATCTCAGGGAACGCCGGAATCGGGAACTCACACTGCGACTCCGAAAAACGAAGGACGACGGTCTCACCTGGAGCAAGGGAACGCCCATGAGCGTCTCCGCCTTCGCCAAGGGGCACGAGGCGATGGACGAGCGGGATCTGCGCGTGGCGCAGACCGTCTACCACCCGTACGACAAGAAAAATCTCTGGGCGATCGACATCTGCGACGCCTTCCCCGAACTCATCGGTTGCGAGCGCGTATTCGAGGCCGCCAATCCCGACCGACGCCTTGAAGTGACGGAGGAGCCTTTCAGCCTCTTCGTTACGGAAGGGGAGGAAGGGTACGCCGTACATTCGAACCTCTCGGACGACTTCCGCGGGCGGTTTTCCTGCGACGTGCAGGACCGACCCGACGGCGCGGTCGTCGTGGTGCGGCCTTCGAAGGAAGAACGCGAAATCGTGAAGGCGACCGAAGGGGAGCGCTTCACCTTCCCGCATGAAGCGAAGACGCGCCTCACGAAGTACCTTGAAACCCTCTCGAGCCGCACGCCCGTGCTCTCGGACCTTTTGAAGCAGTCGAAGGCGCTCGAGAAAAAGAAGGGCGACGCCCGCATCACCTTCCGCGTGCGTCCCGAGGGCGATCGCTTCCGCATCACGGCGATGGTTCGGCCGCTCGCGAAGGAGAGACTCGTGTGCCGACCGGGCCTGGGCGAAGAAGCCGTCGCTTTCAACGTGCAGGGCAAAGCTCTGCAGGTCGTGCGCGATCTCAAAACCGAAGCGAAGAATTGGGAAACCATGGAAGCGGCTCTCGCGGCGCTGGACGACGTGCGCGAGGAAGACACCGGCTGGAACGCGCCGCTTCGCGAAACGCTTGAATTGCTCGACGCCGTGCGCGCGCATCCGAAGGAAGCCGTGCTCGAGTGGCCCGAAGACGAAAAGATCGTCGTGCGGCACTCGCCCCTTTCCTTTGAGAATTTTGAATTGAGCCTCACGAGCCTCGGCTCCTGGTTCGAAATGAAGGGCGGCGCCAAGCTGGACGACCGCTCGGTCCTCACGGTCGCGGACCTTTTAAATCGCATCCGTTCGGCTGAGGGTAACTTCATTCGGCTGAGCGACAAGGAGTACGTGGCGCTCACCGACTCCTTCCGCCGGGCGCTCGAGCGCCTCGAAGGCGTGTCGCTCGAAGAAAAGAAAAACGAGGTGAAGGTCTCCGCCTTCCGGGCGGGACTGTTGGAGGAACTCCGCGAAGAGGGCATGGCGCTCAAGACGGACAAGGCCTTCCAAACGGTCGTGAAGCGCATCGAGGCGGCCGAAACGCTTGTGCCCAAAGTGCCCGAAGGTCTGCGCGCGGAACTTCGCGACTACCAGACGGAAGGCTTCGAGTGGCTCCTGAGGCTCTCTTCCTGGGGCGCGGGGGCGCTCCTTGCGGACGACATGGGGCTCGGCAAGACCGTGCAGACCATCGCGCTTCTTCTCGCGCGCGCCAAGGAAGGTCCCGCCCTCATCGTGACGCCCGCGGCGGTCCTCTACAACTGGGTGGAGGAGATCGCGCGCTTTGCGCCGGGATTGAAAGTCAAGGTCTTCAACCGCGAGTCGGACCGCGCGGCGGCCGTGAAGAAGGCCGGACGAAACGACGTTCTTCTCGTCACCTACGGGGTGCTCACGTCGGAAGCGGATCTGCTCGCTTCGCGCACCTGGGCGACGACCGTCCTCGACGAAGCGCACACGATCAAAAACCGCGGCGCCAAGATGTCGAAGGCCGCCATGCGGCTTACGAGCGACGCGCGGGTGCTTTTGACGGGGACGCCCCTGCAAAACCACCTGAGCGAAATCTGGAATCTCTTCGAATTCGCGAATCCGGGACTGCTCGGAAGTTACGAGGACTTTTCCGAGCGCTACATCGTGCCGATCGAAAAGGGCCGGGACCGCGACCGCCAGAGGAAGTTGAAGCGCCTCCTCTCGCCCTTTCTCCTTCGCCGCACCAAGGCGGAGGTGCTCGAAGAATTGCCTGAGAAGACGGAAATCACGCTTCGCGTCACGTTGTCGGACGACGAACGGGCGCTCTACGAAACGCTTCGCAAACGCGCGGCGGACGGGCTGGAAGCCGGCGCCATCACGTCCTTTGAGGCGCTCGCCGAACTCACGAAGCTGCGCCGCGCCGTCTGCCACCCGAAGTTGGTCGACGAGAGCCTCACTTTCGCTTCCTCGAAGTCGGAGGCCTTCCTCGACCTCGTCTCCGACCTGATGTCGGGCGGACACCGAACGCTGGTCTTCAGTCAGTTCACAAGTCACCTCGCCCTCATTCGCCACGAGCTCGAAGAGCGCGGCATCGATTACCTCTATCTCGACGGGGCGACGCCCGCGAAGGACCGCAAGGCCCTCGTCGAAGCCTTCCAGACGGGGACGGCGCCGCTCTTCCTCATCAGCCTCAAGGCGGGCGGTACGGGGCTCAACCTCACGGCCGCCGACTACGTGGTGCACCTCGATCCGTGGTGGAATCCCGCGGTGGAGGATCAGGCTTCCGACCGCGCCTACCGCATCGGGCAGAAGAATCCGGTCACGATCTACCGTCTCATTGCCGAGGACACGATCGAGGAGCGCATTCTGACGCTCCACGAAACGAAGAAGTCGCTTGCCGACGCGCTCCTTGAAGGTTCGGACGTTTCGAGCCGGCTTTCGCGCGACGAGATCCTCGCGCTCCTTGCCGCCTGACGAAAAGAAGGGGGCGGCGTTTTACCCCTTTCATGACGAAACGGCCCGGCCGCAGAAGGCCGAGCCGTTTCGCTCCGGGACACATCGGAGAAGAGGTTTACGCCTTGAGGACGCGGCCCACTTCCTCGGCGAAGGCCTTGCGGCCGCGCGAGGAGAGGATGCCGTAGAGGCGCATGGCCGTGAGGTTCGCCAGGACGTAGTTGCGAACGGCGTTGAAGGTCTTTTCGTCCTTGACGCCGTAGACTTCGCTCGCAAGGGTCTTCAGGGCTTCGACGGACCACTTGCAGGCCGAGGACGAGATCACCCAGTCGTGGTCGGCGAGATGCACGACCCAGCCTTCCATGCGGCGCGGCAGCGGAATCGTCTTGCGGTCCGGAGCAAGGTAGCCCGAAGCGACGGGATCGCGTCCGGCGATGACGGCGGCGGCTTCGAGCCAGCCGACGACGAGCTTTTCGCCTTCCTTCGAGGCGGGGTGTTCATGCGCGCAGGCCTGCGCGACGACGAGCGTCGCCGGGAGGTTGCGCTTCATCGATTCGGCGATCGAAAGGACGTGGTGTTCGCCCGTGGCGGCGAGCGTTTCTTCCCTGCGGCATTCGCCCGAGTCGAGCCACTGGAAGACCCAGGGCTTGTGGAGGTCGTGCAAGATTTCGCCGCCCACGGCGTCGTCGTAGGAGAGTTCGAGCCCGTTGACGTCGACGTAGCTACGGTAGAGGTTTTCCGCGGAGAGAACGTTGAGCGCCGTGTGCGTCACGAGTCCGCCCGGATAGGCATGGTGCGAGGCGAAGCCCGAACCCGGAGCCGACCAGAAGGGCTGGGGCGAGGCCTTGACGCTGCCGTTTTCGGGAAAGACCTTCTTGCGCTTCGCGTCGAGGAGTCCCTTTTCAATGAGGACGGAGCGGATCGTCGCCTCGTCGCCTTCGGCAATCGTGGGGGCGGGATTTTCGAGAATCTTGAGCACGGCGTCGCGCGTCTGGGCGTTCTGCAGCTTCTTCGCGCTCTCGAGGATCATCTTCCAGGCCGTCTGCACGACGTCGCTTTCCTTGGCGACCTCGATCGGGCTCATCGAGAGCACGTCGCCGATCGAGCGGGCGGTCTTGGGCGCTGCGGCGGCGTGCGCGATCGGGGCGGTGCCGAAGAGCGTAAAGGTGCCGAGCGCGGCGGCGGTCGTGAGGAAGTTACGGCGGTTGATGGAATTCATTCCAAAGTCTCCTGTCGTGTGTCTTTGTGGATGGACGGGAGGGATTGTGCCGAAGCCTTGTGACAACCCGATCTCAAGAGGGTGACATCTCGGTGAAGCTTTCATGACGGGAGGATGACGGGAAAGACGCCGCTCGGGAGCCGTTTTCGTCGTCGAAACAAAAAAAGAAAAAGGCGCGCCCGCCGAAGACGGACGCGCTGTGGAGGCATGGAATAAAAGTGGTCAGTTGAGTTTCGCCCGACCCGCCGCGACGGCGGGAAGGAGCGCAAAGAGGCCGCCCGCGGTGAGCGTCGTCAGGACGATCTTCGCCTCGGACAAGCCGAGGGCGGGCGACATGGCGATCCCCGTTTCGTTCGTGAGCGCGACGGCGGCCCCGAAGGCGCCGACCGTGCCGAGAACAAGGCCCGAGACCGCGCCCGAAGCGGCCACCGTGACGATCAGAAGCCACACTACGAGGGCGACGTAGCGTCTCGGCGCCCCCATGGTGCGAAGCTGCAGAAAGACGGGAAGACGCAGCCGTCCGAGGACGCCTCCGGTGATGACGGCGGCGGCAAGGGCAATGAGCACCGCCGCGGCCGTGAGAACGTCGAGCGCGACCGAGGCGTTTCCGAGCACGGCGTAGAGATTCACGAGGACTTCGCCCGTGAAGACCCCCATGAGGTTGACGGGAAGACCCCGTGCGTCCGTGACGGATGCGGCGTTGGCGGCCTGGCGAAGCTTGTAGGCGCCCGCGATCGTGGCGGGCTTCACGACGACGGCGGAAAAACCGGGGAGCTTCGAGAGGTCTCCCGTCATCCACGATTCGAGCGGTTCCTCGTGCGGGTGTTCTTCTCCGGGCTTCGCGTGTTCGTGCACGGCCCAGACGGCTTCGATCGGAATCAGGACGGCGCGGTCCCAGGGCGTGCCCGTGGGCGGCGCCACGCCCACGACGCGGAAATGCGTGTCGTGCTCATGACCCGCGCCTTGGACGCGTCCGTGCACGGGACGGACTTCGTCTCCGATTTGGAATCCCGAGGAAGCGCCCGCCACGGCTTCGAAGCGCGAGGAGAAGACGCGTCCTTTGGAGAGCGGCAGGGTGTCTCCGAAGGTGACGAGCGTGCGGGTGGTGCCGACAAGCGGCGCCTCGCCCGCACGGTCGCCGAAGGCGACCGGGGCGGCCCAGCGCACGTCCTTTTGGTTTTGAAAGAGCCGGAGCGTTTCGGCGGGGACGATCGGAAGCGCTTCGTCTCGCAGATACACCGTCCCGAAAAGAAGCGCCGTGGGACTCGCCTTGGCGCCCACAAGGAGGTCGAAGCGCTCGGCCGCCGCGGCGCTCGCGGTGCGCAGCATGCTTCGCGTTTCCGACGCGGCGACGGCCAGGGCCACGGTGAGCGTCAGAAGAAGCGAGAGGCCGATCAAGACCCCGCGGTTGACGCGCAGTTCGTTTTTCCAAAAGAGCAGAACGTTCATGGCGCCTCCTTCAATCGGCCTTCTTCAATCGATGCGGTGCGCGGAAGCGTCGCGAGCATTTCCGGGTCGTGCGTCACGACGATGAGGGTGCTTCGGAGTTCCTCGGCGGCCTCCGTGAGCGCTGCCATCACGGCGCGCGCGTTGGGTTTGTCGAGACTCGCCGTCGGCTCGTCGGCGAGAATGACGGCGGGAGACTGCAGAAGCACTCGCACGAGGGCCGTTCGTTGCATTTCGCCCCGCGAGAGGCGCGAGGCCTCCGTCTGCGGACGAACGCCGAAGCGCCCGAGGAGTTCTTCGCCGCGCCGGCGGTCGGCGTCCGTGACGGCGCGCGTGAAGGTGACGGGAAGGAGGACGTTTTCGAGGGCGTTCAAGCCGTCGAAGAGCCGGAAGTCTTGAAAGAGAAAGCCGACGTTCGCGCCGCGCCAGGCGTCGCGTTCGGCTTCCGAGAGGCGCGAGAGATCGGTGTCGTCCCAAAGGACCGAGCCCTCCGGGCGCAGAATCCCGGAGATCGCCTTGAGAAAGGTCGTCTTCCCCGACCCCGAGGCGCCCCGCAGACCCAGGCGTTCGCCTGAGGCAAGGGTGAAGCGGTCGACCGCGAGAAGGGTTCGTTTGGCGGCGCCGTCCGCCGCGCGCACGCGCACGTTTTCCAGAAGAAGCCGCATCACACGACCTCGAAGGTTGCGTCAACGATCCGAACGAGGCTCACGAATCCCGTCTCTTCGTCCGTGAAGGATCCCACCTGCAGCGTGCCTCGCACTTCGATCAGGCGGTTGTTCTGCACGAACTCGGTCTTTTCGCTCAAATACACGACGATGATGTTGTCGGGCCAGTCCTGGTCCGAATTGCAGAAGGGGCAAAGGCTCACGGGCTCCTTCGTGAGGACGAGGAACTTGGCGTCGGCTTTGAGGGGCGGCGCCATGAAGCCCCGCACGGCGACGGGACCGCCCGCGAGGCTTTTGAGCTTGTCGGAAAACTGCAGGCCCAGAACGCTCACGCCCGAATACATTTCGTCGAAGGTGAGGGAGGGATGAGAGGCCGCGCAGGCGTTGCGGCCGAGGGCGCCAAGGGCGCCGCAAAGCGCCGCGGAGAGAAAGGTTCTTCGGTTCATACGGGTCGAGGCTGAAAGGAACCCCGGCAAAGCGCAGTCCGATGAGGGCGGTGCTTTGCCGCGTCCGGAAGAAAAAACCGGGCGCTCTCCGCCTCTCACGAAAGACGGGAGAAACGCCCGCGCAAGGGGCGCCCGTACGGGGCGCCCGGATCGCCCAAGAGGACTTATCGGCCGAGCGCGAGGGCTTCGGCCATGACTCGGAAGATTTCGGTCGAATTCATGAAGCCGCGGATCGCTTCGGCGTTGGGGCCGCGGGCCGTGACGACGAGGTCGTCGACCGTGTGCACGCCCTGGCTTTCGCTGCGCGGGAGATTGCCTTCGACGAAGTGAGCGCCGGGCTCGTTCTTGTAGGCTTCGTTCGCGACGTACTCGCCCTTTTCGTTTTTCACCGCGGGCGTGAAGGTCTTGTCGGGGTGGGGACGATAGGTTTCGTAGTAGTCGGGGTGCGCGCCGAAGAAGACCGCCAGGCGCTTCGAAGGAGCGAAGTCGTCGGGGAAGCCGTCGCCGTTTTCATCCTTGTAGTTGGGATAGCCTGCGGCGGCGTAGACGCCCACCTTTTCACGCATGTCGCGCCCTTCCTTGTTGTCGTCGACCGTGCCCGCCACCGAGATCGAGTGGGTGTGGTCGCCCGTGACGATCAAAAGCGTGTCGGGGTGTTCGTCGCAGTACTTCTGCGCGGCTTCCACAACCTTGTCGAAGGCGATCGTTTCCGCGACCGAGCGCGTCCAGTCGAGAGGATGCGACATCTTGTCGACGAGCCCCGCCTCGAGCATCAGGAAGAAGCCTTCGGGATTCTTTTCGAGAACCTTGATCGCGGCGTCGAAGCTTTCGGTGAGGTCGGGCTGCTTGGGGAACTTCTTCACGGTGTTCCCCTGCCATTGATGGCGGTCGATCCAGCCGTCCATGTTGCCCGTGTGGAAGAGACCGAGAAGCTTCGTGGCGTCGCCCGACTGAGCGAGCGCTTCGCGGTCGGTGACGAGCTTGTAGCCCGCCTTCTGGAAGAGGTCGATGTAGTTCTTGTCGTCCTTGCGCTTCGAACCCGGGGTCGACTTCGGGAGGAAGTAGGCGGAGCCGCCGCCGAGGAGCACGTCGGGCTTCACGTTGTAGAACATGCCGACGATGTCGGCCTTGTCGTCGCGCTTTCGCGTGTGGGCGACGACCGAGGCGGGCGTCGCGTCTTCGACTTCGGCGTCGCTAACGATGCCGATCGCCTTGCCCGTCTTGCGGCGCAGGAGTTCGGCGATCGTTTCCTGACGCGGATCGTCCTGGCTTGCCTTCGTGCGGTCGGCGTAGACGCCGAGGGCATTGACGCTCGACTTGTGGCCCGTCATGTAGGCGGAAGCCGTGTTCGCGCTGTCGGCCGCGATCGTGTCGACCGAGCTCGTGCCGAGAAGCGCCATGTGCGGCATGTCGTCCATCGCGAGCGGGGCGTTGTACATGCCGTTCGTGACGCCCTTCGACATGATGCGGGCGGCCGTGCGGTGGCCGACCGAAAGACCGTCGGCCAACAGAATGATGACGTTTTTCGCAATGGCCTTTTCGGGCGTCGTGTAGAGGTCCCAGCGAACGGTCTTTTCGCCTTCGGGGCTCTTCACCGTCACTTCATACTTGCCGGGCTTCTTGATTTCGACCCCGCGGATCATGAGGGCCGAGCCTTCGGCGTCCGCTTCCTTGGGCGTCCAGAGTTCGTCGCCCGTGAAGGTCTTCGCGAAGTCGTCGCCGTTGATCCGGATCGAGACGTCCTTACGGTCGACGACGGTGTCGAATTCGACCTTGAAGTCGAACTTGGCGTTCGTCATGAAACGGGCGGCGTCGACCGGATAGATCTCGGTCGCCTGGGCGTTCGTGCCGGCGAGGCAGAGAAGGGCCGACGCGAGCGCGGCGGCGAAGTGTTTCTTGGTGGTCATGAGACTCTCAAAAAGTTCGTTCATGGGCGGGACGGTCTCGTCCCGGCTCGAAAGCGAGTCTAGGAAAGCCTTGTGACAGGACCTTAACAGGCGTTTTACGGTTGCGTGACAAAAAGGGCTGCCTTCATGACGGTTTCGTGACGAAAACTTTGCCCTCCGGAAAGTTCGTTTCCGGCGAAGAAGATCCGCGGGCCGTTTTTTCCCGAGGTCGGTCAATGCCAAACCGCGTACAATAAGTTCCTTTCACCTTCCTTCGTCGGGGAGCGTGTTTTCTTTTCAGACGACTGTCCATGCTTGAAATCCTTTCGGCCAACTTCTTGACGCGCCTTCTCGCGCTCGCCGCCGCAACGTGGCTTACGTTCGGGTGGTGCCGACGCTTCGGCAACGCCTTCGTGCCGCTCGCCTGCGGGTTGCTCCTGAGCGTGGCGCTGGGACACCTGTTGCCGGAAGCCTTCTCGTCGGGAGTGGATCCCGAACGGGTGGGGCAGAGCGCGCTCGCGGTTGTCGTCTTTTTCGTCCTTTTTGAGGGACTCCTTCACGCCTGGGGTGGTCACGCCGCACACGGCGCCCGTCACCCCCACGGAAACGACCGCGGCGTGGAAGCCTTCGCGCTTCTTTTCGGTTGTTCACTCCACGGCTTTGTCGACGGGATCGTCGTGGCGGGGGCTTTTCAGGTGAGCGGTTCGCTCGGCTGGCTCGCCGCGGCGGCGGTGCTTTTGCATGAAATTCCGCAGGAGGCGGGTTCTATGGCGCTCGTCAAGTCGCTCGGCTGGCCCCGGGGCCGCACGATCGCGGTCTTTCTCATTCCCGCGGCGTCGACCCTTGCGGGCGGCGCGGCGGGCGGCCTCTTTCTCTCGCACTCGGCGTACCTTCCGCACGTCCTCGCCGCTTCGGCCGCGTCCTTTCTCTTCATCACGCTTCGCAGTTTCCTTCCCGAAGTAATGAGCGCGGAGCGCTCGCGAAAGGGCGTTGTCGCGGACGTGTTGCTCTTCCTTTTGGGCGTGGGACTGAGCTTTGTGCTTCTCGGACACATCCATCCCGAAGGAGAAGGGCACGCGCATTTCGAGCACGCGGAAACCTCCCAATCCGTCGACCTCCACGTTCATTGATTTCTCCTTCGCTCTCGATAAGAAGAGTCGGCCCGAAAACCTGCGGGGCGGTGAAAGGCGAACGGCTATAATCAGAAATCAGCTTTGCTTGAAAAGTTGACTTTTCAAGGCATCTTTCATTCAACGGAAGAGGAGAGTCTCTCTCCATTCACCTGCAGCAGGTCGCGCATGTCGAATTCCCCTGAAAAAACGGAACGCCCCGTCGAAGAGCTTTCCTTTGAGGAAGCGCTCGAAGAGCTCGAAGCCCTCACCACGCGCATGACGACGGGCGAGATTACGCTGCGCGAAAGCGTGGCCGGGTACGAACGCGGCCGTGCGCTACTCGACCAGTGTCAGGCCGAACTCAACCGCGCGCAGGAAGTCATCGAACGACTCCGCCCCAAGACGCCGGCCAACTGATTCTTCTCCTCCCTCATCCCCGAAAGTTTCCGATATGACCCAAACCTCCGCCTCGAGTGCCTTCGCGACTTGGCAGCGCGAACGTCAACGCTACTTCGAATGGTTCGCTCAGTCCCTGAGCCCCGTGCCCGGACGCGAGCCCAAGCGCCTTGCGGGTGCCATGCGCTACGCGCTTCTCGGAGGCGGCAAGCGCATCCGCCCGCTCCTTTGCTACGCGGCGGGGAGTGTGACGGGCGCCTCGGAGGCGGTGCTTGACCGCGCCGCCTTGGCGCTCGAGATGATCCACAGCTATTCGCTCGTGCACGACGACATGCCCGCGATGGACAACGATCAGCTGCGCCGCGGCAAGCCCACGGTGCACGTGCAGTACGGCGAAGCGCTCGCGATGTTGGCGGGCGATGCGCTCCAGACGGAAGCCTTCAGCGTGCTCTCGGGCGCGGATGCGCCCGCGGAAACGGTGCTGCGCCTCGTGCGCACGCTCTCGCACGCGGCGGGTTTCTACGGCATGTGCGGGGGCCAGGCTCTGGACCTTGCGATGGTCGGGGAACATCCCTCGGAAGCGGAACTTCTTCGCATGCAGACGATGAAGACGGGGGCGCTCATCCGCGCGGCCGTCCTCATGGGCGCGCAGGCGGGCGACTGGAACCATCTCCCCGACGAAGCGAGAAGCGGCCTCGCCGTCTATTCGCAGGCTCTGGGCCTTGCCTTCCAGGTGATCGACGACATTCTCGACTGCACGCAGGAAACGGCCGTCTTGGGCAAGACCGCGGGGAAGGACGAAAAGGACGACAAACCCACCTGGGTTTCGATTCTGGGGCTCGAAGGCGCCAAGAAGAAGGCTGAGGAACTGCGCGCCGAAGCGCAGTTCGGGCTCGACCTCGTCGCCAAGACCGAAGGGCTCGCCCCCGACGCGACGAAGCGCCTCGGCGAAATCGCCGACTACGTCCTCAACCGCTCGTTCTGAGGAGAGCCTATGGAAAAACCGAACACGCCGATTTTGGACGGCATCGACTCTCCCGACGACGTGCGCGTCCTGAGCGACGGAAGCCTCACGATCCTCGCCAAGGAAATCCGCGACTTTATGGTCTGGTCCGTCTCGCAGACGGGCGGACATCTGTCGAGTTCGCTCGGTGCTGTGGAGCTTGCGATTGCGCTCCATGCCGTCTTCAACACGCCCGACGACAAGATCATCTGGGACGTGGGTCATCAGGCCTACGCCCACAAAATGCTCACCGGACGCCGCGACCGCATGGGAACGCTTCGTCAGTACCACGGTCTTTCGGGCTTTCCGAAGCGCTGCGAGAGCGAATACGACGCCTTCGGGACGGCGCACTCGTCGACCTCGATTTCGGCCGCCCTCGGGATGGCGGTGGCGGACGCCCTTCTCGGCAACCAGGACCGCTGGCACGTCGCCGTGATCGGCGACGGGGCCTTGACGGGCGGCATGGCGCTCGAAGCCCTGAACGACGCGGGCGTCTACAAGAAGGGTCTCAAGCTTCTCATCATCCTGAACGACAACGACTGCTCGATTTCGCCGCCGGTCGGAGCGCTTTCTTCGCACTTGGCGAAGATCGTGTCGACCCGCACCTTCATGAACGCGCGCGAACTGAGCAAGAAGGTCCTGAAGCCCGTGCCCGGCCTCTGGGAAGTTGCGAAGCGCATGGAAAAGCAGGCGATCAACTTCGTCTCGCCTCCGTCCGGCATCTTCTCCGCCTACGACCTCAACTACTTCGGGCCGGTGGACGGACACAATCTCCCTGAACTTCTAGAGGTGCTTCGAAACCTCCGCAGGCTCGACGGTCCCAGCGTCCTGCACGTCGTGACGAAGAAGGGAAAGGGCTATCCCCCTGCGGAAGCCGATCCGACGACCTATCACGGCGTCGGCAAATTCGATCCCGACGTCGGCATTCTGCCGAGCGCGAAGCCGGGCAAGCCCACCTACACGCAGGTCTTCGGGCGCTGGATTTGCGACCGCGCCGAAAAGGATCCGATGCTCTACGGCATCACCCCCGCCATGCGCGAGGGTTCGGGCCTCGTCGAATTCGCGAAGCGCTTCCCGAAGCGCTACCGCGACGTGGCGATCGCCGAACAGCACGCCGTCACCTATGCGGCGGGCTTGGCGACGACACCGATCCGTCCGGTCCTCGCCATCTATTCGAGCTTCCTGCAGCGCGCGATCGACCAGGTGATTCACGACGTGGCGCTCCAGAACCTGCCGGTCCTCTTCGCGATCGACCGCGGCGGTCTCGTCGGCGCCGACGGGGCGACGCACCACGGGGTCTTCGACATCGCGCAGCTGCGCGGGATCCCGAACATGGTCGTGATGACGCCTTCGGACGAAAACGAATGCCGTCTGATGCTCAATACCGGGTACGAGTGCCGCCTCCCCGCGGCGGTGCGCTATCCGCGCGGACGCGGTCCCGGCGTCGAAGTGACGGCGGGAGACGAAACGATTCCGATCGGAAAGTCCCGCAAGCTTCTCGACGGCAAGCGCGTCGCCTTCCTCGGTTTCGGCTCGATGACGAACGTCCTGCGCCCGGTCGCCGAACACTTGGGCGGCACGCTCATCGACATGCGATTTGTGAAGCCCCTTGACCGCGAAGCGGTGCTCGAAGCCGCGCGCACGCACGAACTCATCGTCGCGGCGGAAGAGGGCCAGTTGGCGGGCGGCGCCTGCGACGCGGTTCTCGAAGTCCTCGCGGACGAGGGCCTCACGGTTCCCGTGATGCGCTTCGGTTTGCCCGACCGTTTCGTCGACCACGGCACGCAGGCCGAACTTCTCGCCGAAGTGGGCCTGACGAGCGAAGCGATCGAAAAGAAGGTCCTCGAACGACTCGGGGCCTGAGAATACCAACTCTCGGAAAAGCATGGGGGCGCCCGGTCGGGCGCCCCCATTTCAATCAGACTTACGGTTCAGAAGCTCATTGGCATTCGAGGCCGAGGTAGTCGACCGCCATCTGGGCGTGCAGGAGCGCGCCCTTCACGAGCATCGCCTCGTCGACCTGATAGCAGTTGTGGTGCTGCGCGTAGACGGCGCCGCAGGCTTCGTTGCGAACGCCGAGGAAGCACATGGCGCCCGGCACCTTTTCCTGATAGTTCGCGAAGTCTTCGCCGCCCATGCTCGGCGGATAGTCGTAGAGGGCGTTTTCACCCAGGAGCTTCTTCGCCGCGACGCGCACGCGTTCGGCCATGTCGGCGTCGTTGTAGGTGGGTGGGATGAGGGCGTTGTAGGTGAGCTTCGCGTCGCCGTTCATCGCGCGGGCGGTTTCCTTGGCGATGCGTTCGAGCTGTTCGGGGAAGCGCGCGCGGATTTCGGGCTTGAAGCAGCGCGTCGTGCCGATGAGCTTCGCATAGCCGCTGATGACGTTGAAGCGCGTGCCCGAATTGAGCATCCCGACCGTCACGACGGCGGTGTCGATCGGATCGGTTTCGCGCGAGACGATCGTCTGCAGGTTGAGCGCAATCGCGCTCGCCATGAGGGTCGCGTCGGAGCAGCAGTGCGGCATGGCGCCGTGACCGGCCTTCCCGAAGACTTCGATTTCGAATTCGTCGCCCGCGGCCATCATCGGGCCCGTGCGAACGGCGACGTGGCCCGTCGGAACGTCGGACCAGACGTGAATGCCAAACGCCGCGTCGACGCCTTCGAGCGCGCCGTCGGCGATCATGGCCGCGGCGCCCTTGCCGACTTCTTCGGCGGGCTGGAAGCAGAGCACCACGGTGCCCGAGAGACGGTCGCGCAGGTCGTTCAGAATCTTCCCGGCCGTCAAAAGCATCGAGATGTGGCAGTCGTGACCGCAGGCGTGCATGAAGCCTTCGTTCTTGCTCGCGTATTCGAGCCCCGTCTTTTCCGTCACTTCAAGGCCGTCGATGTCACCGCGCAGAAGAATCGTGCGGCCCGGACGAGCGCCCTTGATCGTGGCGAGCGTGCCCGTGGGCATGCCGCATTCGCGCCAGGGAATGCCCATCTTGTCGAGTTCGGCGCGGATGAGCTTGGCGGTTTCGAATTCCTTGGTGCTCGCTTCGGGGCAGGTATGGAAGAGCCGGCGCATCTGAACTTGGTAGTCGGCGTACTTCGGCTCGAGATCGAGAAGATTCATTTTCATGGGTCCTTGTCAAAAAGACGGGGACGCACCCGCGGTGCGTCCCGAAGAGTAAAAGGTCAGAAGAGGTTCACGAAGAGGCCCGCGATGATGACGGACGTGATCGTGACGGTCGAGAAGCCGCCCACGATCATCGAGGGGAACATGTGGGCCATGAGGTATTCGCGTTCGTCTTCGGTCGCGGCCATTTCCTTGCACATCGATTCGGTGATGATGGCGTTGAAGGGGAAGCCGTAGAGGGCCGTCAGGCAGTTGCCGAAACCGAGCCAGATCGAAATCTTGAGGGCGCGCGCGACGAAGTAGGCGACGATGAACATGCCGATCAGACCGATGATGATCAGAACGAACATCGGGACGATGATCGAGACGAGCATTTCGGGCGTGCAGGCCTTGAGACCGTCGAAGATGAACATCATGAGCGCGAAGAGCATGATCTGATAGGAGTTCGCCTTCGTGAGGATGTTCGGTTCGAGGAAGCCGAGACGACAGAAGACGACGCCGAAAACGAGACACCAGATGGCGCCCGAGATGCCGGTCCAGCCGCCCACGAGCATGGAGAACCACGTGACGATGCCGAGCTTCATGAGCATGACGACGGGGCTGTTCCAGGATTCGGGCAGGTGCAGGATGCCGTGCGTCTGTTCGTCGGGGAGCTTCGTGACGTCGACCATCGGGCCGTTGGCCGCGTGGGTCTTGCTGCTGCGATACTTTTCAAGAAGCAGGGCGCCTTCGCGCTTCAGAACGATGGCGGTGAGGGGATAGCCCGCGAAGCCCTGGATGCAGTACATGGAGATCGCGAAGACGGCGGCCGTGGTGAGGCCCGCTTCCTGCGCGGCCGACTGCATCATCGTGGCGGCGACGATCCCGCCCGTGAGCGGGGGCAGACCCGCGATGATGAGTTCGCGTTCCATGAAGAAGGGGCAGACGAAGTAGGCGAGGCCGCACATGCCCGCGAGCCCGAGGACGCAGAGAACGACGGTGCGCCACTGGGCGAGGAGCGTCTCGAGACTGATCATCGTGCCCATGTGGGTGATGATGAGCATCATCGCGAGGGTGTTGCCGAACGGCATCAGGTGGGCTTCGGTGACGAGTTCCTTGGGGATGACCGTCCAGTAGCCGATGAGCAGAATGACGGCGGAAACGAAGACCGACGGCACCCACGCCTTTGTGAGTTTCGCCACGACTTCGCCGATGAGGACGACGGCGCCGCAGATGATGAATGCGGCCATGAAGTTGTACATGTTGGGGAGTCCTTGAGGGTTGATCGGACGCGCTCTTTGGGTTCCCTCCGTGCGGAAGAGAAGCGCTCGGCGCGATACTTTCTCCACTATAAGCCGCTCTCTTCCTAGAAAGCCTAGTGCGAATGCCTTACGCCCCTTGCGTTGGGCTTCAGAAAGCGAAATTTTCTTTTTTGCAGATTCCTCCCGAAGATGAAAAAACGGCGCCCGAGGGGATGCGGGCGCCGAGATTTCAGCGTTGCGGCGGTTTTTCGCCGCGGGAAGGCGGGGAGCCTTCCGATCAGTTGCGGAAGTTGCCGAACGAAAGCGGAGCTTCGTCGATTTCCTTGCGAAGGAGCGCGATGCATTCCTGCAGAGCGTCGCGCTTGGCGCCCGAGACGCGCACGACGTCGCCCTGAAGCGAGGCCGAGAGCTTGAGCGCCTTGGCGTTCTTGACGGTCGTCTGGATCTTCTTGCCGAGGTCCTTGTCGATCCCGGACTTGACGACGATCGTTTGCTTGAGCTTGTCGCCGCCGATCTTTTCAACGGCCTTCGATTCGTCGAGGAAGCGCACGTCGACGCCGCGCTTGGCGAGCTTGCCGATCAGAACGTCGCGGACCTGACGGAGCTGAAAGTCCGACTCGGCGATGAGCGTGAGTTCGAGATCCTTCTGCTCGACGGCCGCGGCCGTGCCGCGGAAGTCGTAGCGCGTGCCGATTTCCTTCTGAGCCTGATCGACGGCGTTCTTGAGTTCCACCGCGTCGACCTTGAGTTCGACGTCAAAACTGGGCATGTCTTTTCCTTTGCCGGATGTTGCGGGAAGACCTGATTGTAGCCAAAGCCTCCCTATAATGGTTTTCTAGAGCAACAGATTCCAAGCGGCCGGGCCGCTTCACAAAAGGCAGGAGACCCTATGGCGTTCGAAATTTTCCGCGACTTCGATTTGACGCACTCGTCGACCTTTCAGACGAAGGCCACGGCGGAAAGATTCGTGCGGGTGGAGGACGTCGACGAACTGCGCGACGCCCTGGCGTACGCAAAGGAAGAAAACCTCCCCGTCACGATCCTCGGGGGCGGCTCCAACACGATCTTCCTCTCGAAGGTTCCGGGACTCGTCGTGAAGCTCGATCTTCACGGCTTCGTGCTGACGCAGGACGCCGAGACGGGCGACACGCTCCTTGAAGCGGGGGCGGGGGAGACGCTCGACGACGTGATCGACGCGCTTCTCGACGCGGGCGTCGGAGGCTTGGAAAACCTCGCTGCCGTGCCGGGGACGGTGGGCGGCGCAGTCGTACAGAACGCGGGCGCCTACGGGCTTGAAATGGCGGAGCGCATCGAGTCCGTCCGGGTGCTCCGTCCCGACGGAAGCGTCGTCGACTACGGCGTCGGAGACTGCGACTTCGGCTACCGTCATTCGCGCTTTAAGACCGAAGCGGGCCGAGGCGAAGTGATCCTTTCGGCCGTGCTTCGCTTCCCGAAGGAGTGGGTGCCGCGCGTCGACTACAAGGACCTCGAAGCCTACCGCAAGACCCGTCTCGAACCCACGACGCCGCAAACGGTCGCGGCGGCGGTGCGCGCCGTGCGCGCGGCGAAATTGCCGGACCCCAAGGAAATCGGCAACGCCGGGTCCTTCTTCAAGAACCCCGTCGCCGAGAAGCTTCTCTGGCACCACATCCTTACGGAACACCCCGGGATTCCCTCCTATCCTCTCGGAGGGGGCCGACGCAAACTCGCCGCCGCCTGGCTCATCGAAGCCGCAGGCTGGAAGGGCGCCGAGCGCGGCACGGTGGGCGTCTACAAGCGCCACGCCCTCATTCTCGTGAACCTCGGGGGCGCCACGGGTGAGGACGTTCTGCGCGTCGCCGAAGACATCCGCGCGGACGTCGAGGAGAAGTTCGGCCTGAGACTTGAACTCGAACCCGTCGTGGCGGGCGAAAAGGCCTGAGAACGGACCGCCAAGATGCAAAAAACCCCGCTCGTCTCGCAACGGCGGGGTTTTCTTCGCCCGGGGACTCTCGCGTCCCCGAACGCAAAGCATCTCGCAATTAGGCCATGGCCTTGATCGAGGCGCTCAGACGGCTCTTGTGACGAGCGGCGGCGTTGGCGTGGAGAACGCCCTTGCGAGCCATCGCATCGATCACGGATTCGGCCTTCTTGAAGGCTTCCTGAGCGGCAGCCTTGTCGCCGGCGACGATGAGCTTGCGCACGGCCTTGATGGCGGTGCGGAACTGGCTGCGCTGAGCCGAGAGGTGCAGGTTACGCGCAACGATCTGACGGGCGCGCTTACGAGCTTGCTTGGTATTAGCCATTTGTGAATGTCCTTAGCAAATGGAGTCGGTCGGCAGAAGAGACTCGTCAACCGCCGAGAGCTCCCACACGCGAGCGGGGCTCGCTTGAAGTGAAGTCTTTTTTTCGAAAAAAATCTTATTCGGGTCCGTCAAAGGCTCCGGACGGGCTGAAAACCAAACCGAGGCGGGCGTTCGCGAGAGTTACGCCCATAGTTGCCCAAGACACGTTGGCCGAGTTTTGCAAATCCCGCAGGACCGTCTTCCGTGGAAGCGTCCGGACGCGTTACACTTTGCGGATTCCGAAAAGTCCTAAACTATAACAATTTTCCGATCAAAAAACAAATCGAAGGCGGGAAAAATTGTGCGCTTCGGCGACGAAGCCGCGATTCGTCCGGACGGCAGGGGATTGCGCCCGACCGTCTCCGCCTCGCACCGTTCCCAGGGGATGCCGCACCGATGTCTTTACTCCGTTCCGCGCTCACCGTCTCCGGCCTCACGCTCGTGAGCCGCATCACGGGCGTGATCCGCGACATGCTGATCGCCCGCTACTTCGGCGCGACCGCCGCGACGGACGCCTTCTACGTGGCCTTCCGTCTGCCGAACATGCTGCGGCGGCTCTTCGCCGAAGGCGCCTTTCAGCAGGCCTTCGTGCCGATGCTCTCGGACGTGCGCGAGCGAAACGCGCCCGAGCGCACGCAGAGCTTCCTGGAGCACGTCTTCACGATCCTCAGTCTTGCCGTCTTCGCGGCGAGCGTCCTGGGCGTCCTCGCCGCGCCCCTGCTCGTCCTCGCGATCGCGGGCGGGATGCGCTCCGACCCGGAAGCCTTCGACCTTGCGGTGGCGCTCACGCGCTGGATGTTCCCCTACATCGCCTTCATGAGCTTGGTCGCGCTTGCGGCTTCGATTCTCAACACGATGAAGCGCTTCGCGATTCCCGCGGCGACGCCGATTTTGCTCAACCTGAGCTTCATCGGCGCGACGATCCTTCTGACGCCGTACTTTGACGAGCCCATCTGGGCGCTTGCGGCCGCCGTCCTCATCGGGGGCGTTCTGCAGTTGGGCGCGCAGATCGCGGCGCTCGCGAAGCTCGGCTGCATCCTGCGGCCGAGGGGGATTCGCGCGTCCCTTGCCGACGCGGACGTGCGAAAGGTTCTCTCCCTCATGCTCCCCGCGCTCTTCGGGGTGGGTGTGGCGCAGCTCTCGATTCTCATCAACACGAACATCGCCTCGCACTTGGGGCACGGGGCCGTGACCTGGCTCAACTATGCGGACCGCCTGATGGAATTTCCGACGGCCCTTTTGGGCGTGGCACTCGGGACGGTGCTTTTGCCGGGGCTCTCCGCCGCCCACGCTCGGGGGGACGCCGAGCGCTACAACGCGCTCCTTGATCACGGTCTTCGGCTCGTCGTGCTCGTCGGGATCCCCGCGGCCTTGGGGCTCTGGCTCACGTCCGAGGCGCTCGTTGCCTTCCTCTTTCAGGGGAAAAACTTCTCGCCCGCCGACGTCGCGGAAACGGCGAGGGCGGTGGTGGGCTACTCCGTCGGCCTCATCGGGCTCATCACGCTCAAGATCGCGGCGCCCGCCTTCTACGCGCGAAAGGACATTCGAACGCCCGTGCGCATCGCTTTTCTGAGTCTCGTCGTCGTGCAGCTTCTGAACCTCGCGACGGTGCCGCTCTTTGATCAGGCGGGGCTCGCGCTTTCGGTGGGTCTCGGGAGCTGCGTCAACGCCGGGTCACTTCTTCTCATTCTCGGGCGCCGCGGGATTTATCGTCCCCGCGCGGGCTGGGGAAAGTTCCTTTTGCAGGTGGCGGCGGGGTCGCTCGTCATGGCCGTCGGGCTGTGGTTTGCGCAGCGCGGCGTCTCCTGGACGGCGCTCGCGTGGCCCGTCCGCGCGGCCGGAACGCTCGGTCTCGTGGCCGGCGCCGCGGTCGTCTACTTCCTCGTCATGACGCTCTTCGGTTGGCGCCTTCGCGATCTGCGCCCGGCTCCCGAAGCCAAGGACTGACCGAACCGTCCCGGTCGGCAGCGCAAACGACAACGCCCGCGCGCGGCCTTCGGGCCGCTCACGCGGGCGTTTGCATTGGGAAAGAACGCTTTTCAGTTTTTCGGTTCAAAGTCGACCATGGCTTCGAGTTCGTCCATCGTCGCAAAGGGCATCACTTCCGGCCAGGCGATGAGTTCGTCCTCGGTGAGCGCTTCGAGCGCGAGGTGCCCGAGTTCGCGGGTGTTGACCGCGTAGTTGAGTTTCGCATAGACGTGCACGAGGTCGTGCGTGACGATGTGTTCGGCGTCCTTTTCCGAGCCGTCCGCTTCGAGACGTTCGATCACGCGCTGCAATTCTTCGGCGGCGTCCGAAAGCGTGGCCTTGAGCCATTCAATGTCAGTGTTGCCCATCTTTTCCGTGTCCTGAAAAAGCAAATTGCCAAAAACAGAGCTTCCCCTAAGTGTAGCGCACGGGAAGTCTTTGCCGCACTTGCTTTTGAGACGACTTCAGCCGCCAAACCGCAAAAAATCCGCCGTTTTGCACGCCTCTGCCCGTGAAGTGTCCGAGAAATTTGCTATTGTTTGCGGTTCCCGCCGATTATCCGCGCTTCCGCCCGAAGACCGTTCGGGAGAATCCGCATCGGCTTTTTCTTTTTTCCACTCCTGCGAACACAACAAAAACGACATGCTCGAGCAAACCTCCCTTCGCTTCTCCCAGCGGCTTCTCGTCGGCCTCACGCTTTTTTCCATGTTCTTCGGGGCGGGGAACCTCATCTTCCCGCCTTTCCTCGGGGCGCAGGCGGGCACCGACATGCCCGCGGCGCTCGCGGGCTTTCTCGTGACGGCCGTGGGCTTTCCGATTCTCGGCGTCATGGCCGTGGCGGAGTCGGGGGGCTTGACGGCGCTCGCCTCGCGGGTGAACGCGCGCTTCGCCTTCCTCTTTACGCTCCTCATTTATCTTTCGATCGGGCCGTGTCTTGCGATTCCCCGCACGGCGAGCACGTCCTTCGAAATGGTGATGCGTCCGGCACTTGAGAGTGTCGGGCTTCTCGACGCTTCCTTCGGTGGATTCGGGGCGCTCGGGCTTTCGCAGTTCGTCTACTCGGTCCTCTTCTTTGCGATCGCCTACTTGGTCGCGCTCAATCCGGAAAAGCTTACGCAGCGCCTCGGAAAGTTCCTCTGCCCGACGCTCATCGCCCTCATTGCGCTCCTCTTTCTCGGGATTTGCTTCAACCCCTTGGGTGACGCCGCGGCGCCGACGGGCGCGTACGCGCAGGGAGCCTTCGCGACGGGCTTCATCGAGGGCTACCAGACCATGGACACGATCGCGGCCCTCAACTTCGGTCTCGTGATCGCGATAAACATCCGCGCCTTCGGGATCCGTTTCGAAGGGACGGTCGTGAAGGAAACGGTCTTTGCGGGCGCGATCGCCGCCGTCGTCTTCTTCGCGGTCTACGGCGCGCTCGCCCTGATCGGCGCAGAGGCCGGCGGCACCTATTCCGGCATGGAAAACGGCGCGCAGACCCTGACGCTCGTCGCCTCGGACCTCTTCGGCCCGGTCGGGACGGTCCTCATGGGACTCATTTTCTTCATTGCCTGCTTCAACACCTGCGTGGGACTCATTTCCTGCTGCTCGAACTACTTCGCCGAAACCTTCCTGATCCTTCGCTACCGCGGCTGGGCCGCGGTCTTTGCGTTCGCGAGCATGGTGATCGCCAACGCGGGGCTCACGCTCATCCTCAAATTCTCGGTGCCGCTTCTCGTTGCGATCTATCCCGTCGCGATCGTCCTCATCGTGCTCGGCCTTCTCACGCTCGCCTCGAAGCGTCTTCTCGCGCTCAAGGCCCTCTATCCCGCGACCGTCGTCGCGACGGGGATCTTCTCGGTCCTCGCGGGCGTCGAAGCCTTCGGCGTGCGCGTGCCCGGACTCTCCGACTTTGCCGACGCGCTGCCGTTTGCGGCCCACGGGCTCGAATGGATCCTGCCCGCCCTGGTCGGCATGATCCTGGGCGCGGCGCTTTCCGTCTTCTCACCCAAGCGCGGCGAAGGCTGACGAACAACAGCAACCCAACCTCCGCAAAGGGGCGGCGTCTTAAGGGCGCCGCCCCTTTGCCCTTTGGGGGGAGGCGTAAAAAATCGGAAATCTCGGCTTAAGGTTGCCGCTCTACACTTCTTAAGTTCAGCCTAAGGCCCCGTGCCCGGCAACTCAAAATAAGGACCATCATGCCGCAGAGCAAAACCAATCCCGACCGCGCGCGCAAACTCAAGAAGCGCCGCGCCCGCAACGAAGCCAAGACGGGCTACACCTACATGCTCGACGTCCTTCGCGAGTCGCTCAACAACCGTTTCTACGAAGAACAGGGCTTCCCGCACCTGGAAATCCTTGCGCAGAACATGCAGGGCTGCGAAGTGCAGCATCAGGACCTCTCCGACTACATGCAGCTCCAGGACATGTTCATCGGGTTCTCCTACGCGCTCTCGAACGCGATTTCCCGCTCGAGCCGCCTCTCGATGATCGAGCGCGAAGACCACGTCGCGGGCGTCGCCTATGCGCTCGCCGCCACGCTTCTCGACATGCGCGCGGACCTGCAGGACGACTCGGGCTGGATGGGCACGGGCGTCGTCGAGGCGATCCGCGAAAACTGGGCGCGTCCCAAGTTCACGCAGGCGGGCATCGGCGATCAGGTGGCGATCCTCGGACGCCGCGACCTCTGCTGCCTCTTCGCGGTCGACTTCGTGATGAGTTTCCTCGACATGACGGGTGAAATCGCCCAGTACGGTCCGGAAAACCTCATTTCGGTCACGAACTGCAAGGACGCCCTCATCACGGCCTACACGGGCTTCGTCACGTCGAACCTGTCGCTCGTCAACAAGGAGCTTCTCGACTTCGACAAGGTCCTCGCCGACAACACGGTGACGGAAGAGTTCCTTCGCGACTATCCCGACTGGAAGCCTGAAGCGGCCGACGCCTTCAACATGAACCTCGTCGGCTTCAATTCGGTTGACGAAGCCGACGCCGCCTTCATGCAGGAACTTCTCAACAACGCCCACTTCATGAGCGACATGCGCACGCTCTACCTCGACGACGGCGCCGACGCCGTTCCGCAGGGCCTGCGCGAAGAAACCGTGATGGGCTACGTCCTTCGCGACGGTCCCCGCTGCAAGAAGGCCTTCGCCGAAGGGCGCGATCCGACGGAAGAGGAAATGGACCGGGATGCCGAAGTCGCCAACGCCATCATCATGCAGATGGTCCAGGCGGCGCAGCGCGAATTCAAGGCGCCCGAAGCCGAGGCCGCTCCGGCCGCCGCGACGGAAGCCCCGTCCGATGCCCCCCCCCTCCTTGGAAAAACCCGCAGAAGCGAACTGACATTCTGAAAAACTAATCCGATGCGCTCGGGATGATCCCCAAGCCCAAGCGCATCGGTCGCTAGAGTATGCTTAAGGACGAAGGCCGTTCTCGTAAGGGCGGCGCTTCGTTTTCTTTTTATTCGAAGGGAGTGCCGGAATGTCGGAACAAAAACTGCCTACTTTGGACATGGAATCGGTGCGTCTCTTCGTCACGCTTTTTGAGACGCTCAATCTTTCGCAAACGGCGGAACGCTGCATGACGAGCGTTGCCTCGGCAAGCCGCGTGCTCTCGAAACTGCGCCTCATCTTCGGCGACGAACTCTTCACGCGCTATCACCTCGGAATGCTCCCGACCGCGCGGGCCCGCGAAATCGAGCCGGTTCTGCGCGCGATGCTCCTTGACTATCAGCAGCTTCTTTCGGGCGCGGGCCGCAGCTTCAATCCGGCGGAACTCACGCGCACCTTCCGCGTGGGGGCGGTCGACTACGGCGTCTACAACTACCTCGTCCCCGCTTTGCCCGCGATCGTCGCGGCGGCGCCGCTCGCCTCGATCGACTTTCGTCCGCTTGACGTCAACATCGGGATGCAGCTCAAATCCGGAGCGCTCGACCTCGCCGTCTATCCGACGCACGAAAACGACCCCGACATCCGTTCGCAGCCCATCTGCCGCGACGCGGTCGCCTACGTGGTGCACGTCTCGCACCCGCTCGTCGAACTCGCGCGCACCAGAACGCTGCACGAATCCGACATTCTGCGCTACCGCTTCGTGAAGACGAGCCTCATTCCCTCGCAGAACATTCAGCCGGAAGATCCCTTCATGCCGAATCAGTCCGACATTCCCTACCGGTCGCTCGAAACGGCCGTCTGGGTGCCGTACTTCACGCAGGCCTTCGAGTGCCTGCACGGCACGGGACTCGTCGCGATGACGGGCCTGCAGCTCGCCGCGCGCCGCATCGCCGAGGGAGGCGACTACGTGATTCTCGGGAAGCCCTCGCGCATTTCGGACTACACGCCGCACTTCCTCTGGCACGTGCGCGTCGACAAGGATCCGGCCGTGCAGTGGTTGCGCGGGATGTTCCTGAGCGAAAAGGGCCGCTTCGTCGATCCCGACGACTTCGTGTCGCTAGAACCCTGACGTTTTCCTTCGTCCGAACAGAAAGGCCGCCGCGAAGCGCATCGCTTCGGGCGGCCTTGCCGTAAGGACTCACAGATCGATCGTCGGACAGACGAGAAAGGGCGCTTCGGGGTAGAAGCGCGCGAGCGCCGTCCGGAGGTATTCCTTCGTATCCTTGGCGATCACTTCGTCGTGCGAGGGACAGAAGTCGTTGAAGATCATGCCCGCGAGCGGCATGCCGCGCCGCTTCATGGCTTCGAGCGACAGGAGCGTGTGGTTGACGGACCCCAATTTGCCCGACGTCACGAACCAGACGGGCCAACCCTTTTCGGCCACGTAGTCGATCGTGAGGAGCTCGCGCGTAAGCGGCACCATGAGGCCGCCCGCCCCTTCGACGAGCACCGTCTCGTATTCGGCGTCGAGCGACGCGAGCGCGCCCTCGATCTTCACAAAGTCCACCGCACGGCCGTCAAGCTCGGCCGCGAGATGGGGCGAGGCCGGATAGCG
Organism: uncultured Sutterella sp.; assembly: GCA_949282745.1. Classification (GTDB taxonomy): domain Bacteria; phylum Pseudomonadota; class Gammaproteobacteria; order Burkholderiales; family Burkholderiaceae_F; genus Sutterella. The sequence goes on along the minus strand of CASDQM010000038.1, from coordinate 45,407 downwards.
GAAGGTTTCGGGCATCGTGCGTCCGTCTCGGTCGGCGGGGAGAAGCCCCGTCCCCATGAGGCGTCGGTGCGTCAGAATGTCGGGCGAGAGTTCGTCCGAGCCCGTCTGCACGAGCTTGGCGGTGATGACTTTTCGTCCTTCCTCAAGAAGGCGTGCGGCGAGCCACCCGGTCGCGACGGTCTTCCCCGCGTCCGTGTCGATGCCGCTCACAAACTGCAGCGTCATGATGTTTTCTCCAAAAGCATGGTGACGGGATGATAGGTGAGGGAGACGCCCTCCGCACCGCTTTCCGCGGCAAAACGCGCCCGATAGGTCTCTTCAAAGGCGAGAAGACTTTCCTTTGTCCATCGGAATCCATCGTGCGTCCCCGTGACGCCCGTCGCGCGCAGGTGACGAAGCACCGCGCGCGGCGAAGCAAAGCGCTCCCGACGGATTTCGCTCGAATGATGATGCACCCGAAAGCCCGCGGCGAAGCGTACGAGCGCCTCCGCATCGGGATAGGCGAGCCCCCGTCCGGTCAAGGCCTTCACTTCCCGACAGTTCTCGGGACCGTAGGTGACGACCGCGGCGAGACCTCCGGGGCGAAGTCGCCGCCGAAGATTTTCGAAGAAGACTTCCGGGCGCGAAAACCACTGCAGAACCGAACCCGCGAGCACGAGGTCGAGCCCGTCGGGCCAGACGACGCGCTCGGCGTCGCCCGGGAGCAGTCCGGTCTTTTCGCGAACCGCTTCGGGAAGGCGCTTTCGGGCTTCGAGGGCGAGTTCGGGTGAGAGATCGTTGAGCCACAGGGCGTCGATTTTCGAGCGGGCGGCGAGCGTTCGGCTCCAGCGGCCCGTGCCGCAGCCCACTTCGAAGACCCGTCCGAAGGCCGTGCGAAGCGTAAGAAGGCGGTCCGTCAGGCGGTCGGCCGCCTCCTGCTGTACGCGGGCGTGTTCTTCATAGGTCGAAAGGGCGCTCGAGAAGCGCGCGGCGACGGCGTCAGACTTCCCCATGGATTGCTCTCTGCAGTGCTTCGGGACACCAGTGCGGCTCGCCGGTTCTGACGGGCGTGACGCCCAGGGCTCCCCAGGCGCGCTCCTGCGCCGCGGCGGGAACGATGCGGTCGGCTTCGGGAATGAAGGCTGCGAGCACTTCGACGCGCCCCCGCAGGTCTCCTTCGAAGGGGGCCTCCCGATAGGTGTCGCGAAGCAGCCGAAGTTCGCACCTGAGGGATTCGAGCGAACGCTCCGTGCCGCGAAGCGCGCGGGCCGCCTCGACGGAGCCCGTCATGTTGAGAAGAAATCCTTCGAGCGTCGCTTCGCCGAAACGGTCCGTCGTGCGGTCGAAGACGAGCGGCGAAATGCCGAGCCGCCGGTCGATCGGCGTGAGCGTCCCCGCGACCGCCGTGAAGCGCCGCACGGGGACGGGGCTTCCCATCACCCAGTCGGCCGCGATGCGAACGCCCAAAGACCAGCCGACCACGTCGACGGTTTCGTAGCGGGAAAGGTCGGGGAGCGTCCCGACGGCGCCGTCAAAGTCCCACAGCAAAAAGAGGTCGTGTCCGCCGGCGGGACGAAGGTCCTGAAAGCGCTCCGGGGACGAACCCCAACCCGCAAAGAAGATCGTGAGGTGTCGGGCGGCGGGGTCGTGTGCGAGAAATCGGTTTTTCACAGCGAGAACTCCGTCTTGAGGCGCGTGAGCGCCAGGCAAAAGGCGTCGACCTCAACGTCCGTGAGGCTGCTCGTGAGCGATATGCGAAGCCGCGACGTTCCTTCGGGGACCGTGGGCGGTCGCACGGCCGAGACGAGAAAGCCCGCCCCTTCGAGGCGCTTCGCCGCTTCCAGGGTGCGGGCGTTGTCGCCCAGGATCCAGGGGAGAATCGGCGTGCCGTTGGAGGATGCCTCGGTGCCGAGCGCCGCAAGAACCCGCGCTTCGAGCGCACGAAGTCTCGCCCGACGCTCCGACCAGGAGGGGATCTGCGAGAGGACGAAGGTCGTCCATGCGGCCTGCAGGGGCGACTCCGCCGTCGTGAAGATGAGGGGACGCGCGTAGTTCGTAACGAGTGCGAGCCAGTCGGAATCGGCCAGAAGCGCCGCCCCCGAAGAGGCCGCGGCCTTCCCGAAGGTGAGAATGCGAAAGTCGATGTCGCCTTCCACGCCCGCCTCTTCGGCGGGCCCCCGGCCGTTCTCTCCGGAAATCCCGAGACCATGGGCGTCGTCGACGGCGAGAAGCACGTTTCCCCAACGCTTTTTGAGCGCAACGATCTGTGCCAGGTCCGCGCGGTCGCCGTCCATGCTGAAGACGCTCTCAGTGAGGATCACGACGATTGCGTGTTCGGGCGCCGTGCGCTCGAGCAACCGCTCGAGGGCCCCGCAGTCGTTGTGAGGGTATCGCAGAAACCCCGCGCCGTGACGCTTCGCGGCGAGGAGCCCGTCGATCATGCTTGCGTGCACGAGCCGGTCGGCAAGAAAGAAGACGTCCCTCCCGAAGGCGGCGCCGAGCGCCGCGATGAAGCCCGTGTTGAGTTGCCACCCCGAGGGAAAGAGCAGGCTTTCGCGTCCGTATTGGCGGCGAAGCACTGCGCGAAGGCCCTCGTGCGCTTCGCTTTCCCCGAAGAGCAGGGCGGAGGAACCGCTTGCGAGTCCGTAGCGCGAGAGGGGGCTCTCGAAAAACGCCTCGCGAAGTGCCGTGTCGGCCCCCGCGCCGAGGTAGTCGTTGCCGGCAAGCGAAATCACGCCCTTCGGGCGGGGACGGATCGTGCGAAGCGAACGGTTGTCGGCGAGACGGGCGAGCGCCGTCTGCAGTCGGTCGGTTACGCTCATGCGTCGATTCCGTGCGCGCGAAGGCCCGCCCGGAAGCCCGCGGTGAGGCGCTCGAGCTCTTCGTCCGTCATGACGAAGGGCGGCATCAGATAGGCGATGCGCCCGAAGGGACGCGCCCAGACGCCCGCGTCGACGAAGGCCTTCGTGACGGACCGATCGGGGGCGCGTTCGAGTTCCACGACGCCCAGGGCGCCGAGCACCCGCACGTCGACCACGCCGGCCTTGCCGCGCAGGGGCTCGAGCCCGCGCTTGAGAGCCGCTTCGACGCGCGCCACGTCGGCCTGCCAGTCGGTCTTCTCAAGAAGTTCCAGACTTGCGATCCCCGCCGCGCAGGCGAGGGGATTCGCCATGAAGGTGGGGCCGTGCATGAGGGCGTGCGGGGCCGCGCGCGAAATCGTGTCGGCCACCTCGTTTGTCGTGAGGACGGCCGAGAGCGTGAGCATCCCGCCCGTGAGGCCCTTGCCGATCGTCATCAGGTCGGGCGAGACGCCCGCCCACTCGGACGCGTAATAGCGGCCCGTGCGGCCGAAGCCCGTGGCGATTTCGTCAAAAATGAGGAGAATGCCGAATTCGTCGCAGAGACGACGCGCCGCCCGCAGGTATTCGGGGTGGTAGAACCACATGGCGCTCGCCCCCTGGACGATCGGCTCGAGAATGAAGGCCGCGATTCTGTCGGCGTGCGCTTCAAAGAGCGCGCGAAGCGCGGTTTCGTCTTCGGGGTTCCAGTCGCCGTCAAAGCGCGAGACCGGCGCGGGCGCGAAGAAGCGTCCGGGCAAAGCGTCCCCGAAGACTGTGTGCATCCCCGAGACGGGGTCGCACACCGACATGGCGTTCCAGGTGTCGCCGTGGTAGCCCTGGCGCGGCGTCGCGAAGTTCGTGCGGGTCGTGCGCCCCAGGGCCATCTGGTACTGCACGGCCGCCTTCATGGCGACCTCGACCGCGACCGAACCGGAGTCGGCGTAGAAGATCTTCTCGAGACCCGCGGGTGCGTGCTTCAAAATCAGGCGTCCGAGCTTCACGGCGGGCTCGTGGGTGAGTCCGCCGAACATGACGTGGGACATCGTTTCGATCTGTTCGTGCATGGCGCGCTTCAGTTCTTCGCGGCCGTAGCCGTGCAGAGCGCACCACCAGGAAGAGGTGCCGTCCATGAGGCGCCGTCCGTCGGCGAGCACGATCTCGCAGCCTTCGGTCTTCGCGACTTTGAGAACCGGCGTCGGATCGATCGTCCCGGTGTAGGGGTGCCAGAGGTGGGCGCGGTCGAACGCCAGGTCGTCGTCCAATTCGTAGCCCGCTTCGCGCACGCGCTTTTTGTCTTCTTCGACGCTCGAGCCGACCGTCGTCAACAGGTCGCCCGCGATGGCGCTCGTGATGCCGATCTCCAAGGCCTTGCGGACCGTTTCTTCGGAAAGCCGCGCGCGTCCGCCCGCAAAGCGAAGATGCGCCTTGGGGAGCAAAAAGCGAAAAACGGCGACCGTGCGCAAAAAGTCTTCTTCGGAGAGCAACGGGGTCGAGGCTAAGGGCGTTCCCGGAATCGGGGCGAGCAGGTTGATCGGCACCGAGGGAAGACCGAGGTCCCGGAGCGTGAGCGCGAGATCAATGCGGTCGGCGGGCGTCTCGCCCATCCCGACGATTCCGCCCGAGCAGAGGTCTAGCCCCGCGCGGCGCGCGGCCTGGAGCGTCTCGACCTTGTCCTTCGTCGTGTGCGACGTGCAGACCTTCGGGAAGTAGTCGGGCGAGGCTTCGAGGTTGCAGTGATAGCGAACGACGCCCGCGTCGCGCAGTTGGCGCAATTCCTCTTCTTTGAGCAGTCCCGCGGACACGCAGACTTCAACGCTCGTTTCTCGGCGTACGGCGCGAACGAGCTTCGCGAGGTCGCGCACTTCCCGGGGCGAGAGTTTGCGTCCGCTCGTCACGAACGAGAAGCGCGGAATGCCCGCGGCTTCGGTGCGGCGAGCGGCTTCGAGCGCCGTCTTTTCGTCGATCAGCGGATATTCGGGGGCGTCGGTGGCGAAGTGGCGCGACTGCGCGCACCAGCGGCAGTCCTCGGTGCAGCGCCCCGACTTGGCGTTCACGATTGAACAAAAGTTGAAGGCGCGGGGCGCGAGGTGCTGCGTGATCGTGCGCGCGGCCTCGAAGAGTTCTTCCGCGGGGGCGTCCCAGAGTCGGAGGGCGTCTTCGCGGGAGAGCGCCTCTCCCGAAAGAACGCGCGAAAGAGCGTCGGAAACGATGGAATTCACGGTGTTCTCCTACGCCGCGCGACGTCCCGGTGCGGGCGCCTGCGACACGGGCTTTTCGCATCCGACTGCTTTTTTAATCTTGGCTGTATGTCGTCGGGATGCGGGAAAAGGGGAAAGCTAAAAGTGTAACGGCCGACGGTTTTCTTTGCCGTCGGCCGTTGAGATGATGCGCGTCAGGAAATCGACTCGATTTCTTCGGAGAGTTCGAGCCACTCGGCTTCAAGCGCCTCGATCTGCGGAACGAGTTCGCCGTGCTCGCGCGTCACGCGCGCGACCTCTTCGGGAGACTCCTCGTAGAAGGCCGGGTCGGCAAGGCGCGCGGCGAGAACCGAGAGCGCTTCGTTTTTCTCCGCCATCTTCTTTTCGACGACGGCGAGCTTCTTTTGCAGGGGCTTTCGCAAGGCCGCGATGCGGGCGCGCTCCTGTGCTTCCAAGCGCCGTGCTTCCTTCTTGTTGACGTTCGCCTGACGCGTTTCGTCCGCCTTCTGGGCGCGACGCTCTTCGGCGAGCTGCGTCTTGCGGTGTTCGAGCACGAGTTTCGCGTAGTCGTCGAGGTCGCCGTCATAGGGCTGCATCGCCCCGTCGTGAACGAGCCAGAGCGAATCCGTCGCGGCGCGCAGAAGGTGTCGGTCGTGCGAGACGAGGAGCACTGCCCCTTCAAAGGTGGAGAGCGCCATGGTGAGCGCTTCGCGCGTTTCCATGTCGAGGTGGTTCGTCGGTTCGTCGAGCACCAGAAGGTTGGGCTTCTCCCAAGCGAGGAGTGCCAGCGCAAGGCGCGCCTTTTCGCCCCCGGACATGGGGCCGACGGGCGACGTCGCAAAGTCCCCCGAGAAGCGGTAGCGCCCGAGGTGGTCGCGAAGCGTCTGTTCGCGCTCGTCGGGCGCAAGGCGCCGCATGTGTTCGAGCGGCGTTTCGTCCATGCGGAGCGCATCCAACTGATGCTGCGCGAAGTAGCCGATCGAGAGCCCTTGGCCGCGGCGAAGATCGCCCGCGAGCTTCGGAAGGACGCCCACGATCGTCTTGATGAGGGTGGACTTCCCGGCGCCGTTGACGCCCAAAACGCCGATGCGGTCGCCCGAGCGGATCGAGAACGAGACGTTGCGAAGGACCGTCAGGTCTTCGTAGCCCGCGCTCAAGCCCTCCGCGTCGACGAGATGTTCGGGGAGACGCTCGGGCTTTGGAAATTCAAAGCGCCATTCGTGTTTCGCGCGCACGGGTTCGACCGACTGCAGGCGCTCGAGCATCTTGATGCGGGACTGCGCCTGACGGGCTTTCGAGGCCTTGTAGCGAAAGCGTTCGATGAAGGCCGTGAGGTGCGAGGCTTCGCGCTCGAAGGCCTTGGCGGCCGCGTCCTGCAGCCGCAGCTTTTCGATTCGCTGCGCCTCGAACTTCGTGAAGTTTCCGGCGTAGCGCACGATCGTGCCGTCTTCGATCGACCAGATCGTCTCGACCGAGCGGTCGAGAAACTCGCGGTCGTGCGAGATGATGAGGACCGTCGCCTCGACGTGGCGCAGCCAATTTTCGAGCCAGATCAGACTGTCGATGTCGAGGTGGTTCGTCGGTTCGTCAAGAAGCAGGAGGTCGGCCGGACACATGAGCGCCCGCGCGAGCGCCACGCGGTTTCGCCAGCCGCCCGAGAAGTCGTAGACGAGGCGTTCGGCGTCGGAATCGCGAAAGCCGAGACCCGCGAGGATCGTGCGCGCCTGCGCTTCGATGGCGCCTTCGTTCAATTCGGCGAGTTCCGCGTGCGCGGCGGCGAGCGCAAGTTCGTCCGAGGAGTTTTCAAGTTCGGCGAGGCGCTTCTTCGCGGCGACGAGCGGCGCGTGGCCCGAAAGCACGAAGTCGAGGACCGGCACGTTTTCCGTGACGAAGGACTGCGCGACGTGGGCGACGCGGTCCAAGGGCGGGCGTTCGATGTCGCCGCGCTCCGTCCCGAGTTCTCCGAGGACGGCCGCAAAGAGCGTGGATTTGCCGCAGCCGTTCGGACCGACGAGTCCGATGCGTTCGCCGGGCGACGCCGTCAGCGTGGCGTTTTCGTAGAGCACGCGGGTGCCGCGCGCGAGGGCAAGGTGCAACAGTCGGAGCATGAAAGAAACTCAAAAAGGCCGCGCTTCGGAGCGCGCGGCCTTGGAAAGGAAAAGGGGACCGAAAATCAGCCGAAGTAGGCGAGAAGCGCTTCCTTCGTGACCATGAAGACCTGATCGTCGCCGCCCGAGACGGAGAGCCAGGTGAGTTCCAGGCCGGGGAAGGCGGCTTCCACGGCTTCGAGCCCGTCGCCCACTTCGACGATCAGCATGCCGCCGTCGTTCAGGTGCTTCGCGGCCTCGGGGAGCATGCGGCGGACGACGTCCATGCCGTCGGCGCCCGCGGCGAGCGCAAGGCTCGGTTCGTGGCGGTATTCGGTGGGAAGCGCCTCCATGCTCCCCGTCGTCACATAGGGCGGGTTCGAGAGAATGAGGTCGAACGTGCGGCCTTCGAGCGCCGAGAAGAGGTCGCCCTGAACGAGTTCGAGCGTGTCGTCCATCCCGTAGTCATGGCGGTTGATCTTGGCGACTTCGAGGGCGTCCGCGGAAATGTCCGAGCCCGTCACGGCGGCGTTCGGGAAGGTGCCCTGCGCGAGAATCGCGAGGCACCCCGAGCCCGTGCAGAGGTCCAGGACCGAGCCCACTTCATAGGGATCCTCGATCCAGGGGGCGAGGTCTTCTTCGAGGAGTTCCGCGATGTAGGAGCGCGGAATGAGCGCGCGCTCGTCGATGTAGAACTGATGGTTCGTGAGCCACGCTTCCTTCAGGAGGTAGGCGGACGGGGTCTTTTCGTGGACGCGCCGGTCGATGAGGTTCACGAGGCGCAGAAGTTCGTTGTGCGTGAGCGCGGCGTCGAGGAAGTCGTCGAAGTGCTCGAACGGGAGCTTCAAGGCGCGGCAGATGAGAAAGGACGACTCTTCGAAACTGTCGTTGCAGCCGTGGCCAAACGAGATTTCGGCCGTTTCCATTTCCGTGATGGCCCAGCGGTAGATGTCCCGGATGGTCTTGAGGTTGTGCAGGGGATCATCGAGGAGAGGCGCGATTTCGTACATGTCGTATTCCGAGAAAAGGATCCAAAAGGTCCCGCAATTATAAGGGAGTTCGAGGGAGAGGCTTTCCGCCGAAAGGGGGCTCGGACGACGCAGGGCGTCGCATGTTCTTTCCGAAAGGCTCCCGCCCTGCGCTCAAAGGTCCGCGTCGGTACAATGACGAGTCCTTCCAGAACTTTTTCTTTCCTCCCCGACGTGCGCCTTCGACAAATCAAAATCGCCGGCTTCAAAAGCTTCGCCGATCTCACCGTCATCGACATCGACGTTCCGCTCACGGCCATCGTGGGCCCGAACGGATGCGGCAAGTCGAACATCATCGACGCCGTGCGGTGGGTCCTGGGCGAAGGGCGCGCCTCGGAACTGCGCGGCGAAGCCCGCATGACCGAACTCATCTTCGCGGGCTCCACGGCCCGCGCGGAACTCGGGCGCGCGAGCGTGGAGCTGATCCTCGAGACGGACGGCACGCTCGAAGGTCCCTGGGGCGCCTATGCGGAGCTCTCGGTAAAGCGCGTCATTACGAGGGACGGCGACTCCGCCTACTCGATCAACCGTCAGACCGTGCGCCGCCGCGACGTGCAGGAGCTCTTTGCGGGGACGGGCCTCGGGACGAAAAGCTACGCCATCATTTCCCAGGGGACCGTGAGCCAGTTCATCCGCGCGCGGCCCGAAGAGCTTCGCAACTACTTCGAAGAGGCGGCGGGCGTGGGGCTTTATCGCGAGCGCCGCCGGGAAACCGAAACGCTTTTGCGCCAGACGCGCGAAAACCTCGAGCGCGCGGCCGACCTGCAGACCGTCAAGAAGGAAACGATGGAGCGCCTGCGCGCGGAAGCCGAAACGGCGGCGCGCTGGGAAAAGCTCGACGAAGAGCGCCGAACCGCCGAGGCGCGGCTCTTTTGGAGTCAGCGCGAAGAGGCCCGCGCGAGCGTACGGGAGATGGACGTCGTGATCGGCAACCTTTCCCGTACGGTCGACGAAACGAAGGACCGCCTGCGCACCCTCGAAGACGAAGGGCCTGAAACGGAGCGCCGCTTCGAGGCCGCCCGCAACGAGGCGCTCGCCGCAGTCGAGCGCGTGCGCGAAGCCGAGCGCGAAATCACGGCGCTTGAAGCCCGTCTCGCCGAAGACCGCCGCCGCAGGGCGGAGGCCGCCGACACTCTGCGCGCCGCGGAAGACGCCGTTCGCGAAAAGGAGGCGGAACGAGCGGAACTGGAGGCGCAGACTCAGCAGGACCGGGAACGCCTCGCGCAGCTCGAAAGCGAGGGAAAGACCCTCGAAGAATCGGTCGCCCGCGCGGCCGACCTTACGGTTTCGGCCGAAAAGGCGCTTGCCGAAGAACGTCGCACGGCCGAGGCTGTCGAAACCGAGTGCCGCCGCTTTGAGTCGGCCTTGGAGAGCGCCCGCGCGCAAAAACGGTCGTTCGAAGAACGCCTTCTGTCGCTCTCGCGACATCGGGCGCTGCAGCGCGACGGGGACCGCCCGGTCGTGCCCGACGAAGCGGAAGAGGAAAAGCTTCGCGACCGCAGGACACTGGCGCAAAAGGATTTGGAAGCGGCTCGGGCCGCGCGCGAGCGCCTCGGGCGCCGCATGACGGAGGCCGAACGCACGGTGCGCGAAAAGGCCCGCGAGTACGAGAAGGCCCTCGCCGAAGAAAGAACCGCGGCCGCCAAATGGGAGGCCGCCCGCGACGCGCTCGCCCGCGCGGAAAAGGCGGGGGACCTCGGGCGTTGGCTCGAGCGCCGGGGCTTTGCCAAGAAGCCCCGTGCATCGTCCCTCTTTACGGTCGATCCGGCCTGGATCACCGCCGCGGACGCCGTGCTGGCTGACGAAACGGGCGCGAGATGGCTGGAGGACGCGGGCGAGGTCGCCCGTCTCACGGGCGATCGCGCGCCCGCCAAGACGGTTTTCTGGTGTCCGGGCGAGTCCGACTCTTCCGAAGGAAAGGACTCCCTCGTCGTGGAGGGCGTGACGCTCGCCGCCTTTCTCACGGTCTTCACCGTGAAGGAGCCGGCCGTGGCAGGCGTGCTCGCCGAACGGCTCGCGCGCCACTACAGGGTTTCGAATCTCGGAGAAGCGCTTCGCCTTCGCGCCAAGCTTCCTTCGGACGCGACGCTCGTCACGCCCGAAGGGGACCAAGTGACGCGAAGCCGCGTTCGTCTCTGGGCCCGCACGACGGAGGGCGTTTTGACGCTCACCGACGCCGTCCGCAAGGCCGCGGCGCGGCATGCCGAGGCGAAGGCCGTGTTCGAGCGCGTCCGCGCGGAACAGAACGAGGCGGTCCAAAACGAACGGACGCTTCGCGACGCACAGCGCGATCTGCAGCGCGAACTTCGCGAGGCCGAGGAGGCCTTCAAAAAGGGCGAATGGGCGATCGAACGGTTTCTCGAGCGAAGGCGTGAGGCGCAAAAGCGCCTCGAGGAACTCGAGCGGCGCGAAAAGCTCTGGGCCGAGGAAGACGCGGCGCTTCGGAAGAACCGCGAAGAAAACGACTCGAAGCTTCGTGAACTCGAAGTCGGCGCTCCCGAGCGGACGAAACGCCGGGAAGAGGCGCGCGCCCGCGTCGAACGGGCCCGTTCGGCGCTCGAGCACGCCCGAAGCGAACAAAAGGCGCTCGACTACCGCGCGAAGCTCCTGACTCTGGAAGCCGGGGAGTGCCGCAAGGCACTCTCCGCCGCACGGGTGCGCTTCGAGCGCGTGGAAACCGACGTGAAGCGGGAGCTCGACCGGGCCGAAAAGGCGAGGGCCGTCCTCGAAGAAAAAAGCGAGGGACTCGCCGAGACGCTCGAAATCCGCCGCGCGGCCGAAGGAGAACTCCGACGCCTCGCCGACGAAGCGCGGGCCCGGGAAGAGACGACGCTTCGCGAACTCACCGGACTGCGCGAAGAGGAAAGAAGACTGCGCGGAGAACTCCTGCCGCTTACCGAAACGATCGGACGCAAGCAGACCGACCGTCAGACGAAGTTCGTGCTCTACGAGCAGTTTGCCGAACGCTTCCGAGAAACGGGCTTTGACGAAGGCGTCGTGGCCGCGCTCGCAGAGCGGGATCCCGCACGCGTGCCCGCGCTCAAGCTGCGGCTCCAAAAGCTCGCGGGCGAGCAGCAGCGCTTGGGCGAAGTGAACCACGCGGCGCTCGCGGGTCTCCGAAAGGCCGAGGAAGAGTACGAGACGGCGCGGCGTACGATGGAAGACCTCGAAGAGGCGGCGGAAACCTTGGAGACGGCGATCCGCAAGATCGACGCCGAAACGCGGGTGCGCATCCGCAAGACTTTTGAAGCCGTCGCCCGCGCCTTTGAAGAGACCTTTACGGAACTCTTCGGCGGGGGCGAAGCGAAGCTCGTTTTGCGCGGGGACGATGTTCTGCAGGCAGGCGTCGAAGTGACGGCGAGGCCGCCCGGAAAGAAGAACGCGAGTCTCACGCAGCTCTCGGGCGGCGAGCAGTCGCTCGCGGCGACGGCGCTCGTTTTTGCGTTCTTCCGTTTGAACCCCGCGCCGTTTTGTCTGCTCGACGAAGTGGACGCGGCACTCGACGAAGCGAATCAGGGGCGTCTCGCGGCGCTTTGCCGGCGTTTGTCGGAGAAGACTCAGTTCCTTCTCATTACGCACAACCGCGTGACGATGGAGTACGCCGACGTCCTGATCGGCGTCACGATGAAGGAGCCCGGCGTGAGCCGCGTCGTGAGCGTCGACATCGAAGAGGCCTCGGGCTGGGCCCGGGCTTCCTGACGAGGTTTAGCGAGGGAAGCGGTAATCGGGGCGGTAGTCCTTCTCGATCCGGATCAGGTGAAAGCCGTGGCGCGCGGCCATCTCGGCCGTTTTGCGGTGTTCGGCGAGGAGTTCTTCCTTCGAGGGCGGCGGTCCCATGCGTTTTTCCGCGGCCCGGGCATGGCGAAGAATGTCGTCGTAGTGAGTCTCGACGTAGGCGGGCGTCATGATGAGCGCCGCGGCGAAAATGTGCCCGCGCTCTTCGGGCGTGAAGGAGTCGGCCCAGTTCCACGGCACGTAGCCGCCCTCGACGATGAGGCTTCGGGCGTTTTCGAGGGCGGTGCGAACCATCTCCCGCACGATCGGCCAGAGCTCTTCGGTGAGCGCGTCGTCGTCATAGGGCGTGAGCGCCGTCCGGCCGCTTCGGATGAGGCCCATCTTGAGGAGGTCGAGCGAAAAGACGGGAATGCCATAGCGCTTCATGAGGCGGTCGGCAAGGAGCGTCTTCCCGGAGTGCGTGGCGCCGGTGAGAAAAAGGATGCGGGACGTTTTCGGATCCATGGCGGAGTCGTATTTCCAGTCGTTCTGAGCACCATCCTAGAGATCTTTTCGTCGAAAAACTCGCAAACATCCGTAAAAAAGGGCGCGGGCGCCCGATTTGCGCTGTTCGGGCGCGCTTCGAACACGGTACAATGCATCGAATTGGGGCCGCTCGAGAGGCGTAGCGGCCGAACGAATAAAAAATCCTTTCGGACAGGAATCATGCTCGGACAAACGGAAATCGTCCTCTTGGTGTTGGTCGTCCTCGTGGTGGCGGTCTTTTTCATTTGGCGCTCCCGCCAACACGTGCGCACGGCGAAGAAGACCGGCAAGATCCGCGGAGACTACGCGGTCGAAGACGTCCTGATGAAGTCGGGTGAAAAGGAGGCGCCGGCGAAGACCGAGCCCACGCTCGCCCCGGAACCCGAGGATAAGCCCGCCGCCGTCGCCGCCGCGGACGCGGCGCCTTCGGACATTCCGCCCGTCTACGACGTGATCGAGGAGGAAGAGGAACGCAAGCGCGCCGCCGAAGAGGCGGCCCGCGCGAACGCCGAGGAAGTCGACGCGGCGCCCGCCGCGGTCGGGTCCGAATGGCCCGCCGTCGACACGGCGCTCGAATGGGTGCTCGACATTTCCGCCCCCGAAAAGACCACCTTCAAGATGGGCGGTCTCGACAGTCTGCGCCGCGAACTGCGCGCGTTGAACCTCAAGCTTCCGCTTTTCGTCTGGACGCGAAGCGCCGAAGACGGCCTCTATTACGAAAGCGATCGCCTGCAAAAGAGCGCCGACCACATCGTGGTCGCCGTGGTGCTCGCCAACCGCGCGGCGCAGCTCGACGAACTCACGGCTTCGTCGGTCCTGCAGGTCCTCGAAACGGTGGCGACGCAGTACGACATCAACGTGCGTCTCTCTCAGGAAATTCCCGAGGCCGTGGCGGCCGCGAAGACCCTTCGCCAGTTCATCCGCTACTACGACAACCGTCTTGAACTCGAAGTTGTGCCGCTCGATCCGAGCGTCGACTTCACGCTCGACGCCGTGGCGAAGCTCGCCGCCGCGTCGGGGTTCGAACAAAACCGCGGCGGTTTCGAATACCGCGCTTCGGCCGAGAGCCTCTCGCCCGAAATCATGTTGTCGCTCACGGCCGCCGAAACGCGGGGCCTGCGCCTGTCGCTCGACCTTCCGCTCGTGCACGAAGCCCGCGGGGACTTCGCGACCTTCCTTCGCCTTGCGAACCACTTCTGCGGACACCTGCATGCGGCGCTCTCCGACTGCAACGGCAAGCCCATCGGCACGGCCGAGGCGATGTACATCGAGGAGGCCGCGCGCGAAAGGATGCGCGCCATGAAGAAGGCGGGCGTCGTCGCGGGAAGCGAGCGCGCTCGACTCCTCTTCTCGTCGGCGAGCTGACGAATCCGCTCCCCAACCTTTCGACCGGCCGAGAGACGATTTCGGCCGGTTTTTCGACTGCAGAGACACCGAATGCTCAAAACGCTTACGCCCGAAGAAGCCGAAATCGCCGCGCGCATGCGCTCGATGGAAAAGGATCTCGACCGCTGGGCCTACGAATACTACGTTCTCGACGCCCCGAGCGTGCCCGACGCCGAGTACGACCGCGTCTGGCAGGCCTTGGAGGCGCTCGAAGCCGCGCACCCGGACTTGAAGAGCCCCGTCTCGCCCACGACCCGCGTGGGCGGCGCCGTGCGCGAAGACTTGGGGAAGGTCGTCCACCGGATCCCGATGCTCTCGATTCACACGGAAACGGACGTGACCGCGGCCGGGGCCGCGGCCTTCGATCAGCGCGTGCGAAAGGCGCTCAATCTCGCCGACGACGCGCCGCCCGTCGAGTACGACTGCGAACTCAAGTTCGACGGCCTCGCCGTGAACCTTCGCTATGAAAAGGGCTTTTTCGTCTCGGCCGCGACCCGCGGCGACGGGGTGACGGGGGAAGACGTGACGGCGAACGTGCGCACGATCCGCTCGGTGCCCTTGTATCTTCCCGAAGGCGCTCCCGAAGTGCTCGAAGTGCGCGGCGAAGTGATCATGCACAAGAAGGACTTCGAAAAGCTCAACGCCCTTCGCGAAGCGCGCGAGGAAAAGACCTTCGTCAATCCGCGAAACGCCGCGGCCGGGTCGCTCCGACAGCTCGATCCGAGCGTGACGGCCGAGCGTGTTCTGCATTTCTACGCCTACAGTCTCGGCGAAGTGAGCGATCCGGACTTCGCGCCCACGCAGTCGGCGATGCTTGAGCGCCTCGAAAAAATGGGCTTTCCCGTCGCGAAATTCCGCCGCGTCGTGAAGGGCCCCGAAGCGCTCGCGGCCTTTCACGAGGCAGCCTTGGCCGAGCGTCCCGCACTTCCCTTTGAAATCGACGGCGTCGTATACAAGGTGAACGACTTTGCGCTGCAGCGCGAACTCGGCTTTCTCTCGCGCGAGCCCCGCTGGGCGTGCGCGCACAAGTATCCGCCCGAAGAGGCCCTCACGGTCCTCGAGGCGATCGACATTCAGGTGGGGCGCACGGGAAAACTCACCCCCGTCGCGCGTCTCGCCCCCGTCTTTGTGGGGGGCGTAACGGTCTCGAACGCGACGCTACACAACGAAGACCACATTGCGTCCCTGGACCTTGCGATCGGCGACACCGTCGTCGTGCGCCGCGCCGGAGACGTGATTCCCGAAATCGTGCGGACGGTCCCTGAACGCCGTCCCGAAAACGCCCGGCGCTTCCGGATGCCCGATCATTGTCCCGTCTGCGGCTCGGCCGTGATCCGGGACGAAGAGGAAAAGGACAGCCGCTGCACCGGGGGCCTTTACTGCGGCGCGCAGGTGAAGCTGAGCCTCGTTCACTACGCCTCGCGCCGCGCCGCCGGAATCGACGGTCTCGGCGAAAAGGTGGTCGAGATGCTCGTCGACGAAGGGCTCGTCCGCACGCCCGCCGACCTCTACCGACTCACGGCCGAAGCCTTGACCGCGCCCATGACGACCTTGCCCGAAGGGGAGAAGCCCAAAAAGCGCATGGGGCCGAAGGCCGCGCAGAATCTTCTCGAGAGCATCGAGCGCTCCAAACACACGACCTTTGCGCGCTTCATCTACGCGCTCGGCTGCCGCCACGTGGGCGAAGCCACGGCGCTCTCGCTCGCGCAGCACTTCGGAACGCTCGCGAAACTCGAGTCGGCCGAACTCGAAGAGCTCACCGCGATCGAGGACGTGGGGGGCGTCATCGCCGAGAGCGTCTTTGCGTTCTTCCGCGAGCCCCACAACCGCGCCGTGATCGACGAACTCGTCCGCGCGGGCGTCTCCTGGCCCGCCGTCGAGCGGCGCACGAGCGAACTCGCGGGAAAGACCTTCGTTCTGACGGGAACGCTTCCCACGATGACGCGCGACGAGGCCAAGGACCGGCTCCTCTCGGTGGGCGCCAAGGTGTCGGGGTCGGTGAGCAAGAAGACGGACTTCGTGGTCGCGGGCGCCGAAGCCGGGTCCAAGCTCGCCAAGGCCGAGCAACTCGGGATCCGCATTCTCGACGAAGAGGCGCTCCTTGCGATGCTCGCGAAGGCCGAGGGAGGCGAGGGGGCGTCTTCCCCTGAGACGCCCGCCAAAGAGACCGACGCGCCCGCGCCCGAACCCGCGCCTGAAGAGGCGTCGAAGGCGGCCGGCGGGCCCGCGTCGGACGAACCCGAACAACTTTCGCTTTTTAGTCTTTGAGGATCAGAACCATGTACGCACTCATCGGAGGATCGGGATTTGAGGGGAACGACGTCATCCGCGTGACCCAGGAGGTCGAGATGACGACGCCCTACGGCGCCCCTTCGGCGCCGATCGTCTTCGGGACGTTGGGCGGCGTGGAAATCGCCTTTTTGCGCCGCCACGGCGTGCGCCATGAATATGCGCCGCACCGCGTTCCCTACCGCGCGAATCTATGGGCGCTCTCAAAACTCAAGGTCTCGGGCGTCATCGCCGTCGGAACCGTGGGCGGGATCGCGCCCGCGCTCGGACCGGGGGCGCTCGCCGTGCCCGATCAGCTGATCGACTACACCTGGGGACGGGAGGTGAGCTACTTCGATTCGCCCGAAACGGGCGTGCGCCACGTCGACATGACCTGGCCCTTCGACCGTTCGCTCTCGCGCCGCATCATCATGGCCGCGGGGCGCCTCGGCATCGCCGTGGAGGAAAGGGGCGTCTACGCCGCCACGCAGGGGCCGCGCCTTGAGACCGCGGCCGAAGTCGAACGTATGCGCCGCGACGGCGCCGACATGATCGGGATGACGCTCTATCCCGAGTGCGCGCTCGCCCGGGAACTCGGTCTTTCCTACGCGGGACTCTGCGTGAGCGTCAACCACGCGGCGGGCATGGGTGAGAGTGCCGAGTCGATCGACTTCGAGGGACTCAAGGACGCCGTCGCCAAGGCGGTGTTGCGCGCGGTTGACGTCGTCACGGAAGTCGTGCGCGACTGACGAAGGCTTTCACCGGATGCAAAAAAGGGGCCCGCGGCGTAGAAACCGCGGGCCCCTCTGCAATTCCCAAGACCGATCAGGCCTTTTCAACCGGGATGGGAGGCGCCGTGAAGGTGTCTTCCTCTTCCACGTGGAAGTCGGCCGTGGGCGAGTTGCGCGCGGCGCGACGGCGGCGCGAAGCGGCGCGGGCCTCTTCCTGCTTGGCGAAGACGCGGGCGTTGAAGGGACGCGTATGGAGCCCTTCGATGAGTTCGAGCATTTCGGGCGTGCCCGTGAGGGTCGCGAGCGAATACTTGTTGAGGTGCGCGTAGAAGGCGTCGGTCGCCTCCTGCGAAGCGCGCAGGAAGTTGCAGGCGGGCTTCAGGGCGCATTCGGGGTTGTCGCACTGATTGATGGGACGGTCGCCCTCGAGCGTGCGGACGATGTCGCCCACAAGGAGTTCGGAGGCAGGACGCGCGAGCATCACGCCGCCTCCGCGGCCGCGGTGCGCGGCGATCCAGCCCTGACGGGACATGAAGTTCACCACCTTGACGACATGGTGGCGCGACCAGTTGAAGCGGTGCGAGAGTTCCGCAACCGTTACCATGTTGCGGGGCTTCTCGTACGTGAGGTACATCAGCACCCGCATGCTCAGATCGGTGAAACGTGTGAATCGCATAAAGTTGCCGTTTTACAGAAAGGATGGAAAATGGGGTCGGCGCGTAAGGCGCGCAAGGTTTATGACCTTTGTCTCTCTATTGTAAAGGAAAGGTTTTGACGTCAATAGAGGAGATTCCATCGGAAAAAATTCTTTTTTCCTTGTTTTTCCGAGAAAAAACGTCAAAAAATGCAACGCAAACCGAGAAAACGCTGAGAAAACGGCCGGATCACGGGAAAGCGCAGGGAGAAAGGTTGCTTGAGGAAACCAAACGAAGGCTGCGCTCGAACGGGGAGGGCGCGCGGCGGTGTCTGCGAATCGACGGGCTTCGGTGCGATAATGATCCGTCCCTTCAATCCCCTCGAAAAGCAACCATGACGTTCAAAAGTGAAGTCCTCGCGAAGTTCGTCGTCGAAACGACCTTCGAATCCATCCCCACCGACATGGTGGAAAAGGCCAAGCGCCACATTCTCGACTCCGTCGGCGCCGGCATCGCCGGGGCCCGTTCCGTCGAAGTCGCCCGTCTGATGGCGACCCTCGACATGGCGGGCGAAGGCTCGGGCCGCGCCGTGCTCTGGGGCGACGACCGCCGCCGCACGCCGCTCGTCGCGGCGCTCGTGAACGGCACGGCCGCGCACGCCTTCGAACTCGACGACACGGGCGGTTGCGACCATTCGGGCGCCGTCGTCGTGCCGGCCGTCTTCGCGGCCCTCACGCTCGTCGACCGCGTGATCACCGGCAAGGAACTCATCACCGCGGTGCTCCTCGGCTACGACGTGGCACGCCGCGCGCTCGAAGCCTGCGGCGCCTACGAACCGCACAACGCGGCGGGCTTTCACTCGACGGGGACCTGCGGTCCCTTCGGCGCGGCCGCGGCGGCGGGACGCATTCTGGGCCTCAACGTCGAACAGATGACGATGGCGCTCGGTCTCGCTTCTTCTTTCTCGGCGGGTCTCTGGGCCTGCGTGCACAACGGCGCGCAGAACAAGCGCCTCCATGCCGGCCATGCCGCGCAGGGCGGCCTCATGAGCGCGCTCCTCGCGAAAAACGGCTTCACGGGTCCCGATCAGATCTTTGAAGAGGTCTGGGGCGGCTTCAACAAGAGTTTCGCTCCCACGTCGAGCGTGCCGGAAGCCTGGACGGCCGATCTGGGTCACCCCTGGAAGCTTCACCGCGTCTCGATTAAACCCCATGCGAGCTGCCGCTCGACCCACTCTTCGATCGACGCCGTGCACGACATGATGCGCGACTTCCACTTCACGGCCGACGAGATTGAAGAGATCGAAGTCGTGATCAATCCCTTCGTCTACGGCATGTGCGGCGCCTACGACCGCAATCCCATGAACGCCGCGCAGCTTTCGATTCCCTACAGCGTCGCCGCCTTCCTCGTCTTCGGCACGGCGCAGCTGCCGTCCTTCTCGCGCACGAGCCGCGAAGATCCGCGCATCGAGCCCATGATGAAGCGCATCAAGATGACGGTCGACGACACGCAGAAGGACGACGACGAACCGATCGTTCGAGTCACGCTCAAGGATCGCCGGCTCTTCTCGCTTCGCGTTCCGATGCCGCTCGGCGCGCCGACGAATCCCGTCTCGGACGAAGCGCTCCTCGCGAAGTTCAAGAGCGTCTCGACGATGTCGCTCTCGCCCGCCACGGTCGACCGCCTCGCCGAACTCTTCCTCACGCTCGAGGACGTGGACGACGCCTCGGTCTTCCTCCCGCTTCTCGGGGACACGCCCGTGACCCGCGGGACCTTCGACGCCTGATTGCGAGACTTCCCGTACGAAAAATCCCGGTCCCGGCCGGGATTTTTCGCATTTTTTCCCCTCGAATCGTCTCGGGTAAGCAGAATTACCGACTCAAAATCCGACGAAATTCAATACAATTTTCCAAAATGCATAATCCCGTCGAGTGCGGCTTCCCCTTCGCCCGTTCGACGACAAACTCTCTCAAAAGGACTCAACGATGGCTGACAAGACCACCGCCAACGCTCCGGCAGCCGATCCGACCGCACTGGAAAAGCCGGGGATCGGGGGCTACATCTCCTTCATTCTCGCCGTTGTCTTCTTCTCCGGTTTGTGCGAAACCAAGGAGTGGTGGGGCATTCTCGACTTCACGGTCGTCAACGGCAGCTTCGGTCAGCTCGTTTCGAGCGTCAAGGATCAGGCGGGTGAACTCATCACCGCCACGTCGAGCTTCCGCGGCAAGGGCGGGTCGGGCGCCATCGACGGCTTCATGTTCGCCCTGACGCTCGTGCCGCCGATCATGTTCTCGGTGGCCATGATCACGGTCTTCGAATACTACGGCGCCATCCGCGCCGCGGGCTACCTCCTCAACTTCGTTCTGCGTCCCCTCATGGGCCTTCCGGGCTACACCGCGCTCGCCCTCGTGGCTTCGCTGCAGTCCACCGACGCCGGCGCCGCGCTCACGCGCTCGCTTAAGGACGAAGGCCGCCTCACGGAAACCGAAGTCGAAATCTTCTCCGCCTTCCAGATGACGGCGGGCGCCGCGGTCGGGAACTTCCTCTCCTCGGGCGTCGTGATCTTCACGCTCGTGAACGCCGACAACCTTCCGGCCGTTCCCTCTTCGATCGGCATGTGCCTCGGCGTGATCCTCCTCGGGAAGCTCTTCTCAGCCAACCTGATGCGCCTCCTTCTCATCCGCAAGTCCCTGCGTGAAAAGAAGAGCGCCGCCTAAGGCTCTCAGAACTCAGTCCAAGCCGGAAGCCTCCTATCGGAACTTCCGGCTTTTTTCCGCCCGTTTTTCCGGAATTTCGATCATGACCGCTCCCGCTTCCTCCCGCCCCCTCATCCTCGTTTCGACGGACCTCTTCGGCGACCCCGTGCGCGAAGGGATCCGCCGTCAATACCTCGACGCCGTGATCGACGCGGGGGGCCTCCCCGTGCAGGTCCCCGTGGGGCTCGACGAAGAGGCGATCGAAGAACTCGTCGAAATCGCTTCGGGCCTCCTTCTGACGGGCGGCGCCGACGTCGATCCGAAGCTCTACGGTGAAGAGAAATCCGAGAAGTGCGGGGTGATTCTTTCTGAGCGCGACGAAACGGAGTGTGCGCTCACGCACGCGGCGCTTCGCGAGGGGCTGCCGATCCTCGCGATCTGCCGGGGGCTGCAGGTCCTGAACGTCGTCGCGGGCGGAACGCTCATCCAGGACATTCCCGAGACGCTGGGGCTCCCGCTTATGGCGCACCGTCAGGAAGGAGACTACAGCGAGACGGTGCACGAGGTCGAAATCGTTCCCGGGACGCTCCTCGCCTCGGTCGTGGGCGAGGAGACCCTCGCCGTCAACACGAAGCACCATCAAGCCGTGAAGACGCCCGCCCCCTCGCTTCACGTCGTCGCGAAGAGTCCCGACGGCGTCATTGAGGCCTTGGAAGATCCCGCCTTCCCGTTCGTTCTCGGCGTGCAGTGGCACCCCGAAATGCTCGCGAAGACGCATCCCCGGCACGCGGCGCTTTTCGAAGCCTTCGTGCGGGCGGCGCAGGAAATCTGATTGGAGGAAAAAGGCTCTTCGACGACGTGTCGAAGGGCTTCTTTTTCGACTATTTGCAACTGTTTGCGGCATATTGTCGACAAAAGCGATTATTTCTCCAAAGCTTGCGTTTTCTCAAAGGGAAACGGGTGTTGTATCCGTTGGTAACCGTTTATCGGATTGATAGAATTCCCGACGATCTGAAGAAGCGCCCTCTGCGGCGTCTCTCAACCCTCTCGTCATGCCCCTCGGGGCGAAGCTCAATCTTCTGGATAGACAACAATGGATCCGATGTTCTGGTTACAGTTCCTCGTCGTGATGTTCTGCGTCGCGGTCGGGGGACGTTTGGGTGGCGTCGGCCTCGGCGCTGCCGGCGGCCTCGGCGTGTGCATCATGGTGCTTGTCCTCGGCGTGCAGCCGGGCTCGCCTCCCGTCTCCGTTCTCCTCATCATCACCGCGGTGATCGCGTGTACGTCCGTGCTGCAGGGTGCGGGCGGTCTTGACCTTCTCGTTCGCCTCGCCGAAAAACTCCTTCGCAAGTGGCCGCGCGCGATCACGTTCGTCGGTCCCTTCGTCTGCTCCTTCTTCGTGATGCTCGTCGGCACGGCCTACGTGGCCTTCGCCGTCTACCCGGTCGTCGCGGAAGTGGCCGCCTCCGCCAAGGTCCGTCCGGAACGCGCCGTGTCGGCTTCGGTGATCTGCGCCGGGATCGGCGTGATGGCCTCCCCGATGTCGGCCGCCATGGCCGCCATGGTGGGCATCATGAGCACCCAGGGCGTCGCCTTCTGGCAGATTCTCGCCGTGTCGGTGCCGACCTTCCTTTGCGCCACCGCCTGTGCGGCTCTCTCCGTCTTCTGGCGCGGCAAGGAACTCGAGGACGATCCCGAATTCCAGCGCCGCCTCGCCAACGGCGACTACCAGTGGCTGGCCGGCGGTGAAATGACCGCGAACTTCAAGCCCGAACCCTATGCCAAGCTCTCTGTCACGATCTTCCTGATCGGCATCTTCTGCTCGATCCTGATCGGTTCCGTTCCGGGTCTGCGCCCCGAATGGACGGTCGGCGAAAAGGTTTCGCAACTCCCGATCCCGTCGCTCATCCAGATGGTGATGCTTGCGACCGCCTTCGTGATCATTCTTCTGTGCCGCGTTCCCTCGCACAAGTTCGCTTCGGGTTCGGTCTTCCGCTCGGGCCTCATCGGCGTGGTGGGCGTCTTCGGTATCGCCTGGCTCACGGGCACCTTCTTTGACCAGCACACGAAGATGCTCTCCGAAGTCTTCTCGACGGCCGCTCAGGAAGCCCCGTGGCTCTTCTGCATCGTCGCGTTCTGCCTCTCGACCGTGATCTTCTCGCCGACCGTCTCGACGACGATCATGATGCCGATCGGTCTCAAGCTCGGCCTCCCGCCCGAATTCCTCGTCGGCACCTGGGCCTGCTGCTACGGCGACTTCCTCGTCCCGGGCGGCGCGCAGATCGGCTGCACGGCCTTCGACCGTACGGGCACGACGAAGCTCGGTTCCTTCGTGATCAACCACTCCTACCTGCGTCCGGGCCTCGTCTTCGTGGTCTCGGGCACGGTGATCGGCTGGTGCTTCTCGAAGCTCGTCTTCTAATCCGATCGCACAAACCCTCGGTTATCACGGCGCGGCGCCTCCACGGTTCCGCGCCGTTTTCTTTCTTCGGGGGTTTACCCTTGTGGCGAAAAAGAGGGGGAAACCACGCCGCCGCAGGGGGTTCCCGAAAAGCGGTTTTCGAAAACCGGAAAACCGCAACATTTAGATACACTTAAATATGGTGTTTTCGATCTTAGGGTATACCAGATCAGTGAAATGTCCTATATACTTCGTTTTGTCTGTTGAACGGGTTAACCCTTACAGCAGTCACCTCCAAGCATTGTGTTTTTCTCTCCTTTTCACAATGCCGAAGATGGTGGTCATTGGGCGGTGCCGGCTGGTCCCCGGCATTACCTTCCGTCGGAAGTGCTTGAAACTTCGACGGTTCTCCTTTGTGGCAGTCGAGAGGCGCGGAAGTTGGTCACTTCCGGTCTTCTCCCGGTCCAAGAGCGCCTTCGGGTGGAAAAAATCAGTCGGTTCCTGATTCTCTGGATTGGGCTCGGTTGCCGGACGACGCCCTTCGGGCGGTTGTCCGAGTGTTAGAGTGGGTCCCCTTCTCCCTGGTCCGGAGGAGGGGACTTTTTTTCGTCCTTTTGCCCCGTCCCCGCCGTCCTTTGTGGCAGGACCGCGGAAAAAGCGCCGATAATGACGGCACTTCCGATTCGGAGACCGTCATGCCGTCCCTTCGTCTGATTCTTCCGCTCGCGCTCTGCGCTTCGCTTCTTCTCTCGGGGTGCTCCCCCGTGCGCGTGAACGGTTCCTACCGCACCGTCGACGATCAGCTCTGCCTCGTCGTGCCGCGGCACGTGCAGCCCGACATCCATGAAAAGCTCGTCGAACTTCTGCGAAAGAAGGATTTCGACGTGATCGAATATCCGAGCGACACGAAGCCCGGCGTCTGCCGGCAGACGCTCGTCTACTCCTGGGACACCGAACAGTACTATCTCCCCGCCTACGTGAAGCAGCACGCGATCAATCTCGACCTCTACGTCGAAGGACGCAAGTTCGCGAACGCGAGCTTCGATCCCCGCCGCCTCTACACGCCGCAGACGAAATTCATCCGCTTCTCGCGCTACCTCGCGCGCGTTCTCGACCGGCTCTTCCCGGGCCGCACGCCGATCGGCGCATAAGTTCCCTCACGGGTTGACGACAGGAGAGGGGCGGCCTCACAGAGAGGCTCGAAAAACCTCGGGATTTCCAGTAGAATCTCTTCCCTTCCGCGTTTTTTCTCCCTCTCGTCAACCATGTCTGACAAGAATCTCTGCAACCGCATCGCCGGCGCCATCGCCGGCATGGTTCTGGGCGACGCCTTCGGCGTGCCCGGAGAACTGTGGCCGCGCGCCAAGGTGCGCGAGCGCTTCGGTACGATCGACACCTTCCTTGACGGTCCCGAAGACAACATCGTCGCCTGCTACTTCAAGGCGGGCCACTACACGGACGACTCCGCCCAGGCCTTCGTGGTCCTTCAGGCGCTTCTCGACTACAAAACCGTTCCGCCCGTGCGTGTCCTCGCCGACCGTCTGATCGAGTGGGTGAAGTCGATGAACGGCTTCGAAATCAATCTTCTCGGCCCGAGCTCGAAGGCGAGCCTTCTTGCGCACAGCGAAGGGCGCGATCCCTCGCCCCAACTCAAGACCGCGCTCACGAACGGCGCTGCCATGCGCATCGCCCCCGTGGGTTGCATCGTGGGCGCAGACGATCCGGAATTTCTCGCCGAGACGGTGGCGCGCATTTCCGTCGTGACGCACGGCACCGACGTGGCGCTCGCGGGCGCCTCGATGGTCGCGCAGGCGGTCGCCTCGGCCGTCGCCGGGAAGTCCTGGGACGAGATGGCCGCGGACGCTCTGCGCGCGCACGACTGTGCGCTCGCGAAGGGCGAGCCCACCTGGGCCGCCTCCATCGCCCGCCGCTTTGAACTCTCGCTTCGCGAAATGCCGAAGCTCACCGACGAAGAAACCTTCAGCCGCTGGGTCTACGACATCCTCGGCACGGGCACCATGACGAGCGAATCCGTGAGCGCGGCGCTCGCGATCGCCTGGTACTGCCGCGAACCGATGCGTTGCGCGAAGTTCTGCGCGAACCTCGGCGGCGACACCGACACGATCGGCGCGATGGCGACCGCGATCTGCGGCGCGGCCGTGGGTCTCGACGCCTTTGATCAGGAAACCGTGCGCTACCTCGAAGAAACGAACGGTCTGGACTTTCGCGCCATGGCCGAGCGCATCGTCGCGCTTCGCGGCGAATTCCGACTCGGAGACGCCTGATGCGCATGCTCTCCGACATTCTTGCGTCGCTCAATCCGCAGAAGAAGGCCTTCATCATCGGCTCGGCCTTCGTCGACATGGTGATCAACGTTCACGAAATGCCGCACGCGGGCGCCGACGTCGAGGGCGAATACCGAAAGACCGTCGTGGGCGGCTGCTCCTTCAACGTGGCGGACGTGCTCTACAAGCTCGGCCTCCCCTTTGAGAGCTACATGCCCGTGGGCGACGGGGAGTTTTCCCGCATCGTCGAGCGCGCGCTCACGGAGCGCGGCTATCCCGTGTACCGGGAAACCGGGGCGGGCGACAACGGCTGGTGTCTGTCGATCGCCGACCACACGGGCGAGCGCACCTTCATCTCCATGTTCGGGCTCGAGCGCAAAATGCGCCCCGAGTGGTTCGAGCGCTTTCCCTTCGCCGACTTCGACTATCTCTACGTCTCGGGCTATCAGGCCGAGGGCGAAAACGGCGCCGTGCTCCTTGACGTTCTCTCGCGAAAGCGCCCCGACGCCCTCGTCGTCTTCGATCCGGGTCCCCGCGTGACCTCCATTCCGGCGGAGCGCCTCGAAGCCTTCGAGCGTCTCGGCTGCCTCTACACCGTGAACGCCCACGAAGCGCAGATCATGACCGAAACGGACACGCCCGAAGACGCGGCGCTCGCGCTTGCCCGCCGCTCGGGGAACCCCGCCGTCGTGACGGACGGGGCTCGCGGCGCGGTGCTCGCCCGCGAAAAGGACGGGGTCCTCTCGGTCGAACGGATTCCGGGCTTTGCGATCGATCTCGTCGACACGATCGGCTCGGGCGACGCCCACACGGGCGGCGTCATCGCGGGGCTTCTCTGCGGTCTTCCGATCGAAGAGGCCGTGCTTCTTGCAAACGCCGTCGCCGCGCACGTCTCGGCTTCGGAAGGCGCCGCCACGGCGCCCACGCGCGAAGAACTCGCGCGCTACGAATAACCCTCTCTTTTCCTACAACAACCCAACGAGAAAATGTCCTCGCAAAAAACGACTAGCAAAATCGAGACCAACGGCGTCAATCCGGTGCCCGACAGCGAACGCTACGGGCGCCCCGTCGATCTCTTTCCGATCTGGTTTTCCTGGAACATTTCCATCTTCGGCATCACCTGCGGCATCTACGTCTTTGGCCTCGGCCTCTCGGTCTGGCAGGCGATGGCGGCGGGCGTGATCGGGTACTTCCTTTCGTGCTCGCTCGTGGGCATCCTCGCCGTGGGCGGCGTGCGTACGGGTCTTCCCACGCTCGTGCAGTCGCGTTTCTGCTTCGGCTATCACGCCAACAAGATTCCGACCTTCTTCGGCTACGTAGCCAACATGGGCTGGAAGGTGACGATGCTCTCGATGGCGTCGACGACGCTCGCCGACCTCGTGAGCAAGCTCGTTCCCGCCATGCAGACGGCCGCGGGCACGCCCTCGACCGCCTGCCTCTTCGGAAGCTTCGTCGCCGTCATCTTCTTTACGATGATCGGCGCCGTCTACGGCCACGGCGTGATCCTGCGCGTGGAAAAGCTCATCGCCTGGGTGACGGGACTCTTCACGCTCGTCTATCTCTTCTTCTTCATCCCGCAGATCGACTTTTCGACCCTCAACGACGTTCCGTCGGGAAGCTTCGGGACCTTCCTCGGGGGCATCGTCCTCGCCATGACGATGGTGGGTCTGGGCTTTCTCAATTACGGCGGCGACTATGCGCGCTACCTCCCGAGAAAGACTCCCGCGGGCGGCGTCATTTTCTGGACGACGGTCGGGATCGCGCTTCCGGTGTCGGTTCTCCTCATCCTCGGCGTGATGCTTTCTGCCGGCAATCCGGAACTCCTTGAGAAGGCCTCGCACGAGCCGCTCGCCGCGCTCACGGGGATCCTTCCCTTCTGGTTCTACGTGCCCTTCTCGGTCGTGATCATCATCTCGCTCGTTTCGGCCGGGATGACGGGCGTCTACAGCTCGGGCCTCGCGCTTCTCGCCATGGGCGTGCCGATGACGCGCCTCGGGACGACGCTTTTGAACGCCGTCATGATCGCGCTCGGGTCCTTCTACCTCACCTTCGTGTCGGATTCGTTCCTTTCGACCTTCACGTCCTTCCTCGCGGCGATCTCCGTCATCATGGGCTCCTGGGGCGCCATTGAAATGGTCGACCTCGTGCGCCAGAAGCGTCTCGCCTGGGACGTGAAGATGGCGCTTCCGCCCTCCGAAGGCGGCCGCGGCTGCCGCTGGACGGCGGTGGTGTCGCTTCTCGTCGCGAGCGTCGTGGGTCTCGGCACGATCACCTCGTCCGACCCCTACATCGGCTACGTGACGAGCTTCCTCCTCTCGGACGAAGCGAAGACGAGCGTCTTTGCGACCGCCAACATCGGCGTCGTCGCGGCGATGCTCACGGGCGGCATCCTCTACGCCTTCTTCACTTTCGTTCTGCGCTCGGAAAAGTAAGCGTCTGAGACGCGTCCGAATGACAAGGCCTGCGAACCCTAGCGTTCGCAGGCTTTTGCTGCATTGGGGAGGCCGGAAACGAAAACGCCCTTCCCGGGCGGGGAAGGGCGCAGCTGACGGAGAGAATGTCGATCAGGCGAGACCCGTGATGCGGTCGTCCACCACGTCGATGTTCATCGCGGCGGGAACCTTCGGAAGGCCGGGCATGCGCATGATGGAGCCCGTCGTCACGACGACGAAGCCCGCGCCCGCATTCAGAATGAGGCGCTGAACGGGAAGCGCGAAGCCCTTCGGGGCGCCGAGCGCCTTCGGGTCGGCCGAAAGCGAGAAGGGGGTCTTGGCGATGCAGACCGGGAGCTTTTCAAAGCCGAGGTCGCAGATGCGCTTGTAGTCCTTCTTCGAAGCGTCGGACCATTCGACGGAACCCGCGCCGTAGACCTTCTTCGCGATCGCTTCGACCTTTTCGAGGACCGTGGCTTCCGCGTCGTAGGTGTGAACGAAGGGCTTGGGATCCTCGGCCGCTTCGACGACGGCTTCGGCGAGTTCCTTGGCGCCTTCGCCGCCCTTGGCGAAGCCGTCGCAGACCGCGAAGCGGCAGCCGAGTTCGGCGACGCGCGCGCGGATCACTTCGATTTCTTCGTCCGTGTCGGTGTGGAAGTGGTTGAGCGAGACGACGACGTTGGGCCCAAAGTTCTTGAGGTTCTCAATGTGGGCGTCGAGGTTGACGAGGCCCTTCTTCAAGGCTTCGACGTTGGGCTTGCCGATTTCGGGGAGCGGCACCCCGCCGTGCCACTTGAGGGCCTTGGTCGAAGTGACGAGCACCACCGCGGCGGGGGCGAGGCCCGCGGCGCGGCACTTGATGTTGAAGAACTTTTCGGCGCCGAGGTCGGAGCCGAAGCCCGCTTCCGTGATGGCGTAGTCGCCGAGCTTGAGCGCGGCGCGCGTGGCGACGACCGAGTTGCAGCCGTGGGCGATGTTCGCAAAGGGGCCGCCGTGCACGAAGGCGGCGTTTCCTTCGATCGACTGCACGAGGTTGGGCTTCATGGCGTCCTTGAGGAGCGCGACGAGGGCGCCCGTGCAACCGAGTTCCTTCACCGTGCAGGCCGTGCCGTCGCGGCGAAGGCCGACGACGATGCGGTCGATGCGGTTGCGAAGGTCCGTGAGGTCGGTCGCAAGGCAGAGCACCGCCATGAGTTCGGAGGCGGCCGTGATGTCAAAGCCCGCTTCCGTCGGAATCCCGTTGGCGGGGCCTCCGAGGCCCGTGACGATGTTGCGAAGCATACGGTCGTTCACGTCCATGACGCGGCGCCAGAAGATTTCGCGCAGTTCCACCTGACCCTGATGACGGGCGTTGTCGATGATGGCGGCGAGGAGGTTGTTCGCCGACGTGATCGCGTGGAAGTCCCCCGTGAAGTGCAGATTGATCGCTTCCATCGGGAGAACCTGGCTGTAGCCGCCGCCCGCGGCGCCGCCCTTCATGCCGAAGACGGGGCCGAGCGAGGGTTCGCGAAGGGCGAGGACGGCGTTCTTGCCGATCTTCTTCATCCCCTGGGCGAGCGCGATCGAGGTCGTGGTCTTGCCGGAACCCGCGGGCATGCCGGAGGTGGCCGTCACGAGAATAAGGCGGCCCTTCTCCTTGCGTTCGGGACAAAGCGAGACCTTGGCCTTGTCGCGGCCGTAGGGTTCGAATTCGGCTTCGGTGAGGCCGATTTCCGCCGCGAGTTCCGAAATGGGCTTGAGAGAAGTTGCCTGAGCAATTTCAATGTCGCTGAGCATGGGAATACTCCAAAAAGGTGAAATGACAAAAAGGAAATCGGGACGGGACACCGACCGGGAGCCCGAGGGCTCGACCGGACGCCGGTGCGAAGGGGCGCTGTAGGGCCCCGAAGAGGTGCCGTTAGTATGCCTCAAAGGGGGAGACGGGGTAGGGGAGAATCCCGATTTTCTGCGGAATTTCCGAGCTCTCTTGCAACAAAAAGAAAGTCCCGCGGCTTGGGACCGCGGGACCGGGGAGAGGAAAGAAATCGATTACGATTCGGAGCGCGCCTTGAGAAGGTCGCGGATCTCGCGCAAAAGCGCAATGTCTTCCGGAGTGGGGGCGGGCGCAGCGGGCTTCGCCGCTTCTTCGGCCGCCTTTTTGTCCTCCTCGTCCTTCAAGAGCTTCGCCGCTTCGCGCTCGAACTTCACGCGGGCGGTCGTGACCACTTTGATGAGCCAGAAGATGACGAAGGCCAAGAGAAGGAAGTTGACGACGGACGTCAGAAAGGCCCCGTAGCCGAAGACCGTGGCGCCCGCGGCCGTGAGGGCTTCGTAGGTTTCCGGGCCCGTGTAGCCTTCGGGGCGCTTCAGGACCCAGAAGAGATTCGTGAAGTCGGGCTTGCCGACGAGAAAGCCCACGATCGGGTTGACGATGTCCTTGACGAGGCTCGTGACGATGCCGTTGAAGGCGGCGCCGATGATCACGGCGACGGCCAGGTCGAGCACGTTGCCGCGGCTGATGAAGGCCTGAAATTCAGCGAGAAACTTTTTCATGGGACTTCCAGGGAGAGTTTGGGTTGGGAAGGCTTCTTGCGAAGGCCGTCCGCATTATGGGAAAGGACGCTCGTCGCAGGCGGGCTCCGACGGCGAAAAATGCCTCTTCGGCCTCTAAAAGGCAAAGGGGACGCGCCCGTCCCCTTTGTTCGGCCGAGGAAATCAGATCGGGTCGCCCGACATGATGAGAAGGCGGGCGATTTCGGCGGCGTTGTGAATGTTGAGCTTGCGGTAGGCGCTGCCGCGGTGGACCTGAACGGTCTTTTCGGAAATGCCGAATTCGCGGGCGACCTCCTTGTTGGAGTAACCGTGGGCCACCATGCGGATCACTTCGCGTTCGCGTTGCGTAAGCTGCTCGAGGCGCGCGCGGAAATTCGCGACCTGTTCGTTGTTGCGGCGGTGCGCAAGGTTGCGCGAGACGGCCGCTTCGATCGCTTCGAGAAGACGCTGGTCGCTCACGGGCTTCGTGAGGAAGTCCATCGCCCCGTGCTTGAGCGTGTGCACGGCCATGTCGATGTCGCCGTGGCCCGAGATGAAGATGATCGGCAGGTCGCAGCCGATCTCGCGGAGCTTGAACTGCAACTCAAGACCTGACATGTGGGGCATGCGCACGTCGAGCAGAATGCAGCCCGGGCGCTGCCAGTTGCCCATCGAGAGGAAGGTGAGGGCGTCGGGATAGGTCGCGACGTCCCAGCCTTCGCCTTCGATGATGAAGGACCAGGAGTTGCGCATCGCGTCGTCGTCGTCGATCACGCGAACGAGGGGCTTGTTGGAGTTTCTTGCGTCGAACATGATGTTGAGGGTCGAATCGAGGGATTGGAATCGATTTTTTCACGGGGGCGCGGGCCGGAAAACAAAGACCGGCGGGGCGGACGCGAGGCGGCCGTCCTGAGAAGGGCGCGCATCCCGTACAATAACGTCCATTCTATCCAAAAAAACTCGGACATCTGCCGTGCAAAACCTCAGAATGCGACGTCTTTCGCTTCTTTTTCCCCTTCTTTTCTCCGCGCTCTGGCTCTCGGGCTGCGCGCTCGTCGAGAGGGAGCCCTCGCTTCCCGCTTCGATCGAGGCCCGCGTGGGCGCCCCCGCGCCCGTGAAGCACGCCCTCGACTACAAGGAAATCTGCCTTTTGCCCGTGAAGGCCAACGACAAGGATCCGCTTCTCGCGGCGATCCGCCGCGGCGCCGAAAACGCGGGCGCCAAGGTGACGACGCTCGCTCCCGACGCCGGGACGCGTGCCTGCCCCTTCGTGCTCATGTGGGAGGTGAACGCGCGGGGCCGCCGCGTCGAAGCCGTGCGCTTCCTTCCCTTCGAGTGGGGCGTCCCCAAGGGCGGCGCCAAGATCACGGGAACCCCCGAAAAGGGACTCACGATCGACGTGGTTGAACTCAACACTGCCTCCTACTTCACCTATCTGCAGCGAAAGGCCCGTGAATCCGCGGAAAAATCGGATCAAAAGAACGCCTCCTTCACAAAGCAATAAGCGCTCAGAAGGTACAATTCCCTCAATACAGCAAACACGGAGTCCCTCCCCATGTTGATGAAGCGCGTCATTACCGCGATCGTCCTCCTGATCATCTTTTCCGCCGCCATCGCCTTCGGCCCGCTCTCCTTTGCGGGCGTGATGGCGATCGCCTTCGGCGCGGTCCTCTTCGAGTGGCTCCGTATGGCGGGCCTCGGGCCCCGTCCGGCCCTGCTCGTGGCGGCCGTCGAAATGGTGACGCAGTTCTCGCTCTACTGGGCGGGGGCGCTCCCGCGCATGCAGTGGTTCCTCTTCCTCGTGAACGGCTGCATCATGGTCGCCTGGTTCGTGATCTTCTTCGCGGAACTCTTCCACCGCGAAACGGGCTTTAAGGTGAAGGTCGCCCCCTGCCTCTGGGCCGCCGTCACCTTCGTGCCGGCCGCGTACCTCTCGCTTCTCTACCTCTACGAAATCGGCGACTGGGTGATGGTTCTCTCCGTCTTCCTCATCGTCTGGGGCGCGGACATCTCGGCCTACTTCTGCGGCCGCGCCTGGGGGAAGCACAAGATGGCCCCGGCCATTTCGCCCAACAA
Organism: uncultured Sutterella sp.; assembly: GCA_949282745.1. Taxonomy (GTDB): domain Bacteria; phylum Pseudomonadota; class Gammaproteobacteria; order Burkholderiales; family Burkholderiaceae_F; genus Sutterella. The sequence continues at coordinate 13,594 of CASDQM010000038.1, read as the reverse complement.
GACGATCGAAGGCGCGATCGGCGCCTACGTGATCGTGATCGTCTTCTTCCTCCTCACGTACTGGTTCTGCGTGCAGGACAACGTCTTCACGAACCTGGTCTTTGACTACATCGGCTTCTTCTGGGGCGTCATCATCCTCGCGGGCCTTGTTGCCCTCTCGATCGCGGGCGACCTCTGGGAGTCGATGCTGAAGCGCCTCGTAGGCATCAAGGACTCTTCGAACCTGCTCCCCGGTCACGGGGGCTTCTTCGACCGACTCGACGCGTCGCTGCCGGTCCTTCCCGCCGCCTGCTGGATCGTGCTCTGGGTGCAACTGCTGCATTGATCCCCGACGGGACGAAAAGGGCGGCTTCGGCCGCCTTTTTCTATAACGACCAACCCCAACCGCAATAAGGAAACGCAGGCATGGCCGAAGGCTATCTCGTACCCGACCTGGCCCCCGGAGAAATCTACCGCGTGGAGGACGTCATCCGGCGCTCGCGCTTCATCGCGACCTTCGCGCGCGTCTCCTCGACCGAGGAAGCGAAGGATTTTCTCGAGCGCATCCGCGCCGAGCACGCGCAGGCGACGCACAACTGCTGGGCCTACGTCGCCGGGGAACCCGGGTCGACCGCGCAGGTGGGCGCGAGCGACGACGGCGAACCTAAAGGAACGGCCGGACGCCCGATGTTGACCGCGCTCCTTCACAGCGGCGTGGGCGAAGTGGCGGTCGTCGTGACGCGCTACTTCGGCGGCATTCTCCTCGGGACGGGCGGGCTCGTTCGCGCCTACCAGGGAAGCGTCAAATTGGGGCTCGAAACCCTTCCGACCGTGAAAAAGGAGGAGGGCGTTCGCTACCTCTTTTCGCTCGACCCCTCCTTTGCCGGCTGGTTCGAGCACGCCGCGGGCGAGGCGGGCGTTCGGATTCTCTCTTCGGACTTTCGCTGGGACGCGAGCTTCGAGGTGAGCGTGCCCGCGAAAAACGAAGCCGCTTTCGTCGCTTCGGTGACGGACGTCACCTCGGGCGAGGCGATCATCGAAAAGCTCGACGATTAGAAACGTTTGTTGCAAAAGCGCAAGGCGGCTTGCCGCTTCGTTTTCGCTACAATCGAATTCCCGTCCGACTCTTTCTTTCCCGCCACCTCAGAGAATGTACACGCCATCGACCGCGGTTCTGCGCTTCTCGCTTTTCCTCTTCGCGATTTCGCTCTATCTCTTTTTGCGCTTCGTGTGGCCCGCGCGTCTGCCCCTTTGGAGCAAGGCGCTTCTCACGGTCTTCGTCTTTTCCGGGGCCACCTATCCGATGCTCACGGAAGCGTTCTGGGGCGGCTTCGTCGCGTCGAATTCGCCGCGCTGGGCGGGAATCTGGATGAATTTTCATTCGGGCGTCCTGACGCTTTTGACGATCGTGACGCTCCTTCGTGACTTTGCGCTTCTCGTCTGCTGGGTCGCCCGGCGCTTCACGTGGCAGGACGTGCGGCGCGTCTCGGGGAGCCGCCGCTCGGCGCTCACGCTTCTCACCGCTTCGGCGGGCCTCGCCTTCGTCGGGATCGTCGAAGGGACGCGCGTCCCCGACGTCGTAAAGCGTACGGTAACGCTTCCCGAACTCCCGCCCGAGTGGGAGGGCTTTCGGATCGCTCACCTCTCCGACATTCACGTCTCCTCCATTTTCCGGCACGAACACTTCGAGGAGCTCGTCGCCCGTACGAATGCCTTGAAGGCCGACCTCGTCCTCATCACGGGGGACTTCGTCGACGGGCGCGTGCCGGTGCGCTACGTCGACGCACAGCCGCTCGCGAAGCTCACGGCCCCCTACGGGGTTTGGGGCTGCGAAGGCAATCACGAACACTATTCCGGCCTCGAAGAGTGGCTTGAAGTCTTCCCGAAGCTCGGAATTCGACTGCTTCGCAACGAACACACGCTGCTCAACCGCGAAGGGAAACCCCTCGCGCTCGTGGGGCTCACCGACAGCATGGCCGCGCGCTTCGGGCGCGAGACGCCCGATATGCGAAAGGCCGTCTCCGGCATCCCCGAAGGGGTTCCGCACATTCTTCTCGTGCACCGTCCGGGCGAAGCCCGCCGCTGGGCCGAGGAGGATCCCGCGGCGATTCTGCAGCTCTCGGGCCACACGCACGGCGGTCAGATTCTCGGGATGAATCTCGTGGTCGCGATGCAAAACGGAGGCTTCGTCTCGGGCTTTTACGACGTCGCGCGAAAGGCGGGGAATGCCATGCGCCTTTTCGTGCACCCGGGTTCGGGGCTTTGGAACGGCTTTGCGATGCGCCTCGGCGTCCCTTCGGAAATTACGCTTTTGACTTTGACGGCGGGCGGAAAATCCTCCCGCTAAAGGAATGATCATGGAACGTTTGGCTCTTTTGGGCGCCACGGGTTCGATCGGCAAGTCGACCCTCGACGTCCTCTCTCGGCATGAAGACCGCTTTTCGCTCTACGGCGCGAGCGCGCACTCGAACGTCTCGAAGCTCGTCGACATCGCGCGGCGCTTCCACCCCGAAGTCGTCGTGATTTCGGACGAATCGCGCTATGGAGAACTGAAGGACGCTCTGCGCGCCGCAGGCCTTTCGACCCGCGCCGAAGCGGGCGCGGCGGCCCTTGAAGCGCTTGCGGGCGCGCCCGAGGTCGACAGCGTCATGCAGGCCGTGGTGGGCGCGGCCGGGCTTCGTCCCACCTTCCGCGCGGTCGAAAGCGGCAAGCGCCTGCTTCTTGCGAACAAGGAAAGCGTCGTCTGCGGGGCGGAACTCCTCATGCGCCGCGTGAAGGAATGCGGCGCGACCCTTCTTCCCGTCGACAGCGAACACAGCGCCGTCTTTCAGTGCCTGCAGGGCGTGCCCGCCTCGGAACGCGCCCGCGTGAAGCTCTGGCTCACCGCCTCGGGCGGCCCCTTCCGCGGCCGCAAGGACCTCTCGGGGATCACCCCCGCGCAGGCGGTCGCGCACCCCAACTGGTCGATGGGCCGCAAGATCAGCGTCGACAGCGCGTCCCTTATGAACAAGGGCCTCGAGGTGATCGAGGCGCGTCACCTCTTTGACGTCCCGCCCGAACGCATCGAAGTGGTCGTTCACCCCGAATCGGTCGTGCACTCGATGATCGAATTGGCCGACGGGGCGTTTCTCGCGCAGCTGGGCTCGGCCGACATGCGCGAGCCGATCGGCTACGCCATGGGCTATCCCGACCGTCTGCCCGCGGGGATCCGGCCGCTTCGCCTCGCCGAAATCGGACGCCTCACCTTTGAAGAGCCCGACCGCGAAACCTTCCCGCTTCTCGACGCCGCCTACAAGGCGCTCGCCATGGGCGCGGGCTCCACGATCGTTCTCAATGCCGCGAACGAAATCGCGGTCGAAGCGTTCCTCAACGAACGGATCGGCTTCACCGACATTTTCTCGACGGTCCTCGAACGACTCGAAAAGGACCGTCCCGAGGCGCCCGAGAGCGTCGACGACATTCTCGCGATCGATGCCGAAACGCGCGCGAAGACGCGTGAGGCGCTCGGTCTCGCCTAACTCCCAAGCCATAGGAATACGACATGGGTTTTCTCTGGGCCCTTTTGGGCTTTGCCGTCACGATCGGCATCATCGTGCTCGTTCATGAGGCCGGACATCTCCTCGCCGCCAAGAGCCTGAACGTCGAGGTGCGGCGCTTTTCGATCGGCTTCGGCCCGGTTCTCTGGAAGAAGAAGTGGGGCGAAACCGAGTACGCGGTCTCGCTCGTGCCCTTGGGCGGCTACGTGCAGATGACGGGGGAAAACGGCACGGCCGAGCCCCTCACGGAAGCTGAACGGGCGCGAAGCTACGACGCGCAGTCGAAGCCCCGCCGCGCCATGATTCTCGCGGCGGGCCCCCTCATGAATTTTGTGTTGGCCTTCTTCTGCTACGTGCTCCTCGGGGCGATCGGCGTCGAAGACCTCCCCGTGCGCCTGATGGAGCCGCCCGCGAAGACCGCCGCCGCGCAGGCGGGCGTCGTCGGGGGCGATGTCGTCACGGAAGTGGACGGCGTCGAAATCCGCGGCTACACGGACCTCAATCTCTCGCTTCTCGGACGAATCGGCGAGGAGACCGTTCCCGTGATTCTGAAGCGCGGGGAAGGGAACTTTGAAACCGACCTCGACCTCTCGACGCTCAGCCTCACGGACGCCGCGCAGACGATCGTCGCCGCCAAGCTCGGCCTCATTCCGCAGATGACGGGGCCGCTCGTGATCGCGAACGTCATGAAGGAGGGGCCGGGCGAAAAGGCGGGCCTTCGCGCCGGAGACAAGGTTCTCTCGATGGCGGGGCGTCCCGTGACGACGGTCGAGGAATTCCGCGCGGTCGTCGCCGAATACGCGGACCGGGACTTCCCGATCGAAGTCGAGTCGCTCGCGGACGGCACGCGCCGCACGCTTACGCTCCACCCCGAAATGATGACGCTCGACAAGGCCGAGGGCGCCGGCCCCAAGCCCGCCGTGGCGGTCTCGATCGGGCGACTTCCCGAAACGATCGTCGTGCACTACGGTCCGATCGACTCCGTGCGCATGGGGGCGGTCAAACTCATGGAAATGCTCCGCCTCCAAGTGATGAGCGTCGGACAGCTCGCGCAGGGCGAGGGGACCGATCAGATCGCCGGTCCCGTCGGAATCGCGCAGTCGGCGGGCACGGCCGTGCGCGCGGGCCTTCGCGCCATGGTCGACTTCGTCGCGCTCATCAGCGTGGCCGTGGGCTTCATGAACCTCATTCCGATTCCGGGGCTCGACGGGGGACACCTTTTCGTGATGAGTCTGGAGGCGCTGCGCCGCAAGGACTTCGCTCCGGAAACGAAGGAGAAGATCATGAAGGGCGGGTTGTTCGTCGTCCTTCTCATCATGGTCTTCGCGCTCAACAACGACCTCACGCGTCTTTTCTCCTGATTTTTCCGAAGAAAGGCGTTCTTTTCGTCCTGCGCCCGCCGATTTGCGGCGCAGGGCGTTCGATTCGGGAAGAGAGCGTACGCACCGCAGGGTGCAAATTTGGTATTCTCTCCCTACCCATGCCCGCCGCGATACGGACCTTTGTCGGCGGGCTTTGCCGTGACAATCATCTCAGAGAGTTTTCGTCGTGACGATTACAAAACTCACCAAGTTCAGTACCGCGTTTTTCGCGGCCCTCGCCCTGGCGGGCACCGCTTCGGCCTTCACGATCTCGGACATCCGCGTCGAAGGCGTGGTGCGAACCGAGCCGGGCACCGTGTTCTCGCACCTTCCCTTTCGCGTAGGCGACGAGTTCACGACTGAAAAGGGCACGCGCGCGATCCATTCGCTTTATTCCTCGGGTCTTTTCCGCGACGTCTCGCTCGCGCAGGACGGCGACGTCCTCGTCGTGCGCATCGTCGAACGTCCGGCCGTGGCCGCGATTGAAACGCACGGGATCAAGGCCTTCGACAGCGAAGCCGTGGAAACGAGTCTGCGCGACGTCGGCATGGCCGAAGGCCGCATCTTCGACCAGGCGACGCTCGACCGCGCCGACCAGGAACTGCGCCGTCAGTACCTCGCGCAGGGCTACTACGGCGTCGACATCAAGACGACCGTGACGCCGCTCGAGCGCAACCGCGTTCGCATCACGATCAACGTCGACGAAGGGAAGGCTTCCTCGATCGCCGAAATCCGCATGGTCGGCAACGAAACCTTCGAAACCGAGGAACTGCTCGACCTCATGCAGTTGGGCACCCCCAACTGGATTTCGTGGTACACGAAGCGCGACCTCTACTCGCGTGAAAAGCTCGCGGCGGACATGGAATCGATCCGCTCCTTCTACCTGAACCAGGGCTACCTCGACTTCCGCATCGACTCGGTGCAGGTCTCGATCGCCCCGAACAAGTCCGACGTCTACGTCGCGATCAACATGACGGAAGGCGAGCAGTACACGATCAACGACGTGCGCCTCACGGGCGACCTTCTCGGGATCGATGAAGAGCTCCAGAAGCTCGTGACGCTGCAGAAGGGAACGCTCTACAACGCCGAAGAGGTGAAGAACGTCTCGACGGCCATTCAGGACAAGCTCTCGACCTTGGGCTACGCCTTCGCGACGGCGAACGCCAACCCCGTTTCCGACCGCGACGCCCGCACGGTGGACATCGTCTACACCGTCGACCCGGGCCGCCGCGCCTACGTGCGCCGCGTGAACATCACCGGCAACAGCCGCACGAAGGACGAAGTGATCCGCCGTGAAGTCCGTCAGTACGAATCGGCCTGGTTCGACAGCGACAAGGTGAAGCTCTCGCGCGACCGCATCGACCGACTCGGCTACTTCGACTCGGTGACGGCCGATCCGGTGCCGGTTCCGGGCACGCGCGACCAGGTGGACCTCGACATCAAGGTGAAGGAACGTCCGACGGGCTCGATCTCTCTCGGTGCGGGCTACTCCACCTCCGAAGGCATCATTCTTTCGGCGGGCTTCGCGCAGAACAACGTCTTCGGTACCGGGAACTCGATCTCGGTCGACGTGAACACTTCGAAGTCGCAGCGTACCTACGCTTTGTCGGTCGTCGAACCGTACATCACGCCGGAAGGCCTCTCGCGCTCCTACGACCTCTATACCCGCCGCGTCGACCTGGAAGAACTCGACGTTGCCGACGTCGAATACGAAACGACCGGCGCGGGCATCGCCTGGGGTATTCCGTTCACCGAAACGGACCGCGTGTTCTTGGGCGGCCGCATCGAACGCACGAAGGTGATGACGAACGCCAACTCGCCGCAGCGCTATCAGACCTACCGCGACGAATTCGGCAAGGATCCGCTCTCCTTTGCGCTGACTCTCGGTTGGTCGCGCGACTCGCGCGACAACTCGCTCGCTCCGACGCGCGGCGTCTATCAGCGCTTGAACGGTGAATTCGCTCTGCCGGGCCTCGACATCGAATACTACAAGTTCACGTATCAGTATCAGCACTTCCTGCCGCTCTCCAAGACGTGGACCCTCGCCTTCAACACCGAATTCGGTTGGGGCGACACCTACGGCAGCACCACGATGTTCCCGTTCTTCAAGAACTACTACGCGGGCGGCATCGGCTCGGTGCGCGGCTTCGAATCGGGCTCCCTCGGGCCGCAGGATACGAACGGCGACAACTTGGGCGGCGACCGCAAGTGGACGGGCTCTCTCGAACTCCTCGCTCCGCTTCCGGGCGGCGACCGTACGCTTCGTATCTTCGGCTTCCTCGACTTCGGTTCGGTCTGGGGTTACGAAGGCGTGCCGGGGCAGTACGGCAAGTACCGCCGCGCCGACATGAGTCTCTCCGACCTCCGTTATTCGACGGGTATCGGCATCGCGTGGATTTCGCCCTTGGGGCCCTTGAAGTTCTCGATTGCCGCGCCGTTGAACGACAAGGAAGGCGACGACATTCAGCGCTTCCAGTTCCAGATCGGCACGGGCTTCTGATCGTTCGGGCGGGAGCCTCTCCCGCCCGTCATTCTTTTCGTGAGCATGGCTATGACTCGATTCTCCCTTACGCGTGCGGTGGTGACGGGCGCCGTCGCCGCCTCCGTCGCTCTGGCCTCGGCCGGGGCGTTCGCGCAGAACGACCTCAAGATCGGGGTCGTGAGCCTCGAGCGGATTCTCCGCGACGCCAAGGTCGCGCAGATCGCAAGCGACCGTCTGAACGCCGAAGGGCGTCAGCGTCAGGACGAAATCGAGGCCATGACGCGCCGCTTCAAGCAGCGCCTCGAGCGCTTCGAAAAGGAAGCGCCCTCCATGACCGAGTCCGAGCGCGTCGCCGAACGCCGCGCCCTGGCCGAGACGGAACGCGACATTACGCGCCGCAACCGCGAGGCCCGCGACGAATTCAATCAGCGCCGCAACGAAGAGGTGATGCTTCTGCAGAGCCGCGCCGCGCGGGTCGTTCAGGACATCGCCAAGGCGGAGAAGTTCGACCTCGTGCTCTACGAATACTTCTACGCGAGCGATCGGGTGGATTTGACGAAGCGCGTGATCGACATCCTCGACAAGGACGTCGCAGACGGCAAGAAGACGACCAAATAACGGCATCTCGCAGGTCCGCTCGAAAGTAACGGCGGACCTTCGCATTTTGGGAGATACAACATGAAATTTCCGAGCAGCAAACTCGTCGAAATGGTGCTCGAGCGCTCCGGCGGTCGACTGAAGATGAATTTGACGGGCGGCGACCCTGAAGTTTCTCGCTTCATGCCCCCGCAGGCGGCGGGCGAGGGAGACATCAGCTTCCTCACGGACCCCGCCTACGCCGAGGCGATGAAGGCCTCGAAGGCGGCGCTCCTGGTGCTGCGCGAAAAGGACGCCGCCGCGCTCTGGGGCGAGAAGGCCCCCGAACGTGCGGTGCTCTATTGCGACAATCCCTACGCCTTCTTCGCGTTTGCTTCGCAGATCTTCTTCCCGGCCGTCTCAGGCGAAACCGGGATCGACCCGCGCGCGGACGTTTCGCCCGAAGCGAACGTTCACCCCGACGCCCTCATTGAAGCCTTTGCCGTCGTGAAGGCGGGCGCGACCATCGGCGCGCGCACCGTCGTGAAGTCGGGCGCCTACGTCGACTACGGCGCGCAGGTGGGTGAAGACGTGATTCTGCAGCCTCGCGCCTACGTGGGTCCCGCCACGGTCGTGGGCGACCGCTCGATTCTGCAGCCTGGCGCCGTCGTCGGCGCCGACGGCTTCGGCTTCGCGCCTTTCCTCGGCGAATGGGTGAAGATTCCGCAGGTGGGCCGTGTCGTGCTCGGCACCGACGTCGAAGTGGGGAGCAACACCACGATCGACCGCGGCGCTTTGGCCGACACCGAAGTGGGCGACGGCACGAAGCTCGACAACCTCATTCAGCTCGGCCACAACGACAAGATCGGCAAGCACTGCGTCATGGCCGCCAACGTCGGCATCGCGGGCTCGACCACCGTGGGCGACCACTGCATGATCGGCGGCGCCGCCATGATCAACGGCCACATCACGATCCCCTCGGGCTCGAACGTGGGTCCGGCTACGGCGATCACGGGCTGGGGGAAGGAACCGATGACGAAGACGGGCTTCTATCCGGCGCTCGATCCGAAGAACTTCGCCCTCACGGCGGCTTCGATTTCGCGTCTCCCCGAAATGCGCAAGCAGCTTCGCGAACTCGCGCGCGCCGTCAAGGCGCTCGAAGAGAAAGCCTGATTCGGGAAATTCAGAGGCGTGACGGTCGGAGCCGTCACCCGTCGGAAGGCGCTCGTTACCGGAGCGCAAACGAAGAGAGGCCGCCCAATCGGGCGGCCTCAAGTCTTTTGGTCCGTCACGCGTTAGGGCTGCGCCGGGCCCTTCGTGAGCGACTTATGGATCATGCCGATGGCGAAGCCCACCAGGGCGAAGGGAATCCAGCCGAGACCGTAGGTGTGAAGCGGCACCCAGTTCGCCAGGATGGCTTCGAGTCCGCCCATGGCGATCTTGGCCGTCTGCAGACCGTTGTAGGTCGCCATCACGAAGGTGAAGCCGATCGTCCACGCCCACACGCAACGGCGGCCGCCGATCTTGTTGTGCAGAAGCGAAAGAATGACGAGCGCCACGCAAAGGGGATAGAGGAACATCAGCACGGGAATCGTCGAGACGATGATCGTCTTCAACCCGAAGAGGCCGATGAGGTAGGAGATCACCGAGAAGATGACGACCCAGACCTTGTAGGGGAGGCGTCCCTTCGCAAGATTGAAGAAGTGCGCCGACGTGCAGCTGATGAGGCCGATCGCGGTCGTCATGCAGGCGAGAATCACCATGACGGAGAGAAGGACCGCGCCGCCGCTGCCGAAAAGAAGCTGCGCACTCAAAGCCAGGATCGGAGCGCCGGTATCCTGCACGCCGATGGCGGTCACGCTTTCGGCGCCCACCTTGGCGATGAAGATGTAGATGACCGCGAGCAAGGGGCCGGCGACCATGGCCGCCTTGAAGACTTCGCGGGCGATGTCGGATTGTTTCGTGAAGCCCGCCTCGCGCACGGCGCCGATGGCGAGACTGCCGAAGATGAGGGCTGCAATGGCGTCAAGCGTGTTGTAGCCGTCCAGGAAGCCCTGAACCGTCGCCATGAAGGGCGTTGCGTAGGGAGCGGCCGGCGCCTGGGGGTCGCCCATCGGAGCAAGGCAGCTCTGCACGATGAAGATCGCGAGCGAAAGGACGAGGAGCGGCGTCAAAATTTTGCCCACGCGGTCGACAAGCTTCGAAGGCGACGCGGAAAGCCAACCCGCAACGACGAAGAAAACGGCGAGGAAGACGGGCATGCCGACTTCGAGCTGCGAGGGATCGAGGAAGGGAGCGATGCCGATTTCCCAGGAAACGGTGCCGGTTCGGGGCACGGCAAAGCAGGGACCGATGGCGAGAATGCAGACGTTGGCATAAAAGGCGCCGAACCAAGGGTGCACGCGGCTGCCGATTTCCTGCAGCCCCGGCAGGCCCGAGTAGCCGACCGCCACGAGCGTAAGGAGCGGGAGTCCGACGCCGGTAAGGCAAAAGCCCAAAACCGCCCACCAGACTTCCGTGCCGGAGGCCTGGCCCATGGAGGCGGGGAAAATCAGATTGCCCGCGCCGAAAAAGAGCGCGAAGAGCATCAGACCGATGGGGATGAATCTTGTTTTAGATGGGGACGCCATGGATGCACCTTTTTGTTTTTGATTTCATTCTTGCCGGTCGGAACGAATCGAGGAGCGCCCGCGCCGGCTTCAGTGTTCAGGTATACATCAAAGTTCTTCCTGAAATTTCGAATAAATGCAGAAATTTTGCTCTACTAATATGAAGTGCTTAGATCGCTGAAGAAGAAATTTTTAATGGCGAATTTTTATAACATCCTGGGCAACAAGGGAAAATGAAAACAAGTGTTCGTCTCGGCCGTTCCGTACGTTGGAAACTCTTTTTGCGGCGCGCCGAGTCTTCCACGTAATGGCGTCATATTCAAAATCGCCTAGGAGGTTCTGCTTAGAGTGAGTGGTTTTGCATTCCGTGCGCTCGGGGGCGGCGTTGAGAAGGCTCGCTCGGAGGTCGGCGTTTGCATGGAGGTCGATGTCGAGCACATCTCCGCGTGTGCGATCCGCCCGTGGCGACGGGGCGAAATGGACGCAGGCTAATCCGTAGGTCCGAAGCCACTTTTCACACGAAGCCCTTCGTTTCGTGGCACACTAACACCCGAACTCTTCGGGACGAACATCGGTCGTCCCGAAGCCTTTTGAACGATTTCACATTTTCTTTTCGGCATTACGATGACGACCAAGTTTGACATCACCGACATCATGGACATGCTCCCTCACCGCTACCCGTTCCTTCTGATCGACCGGGTGGTGGAGCTTTCCGACGACCTCAACCGCGTCGTGGTGATCAAGAACGTGACGGTGAATGAACCCCAGTTCACGGGTCACTTCCCGCAGGTTCCCGTGATGCCCGGCGTTCTGATCATCGAAGCCATGGCCCAGGCCTGCGCCATCATGGCTCTTGCCCGTCTCCCTGAAGACGTGGACCGCAAGAACAGCCTCTTCTACTTCGCCGGCATCGACAACGCCCGCTTCAAGCGCGTCGTGCAGCCCGGCGACCAGCTCGTGATCGAAGGCCGCTTCATCCGTCAGAAGCTCGGTCTCGGCGTCTTTGAAGCCGAAGCCAAGGTCGACGGCAAGGTCGCCGCCTCCGCCACGATGATGTGCGCCTACCGCCCGAAGCCCGCCAAGGTCCAGTAATTCCGCGCCATTCGCGGGGATGGAAAAAAGTGTTTTTCTAATTGCCCATCCAATTGCCCCTCCGGGTGACAGAACAATGCCCTCCAAGGAAGTCCTTCGGAGGGCGTTTTGCTGTAATCGTTCCGGGGTTCCGTGAAGCGAACTTGTGCTCCGGAAGCCCGCAGACGCTTATTCGATCTTCCAGGGCGAAGTCAGCATGTCGTCCGGCGTCAGGCCAAGGAAAGTCGTTTGCCAGTCGCGGTATTCGCCATGCGCTTCCAAAAAGGCTTCCGCCTTGCGACGCAGTTTGCCTTCGTTGAGTTTCTCCGCCTGACTTTTCACTTCGGCAAAAACGATTCGCCGATCCTGGCGATTGAGGGCAATCAAGTCGATTTCATTCTCTCCCCGGCGGTCCCACCAACAACCTACCGGCGTCCAAAGGCCGGATTCCAAGAACTGCCAGCGGAACCAATCCTCAAGCGTTCGCCCGAGAAAAGAAGAAAGCTCCGCTTCGGTGCGCTCCCTCAGCACCGGCCATTGCTGCAGTTCCATCAAAGCCTTCGCTTCGTCGTCGCAAAAAAAGCGAAGCCAAAAGCGCATGTAGGGGTCGGCGACGCGGTACCGTGTCTTGCGTTTTTCAGAGGGTTCCAAAAAGGGCTGAACACGAGACACGAGACCGTAGAGCGTCTCAAGACGCGCCAGGTACGGAGAGATGTCGGTGGACTGTCCATCCTGCAGTTCCGTGCGCTTGGAACGACCGGCGGCAAGACGCAGAAGAATGCTTCGGTAGAGCGGGGCGGAAAGGCGAAACTCGTTGGCCAAGAGAAGATCCCCTTCCTTTTGCAATTGCGATCCTCGATCGGAAAAAAGAAGGTCCAACAAGCGCTCCTGCGTCACCGCATCCGCATCAACAAGAAATTCGACGTAGCGCGCCACCCCGCCCGTTACGCCGTAAAAGAGCAGGAGATCACGAGGATTGCCCGGCGCCGAAACGGCATCCTCGAAAATTTGCTTCAGCAGGGTTGTGGTGAAGGGCTGAAGAACCAGGGTTTGGTCGGCGCGGCCAAAGAGCGGCTCGTTTTGATTGCCGAAAATGCGTTCCAGAGCGGTTTGTACCGAACCGCTCATGATCAACAACATCTGTGAACCGGCCTTTCCCAAATCCCAAACGCGCTGCAGCGCGCTCCAAAATCCGGTCATCCGATCCAGTTGTTGACACTCATCGAGAACCAACACGAACGGATGAGTTTGCGAGATTTCCAGAAGCCACTCGATAGCGTCGGCAAGCTTTGAGAGAGTTGGCGGGTATCGCAGTGCCAAGCGTTGGGTTGCTTGGGCGACAAGAAATTGCGCCATCGCGACCTCGTCACTCATTTCTGTCACATAGCAGTAGATGAGCGGGACTTCGGACGCTTCAAAGGCTTTGCGGATCAGAGTGGTCTTTCCGACACGCCGGCGGCCGGTGACGACCACCATGCGCGCAACGCGGGTTTCCCTTGCACGCGACAACTGCCACCGCAACGTCTCCGTTTCATTTTCTCGTCCATAGAAGCGCATACGTACTCCCAGCAGTGTTGTTTGGCACGTTTGTAAGAAAGAATGGGCAAAATGATTTTATAGTCAATTCTACACCATTTGTAGCTACACGAATTGTAGCTACAAATGGTGTAGAAATTTGGCGGTTTATGTCGATCGCCTTTGTCCGACAACCATCAGTTCCTAGACGATTCAAGCACTCCGTCCGCATCCGTCGCGACCTTCTCGGGAAGATGGATGATCGGTCCATATCGGTACCTCTTCGGGGCTGTGCGGTGCCATCCTCGTCGGGACATAAAAGCGTCCTTATGTCCTCAGGTGTCAAGGGGTGAAAGAGCACTTTCTCGATCCTCATCAAACTCCAGCTTCTTATCCGACGTTCGAACGTCCAACGATAGTTCGATGGGGGCCACCCAATGGCAATTCCAACGGGCCGAAAACCCT
>CASDQM010000037.1 GCA_949282745.1 uncultured Sutterella sp. | reverse complement strand
CCTCCCTAAAGAGTCGTTCGAGACCAGGACGTTGATAGGTTGGGTGTGTAAGCGCTGTGAGGCGTTGAGCTAACCAATACTAATTGCTCGTGCAGCTTGATCCTATAACCGTGAAGCTTGATGACCTTTGAAAGGTTGTCGGTGAGAACGCGTGAATCCCAAGCGATCGCAACGCGTTTCGTTTCATTTGCAAAGAATTTAAGAGCTTTGCCTGGTGACCATAGCGAGGCGGTCCCACTCCTTCCCATTCCGAACAGGACAGTGAAACGCCTTAGCGCCGATGATAGTCGGTTGTATTTCCGGTGAAAGTAGGACATTGCCAGGCTCCACCATTCAAAACCCCCGATTCCTCACGGAGTCGGGGGTTTTGTCTTATGGATTCCCGGACAAATTTCTTCGGGCATCCTCGAAATCGCCCGCCATCGTCTACAATGCGCAATACTTCTCCTTAAGCGACTTTTTCCGCCGCGCCGGGACGATCATTGCGCGGGAACAAGCCTCTTTTTGTGCGTGAACGATGATTTTTAAACGATCTCTCATTTCCGAGCTTGCCAACAGTGCGGGCGGCGTCTTTACCGTGCTCTTCACCATCGTGATCGCCGTGGGGATGGTGCGCGTGCTGAGCCTCGCCTCAGGCGGCCGAATCGACAACGCCGCGGTGCTGCAGATGGTGGTCTATCAGGCCCTCATCAATCTGGCGCCGCTCCTTGCCGTTTCGCTCTTCATCGCCGTTCTGATGACCATGATGCGTTGGTGGCAGGACAATGAGATGGTCGTTTGGTATTCCTCGGGAGGTCGTTCTCTGCTCTCCTGGGTGACGCCGGTTCTGCGCTTTTCCGTTCCCCTCATTCTCGCCGTCGGTCTTCTGAGTCTCGTGATCTCGCCCTGGGCGAGTTCCCAGGCCGACCAGACGCGAGCCACCTTTCAGCAGCGCGACGACGTCAACCGCATCGCGCCGGGACGCTTCATCGAAACCCTCGGCGGCCGCCGCGTTTTCTTCGTGGAGTCGGCCGGAGATAATTCGAACGAAGTCGGCCGCATCTTCATGAGCGAGAGCGCCCCCGACAAGGAATCGACCGTCGTCGCCGAACGCGGAGAAATTCGCATCAACGAGGAAGGCGACCGCTACATCGTTCTGCACGAAGGCCGCCGTTATGAAACGGAGATCGGCTCGCCCACGACACGCATCGTCGAATTCAACGAGTACGGCATGCGCGTGGACGTGAAGATCGACCGTCCCCTCGCGGACCTTCGCACCCGGTCGCTTCCGACTCCCTTCCTCTTTGCGAATCCCACAGCGGAAAATCTCGGGCAGGCGCTCTGGCGCATTTCCTGGCCCTTCGCCGCGTTCAATCTCGTGCTCCTGGCCCTGCCGCTTTCCTGCACGAGTCCCCGCGCAGGACGAAGCCTCAACCTCATCATGGCCGCGCTCGTATTCATTCTCTATCTAAACGCCATTTCGATCTTCCAGACCTGGGTCGAACACGAACAGATCGGCCTTTGGACGGGGTTGGCCACGCTACACGGTCTCGTCTTTGCGCTCGTCGTGGTGTGTTTCATTCGCTGGGTTTACTTTATGAGCTGGCTTCCCGCCTGGGCGAGTCCCGGAGCGTTGTGGCGCCGTCTGCGCTCGCGTAAGGAGGCCGCCCGATGAAAGTCATCACCAAGCAGTTCACCCGCGAAATTCTCGCCTCCACGTCCTTCGTGCTTTTGGCGCTCGTGGCGCTCTTCGCCTTCTTCGATCTGATCAATCAGCTCGACGACGTGGGCAAGCACTTCGGTCTCTCCGACGCCTTCGTCTTTACGGCGCTGTCGTTGCCGGCGCGCATCTATGAAGTGATGCCGATCGCCGTGCTCCTCGCCTCCGTCTACACGATGTCGCGCTGGGCGTCCAATTCCGAATTCACCGTGCTGCGCGTTGCGGGCCTCTCGCCCGTGTCGCTTGCGGCGAGTCTGCTCGTCCCCGGACTCCTCGTCGTCCTCTTCACCTACGGGATGGGCGAACTCGTCTCGCCGCCCGCCACGCGCTACGCGCAGGAACTTCGCGTCACGCTCGAAAAGGGCGGGGCCGTCTCCGCGCGGGGCTACACCTCGGGCGTGTGGATCCGCGACGCGACGACCGACGAGGAAGGCCGAAAGGTCGACCGCTATCTCAACGTCAAGTACATCAGCGCGCAGGACCGCAACGTCACCGGTGCGTGGCGTTTCTTCGAATTCAACGAGAACGGTCACCTCATGCGGCTCATCCGTTCGGAAAGCGCCGAATACCGTGACGGCGGCTGGGTGCTGCACGACGCCGTCGCGGTCGTCTATCCGACGGTCGACGTGAAGAACAACGCGCCCATGACGGAGCGCATCGAAGTGCGCCCGGCCGAGGAATTCCTCGTGAAGTCCTCCATCGGTCCGGACATTCTGAGCGTCATGACCTCGAAGCCCGAAAACATGTCGATGCGGGACCTCGACCGCTACGTCGCCCATCTCGAGAAGAACAACCAGCAGACCGAGCAGTACGAGATCGCTTTTTGGACGAAGGTCTTTTATCCCCTCGCCACGCTCGTCATGCTCGCGCTCAGCATGCCGTTCGCGTACATGAACGCCCGCTCGGGCGGGATGGCGATCAAGATCTTCCTCGGCGTCATGATCGGGATCGTCTTCTACGCGCTCAACAACATCTTTTCCTATCTCGGCGCCGTCAACACCTGGTCGCCCATTGCGGTGGCCATCACGCCGACGGCGGGCATGCTCTTTGCCGCCGCCGTCGCGATGTATCTCGTGGAGCGCCGCTAAAGCGAGTCAGCGCGCTAGGTGCTCCTTCAACGCCCGCCCGGTGTGCGTGTTCGTTCGCGCCACTTCGGCGGGCGTTCCTTTTGCCGTCACGCGTCCGCCTTCGGGACCGCCCTCGGGACCGAGGTCGATCATCCAGTCGGCCGCCGCCATCACGTCGAGGTTGTGCTCGACGACGATCACCGTGTGACCCGCCCGAACGAGCCGCTTCAAGACGTTGAGGAGCTTCTCCACGTCCGAGATGTGCAGGCCCACGGTGGGCTCGTCGAGAATGTAGACCGTGTGCGGGGCCCGCGCGGCGTAGCGCGTACCTTCACGGGCCTTGACGAGTTCGTAGGCGAGCTTGATGCGCTGCGCCTCGCCTCCGGAAATCATGGAGGTCGGCTGACCGATCTTGAGGTAGCCGAGACCGATGTCCGAGAGAAGCGAGAGCGGCTGACGGATCTTCGTCACGGACGAGAAGAATTCCTTCGCCTCGTCCACCGACATGTCGAGCACTTCGCTGAAGTTCTTCCCCTTCCACGTCACTTCGAGCGTATCCCGGTCAAAGCGCTTCCCTTCGCACACCTTGCACTGAATCCGTACGTCGGGGAGAAACTTCATTTCGAGCGTTTCAATGCCGCTCCCCGAACAGTTCGGGCAGCGCCCCGGCGAAATCTGGAAGGAGAACTGCGAGGACGTGTAGCCGCGCTCCTTGGCGGCGTTCGTTTCGGCAAAGAGGGCGCGGATGTCCTTGGCGAAGTCCACGTAAGTCGCGGGACAGGAGTAAAGCGACCCGCCGATGGGCGATTGCGTGACTTCGCAGACGCGCTGCACGGCCTCGGCCCCTTCGATGCGCTCGCACCCGACGGGCGCTTCGCCGTGAAGGAGGGCAGAGAGCGAAGCAAGGAGCATTTCGCGCGTGAGCGTGGATTTGCCCGAACCCGAGACGCCCGTCACGACCGTGAGGGCGCCGAGCGGAATGTCGAGCCGATCGATTTTGAGGTTGCGAAGCGACACGCCGCAAACCGTCAGATGGGGATCCGTCGCTGCGTCGAAGCGGTGTTCGGGAACGCCCGTAGCGCGCTGGGGCGACGAGAGGGCCCGGCCCGTGGGCGAGCGCGGGTTGGCGAGAAGATCCTCGAGCGTTCCTTCGGCCACGATTTCGCCGCCGAGCTTCCCCGCCCCCGGACCGATGTCGATCAGATGGTCGGCCGCGCGGATCGTGTCTTCGTCGTGCTCCACGACGAGCAGCGTGTTGCCGAGGCGGCAAAGGCGCTTCAGGGCGTCGATCAGGACGCGGTTGTCTCTCGGATGCAGGCCGATGGTGGGTTCGTCGAGCACGTAGCAGACGCCGCGCAGGGTGCTGTTGATCTGCGTGGCGAGACGGATACGCTGCGCCTCGCCGCCCGAGAGCGTCGGTGCGGCGCGGTCGAGTTCTAGGTAGCCGAGCCCGACTTCGTCAAGGAAGGCGAGTCTCGCGACGATTTCCTTCAAGGCTTCCTCCGCCACGGCCGCGTCGTGTTCGTCAAGCGACAGACCGCGGCAGAAGCGGAGCGCTTCCTTCACGGTCATCGCCGAGAAGTCGGCGATCGTGATGCCCTGCCAACGGACGGCGAGCGCCGCTTTGGAAAGACGCTTTCCGCCGCAGGCGGGACACACGACGCGGACGTCCCGGTCGCGGGTCGCGGGGGCGAGTTCGTTGGCGTAGGCGTTTTCCTTGTCGTCGTTTCGTTTCGCCTTTTCCACACTTTGGCTCACGAAACCGTAGCCGAGGCATTTCGGACAGGCGCCGAGCTTGGTGTTGTAGGAAAAGAGTCTCGGGTCCGCGTCGTGGAGACGAACGAAGCCCCGGCCCACCTTCTTCTCGCCGAGACGGGCAAAGAGGAGTCGGGCGTAGTGATAGATCTCCGTCATCGTGGCGGCGGTCGAGCGCCAACCGCCGCGGCTTGTCCGCTGTTCGATCGAGACCGTGGGCGGAATGCCCCGGATCGAGTCGTAGTCCGGAATCGGCGGCGGCTGGATGCGGCTTCGCGCGTAGGCGCTCAGATTGTCGATGTAGCGCCGCTGGCCTTCGGCGAAGACGATGCGGAAGGCGAGCGTGCTCTTGCCGCTCCCGCTCGGGCCCGAGAGCACCGTAAAGCGGTCGTGCGGAATGACGGCCGTGATGTTTTTGAGATTGTTTTCCCGGGCGCCCCGCACGACGATCGCGTGCTTTTCGAGGGGATCCGATTCGGCCGCCTTCGGTTCGGGCAGGTTGAAGAAGGCCTTGGAGCCTTCGGGCGTGCGCGCGTCGCGCCAGGCGGCGAGCGCTTCGCCCGTGGCGGTCGCGCGGGTCTCCGCAAGCGCTTCGGGCGTCCCTTCGTAGAGAAGTTCGCCCCCTTCGGCGCCGCCGTCGGGACCGAGTTCGATCACCCAGTCGGCCGAGGCGATGACGTCGAGGTTGTGTTCGATCGTGACGACCGTGTGCCCGTTTCGCACGAGGCGGTCGAAAAGGGCCACCAAATGCCGCACGTCCTCAAAGTGCAGGCCGCTCGAAGGTTCGTCAAAGAGAAACACCTTCTGGACCGTCTTCGCGCGGCGCGAGCGCGTCTTCTTCGGGGTGATTTCGTTCTGAATGAATTCGGCGAGCTTGAGGCGCTGGCCTTCGCCCGGCGAGAGCGTCGAGATGGGCTGCCCGAGCTCGAGGTATTCGAGTCCGAGTTCGACGAGCGGCGCGAGAGCCCGGCCGACGCGCGAATCCTCGCCGAAGAGGTCGATCGCTTCGCGCACGGTGGCGTGCAGAATGTCGTCGATCGTGTAGCGGCGATCGCCGATCGTGATGCCGACGGTGAGGACGCGGGGCGTGAAGCGTTTTCCCGCGCAGATCGAGCAGGGGATCTGCACGTCGGAGAGAAACTGCATTTCGACGACTTCGACGCCGGTGCCGGCGCACGCGGGACAGCGTCCGCTTCCCGTGTTGAAGGAGAAGTCGCCGGGCGTCAAGCCCGCCGCCTTCGCTTCGGGCGAGGCCGCAAAGAGCTTGCGGATTTCGTCGTAGGCGCCGATGAAGCTTACGGGAGTGCTTCGGAGATTGCGCTGAATCGGAGACTGATCGATCAGATGAATTTCCGCGGGGAGGTCTCCCTTCAGGGCCTCGAAGCGTCCGGGCTCGCCGTCGTCCTGCGCGAGTGCGCGCCGCACGGCCCGATAGAAGACGTCGTTGATGAGGGTCGACTTGCCCGAGCCCGAGACGCCCGCGACGGCGACGAAGCGGTTGCGCGGAATCGTGACGGTGAGGTTCTTGAGGTTGTGCTCCGAAGCCCCCTCGATCGTCCAGCCGCCGTCTTCGGGCGTCCAGGCGCGTTTTTCAGTGCGTTCGATGCGCCGTCTTCCCGTCAGGTAGTCCGTCGTGAGGGTCGAATTTTCCGGGCGCAACGCGGCGCGCGTTTCGCCGTCAAATTCGATGGCGCCGCCCTCTTTGCCCGCGCCCGGCCCCAAATCCACCATGCGGTTGGAGGCGAGCATCACCTGCGGATCGTGTTCGATCGCGATCACGGTGTTCCCCGCTTCGGTCACGCGGCGGATGATGCCGTTGATGCGGTGCAGGTCCCGGGGATGGAGACCGATGCTCGGTTCGTCGAGCAAAAAGAGCGTGTTCGTAAGCGACGTGCCGAGGGCCTGCGTGAGCGTGACGCGCTGCAGTTCCCCGCCCGAGAGCGTGCGGCTCAGTCGGTCGAGCGTAAGGTAGCCGAGCCCCGCCTCCATCAGATAGTCAAGGCGCGCCGCGATTTCATGAAGAACGAGCGTCTCCGCCGCGTCCCTCGGTTTTTGCAGGGCGGCGGGAATGATCCGGTGAAGGGACGAAATCGGCATCGTCATCACTTCGTGGAAATTCCACCCCGGCAGTTGTTCGGGATGGGGAAGGTCCTTCATCGAATGCGGCAGAAAACGCTCGAAGGGCGGAAGTTCTACTTCGACTCCTTCGGGGAGCACGTAGCGCCAGGCGAAGTTTTCGTCGCGAAGGCGCGCCCCGAGACAGACCGGGCAGGTCGTGTAGGTGCGGTAAAAGGCGATCGTCCAGCGTACGTAGAACTTGTACTTGTGCTCTTCGAGCCACGTGAAGAAGCGGTGCACGCCGCCCCAGCGGCGGTCGGTCTTCCACTCGCGAAAGTCTTCGTCGCCCTCGAACACCCAGCGCTTGGCTTCGTCGCTCAGGTCCTTCCAGGGAAGGTGCGGATCCACGCCCGCGCTCGGCGCGCGGCGCACGAGCAGCGCAAGGAAGTCCCGATAGTGTCCCGTGGGCGTGAGGACGGCGACCGCACCCTGGGCGATCGAGAGCCGATCGTCCGGAAGGAGGCGCTTCCAGTCATACTCGGACGAGCGTCCGTAGCCGTTGCAGTTGGGGCAGGCGCCGACGGGCGAATTGAAGCTGAAGTGCGCCGGACTCGTCTCTTCATAGTGTCGGTCGCAGTCGCCGCAGTAGAGATCCGCTCCGTAGGCCGTGAAGCGGACGGGCTCTTCGTCGCGCGGAAGGAGCCAGATTTCACACACGCCCCTTCCCTTGTCGAGAGCCGTCGAAAGCGCCTCGGTCGCGCGTTCGGGTTCGACCGACGAAGCGCGGAAGCGGTCGGCGAGCACGACGATGCGGCGGGCCGTCTTTTCTTCGACGACCTTCAGGATCTTCGTGTAGCCCTGCTGCGAGAGCATCGCCTCGGCCGTCTCGAGCGGAAGCGTCAGGGGAACCGTAAGGGAGAAGGCGATGCCGACGCGCGAGTCGAGTCCGTCGGGGGCGGACTTCGCAAGACGCAGTTCCAGAGCGTTCCAGATCGCCTCCGGGTCGCGGCGGCGCACCGGACGGCCGCAGCGCTCGCAAAAGAGCGACGCGTGGTTGGCAAAGAGCACCTTGAAGTGGTCGTTGAGACCCGTGAGCGTGCCCACGGTGGAGCGGGGCGTTCGCACCGTATTGGTGTGCTCGATGGCGATCGCCGGAAGAATGCCGGTAAGCTTTTCCACCTTCGGCGCGGGCATGCGGTCGATGAACTGCCGTGCATAGGGACTGAAGGTTTCGATGTAGCGGCGCTGCCCCTCGGCAAAAAGCGTGTCGATGACGAGCGAGCTCTTTCCCGAGCCCGAGGGACCGGTGACCGTCGTGAACTGTCCTCGAACGAAGTCGAGGTCGAGGTGTCGGAGATTGTTCTGTGAGGCCCCTCGAAGCGAGATGGCCAGTTGCTTTTCGTCGGACGTCATGTCTGTGTCGGAAATGGGCCCCGCCGTCGGGGCGGGGCGCGCAAAAAAGCGTGGGTTGGGCTTAGTCTAGCGGACATTCAGGGTCCCAAACGGAGGACCCGGAGGAGGGGAGGTCGAAAAATTTTCCGAAAAAGCGAAAAAAGTTTGCCGGAACGCTTGCATTCTTCCGAAAGTTATGGCAAAATTCGTTTTCTCTGATCCACGGGGGTATAGCTCAGCTGGGAGAGCGCTTGCATGGCATGCAAGAGGTCAGCGGTTCGATCCCGCTTACCTCCACCAAGGATAAGGTCCCTATCGTCTAGAGGCCTAGGACACAACCCTTTCACGGTTGGTACCGGGGTTCGAATCCCCGTAGGGACGCCATTTCCAGCGAGGCCCGCTTCAAAACGTTCGAAGCGGGTTTCACAGTGTAATGAGGTGCCGAGGCACCGACAATTTGTTTCCGCAGGGGGTATAGCTCAGCTGGGAGAGCGCTTGCATGGCATGCAAGAGGTCAGCGGTTCGATCCCGCTTACCTCCACCAAGGAATAAGGTCCCTATCGTCTAGAGGCCTAGGACACAACCCTTTCACGGTTGGTACCGGGGTTCGAATCCCCGTAGGGACGCCATTCTTTTCGGAAACAAGACAATTCGGGGGTATAGCTCAGCTGGGAGAGCGCTTGCATGGCATGCAAGAGGTCAGCGGTTCGATCCCGCTTACCTCCACCAAAAACAAGGTCCCTATCGTCTAGAGGCCTAGGACACAACCCTTTCACGGTTGGTACCGGGGTTCGAATCCCCGTAGGGACGCCATTCATAAGACGCCACGAACAACAAACGAGAAAGGCGCAGAAAAGAAGAACCCGCAGCGATTTCGGTCGTTGCGGGTTTTTTATTGCGTGCCGCCGGATTTTCGGCGGCCTTCGGGATCAGTGATTGCGGCGCTTGTCGGCCTCGTCCTTCACGGCGCGGCGGACGCTGTCAAAGGCGTCGTTGATCGCAAGCATCACGTCCATGTTCGAGCGGTTGACGATCACGTCGTGACCCGAGGCGAGGACGTCCACGCGGACGCTGTATTCGCCGATGGTCTGATGGCCCTCCTGAGACACCGTGACCTTGCAGGGACCGAGGCGCTGATCGAAGCGGCGCAGGGCTTCCACGTTCTTCGTAACGGCCTGTTCAACGGCTTCGGAACGGTCTACGCCATGAAATACGATCTGAAGGGATTGGGGCATAAACACCTCTCTTTTTTCTTGTTGGACGACGATCGGTTCGTCGCTGGATGAGGCGGTCGGACACCGCTTCAATGTTGGGAGGGGAAAAAGCGATTTTTCGCCCCCCGTAAGACAAATATATGCCCTCGTCCGTTTTTTTGCACGAAGCTTGTTGCAAGAAGAAACCCCGAGCCCCTTTTGGAAACGCTCGGTAGGAAAATCTTGGCCGTCGCAAAGACGCGGAAACGCCGGAAAGAGGCGGTCGGGATGCGCTTTCGATACAATATTAAGATTCCGGAACCCGCTTCCCTTCGGGAAGTTTCGACGCGCCCGGGGCGCGTCTCCTCAGAACTTTTTTGACGTCAATAGGAATTCACTTCAATGGATCGCAAACCCTGGAAAATGAACGGGCCGCACCGCGGCGGATTTGAATCGGACCGCCGTGAAGGGCGCTTCTCCGATCGCCGTGACGACCGTTTCTCGGACCGCCGCGAAGAGCGCTTCTCGGACCGCCGCGAGGACCGTTTCTCGGACCGTCGTGAAGACCGCTTCTCCGACCGTCGCGAAGGCGGCCGTTTTGCCGATCGCCGCGAGGGCGGCCGCTTCGGGGACCGCCGCGTCCAGGGAGGACGCCGCTTCAACGACCGCCGCGACGCCTTCGGCGTGCGCTCGGGTCCGCGCGCCCGCGCGCTCGAAAACCGCCGCTACGCCGAAAAGAGCGACTTCGAAAAGAACGCCGTCGTGCGTCTCGCCGCGGACGTGGCGCCCTACTTTGAAAACGCCGACGCCGTCAACGATGCGCTTCGCCACTTGATCGCCGTCGCGGGCCTCCTCAAGAAGGAGGAAAAGAAGGCCGAGGCCGCTCCCGCCGTCACGCAGGAGGAGGCCGAAGTCCTCTTCGCCGACGCCGACCGCGAGGACGACGTCGAAACGGCTTCCTACGGTGAAGCCGAAGGTAAGGACGAAGAACCGGCCGCTTAAGATTTCTCGGAGGGTCGCTCCGATAGAATGTTCTGCGTTTACGAAGGGCGCGCGCTCGGCGCGCGCCCGACGCACGCCAACACAGGGCCAACACAGGTGAACTGCCGTGAAGTACATCCTCGCACTTGATCAGGGCACAACGAGCTCCCGCGCGCTCCTCTTCAACGAACGGGCGCAGGTCGTCTGGCTCGAACAGGAAGAGTTCGCGCAGCACTATCCGGCTTCGGGCTGGGTCGAGCACGACGCCCTCGAGATTTGGGAGACGACGCGCCGCTGCGTCGACCGTGCGCTTCGCCGCTCGGGCGTCCGGGCGGAGGAAATCGCCGCGGTCGGGCTCACCAATCAGCGCGAAACGACGATTCTCTGGGACCGAAAGACCGGAGAGCCCCTCGCGCCCGCCATCGTGTGGCAGGACCGCCGCACGGCGGACTTCTGCGAAGAGCTGCGCCGCCGCGGAGAAGAAGAAATGGTGGCGGGCAAAACCGGCCTGCGTCTCGATCCGTACTTCTCGGCAACGAAGATCCGCTGGCTTCTCGACCGGATTCCGGGGGCGCGCGCCCGGGCCGAACGGGGCGAAATCGCCTTCGGCACGGTCGACTCGTGGCTCATTTGGCAGCTCACGGGCGGACGGCGCCACGCGACGGACCTGACGAACGCCTCGCGCACGCTTTTGTGCGATCTGCGCACGGGGCAGTGGGACGACGAACTCCTGCAGCTCTTTGACGTCCCGAAGGCGATCCTCCCCGAAATCGTTCCGAGCTCGGCCGTGATCGCCGAGACCGATCCCGCGCTCTGGGGCCGGGCCATTCCGATCGCGGGCGTCGCGGGCGACCAACAGGCGGCCTCCTTCGGGCAGGCCTGCTTTGCGCCGGGGACGGCGAAGAACACCTACGGGACGGGGGGCTTTCTCCTCATGAACGTGGGCACGACCCCGAGAATCAGCACGCAGCGCCTCTTGGGCACGGCTCTCTGGCAGCGCGGTTCCCTTCCGGCGGAATACGCCCTCGAAGGGAGTGTGTTCATCGCCGGGGCCGTCGTACAATGGTTGCGCGACGGACTGAAGTTTTTCTCGAGCGCTTCCGAAGTCGAGGAGCTCGCGCGCTCCGTCCCCGACAACGGCGGGGTCTATCTCGTGCCCGCCTTCGTGGGACTCGGCGCTCCCTATTGGGACAGCGACGCCCGGGGGCTGCTGATCGGCCTCACCCGCGCGACGAACCGCGCGCACGTGGCGCGCGCGGCGCTCGAAGGCATCGCCTTCCAGTGCGCCGAAGTGCTCGAGGCGATGCAGCGCGACGCGCACGTGCCGCTCACCGAACTGCGCGTCGACGGCGGCGCCTCCCGCAACGATTTGCTCATGCAATTTCAGGCCGACATCTCGGGCGTGCCCGTCATTCGGCCGGCCAATACCGAAACCACCGCGCTCGGCGCGGCCTTCCTCGCGGGGCTCGCCTGCGGCGTGTGGCGGGATTTGGACGAACTTTCTTCGCTCTGGCGGGTCGACCGCGTGTTCGAACCCTCCATGAGCGCGGACCAGAAAACCTCTTTGATGAACCAGTGGTCACGTGCCGTCGGCCGGGCCCGTAATTGGAACCAGTGAACATGTCTGAAGTGAAACCCCTCGTTCGGGAAGCGTTGCTCGAAGAGCTGCGCCAGGATCCTCTGTGGGATGTGGTGGTCATCGGCGGCGGCGCCACGGGCGTCGGCATCGCCGTGGACGCGGCCTCGCGCGGTCTGAAGACCGTTTTGCTCGAGGCGCAGGACTTTGCCGCGGGCACTTCGTCGCGCTCGACGAAGCTCATCCACGGGGGCGTGCGCTACATGAAGAACCCCCGCGACTGGGGTTTGGTCCGCGAAGCGCTCAAGGAACGCCGCATCCTCATCAAGAACGCTCCGCACCTTGTTCACGCGAAGCCCTTCATTCTGCCGACCTACAAGAAGTGGGAACGCGAATACTTCACCGTGGGTCTGGGCATCTACTCGGCGATGACCTACGGCGGCTACGGCATCGGCCGCACGAGCAGCCTCTCGCGCGAAGAAACGCTCTCGCGCCTGCCGGGCGTCAAGGCCGAAGGCCTCATGGGCGGCGTGCAGTTCTATGACGGGCAGTTCGACGACGCCCGCCTGACGGTCGCGCTCATGCGCACGGCCTACAACCTCGGCGCCACGCCCCTCAACTACATGCCCGTCATCGGCATCGAACGCAAGGGCGGCTGGATTCAGTCCGTCACGGCGCAGGACAAGGAAACGGGCGAAGAATTCCGCATCCGCACGAAGATGGTCTTCAACGCCGCGGGCGCCTGGGTCGATCCGATCCGCCGCATGGTCGATCCCGACGCCTCGACGCTCGTTCGCGTCTCGCGCGGTTCGCACATCCTGCTCGACAAGAGCTTCATGCCCGGCGACACGGGCATGCTCATCCCGAAGACCCGCGACGGGCGCGTTCTCTTTGCGATTCCCTGGCACGAAATGCTCCTCGTCGGCACGACCGACGTCGAACAGCGTGAAGCGGATTTCGATCCGAAGGTGAGCGAAGAGGAAGTGAACTTCATGATCGAAACCGCGTCGGGCTACCTCGAAAAGCCCATCACGCGCGCCGACGTGAAGGCGACCTTCGCCGGTCTGCGTCCGCTCTTCAATCCGCAGGCGACGGGCTCCGCCGGCTCCACCGCCAAGGTTTCGCGCGAACACGCCGTCATTCCGGAATACGGCAACATGATCACCGTGACGGGCGGCAAGTGGACGGCCTACCGCAAGATGGCCGAGCACGCCATGCTCGAAGCCACGCAGCGCCACCTCATCCCGGCTCGTCTGTGCGTCACGAAGGATCTGCCGATCTTCGCCGACCAGGTCTGGGATCAGGCCGCGCTCGAAGTGGCCGCGGAAAAGAGCGAGGAAGCCGACGCCAAGGTGGTCGAATACGCCCGCTACAGCCGCGAATACGAAGGCGCCCGCACGGCCGAGGACGTTCTCTTCCGCCGTCTGCGTCTCGGCCAGATGAACGCCGAACGCACCGAAGCGCTCCTGCCGAAGGTCCGCGCGGTCTTCGAAGAAGCGTCCGAGGCGGCCGAAGAAACGGTTGAAGCCGCGCCGGTGGAAGCCGCGCCGGTTGAGGCCGTCGAAAATACGGAAGAAACGCAGGCCTGATCCGCCTCCCTTTTCGTATAATCATTCCCGCCCGGAACCCCAGACGTCGGAGTTTCGGGCGGTTTTGTTTCAATAGGACGGAAAAGCTATGGAATACGGTTTCTGGGGCGCCCTGATGCTGATGGTGCTGATGGCGGACCCGCTCGGCAACATTCCCATCACGATCGCCTGCATGAAGAACGTTCCCAATCACCGCCGCGTGCGGGTGATTTTTCGGGAGTGCGCGATCGCCATGGTGACGCTTCTGCTCGCCATGTTCTTCGGCCACGCCTTCATGACGGCGCTCGGCCTCTCGGACGCGGCGCTCACGATCGGCGGTTCCGTGATCGTCATGCTCATGGCCATCCGCATGGTCTTTCCCTCCAAGGAAGGGGTTTTCGGGGAAACGCCCGACGGCGAACCCTTCATCGTGCCGCTCGCGATTCCGGCCATCGCGGGTCCCTCCACCATCGCGACCATCATGATGATCGCCGCCACCGATCCGAGCCGCACGCTCGAGTGGGGTGCGATCGTCGTCATCACGGCCTTCATTTCCTTCCTGGTGCTCGCTTCGGCCGACTGGCTGCAGCAAAAGCTCGGCGAGAAGGTGACCATGGCCGTCGAACGCCTCACGGGGCTTCTCCTCGCGATGATGGCCACGCAGATGTTCCTCTCGGGCACCGCCAAGTACGTCGAGGGACTCATCGGCTGACGGATGCGCGCGGAGCGTAAAAAAGATTCGGGATTTCTTTGACAGTTCCTCGAAGAATCGAATAAAATCGCTCCCCTAGCTTTGTCGGGCGGATTGCTTACCCCATCGATTTTCCACTGGCACCGCCACGGCGATGAAGCTGGACGCAACGTATACGGCGGATCGCCGCCTCCCCCTGAAACGCGGAGGGCGGACGGATCTGCTTTCTTTTTGAATTCTTTTCGACCATCGGGGCGTTGTCAAGGCGGCGCCATCCGCTGCCGCGATGTTCGAAACACACTTTTTGTAGGTGAACGCAATGAAGACCTTCTCGGCCAAGCCGCTTGAGGTTAAGCGCGACTGGTTCGTGGTCGATGCCAGTGATAAGGTGCTCGGCCGTCTTGCCAGCGAAATCGCTCTGCGCCTCCGTGGCAAGCACAAGCCCGAATTCACGCCCCACGTCGACACGGGCGACTTTATCGTCGTCATCAACGCCGACAAGTTGAAGCTCTCCGCTGAAAAGGCGGGCAAGAAGACGTACTACCGTCACACGGGCTATCCCGGCGGTATCTACGAAACGACCTTCAAGGAAATGCAGGCGAAGCATCCGGGCCGCGCGCTCGAAATCGCCGTCAAGGGCATGCTCCCGAAGGGACCGCTCGGCTACGCCATGATCAAGAAGCTCAAGATCTACGCCGGTGCCGAACACCCGCATTCCGCTCAGCAACCCCAGGTCCTCGACCTCTAAGAAAAGGCTTGAAAGATGATCGGCATTTACAACTACGGCACGGGCCGTCGCAAGAGCTCGGTTGCCCGCGTCTTCATGAAGCGCGGCACGGGCAAGATCGTTATCAACGGTCGTCCCTTGGAACAGTACTTCAACCGTGAAACGGGCCGCATGGTCGTCATGCAGCCGCTCGAACTCACGGAAAACACCGAAACGTTCGACATCACCGTCAACGTCAGCGGTGGCGGTGAATCCGGCCAGGCCGGCGCCGTCCGTCACGGCATCACCCGCGCCCTCATCGACTACGATGAAGGCCTCAAGTCCGTTCTCTCGAACGCCGGCCTCGTGACGCGTGACGCCCGCGAAGTCGAACGTAAGAAGGTTGGTCTTCGCAAGGCCCGCCGCGCCAAGCAGTTCAGCAAGCGCTAATCGCTTCTCGGCTTGGGAGACGTCTCCGGACGTTTCCCTTCGGCACGAAAAAGCCCGTGGATTTCGGTCCTTGAACTGTCCCCACTTTGCGAGACAGATTTTTGATCGATCGGGCGTTCAAGCCTGTTGAGCTATCGCTTCCCTATATTGCTTAGGTGAGCGGTAGTTCAACTTGGCTTGGATACGTTCCTCATTGTAGTAATTGCAATAT
>CASDQM010000036.1 GCA_949282745.1 uncultured Sutterella sp. | reverse complement strand
GCGGTTGAGCGCGTAGCCCGAACGGGCGGAGCCGTAGATCGGCCCGGCCTTGCAGGCGGGATCGTCGAAGATCATCCAGCAGGGATTTCGCGGGAAGCGGTGCTTCACGGCGTCGTAGAACGTGACGGCGGTGATCTGCGTATGGCCGTCGATGCCCTTTTCGTTCACGAAGCGGCAGCCGTCCTGGTCGACCCAAATGAAGGAGGGAACCTTGGCGGAGAGTTGGAAGGCGGCCTTGACGCCGGGAACCTGAATCCCGAGCGGGGCGGAGACGTCGGTCATGTGCCAAAGCTGAGCGCCCATCGACTGCGCCATCAGGAGACCGTCGCCCGTATTGCCGGGACTGCCGAGGAAGGCGAGTTTCGAACCCGTAACGTACTTGCGGACGAGCTCGGGATTGCACTGGAAGCCGCCCGTGGCGATGACGACGCCGCGCTTCGCGCGGATCGCCATGTCCTTCCCTTCGTGTTCGGCAATGACGCCGACAACGACGTTCCCTTCACGCACGAGGCGCTTCGCGGGGGTGTTGTAGAGAACGGGGGTCTTCTGCACGTCTTCGGCGATGCGGCGGAAGGTTTGGAAGAGCAGGTCCCCTCCCGTGAAGCCCTTTCGACCGTAGATGCTCCACTTCTTGATGGCGTCCGCGCCGGGGAGATTCTGCCAACCGGCGTGACCGTACACGCGGAATTTGGCTTCGGGATCAAGCTTCGTGATCCATTCCTTGATCGTCTGGGCTTCTTCGCAGAAGATGCGGAGAAGTTCCTCATCGCATTCGCCCTGCGAGAATTCGTAGGTCTTCTTGAGATAGGTCCATCCGTCCTTCGGATTGTCGGGGACCATGAAGCCGCCCGACGAGACCGTGCAGTTACCGCCGCCCACGGCCATCTTTTCCAACACCAGTACGTCGGCTCCGGCTTCCTTGGCCGCCACGGCCGCAGGGCCGCCCGCGCCGCCGAAACCGATCACGAGGACGTCGCAGGTGCGGTCCCACTTGTAGCCGTCGGCGCTTTTCACTTCGAGCGCCTTGGCCATGCCGACCGCGCCGGCAAGGGAGGCTGCGGCCCCGGTTTTGAGGAAGGTACGACGATTGAGAGTTGACATGATTTTTCCTCCGCAATAAAAGGAACAACTCCTTGGCGATAAAACTTTTTCCTTCCGACGGCGCACGGAGCGAAGCAAGGCTCCCGTAAGGCCGGAAAAATTTGCGCCCCGTACAGACGCCGGGAAGAAAAACGTTCTAGATTTTCCACCCGCACAAGAGGCTTTTAAGCTCCTCGTACGAATTCACGCGAAGCTTTCGATAGAGGCTCGTCCGATGGTTTTCCACCGTCCTCACCGAGAGATTCAGCCGCTCCGCGATTCCGTGGTTGGGCACTCCCTGAAGGAGAAGATTCGCGATCTGTCTTTCCCGAGGCGTCAGGAGACCGATCGCCTCCCGGGCCTCTTCGGCCGTGAGGCCGCACCGCGTCTTCTCGAGACACTCGCGAATGGTTCGGACGAGTTCGTCCGTATCGACGGGCTTCTGCAGAAAGTGGTAGGCCCCCTTGCGCAGGGCCTTGACGGCCATGTCCACGTCGCCGTGTCCCGTCAGAAAGATGATCGGCGTGTCGATACGTCTGGCGATCATCTCGTCCTGCAGACGCGTGCCGCTCATCCCGGGCATGCGCACGTCGAGCACGACGACGCCGGGGCGCGAGGGCATGTCGTTCACGAGAAATTCTTCCGCACTCGCATAGGCGACCGTGTCGAACCCCTCCTGCTCGAGCATGTAGACCAACGCATCCCGAACGGAGGCGTCGTCGTCGACGATGCGGATCAGGGCGTTTTCTTCCTTCACTTTTCACACTCCTTGTCCGGTTCGCGGGCGGGCGGCAACGTCACCCTCACGACGAGTCCGCCGGCGGACGTCAGGGAAAATTCGATTTTTCCTTCGTGCAGCTCGACGAGATCCCGCACGATCGAGAGCCCCAGCCCCAATCCCTCGGGACGGGTGCTCTCTCCGATCTGAACGATCTCGGCGAGTTTTTCCTCCGTCAGGCCGACACCGTTGTCCGAAACTTCAAAGCCCGGACCGGGACGATCGAAAATCTTCACTCGGATTTCGGGCTTTCCGATCGACTGAATCGCCTGCGACGCGTTTCGCAGGAGATTCGTGACGACCAACTCCAATTCCAGAGAATCCCCCCGGACCCGAAGCTCATCGCCGGCGCATTCGCGCTTCAACACGACGGGAACGTTGCCGAGGCTCGTGATTTTGAAGTTGCCGATCGCCGTTTCCACGAGTTCGCCGAGGTCGATCACTTTGTCGCGCACGGTCTGCGAACGCACGTAGTCGCGCACTCGGTTCACGATCGCGCTCGCGCGCCCGACCTGATCCTCGATCCCCTGAATCCCCTTTTCAACCGCCCTGCGCTTTTCGACGTTTTCCGTCGCCTTCCCTATGCCGTGCGCATAGCAACCGATGGCGTTGAGGGGTTGTCCGAGTTCGTGGGCAAAGAGACTCGCCATCTGTCCGATCGTCTGCAGGCGGCGCTGCTTTTCCAGACGCCGGGAAATGAGTTCGGTTTCCCGCCGGGCCCTTTTCTGCTCCGTCAGCGCATGTCTGAGCTCCCGCGTCTTTCGGCGCACCAGCACTTGCAGAACGACGGTGTGAACGACAATGAATCCCAACGCGCAGAGACCGAAGACGATCCACCCTTTCCAACGGTTCAGGAAGCTTCGAATGGAGGATTGCCGCACCTGCGCCCACGCATCGTCGTCGAGAAGTCTGAGCGTGCGGTCCGTCGTCTGAAAGTTCGTGGCGACGTGCCAGCGCTGTCCGTTCGCCCCGGCCTTGAGCGCGAAGATCGTGCTCAGAATTTCCCGATGGGCGAAGGGAGTAAGAGACGGCGTCGCCACGAGCGTCGTCCCCGGATAGAGCTGCGTCGAGTGAAAACACGTCATGTCCGTATCCTGCTTGGGCCAGAGGACGCCGAGGTCCGCCGTGGAACACGTGCGGCTCCCGCAGTAGCGCTCCAGGCGGCAGACGGGAAGAATCAGGAGGTCGAGTCCGCCCTCGCGGAGCCTGCGAAGTGCCGCGGCCGTCTCGTCGTCGGTGTCCGCTCGGACGGGAATCTTCGCAAAGAGGTCGGCCGACGCTTTTCCGGAGAGTCCGTGGCGGATCAGTTCGCCCCGAACGATCACGGAGCCCGCCTCGCCGCCGAGCCTCAGAACTTTTCCCTTGGAGACCGAACGGGGCACGTCGGGCTCTTCGCCGAGACGCGAAAGAAAAAGCGCGCCCTGCGTCCGATTGGGATTCGTCGTCTCGGCGGCGTGCGTCACCGCGATGTCGCTGCAGCCCGAAAGAAGAAGCCGACGATAGAGGTCGCTCGGCGCCAGGAAGAAATCGAGCCGATTCTGTCTCACGAGGCGTGCGATCTCCTCCTCCGAAGCGCGCGTCACGTTGAGCGCCATTCCGTTCCGAGCGAAATCCGCCCGCAGCGCGGATACGGTCTCTTCCAAAAACGGTCCCTGCGACTCCCGCGACAGTGCTTCGACCATGCCGAGTTCGACGGTCGTCTGCGGGACCTGCGCAAACAGGGTTTGCGTCAGAAAAAGCAGGAGGGCGGCCTGAAAGGCGGTTCGAACTCGAATCATCTACGCCTCCCCCAGGCTGCGCGCGATGTCCTGCGCCGCGATCCGAGCGAAGGTCTGCGCCTTTCCCAAAGCCGTTCCCATGATGAAGGAGGCCCCGTGAAAGCCGCCCGTCACTTCGCCCGCCGCCCAGAGACCCTTGATCTCGTCGCCCTGCGCGGTCAGGACCCGCGCACGGTCGTTGATCTTGATGCCGCAGTAGGTCCCGAGAAGACAGGGCGACACCGGGAGGACATAAAAGGGCGGCCTGTCGATCGTGAGAAGCCGACCGTTGTTGACGGCCACCGATCCCCTCCCTGCGTCTTCGCCCCGGGCGACCGCCTTGTTGTAGGCTTCGACCGTCTCCTGCAGGGCGGCGGGATCGATGGAGCATTGGTTCGCCGCCTCCGCAAGGGTGCGTCCCGTGCCGAGCGGCACGACGTCCCAGCGTCGCCGGTCCATCGGCTGTCGTTCGGAAATGCCGCGGATGCGCTCGTCGAACACGATGAAGCTCTTGGCGTCGCTCTGCTGCAGGACCGCCTTTGCAATCAACTTGTAGGGGAGCGACTCGTCTACGAAGCGCCGTCCGAACTTGTTGACGATGATTCCTCCGTGATAGTTGACGAAGGTCATGTCGTGAATGGTCGTGGGGTTTTGGATGAAGGCGTAGGAGGCTTCGAGCCACTCCATGTCGGCGAGCTCCGCCCCCAACGCCTGCGCCATGAGAATGCCGTCGCCGCGGCTCCCTTGGGCCGCGATCGTGGAGACGAAGCGCATGCGGGGCGAATACTTTTCCAACAGCGCCGTATTGCGCGAAAAACCGCCGGTGGCGAGAAGCACGGCCCGCGCCGCATAAGCCGCCCGGTCCGTTCGGACGCCGACGACGCGGTTGCGGGACCGCTCGAAGAAAAGCTCCCTCACCCTTGCGCCTACCCGTACGTCGACGCCCGAGGACGCGGCTCTGCGGTAGAGACGAGAAACGAGTTTTTTCGCATCGAAAACGTGCGCTCTCAGCGTTCCCGATCCGGGCGCAAGCGTCTGCGGCGCAACGCCCTGTCCGAGCATCCATTCGTACTGACGGCGATTCTCCCGAATGAACGCGCGAACGAGACGCTCGTCGTTCTTGTGAGCGCCGACCGCGAGAATGTCCTCGTAAAACGCCTCGTCGCTGTCGATCACTCCGCGCTCTTTCTGGAGCTCCGTTCCGCTCACGGCCCAGAATCCGCCGCTGATGATGCTCGAACCGCCGATCAAAGGTTCGCTTTCGAGCACGAGAATTCGTCTCAAGCCGTACTCGGCGGCGAGACAGGCGGTGGTGAGACCTGCGGCCCCGGCCCCTACGACCACCAGATCATAGATTTTCCCGTCCGGCCGTCCCCGCACGGGCGACGGCAGGACAAAAGGAGCGGCGAGCGTCCCGATAATCAAATCCCGGCGATGCAACGACATATTCGCAAAACCAAAACGAAGCGGATCAAGGCAATGCTACCCCGATCCGCCCCCTGCGCCCGGCCGAAGCCGGGCGACCCGCACCGTGTGAGTTCACGGAAAGACGAACATCACTTCTTCTGAGCGATGGCGCGAACGGCGATGCGACCGAAGGACATGGCCTTGGAGAAGGCCGTGCCGGTCATGTAGGAGGCGCCGTGCACGCCGCCCGTCATTTCACCGGCCGCATAGAGATGCGGGATCACTTCACCGAAGACGTCGACGACCTCGGCCTTCGGAGTGATCTTGATGCCGCAGTACGTGCCGATCATCGCGCCGACGGACGGGAAGATGAAGAACGGAGCCTTTTCGATGCGGACGAGCTTGCCCTGACCGGAAGCGAGTCCGGCGCGCCCGAACTCGGGATCCTTGCCGGCATCCACATAGCCGTTGTAGTTCTTCACGGTTTCCGCAACCGTCTTCGGATCGAGTCCGGCCTTCTGCGCGGCTTCTTCGATGGTGTTGCCCATGAAGACGTAGTCCGGGCACTTGCCTTCGTCGATCGGCTTCCAGAGAATGCCGTCCTGCATCGGGTCCATCTTCATGGCGATTCTGCGGATATTGTCGTCGAAGACGATCCAGGACTTGCCTTCGGGCTGCGCGAAGGCGATGTCGGCCTGCGTCTTGTACGAAATCGATTCGTCCATGAAGCGCTTGCCGGTCTTGTTCACCACGATGGCGCCCTTGAACTGCGTCAACGCCATGTCCTTGATGGTCGAAGGCTTGAGCGTGAACCCGTAGGAGGCCTTGATGTAGTTTGTGTCGATCATGTCGGCGCCGTAGGCCTGCGCCATCAGGATGCCGTCGCCCTGCGTGCCGAGACCCGCGATCACCGCCGCGTTTTCAAGGAGCGGCGCGTACTTCTTGAGCATCTTCGGATTGCGCGAGAACCCGCCCGCGGCGAGCACGACGCCCTTCTTGGCCTCGATGTTCATGACCTTGCCGCGGCGCGAAACGCGCACGCCCGCGATGCAGTTCTTCTCGTGGTCCCAGAGGAGACGTTCGGCCTTCGTGCGCAAAACCACCTTGGCTCCGCCGTCGACGGCGAACTTGCGCATGGCTTCGATCACTTCGCCCGGCTTGAAGGTGTGGGCGCGCGGAACGCTCATGCCGCCCGAAAGCGTGACGGAAATGGGCTTGACGCCGAGTTCCTTCGTCATCCATTCATAATGCGCCTTCGTTTCCTTCACGTAGGCCTTGACGACTTCGAGGTCGTTCTGGTTCTGACCGGTCGTCATCATGTCCTTGATGAAGAGGTCTTCGCTGTCCTTGATGCCGCGCTTTTCCTGTTCTTCCGTGCCGCCCACGGCCCACTGACCGCCGCAGATGACGGAGGAGCCGCCCACCGTCGGTTCCTTTTCGAAGACCACTGCGGAGAGCTTGTCCATGACGGCTTCGCAGGCGGCGGCGAGACCCGCGCCGCCCGCACCGATGATCACGACGTCGTACGATTCGTCCCACTTTTGGGGAGCCTTCACGGGAACAGCGCCCGCGACGGGCGAAACGAGAGCCGCGGCACCCGCGGCCGCACCCATGGCGAACAATTCTCTACGTTTCATGTTTCGTCTCCTTTTCCGGTTTTCCTGCGACCGGAACGCACGTTCGAGATCGAAGATCCGCACTCTCCCGAAGGGGCGGCGGATCTTCCTCCACTTCTTATTTTCCGAACGTTCGTACCTAGGTACGATTGCCCTGCATCAATCATCCCGAATCTTTATTCTTTTGAAAAGGTCCGACTCTTCGGCGGCCGTCGGACCGGCGGCCGCATCCCGCCCGCCGCCGGGCACTCCCGAACGGTCGTTTTCGATTCCCGCCCTCCGCAGATCCGGCCGAGACGAGCGGGAGCCAAACGCACGCTGACAACCGGAAGGAACCGCCCCGCTCTCTGCCGTCACTCGCTCGACGGCACGCCTTCCCACACCACGCGGCGATAATTCCCTTGATCCGTATCGGCCTCGGTCGAGAAGCAGAGCACTACGGCGTTCTCATCGAGCCCCACCGTCTTTCGCCACTCTTTGGGAGCTCCTGCACGCACGAGTTCCACGAAGGCTCCGAACCCCGACGCCCCGCTCTCACCCGACACGACGCGGTCGTCCCCGGGCAAGGGGTTGCCGAGCATCCCCACCCAATGTTCCGCTTCGCTACACATTGGGAGGGGCCTTCCGCGGGATTTTGGTAAAAGGCGACCTTGCGGTTGACGATGCGGCCGCCTTCCCGACGAACCTGTTCCATTTTGGAACAAGTTGCCGCTTCGACAAGCTCGCCACCCTCATAGATGTTCTTGATGTCCTCTGAAGCCGAGACGGCTCTTTCTGCGTGACCGCCCCGCTCTCTGCCGTCACTCGCTCGACGGCACCCCCTCCCACACCACGCGCCGGTAGTTCCCTTGGTCCGTATCGGCCTCGGTCGAGAAGCAGAGCACCACGGCGTTTTCGTCGAGTCCCACGGTCTCCCGCCACTCTTCGGGCGAACCATCACGCACGAGTTCCACGAACGCCCCGAACCCCGACGCGCCGCTCTCACCCGACACGACGCGGTCGTCCCCGGGCAAGGGGTTGCCGAGCATGCGCATGGCGCGGGCCGCCACGCGGTCCGTGATCGTGACAAAGTTCTCCGCCGTCTCTTCAAGCATCGAAAGCGCCGTGCAGCAGGGCTCCCCGCAGGCCAGCCCCGCCATCATGGTGGCGAGATCCCCTTCGGCGATGTGAATCTTTCCGTCCTGCGCAGCCACGGTCTTGTGCAGGCAATCCGCCGCCTCCGCCTCCACGATCACCAACTTGGGCGGACAGTCCTTGAAGACGTTCGTCAAGTACGCCGCCACGGCCGCCGCCATCGACCCCACACCCGCCTGCAGGAAGACGTGCGTCGGAGGAACGCCCTTATCCTTCATTTCTTCAATCGCCTCCTGGGCCATCGTCATGTATCCGGCCATCAGACGCTTCGGAATGTCGACGTAGCCCGGGCGGTCGGTATCCTGCACATAGGTCCAGCCGTTTTTCTCGGCCGTGGCCTTCGCGAGCTCCACCGTCGCATCGTAGTTGACATCGGTGACGTGCACCGTGGCGCCGGTCCTCCGGATGCGCTCCACGCGTTCCCGGGAACTGCCCTTGGGCATGTAGATCACCGCCTTTTGTCCGAGTTTCATCGCCGTCCAGGTGACGCCCATGCCGTGGTTGCCGTCGGTCGCCGTCGAGAAGGTGCGCTCACCCAAACGCTTCAGGGTTTCGGGAGCCGTGAGCACTCCGAAGTCCGGACGCTCCATCCCCAACTCCTCGGCAAGAAGGAACGCAATGCACCAGCTCCCGCCCAGGGCCTTGAAGGCTTTGAGCCCGAAACGTTTTCCTTCGTCCTTCACGAAGATATCCTTCACGCCGAGTTCACGGGCTAGCGAAGGCAAATGCGCAAGAGGCGTCGGTTCGTAGTCGGGCATCGTGCGGTGAAAGGCCCGCACGGCCGCCGCGGTTTCGGCGTTGTAGAGGGGAACGTCGGGATTCTTCGGGTTCGCGGGAAGCGTTTGGTGGAAGAGCTGCAGGTCGGTCATGGGAAATCTCTCGAAGAAATCGGGTGGCAAAGCGGCAATGCCCGCATTTCTCTGCATTATGACGAAGCCTCCTCCCGACGGAAGAGATCGTTATCCCGAACCCGTCGGCCCTCCCTTGAACATTCGGTCACTAACCACCCAATCGCTTCGAAATCTCCCTTTGTCTACCGGTCTACGACCAGCGTGCTTTGCAACGACAGCTGTGTGGTGGAATGGTCGAAACAGTTTCAATGGGGCGAAGCGTTTCTCCCCTGACGAAAGAAGTGAAGCAACGCCCCGAAGGGACGAACCTTTCGGGGCGCTACGTTTCTACGAAACCACCGTCCGAGAGCCAATTTGGGCTCCGGGGCGAACAGTCACGTCCACCGGTCGGGAGACAGTTACGGCACCTGATACTTAAAGTTGTGGCACTGCGCGCAGAAGTCCTGCGACTCACTGTGCATCATGTGGCAGTTCGTGCAGTCGAGTTCCGTTCCGTAGTGGGGCGAGACGTGCGGATTCGTGGGCTTGACGCCCTTCGTCTTTTCAACGAGCGCGTCGACCTTGTGACAACCCGTGCAGGTCGCAAAGTCGGGCGTCTTGGGATTTGCCTTGTCCGTGCCGTGACAGGCTTCGCATTTGACGCCCACTTTGGCGTGACGGTCGGCACCGAGTTCGGCCGCCTGCACGGCGAGAGGCATGGCCACGGCCACCGCGAGAGCCGTAGCGACCAACGTACGCAGAAATTTCATTTTTCGTCTCCTTTCGCAAAAAGAGCCCCGCCGAAGCGGGGCCCGTTTACGGCTTAGCCGAGAGGAATCAGCCTTCCTTCACGATTTCGCCGCCGATGATGTAACCCGCGGTGAGGCAACGGCCAAGGCCGTGCTGCGCGCAACCGCCGGCGGATTCGCCACCGCAATAGAGACCCGGGATCACCTGACCCTTCATGTCGACGACCTGATTCTTGCCGTTGACGCGAAGACCCGCATACGTGTCGTGCGTGCACACCGTGCACCAGGCCGCATAGAACGGAGCCTTTTCGATCTTGAACTTGGGTTTCGGCTTGTCGAAGTCTTCGTCGACGCCCTTTTCGACCATTTCGTTGTAGCGCTTCACCGTTTCGGCGAGACGGCCCTTGGGCATCTTGTACTTCTGATACGGATTCTGCGTGAGCTTTTCCTGGAGTTCGTCGAGCGTGTCGGCGACGAAGAAGTAGCCTTCTTCACCGGTCGTCTCGTCGATCTTCCACTGTTCGCGCTTGATGGCGGCGCTGTCGAAGATCGCCCACTGCGGACCCGCAGACCAGTCGGGGCCGACGGAGCCTTCGTTCATGGCCATGGCGGCGTCGATGTAGTTCTTGAAGACCGGCTTGATCTTCGAAGAATTGCGCCAGTCGCCGCGCACGTAACCACCGACCTTGTCATAGAAGCCGTAGCAGGTGCCGTTCGGATAGGCGGCGTTCACTTCGTTGTAGAAGCGACGACCGGCCTGGTTGACGGCGATGCAGTCCTGCCAGTTGCCCATGAAGAGACCCGTGGCCTTGACCTTGCCCCAGATCGGGCTTTGGGGTTTCCAAGCGCAGTAGCTCGTGCGGGTACCAACGTAGGCACCGCGGCGAAGCGCACCGTTGCGGTTCATCGCCTGGTTGACCGTACCCCAGAGCGCAGCGCCGATCGCCATGGCGGCGAGTTCGCCCGAACCGTCCTGCGGCGTCCATTCGCCGCCGCCCAGCTGGAATTCTTCCGTGAGGCGCGGGTCGAACATGCGGCGGAATTCGACGTTGCCGGTGTTGCCGCCCGTCGCGATCACGATGCCCTTCTTCGCGCGGACCGTGACCTTGGGTTCGTGGTAGTCGATGTTGCCTTCCGTCTTCCAGCTCACGAGGGGCTTATCCTGCCCCGGAAGAATCGTCGGCGTGTAGTGGGCTTCAATGCCGAGCACACGGCCGGAGAGCGGTTCTTCGCGGAAAATCTGGTCCATGTGATAGTTGAAGAGGAAGCGAATGTTCTTCAACTTGCGGGCCGCTTCGTCGAGAGGACGCATGACGGACGTGCCGTTCGTGCCCGTGGGGCTCGGACCGCCCACACCCTTGCCCCACTTCACGTGGTGGGAACGCAGAGCGGAAACGCCGCTGCCGTGGTTCGCCTGGAAGTTGTCGGGCGCTTCGTCTTCGAAGGGCAGACCGTGCTTGGCGAGGAAGTCAAAGACCGCGGCGCCGTTGTAGGCGAGCGAATGCTGCACGTCGCGGTCGACGAAGCGGTAGTCGGGCATGCCGTCCGTTTCCGTCACGGACCAGTCGGTAAGGTCGCGGAAATAGGTTTCCGGATCGTCCTTGATGCCGTACTTCAGCTGCAGGGCCGTGCCGCCGCCGAGCGCGATGGAGCCCGCGGACAAAATGGCGTGACCGCCCACGTCGTAGTTGGTGTCGACGACGAGCACGTCGGCACCGGCTTCGGCCGCGCGGATCGCGGACACCATGCCGCAGGCACCCGCACCGATCACGACGA
Source organism: uncultured Sutterella sp. (assembly GCA_949282745.1). Taxonomy (GTDB): domain Bacteria; phylum Pseudomonadota; class Gammaproteobacteria; order Burkholderiales; family Burkholderiaceae_F; genus Sutterella. Next base: position 26,672 of record CASDQM010000036.1, on the reverse strand, counting down.
CGTCGGCTTCAAAGTCCCACTTTTTGGGCGTGGCGGCGCAGGGCGTCGCCGCGGAGGCAACCTGAGGAAGGAAAAGAGCGGCACCGGCCATGGCGCCCGTGCCGAAGAGTTGACGGCGATTCATCTTCGCAGACATGCAAAACTCCTTTTTGGTTCGTTGGGAAACGACGCATGGTCCCGCATCGTTTCTGAAGTCGAGCATAGACGGACGAACTACTCCGGACTACGTACGTAGCCCGCAGTGCGTCAAGAGTCGTGCAAATCTTTTTTCGTCCCCTCCCCTGCGGGCTCATTCTCGAATCGCAATTCCGGATTACAGCTCCTTGTTCGTAGCCCGCCTCGGACAAATGACTATGGCCGCTCCCCTTGCGCGGGGCTACACTCAGACCGTTTGCACAGTGGAAGGAGAACTGTCATGACCAACTATTCTCGACGCACACTTCTTTCAGCCGCCGCGGTCGGCGGCCTTCTCACGACGCTTCCCGCCTACGCTTGGAGAACGGGAAAAGCCAAGAAGGAAACGAAAACCGACGTGCTCGTCATCGGTTCGGGGCTCTCCGGCATCATCTCTGCGGTCTCCGCGCTCGACAACGGCGCCGAAGTACTTCTCATCGACAAGGCCGAACGAGGGCTACGCGGCGGCAATTCCCGCGTCTGTCTCGGCTCCTTCGTGATGCCGGAAAACGACAGTGAAGAAGCTCGCCGCGCCTTTGTCGAAGACGTCGCAAAGAAGTCCTTGGGCGGCGGCCGCACGGACCTCTACGCCGTCTTGGGTGACAACATCCGCACCGACATCGCCTGGCTCGAATCGATGGGCGCGGGGTTTGAAAAGTGGATGCGCTCCGATCCGTGGCGCCTGGGCGTTCGCATCGCTTCGCCGGGACAGTACCGCGGCATGCCGAAGCTCCTTGAAACGCTGCACGGCGTCTTTGAAAAGAAGGGCGGCAAGGCCCTCTACCGCACGAAGGCGAAGGCGCTCCTTCTCGACGACAAGGGCGCCGTCTGCGGCTGCCGTGTGCAGACTCGGGCGGGACTCGAAGACATCTTCGCCAAGGCCGTCATTCTCGGTACGGGCGGCTACAGCGCCAACCGTTCGATGCTTGAAGCAGCGCACCCGGGCGGAGCGGGGCTCCTTGTCCGCGGGAATCCCTGGATTACGGGCGACGGCATTGCGCTCGCGACCGAAATCGGTGCCGCAACGCGCGGCATGGCGGGCGTCGAATCGCTCCACCTCCCCGTCGTCTACCGCGGCCCCAAGGGAAACGGCTCGCCCACGCGTGCCATGCCGTATGGTCTCGGCATCAATCTGCTGGGCCAGCGCTTCGTAGACGAATCGATCGGCTACGCGAGCTTCGGCAAGGGCGTTTTGCAGCAGCCCTCGCAGACTGCGGCCCTCATCTGGAGCGCCGCAAAGCAGGAGAGCGAACCGCGCATCAACATGTCCGTCGAACTCTTTAAGAAGGCGGGCGGCGGCTATTTCGAAGCGAAGAACGTCGAGGATCTGGCTGCTCAGATCGGCGTCTCCGCAACGGCCCTGCGCAAGACGATCGTCGACTTCAACGCCGCGGTTCGTAAGGACGGCAGCGCGCCCGACGCCGTGCCGCCCAAGCGCGCCCTCGCCGAGAAAATCGATCCGGACCGTCCGATGCGGGCCTTCTTCCCGCTCACGCCTTCGATCACGATGGTCTACGGCGGGCTCGTCATCGACAAGAGCGCCCGAGTCCTCGAAGCCGACGGAACGGTGATCCCGAACCTCTACGCGGCGGGCGAAACCGTGAACCTCTACTTCCACGACTATCACGGCGGCGGCATTCTGAGCCAGTGCGTGGTCTTCGGCCGCATCGCGGGCCGCGAAGCCGCCAAACGCGCGAAGGCCTGACACCCGGGCCTGACGCCTTGAGCCCTTCGGCACGACGCTGAAGACTTCCAACCCCTGTTCGGACTGGTGGCCGGGCAGGGGTTGTTTTTGGTTCGCCCCCCGGGAGAAAGGAGCTCCCGGCGGAAATTCCCAGGGATTACGCCTTGGGCAAATAGCCGCGCGAACGCAGTTCCACTATGAGCTCCGCTATCTGCGCGGGCGTCGTGAGACCGAGCTTGCGAAGGGCCGACGCCCGATGCGCTTCGACCGTGCGGATCGAAATGTCGTACTCGCAGGCGATGGTCTTGTTCATCCACCCTCGCCCGACGCAGAGCACGATCTCTTTTTCTCGGGTCGTGAGTTTCGACCAGCGATCGAGCATTTCCGTGAGATCGGGCAAGCCCATCTCCACGCGGCGCTTTGCTTCGAGCGCCTTGGCGACCGCCTCCGTCAATTTGCTGCCGTCCACGGGCTTCACGAGAAAATCGGCCGCTCCGTCGTGGAGCGCCTGCACGGCCATTTCAATGTCGCCGTGTCCGGTGAGAAAGAGGACGGGCTGCCCGTACTGCCTGCGGCGCAATTCCGCAAAGAGTTCGAGCCCCGTCATGTCGGGCATGCGCACGTCAAGAATGACGCAGCCCGGAACCGAGGGCATGTCATCGCGAAGGAACTCCGTTGCGCTCGGATAAGTCTTCACCTCATAGCCTTCGCAACGAAGCATGAAACCGAGTCCTTCGAGCGTCGATGGATCGTCGTCCACCACCCGCACGAGAAAATGCACGTCATTCATGGTCCTTTTCCTCCGTGTTCTTGGATGCTTGTTCTTCTTCCCTTCCTTCTGCGTCCGCGGGGAACTGCAAAATCGTCCGAACGCCCCGGTCGAACCGCTCGAACTTCAGCGTCGCCCGATATTTCTCGAGAAGCGAGCGCGTGACGGTGAGGCCGAGCCCCATGCCGTCCGTCTTGGAACTCGAGAGCGGCGTCGTCAGACGCTCGAAGTCTTCGTCGCTCAAGCGCTCGCCCGAGTCAACGATTTCCATCTCAAAACCCTTCTCGTCGGTGTGAAAGCGCACCGACACCGCGGGCGAGGCATCTCGGTTGGCACAGGACGCTTCCGCCGCGTTTTTCAGAAGGCAGTGGAAAATGAAGCTGCACTCGAGGTCGTCCGCCGGCAAGACGAAGGGAACCGCATCGCCCGACACGGTCCACTGCACGCGCGGGTCTTTCTGGCGCAGCGTTTTGACGGTTTCCGAAGCGATGGCATGAAGGTCGCAGGGCTTTCGTTCCGCATCGCGCCCCTTGGCGTAGTTGCGAACGCGCTCGATGATTTCGCCCGCGTGATGCACTTCGGTTTCGATCTTCTCAAGCCCTTCACGCAACAGTTCGGGATGCTCCTTTCCCGTCTCCATGGTGCGAAGCAATCCGTGACTGAAGCAGGAAATCGTCTGCAACGGCTGCTTCAACTCGTGCACGAACATGTTCGACAGCTGTCCGACGGCGGTCGAGCGCTGCAGCTTCTCGAAGCGCCTCTCCTGGTTTTGAATCTTATGCTGCAGAGCAACCTTTTCGTCAAACGCCGCCTGCAGTTCCTCCGTGCGGCGGGTGAGGAGATGCGAAGTGCGCCACTGATGAAGCGCCCCCAACGCAACGGCCGCGAACACGGCCATGATGTAGATGCCGTACTCGTCCCATACGCGGCGCCAGGTCCACTCGCGAAGTTCCTCGTAGGGACCGATGTGGAGATCCTGCATAAGCTTGTCGACCGCACTGAAGTCGGACGCGACGGACCAGTACATGCCATCCTTCGTGGGCGGCATCGCAAGAAGAAGCGCCATGACTTCCCGCAGTTCAGAAGCGGGCAAGGACGGGACGGAAGAGATCGTCCAGTTCGGATAGAGCTCCGTCGAGCGTTTGCATGCGAAAGTCGGATCGTCCCGGGGTTCGACGACTCGAAGCGGCAGGGACTTTCCCGTCATCCTCTCGAGGTCTTCGAGAAAGCAGGTTCGCACGACACCCGCATCGGCCTTCCCGTTCACGACTTCGTTCACCACGTCCTGCATGGACTTTTTCGAGGCGGTCCCGATGAAGTGGACTTTCCGGAAGAACCCGTCGGGGTTGTAGTTTCTGCGGACGAGTTCCCCCATGGCGACCTGAAAGCCCGTGAAGTCGTTGGGAGTCGTGGCCGAGAGACTCCGTCCCCGCAGGTCCGCCACGCTCTGAACAGCCGAGTCGTCTCGAACGAAGAAGACCGAACCCTGACTTCTCTTCGGATCCTTGTGCCGCTGCGACACGGCGGAGAACAAGGGACGAGCCCCGTCAAAGCGAAGGCGCCCGGCCACGCCCGCCTCCGTCAGAACGACGTCCACCTCGCGGTTGCGAACGGCCTTCTCAAGGTCGGCGAGCGAATAGTAGCGAAACGTCGCGCCTTCGGGGTAATTCTCGTTGAGCCACGCGTGCGTCTCCGTAATGAAGGGAAGGCACGGATCGGGCTTGGGCATTTCCATCGCGGCAAACCGCAAGGGAGCCGCGGCGGCGGGCAGAGCCGTCAGAAGGGCCGCGCCGGTGAAGAGGAAGCGGCGAAGGACGCCGAAAGATGAAGAGACGGGCATGGGAAAACGAACCTCCCCGAGTGGATGCGAACGATCGTACGGCAAAGTCCCCATCTTTTCCCATGCTCGTTTTTGCGGAACCGGGACGAAACGACCGTTCGTGCGCTTGCCATTGCCGTCCGGATGACCTTTGCAAAAACGGGCCGCCCGAGAAAAACCCGAGTAGCCCGTTCGATCACCGAAGGAGAGTCCCTGGAATAAGGACTCTATCGTCCGATCTCGACGGGAGCGACGGATGCGTCGTCCCCGCCGGGATCATCAGATGTTTTCGCCGGCAACCATGCCGAAGGTGAGCGCGTCGATGATGCCGACCGTACCGAGTCGGCTCGCACCGTGCACGCCGCCCGTCACTTCACCGCCCGCGAAGAGCCCGGGGATCGGCTTGTGGGTGGCCATGCTGATCACTTCGCCCTTTTCCGAAATCAGGACGCCGCCCATCGTGTGGTGGATCTTCGGGCAGACGCGGCCGGCGTAGAACGGGGGCTTGGCGATCTGAATGCCCTTCGTCACGTCCATGGGCTTGCCGAGTTCGTCCTTGCCGGACTTCACGGCGGCGTTGTAGGAATCGATCGTGGCCTTGAGCGCGGCGCGGTCGATCTTGAAGGCGTCGGCGAGTTCGTCGATGGTCTGGAAGACCTTGACCGTCTTCTTTTCGAGCGGAGCCTTGAGGAAGGCCGGATTGACGGCGGCCGCCGCATCGGCGTCGCCGATGGCGACCGGGTAGTTTTCATCGTTGCCGATCACTTCGAACATGGCTTCGGTCTTGGGCAGGCGGCCGGCAAGTTCATTGATGAAGCGCTTGCCGGTCTTCGGATTCACGATGATGCCGTAACGGTAGCAGGCGTGTTCGATGAAGTTGGCGGAAATGCCGTAGCCCGGTTCGTCGGGATTGCACGACGGCAGGAACTGCAGCCAAGAGAGATGCACAGGCGTCGCACCGATGTCGAGCGCGGCGCAGAGAGCGCCCGCCGTGGCACCGGGCTGATTGGTCGAGTCCATCGTCGTCGGGACGCGCGGATCCTGCACCTTGCGGTACCACGTGTCGCGCGAGAAACCGCCCGCCGCAAGCATCACGCCGCGGGTCGCACCGTAGAGCACCTTCTTGCCGGACTGGTTTTCGACGTCGTCGCTCGCCAACTTCGAATCGAACTTGTAGTCGGTGCGCGCGGCGATGCCCACGACGCGGCCCGATTCGTCCACGACGAAGCGGTCCATCTTCGTGCGGTTGCGGATCGTCACGTTCGGCATCTTCTTGAGGGCTTCGAGCATCGGAAGGATGTAGCAGGAGCCGTCGCTCGTCGTCGATTCGATGATGCGCGCCGCGGAGTGACCGCTGCTGATGCCGAGATGCGCGTCGTCCACGACGCAGCCGTACTTGCGAAGGAGCGCCACAACGTCGTTGCAGCGGTTGACGATGACGTCAAGAAGTTCCGTGTGGTTGATGCCGAGACCGTCGGTGAGGCAGTCCTTCAGGAAGATGTCGCGCGAATCCTTCACGCCGAGTTTGGCCTGGTTGGGATTGCCCGGGCAGGCGAAGTTGTCGCCGCAGATGAGGGAGTTGCCCCCGAGAACCGTCATCTTGTCGATGAGGAGCACCTTGAGCTTGCGTTCGCTGCAGCGAAGAGCGCAGGTCAAACCGGCAAAACCGGTCCCGACGATCACGACGTCGTAGGTTTCGTCGAAATTCTTGAAGCTCGAACGCTGCACGGCACCGAAAGCGGTGGAAGCGGCCGTGCCGACGAGAGCGGTGCCGGCGAGTTTGAGAAGATTGCGGCGGGAAGCGATCATTTGATATCTCCTTTGCGAAAGTGGTCGGTTCGATGCGCGGCGGCCTTGTTGTCGAGTACGGCGTTCGAACTTTCGATGCGGTGAGCTTAGAACCGACCTTTCTCCCTTCGTCAGCCCCCCGGGCAGGTGGAGAATTCCGCACCTCCCGCGGGAGGTGACAAGCCAATATCTTCTCGCCGACAATATCGTGTTCTCACCGCTCGACAGAGTTTTCCTTGCATGCGTCGACGCCCGCTCCTTCTCCTTTCGCTCCCGGCCACTCTCGCCGCGGTCCTCCTTTTCTCGGGGACTCCCGGCCCGTCGACAGCCGCGTCTTCCGAAACCGAACCCGCACCGGTCGTTTCGAACGTCTCCGGAAAGAAAGCGGTGATCGGCGTATTGGAAACGCTGGATCCCGCGGTCCGAACGTCGCTCGTTTTGCAGACGATCGACCGCATCACCGAAGCGCTCCCCGACACCGCGATCGACATTCAGACCCTTTCCGCGGTCAACACCCGCTCGGACATCGAACGAACCAGACCCGATTTCCTCATTGCGCCGAGCGGCGTTTATCTCGGTCTTGCGCAGACGTTCGGTCTCCGGCACATCGCGACGAGAAAGCGGGCGGAAGCGCAGGATCCCTCCCGTTCCGTCGCATCGGTCTTCGTGGTGCGGGCCGACCGAAACGACGTGCGGACCCTCGCCGACCTGCGGGGAAAAACCGTGGGAGCCGGCTTTCCCGACTCCATCGACGGATGGCTGGCCGCACAGGGAGAAATTCAACGGCAGGGCTACGATCCGGAAAGTTTCTTTCGGGAGGAGCGATTTCTGCTCTACCCCTTCCCAGACATCATCCGCGCCCTGATGAAGGGAAGCATTGACGCGGGAATCTTTCCCGCCTGCCTCATCGAAGAACTCGAAGCCAAGCACGCGCTGGCGCCGGGCCTTTTGCGCGCACTGAACGAAAAATCCGACGACAGGCTTGCCTGCCGCCACTCCACGGCGCTCTATCCGGACTGGATCGTCGCGTCGTTCGAGCGGGCTTCGCCCGAAATGGTGCGGGACGTCACGATTGCGCTTCTCACCATGCCGCAGACAAACGGCTTCGAATGGTGGGCGACGATCGACCTGCGCGGATTGAACGACCTCTACAAAGAACTTCGGCTCGGACCCTGGTCGTTTCTTCGGGACTTTTCGCCCGAAGGCCTTCTCAAGCGCTTTCGCACCGAACTCACGATTGCTCTCTTTCTCCTTCTCGCCGTTCTGGTGAACGAATGGCGACTGCGTCTGCTCGTACGCCGCCGCACCGCGGAACTCTCTTCCGCCCTGCGGGAACGGGACATGAATGCGGAACTCGTGCGGCGCCTGCAGGCGCATCTTGCGCGAACGGAACGACTCAACGCCGTTGCCCAGCTCTCGAGCATGATCGCGCACGAACTGAAGCAACCGATCGGCTCCGTCATGAACTACGCCGCGGCCCTTTCCGCGCGCATGGCCGATCTCCTCGACGGACGTCCCGAATGCCGCGAAGCCTTAAAGAAGATCCGCACGGAATCCAAGCGGATTTCCGAGATCGTCGACCGCGTCCGACGCTATGCCAAAAGCCGCAACGCACCGCTCGGTCCGTGCTCACTCAACGGCATCGTGGAAAAAGCCGTGCTCGTCTGGCGAAGCGGCGAAGGCGGCCGAATCGTTCCGACCGTGTCCGCCGATCCCGACGTGACGGTGCTCGGCAATGAACTGGAGTTGGAACTTCTCGTTCTCAACCTCATCCGCAATGCGGCCGAGGCGCAGCAAAACGTGAAGACGCCGGAAATCCTCATCGAAATCCGCTCTGCTCCGACGCCGAGCGTTTCCGTGAGCGATCGAGGCCCCAGACTTACCGACGCCGAACTCCAGCGCCTTGAAACCTCGCCCGTAAGCGTCAAGGAAGAAGGGCTCGGCCTCGGTCTCGAATTGGTCCGCCGAATCGCGGCGATGAGTGACGCCTCGCTTCGTTTTGAAAGACGGGAGGGCAACGGGTTGACGGCCCGCGTCGTCTTCCCCGCACCCAAATCTGAATCCGACTCGAATAAGGAATCCTCTCATGAGCCATCCCAACATGCCTGACGGCGCCGCTGTTCGACCGCTCGTGCGCCTTGTGGACGACGACGTCGAGTTTCTTCGGTCCCAGAAGTTTTTTCTCGAGACCTTTCTTCCCGAAGTGCGCACCTGGGAAAGCGCCGAAGCCTTCCTCGCAGAGGACGACCTGGCGCGTCCGGGTTGCCTCGTGCTCGACATCCGCATGTCGGGCATGTCCGGACTGGAACTTCAGCGCCTCCTCGAAATGCGCCGCTCAACCCTCCGGATCATTTTCCTGAGCGCCCACGGAGACATCGGCACGGCCGTGCACGCGATGCGGCACGGCGCGCTCGACTTTCTCGAAAAGCCCGTGGAACCCGAGGTCCTCTTGGAAAAGGTTCGAAAGGCCGTGGACGACTCCATGAACGATTTTGCGCACGAGCGGGAAATCCATCAGATCGAAGCGCGGCTCCTCAGCCTCACAGGTCGCGAACGGGAAGTGCTCGACCTCGCGATCGAAGGACTGCAGAACAAGGAAATTGCCGAGAAACTCGGCATTTCGGTGACGACCGTCAAGATGTACCGCTCGAACGCCTTCATCAAGCTCGACGTGAATTCTCCGCTCGCCGCCGCCAACCTCCTTCACAAACTCCCCTCGCCTCAAGGAGCCTGAGATGAAGCGCCGCGTCTTTGTCTCAGGTTTCTTGACGGCGTCTCTCGCCGCGCTTTGTCCCGTACTCGCGGTGCGGGCCGAAGAGCAAACTGCTCCGGTCCACGACCGGTGGGACGTGATCGTCGTGGGCGCGGGCCTGGCAGGTCTCTCCGCAGCCGTGGCGGCCCGTGAAGCGGGAGCCCGACGCGTCGCACTTTTGGAAAAGGACGCGCTCATCGGCGGTCACTCCATCATGTCGAGCGGTTACTTCAACGCCGTGGATCCGAAGCGCCAGAGGCCGCAGGGAATCAATGATTCGGTCGAACTGATGGTCCAACAGTCTCTCGAGGTCGGCGAATTTCAGGGGGATCCTGAACTCATGCGCATCATGGCCGCCGACTCGGAAGACGCCGTCAACTGGCTTGAAAAGCACGGCGTACGCTGGTCCGACCGCGTATTCGAGTCGCTCTCCTCCATGCAGAAGCGGGCCCACGTCTCCAGTCCCGTTCGGGCGGGGTACGACTACGTCATGGCGCTCTTGGAAAGCGCCAATCGTCTCGGCGTCACCGTCCTGCTGCAGCACGACGTCAAACGCCTCCTTCTCGAAAACGGACGCGTATGCGGCGTTGCGGGCGTTCGAGCGGCCCAGAACGGGAAAGAAGACTTCTCATTGCGCGGCAACGCCACGATCCTCGCCACGGGTGGGTTCGGCGCCAACGTGACGCTTCGCGAGAAGTGGGCGAGAGGCCTCACCGAAGGGATGGAAACCTCTGCCAACTCCAAGGGATGGCTCACCGACGGCGCGACCGGAGACGGTCTTCTCATGGCGGAGGCCGTCGGTGCCGACCTCACGCAAACCGATTCGATTCTGCTCGTTCCCTATCTCGGCGGGCGGGTTACGGGTTACGTGGGCGCCGACATCTTTCTCACGCCCGAAGGCAAGCGCTTCGTGAACGAAGGCGCGAGCTGGTCCACGTTGCGGGACGCGATGCGGGCCCTCCCCGACGGGCGCATGTGGGTGTTGACGGACTCCGCCTCGGTGAAGAACAACGAATTCTCCGGCAAGCTTTTTTCGGGCGTCATCCGCAAAGCCGATACGCTCGACGAAGTCGCCGACGTGATCGGCTGTAAGACGCGGGTTCTGCAGGAGACGGTGGAGCGCTACAACCGTTTCGTCAGAGCGGGAAAGGACGAGGACTTCGGCAAGCAGACACTCCTGCAGACGATTGAAAAACCGCCCTTTTACTTCGGGGAGGAACGCCTCAACGTTCATTCCACCGAGGGAGGCCTGCGCATTGACGCAGAAGCCCGCGTGCTCGACCGCAACCGCCGACCGATTCCGGGGCTCTATGCCGCCGGCGAAACGGTCGGGGGCATTCACGGCCGCAGTCGTCCGGGCGGCAACGGGACGCTCGCATGCGCGGTGTTCGGGCGGATTGCGGGAAAGAGTGCGGCGATAGAAAACTAAACTGTCTTTCTCGACCATTCTGCCGAGGAATCGGGAAGCGCTATGAAATCTTCTGTTTCCAAGCAGGTTGATGTGGGGGCAGATTGCGAGCCCCCCCCTTGATTCTCCATGAGGCATCTGAGGCCTCTGAACCCCTTAATTCATCGGACTTCACTGAAACAATAGTTGGCCCAACGCTGTAACAATAGTCTTCTTCTCTGCATCATCCGACCGCGCCGGTAGGCACCGTTGTGCTTGTCCGTAGAATCCACATGAGCCAAACAGAGTTCGATGACCGATACGTCTTCTCCGGTCTCCTGCGCCCAAGTGGCAAACGCCGCCCTGAACCCATGAGTCACCGCAACGCGATTGTCGTGTGCGACATCACGAAAGCCGTTTCCTCCGTTCCTAAGCGAATCCTCATCCAATTTACGAATGAGTTTGCGAAGTGCCGTCCCTGAAAGCGAGTTACCCGTCTTGGTGAACACGAGAGATTCTCCATGAACTTGCACCGGGCGAATCGCCTGAAGCAACTGTACGGCTTGCGTACTCAGAGGAACTTCATGGGGTCGGTTGTTACCCTGTTTACCTTTCATGTGACTCGCCGGAACGTTCCATTCCGAATACGAGAAATCAAATTCCTTCCATTGAGCTTCTACAACCGACTGCAAACGAGATGCCGTAAGAATCAGAAAAAGAAGAGCACGTGAACTAACGGTTCTCTCTTCGCTCAGAGAAGCAATAAACCGGGGAACTTCGCGCCAATCAATTGCCGGATGGTGAGAGACGGGGGTTCGGAGACGCATTCCCAAATAGGGTTCGATTAAATCGATGTCTGTCGGAAGTCGTCGATTCGGATTCATCAATCCCTTTGTAGTGCACCATCTAAAAAATTGCGACAACGCGACAAGGACTTTCAAATGCGTATGCACGGTATTTTTCATCGCGATTTCCATGCACTGGACAACATCTTCAGATGCTACTTGAGCAGGTTTATACGCCCCAATAACCGGGAAAACATATTTTTGTCCTAAGGTCATTCTCCTTTCAAACCATCTTTTGTCTGACCAGGCCTTAATTTTTGCATATTCTCCAATCCAGATAGGCCATAAATTTTGTACATCTCGAGGAAATTGATCATCTCTTATTTTAAAAAATCTTCTTACAGAGCATCCAACTTCACGAAAAAGAGAAACAGCAATCATTCAAAAAGTACCATGATAAAAAAAACAGCATGATACCATACGCATAAACTCTCTCATCAGATCAGGGGCACAGCATCAACGACAAGATTTCACATAGAAAGAACAGTCCTTCAGTTAGAGAGCGAACCTTCTGTCAGTCAAACCATTGCAATCCAATCAAGCATTCCTTTTTTAGTTCCTGAAAAATGGATTTGGGCAAAAATTCCCGATGTCCTATATTTTCAAGAAGGACCTGGAATAATGAAGACTGATTTTCGCCCCACAGGCGTTCCTCTTATAAGAATTGCAGGAATGGCTAACCATGAAGTAACGCTAGATGGTTGCAACTATCTAGATCCAGAAAAAGTTCAGAAAAAATGGAACCACTTTAGGTTAGATGCTGGAGATGTTCTTGTCAGTAGCAGCGCTTCTCTCGACAAAGTTTGTGTCGTCGGCAAAGAAGCGGTGGGAGCAATCCCATACACAGGAATCATTCGATTTAAATCGAAAGGATTTCTAGATCTTAGATATTTTCAATATTTTGCAAAAACAGAATGTTTTAAAGAACAGATAAGTGCAAATAAGACGGGAACAACAATTAAACACTTTGGCTCAACGCATTTAAAGAAGATGCTGATTCCCATTCCACCAATGGAGGAACAGTACCGCCTTGTTGAAAAGCTTGAAAAAATTTTTAATCAAATTGATAAAGCCGAGAAAGCCTATAAGGAGTTACTAGGACCTCTTTACGACCATCTCTGCCAATTGTGTTTAGAGAAAGCGATACGAGGGAAGCTCGTTCCACAGCTAGAGCGCGAACCTGAAGCGGACATCATAGGAGAGCAACCTAAGGACATTCCTTTTAACGCCCCTAGAAAATGGAAATGGGTAAAATTATCGAACGTTGCCACTCTTTTAAATGGAAGGGCGTACTCAAAATCGGAATTACTAAGCAAGGCCCCAGGCCGAGTACCCGTTTTGCGAGTAGGAAACTTCTTTACAAATAGCTCTTGGTATTACTCGGATTTAAAATTAGAGCCAAATAAATATTGCGACAACAATGATTTATTATTCGCGTGGTCAGCTTCATTCGGCCCTAAAATTTGGAATGGAGGTCGTTGCATATATCACTATCACATTTGGAAAGTTCTTTGTTCTGAATACGTGGACAAAGAATGGTTATATTTTTGGCTTCTGTCAATGGCTGAGAAGTTAAAAAATACATCAGGAAGGGGGAGCACAATGATTCACATCACTAAGAAAGAAACAGAACAGACACCATTGGCGTTACCTCCTATCGAAGAACAGCGAAGAATTGTCAGAACAATAAAATCACTCTTTCGATATTTTGACGACATTATATCTGTCAAATAAAATCTTTTTTCCGATATCAAACAACTCTTGGATCTTCGCAATAATTCTTTTCTGTTCTGCCATGGGAGGCAATGGAATCCATGTGTCTCCCATGCCTCGACTGGAGATTTCTTTGAACGTAGTTCCGGAAGCTCTTGAAACAATGTCAGGTGTACGGGCCTTTAGGACCCAGTAGGCCCACATTGGCAAAATGACGGATTCATTGGCTACAAAAGATTTACAACCTTGATTTGTACAACAATTTTCCGTTGCTAAGGCAATATACCCAATTGGCGCTCTGGATGAAAACAGGATTGTATTTTTAGGCATCATTGTTGCTGAACTGTTGGCGAGTCCCTTTGTAGTTATTTTTCTTGAGCTTGTTTCTACATATATATTAGTTACTTTACCAAGATCGGCAGGAGTAAACCAAGGAATAACTCCGTGGTTCCAGTATTCGGGAATATTAGTTCTAGGAGTTCCACCCCCAACAATTTTGCCGACAGCTCTTAGTTGAACCCATTTCCATTTGTCTGGAATTGTAAATGGGGCATTGTACGGTTTCTCCCCAACTTGAACGACATAAGGTTCGTTCTCTAGCTGTGGAACGAGCCTTCCGTGAATAGCTTTGCGAAGAATTTGTTTCTGCAAAAGATCTTGTAACGCAATAAGTTCTTTGTAGGCTTTTTCGATGAAATTAACGTTATATAATAGGTCATTAACTTTTGATATAATTCTAGCCTGTTCCTTTTTTGGAGGAAGTGGTACCCATATTTTAGAGATGGCCTTCGGGTTGGCCCTTTTTAACGAACCCATTCCAGATATGCTCTCCGTCATCTTACTTCTAAAATAAGGAGATTTAAAGAGTAAAACGAGAAAATCAGGGAGAAATTGAGCTGACCGATAAATCAACCATTCTGTTGATGCAAGTTTTGTTTTAGGTGAGGAAGTATTCTCTTCTGATACAACCCAGGCTCTTTTAATATGAGGAACAATTTTTGCTAACAGGACATCTCCGGCAAAAACAATCTTTTTGTTAGATCCAATGGTTGAAGGGGGAACGACTTGAGCCTTACCGATATCGTAAGAGGGAATACTCCAGAGCTCAACCTCATCATCAACCAATGAATGAGGTTCTATAATCTTTCGTTTCACTTCTATCGATTTAATTTGCACCCATTTCCATTTGTTTGGAATATCAAGAGGGGCATTATTAGGCGCAGTCCCAGTCGAAACAACATCAGGTTCGCTCTCTAACTGAGGAACGAGCTTTCCTTGAATCGCACGCTCCAGAATTACTTCACGCAATAGATCAAAATTCATTGCCAAGTTCCTTCTTCAGTTCAGCGAAAGAAGTCTGGATAGTCTTGATACGATCTTCCATTCTTTCTAGAAGTTCCTCGATGCTCAGGTTATCTTCTTCGTTCTTAGCCTCAGTCATCCAAGTAATATCTAGATTTACGAGATCCCTAGACAAAAGATCAGACACAGAGTATTTACGCCAGCGTCCATTAGGATGGTTTTCTTCGTCGTACGTTTCTTGACGCTTTGAGCGATCTTCCACGCAGAAGCATTCCACAAAATCATCAAGATTTTTTCGCGTCAACGGCTTCGTAACCAACGTGTGCTTTACATCCGTACGATAGTCATAGAACCACACTTCCTTGGTTCCTTCCCCCTTCGTGAAAAACAGCACGTTTGTCTGAACACCTTGGGCATAGAAAATCCCTGTCGGAAGTCTAAGAATCGTGTGCAGATTAAAATCCGTCAGCAACTTCCGACGAATTTCCTTTCCTTCTCGTTCAAACAAAACGTTGTCGGGAACAACCACACCCGCACGTCCGCCTCTCTTCAATAGAGACATGATGTGTTGAACAAAATTGAGCTGGTTGTTCTTCGTTTCAGTCACGAAATCATCACGATGAATCTCGACCGACCCTGCCGGCCGAGCCCCAAATGGCGGATTTGCAAGGACAACGTCCACCAGATCCGTCGGTTCTCGCAATAGCGAATCCTCGCATTTGATAGGACTCGTATTCAGACCCACACCATGCAGGTACATATTCATCGAACTCATCGTCACCACAAGAGGTGTGATGTCGTTCCCTCGAAGAGCCTTGTTGCGAAGAAATTCTTTGTCATGAAGATCTTTCGACTGCTTATCCATATGTTGGAAAGCGGCGAGAAGAAAACCTCCCGTACCACACGCCGGATCGGCCACCGTTTCGCCAACACGCGGATTCACCACATCCACAATCGCATCGATCAGTGCACGAGGCGTGAAGTACTGACCGGCACCACTCTTCTTGTCCGACCCGTTCTTCTGAAGGATATCTTCGTAGAGCTTGCCCTTCACGTCACCGTCCATGACAAGCCATTCCTCCGCGTCAATGAACGAAATCAGCTTTTCAAGATAGACAGGGCTTTCGATACGATTCGTTGCCTTGGTGAAGATCGTCCCCACGATACCAGGCTCGTCACTGAGAATATCGAGCGTGCTTTCGTACTGGTCAACAAGGTCCTCCCCCGTCTCCCGCAGAAGATCCTCCCAACGGTAGCCGGGCCGAATCTTGGATACGGACGTGTCCCCCCAGTTTGCGTCCACCAATTCCTTATCCATCTTCAGGAAAAGGAGGTAAGTAAGCTGCGTTAAGTAATCGGTGAAGCCAACACCGGCCGCGGCCATGATGTCCGCCAGTTGACCCACTTTTTTGATCAGCGTCGCTTCCTTCGCACGAGTATCAGCCATTGTTATGCTGCCTTCAAAATGAATTCGTTAAGGGAGAAGAGCGCAGCGTTGGCAGCCTCCTTGGAGGTAAAGAATCGACGCATCCCATGCACCAACTCCGGCACTACTGCACTGAGGGTGTCAAAGTCACACCCACCGTTTTGAGCTACAAAATTTGCTATTTTACGGAAAATTTCTTTCTGTTCGGGGGTGATCGATCTTTGCGCCTGTCCGCACCACAGTTCAAACCGCTGTGCCGCGACAGAGGTAAGCGTGTACAGACTGTCTATGGACTTATACGCAAAGCGAACCAACTGAATCAGGTTGGTCACAGCCTCCACGTCTTCTCCCATAGACTTCACCTTGCCAGGATTCAGCAAGGCATAGTCGTTCCACTGCCGTGCACAACTAAAGCCCGGCAAGTCACTGTGAAGTCGCTTCATCAGATCATCAATGAGCGAACGAGTCAGCGTCCCGGACGTCTGGTTATAGATAAGCCGCAACGCCTCGATTTCATCTCGATGATCTTTTACGTACCGTTCAAAAGCTTGGGTTGAGACCTGAGCCTCTTCCGTCGAGAACCCGGCGGAGATCAACGTGTCTTCCTTGCCGACAATTTCCTTCACGTAGCCCTTCGCGATCTCCACCAATTTCTTTCTGGCGGGAATATTGGAGAGAAGTCCGGAAATCACCGCCTTTCGCTCGGTGTTGGCATCATTGGTCGCAAAGAACGGCGGTAAAGTTTCCGACTCAAGCCTCTCCAGGATTCTGCTTGCCCACTCCGTCGGAGACGTCGAGCACAAGGCTGAGTAATCCCTGAGATCTTCCGGATCCGCACGACGCCCGATGCAACTGAGTTTCGTGGCCAAAAGATAGAAATAGTCGTCAGGGAGGTATCCGAGCGCCATTTGCTCAAAAAGTTGCTCAAGCGACGGTTTCAGCGGATGCTCTTCTTCATCACCAGGTATGGGAACGAACTTCTCACTTTCCGTGACACCGACGGCGTCAACGATGAAAAACAGATCCTTGCTGTGAGCGTTCGGCGTGACGGACTGTAGCTGCGAGTTCGAGATTGTTCGGCAACCACGTCCCTTCATCTGCTGATAAAGCGTTTCGGAGTGAACGTCGTTAAAGAAAATCAGCACCTCGAGAGGTCGAACGTCCGTCCCGGTGGCCACCAACGTGACAGTCACGGCAATGCGGAAATCAACATCGTTTCGAAAACTCTTGATAAGTTCATTGCTGTTGCCGACCGAATACGTAATTTTCTGAACGAACTTGTCGTCAGTCCGACCGAAAACCTCTTTGGCAACCTCCACAATCAATTGAGCATGAAGGTCACTAACTGCAAAAATCAGAGTCTTCGGGAGATAATCAAAGTTTGAAGTTCTTTCCGGATACATCTTTGTGTAGACGGTATCCTTATACTCCTGTAAAACTTTCCGAATTTGATCTCGGACGACAATGCTTCGATTGAGCTCGCTCTTATTGAATGTTCTCTCTTGAATCGCCGTTTGTTCCCGTCTCTTCCCGTCACGACGAACCATGACGTTGAGACGGTCCCCCTCATCGATAGAGCCCCCGTCCTCACCGAGTTCCGTCTTGATTCGGTAAACCCGAAACCCCACGTTCACGTCGTCCAAAACTGACTGCTCGTAGGTGTAGAGTGCCACGACATTTTTGTCAAAAAAAGCAAGCGTTTCGGGAATTGGAGTCGCCGTCATCCCCACCAAACGAGCAGTCTTAAAGTACGTCAGGACCTTCTGCCAATTGCTGTAGATGGAACGATGGCATTCGTCAATGATGATGAGGTCAAAGAAGTCCGGCGGCAAAGCAGGATTTTCCGGCAATTCCATCACTTCGTCACCAGCAGCGACTGAGAGACTGTCTTCCTGCTCTTCTGAAATGTCTTCCGGTTGACCGGTCAGTTGAGAATACAAGCGCTGAATGGTCCCGACAACCACACGTGTCCGCGGGTCAATCCGACGATTAGAAAGTTGTTCAACTCCGAAAATTTCTGAAAGCGGCTTTTTCCCTTCCGTAAGTTTGAAGGTTTGCAACTCGGTTTTAGCTGCCACCCCGAGATTGTTTCGGTCAACGAGGAAGAGCACGCGCTTCATTTTCGTGTAGGCCAGCATGCGGTAAATCATCATGCAGGCAGTAAACGTTTTTCCAGCCCCCGTGGCAAGAATCATCAACGCTCTTCTTTTCCCGGCTCTAAACGACAATTCCAAATTTTTGAGCGCTTCATACTGGCAATGACGCAACCCATCCGGTGACAATCTTGGCAGACCAGCAAACTCACTCAAATTTAGTCTTTTTGCCAAATCCCACGGGCGAGGAAACTTATTGATGAGAGTGTACTTGGCTTCGGGATCTCGACGATCCTTGAAAGCAATTTCCCTTCCATTTGATAGATAAACCAACGGCAAGGGAAGTTCCCATGTCGGGTACCAGGATTGCACCTTTTCAGTGTACTTTTCCGCCTGAGCGATCAGGTGTGGATTACTGAGCGAGACCTCCTCACGTTTGGCTTCCAACACCCCAGCGGCTTTCCCGTCAATGAGAAGAAGATAGTCCGCTTCCAGCTTATCCTGCATGGCCGCCTCGCGAATAGCGACGGCCGTCATCTCAGGAGAAAATCCATCACGATCAATGACTGTCCAACCAGCTTCGCTTAGTTTCTGGTCAATCCACTGTCTAGCTCGTTCTTCTGGCTTCAATTCGGACATAATTCGACTCTCAACCGGCACAAGATGTTTCCTTGACAAATTTTTTATCAAAACCTTGAACCATTGGAATTAATATTCAATATCTTCCAGGCGTGGAAAATAAATCCTTAGCCGTTCACTGACTTTCAAAACATCTATAAGTAAAACGACAGCAAGAAAAAGCCCGTTGTCCTAAAACATAATTTATTCGAGCATTGTACACGAGGGGGCCGTTGCCACGAGAACTTGAATTGCTTCTCATACAACCGAGGCGAACCACTTTTGGGCTCCGCCATACGATCACTTGTGTACGAATTGTATCGAGTACAGCCCTGACCGCCCTCACCCTCGGCTCTCTTTATCCTACTCAACCTAACGATGTCGTCTCGGTACGAGGAAGCGAACAAGCCCTCTTCATGGACGAATGAACTCAACTCCGTTGTCCAATACGAACACCGCCGACGTCTCCGACACGCCCGCCATCTCTCGGCTCTCAGCGCACCGAAAAAAGAAGCGCCCCCAGACACATTGATCTGGAGGCGCTTCAGCCTGACGGCAACGCGTTACAGTTCCCGGACACGCGATGCCGTTGTAGAGGTTCAGTCACAGGCAGGAGCAACTCTACAGACCATTTCTTATGCGAATCTTAAGTACGGGTTAACCCGCCAGTCCGTCTCATTTTGTCTCTGGCAAAGCACTCTTGACGACCTTTCCCCTAAGCCGTCTTTTCGCCGACTTCCTCCTCCGACCGCTGGACGCCCCGGGCGAACGGCCGCCGGCGGTTTCCTCCGCCGATCCAGCAACGGCCGCCGCGAAACGACACGAAACCTGCCCCGTCAAACGACACACAAACTGACCCGCCCGCCGTCTCGGATCTCCACCGACTTGTTGCCGCACTTCTTTGCCCGATCCTCTACCACCCTTCTCCCTGACCTAAATCGAAAAATTTTTATCCAAACCTCCCCACAAATTCTTTTTCTGCTGCTAAAATTCGTCCTTCCTGCAGTTCGGGCATTTTCTTTCGAAAAAGCCGGAACAGACCCATGATCATTGCGCATCTAACGATGTGCAAGGATCCTCTTCGCCCCGGATCTCTTCGGAGTCCGGGGATTTTTTTCTTTACCGACTTCCACAAAAGCGCCGTTCACCGCCCGCAACCTTCCGCCCTTCTTCTCGGGACCCGTTCCTTTCTTTCTTCTCCAATCCTCTCGATTCTCGTCTTTTACCTTTTTCCTCCGCGCCTTTCGTCCCACCTCACGACCGCCCCGTCGTCCCCGTCACCCGCAACCGTCCCGGACACGTCCCGAACTCACACCGTCACTTCATGCCGACCCCCGGCTCCTCCTCGTTCCCCTGTTCCTCCCCCGAGTCGTCCAACAACGCCGCCACGAACCGGTCTACGAGCGCGTTTCGCTCCTCGGCGTTCGCGCTGCGGTCCTTGAGGCGGCAAAGCCGAAGCCTTCTCAGGGACCAGGATTCCTTGAGTTTGAGTTCCACGACGTTTCGCTGCTTCGTCACAACGCCGCTCGGCAGCACGCTCACGCCCGCCCCTTCTTCGACGAGCGAAATGACGGCGTCGTGGCTCGACGCCGTGATCTTCGGGCGAATGCGCTTTCCTTCTTCCAGGGCCCGCTCGTAGAGAAACTCCTGCATGGGCGAGTACGGTCCCACGGCGATGTAGTTGTAGGGAAAGAGTTCGGAAAAGGCGATCTCCCCCTTTTGCGCCAGCGGGTGTTCCGGCGGCACCACCGCGACGAGCCAATCCACTGCAAAGGGCGTGAACTCAAGAAGCGGATGCATGCCCGAGAAGGCCGTGACGCCCACGTCCGCCTCCCCCGCCGCGACGTGCCGCACGATTTCGGGACTTGAGCGCTGCACGACCTCCACCTGCACGTCTTCGAAATGCGAGAGAAACCGCCCGAGACGCCGAGGCAGGAAGGTGACGCCCGCGTTGTAGTTGCAGCACACCGTAATGCGCTTTTCCTCGCCGTGCGCGAAGGGCGCAAGCCTCGTCTCAAGCGCCTCCGCCTCAAAGAGGATTCGCTTGGCGGACTCGGCGAAGACTTCTCCCGCGGGATTGAGGCGAAGCCCTCGGGAACTCCGGCGAAAAAGCCTCGTCCCCGCCCGGTTTTCGAGGTCGGAGAGACGGTCGCTCGTCGCGCTCGGCGACAAATGGATGTATTCGGACGCCTTCGTGATGCTCCCCGTGAGTGCCACGGCGGAGAAGACGCGCAAATCTTTGAGGTCGAAGTGCAGCATGGTTCCTTCTTTCGGAAATTCCGAAAGTGTGTTGCGAAACTCTCGGATGGCTTTAAGTCTAGAGGGGGCGCAGAATGGTGACCATCGGAAGGAACCCGACGCGGGAAAGATTCCCTTTCCCGAGGGGATTTCCGACAAAGGAGAAGACCATGACCACCAATCGCCGCGCCTTTTTGCAGTCCGCGGGCGCCCTTCTTGCGGGCGCGGGCCTCACGCGTTCCGTTTCGGCGATGCCGACGGAAAAGCCCGAAAAATTTGACGAAAGCTTCGACGTCGTCGTCCTCGGTGCGGGCGGCGCGGGCCTCACAGCCGCCATCCGCCTCGCCGAAGGCGGCAAGAAAGTGCTTCTTGCCGAAAAACTCGCCTTCTGCGGCGGGAGTTCCTTGATCTGCGGCGGCGGGGTCGCCGTCACCGAAACCGACCTTCAGAAGAAGGCTGGAATCAAGGATTCGGTCGAGACGCTTTATGAAGATATCATGCGCACGGGCGGACAGCTCTGCGACAAGGACGTCGTGCGCGCCTACGCCGAAGCCTCGCCCGACTACTACGTCTGGGCGATGAAGCACGGCATGGTTTTGAATACCGAACGCCTCTCGCAGTCGGGGTCGGTTCCGAGAAACTTGAGCGTCAACACGCAAAAGAGCATCGACGCGTGGACGCAGCTCGCGAAGAAACTGGGCGTTGATCTTCGCACCGGCACGAAGGGCGAAAAGCTCCTCTACGACGGGAAGGCGAAGCGCATCTGCGGCGTGCAGCTCTCCTCCAAGGCGGGCGTCAAAAACGTCGAAGCGAAGGAGGGCGTCGTGATCGCGACGGGCGGCTTTGCGCGCAACAAGGCGCTTCTCGAAAAATACGTGCCGCGCATGAAGAACGCGAGCACGATCTGCGCCATGGGCTGCGACGGGGACGGTCTCAAGATGGCCTTGGCCTACGGGGCGGACGTCGCGGACATGCCCTACATCAAAGCAACCTTCGCCTTCAACTTGAAGGCCACGAGCATCAAGGACGCCTGCTGGGTCTTCCGCGACGGTGCGATCGTCCTCAACAAGGAAGGCAAGCGCTTCTGCAACGAAGAGATCTCGAAGAAGGACATCGGCGACTACGTGCTCGATCAGCCCGACGCCGTCGCCTTCAACCTCTACGACGACGCGATCCGCTCGGACGCGATCGGCATGGACGAGGCGGGCGGAAGCGTCACCTACTCCGAAAAGAAGGGACTCGTCCTGAAGGGCGACACGATCGAAGAGGTCGCGAAGAAGGCCGGGCTCGACCCGAAGGTCGTGCGCGAAACGGTGGACCGCTACAACGAAGACGCGAAGACGACGGGCGTCGACCGCGACTTCGGACGCAAACACTTGGTCGACATCTCCGGCAAGATCCGCCCGATCGAAAAACCGCCGTTTTACATCTTCCCCGCCACGGCCGTGCTGATTTCGACCTACTGCGGCGTGAAGATCAACGGCAAGGCGGAAGTCACCGACGTCTTCGGCGACGTGATTCCGGGCCTCTACGCCGCGGGCGAAGTAACGGGTTCCTTCCACGGACGCAGCTACCTCGGCTCCACCGCCTTCGGCAAAGCCCTCATCTTCGGCTACATCGCCGCGGGCACGATTCTCAAGGCCTGACGACAGAGCGACCGACAACTCACCCGTTTTCCTCGGACGCTTTTCCCTGAAACGGGTGCATCCCCTCCGGGCCCGCCTCACCCGCGGGCCCGGAGGGACGTTTTCGAACCCATGGAGAAGCGCCGAAACCTCCAAAGGAGAAACACATGACCAATCGCCGCAACTTTCTGAAGTCCGCGCTCGCGGGTTCCGCCGCGCTCGCCGCCTCGTCCGCCATGGCGCTCCCGACGGACCGTCCCGAAAAGTTCAATGAAACCTACGACGTGATCGTCGTGGGTGCGGGCGGATCGGGCCTCGCCGCGGCCGCGCACGCGGCCGAAAAGGGCCTCAAGGTCCTCATTCTTGAAAAGATGGCCTTCCCGGGCGGCTCCTCCGCCATCTGCGGGGGCGGCTCGCTCGTCGTGGGCACCGACCTTCAGAAGAAGGCGGGCGAAAAGGACTCGAACGAACTCCTCTTCAAGGACATCATTGAAACGGGCGGCGGTCTCAACAACCGAGACGTCGTGCACGCCTTCGTCGACAACCACCTTCCCGTCTACGAGTGGTTCATGGGCTTGGGCGGGAAACTGCAGTCAGACCTTCTCTTTGCGAGCGTGAGCGCAAACCGCGGCGTCGAAATCGAGCCCAACAGCGTTCTCAAGGCCTGCCTCGACCACGCCAAGAAGCACGGCGCAAAACTCCTCGTCTCGACCCCCGCCAAGCGTCTCGCCTACGACGAAAAGACGAAGCGGATCGTCGGGGTCTTCGCCGAAAAGGACGGCAAGACCGTCTCCTTCGGCGCAAAGAAGGGCGTGATTCTCGCTTCGGGCGGGTTCGCGCGCAACAAGGATCTGCTTTCGAAGTACGTTCCCCGCATGGCGAAGACCCTCACGATCTGCGGCAAGGGCTGCGACGGGGACGGCCTCAAGATGGCGCTCGCCTACGGGGCGGACGTGGTCGACATGCCCTACATCAAGGCGACGTTTGCCTTCAACACGGATCCGCATTCGATCAACGACTCCCACTACACCTACTGGGAGGGCGGGATCGTCGTCAACAAGGCGGGCAAGCGCTTCGTCGACGAATCGATTCCGAAGAAGGACGTGGGCGACCACGTGCTCGAACAGGAAGGCGGGATCGGCTACTGCGTCTACGACGAGCCCACCCGCAAGATTTCGCTCAAGACCGCCCGCAACAACGGTTCCGTCCTAGAATCCGAAGAACGCGGTCTCGTCTTCAAGGGCGACACGATCGAGGAAGCCGCCCAAAAGGCCGGGCTCGACCCGAAGGTCGTGAAGGAAACGGTCGAGCGCTACAACCGCGACGTGCGCGAAAAGGGCTACGACACCGAGTTCGGGCGCAAGTTCCTCTCGGGGAACCTCGGAGCGCTCCGGGAAATCAAGAATCCTCCCTTCTACGTTCTTCCCTCCACGGCGGTGCTTCTCGCCACCTACTGCGGCGTCAAGATCGACGGCAAGATGCAGGTGGTGGACGTCTTCGGAAACGTCATTCCGGGGCTCTACGCTTCGGGTGAAGTGGCCGGGGGCTTCCACGGACGCACCTACCTCTCCGCCACGGCCTTCATCTCCGCGGTGGTGCTCGGCTGGGTCGCGGCCGACACGGTCATAAAGGCCTAAGCGGCAATGAAGCGAAGGGAGACGCCGTTCGAGAAACGGTCCCCTTCGCTTTTCCCTTTCTCCGCCCCGTCCCGACCGTTGCTGCGCCCGTTCAGGGTGTGCCGGTGAGGTCTTTTTCCGGCGGTCGGGGCGGGTGTCGGAGAAAGTCCGCGGCAACGGCCGAGTTCCCGTACTATGATCGACGTCATCCTTCTCGAGATTCACCATGCCGGTCACGCCCGCCACACCCGAAACGCTCGAATCCGTCGTCGCCGACCTTTCCGCCGAAGAGGCGAAGAAAAGACTCCTCGATTTTCTGCACAAAAACCCCGAAAAGGCGCGGGAACTCATTCGAGAGAAGTGCAAATACCGCCCCGACGAAAAGGAGAACGCCTATCTCAAGAGCCTGCGCGCTTCGCTCGACCGCGTCATCGACGAGCTCTCGAGCTCCATTGAGGGCGACGAATTTACGCCCTACTGGGATCGTCTCTCGCTCACGAACGAAAGCAGTTACGTGAGCGAAATGAAAGATCTCCTCCAAGAAGCCGCTCGTAAGATGCCGTTCGGAGCGCTCGTACAGTTGGCCGTGGAGACCGACAAAGCCGTGCGGGAGCAAACCGTCTTCGACTGGCATCCCGACCCGACGGAGAGCCTCTGGACTTTGCTCAGAGGTGTCGGCATCGGAACCCTCGAGGCGACTCCGAAGAAAGAAAGGGCGGCCGTGATGGAAACAATCGAAGAGCGTTTCAAGGAAATTCTCCCTGAAGACGATCTCGAATACGTCATGAGGCCGATCCGCGAGGCGGCGGGGCAGACGAGACCGGGTCGGGGCCGCCGCTGACGCGACTGTCGCGGGAAAAAGAACGGTTGCCGACCGGTTTCGACAACCAAGCGGCGAAGAAAAACGCCGGCGGACACGGGGCCACCGGCGCGGTGCTTTATTTGCGCGTCAGAATCGTATAAACGAGAACTGCCGCGAAGCCAAGCTATTCTGTGCCTAGCGAAACATGACCACAGAGCTTGACATCAAGGTCAAGAGTGACGGACAACGTGCGCGTCAAGAGATAAGAGTAGATTGGCATCTCTCCGCTCCTAGTTGTATCGGCCTCAATGGAATGCGACTCCCTTGAGGCCGAACTTTTGCCACCCTCCGCCCCCCGAGCTGGAGACTTCGGGACCTCTGCCCATAGCGGCCTTACGGGAACCGCGGGCATAGCCAATTTCGAACGAAGATTCACCCATTCTAGCGAAATACGCCCGCTTATGGACAACCATATCAACTGCGGGAGTGTATTTTTCAAAAATCACAGCCACTTGCGACATGTGGTGTCGTCAGAGTTCTGGAAAGACGATGACGAGAACTTCCGACACGGTCATCAACCCGCTACCCAAGTAGTTCCGCACAACGGCTTCGAAATCAGACTTCCGTAACGGAGCGGCTTTGCATCTCGTCGTCCCGCCCCCTTCCCAGCGTCGTCCGCAGGACCGCCCATCTTGCCCGTTGGCTCTTCGATCGTGTTTGCGAAGAAGAGCGCCCCCTCCTTGAGAGCAGCTTCGCTCTCAGTTCCCTTCGGGTTCTTCCGAAGGCCAAAGCCATGTCGTCGCTCCCCGAGAAAATTCTCCTCATCGATCACGCAAGCAAGACATCGCGGCACGACGCCGTCTTGTTCGAGCGAATGCGCCGATCTCGTTCAACATACTTTTCGCCGGTATAACGGCGGAAAATATATATTTTTCGCCGTTACAACCGCCAAACTTGTGCCGTGGCTTTTGTCGTGGCGTCACCTTCCCGACAACGCCTCCTTGAGGCACCCGCTTGAGACCGTTCGACTCGCCGCCGCGCATGTCCGTCCCCGTTCTTCCCGCCCTCCGACGACCGCTCCCGCGCCCGCGTCCTTCCGCAACCGTCCGCCCGCCCTCCACGCCTCAAATGTCTTTCTCGCTTCCCGAAGAGAAATTTAGGGGTTACCCCTCATTTCACGCGAAAAGAGAAAACTCCCCTTTCATTTTTGAGGAGCTCACGGAGACATTCCCTTAAAACGCAAGCGGCACAAGGGTTTGAGCGTTACAAACGGATTTTCCGGGCCTATACTTCCTTCCAATGAAGAGATCCTTCGGGATCGATCGTTCTTCGGAGCGCGGCCGCGTCTTCTCCCTGAAAGCGGTCGTCCTCCATCCGTCACGCAAGGAGTTACACCATGTTCCGCCGCACTCTGATTCAGGCCGCCGCCGCGCTTGCCTGCGCCGCCGCCATCCCGTCCGCCTTCGCCTTTGCCGAAGGCACCGACTACGTCGCGCTCTCCGCGCCGCTTCCCGGCGGCGAAGGGAAGCTCGTCAAGGTCTGGTCCTACGACTGCCCCTTCTGCTTCAAGTACGACGCGGGCGTCGACCCGAAGATGGTTCCGATGATGGAAAAGGCCACGGGCCTCAAGTTCGACATGTTCCACCTCGAAACGAAGGGCAAGTACGGCCGCGCCGGCTCCGAACTCTTCGCCTACTGCCTCGTGAAGGACAAGGCCGCGGGCGTCACGAATCTTGAAGACCCGAAGTCGCTTTTCAAGAAGGCCAAGGACGCCGTCTACAAGGCCTATCACAAGAAGGGCGAACGCTGGACGGCCGGCGAAGAGGCCTTCTTGAAGACCGGTCTTGACGCCGCCGGCATCTCCGCCGACGAATTCGCGAAGAACCGCAAGAACGCCGACGTGCAGGCCCTCGCCGACTCCTGGAAGGCGAGCTACGACGTGGGCAAGATCCAGGGCATCCCGGCCTACGTCGTCAACGGCAAGTACCTCATCATGACGAAGTCCATCCGCTCCGTGAACG
>CASDQM010000035.1 GCA_949282745.1 uncultured Sutterella sp. | reverse complement strand
TCGTTGTAGTTGCCGCAAATTGTATCCGAAAGTTCCCCCTTTCATGAAAGTTTTTTGACATTCCCTCCCCGTCAAAAACATGGTTTTCGGCACATTTCCGCGCTTTTCGCGACACTTAACGAAAGGGCTCCCTTTGTCTACCGTGAAAAGGGATGTTTCGGACATGGTTTCGTCATCTTCCCGTCATCTTTTTGTCAAAAAGGAGCGCCTCATGCCCGATCGCCGAGCCTTCGTCAAAAGCCTCTTCGCCCTCCCCGCCCTTCTGAAAGCTCCCCTGCTTTTCGCGGCCGCTCCCGGAATCGGTCGCGAAGAGGCGCTCGCCCTCGCGCTCGAGCATGCGGACGTAAGCCGCCGCGACGTGCGAAACCTCAAGATCGAGCGGGGCGAAGAGAGCGGCGTTCCCGTCTACAAGGTGGAATTCGAAACGGTCTTCGGAGATTTCGACGTCGCCGTTGCACGGCGGGACGGACGCGTCGTCGACGCCGACATCGAACTGCGCGAGGAATGGGTGAGAAGGCAACGGCCCGCGGCGGACCCCGAAGGCGCGGCGAGAAGAGAAGCCGCGCGCCGCGTCCCGGGCGCCCGACCGGAAGACGTTCGACTTCGTCGGGAGGGAAGCCGCTGGGAGGGCGTCCTTCGGCACGAGGGCTTCAAGGCGGAATTCGAAGCCGACCGGCGCACCGGCATTCTCTTCGACTGGAATCTGGAGAGACGCGACTGAGCCTCCCAAATGAATCGGCGGGCCGAAGCCCGCCGATCGTCTTTTTGGCGTGAGGATTCTCAGTGCAGATTGGCCGGATCGCCCTTCGTGTTGGGTTCGACCTTCGGACGCATGAGGTAGAGGAAGACCACGAGCGGAATGAGAACGAAGCCGCCCGTGAAGATCACGGCCTTGAGCGGCAGGTACATCGCCATGGCGCCGCCCGCGATCGGGCCGAGGACGCTGCCGATCTGCTGCGCTGCGTAGGAAAGACCGAAAATGCGGCCGCGGTCTTCCGGAGCGGACGACTGCGAGAGCACAGCGTTGATGGCGGGGAAGATCCCAGCGAAAGCGAGGCCGCCGATGAAGCGCCACACGCCGAACGGAATGAGGGTCGTCGGAATCGCCTGAATCATCCCGAAGACGCCGGAGCCGAGAAGCGCGAGGTAAAGGGCCGGTCGGAAGCCCCACTTCTGCCCCACGACGCCCCAGACGGGCGCGGCGATGATCCCCGAAATGCCGACCACGGAAAAGAGCATCCCCGTGACAAGCACGATGCGGTCCATGCTTCCCTGGAGTTCACCCACGTAGAGCGGCATGATCGGCTGCTGCAGAAGAATGGTGAGCTGCACGACGCCCGCGCACAAGAGCATGCGCTGCACGACGGGCACCTTGAGAAGATTCGTCTTCGGACGGTTCGACTCGACCTTTTCGACCTTCTTTCTCGGCGGTTCCTTGATGTAGAAGACGATGAGAAGCGTGATGATGAAGAGCCCCACGCCCCCGAGATAAAAGGCCGCGCGCATGCCGAAGGCTTCGGCGAGAACGCCCCCCAGAAGCGGCCCGAGCACGCCGCCCGCCGTGGAGGCGCCCTGCATGAGTCCCAGACAGAAGCCGAGCTTCACTCGCGGCACGCTCACCGTCAGAATCGCGAGGCAGGCGGGCCACAGACCCGAGGCGAAGCCCTGGAAAACGCGCACCCAGAAGAGCTGCCAGGCGTCCTGCACCATGCCGCCCAAAACATAAGCGATCGCCAGACACACCGCCGCGCGCACGGCCATGAGCTTTCGGCTCTTCTTGTCGGCCATCGCCCCCCAGATCGGCGCCATGATTCCGGAAATCGCAAACGAAATCGAAAAGATGACGCCGCTCCACAGATTCACGTCATCCTGCGCGACGTTGAGCTCCTGAATGAGGTACATCGGCAGGAAGGGGATGAGCATCGTATAGCTCGCCGACATCAGGAGCGCGCTCGCCGTCATGATGGCGAGGGTCAGTTTCCAGGATTTGACGTTGTCGTTTTCCACGATCTGTTTGTCCTTTGAGCAAAAAAGACTCGAACACGCGGCGTGAACGAGTCGAATTTCCTCGGATTCTGGGGGGAGATGCTCCGTCATTGTAACGACCCCGTGTTTTCGGCACACTCCGCCGCGTCGTGACCCTCGGAAAGAATTTCACGGATTTTCGATCCAAGTCAAAAAAGACGGCCTGCGCGGAAAAGAAGCTCACGCGAGCGGTCCGCATCCGCTAGACTGTCGCATTCCCTCCCTCCTCCGACGGCCTTTCGGGCCGTTCTTTCCTCATCAGGATGATCCCCGTGAAATACTTCGACTTTGAAATTCTCGGCTTGAAGCGCAAACTCCCCTATGTGAAGGTCGCGGACAACCTCGCCCTCGCGAGCTTCGTGTGCCTCTCCGACACCGAACTCGTGCAGCGCGTCGCGCCCGAACTCGTCAAGCGCCTTCCCGAAGTGGACGTTCTGATGACGGCCGAGGCCAAGGGCATCTGCCTTACCTATGAAATGAGCCGCATCATGGGCATGAAGGAATTCGTCGTCGCCCGCAAGAGCTGCAAGCCCTACATGCAGAACGTCGTCTCGCACACGCTTCGCTCGATCACGACCCAGAAGGAGCAGACGCTTTATCTCGACGGCGTCGAAGCCGACAAGATCCGCGGCAAGCGCGTCGCCATCATCGACGACGTGATCGCCACGGGCGAATCGCTCCAGGCGATTGAAAACCTCGCCGTCGAAGCGGGCGCCAAGGTCGTCGCGCGCGCGGCCATCCTCGCCGAACTCGAAAGCGTCGACCGCAAGGACATCATTTATCTGAAGGAACACTACGTCTTCCGTCCGAATCCCGACGGCACCTTCACGCCGATTCATTCGCTTAAGGACTGAGTCCTCAAAGTCCATGGACGCCTAGGCGGGCGCGGCCTTCCCTCCTCTCAAGGCAGGATGGGGTTCCGCGCCCGTTTTCCTATACAATTCAGCGACGCCCACTCTTATCGACCGACATGCGCCGCGCGCTTCTCCTCCTCTTCCTTCTCTTCGGACTCGTCATCGGCGCACGCGCCGAGGAGACCGTGCGCATCGGCGTCATCAATCATTTCGGTCCGGCCGAACGCCGCGACTTCGTCGACGCGACGATCGAAAACCTCCGCACCGCCCTCGCTCCCCGCACCGTCACGGTGACGGACCTTCCCCGCATCGGCCCCGACCGCACCCACCTCATGCGCGACTACGACTTTCTCGTCGCGCCCGCGGAATTTCTCGTGCAAAGCGTCGAACTCACGGGCTTTCGACGGCTCGTAACGCGCGTCCAAAAGACGGAGAGCGGCTTTCTCAACGGCGTGGGTTCGACCCTCGTCGTGCGCGCCGACCGTGCGGATCTCACCGACATCGCTTCGCTCAAGGGACGTTCCGTCGCCGCCTCCTTTCCGAGCAGTCTCGGCGGCTGGCTCGCCTTTCAGGGTCGGCTTCACGACGAGGGCTTCGACGAGCGCAGCTTTTTCGGCGAAACGCGCTTTCTTCAATACGCCGTTCCCGACGCCCTGCGTTCGGTTCTGACGGGCGCGACCGACGCGGCGCTTCTCCCCGCCTGCCGCCTCGAAGCGCTCGAGCGCTCGGGATTTTTCCCAAAGGGCGCGCTCAAGGTGGTCGCTCCGGTGAAGGTGGAGGGATTTCCCTGTCTCGTTTCGACGCCGCTCTACCCCGACGTCGTCGTCGCGTCCACCCCGAAAACGAACGAATCGGTCGCGAAGGCCGCGACCGCGGCGCTTCTTGCAATGCCTGCGCAGGACGGCTTCGAATGGGCGGTCTCGGGCGACCACGCGGAAATCTTCACGCTCTTTCAAAAGCTCGAACTCGGGCCCTACGAAGTGCTTCGCCACTGGACGCTTCGCGGCTTCGTCGAGCGGCACACGACATACGTCTTCATCGCGCTCGTCGTGCTCCTCCTCATTCTTCTGAACGAACTGCGCATGACGATGGCGATCCGCCGCAAGTCGGCGGCGCTCGAGCGCGCCCTCGAAGAAAAGGCCTACGCCGAAGGCGTCGCGCGCGACACGCGCGAGCGGCTCGCCGCCATGCAGAGCCGCGGGATGGTCTCGCACCTCTCGAGCATGATCGCGCATGAGTTGAAGCAACCCTTGGGCACGATCATCAACCACTGCAACACGCTCAAGATCCGTCTCAACGAAGCCCTGAACGATGACGAAACGAGCGGCGACGCGGTCGAAGACATCGCGCACGCGGCCGAACGAATCACCGGGATCGTCGACCGCGTCCGCGGCTACGCGCGACGAGAGCGTGCCCCCGAAACAAACTTCGACCTTCGGAAAACGCTCGACTCGGCCGTGCAGGTGCATCTGCACGACACGCCCGACGCCGTCCCCGTGGAAATGACGGGAATCGACGGCCCCCTTCCCGTGCACGGGGTCGAGCTCGAACTGCAGCTTCTCTTTCTCAATCTCATCCGCAACGCCTCGAACGCTTCGCTCAAGGCGTCCGACTACAACGCCATTCTTCTTGACGTGAGCCGAGACGAAGGCTTCGCGCACGTCCGGATCGTCAACGACGGTCTGCCGATTCCGGAAGAAACCTTCCGCCTCCTGCGGGAGGGCTCCCCGGGCCTGGCTTCCGCAAGCGGCGGTCTCGGGATCGGTCTTTCGATCGTGCATCTCATCGCCGACCGTCACGGCTGCGAACTGCGTTTTGAGCGCCGTCCCGAGGGCGGGCTTGAAGTCCGCGTCGACGTTCCGCTCACGTCCGCCCCCATCACCAACCGGAGGAAACCATCATGAGTCTTCCCGTCATCCGTCTCGTGGACGACGATCGAGATCTCCTCGAGAGTCTCCGCGCCTATCTCGCAACGCTCGGCTGGCAGGTGCGCGCCTACGAGAGCGCCGAAGCCTTTCTCGCTTCCGACGACCTCACGGCCCCGGGCTGTCTCGTTCTCGACGAAGCCATGCCGGGGATGAAGGGGCACGAGCTGCAGCAGCATCTCCTTGCGCGCAAGATCGACCTGCCGATTCTCTTTCTCTCGGGCCACGGCACAATCGCCATGGCCGTGAACGCCATGTCCCGCGGCGCCGTGACCTTCCTCGAAAAGCCCGTGTCGCCGCAGCGCCTTCGCGAAGCGATCGTGCAGACCATGTCGAAGATCCTGCTCTCGCGCGGCGAGGACGATGCCGTCTCCGACGCCAAGGCGCGCTATGCGACGCTCACGGAGCGCGAAAAGGAAGTGGCCGAACTCATTTCCGAGAGTCTTCTCAACAAGACGATCGCCGACCGCCTCGGCATTTCGGTGACGACCGTCAAGACCCACCGCGCGAACGTCTTCGCCAAGCTCGGCGTCAAGACGGCCGTCGACATGACGAAGCTCATCCTTCTTGCCCGGAGTCATTCGTGAAGCGCAGAACGCTTCTCCTCGGGGGCCTGGGGCTCCCGACCCTCTCCTTTCCCGCACTCGCAAAGACCGCCGAACCGAGCGTCGACGTCGCGGTCGTGGGCTCGGGGGGCGCGGGCCTCATGGCGGCTTACGGAGCACTCGAAGCGGGCGCGGGAAAGGTTTTGGTGTTGGAGAAGGCCCCCATGGCGGGCGGCCGCACGGCCTATTCCTCGGGCTTTCTCTCGGCCGTATCGCCAAAGCGTCAGAAACCGGGCGTCACGGATTCGGTCGAGGCCATGATGCGGGACATGCTCGAAGAAGGCGACTACGCGGCCGATCCCCGACTCGTCGAAACGCTCGCGCGGGATTCCGAGTCCGTCCTCGACCTCTTCGAGACCCTCGGTCTGCACTGGCGGCCGCCCGTGGCTTTCTGCGGCGGGCGCTTCCCCCGAAACTTCTCGCCCTACCCCATGCGAAGCGGCTACGAGTACGTGCGCGCCCTCCTCGACGCGCTCGAGCGCAAAGGCGAACGCTTCCGCATCCTTTTTGAAACGCGCGCCGAGCGCCTTCTTCTGAAAGACGGCCGCGTCGCGGGCGTCGAGGCGCAAGGTCCCGCAGGCCCGCTCACGGTCCGCGCCAAGGCGGTCGTGCTCGCGACGGGAGGCTTTGCGTCGAACGCCGAGCGTCTCGCACGCTGTCTCGGAACGGATCCCCACCGTCATCCCCGCATCCTGTCGACCCCCGACCCCGTCGACACGGGCGACGGACTCGATCTCGCCGAAGCCGTCGGGGCCGACACGGTCGGACTCGAACACGTCCTCGCGATTCCCTACATGGGCGGCAAGGTCCAGTGGGCCGGGGCGAGCGACCTTTATCTCGACCGCGAAGGTCGCCGCTTCATTGCGGAGGACGCCAACTGGCGCACGCTTCGCAACGCCGTCGAACGACTTCCCGACGCGAAGTTCTGGGTCGTTACCGACTCGCAGAGCTTCAAGGGAGACTCGGCCGAAATGAAGCTTCTCGAAGGGCGCGTGCGCGTGGCCGAAAACGTCGAGGCGCTCGCCAAGGGGCTTGACGTCCCCCTTGCGACCCTTCTCGATACGCTTGCGCGCTACAACGCCTTCGTGCGCGAAGGCATCGACCGGGACTTCGGCAAGCGCTCCCTACTTCTTTCGGTGGAGGAGCCGCCCTTTTATTACGGAGAAGAGAGTCTCGGCGTCCTCGTCACACTCGGCGGCCTTGCGATCGACACCGAGGGGCGCGTCCTCGACAAACGCGGTCTTCCCCTCCCCGACCTCTTTGCCGCAGGCGAAACGACGGGCGGCGTACACGGCGCTTCGGCCCTAGGCGGCACAACCCTTACGGAGATTTTCGTATTCGGACGACGCGCCGGCCGAGAAGCGGCTCGGGTTTCTCTCTAGTCTCCTACTCCCTCCCCCTCCCGCCTCCTCCCGCGGTACGAGGCGGCGCGCTTTCAGGCGTTGTTAAGATTCCCCCGACTTTTCCAAAAATCCTCCTTTCGTAGTAATTCTTTCGAACGCTCCGAGAAGAGGAATCGGGAAAAGAGGACGTCCGAAACGTTCAAAAACCACCGCCTTCATTCGCCAGACCCCGGCGGAGGGAGAACGGAGAACGGATCGGCCGTCCGACGGACCGCACGGGCGAACCCCTTCTCCCGTGCGGATCAGACCACTGAGACCTGAAAAGGAATCATCATGCAATCTCGCAAAATGCTGGCCCTTGCGGCGTCGATGAGCGCCGCGCTCGTCGCCTCCGTCAGCGCCGCTGAAACGCAGAAACCCGAAGAAGTGCTGCCCCGCACGCTCGACGGCTACGTCGCGCAGGACGCCGCCTTCTGGGACTACCTCAAAGCCAATCACCCGCTTTTCAAGCACTACATGAAGGACGGCCGCGTCGTCGGCAAGTTCACCATGTCGGACCGCAACGAAGAATGGGTGAATTTCGGCGGTGGCGACAAGTACGCCAAGGACACGGGCCGCAAGGCTTCGGTCACCTACCGCATCCCGTACGAATCCTTCCTCGACCTCCCGAACAAGTTCGTGGGTCCGAAGAAGTGCGGCGAATGCCACCCGGCTCAGTACGAACGCTGGGAACGTTCGCGTCACAACAAGATCGTGCGCTTCCCTGAAGAACTGACTGAACCGATGGTTGCGGGCGACATGAAGAAGCCCCTCTACGGCTCCAAGGCCTCGGTTCTGCCGGAAGGCATTGACGCCGACGACGTCTACTTCGTGATGGGTACCCCCCGTACGAAGTACGGCTTCCTCGACAAGTGGCTCGTTCGCGGTACCTACCACGTCGAAGGCGGTAAGCTCTCCGACGGTACGGGTAAGATCGTGGCCGGCGGCAACCAGTTCTCCCGCAACTGGGCGCAGCACATCACGCCGGAAGTCGCCAAGAAGATCCACGAATGGGATCCGACCTTCCCGGTCAAGCTTGAAGACTTCGGCGCGCAGTCCTCGAACGTCTGGGGCTTCAACTCCTACGGCGCTTCGAACCGCACGCAGGCCATGTTCCAGCCGGGTTCGTCCTACTGCGAAATCTGCCACACCTGGAAGTTTGACTTCAAGAGCCAGGAAGAACTCTTCGCCGCTCTCGGCGACGCCAAGAAGCTTCGTGCCCACACGATCGCCAAGGGCGTTTCCTGCGAAGAATGCCACGGTGCCGGTGCTCACCTCTACGGTGCCCGCGGTGCCGGCATGCCGTCCAACTGCGAACGTTGCCACCAGCGCTTCGTTTACAACCAGGACGACGCCAAGGCCAACTTCAAGACGCCGTTCAACAGCTACTTCAAGAGCTTCTGCCCGGCTTGCGGTACCGAAGGTTCGCAGTCGCACTACACGAAGCACTATCAGAAGGGCATGCGTTGCACGACCTGCCACGATCCTCATGAAGTGACGAGCAACGACTGGGCTTCCCAGTACACGGTTCCGAACCTCAAGAAGAAGTGCCAGGACTGCCACACCACGGCCGCTGAATTCTTCGCCCAGGGCGGTACGCACAGCCGCAACGACTGCGCTTCCTGCCACATGCCGAAGATGAACTCCTGCGAAAACTTCGCC